>NZ_CP090122.1:0-1462086 GCF_041941675.1 Terrabacter sp. BE26 | reverse complement strand
CTCCTCGCCCTCGAAGCGGCGATGCGTGAAGTTCGGGGAGTCCTTGACGAAGGGGAGGATCGCGGCGGGCGAGGCGCCCATCCGGTTCATGACGCGGATGAACTGCCGCGAGCGGGTGCGGGAGGAGATCCTCTCTATGACGGAGGAGACGGTCCGCACGCTGGCGCGGTCAGAGGTTCCCAAGCTGCGCATCGGGCACCTTTCGGTTCGAGGGGTGAGAGGAACGTACCTGCTGCCGGTCGCTCCGGGTTGTGGGCAGCTTGGTGTCGAAATGGTGTTGACGTGACGTCATTGTGGTGTCACCATGATGCCCATGGACATCACGGAGTACATCGACGCACTGCGTCGGGACCTCGCCCAGGCGGCCAGGGCGATGGGGCCGGAGACCGAGCGGGCCGCTGAACGCATCGGCTTCGCACTCGACTCGTCCGCTCGCCTGGCCCTGATGGACGCGCTGTCCCACGCTGCGGCCGAGATCACCAACGAGCTCGAGGGCACGTCCGTCGAGGTGAGGCTGCAGGGCCGCGAGCCCGTCTTCGTCGTCGTCGGGGCCGGCCCGGCCGCCTTGGCCGACGACACCCAGACCCTCCGCGCCGACGACACCACGATGACGTCATCGGACGAGGAGGGTGCCGAGACCTCCCGCATCACCCTTCGCCTCCCCGAGGCCCTCAAGGGGCGGGCCGAGGAGCTGGCCGCTGCCCGGGGTCAGTCGCTCAACACGTGGATCGTCGGCGCGGTCCGCGCCGCCACCCAGACGGGGCCCGGTGTCCCGCCGATGCCCGGCTTCCCCCCGATTCCGCCTGGTCCGGGTTTCGGTCCCGGTGCGCCGGGACGCAACCGCTCCTCCAACAAGCGCGTGCAGGGCTGGGTCCGCTGACCTGCCCGACCACCTGACCCACCTGACTCACCGCCCGACAAGACCCTCAGACCACCTCCGACGAAGGAGAGTTCCCATGAGCACCACCCTCGAGTCCCGTTTCGACACGACGGGTCCCGTCAACCTCAAGATCGAGCTGCTCGTCGGCGACGTCACGCTGACTGCCGGTGAGACGAGCACCACCACGGTGCGCCTGCACCCCCACGGCAAGAACGGCGCCGAGCTCGCCGAGAAGTTCACCGTCGAGGCCCGCGGTAACGACGTCGTGGTCTTGGCACCGAAGATCCGCGACAGCTTCTTCGGCCTCGGCAGCAAGGGCTCCGTCGACGTCGAGGTGGAGCTGCCCGCCGGCAGCGCGGTCGACGCCAGGACGGGGTCCGGCGACGTGACCGCGGCGGGCCTGCTCGGCGACGTCCGCGCCACGACCGGCGCCGGCGACCTCGACGTCCACGAGGTCGCCAGCGCCCAGCTGAAGTCCGGCTCCGGCGACATCACCCTGCGCTCGGCCCGGGGCGAGGTGGCCGCCAAGACGGGGTCGGGAGACATCTCGGTCGGCTCGGCCGGCGGACGGCTCGACCTCGCCTCCGGCAGCGGCGACATCGAGCTGCGACGCTCCGACGCGGCCGTCAAGGCGAGGACGGGCTCCGGTGACCTCCGCATCGGCGCCTCGACCGGCGACCTCGAGCTGGTCACCGGCACCGGCGACGTCGAGCTGGGCGGCGTGCACGGCGGCGAGGTCCGCACCAAGACCGGCACCGGCGACGTGACCATCGCCGTGGCGGCCGGCGTCGCGGCCTACCTCGACCTCAACACCGTCACCGGCGACGTCGACATCGACCTCGAACAGACCTCGGGTCCGGGCGACGCCGAGGCGCAGGCCACGCTGGTGGTGCACTCGGGCAGCGGCGACATCCACGTCAAGCGGGCGCAGGTGAGCCTCGTATGAGCACGGGAACCGTCAGCCTCACCCCTCAGGAGGCCCTCGCCCGAGACCTGATCGGCGAGCGCGTCGCGGCCCGGCACCACGCGCCGAAGGCGCGGGGCGGCTCCCGTCGACACACCCGGGCCGCGCTGCTCCTGCGACGTCTCGCCGAGCGGCTCGACCCCTCGGCCCAGCCCGCAGGGCCGGCAGCGCAGCCGCAGCCGCACCGGGTGCCGGCCTCGCACGCCGGCAGCCCCCGCCCCTGGTCCGCGGCGCCCCGCCGCGCCTCTCACCGGCACAGCTGAGCCCGACCGTCCGGCAGGAACCACGGAGCCCGTCGATGCCCGACATCGACGGGCTCCCGCGCGTCCCCGTGGCACCATCGGGTCATGTACGTGCCCCGGCCCAACGCGATGGCCGACGCCGCCATCGCTGCCTTCCTGGCGCATCGCGCCGCCGGACACCTGGTCACGGTCGGGCCGGACGGCATACCCGACTCCACGCTGCTGCCGCTCCTCGTCGACGGCGACCGGGTCCTCGGCCACCTCGCTCGCGCCAACGAGCACTGGCCGCGCATCGGGGCCGGCTCGCCGGGCCTCGTCGTCGTCACCGGCGCGGACGCGTACGTCTCGCCCTCGTGGTACGCCAGCAAGGCCGAGCACGGGCGCGTCGTGCCCACGTGGAACTACACCGAGGTGCACCTGCGCGGTCCCGTCACCGTGCACGACGACCCCGACTGGGTGCTCGACGTCGTCACCCGGCTCACCGAACGGCACGAGTCCGGGCGCGAGCACCCCTGGGCGGTCGGCGACGCTCCAGCGGCCTACCTGCGGGGCCAGCTGCGCGCCATCGTCGGGGTGGAGGTGCAGGTACGGTCGGTCGAGGGCAAGGCGAAGCTGAGCCAGAACCGCTCGGACGCCGACCGTCTCGGCGTCGTCGCGGCGCTGCGGGCCGAGGAGGCCGGTGCCGCCCACGCCGTGGCCGACGACATGGAGCGGACGCTGCACGACTGAGGGCGGGGTCAGCCCGGCTGCCTCAACCGGACTGCTCCAGCCAGGCGTGCACGAGCGGCACCACGGACGCGCCCTCGCCGCTCGCGGCGGCCACCCGTTTCATCGACCCGGCCCGGAGGTCACCGACGGCGAAGATGCCGGGGACCGTCGTCTCGAGGCTCTCGGGCGGCAGGTCCCCGCGCCACCTCTCCGGCGGCACGTCGCGGCCCGTCAGGACGAAGCCATGCCCGTCGCGAGCAACCTCGTCCGGCACCCAGTCGCAGCGCGGGTCCGCGCCGATCAGCACGAACAGCCCGCGGCACGCACGGCGCTCCTGCGTGCCGCTCCTGGTGTCGCGCACCGCGACCCAGCCGAGGCGCCCGTCCTCGCCGGGCCCCCCTTCGACGACCTCGGAGCAGCTCCCGACGGTGATGCGCGGGTTGTACCGGATCTCGGCGACGAGGTAGCTCGACATGGTCTCGGCGAGCGACTCTCGGCGCACGAGGATCGTCACCGACCGGGCGAAGCGAGCCAGGTGGATCGCCGCCTGCCCGGCGGAGTTGCCGCCCCCGACAACGACGACGTCTGCGCCCTCCATCTCGCGGGCGGCGGTCATCGCGCTGCCGTAGTGCACGCCGAGCCCGACGAGTGCCTCGGTGCCCGAGGCCTCCAGGCGGCGGTACTCGACGCCGGCGGCGATGACGACCGCGCGGCCAAGGACGTCACCACCGTCCGTGCGAAGCAGGTGCGGAGCGGCGGCGCCCGCCTCACCGACGTCTCCCGGCGTGAGCGACGTGACTGGCCAGCCGGTGAAGAACTGCGTGCCGAAGCGGATCGCCTGGTTGCGCGCCCGCTGGGCCAGCCGCATACCGGAGATCCCCCGCGGGAAGCCGAGGTAGTTGCGGATCATCGAGGACGTGCCGGCCTGCCCGCCGATCGCCTCGGACTCCAGAACGACGGTCGACAGGCCCTCGGAGGAGGCGTAGACGGCGGCGGCCAGGCCGGCCGGCCCGGCCCCGACGATCGCGACGTCGACGACCCGGTCCACGACGACGTCGGCCGGGCGGCCGTAGATGCGCGTCGCCACGTCGCGCACGGTCCGTACGGGGGCGACCCGCTGGCCGAGGTCCATGACGAGCGGGTAGGCGACCTCGCCGGCCTCCGCGTCCCCTCGGTCGGCGACGTAGCGCTCGAGGGCGTGACGGCCCTTCTCGCTGTCGGGGGCGTAGACGCGGTTCGGCATGCCCATCCGGTCCAGGTAGTCGCGGATGGCGAGGGTCAGGGCGTCCTGCACCGGCGACACGATCGCGACGGCCACGACCTCCGGCTCTGCCACGGTCGAGCCCCAGTCGGAGAGCAGCTCGCAGACGGCGGTGTGGAACTCCTCGTCGCGCGGGCCGCGCGGAGCGAGCAGGTAGGCGTCGTACTTGCCCTTGGCCATGCCGCCGCGCAGCCGGTCGGCGTCCTCGCGGAACACCGACACGTGCGCGGCGATGAGGCGCCGGGCCGTCGGCACCGTCGCGCGCCACCAGTGGAAGGCCTCTAGCACCTCCGCGTCGGGGAGGCGGGACTCGGTGACGAACATCGCGACCTGCCCGCCCTGGGCCACCACCTGCCTGGCCGCCAGCTTCGCCTCGTGCGCAGACCTCGCGGTCGGCAGCTCGTAGTCGCGGGCGTAGCGGGAGAACTCGTCGAGCAGCTGCTCGCACCGGGTCTCGGAGACGAGGATGATCGCCGGCCTCACCCGACGATCGTAGGCGTCAGCCCCGAGCGCGTATGCGGTCCCGCGAGCTCGCGACCTCCGGCCGTTCGCGCAGGGTGAGCCACAGGCGGTGGGCCGTGATCACGGCCAGCGCCCAGGCGAGCCCGATGAGCCAGCCCGCGATGACGTCGGTCAGCCAGTGGTGGCCGAGGAAGACGCGCGACAGCCCCATCGAGACGACGAAGAGGGTGCCGACCGTGACGGCGAGGGCGCGCTGCCACGCCGCGGTCGTCTCGATGAGGACGAGGTAGACGACGATCGTCGTCAGCACCGTGGCGTTGAGGGTGTGGCCGCTGGGGAAGGACGGGGAGGACTCGAGGGGCGGCACGGCGAGCGAGGCCGGGGGCCGGGCCCGGTCGACGAAGTTCTTGCCGACGATGGTCATCGCCAAGGACCCCGTCGCCGCGATGAGGGTCAGGACGAAGGGGGTCCAGCGGCGGCGGCGCCAGGTGATGACCGCCACCGCGACGAGCGCCAGGATCGGCATGCCGACGGGACCGCCCACGTCGGTGAACGCGGTCACCGCGGAGTCGAGCCCGGGGGAGCGCAGGGAGACGGCAGCATTCAGCACCGGCTGGTCGACGGCCGTGATGCCGTCGCGCCCGACGACCCCCTCGTAGACGGTCTCGACGCCCTCGACGAGGCCGACCATGACGCCCATCGCGATCACGGCGAAGAGCACGAACGCGAGGTGGGCCGCAGACCACGACGCCACGCGTCGTGCCGCCGGCGAGGTGCCTCGCGCCGTCGCGGCGAAGAGGCCGACGAGCCACTGGCCGAACCGCGTGTGCCAGGCGGTGAGGTCGCGGGCGCCGATGGTGTCGTCGGGCGTCGGCGAAGGGCGGGGTGGCAGCATGACCCCTCCTTACCCGCGGGCTGCCGCGCTGCCGCGGGCGTATGCCGTGCGGTCGCTGGCGTGACCGACGAGACCCGTTGCGCCCCCGGTCGGATCGCGGTCGGAGCAGGCGTCCCGGATATCGCGTTGAGCAGCAGGGCCTGGGGCGCCTACCGTCCCTGTGCATGACCTCCCAGCTCGTCGCGCTCTGCCACAAGGCCGGCGACCCCGACGCCCTCGCGCGCTTCTGGGCCGGGCTGCTCCAGCGCGAGCTCGCCGAGGACGGACGCACGGTCCTGCCGAACGACCGGGTCGAGTTCCCGATCCGCTTCCAGCGCAGCTCAGAGCCTCGGCGCCGGCCCAACCAGGTCCACCTGCACCTGACGAGCACGTCGTCGACCGACCAGGAGGCGACCGTGGCCCGGGCCCTCGAGCTCGGGGGCCATCACCTCGACGTCGGCCAGAAGCCCGAGGAGGGCCACATCGTCCTGGCCGACCCCGAGGGCGACGAGTTCTGCGTCATCGAGCCGGGCAACGCCTACCTGGCGGGCTGCGGGTTCCTGGCCGAGCTCGCAGGCGACGGCTCACGGCAGGTCGGCTGCTTCTGGAGCGAGGCCCTCGGCTGGCCGCTCGTCTGGGACCAGGACGAGGAGACCGCGATCCAGTCCCCGCTGGGCGGCGCGAAGATCGCCTGGGGTGGCACGCCCTTCACCCCGAGGAGCGGGCCGAACCGGATGCACCTCGATCTGGCGCCGTCACCGGGCACTGACGTCGAGGCCGAGGTGGAGCGGCTGCTCGCGCTCGGCGCCACCCGGCTCGGCGACAGTGGGTGCGACCCGGCGGCAGTGGCCCTGGCCGACCCGGACGGCAACGAGTTCTGCCTCCTGCAGACCCGTTGACGCGGGCCCGCTCATGGCGGCTCAGCCGCCGAAGTCCTGGGTCCAGTAGTAGCGGTACGGACCACCCAGGGCGTAGCCGACGCCGATGGCCTTGTAGCGGCAGTTGAGGATGTTCGCCCGGTGGCCGGGGCTCTTCATCCACGCGTCCATGACGGCCTTGGCCGTGGGCTGACCCGCAGCGATGTTCTCGCCGAGCCAGGAGCCGGTGTAGCCCTGCGCGCGGATCCGCTGCACGAACATGCGCCCCTCCGGGGTCGTGTGCGAGAAGTAGCGGCGCTTGGCCATGTCGGCCGAGTGCGCCTGGGCGGCCCGGGACAGCCGCGCGTCGGCCACCAGCGCCCGGCACCCGACCCTGGCCCGCTGGGCGTTGACGAGCTGGACCACCTGCTGCTGGACGGTCGGCGTGGCCGCCCCGGCCGGCTGGGCGGCGCCGATCGCCGGCGCGACGGTGAGCGCGGCGGTCGTGGCCAGCGCGAGGGCGACGCGACGACGGGCTGGGGTCACGTTCGGGGTGTCAGTGCGGGTCATGATGGCGTCCTGGTTCCTGCGGGTCGGGGGCCGTGTGGCGTGACAAAACGGTACGTACCACTGTGCGGCGCGTCTCCGAAACGGACAAATCCGTCGTCCGTGCGGCATCGCCGGCCGCCTGTCGCGTGCTGATGCGCCGGCCGCTGTCCTAGGGTCTGGAGCATGACCGTCGTCGGCGCCGACGGGCTCGCCCGCCCCACGTGGGCGTCGGTCGACCCGCTCCTCATGCACTACTACGACACCGAGTGGGGCATGCCGATCCGCGACGAGCGTGGGCTCTACGAGCGGATCTGCCTCGAGGGCTTCCAGGCGGGCCTGTCGTGGGCGACCATCCTGCGCAAGCGCCCTGCCTTCCGGGAGGCCTTCGCGGGCTTCGACCCCGACGTCGTCGCCACCTACACCGATGCCGACGTCGCGCGCCTCCTCGGCGACGCCGGCATCATCCGGCACCGCGGCAAGATCCTGGCGACCATCACCAACGCGCGGGCCACGATCGCCCTGCGCGAGGAGGGCGGCCTGGTCGACTTCGTCTGGTCCTTCCAGCCCGCCGAGACGCCGCGCCCGCACGACCACTCCCAGGTGCCGACGGTGTCGGAGGAGAGCAAGGCGCTGTCGAAAGCCCTGCGCAAGAAGGGTTTCGCCTTCGTCGGGCCCACGACGATGTATGCCCTGATGGAGGCCGTCGGGATCGTCGACACCCACCTGCTCGGCAGCCACCGCCGCGGCAGCTCAGGCGTCTGGCCGGGCTGACCGGGCGCTCAGCCGAGCACGGCCCGGGCCGCGTTGTGGCCGGGGATCGCGCTGACGCCGCCGCCGCGACGCGCTCCAGCGCCCGCGAGCAGCACGTTGCCGTATGCCGTCTCGACGCCCCAGGCGCCCACCTCCGACTCGCGCTCGGCCCACGGCCACTGCAGCGAGCGGTGGAAGATGTTGCCGCCCGGCAGCCCGACCGACTGCTCGAGGTCGACGGGGCTCTTGACCTCGATGCACGGCTTCCCGTCCGCGTCGCGCGCGAGCACCGACTCGATCGGCTCGCCGAGCACCGAGTCGAGGGAGCGCAGGGTCGCCTCGAGCGCCTGCTGCGTGGCCCGCTCGTTGTCCGCGCGGAAGAGCCGCGCCGGCAGGTGCAGGCCGAAGAGCGTCAGGGTCTGCGCCTCGGAGGCCGCGAGGTCGGGGCCGAGGATGGAGCGGTCCGAGAGGGTGTGGCAGTAGATCTCGCACGGCGGCAGGTCGGGGATGCGCCCGTCGCGCGCCGCGGCATACGTCTGCTCGAGCTGGCGGTAGCCCTCGTTGATGTGGAAGGTGCCGGCGAAGGCGGCGGCCGGGTCGACGGATGCGTCGCGCAGGCGGGGGAGGCGGGTCAGGAGCATGTTGACCTTGAGCTGCGCCCCCTCGACGTCGGGCTCGGTGTCGACGGGTTCGGCGCCCGAGGCGGCCAGGAGCCGGTTGAGCACCGCGGGCGCGCACCCGGCGACGAGGGTGCCGCCGACGGCGCTACCGCTGCCGGCCGTGCCGCCGCACCAGTGGACCTCACCGGTGGAGGGGTCGACCGACGTCACGTCGGCGCCTGTGAGGACCGTGGCCCCGGCTGAGATTGCCGCTGCGGCAAGGGAGTCGGTGAGGGCGCCCATGCCGCCGACCGGCACGTCCCAGTCGCCGGTGCCGCCGCCGACGAGGTGGTAGAGGAAGCAGATGTTCTGACGCAGGTCGGTCGCGTCGAGCGAGGCGAAGGTGCCGATCAGGGCGTCGGTGGCGATGATGCCGCGAAGCGTGTCGTCGTCGGTGACCGACTCGATGAGCTCGCCGAGGGGCCGCGTCGTCAGGGCGTCGAAGAGCGCCTCGTCGCCCGACAGGGCCCGCACGTCCTCACGCGAGCGCAGCGGCTCGAGGACCGTCGGGAAGACCCGGCCGGCCACGGCGGTCATACGGCCGTAGAAGTCGCTCCACCCGGCATACGCCTCGTCGCCGCCGGTGAGCGCCCGGAACGCCGCGCGGGTGGCCTGCTCGTCCCCGTTGTCGACGAGGAGGCCGCGGGCGGGGTCCGATGGCACCGGCGTGTAGGAGGAGAAGCGGCGGCGGATGAGCCGCAGGTCGAGGTCGAGGTCGGTCAGCACCTGCCGGGGCAGCAGCGACACGAGGTAGGAGTAGCGCGACAACCGCGCGTCGACGCCCGCGAAGGCTCGCGCGGACACGGCCGCGCCGCCCACGTGGTCGAGCCTTTCGAGGACGAGCACCTTGCGGCCCGCACGGGCGAGGTAGGCGGCGGCCGTCAGGCCGTTGTGGCCGGCCCCGATGATGATGTCGTCGTAGCGCACGGGGCCACCCTAGGTGACCGTGGGGCAGGGTCCCCTCGACGGCACAGCTGCTCGCGTCGCCGCCAGCGAGTCGGCGGACGCGACGGCCTCGTGACGTCGGCGACCGTGGTCCGCGAGCAGGCGACGCGCATCCTGCCCGCGCGTCGAACCGTTCGGGGCTCGCACGGCCTGCCGCTTCCTGTCAGGCTGACCGGGGTACGGCAGTGCCACCGGGCACGCCAGTGCCACCGAGTGCAGGGGCGACGACAGGAGGACCACCGTGGGGTTCCCGGAGAACGTGCTGGCCAGGGGAGAGCGGGTCGAGCGGGACCTGCACCCGCACTGGCTGACCGTCGTGGTCCCGACGATCCTCGGGCTGGTGCTCGCAGCCGCCTGCGTGTGGATCGCCGTCGTGACGCCGGATGACGAGACCGGCAACCGCATCCAGTGGGTCGCCGTGGCTGTCCTGCTCGTCATCGCGGTCCCGGCCGTCGTCGTGCCCTACCTGCGCTGGCGCACGACCCACTACGTCGTGACGAGCCACCGGGTCATGGTCCGTCGCGGCATCCTCACCAAGGTCGGCAAGGACATCACCCTGTCGAAGATCACCGACGTGAGCTTCCAGCAGACGGTGCTCGATCGACTGATCGGCTCGGGGTCGCTGCACATCGAGTCGGCCGGTGACAGCGCCGACGAGGACCTGTCGAGCATCCCGCACAGCAACGACGTCCAGCAGCTCGTCAACCGGCTCATCGACGAGGACGACCTGCGCCGTCGCGGTCACGGTCGCGAGCTCGCCGTCGACGACGACGAGGACCTGCTGCCTCCGGAGACGCCCGCCCGGCCGCTGCTCGCCGAGGAGCGGCGCCGACCCCGTCGCCTGGGCGACGGGCGCGACCAGCCGCTCTGAGAGAGGCCCGAGCGCCAGATGGTTGACCTCGAGCGGGCTTGAGCTTGCACGCTGTCGTCCGTGACTCTCGACGCATCCGCCGACACCCTGCCGCCCCGGCTCCTCTCTGGCACCACCGCGCCGCTCGCCCTCGGCGTCGTGGCCCTGGTGACGCTCGGCGCCTTCGAGAACCGGGCCATCTCCACGGCCCTGCCGACGATGCTCGGCGAGCTCGACGCCCTGGCGGGCTTCGGCGTCGTCTCGGCCGCCCCGCTCGCGGCCTACCTCGTCTCCCTCGCGGGGGCCGGGTGGTGGGCCGACCGTCGGGGGCCGGCACCGGTGCTCCGCGTCGGAGCGCTGACCTTCCTGGCCGGCATGCTCGCCACGGCCGGCGCCGCCGGCCTGCCGCTGCTCGTCGCCGGCCGACTGCTCGGCGGGCTCGCCGAGGGGCTGCTCGACGTGGGTGTCACGGTGCTCGTGGCACGCGTCCTCGACCCCCGGCTGCGGCCTCGCGTCATGGCGCTCTTCGCCGCGGCCTGGGTGCTGCCCTCGGTGCTCGGCCCGGTGCTGACGGGCGCCGTGACCGAGGCCGTGGGCTGGCGCTGGGTCTTCGCCGCCGGTCCCATCCTGCTCCTGCCGGTGTGGCTCGCGCTCCGGCCAGCCGTCGCGTCGGCGGCCGGGGCGGCGCACGACAAGGCACCGACCGGAGCCGACCCCCGACCGCTGCTGGTCGTCCTTCCGTGGGCCGCCGTCGCCGCAGCGGCGCTGGTGTCCCTCAGTGTGGTCGCCGGGCGACCCGCCGGTCACGCCGAAGGGGCCGGCGCGCAGCTGGCCGGCCCGGTCTCGCTCGGCATCGTGCTCGCCGTGTCGCTCGTGGCCCTCACGCTCGCCGCGCGACGCCTGCTGCCGGAGGGATCGCTGCGCGCCGCGTGCGGGCTCGGCGGCGTGGTCGCGCTCCGCGGCCTGCTGAGTGCAGCGTTCACGGGAGTCGGCGCGTTCCTGCCACTGGTGCTCACCATGCTGCGCCACCACGGACCCCTCACCGCCGGCATCAGCCTCAGCATCACCGGCGTCACCTGGTCGGCCGGTTCAGCGGTGCAGTCCCGGCTGGCCCATCGACCGATGCTCCTGCTGCGCCTGGGTTTCGGGCTGCTCACGGTCGGACTGGCCACGACCAGCCTGCTCGTCTGGGTCGACGCGCCGACCGGACTCGCCCTCACCGGCTGGGCGCTGGCCGGCGTCGGCATCGGCATGACGTCGAGCACCCTCGCGGTCCTCACGATGGCGGCCTCCGACGACGGCGACCAGGGCCGCAACAACGCCGGCGGGCAGATGGCTGCGTCCATGGCCAGCGCCGTCTTCCTGGCCGTTGCCGGTGGCGTACTCGCCGGTTTCGGCGCGCCCACCCGGGCAGCCTTCGGGGTCGTATGCGGCATGGCCGTGTCATTGGCGCTCGTGGCCCTCCTCGTGACCGGGCGAGCCCGCTGCGCGGTCGGGAGCCCGGGCGCGCGGTCGTGATGAGCGCCCCTGCCACTGCTGGCGGGTCGGGTCGTCGACGTCAGCCGAGACGTCTCCCCGGCCAGCCCGCTTGTGGCAAGGTCGGGGCATGACCTCCGCTGTCGACGAAGCCGGTGCCACTGCGTCCTACCGAGCAGCCCGTGACCAGCTCCTCGCCCTGCGGGGCGACCACGCCCGCGCCGTCAGGGAGTTCGCCTGGCCAGACCTCGGGGAGCGGTGGAACTGGGGCATCGACTGGTTCGACGCCGTTGCCCGGGGCAACGACCGCGCCTGCCTCACGATCGTCGAGCAGGACGAGTCGTCGCGCTCCTGGTCGTGGGACGAGATGGCGCGTCGCTCGGACCAGGTGGCGGCCCACCTGGCCGGTCTCGGGGTGCGCCGCGGCGACTCCGTGGTGCTGATGCTCGGCAACCAGGTCGAGCTGTGGGAGTCGATGCTCGCCGTCATCAAGCTCGGCGCCGTCGTCATGCCGACGACCACCGCCGTCGGTCCCGGTGACCTCGTCGACCGGATGGAGCGCGGCGGCGCCCGTGCCGTCATCGCCAACGCCTCCGAGGTGCACAAGTTCGAGGACGTGCCGGGTGACTACGTCCGCGTGGCCGTCGGTGGCGCCGACCCGGCAGGCACCGCCACGCACGGCTGGGAGGACCACGCGGCCGCGTTCCGGAATGACGACTGGGCGCGCTCGCAAGCTCGCGCTGGCCAGTCCTCCCCGGCTCCAGACCTCGACGCCAAGCCGACCGAGCACCCGGGCACCGGGCCCGACGACCGGATGCTCCTCTACTTCACGTCCGGCACCACCAGCCGGCCCAAGCTCGTCGAGCACACCCAGCGCTCCTACCCGGTCGGGCACCTGTCGACGATGTACTGGATCGGGTCGAAGCCCGGCGACGTCCACCTCAACATCAGCAGCCCCGGCTGGGCCAAGCACGCGTGGTCGTCGTTCTTCGCGCCGTGGGCGGCGGAGGCGACGGTCTTCGTCTACAACTACACACGCTTCGACCCCGCGGCACTGCTGCGGGTGCTGCACACGCACGAGGTCACCTCGATCTGCGCGCCGCCGACCGTGTGGCGCATGCTGATCAACAGCGACCTGTCCTCGGGCCCCGGCTCGCTCCGCGAGGTCATCGCAGCCGGCGAGCCGCTCAACCCGGAGGTCATCGCGCAGGTGCAGAAGGCCTGGGGCCTGACGATCCGCGACGGCTACGGCCAGACCGAGATGACCGCAGCCGTCGGCAACACCCCTGGCTCGACCGTCAAACCTGGGTCGATGGGGCGTCCGCTCCCAGGCTGCCCCGTCGTCGTGGTGGATCCCATCACCAACGAGCGGGTCGAGCCCGACGCGAACGGCACCCATGAGGGCGAGATCTGCCTCGACCTCTCGCAGCACCCGGTGCCGCTCATGACCGGCTACCAGGGCGACGAGCAGCGCAACGCCGCCGCGATGGCCGGCGGTTTCTACCACACGGGCGATGTCGCCTCCGTGGACGCCGACGGCTACATCTCCTTCATCGGGCGCACCGACGACGTCTTCAAGGCGAGCGACTACAAGATCAGCCCGTTCGAGGTCGAGTCGGTCCTCATCGAGCACCCGGCCGTCGCGGAGGCGGCCGTCGTGCCGGCGCCCGACCCGGTGCGCCTGGCGATCCCCAAGGCCTACATCGCCCTCGCTCCCGGGCACGAGCCGGGCGAGGAGACGGCGCGCTCCATCCTCGCCCACGCCCGCGAGAAGCTCGCACCCTGGCAGCGAGTGCGGCGCATCGAGTTCTTCGAGCTACCCAAGACGATCTCGGGCAAGATCCGCCGGGTCGAGCTGCGCGTCCGCGAGACCGAGCTCGACGCCACGGGTGCCGGCCGGCCCGAGAACGAGTGGCGCGACGACCAGTTCCCCGAGCTCAGGGGATGAGGCGTGGCGGCACCGACACCGTCGAGGTCGACGGTGTGGGTGCCGCGGGCGTGGCCGTGCCGCCGCCGGGAGTCGACGTGGGGCTCTGGTCCTGGGGCGCCGGCGCAGGAAGGGTGCGCAGCGTCGTCTCCTCCACGCGCCCGCAGGTGCGCTTGGGCGTCGTCGTGTCGCCGGGCTGGGACGTCGAGCGGTCGGGTTGGTAGGTGTCGATGCGGGCGCCGCTGATCACCTCGACCCGGTCGTACGCGGGGCGCCCCTCGAGCAGGTTGCGGAAGGTGTAGCGCGTCAGCGCGTTCAGCTCGCAGGCGTCGCCGAAAGCGAGGACGTCGAACGCGTAAGGCTGGCCGTTGAGCTCCTGGCCCTGGCCCTCCGAGTAGTGGGAGACGACGCCGCCGCCGGTGAAGGTGCCCACCTGGAGGCGGTTGCCGTCGAGCTTGGGGGTGTGCATGTGGCCGTTGACGAGGATGCGGCCCTTGTCGATGCCCTGGGTCGCGTAGGGCTCGTGCGCGACGACGAGGTCGGGCTCCAGCTGGTCGGCCATCGTCGCGTTGTAGCGGTCGACGGCCGGTTTCTCCTTGCCGGTGGGGTCCTCGTTGTCGTCGCCGAACCAGCGGGGATCGTTGAAGCCGGTGATCGTCAGGCCGTGGAACGACAGCTCGCGCAGGGCTCCCTCGGCGTTCTCCAGCAGCACGACGTTGCGGATGCGGCCGAGTCGGGCCACGAGGGCTCGATCGGTGGCCGAGGACTGGTCGTGGTTGCCGCTGACGAAGACGTACGGCACGCCGAGGCTCTCGATGGAGCGGAAGATGCCGGCCGCCTCCGCCTCCTGCACCCGGCCGAAGTTGATGAGGTCGCCGCTGTCGATGACGGCGTCGATGTCCTCCTCGGCGATGATCGTGCGCATCAGGGCGTACTGGTTGGCGCCGTGGATGTCGGAGACGAGCAGGATCCGCGTCGACACGGGCTCGTTGACCGAGCCCTGGACGTACTTCTGCTGGAGGGCCTGGGTGACGGCCAGCAGGTTGCGGAAGTACGGCGTCACCTGCGCCGCCCGCGCCTCGACGTCGGCGAGCAGGCCGGCGTTGCGCTGGACGACGCCGAGCACGCCGCTCGTGCGGTACTCCGCGAAGCGGCTCGGCTGGTAGGTCAGGGCGATGCCGCCGAAGGTGCCGACCGTCGCGACCACCATGGCCGAGGCGACGAACGCGAGGTGGTGGCGGCGGGTGGTGCGCTGGCGGACGTAGTGCGAGGCCAGGGCGAGGAGCACCGCGATCGCCGCCGCCCCGAGGAGGAAGCGCACCCCGACGCCGACGGCGGCGTCGGTGATGGCGCCGGACAGCTCGTCGGGGGAGGGCTGCAGCGAGCGGATATCGACGTTGGGGCGGGTGAAGAGGTTGGTGATCTCCTCGCGCACGGCGACCTGGACGTCGAGGCCCGGCGCGAGGATCGGCGAGTCGAACGCGACGTCGACGTCGCCGATGATGGTCGGTGAGTGCAGCACCGGCGTGTGGCGCGGGATGGGGTCGAGGCGCAGCACCGCGCGGTATTGCGACGTCTCCGCGACGGTGGGCGCGAGATTGGTCGCCGCGACGCCGCCGAGGTAGCAGGCGGCGAGGACGGCCAGCCACTTGAGCACGTGCGAGGCAAGACGCAACCAGCGGTTGTCACCGCTCAGCAGATCCTGCACGCGTGGCACCGCCTCACCCTAACCGGATGGGTAAGGGCAACCCCGTGGGCACCACCCGTTCACCTCGGGCTGGTGCCATGGGGTCGTCAGCCGCCGCAACGACGCAGCGAGGAGGTGTGATGGGACCGACCCGTCGCCGAAGGACCATCGTCGTCACGTCGCTGGTCGCGTATGCCGTCCTGCTCGTCCTGGGACCTCCGGTGCTCGGCGGGTGGGCGGGCGGCGTCATCCTCGTGGCGAGCTACGCGGTCGGGTTCGAGTGCCTCCTGCTGGTCGTCGCCCCCTGGGCCGTCCGGGGCCGGCACCACCGACACCGCAGTGCCACGCCACATGGCGGGTTGCCGCGGGCCTGATGGTCGCCGCGCCGCAGTCATCGACCACCTGGTGTGCTGCCGCGGTGGCCTGCTGCCGCGGTGGCGGCCCGTCGTGGTGGTGGAGTCAGAGGTACTGGCCGGTCGGGCCGCTCTCGCCCAGGTGGTGCTCGGCGGACTGCATCCCGGGCGGGGTGCCGTAGGACGCGCCGGGGCCCGGCGGCAGGGCGCGCATCTGCTGCAGCTGCTGCTGCGCGGCCATCTGCTGCGCGACGAGCGCCGTCTGGATTCCGTGGAAGAGGCCCTCGAGCCACCCGACGAGCTGGGCCTGGGCGATGCGCAGCTCGGCGTCGCTCGGTGAGTCGTCCCGGAAGGGCAGGGCGATCCGGTCGAGCTCGGCGACCAGCTCGGGCGCCAGGCCGTCCTTGAGCTCCTCGAGCGAGCGGTGGTGCACGTCCGCGAGGCGGCGGCGGCCGGCCTCGTCGAGCGGGGCGTTCCGGACCTCCTCGAGCAGCTGCTTGATCATCGAGCCGATGCGCATGACCTTCGCCGGCTCCTCGACGAGCTCGGCCGGGTTGGTGCGCTCGCGGGGCTGTTGGTCGCGCCCCTCGCGGCTGTCGGATCGGCCATCCGGCGCGCCCTGGGCGTCGTCGCCGTGGCTGACTCCCATGCCGTCCGGCGTCACGACGACGACGCGCCGGTCGTCGCCGGAGTCGCTGTCGCTGCCCGATCCGCTCGTTCCCTGCAGGTTCACGTGGTTGCTCATGCTCTCCATCCTTACCCATGGGATCTACACCCCTACCCACGGGCACTTGGACGTAACCGGCGGCGAGCGCCGGGCATACGACGGTGGGCGCGGCGGTCCAGTGGGCGCCGTCGGCGCTCACCGGACCGCGGGCGGGATGTCGCTTTCGTGCGACCGTTCTGGTTGGGTCCCACACCCTGTCGTGGGACCCGCCCAGGATCTCGGCCCTGGACACGGGACCCCGACCGACCCGGTCCAGCTGGTGCGACGTGCCTCCCGGGGTCGCCCGAGGGCTCGAATCAGTGGGTTCCCGCCGTGGCGAACCAGGGGTGGTGCAGGTCGTGGTAGCTGACGTCCTGCATCACCGACGACATCTCGTCCATCATCTGCCGGGCCTCCGGCGGCGGCGCCTGCTTCTCGCCCTCGCGCGCCGCGTCCTCGGTGGTGAACGCCATCGTCTGGGTGAAGAACCCGTCCTTGTCGATGGCGATCGTGCCCCCGATGATCTCTGGGCGCACCTGGCGGAGCAGGTCCATCGGCTCCTCCATCGCGTGCCGGAAGCGCTCCGGGTCGCTGAGCCTGCCCTGGATGACCTGGACGAAGCCGGCGTCGTCGCTGCCGCCGTCGAGCATCATGGTCACGTCGTCGCTGTCGTGGAAGGTGACCGGGCCCTGGAGGTACTCCGCCGTCTCCTCCCACCAGGCTCCCTGCTCGGGCCGGTTCGAGTTGGCCTCGGCCGCCTCACGCGACTCGAAGCGGACCACGCCGACGAACTCGCCGTCGTCGGTGATGCCGTACGTCCCCCCGAGCCAGCCCTTGGCGCCCGGCTCGAGCTCCTCGCGCCACCGGTCCATCTGCCGGTGGACGGCGTCGGCGTCGGTGCACCGACCCTGGATCACTTGGATGAACACGACTGACCTCCCCTTCGGATGAGGGGCCCCTCCCAGGCGAAGAGGCCCATCGGTTCACGGTAGGGGCGGGGTCGAGGGGCTGTCAGCGGACGAGTCCGACACGGCCGGATCTTCCTGTGGCGGAGTGCTCCCGGTGATCAGGTGGTGAGGAGGATCTTGCCGATGTGGCCGGAGGCCTCCATCTCCCGGTGGGCGTCGGCCGCCCTCGCGAGCGGGTGGCGCGAGTGGATGATCGGCCGCACCGTGCCGTTCTCGATCAGTGGCCAGACGTGCTCGCGCACTGCGGCGACGATGGCGGCCTTCTCGGCCGCCGGCCGCGCCCGCAGCGACGTGGCGATGACCGCGCCGCGCTTGGCCAGCAGCTTGCCCATGTCGAGCTCGCCCTTCCGGCCCCCCATGAGCCCGATCGTGACGAGGCGCCCGCTCGTCGCCAGGACGTCGACGTTGCGGGGGAGGTACGCGGCGCCCATGTTGTCGAGGATGACGTCGGCGCCGTGGCCCTTCGTCAGCTCGCGGATGCGCTCGACGAAGTCCTCCTCGCGGTAGTTCACGAGGATCTCGGCGCCGAGCTCGCGGCACACCGCGAGCTTGGCCTGGCTGCCGGCGGTGACGGCGACGTGGGCGCCGACCGCCTTGCCGAGCTGGATCGCCATGGTGCCGATGCCGGAGCTGCCGCCGTGGACGAGCAGCACCTGGCCCGGCTGGAGATTGGCGACCATGAAGACGTTGGACCACACGGTGCACGCCACCTCGGGCAGCCCGGCGGCGTCGACGAGGGAGACACCCTTCGGCACCGGCAGCACCTGGCCGGCGGGGACCGCGACCCGCTCGGCGTAGCCGCCGCCCTCGAGCAGCGCGCACACCTCGTCACCGACGTGCCAGTCCTCGACGCCCTCGCCGATCTCGGCGATACGGCCGCTCACCTCGAGGCCGGGGATGTCCGACGCCCCGGGTGGCGGCGGGTAGTGCCCGAGCCGCTGCATGACGTCGGCGCGGTTCACCCCCGCGGCGACGACGTCGATGAGCACCTCGCCGGCCCGCACCTCGCCGGCTCGCACCTCGGGGTCGGGCACCTCGGCGAGGACGAGGCTGTCGGCATCTCCGGGCTGGGGGATCGTGATGGCGCGCATGGGTCCGACTCTATTCGCGCGTGGTCTGTGGGTATTCGCCCCGTCGCCGGTGGCATCGCTGCCAAGGTATGGGCATGAGCGGTACAGGGGATCCGCGCGGGGCCGGCGCGGGCGGAGGTGGCCGCCGCACGGTCACGTCTCGTGACGTGCCGCACCTCGACTTCGTCGAGGAGGTGTTCCTTCCCGTCGCACGGTCCCGCGCCTACGTCGGGGCCGACACGGACGCGTGGCTGAGGATGCTGGCCCGCGAGCTGCGGGTCGAGGCGGAGCGGTCGGTCCGCACTGCGCCTGCCGACCTGCCTCCACCCGTCGGCAAGCCGTATGCCGCCACGCCGCCGGCGGAGACCGCGGCAACCACCGCTCCACCCCCGTCCACCCCCGCCGCACCTCCCCGGCCGACGGTCCCGGCCGCGGTGCCGGCTCCCCTATCCGTTGCGCCGGCGGCCCCTGCTCCCGTCGCGACACCACCCGGGGGTCGGCCGGTCGAGCCGCCACCTCCGTCTGCGCTGCAGCAGTGGTGGGACCGCACGCGAGAGGCCGTCGGCTCCGACCTGGCGGTGCACGGGCTCGCCTACCTCGGCGTGCTCCTCTTCTTCGTCGGGGCCTTCGGCCTCGTCGCCTTCGCCTTCGGCGACGTGGCGCCCTCGATGCGCCCGCTCGCCGAGGCCGTGATCGCCGCCTCGCCCTTCGCGGCGGGCGCGCTGCTGCGGCGTCGTCGGGCCCTGGTGGTCGGCCGGGCGCTCGAGGTAGCCGGCGGACTGCTCCTGCCGATCATGGTGGTGACGAGCTTCGTCGACGGCGTGGCCGTGCCGCCGGACCTCAGCGGCGCGCCCCTGGTGGTCCTCCTGACTGCTCTCGTGGTCGCGCTCGCCCTCGCCTACGCCGCCTGGTCGCGACGCGTGCCGCAGAGCGGGCTGCGCTTCCTCGTGGCGCCCCTGGCCTGCCTGGCCGTCGGTCTGGCGACGATGGGGGTGGGTCGGGCGGTCCCGCAGGGCCGGGACGTGGCTGTCCCCAGCGCCTGGCAGGCTGCGGCGATGAGCGTCGCGCTCGCCGTGACGGTCGTGGCGGCGCGGTTCCTGTCGTCCGGTCGGCGCGCCGAGGCGGTGCTGCGGCCGGCGGTGCCCGGGCTCGCGGTCCTGGCCGTCCTGGACGGGCTGACGTGGCTCGCGGGGGAGGCACCCACGGCCGCGGTGCTCACCGCGGGCGTCGCGGTCCTGGCCGCGGTCGAGGGGCTTGCGCCTGCACGGCTCGGTCGTCTTCGCCCCGGCGCTCTGGTGGACCGTCGTCTGGGCCGTCTGCGTCACCGGCTACCCGGGCGACCTGTCCGCGACGGCGTGGGTGGCGGCGGTCGCGGGCCTGGGCTTCCTCGGCATCCTCGAGGCCGCGGAGGTTGCCCGCCGGCCCGCCCCCGCGCGGATGCTGCCCGCGCTCGGACTCGCCCTGGCACTCCTCGGCACCGCTGTGGACCCGCGGTGGGCGCTGGGCTCGCTCGGCGTCGCCTCGGTGTGGGCCGCGGTGCGGCGAGGCCACCCGTACGCCGGCGTCAGCGCCGGCAAGGCGCTCGATGTTGCCGCCGTGCTGGCACCCCTGGGGCTGGCGGCGTCCGCCGCCCTCGTGTGGGACGGCCCACGTGCATTGCTGGTCGTCGGCGCGCTGATGCTGCTTCTCGCGGTGCCGGCGGAGCGCGGCTGGCTCACGCCCGGTCCGCACGACGCGTACTGGAACGGGTGGTACCTCGGCGCGTCGACACTCATGTCGGTCCTCGTCCTGACCTGGTGGTTCGACCCCATCGGCGACGCGGGCGCGAGCGCCTGGCTGATGGCGGGGGCCGGCGTGCTGGTCGCAGCAGCAGGCCTGGTCGGCCCCTTCGCCGGGGCGGTGCGCCCGGCTGCGGTGCTCGTCCCGGGCGTGCTGGCGTGGCTCGCCACGTGCACGGCGCTGGGCCTCTCGCCCACCGTCGAGGTGGTCGTGCCTGCGCTCGCGACCCTGCTTCTCGTGGTGCTCGCACACTGGATGCCGCACCGGCTCAGCGCGCACCTGTCGTTCTCCAGCCGGGTCGGGCTCGGGCTCTCCGGGCTGGTCGTCGGCTCGCTCGTGTGCCTGCCGGCCCTGCCGACGCGCTGGGGGGTGGTCATCGCGGTCGCGGCCTCGACCGCCGGCTGGGGCCTGACCGGCTGGTCCGATGCCCTGGACCGCTCGGTCACCGGCTCGGCACTGCGCCGAGCCGCTCCGGCCCTGGGCTGGCTGCCCCTCGCCCTGCTCGCCGCCGGCCTTCCGCTCGTGCTCGTGCTCACCGCGGACCGCGCCGACCTGCTGGCGGTCACGGAACCGTGGACGAGCGGTCTGCTCGCTGCAGTAGCCGTGGCGTATGCCGTCGCGACGCGGCGTCGCCTGCCCGAGCGCGTCGCCGTGGCCGCCGCGTGGAGCGCCTTCGGGCTGGCTCTCCTGGCGCCGGTGGCGGCGGTGGCGGCGCACGCCCGCGTGCCTGCGTCGGTCGCGCTCGGCGCGCTCGTCCTGGCCGTGACGGTGCTGGCCGCGGACAGCCGGGAGCGGGTGATGACCTGGACCGCCTGGCTCGCGCCTGCCCCGGCCGCCCTGCTGCTGGCGCAGGAGCTCTCCCCGTGGTTCGCCGGTCAGCGGCTCGGCCTGCAGGCCGCCACCGTGCTCGTGGCCGTCGGCTCGGTGCTCCTGGTGGGCACCGCAGGGGCGGACCTGCGAGGCCGCGGCTGGGAGCCGCGGCTGCTGCCCAGCCATCCCGCCCTGCTCGCACCGGCTGCGATCGGGTCGGTCGAGATCGCCGGGGCCGTGGCACTCGCCGCAGTAGAGCGAGCCTCTGCCACGACGACAGCCGCCGGCTGGGTGGCAGTCGCCGCGGCGCTCTCGCTGACGGTGACGGCGGTGCTGGCCCGCGTCGGCGCGCTGGCCGGCGTCGCCGTGGTCGTGGGATGGCTCGGTGCCGTCCAGCTCGCCGGGGCCCGGCTCGAGGACCGGCCCTGGCTCGCCCCTGCCGCGGTGGCCGTCCTGCTCGCGGTCGCCCAGGCCCTGTCCTGGAGGAGCCTCGCGTCCCACGATGGCCGGTGGTGGACGCGGTGGGACGGCGCGGTTCTCGTCGCGGCCGTTCCGGTCGCCCTGGCCGGGATCGCACTGGGCGCCACGACCTCGGGAACCGCCGGTGACCTCACGCTGGCCGCGGTGGGGGCCGAGTGTGCGCTCGTCGCGGCGAGGCTGCGACGGCTGCCGGTCGTGCCGAAGCTGCTTCTCACCGTGGGCGCCGCGCTCGTGCTCCTGGGCGCCGGCCGGGCCGGCCCCGGGTGGCTCGCGCTCGCGCTGCTCGTCCTCTCGGTGGCGCTCACCTCGTTGGCTGCCGCCGCCACACGGCCGGGCCGGCAGGCGCTCCGGGCAGCGGCGATCGTCAGCGCGGTCGGCGCGTGGCTCTCGGCGCTGAGCTGGCTGGGCTGGCCTGCACAGCGCGCGGTCGACGTCACCGCCCTGGGGGCAGGCGCCATCGCCGCGGTCGCTGCCGCCGTCGCCCTCACCCGTCTGACCGACCGGGAGTGGCCCCTCGTGTGGGGCGGTGCCGCCGCGCTCGCCGAGGCGGTGCCGGCCACCGCTGCCCTGCTTCTCGGGGCATCGGCCGCCGCGACCGTCGGCTGGCCCCTGGCCGGCGGCCTGGCCGTCGCCGCGGCCGCCATGGTGGCGTCCTCCCCCGCGCTCAGGGTGCCCTGGCAGCAGGAGGTCGGCACGGCATACGCCGTCGGAGCGGTCGCTGCGGCGATGGAGGCCGCCGCTGTGGGCCCGGAGGCCCGGGTCTGGGTCCTCTCGTCGGTCGGGGTCCTGTCCGCGCTCGTGCTGCTGGCCCGGGCACGGGGTCGGCACGCCGACACGGGGCAGGGCTCGCTCCTCGTGCTCGGCTGGGGCACGACGGCGCTCGCGCTCGCCGTGGCGGCCGGGCAGAGGGAGGCGCCCCTGCTCGCCGCCCCGTTGGCCGTGGCGAGCATCATGGCGGCCGCGACCGGGGTGGCGCGGCGCCTCCTGCTGCCGCAGCTGCTCGCGCCGGTGCTCGCGAGCGCGGCCTGGGTCGTCCTCGCCCTCGAGTCACTGGGCGGCGACCCCCAGTGGGTCGTGGCGCCCGTCGGGCTCGCGGTCCTCGCCACCGTCGGCTTGTGGCGCCGCGACCGGCGCCTGCGCGGTCTGGAGCCGTCCGACCCGGCGATCGTCCTCGTGGAGCGGTCCGGCATCGCCCTGCTCGTCGGCCCCTCTCTCGCCGCGGCCGTGACGGCGCAGGTCGGCTACGCCGTCGTGGCCCTGTCCCTCGGCTGCCTCGTCTGCGGCTGGGCCGCGGTGACGCGGGTGCGCCGCCGGCTGTCGGCCGGGGCACTCGTCGTCGGGGTGTCGCTCCTCGTGCTCGTCGGGGTGCCCCTCGTCGACCTGCTGCCGAGCTGGAGCGGCGCGACGCTGTGGGCGCTCATCGGGGGACTCGGACTGCTGGCCGTGCTCGTGGCCGCGCTGCTCGAACGGGGCAAGGCCGCAGCCCGATCCGGGATGGCACGCGTGGAGCGGCTGACCGCGGGCTGGGAGTGAGGCCCACCCGGCCGGCGCGTTCGCTGCCACCGACACGCCTCCCTCCCGGCGAGGCGGGGCGCGGCGAGCAAGTCGTCCCCGCCGCGCCGATGAGGCGTAGGTCCACGGCGGGCACCCCAGGAACCGGGCGTCGTCAGCCGCTCAGGTTCGAAGGACCGCCGTCGGGCTGGGACTCAGCCGCCGAGCGATGTCGGTGGCCGCGACACGCGCTCGTCCGATGAGGTCGATGACGTGCTCGGGGCTGGCGTCCGCGGTCCGCAGGGTGAGCGCGATGGCGGCGAGCGGCCGGCCGCCGCGGTCGAGGACGGGGACGGCCACCGAGGACAGGTCGGCCGTGACGGTGCCCTCCTCGCGGGCGTGGCCGTCGGTGCGCGTGCGGGCGAGGAGGCTGCGCAGCTCGGCGAGCGAGCTCGGGCCTGCCCCGTTGCGCTGCACGAACGAGGAGCGGTCCGGGTAGAGCGCGCGGACCTGGGGTGCGGGAAGCGCGGAGAGCATGGCGAGGCCGCTCGCGGTCAGGTGCGCGGGCAGGCGCACGCCCACATCGGTGACGAGCATGGGCTGGCCGGGCGCCCGCTCCTCGAGGAGGTAGATGACGTCGCGGCCGTCGAGTGTGGCGAAGTGGGCGTTGCGGCCGCACTGGTCGACGAGCCGACGCATCGGCGCGCGGGCCACGCGCGCCAACGGCGCCTGACGCTGGTAGGCCGACCCGAGCTCGTAGGCCGCCTGGCCGAGCCCGAAGCGCCGCTCCTCCACGTAGTGGGTGACGTAGCCGCGCCCGTGCAGCACCTTGAGCAGGTGGTAGACCGAGCTGCGGGGCAGGCCGAGGTCGCGGGCGATGGAGGCGGCGGGGAGTGGTTCGGCGTGGCGCGAGAGGTGCTCGAGCACGTCGAGCGCGTTGGCGGCTGCCGGGGCGTTGGACACACTGAGGCCCACTTCCTGTGCGATCGGCGACGTCTCGCATGCGAGACAATTGTCCCCCATGACGGGCCGACGCGCCACCCCTGCGGCGGTTCGATGGGACGCATGAACGAACTCGCCAGCACCACGGTCGCTACGGCCACCACGGCCACCACGGTCGCCAGCGCCGCCACGGTCGTCACGGTCGGCACCGGGCCGCTGTCCATCGCCGACGTCGTGGCCGTCGCCCGCCACGGTGCGCGGGTGGAGCTCTCCGACGAGGCGGAGTCCGAGATTGCCCGCAGCCGGTCGGTCGTCGAGGCGCTCGCCGACGACACGGTCGCCCACTACGGCGTCTCCACCGGCTTCGGGGCCCTCGCCACGCGCCACATCCCCACTGCCCTGCGGGCCCAGCTGCAGCGCTCGCTCGTGCGCTCGCACTCCGCCGGTTCCGGCCCGGAGGTCGAGCGGGAGGTCGTGCGCGCCCTCATGCTGCTGCGCCTGTCGACCCTCGCGACCGGGCGCACCGGCGTCCGTCTCGAGACCGCGAGGGCGTATGCCGCCCTGCTGAGTGCCGGCATCACCCCGGTCGTGCACGAGTTCGGCTCCCTCGGCTGCTCGGGCGACCTCGCGCCGCTGTCGCACTGCGCGCTAGCCGTCATGGGCGAGGGGCCGGTGCGCCTGGCCGACGGCACCCTGACCGACGCGGCGACCGCCCTGCGCGACCACGGGATCGAGCCGGTCGTCCTCGCCGAGAAGGAGGGCCTCGCGCTCATCAACGGCACCGACGGCATGCTCGGGATGCTGGCCCTGGCCGTCCACGACCTGCGCCACCTGCTCAAGGTTGCCGACGTCTCCGCCGCGATGAGCGTCGAGGGCCTGCTCGGCACCGACGACGTCTTCGCCGCCGACCTGCAGGCGCTGCGCCCGCACCCGGGACAGGCAGCCTCGGCCGCCAACATCCTTGCGGTCATGGCGAACTCGCCGATCCGCGAGTCGCACCGCACCGAGGAGTGCACGAGGGTGCAGGACGCCTACTCGCTCCGCTGCGCGCCGCAGGTGCACGGCGGCGCCCGCGACACCGTGGAGCACGCGGCTCGCGTCGCCGACGCAGAGCTGGCCTCGGCCGTCGACAACCCGGTCGTCACGCCGGACGGCCGCGTCGAGTCCAACGGCAACTTCCACGGTGCACCGGTCGCCTACGTGCTCGACTTCCTCGCCATCGTCGCCGCCGATGTCGCCTCGATGGCCGAGCGGCGCACCGACCGGTTCCTCGACCAGGCACGCAACCACGGCCTGCCGCCGTTCCTCGCGGACGACCCGGGTGTCGACTCCGGCCTGATGATCGCGCAGTACACCCAGGCCGCCATGGTCTCGGAGCTGAAGCGCCTGGCCGTCCCCGCGTCGGTCGACTCGATCCCGAGCTCGGCGATGCAGGAGGACCACGTGTCGATGGGCTGGTCGGGCGCCCGCAAGCTGCGCCGGTCGGTGGACGCCCTGGGCCGGGTGCTCGCGATCGAACTGCTGACGGCAGCACGCGGCATCCAGCTCCGGGCCCCGCTCGAGCCGGCACCGGCCACGGGCGCCGTCATCGCGGCGCTGCACAAGCGGACGAACGTGGCCCCCGGACCTGACCGGTTCCTCGCCCCCGACATCGAGGGCGCCTACGCCGCGGTGGACGGCGGGGACGTGCTGGCCGCCGCCGAGGCCGTCACCGGCCCCCTCCGTTGACCCCCGCCACTCACCCGTCGAAAGGCCAAAGTTTGCGGGTCGCGCGCAGTCGAAGGGCCAAACCTCGCGACGAGGAATGACCTCTCGACCGGCACGGACCCGCAAGAAATGGCCTCTCGACGGTGGAGGGGCAGGGCTCACAGACGCTGAACCACACGGCATACCAACGTTTCTCGCACTCGAAGGAGAGTGACATGGAAGGTGCACGACCCGTCCGCGCGCCGCGCGGGACGACCCTGACGGCCCAGTCGTGGGCCACCGAGGCCCCGCTGCGGATGCTCATGAACAACCTCGACCCCGAAGTGGCCGAGCGCCCCGACGACCTCGTCGTCTACGGCGGCACCGGGCGCGCGGCGCGCGACTGGAAGTCGTTCGACGCCATGGTCCGCACCCTGACGACGCTCAAGCAGGACGAGACGATGCTCGTCCAGAGCGGACGGCCCGTCGGCGTCATGCAGACCCATGAGTGGGCGCCGCGCGTGCTCATCGCCAACAGCAACCTCGTCGGCGACTGGGCGACGTGGCCGGAGTTCCGGCGGCTCGAGCACCTCGGGCTGACGATGTACGGCCAGATGACCGCTGGCTCGTGGATCTACATCGGCACGCAGGGCATCGTCCAGGGCACCTACGAGACGTTCGCCGCGGTCGCCGAGAAGCGCTTCGGCGGCACGCTAGCCGGCACCCTGACCCTGACCGGCGGCTGCGGCGGCATGGGTGGCGCCCAGCCGCTCGCGGTGACGATGAACGACGGCGCGTGCCTCATCGTCGATGTCGACCCGGCCCGGCTGCACCGCCGCGTCGAGCACCGCTACCTCGACGAGGTGGCCGACGACCTCGACGACGCCATCGAGAAGGCGCTCGCAGCCAAGCGCGAGCGTCGCGGCTGGTCCGTGGGGGTGGTCGGAAACGCGGCCGAGGTGTTCCCCGAGCTGCTGCGCCGCGGCGTCGCGATCGACATCGTCACCGACCAGACGTCGGCGCATGACCCGCTGTCCTACCTGCCCGTGGGAGTCGCGCTCGAGGACTGGGCGGACTACGCGGAGAAGAAGCCCGAGGACTTCACCGACCGCGCCCGCGCCTCGATGGCCAGGCACGTCCAGGCGATGGTCGAGTTCCAGGACGCCGGCGCCGAGGTCTTCGACTACGGCAACTCCATCCGTGACGAGGCGCGCCTCGGGGGCTACGACCGGGCGTTCGAGTTCCCCGGTTTCGTGCCGGCCTACATCCGACCGCTCTTCTGCGAGGGCAAGGGCCCGTTCCGCTGGGCGGCGCTCTCGGGCGACCCCCGGGACATCGCCGCGACCGACCGGGCCGTGCTCGACCTCTTCCCCGACAACGACCGCCTGCACAAATGGATTCGCGGCGCGCAGGAGCGAATCGCCTTCCAGGGCCTGCCTGCTCGCATCTGCTGGCTCGGCTACGGCGAGCGCGACAAGGCCGGCCTCGCCTTCAACGAGCTCGTCCGCACCGGCGAGGTGAGCGCACCGATCGTCATCGGCCGCGACCACCTCGACTCGGGCTCCGTCGCGTCTCCTTACCGCGAGACCGAGTCGATGGCCGACGGCTCCGACGCCATCGCCGACTGGCCGCTGCTCAACGCCCTCGTCAACACGAGCTCAGGAGCGAGCTGGGTCTCGATCCACCACGGTGGCGGCGTCGGCATCGGTCGCAGCCTCCACGCCGGCCAGGTGTCCCTCGCCGACGGCACGGACCTCGCCGCGCAGAAGCTCGCCCGCGTCCTCACCAACGACCCCGGCATGGGCGTCATCCGGCACGTCGACGCCGGCTACGAGCGGGCCGACGAGGTCGCGCACGAGCGTGGCGTCCGCATCCCCATGCAGGAGGGCTGAGGGCGTATGCCGTCCGCTCCCGGTTCGATGTATGGCGCGGTCACCCCTGACTCCCGAACACATCGAACCGCCGCAGGGAGGTGGGGGCAGCTCGGTCGGTGGGGTCAGCGAGGTCGGCGGACCCGGATCGGGCCCTTCGCGTGGTCCGGGTCGATGACCCGGCCGCCCTGCGTGATCTCGGCGCGGCCGTCGGCCACGAGCCGCCGGGCCGCCGATCGGGCCGGCTCCATGAGGGCTCGCCAGCCGTCGCCGCCGACGGCCCTGGCGGCTTCGCTCGGGCAAGCCGAGGCGTCCCGCGCGCGGGCGTCGAGGAGCGCCTCGAGCGAGTCCTGCAGCTCGAGGTCGACCTGGGTCAGGCCGTGCTTGCGGCAGCTGTCGGAGCACCAGCGCACCGAGTCCCAGTCGCGGGCCCACGCCTTGCGCCAGGTGATGGTGCGGCCGCAGCGGGCGCACGGCTTGGTGGGCAGCGGGGATCGGGACATGGCACCCAGTCTGGGCCACGGTGGCCTCTCGACCGTTCGGCACCCACGAGAAGTGGCCTGTCGACGGGTCGGGGCCCGCAAACCGTGGCCTCTCGACGGGGCGGGACCCGCAAGAAGTGGCCTCTCGACGGTGGAGTTGGAGGGGGTGGGGGTGGGCAGGTCAGGAGGGCTTGCGGGTCTCCTCGTCGGAGATGTCGGCGACCGTCGCGTCGAGGACACGGATGACGTCGTCGCCCTCGAGCGTCAGCCCGACGCCGTGCGCCCCACCGCCGATGGAGATGCGCCGCCCGACGAGGTGGCTGTCGGCGATGACCGGCAGCCGGGTCCGCGAGCCGAACGGTGTGATCGTGCCGCGCTCGTAGCCGGTGACCGCCAGGGCGGCCTCGGCGTCGGGCATCGAGATGCGGTTGGTGCCGAGCAGGGCCCGGACCTTGGCCCACGAGAACGTCCGGTCGCCGGGCACGAGCACGAAGACGTGGTCGTCCTCGGCACGGCGCACGACGAGCGTCTTGATGAGGTCGCGCGGCTCGATGCCCCGGGCTGCGGCCGCCTCCGCGAGGCTGCTCACGCGTCCGTGGCGCGTGGCGGTGAAGGGGATACCGGCAGCCCGGGCCGCCTCGACCGCCGGCGTGCTGATCTCGTCCGGACCTTCACTGCGGGCCGTGGCAGCGGGGTCGGGTGCCTCGGGTACGTCAGGTGCGTCGGACGACATGGGCGACAGCCTAGTTTCGGGACCGGCCCGCGCGGCAGACAGGGCAAGGGGTGGATGTGAGCACGAGCCTCGAGAGCTTCGACCGGATGTGGGCGGACCTGGAGCCCATCGGCAGGGACCCCGGCACGGGTGGCTACCGCCGCTACGCCTGGACCCGTACCGACCACCACCTGCGCGAGTGGTTCGCCGGTGAGTGCGCCGCGCGCGACCTGCACCTCGTCGAGGACCGCGCGGGCAACCAGTGGGGCTGGTGGGGCGACCCCGACACCACGCCCGGCGTCGTCCTCGGCTCCCACCTCGACTCGGTCCCCGACGGCGGCGCGTTCGACGGCCCGCTCGGCGTCGTCAGCGCCCTCGCGACCGTCGATGCGCTGCGCCAGGCCGGCATCGAGCCCGACGTGCCGCTCGGCGTCGTCAACTTCGTCGACGAGGAGGGTGCCCGCTTCGGCATCGCCTGCGCCGGCTCGCGCATCATCACCGGCGCGCTCGACGCCGACCGCGCCCGCGCCCTCACCGACGCAGACGGCGTCTCGATGGCGGAGGCCTGGCGCAGCGCCGGGCGTGACCCCGTCGCGCTGGGTCGTGACGACGAGGCCCTGCGCCGCGTCGCCACCTTCGTCGAGCTGCACGTCGAGCAGGGCAAGGCGCTCGCGATCGCCCCCGACGGCGGCGACGACCTCACCGACCCCGCCCGCGCGGTTGCCATCGGCACCGACATCTGGCCGCACGGCCGCTGGCGCATCGACCTCCCGGGCGAGGCCAACCACGCCGGCACCACGCGCATGGCAGACCGACGCGACGCGATGCTCGGTCTCGCGACCGTCGTCCAGTCAGCGAGGTCGTATGCCGTCGCGCTCGGCTGCGTGGCCACCGTCGGGAAGGTCAACGTCGTCCCGGGCGGTGTCAACGCCATCCCCAGCCACGTGACGGCCTGGCTCGACGCCCGCGGTGAGCGCGAGGAGGCCGTCCGCGCCGCGGTCGACGCGGTCTCGGAGGAGGCTGCCCGCTTCGGTGCCACGACCGCGGAGGAGTCGTGGACCCCCACGACCACCTTCGACACGGGAGTCGTGGAGCGGCTGCACGGCATACTCCCCGACGCGCCGCTGCTCGGCACGGGCGCCGGGCACGACGCGGGCGTCCTCGCCACGCACGGCGTGCCGAGCGCCATGCTCTTCGTACGCAACCCCACCGGCGTTTCGCACTCACCCAGCGAGTACGCCGCCGTCGAGGACTGCCACCATGGGGTCATGGCCCTCACCGCTGTCGTGACCGCCCTCGCCACGGGGAAGGCCGCCGAGCCGGGGGGTGAGCGCCGATGACCTCGTTCTGGTGCGAGAGCGCCTGGCTCACTGGTGGATTCGCCGAGCGCGTGCGGCTCGTCACCCAGAACGGCCTGTTCAAGGATGTCCAGGTCGACGCCGATCCCGAGCCGGAGGACGTGCGGCTGGCCGGTGTCACGCTCCCCGGGATGGCCAACGCGCACAGCCACGCCTTCCACCGTGCCCTTCGTGGCCGCGCCAACGGCGGCGGCGGCAACTTCTGGAGCTGGCGCGAGCAGATGTATGCCGCCGCGGAGCAGCTCAACCCCGACACGTACTTCGCACTCGCGCGGGCCGTCTTCGCCGAGATGGTGCAGGCGGGCATCACGGTGGTGGGGGAGTTCCACTACGTCCACCACCGCCCCGGCGGCCACCCCTACGGAGACCCCAACGCCATGGGCCTCGCCGTGCGGCAGGCCGCCGACGAGGCCGGCATCCGCCTGACCCTGCTCGACACCTGCTACCTCGAGGGCGGCCTCAACGGCGGCGGCCACGTGGAGCTCCACCCGGGCCAGCGCCGGTTCAGCGACGGCACCGTCGACGCGTGGGCGGCGCGGATGTCGGCGCAGCGCCCGGGAACCGACCGCGTGCGCCTCGGCGCCGCCATCCACTCCGTGCGGGCCGTGCGGCGCGAGGACCTCCCGAAGGTCGTCGAGGCGGCCGGCGACCTGCCGCTCCACGTGCACCTGTCGGAGCAGCACGGCGAGAACCTCGCCTGCCAGATGTACTACGGCGCCACCCCGACCCAGCTGCTCGACGAGGCCGGGGCGCTCGGGAGCCACTCCACCGCCGTGCACGCCACGCACCTCGAGGACCACGACATCGAGCTGCTCGGCGGCACCGGCACGGGCGCGTGCTTCTGCCCGACCACCGAGCGCGACCTCGCCGACGGCATCGGCCCGGCCCGGGCCCTGCACGACGCCGGCAGCCCGCTCTCCCTGGGCTCGGACCAGCACGTCGTCATCGACCCGTTCGAGGAGCTGCGCGGCATGGAGATGCACGAGCGCCTCCTCACGAACGAGCGCGACCGCTTCTCGGCCAACGACCTGCTGCTCGCCGCCTCCTTCAACGGCTACCGGGCCCTCGGCTGGTCCGACGGCGGCCACTTGAGCAAGGGTGCCCTGGCCGACTTCGTGACCGTGCGCACCGACACCGTCAACACGGCCGGCGCGGCTCGCGACCAGATCATCTACGCCTGCGTCGCCTCCGACGTCTCGACGGTCGTCGTCGGCGGAGAGGTCGTCGTCAGCGACGGCCACCACCGGATGGGCGACGTGGGCCGCATGCTCGTCGGCGCGATCGACCGGCTCGCCGTGGGTGTCCACGCGTGAGCCTGCTCGTCACCGGCATCGCGGAGCTGACGACGAACGACCCGGCCCGCCGTGAGGGCCACACCGACCCCGGCGACACCCTGCTCGGCATCGTCCGCGACGCCGCCCTCGTCGTCTCGGACGAGGGGGTCATCGAGTGGGTCGGCGTCGCCGGTCGCGCCCCGGACGCGGACCAGCGGCGCGACCTCGGCGGCCGCGCCGTCATCCCCGGTTTCGTCGACTCCCACTCGCACCTCGTCTTCGCCGGGGACCGCTCCGCGGAGTTCGCGGCGCGGATGACCGGCACGCCCTACGACGGGGGTGGCATCGCCGTCTCGGTGGCGGCCACGCGGGCCGCGAGCGACGACGAGCTGCGCCGCCTCGTGGCGCGCCGGGTGGCGGAGATGCGCGCCCAGGGCACGACCACGGTCGAGATCAAGAGCGGCTACGGCCTCACGTTGGAGGACGAGCTGCGCTCGCTGCGCATCGCCCGGGAGCTCACCCCGCACACGACCTTTCTCGGTGCGCACGTCGTGCCACCGGAGTACGCGTCGGACCGGGCGGCATACGTGGACCTCGTGACGGGGCCCATGCTGGAGGCGGTCGTCGCCGACGGGCCGACCGCCCTCGCCGAGAGCATCGACGTGTTCTGCGAGCCGCACTCGGCGCACGCCTTCGACGGCGACGAGGCCCGCGCGGTCCTCGAGGCCGGCCGCGCGGCCGGCCTGGCGCTGCGCGTCCACGGCAACCAGCTCGGCCACGGCCCCGGCGTGCAGCTGGCCTGCGAGCTCGGGGCCCACAGCGTCGACCACTGCACCTACCTCAGCGACGACGACGTCGACGCGCTCGTCGCCGCCCGCGGGACCACGGTGGCCACGCTCCTGCCGGGGGTCGAGTTCTCGACCCGCTCGCCCTACCCGGACGCGCGCCGGCTCCTCGACGCCGGCGTCGACGTGGGGCTCGCCAGCGACTGCAACCCGGGCACCTGCTACTCGTCGGCGATCCCGTTCGCGATCGCCCTCGCGGTGCGCGAGATGGGGATGACGCCGGCCGAGGCGCTGCACGCCGCCACTGCGGTGTCGGCCCGCTCGCTCGGCCTCGACCGCCGGGTCGCGCCCGGCCACCCGGCCGAGCTGGCCGTGGTGGACGCGCCGACCCACCTGCACCTCGCCTACCGCGCCGGGGTGCCCATCGTCCGAGCCATGGACGTCACGGGGACCTGAGGACCGCGTCCATCGGCCGGACTACGAGCCGGCCGTCTCCTCGGCGCGCTCGCAGCGCAGCACCGACCCGGGGCCGGGGTGGATGATGCCGATGTGGCCGTCGGACCACTCGACGACGTACGGCGGCCCGCCGTCCGCGCCCTTCACCTCACGGACGATGCCCTCGCGGGTCACCTGTCCGACGTGCTCGGCCGCCATCGTGATGCGGTCACCGACCCGTGCCTGCATGGCACGCCTCCTCGCGTCGGGGGTCCTACCCCTAGGACACCACCACCGCGGGGCCGCTGGTCACGGTTTCGGCATCTCACCTCATCCGGACGTGCGCCTCCTCGCCCGTGCGTCTCTGGATGATGCCCTCCGCGTGCGCGATCAGCTCGTCGGCGAGGTGGCGCAGCGCGCGGGCCACGGCCACCTCGTCGCCGATCTCGTGCTCGGCCGAGTCGTCGACCGAACGGTGGCTCGCTCCGCTGGCCCTCAGCCGGTCGGGGGAGTCGGCCACGAGCACCACCGTCGCCGTGGTGTCGTCGCCGGCCTCCACGAGCGAGACCCGGACCTGCCACTCCCGGTAGTGCGTCGGCTCGCCGTGCTCGGCTGCCTCCATGGCCGGCGTCGGCTGCGCCAACGCCTGCTCCTCCTCCATGTGCGCCCCGACCTTCAGCACGGAACCGGGGCCCGGGTAGATCAGGCCGCTGTGGCCGTCGTTCCACCGGACGACGTAGGGCGGACCCCCGTCGGGACCGCGGACCTCGAGGACCTCGCCGTCGCGGGTGGCCTCGTCGATGTGCTCTGCCGCCAGGATGATGCGGTCTCCTACCTGCGCTCTCACGGTGGCCTCCTGCTGGACGTGCTGGACTGGGCGGACGCGGTGGATGGTCCGAGACCAGCACAGCACCGGCGACCCCCGCCTGCGAAGGGCCAGAGGTCGGCACGGCGGGAGGACCTTGGGCCCTTGCCGGGTGGAGGCCGGCGCGGTCCAATCAGGGAGGTGCGCCGTCGCGCCGGGCCCAGCCGGAGGGAGAGCCATGAGGTCGATGCAGGCGTGGGTCGTCGAGGAGCCCGGTCCACTGCGTCGGCGCCCTCTCGTGCGTGCCGAGCTGCCGATTCCGGAGCCCGGCCCCGGAGAGGTGCTCGTCCGGGTGCACGCCTGCGGGGTGTGCCGCACCGACCTCCACGTCGTCACGGGCGACCTGCCGCGGCACCGGCACCGCGTCGTGCCCGGGCACGAGGTGGTCGGCGAGGTCGCGCTCCTCGGGGAGAACGCGCACCGCTTCGTCCCGGGCGACCGCGTGGGGGTCGCCTGGCTGCGCACCACCTGCGGCTCCTGCCGGTGGTGCCGGGCGGGACGGGAGAACCTCTGCCCTTTCTCCCGCTACACGGGCTGGGACGCCGACGGCGGCTACGCCCCATGGACCGTCGTGCCAGAGGCGTATGCGTACCGCGTGCCCGCCTCGTTCAGCGACACCGACGCGGCGCCCCTGCTCTGCGCCGGCATCATCGGGTACCGGTCGCTGCGCCGGGCCGAGCTGCCGCCCGGGGGACGGCTCGGCATCTACGGCTTCGGCGCCAGTGCGCACCTGACGGCCCAGGTCGCGATCGCCCAGGGCGCGGAGGTGCACGTGCTGACCCGGGGTGCCGCGGCGCGGGCCCTGGCCGAGGAGCTCGGGGCGGCGTCGGTCGGCGGGGCGCAGGACCTGCCGCCGGTCCCGCTCGACGCCGCGATCCTCTTCGCCCCGGCGGGCGAGCTGGTGCTGACCGCCCTCGAGGCGCTGGGGCCCGGCGGCACGCTGGCGCTGGCGGGCATCCACCTGAGCGACGTGCCCGCGCTCGACTACCAGCGCCACCTCTTCCGCGAGCGCAGCCTGCGCAGCGTCACGAGCAACACCCGCCAGGACGGCGAGGAGTTCCTGCTGCTGGCCGAACGGCTGCACCTGCAGGTGACGACGACGCCGGTGCCCCTCGACAAGGCCGACCGCGCGCTCGAGGACCTCGAGGCCGGCCGGGTCCGGGGCGCAGCGGTGCTCGTGCCCGAGCCCTTCGAGTCACAGCCGTTCGAGTGACGGCCCTTCGAGTCGAGGAGAGGCGGCGAGGAGGGCGGGGGAGCCCCGCGGGAGGGGTCAGCGCCGGCCGGTGGCCTTGTCGATGGCCCTCTGCAGGGCGCGCTCGGCCTTGGCCGAGCTCTTCGCCTTCGCCTTGGCCACCTTCAGTGCGGCCTTCTCGTCCTTCGGGGACACCTTGTCGTCCTCGAGCGCCTTGGGCAGGTGGCCGGTGGAGCGGCGGTAGTAGGTCGCGGCGCCCCGCTCGGCGGCGACGCGGGCGGCGGCGACCGCCATCGACGACAGCGCGGTGAAGAGGATGACGTCGCGGGTGCGCTCACGCTCGTAGTCACCCTTGACCGGGACGTTGCGGCCGGTGGCGAGCTTCCACCCCTTCTGGGCGGCATCGGTCGCGAGCTTCGTCGCGACGAGCGTGGTGCCGACGCTGAGGATCTTCCAGACGGGACCGCCGACCGGGGTGTGCTGCGTCGTGCCGGCCTTCGCAGCACCCTTGCGCGCGGCCCTGTCGGCCTTCGCGAGCGCCTTCTTCGTGTCCTTGGAAGCCATGGGCTGACTGTACCCACGCCGCCTCCAGGTCTCACGGGTAGAGTCGGCCGCACAACTGAAGAGCACGACCACCCATCACGACAGGGGAGCGCAACACGCGCTGAGAGTGCGGCAGCCCGAAGGGCCGAGCCGCAGACCCTCGAACCTGCTCCGGTTAGCACCGGCGAAGGAAGTCGGTATTTCTCAGGCCACCACACGGCATACGTCATCGACGTGTCCGCGCGGGCGGCTTCCCCCAGGTATCCACTTGCCATCACTGGAACCCGGGAGACACATCATGTCCACCACCATCACCGCGAGCGGGCCGCTGACCCGCTGGCGCACCATCGACCTCCTCACCTGCGCCTTCCTCGGGGTCGCCTTCGGCGTCGCCTACTGGGCCTGGGGGCTGGTCTACGCCGTCCCGTCCAACGCCGTCTCGGCGGGCTTCCCGCCGCTCGGGGCCCTGTTCAATTGGCCGTGGCTCGTCGCGGGCATCGTCGGCATGCTCATCATCCGGCGCCCGGGCGCGGCGGTGTTCACCGAGCTGCTCGCCGCCATCGTCTCGGCGCTCATCGGCACCCAGTGGGGCCTGACGACCCTCGTCTCGGGCCTCGTGCAGGGTCTCGGTGTCGAGCTCGGCTTCGCCGCGTTCGGGTATGCCGTCTACCGCTGGGCGCCGCTGCTGCTCGGTGGCTTCCTCGGCGGTGCTCTCGAGGCCGTCTACGAGTGGTACTCCTACTGGACCGACTGGGGCTGGGGCTACAAGATCGGCTACCTCCTCCTGCTCGGCGGCTGCGTGGCCGTCTTCGGATCCCTCCTCGCGCTGGGCCTGACGCGGCTGCTCGCGACGGCCGGTGCGCTGAACCCGTTCCCGCCGGGGCAGGAGGTCCGTGAGCAGCGCACCGTCTGACCGGGTGCAGGCGACGCCGGCGTCGAGCAGGCCCGACGCCCCCTCGGCAGCCGGCGTCGCACTGCACGTCGAGGAGCTGACGTGGCGGCCGTTCGGTCGCTCCCGCCCGGTCCTCGACCACCTCGACCTGTCCATCGCGCCCGGCGAGCGCGTGCTGCTCGCCGGGCCGAGCGGGTCGGGCAAGTCGACGCTGCTGCGCGCGCTCGCCGGCCTGCTGCTCACCGCCGACGCCGGCGACCAGTCGGGCAGCGTCTCGGTCGGGGGACACGCCCCGCAGGAGGTACCGGGCGAGGTGGGCCTCGTGCTGCAGGACCCGGGCGCCGGCGTCGTCGCCTCGAGCCTCGGTCGTGACGTGGCCTTCGGGCTGGAGAACGTGTCGCTGCCCCGCGAGCGGATGCGGCCCCGGGTCGAGGCGGTGCTGCGCGAGGTCGGCCTGACGATGTCGCCCGACAGCTCCCCGACGACGCTGAGCGGTGGGGAGTCGCAACGGCTCGCGCTCGCCGGCGCCCTGGCCATGGAGCCCTCGGCCCTGCTGCTCGACGAGCCGACGGCGATGCTCGACGCCGCGACCGGGGCGGAGGTGCGCTCCGTCGTGGCCGAGGTCGTCGCCCGCCGTGGTCTCACCCTCGTGGTCGTCGAGCACCGGCTCGATGGGTGGCTCGACCTCGTCGACCGCCTCGTCGTGCTCGATGCGTCCGGGACGGTCGTCGCCGACGGCGAGCCGCGGACGGTCCTGGCCGAGCAGGGCAGCGCCCTCGCGGCCCAGGGCATCTGGGTCCCGGGGGTGCCCGACCCGGAGCCGCTGTCGGTGGTGCTCGAGCAGGTGCCGGGAGCCGGGGCGGGGACGGTGGAGCAGGGGCGGGTCGTCGCGGGCGCGTCAGCCGTGCGGGTCGAGCACCGCAGCCGCCGGCTCGGTGAGCGCTCCCGGACCACCCTCGCCGTCGACGGGGCCGACCTGGAGGCCAGGGCCGGACGGTCGCTGGCGCTGGTCGGGCCGAGCGGAGCCGGCAAGTCCTCTCTCATGGCCGTGCTCGGCGGGCTGCTCGCCCCCACCCGGGGAGCGGTCGACATCGCCCTGCCACTCACGCCGGCAGGGACGGGCGGCGGCGGCCGCGCTCGTGAGCGCCTGACGCCGCCGCACGAGTGGTCCTCCAGCGACCTGGCGCACGTCGTCGCCTGGGTGCCGCAGCGAGCCGCCACGGCGCTCGTGGGCCGCACGGTGCGCGACGACGTGCTCACGACCCCGCGGGCCCTGGGCCAGGACCCCGTGGTGGCGGGGCGTCGCGCCGATGCCCTGCTCGACGCCCTCGGCCTGGCTCATCTGGCCGGCGCCGACCCGCGACAGCTCTCCGGCGGCGAGCAGCGCCGCCTCGCCATGGCGTCGGCCGTGGCCCACGGCCCGGCCCTCGTCCTCGCCGACGAGCCGACCGTCGGCCAGGACCGCCTCACGTGGGCGGCGGTCTCCGGCGTGCTCGCCGCGGCGCGTGACGAGGGGGCCGCCGTGGTGGTCACGACCCACGACCCCGGGGTCGTGGACGACGCCGACCGCGTCGTCCACGTCGCGCGCCCCAGCCAGCCCGCCCCCGACCCGGTGCCGGACCGCCACCCCCTCATCACCCGCGTCGGCCCCCTCGCGCTGCTTGCGGCGGCGCTGTGCGTGCTTCCCCTGCCGGCCCTCCTCGACACCTGGCGGCAGGGCCTCGTCGTCCTCGCGGCCGAGCTCGTGCTCGGTCTCGTCGGCCTCCTCGCTCCCGGGGTGGGACGCCCGCCCCAGGGCCGCCTGCGCGGGGTGCTCGCGCGTCTCGCCCCCGCCGCGCTCGCGGTGTCCGGGGTGGCGTGGTCGGCGTGGCTGCTCGGAGGCCGCGACCTCGAGGTGGCCTCGGGTGCCGCGCTGAGGGTGCTCTGTCTCATCGTGCCCTCGGCGTTCGTCGTCGGCTACCTCGAGCCCGAGTCGCTCGGCGACCACCTCGCCCAGCGGCTCCGTCTGCCGGCGCGGCCCGTGGTGGCCGCCACGGCCGCGCTCCAGCGACTGCAGGGGTTCGACGCGCTGTGGGCCGAGCTCATGGCCACCCGCAGGGTGCGAGGCATCGGGGCCGACCGCGGACCGGTCGCACGCACTCGCGAGGCGGTGGTCGTCACCGGCGGGCTGCTCGTCGGTGCCCTCGGCCAGGCCTCCGCCCTTGCCCTGGCGATGGACGCCCGCGGCTTCGCCGAGGCCCGGCGTCGCACCTGGGCCGGCCCGGCGCCGTGGCGCTGGCCCGACACCGTCGCGCTCGGTGCCGGGCTGCTCGTGGTGGCCGTTGCCGTCACGGCCCGGCTGCTGCTGCCCTGAGAGCCGCGCGGGGCACAATGGGCGGCGCACACCTCGCGACAGGAAGGGGCCGCACGTGCCCATGCCAGGCCGACCCCGCCCAGCCACCCGCACCAGCCGGACCCGCGGAACCACCGGCGGGACGGGCGCACCCCGGGCGTATGCCGTGCCGCCCCTCGCGCTGGGCGTCTCGGCCGCGCTCGTGCTGGCGCTCGCCGCCTGCGGACAGCCGGCACCACAGTCCCCGGACGACTCGGTGGCGCCGACCGTGAGCGTGCCGGTGCAGCCGACCCTCACCCGTGACACGCCGGACGACGACGTGCCGAACCCGGCGGACTCCACGGCCGCGAGCGACGGCGGGCTCTTCGACGCGTCGTCGAGCCTGAGCAACACGAAGTGCGAGCCGACCGGCGACTCGTGGAGCTTCTCCGGCACGCTGAAGAACTCCGACACCGCGGAGCACACGTTCACGGTGGCCGTCTTCCTCGTCAAGACCTCCGACGGCTCCGACGTCGTGAGCAAGGAGGTCGACGTCAAGCTGGCGGCCGGGGCCAGCGCGCCCGTCACGATCGCGAACTTCCACACCGGCCCCAAGGCGGGCGTCGAGTGCCTGAGCGGCGTCACGGTGAAGGGCCTCTGAAGTGCGGCTCTTCCTCGTGCGGCACGGCCAGACCCACGCCAACGTCGCCCGCCAGCTCGACACCGCGGCGCCGGGGCTCGACCTCACCGACGAGGGGCAGGCACAGGCCGAGGCGCTCGCCGAGCGCCTCGGCGGCGAGGACCTCGGGGCGATCTACACCTCGGACCTCGTGCGCACCCAGCAGACCGCCCGTCCCCTCGCGGAGCTGCTCGGCCTGGAGATGGTCGTGCTGCCCGGGCTGCGCGAGATCCAGGCCGGCGACTACGAGATGTCCACCGACTGGCAGCCCTACATCGATGCGGTCGCGCGGTGGCGCGACGAGCCGCATCACGAGATCCCCGGTGGGGACACCGGCGTCGGCTTCCTGCTGCGCTACGAGGAGGCGATCGCCCAGATCGCCTCCGACGGCCACGAGTCGGCGGTCGCGGTCAGCCACGGCGCGGCCATGCGGGTGTGGTGCTCGGTGTCCCTCGGGCTGCCGCCGGAGTTCTTCGACACCCGGCGCGTCGACAACACTCACGTCGTGACGATGGAGGGCGATCCCGGCCGGGGGTGGCGGCTGCTCGCGTGGGGTGACGAGCCGGTCACCCATGGCTGAACCCGCTGGACCGTCCCACCTGGCAGCGCAGGACGGGGCGACCGGGGCAGCGCGGGGCCGAGCCGGCGCCTGGCGCTGGGTCGGCTGTGCCGGCGGCGTCGTGCTCGCCGCGGCCTCCTGGGGCTCTGGCGCCCTGCCGCGCCCGAACCGGCACGTGCTCTGGCCCGGCGTCTCCTCGTGGTCACCCAGCGGCGGCTCCCCGCTGCTGGCCAGCGTCTCGGTCGTCGCGATGGCGCTGCTCGTCCTGGCGTGGTGGCGGCTGCGGGACGCGGACGTGTCGGTCCGGTGGTGGTGGGCGACGGTGGCGCTGTGGTTCGCGCCGCTCGTCCTGGCCATGCCGCTCTACAGCCGGGACGTCTACTCGTATGCCGCCCAGGGCCTCCTCTGGGACCAGGGCCTCAGCCCCTACGACCACGTCGTCCGGGAGCTCGACTCGCCGTGGCGGGCCGCCACGGCGCCCACCTGGCTCGACACGGCGACGCCCTACGGGCCGGTGTGGCTGCTCCTCGCCCGCGCGGTCGCGTCCGTCTCGGGCGAGCTGTGGGTCGCCCTGCTGCTGCTGCGCCTGCTCGCCGTCGCCGGGGTCGCCGTGCTGGCCTGGGCGGTGCCCGACGTCGCCGGTCGCCTGGGCTGGTCACCGGTGCGGGCCACCTGGCTCGGAGTCACCGTCCCGCTCGTCGGCGCACACCTCGTCGGCGGAGCCCACAACGACGCCCTCATGGTCGGCGGCGTGCTCGTCGGCCTCGCCCTGGCGCTGCGCGGGCGGTTCGCCGTCGCCTGCGTCGTCATCGCTCTCGCGGCGATGGTCAAGGTCACCGCCGTGATTGCGCTGCCCTTCGTGGCGCTGCTGTGGGCTCGGCGTCTCGGGAGCACGCCGGCGACGGGGACGGAGCGGACGGCATACGCCGGCTGGACGTCGGTGCTCCGAGCGGGGGTGCTGACCGCCGTCTGCGCCGGGGCACCCATGGTGCTCGGCGGGCTCGCCACCGGGCTCGGGTTCTCGTGGCTCAGCCCGACGGGGACGCCGGGAAAGAACGAGCAGTGGACGTCGCTGCCGACCGCGGTCGGCATCGCCGTGGGCGCGCTCGGGCACGTGCTCGGCCACGACGAGTGGCGCGAGCCGGCCATCGCGACCGCACGGGCCGTCGCCCTCGTCGTCCTCGCGCTGCTCCTCGTCCTGGTGTGGCTGGCAGCGGCCAAGCCGGCGGACGTCGGGGGCATGGGCGACGACCTGGCCGCGGAGGAGTCGCGGCTCCGGCCGGTGCGGGGCCTGGCGTGGGCCCTGCTCGCCGTCGTCGTGCTCGCCCCGGTGTTCCTCGGCTGGTACTACCTCTGGGTGCTGCCGCTCTTCGCCGTCTCCCTGGGGCACCTGTGGCAGGACCGGCTCGAGCGCCCGCTCGCCGTGGTGGCGACGGTCATCTGCTTCGCGACCCTGCCCGAGGGCTACAGCCTCGGGCTGACGACGACCGCGGTCGGGGTGCCGGTCGCGCTCGTCGCGCTCGTCCTGCTCGCCCGCCGGGGGTGGCGCACCGCTCGCCGCACCGACTGGCGCCACCTGCTCGACCTCGGCCGACCCCTGGTGCTGACGCAGCAGGCAGCCGACGTCTCCCGCTTGCGCTGAGGGGCGCACCTCGGTCACGGATCGGCGACACTTGCCCGTCTCGCGCCCGACGGCGACGGCGGTGTCCCACACTGTGCCGGTGAGTGACTCCGGCTTCGTCGACGACGGCCCCGGCGACCGCGAGCCATCGCGCCATGCCGCCACGGATCGCGCGCCGGGGCCCCTGGAGGCAGCTGGGCCTGCGGTGGGTGGGCCCGCACCGGCGCCCGGCCCCGCCCGGCGCCGCCCGTCCCTGGCCGGCACGGTCTTCGTGGTGCTGGTGCTGGGACTCCTCGGCTTCGGGCTCTGGGCCTGGTCGTCGCGGGTGCACGCCGACGACGTCGCCGCCTACGCGGACCTCGTCAAGGAGATCGACCTGATGGACCGGACCCTGGTCCCCCAGGGGCACGGGGAGATGCCGCCGTGCCGCGAGCCGGGGAACGGGCTCGTCACCCGGACCTACCCGGAGTCGACCGGGCCGCAGGCCGCCGAGCTCATCGGCTACCTCACCCAGAACGGCTGGACGCGGCAGACCTCGGCCACGCCGGCCTTCGCGCACCTCGTGCGCACCGTGGTCGGCCACACGCTGACCATCGACGTGGCCGCCCCGAGCGAGAACGCCCTCGTCGAGTCGCTGACCGCGCACAGCCCCGCGAGCTCCTTCGGCTGCCTCCTGCGCTGAGGCGCGTGCTCGAGTGCTCGCGCGTGCTCGCCCCCTGCGTGACCCTGCTCGCCCCGGTTCGACCGGGTTCGGACCGCCTAGTCGTGGACGAGACCCACGACACGGGCCACATCGTGGGAATGGCGCGGCCGACGGCATACGCGGATGGGACGCTGGGCGGCATGCGCGCGGTGACCCAGAGCAAGAAGCTGCAGAACGTCTGCTACGAGATCCGGGGGCCCGTCCTCGCCGAGGCCAAGCGGCTCGAGGACGAGGGGCACCGCATCCTCAAGCTCAACATCGGCAACCCCGCGCCGTTCGGCTTCGAGGCGCCCGAGGACATCCTCGTCGACGTCATCCAGGAGCTGCCGACCGCGCAGGGCTACAGCGACAGCAAGGGCATCCTGTCGGCCCGCCGCGCGGTCAAGCAGCACTACGAGGTGCGCGACTTCCCGGCCCTCGGCGTCGAGGACATCTACCTCGGCAACGGTGTCAGCGAGCTCATCGTCATGGCGATGCAGGGCCTGCTCGACTACGGCGACGAGGTGCTCATCCCTGCGCCCGACTACCCGCTGTGGACCGCGGCCGCGAGCCTCGCCGGCGGCACCGCCGTCCACTACGTCTGCGACGAGCAGGCCGGCTGGGCGCCCGACCTCGACGACATCCGCAGCAAGATCACCGACCGCACCCGCGCGATCGTCGTCATCAACCCCAACAACCCGACCGGCGCCGTCTACCCGCGGGACGTGCTCGAGGCCATCGCGCAGGTGGCCCGCGAGCACGAGCTGATCGTCATGGCCGACGAGATCTACGACAAGATCCTCTACGACGGCGCCACGCACACCTCGATCGCCTCGCTGGCGCCCGACCTGCTCTGCCTGACGTTCAACGGCCTGTCCAAGGCCTACCGGGTGGCCGGCTTCCGCTCCGGCTGGCTGGCGATCACCGGGCCCAAGGAGCACGCCCGCAACTACCTCGAGGGCCTCGACATCCTCGCCAACATGCGCCTGTGCGCCAACGTGCCCGCGCAGCACGCGATCCAGGTCGCGCTCGGCGGCTACCAGTCGATCAACGAGCTGATCCTGCCCGGCGGGCGCCTCCTCGAGCAGCGCAACGTCGCCTGGGAGATGCTCAACGCGATCCCCGGCGTGTCGGTGAGCAGGCCGGAGGGCGCGCTCTACCTCTTCCCGCGCCTGGACCCCAAGGTCCACGACATCCGCGACGACGAGCGCTTCGCCCTCGACCTGCTGCGCGAGCAGAAGATGCTCGTCGTGCACGGCACCGGCTTCAACTGGGCCACGCCCGACCACTTCCGGCTCGTGTTCCTGCCGCGGGTCGAGGACCTCGAGGACGCCGTCGGTCGGCTCGAGAAGTTCCTGTCGACGTACTCGCAGTAGGTCGTCTGCCGCTTCACGCCTGCTTCAGCGGGAGGTGGCCCACCACTTGAGCAGGAGCCCGAGCACGGCACCCCAGACGACGGTGAGGACGAGGCTGAGGACGATGGCGAGCAGCGCGGGCTTGCGGCCGGCCCGCTCGTGGCGCGCGAGACTGAGGCCGGCGAGCGCCAGCCCGAGCAGCTGCGGCAGGAACACGAACCCGAACACCACCGCGGACAGCGACGCGACGACGGCGCCGCGCGCCAGCGGCGCCTCGGTGGCCAGCCGCGGCAGTGCCACGTCCTGGGGACGTTCGGGCTCGCTCACGCGTTCAGGGTAGCGATGAACGTGACGACTGCCTCTCGCGCGACGCGTCCGTATGCCGTCCGCCCGGCCTCGCGGCTCGGCCTCGCGGCGGGCGCGGGCCTCCTCCTCCTCGTCCTCGGCCTAGCGGCGTGCAGCAGCTCCGACCCCACACTGGCCGACGTGCCGTCGGACGTGGCCAGCGCTCGCCCGACGATCTCGGCGGAGGAGGCGAAGTTCGTCCTCGCGGCACAGAAGCTCGGGGCCAAGGTCACGGGCGCGTCGGTGGACGACGACATCCAGACCGGGACCACGACGTGCTGGGCCCTCAAGAACGGCGGCGTGAACCTCGGCCAGATCGCCGTCGACGGTGAGGACCGGCCGTTGCCCGACACCGGCGACGGGCTGCGGACCAAGCAGCTGATGGCCGCCGGCGTGCAGGCGTTCTGCCCCGACTACGACGCCCAGATCGCGCAGCTCGAGCTGCCCTGAGGTGGCCGCGCGGCCCTTCGCCTCGGCTGCCTACCGGTCCCAGGTCTCCGGCCGCCCGTCTCGTGCCGCGAAGGCGTGGAGCGCATCGAGGTCGGACGGCGGTGAGAGCACGTAGTCCTCGACCCACCGTGACACGTCGGGGAAGCCGCTGTCCTCCAACAGCGTCCGAGCCACTGCGTCGGGATCGATCCGCGTGGTGCGCAGCTGGACACCCCGGGAGTCGAGCAGCGCCCAGGGCACTCCCCGGCTGCCGTACGGCATACCGACGCTGCCGCTGTTGACGACCCACCGCCGGTCCACGAGGCGTGCGAACGGCATGTGGGTGTGGCCGCAGCAGACGATGCGGACCGCGTCGGGCAGACCGGCGAGCACCTGCGCCCACTGCGACGGGCGGGTGTCGACGAGCACGACCTCGTCGTCGTCCCGGGGACTGCCGTGGCAGAACAGCACGTCCCCCAGCCCCTCGAGCGGGAGCGTCACCGGGTGCCGGAGCCCGTCGAGCAGGGCCACGTGGCGGTCGCTCAGCTGGGCGGCTGCCCAGAGGTCGACGGCCGGGGTGCTCTCGGGGAGCTGGCCGCCCCGGGCCGCGGTGACCAGGTCGCGGTCGGCGTTGCCGCGCACCAGCACCACGCGGTCGCCGAGTGTCACGAGCCGGTCGAGGACCTGCACCGGTTGCGGTCCGGCAGCCAGGTCGCCGGTGACCACCACGAGGTCGGCGGCCGCGACCTCGGGCTACGCGAGAACGGCCTCCAGGCAGGGGAGCACCCCGTGGATGTCGCTCAGCACGGCGACGGACAGGACCATGCGCCCCACTATGCCAACGGCATTCCGGCACGGATGCCGAAGCAGCAGGTGCACTGCCGCTGGCGCAAGAGTGCGCTTCGCCGGAATAGCCCGACCCACCTCGCCCGTTGCACCCTTGTGAGTCCTGCCGCCAGAGCCCAGCTGAACATCCTCGACCTCGTGCCCGTCCGCGAGGGCGGCACCCCCGCTGAGGCGATCGCCTCCACCGTGGAGACCGCCCGCCACGCGGAGAGATGGGGCTACCAGCGCTACTGGATGGCCGAGCACCACAACATGCCCGGTGTCGCGTCGAGCTCGACGGCGGTCCTGATCGCCCACGTCGCCGACCACACCGAGACGATCCACGTCGGCGCGGGCGGCATCATGCTGCCGAACCACGCGCCCTACGTCGTGGCCGAGCAGTTCGGCACGCTCGCCACCATGCACCCCGGCCGCATCGACCTCGGCCTCGGTCGCGCCCCCGGCACCGACCCGTTCACGACGCGCGCGCTGCGCCGCAGCGAGGCCGCCGCGATGAACTTCGCCGGCGAGGTCGAGGAGCTCATCCGCTACCTCGGCGAGGTGGACCCCGACGCCAAGGTGCGCGCCATCCCGGGTGAGGGCACGCACGTGCCGATCTGGATCCTCGGCTCGAGCCACGGAGGAGCACAGGTGGCTGCGGCGCTCGGCCTGCCGTTCTGCTTCGCCTCGCACTTCGCCCCGGCGGCGCTGATGAGCGCGCTCGAGGTCTACCGCTCCCGCTTCACTCCCTCGACCCTGCCCGGCGGGCTCGACGCGCCGCGGACCATGGCCGGAATGAACGTCATGGTCGCGGACACCCAGGAAGAGGCGGAGCGTCTCTACACGAGCGTCCTCGCGCGGTTCCACAGCATCGTCACCGGACGCCGCGGTGGCGTCACGAAGCCGGTCCGCGACATCGACAGTCTCCTCGCGTCGTGGAGCCCGGCGGAACGCCAGGCCGTCTCGGACATGACCCGGGTGTCGCTCGTGGGCACGCCCGACACGGTGCGCGAGGGCCTGGCCGGCTTCGTCGAGGCCACCGGGGTGGACGAGGTCATCGTCACCTGCGGCGCCTACGACACCGCCGACCGGCTGCGCAGCTACGAGCTGCTTGCCGACGCCTGGCTCTGACGCCGTCCCCCCGTCACGCCGGCCGCCGGACGCGACCGCCTGCCACTCCACCACCTCTGAGAGGCTGCAGCCCATGAGCGAGAGAGACCCCAAGGACCTGCGCCGAGTCACCCTGACCCGCGACAGCGTCGGCCACTACACGGTGCGCAACGACCGCGGCGGCTCGATCCCCGTCAGCTCCGGCACCGACGAGCTGTCGCCAGTTGAGCTGCTCCTCGCCGGCATCGCCGGGTGCACCGCCGTCGACGTCGACACGGTGACGACGCGACGAGCCGAGCCCGAGCAGTTCGAGGTCGAGGTGACGGCGGACAAGGTGCGCGACGAGCACGGCAACCACCTGCAGGACATCGAGGTGCGCTTCCGCGTCCGTTTCCCCGACGGCGAGGGCGGCGACGCCGCTCGCGAGATGCTGCCCAAGCTCGTCCAGCGCTCCCACGACGAGTGGTGCACCGTCAGCCGCACCGTCGAGCTGGGCCAGAAGGTCGCGACCACCATCGAGTGACCACCGAGGGCGTATGCCGTCCGCCGCGGTCCGCGGCGGACGGCGCCCTGACGCGTCGGGTCAGTGACGCACGACCACCTTGTCGCCGACGCGGACCTGGAAGTAGAGCGACTTGACCTGCGCCAGGTCGGCGATGTTGACGCACCCGTGGCTGCTGCTCGCATAGCCGAGGCGGGCGAAGTTCGACGAGTAGTGCACCGCCTGGCCGCCGGAGAAGAACATCGAGTACGGCATCGGGGTGAAGTAGAGGTTCGAGATGACGTACTCGTACTTCCGGGACACCGAGAAGGTGCCCTCGCGCGTCTCACGCCCGGGACCGCCGAACCTCGCCCACATGACCATGAGCGGCTTGCCGTTGACGACCCACGTCAGGGTCCGGGTCGCCTTGTTGACGCACATGACCCGGCCGGTGCGGCACCGTGCGTCGAGGGATGCGAGGGTCGGCATGAGCGGGCGCAGCCCCGCGCTGAAGCGGTAGGTGTCGAAGGTGCCCGGGCGGTGGGTGTCCGCCACCAGCCGGCTCCACGTGCGCTGGTCGATCACGCCCGACTGCGGCAGGTTGTGCGTCTGCTGGTAGACGAGGACGGCCCGGTCGAGCGCCGACCAGTAGACGCCGGTGATGGCATACGGCCACCGGCCCACGGCTCGCAGCCGCAGCTGTGCCTCCTTGACCTGGGCTGCCGCGCCGGTGCGCGGGACCGCCGTCGGGGTGGCGGTCAGGGCGCGGAGGCGGCCCCACGTGCGCTGGTCGACGACCCCGCTCTGGGGAAGGTTCTGGGCCTGCTGGAAGGCGAGGACGGAGCGGTCGACGGCCGACCAGTAGACGCCGGTGATGGCATACGGCCACCGGCCGAGGAGCTCCAGGCGCACCTGCAGGTCCTTGACCGACGAGCTCGCGGCCTTCCGGCTGATCGCCGTCGGGCTGGCGGTCAGGGCGCGGAGGCGGTCCCACGTGCGCTGGTCGACGACTCTGCTCTGGGGAAGGTTCTGGGCCTGCTGGAAGGCGAGGACGGAGCTGTCGACGGCCGACCAGTAGATGCCGGTGATGGCGTAGGGGAAGCGGCCGAGGAGCTTGAGGCGGACCTGCAGGTCCTTGATGGCCAGGGCCGACGAGGTGCGGCCGATGATGGCGGGGACGGGCGCCGGCGGTGTGGTCGTGGTCGGCGGGGGCGTCGTGGGCGTCATGGTCGCCGCCTGCGCGGTCGCGGTCCTCGTCGCCGTGGTCGTTGGTGGCGCGGTCGTCGTCCCGGTCGTCGTGTCGACCGCGCTCGAAGCGGCGGGGGTCGGCGTCCCCGTCGCCTCGTCGGCGCGCGCGGACGGCGTCGCCACGGTGATCGCCGCCAGGACGGCGACCGCTGCGGCTGCGCCCGCGAACCGCTTCCTGCAGAGCTCGAGCTGCCTCATGATGTCCCCTGTCTTGTGCACCGAGGCGCCGCGGCGCACCGGTGGATCGATCGGGCGCGGACCGCGCGCCTCATTGTGGCAGCGCGGACGCTGTTCGGCGCGCCCAACTTCTCATCTGACGCGTCGGTCGGACGGAAGGTTGTCGACAGGTGTTGGCAGTTTGGTCGAGCCGTGCCGCTCAGCCGCCCGGCAGCTGCCGCACCGTGAGGATCTGCTCGGCGCGCCCGACCGGTCCCAGCTCGTCGTGCAGGGTGGTCGACGTAATGCCCAGGCCTGTCGGGCCCATCGTCACGGAGGTGTCGAAGCCGACCCAGCCACGCGCGGGCTCGCGGAAGAGGTGGACGGTGAGGTCGACGTTCGGGAACATCCACTCACGCGGCGAGACGCGTACGGCGATGCCGTTGGCGGTGTCGGCCAGTCGCACGAGATCCGCGGTGGGAGAGCAGGACTCGCCGTCGACGAGCGGATTGCGGGCGCGGATCCAGGCGCGCGTGCGGCCCGGGCGCCGCTCCCGGTCCACCCGGAACTCGAGACCCTCGATGTAGCCGCCCTCCCAGGTGTCCGCGCCACTCCACGGTTCCATCTCGTCGGGACCGGGGATCGGCGCCAGCTCGACACCGGCCACCGCCTGCGAGTCGTGCGCCGCGAGTCGCCAGGCCTCGGCTCGCACCACGGCGCGGTCGTCGACGAGCATCGTCGCCTCGACGAGCTCGATCGTGCGTCCAGGCCTGGTGGTGCGCACCTCGACCCGACTCGGCCGGGCCGGGATCATGCCGAGGATGTCGAAGGAGATGCGGGCCAGCTGCATGCCCTCGCGCGGCTCGTGCAGGTCGATCTCGTGGGCCAGGATGCCGCTGACCGGGGCCATGTGCTGCTCGTCGTCACGCCACGCGCCCTGCACGTGGACGGTCGGCGCATAGAGGCCCGGGCCGAGCCGCCGGTAGAAGGCGGCAGTGCCGCGGTCGAGCCCGAGGGCGGTGCTGATGCCGGTGTCGCTGGTCACCTGCCCACCCTAGGAGCAGTTCCGAGCGGGTCCGGGACCGGACCTCGGTCCGGGTGGTCGGAGAGCCCGAGCCCGAGGTCGACCATCCGCACGAGGCGGGGGGCGAGCTCGTCGACGGCGCCGGGAGGGAGGTCCCGCAGCGGGCCCTCGAGGGCGAGCATCGCCAGCCCGTGCACCGCCGACCAGGCCAGCAGCTCCGCACCGGGGCGCTCACGCTCGGACAGCACGCCGGCGTCGAGCATGGCGTCCAGGGAGTCCGAGAGCAGCTGGAAGGGTGTGCGGCCGCTGTCCCCGGACGCCTCCGCGGACCCGGCCCGGCTGAGGTCGACGGGCACGGCGAAGGCGGTGCGGAACAGGCCCGGCTCGTCCATGGCGAAACGCAGGTAGCCCACGCCCACCGCGCGGAAGCGGGCCCGGGCTCGTCCCGCGGGGTCGAGATCGGCCGGGACGGCGTCCATGGCCCCGCTGATCACGTCTGCGGCGCGGGCCTGCGCCCGGGAGACCACCTCGTCCAGGAGGGCGTCACGGTCGGTGAAGTGCCGGTATGCCGCGTTGGCCGAGACGCCCACGCGGCGCGTGGCCTCGCGCAGGACCACCTTGTCGGGACCGCCCTCGCGGGCGAGCTCGAGACCCGCCTCGAGCAGGGCCCGCCGCAGGTCGCCGTGGTGGTACGTCTCGCGAGCCGCAGGGGCCGGCGCAGCCGCCGTCCCGGCCGTCGTGGCAGCAGCCGACCCGGTGTCGGGCTCGCTCGCGGCGGACGGGGTCACAGGGCCATCATCCTCCGGCGCCGCAACGACCCCACGACGACTCCACGACGCCCTCAGAAGCCGGACCGTCGCGGGAGGACCGGCTGGCAGCGTCGTGTCACGACCCCGAGGACGTATGCCGGGTGCTGGCCTGCCAGTCGGATGTGCCCTCAGCCTTCGGCCGCGTCGTCGCCGAAGAGCTCGTGCAGGCACTCCTTGAACATCGTGGTGTGGGCCTCGACGTCGGCGGCCGTGGTGGCCGGGCTCATCAGGGCCATGTTGTGGAACGGGGTGAGCAGGATGCCGCGGTTGAGGGCGTAGAGGTGGAGGTACTGCTGCAGCTCGAAGTCGTCGGCGTCGTGGGCCTCCTGCCCGTTGTGGGAGGGGCGCGCGGAGAAGTTGTACTCGGCCCGGGCGCCGAGGCGGGTCACGTGCCAGTCGGCGCCCACCGCCTCGATCCCCGCCTGCACGCCGTCGGCCCAGGCGTCGGCGAGCGGCACCATGTGCTCGAACGCGTCAGCCGTCATGACCTGCTCGAGGGTGGCCTTCATGGCCGCCATCGACAGGCCGTTGCCGGCGAGCGTGCCGCCGATGCCACCCACGTCGATGTCCTCGAGCTCGATGGAGCGGGCGATGCGGTCGGCGATGTCCTGGCTGAACCCGAAGGTGCCGCAGGGAATCCCGCCGCCGATGGACTTGCCGATGACGAGCATGTCGGGCTCGAGACCGTGCGCGGCGGTGTAGCCGCCGGGTCCGGCGCAGATCGTGTGGGTCTCGTCGTTGATCAGGAGCGCGCCGTAGCGGGTGGCTAGCTCGCGGACGCCCTCGTTGTAGCCGGGGTCGGGCAGGACGATGCCGATGTTGGTGAGGGCCGGCTCGACAAGGATCGCGGCGACGTCACCGTGGGCGAGGGCGCGCTCGAGCGCGTCGAGGTCGTTGAACTCGACGACCCGCGTGGTCTCGGACGTGTCGACCGGCGCGCCGATGTTGCTGCGCCGGTTGACGGTCGAGCCATCGGGCCCCAATGTCGCGAAGGCCTCGTCGACCGACCCGTGGTAGCACCAGTTGTGCACGACGACCTTGCTCCGACCGGTGAGGTGGCGGGCGTAGCGGATCGCGTGGCGGTTGGCGTCGGTCGCCGTGAGGGTGAACTGCCAGTAGGGCAGGCCGAACCGCTCGGCCAGCCCGGTCGAGACGGCGATGGCGTCCTCGGTCGGGAGCATCGTGGTGATGCCGCGTGAGAGCTGGCGCTTCACCGCCTCCACGGTCGGGGCAGGCGAGTGGCCCATCATCGCGCCGGTGTCGCCGAGGCAGAGGTCGACGTGGTCGATGCCGTCGACACACGTGAAGTGCGCTCCCTCGGCGTGCTCGACGAAGAGGGGGAAGTCCCCGGGCCACTTGACCATCCAGCTCATGGGCACGCCGCCCGGCATGTGGGCGGCGGCCCGCTGCGCCAGGTCTCGCGACCGGGGGCGGGCGGCGGTGAAGGCGGCGCGCTCGCGGGCATGCAGCTCGGCGAGGCGGTTCCGGTCCACGGTGCTCATGCCCAGATCATGCCGTGAGGGAGCGGGCAGCGGAAGTGGTTGTCTGAAGTCCGGTTGACCACGGATTCCGAAGGCGTTGGAACGTCATTCCAGTGAAAGGGCATGGGCAGCGGTCGTCGCGCGCGGCCGGAAGTGGCATGATCCCGGCCATGCCCCAGACCGGTTTCCGCGGCCTCAGCCTCTGGCACGACACGATCGCCGACATCGAGCCGCGCCCCGCTCTCACCGCCGACCTCGAGGTCGACGTCGCGGTGGTCGGGGCCGGCTACACCGGGCTCTGGACGGCATACCACCTCGTCACGGCCGACCCGACAATCCGCGTCGCGGTCATCGAGAAGGAGGTCGCGGGCTTCGGTGCGTCGGGCCGCAACGGTGGCTGGTGCTCCGCCCTCTTCCCGGCCTCCCTGAAGCGGATGGCCGCCGAGCGGGGCCGCGACGCGGCCGTGCGGATGCAGCACGTGCTGCACGGGACCGTCGCCGACGTGGGCCGCATCGCCGCCGCGGAGGGCATCGACTGCCACTTCGACCAGGGCGGCTACCTCTCCGTCGCGCGCAACCCGGCGCAGCTCGAGCGGGTCCGCGCCGAGGTCGCCGACCACCGCAGCTGGGGCTTCGGCGAGGAGGACCATCGCCTCCTCGACGCCCACGAGGTGACGGAGGTGGCTGGCATCAGCAACGCCCTCGGCGGCTCGTTCACGCCGCACTGCGCCGCGATCCACCCGGCCCGGCTCGTCCGCGGACTCGCCGAGGCCGTCGAGCGGCGCGGCGTCCGGGTCTTCGAGCGCACCAGCGCGGTCGACGTCCACAGCCGCCGCGTCGTGACCCCGCACGGCACGGTCCGCGCCGAGCACGTCGTCCTGGCCACCGAGGGTTACACCCCGGCGGTGGCAGGCCGGCGCCGCGCCATCGCGCCCGTCTACTCGCTCATGACGGCGACCGAGCCGCTGCCCGAGGACACGTGGGCGCAGATCGGGCTGGAGAAGCGCACGACGTTCGCCGACAACCGGCACCTGACGATCTACGGCCAGCGCACCCGGGACGGCCGGATCGCCTTCGGCGGCAGGGGCGCTCCCTACCACTACGCCTCCAAGGTGTCTCCGCGCTACGACCGGGACGAGCGGGTGCACGCCGCCCTGCGCCGAATCCTCGTCGACCTCTTCCCGGTCCTCGACGGCGTCCGGTTCACGCACGCCTGGGGCGGCAACCTCGGCGTGCCCCGGGACTGGTTCCCGTCCGTGCGGCACGACCGCCACACCGGCCTCGGCTTCGCCGGCGGCTACGTCGGCGACGGGGTCGCGACGTCGGCGCTCGCCGGTCGCACGCTCGCGGCCATGATCCGCGGCGACGACCCGGACGACCTTGCGACGCTGCCGTGGGCCGGCCGCACCTCCCGCGACTGGGAGCCCGAGCCGCTGCGCTGGCTCGGCGTCAACGCCGTCACGGCCCTGATGACCTCGGCCGACTGGTCGGAGCGCCGCACCGGACGCCCGTCCCGCGCGGCCTCGACGTTCTGGGCGGCGCTCGGCCAGTAGGGGCTCCGCCTCCGTCCCCGGGATCACCCATGCCGTGCCGCCGCACGCCCCCATCGCGCGGCTCGATGTCCCATCCTTGGTCGGGGACCCTGTCGAAATCGCCCAGTGCCGTTCGTGGTCCCGGTGAGATCACCACGACCTGGAGGACCGGACCCATGAAGTTCCTGCTGACGGACAGCGGCGTCACCAACCCGAGCATCCACGATGCGCTCGTCGGGATGCTGGGCAGACCCATCGCCGAGTCCCGGGCCCTGTGCATCCCCACCGCGATGTACGGGCACCCCATGGCCGGCCCCGGCACCAGGGCCTGGCAGTTCATCAGCGGGACGTCGGAGAACCCCATGGTCGACCTGGGCTGGAAGTCCGTCGGGGTGCTGGAGCTCACCGCGCTGCCCAGCATCGACGCCGACCGCTGGGTCCCCCTCGTCGAGGAGGCGGACGTCCTGCTGGTCGCCGGCGGGGACGTCCTCTACCTGGCCCACTGGATGCGGCAGTCGGGGCTGACCGACCTGCTGCCGTCGCTCGACGAGACGGTGTGGGTGGGGCTGAGCGCCGGGAGCATGGTGATGACCCCGGAGGTCGGCGAGGACTTCATCCAGTGGAGGCCCCCGACCGGTGACGTCGGCCCGCTCGGGCTGGTCGACTTCTCGATCTTCCCGCACCTGGCCCCCGAGGGCATGCCGGGCAACACCATGGCCGAGGCGGAGAGCTGGATCCAGGGCATCGCCGGCCCCGCGTACATCACCGACGGGCAGACGGCCATCGCCGTCGTCGACGGCGACGTCGAGGTCGTCTCCGAGGGGACGTGGCACCTGCTCGCGGGCGGACGAACCGCTTCCGGTGCCGAGTGACCGGGTCGCGCAGTCGCAGGGCAGCAGGTCGGGCGCCCGGGCTGCGAGGTGGGCATCACCGCCGGCCGTATGCCGTGAAGGCACCGTCGACGAGCCGCGGCACCCGGTCGGACGCGTCGAGCTCGGCCGCGATCTCCACGTCGCTCGGCCAGCCCTGCTCGACGAGCTCCCGCCCACTGGCACACTCGCGCAGCCCCTGGGCGACGCGCTCCTCGACGGCCAGCCACGCCGCACCAGCGGCCTCGGCCTCCGGGCTGAGCAGCAGCGGGCCGGCGCGGTGCTCGAGCCGGGCGGCGAGTGCGGCGACGACGGCGCCGGCACCCCAGAGGTCCTCGACGGCAGGGCGGAGCGACCCGTCGGGCCAGCGCTCGCCGGCCGGGACGACGACCACGGCGGGCTGGGCCCGTGTGCCGCTCGACGACTCGAGCCAGCCGGCGAGCCAGGCAGCGACCGCCGCACGGTTGCGCAGCGACGCGGCCACGACGTCCGCGCCGGCGTCGGCCAGGACGGCGCTGATCGTCGACCCGTTCGGTGACGGCAGGACGAGGTCCTTCACGGTTCCGGCGGCGCGGATCGAGGCCGGCGACAGGCTGACGCCGCCCTCGGTCCGGGTCGCCGACCGCGGCCGGGCCAGCGTCGCGCCGACCGAGTCGGCGAAGGCCTGGGCCGACTCGTCCTTCCAGCGGTAGGGGTGCACTCGCATTCCGGCGTCCATCGCCACCGACACGCACGTCGTGAAGCTGAGGACGTCGACGACGACCGCGCACACCGGCGACCCGGCGGCGACGGCATACGTGCTCAGCGCCTCGGCGGCTGCGGGACCCCAGTCGAGGCGCACGACATGGCGGTCCTGCGAGTGCCACGGCTGCATGGGCCCCAACCTACGGGGCCGTGGGCGCGGGGGTCGTGGGCGCGGAGGTCGTCGACACGGTGGTCGTGGGCGGTGGTGCCGGGTCGAGGCGCAGGCTTCCGGCGAAGTGCAGGATCGTCAGGCCGGCGAGGAGCAGGAGGGTGGCAGCCGTCAGGGTCAGCACCACGGCGCGCCTGGACCCGAGGTCCACCGCGTCGGTCTGCTGTCCCATGTGCGCCTTTCGTCGACTCAGCGAGCCGTACCTTACGCGCCCGACCGACGTGGGGCGCGGTCAAAGGGGACCGGGCCTGCCCGGCCGGGTCGGGTGTCCGAGGCTGCGGACGAGACCGGCGGGCGCCGTGAGCCGGTAGGAGGTGTCGACGAGCTCGACGACCTCGTCCCAGTCGACCCCCTCGGCCCCGCGCGGGTTTCGCAGGTCGAGCATCAGCCAGCCGTGCGGGCCGAGGTAGCCGGGGACCACGAACCGCTCGTCCTGCAACAGGGCGGGCCGCTCGGTCTCCTCCGGCAGGACGAGAAGCGCCTGGCGGTACGGCTCGGGGTCGTGGTCGCCCTTGAGCACCCCGCCGTAGATCGCGAAGACCTTGCGGGTGAAGAAGCTCGGTCGGCCGTGCGAGACCTTCTCGTCGGTGCCCGGCAGCGCCAGGCAGATCGCGCGGAGCCGGTCGAGGTAGGGGTCCGCGCTGTCGAACATCACCGGGTGCGCCATCCGCTCACGGTAGGCGAGCGAGCGTCCTGAGGGACGGGATCAGGCCCCGCAGGCGCCCCCGCAGCCGCCGGCGCCGCACCCGCCACCGCAGCCACCACCGGCCGAGACCGGCTCGAGCACCTCGTGGCGGTGCTCCCACGCCGTCTCCAGCGCCTGGGTGAAGACCTCCGGGGGCTGGGCGCCCGAGACGCCGTACTTGCGGTCGAAGACGAAGAACGGCACCGACTCGATGCCGAGCATCTTGGCCGTCGCCTCGTCGCTGCGGACGTGGTTGCCGTAGTCGTCGGACTCGAGCATCGCCCGCACCTGGTCGCCGTCGAGACCGATCTCGGTGGCGAGCCCCACGAGTACGTCGCGGTCACCGACGGCCAGGCCGTCGGTGAAGTAGGCGCGCATCAGCCGCTCGTGGGCGACCTCGGCGAGGCCGTGCTCGGCGGCGAGGTGCACGACGCGGTGGGCGTCGAAGGTGTTGCCGTAGCGCGCCCGCTCCCAGTTGAACTCGAGTCCGAGCTCGGCGGCGGCCGCCGCCATCGACCGGTGCTGGGCGATCGCCTGCTCGCTGCTGGTGCCGTACTTGGCGGCGATGAGGTCGACGAGTGAGCTCTGCACGACGGGCTCGGCGCCGCGGTCGAGCTCGAAGCTGTGCCACGTCACCTCGACCTCGTCGGCGTGCTCGAACCGCTCGAGGGCAGCCTCGAGGCGGCGCTTGCCGAGGTAGCAGAACGGGCACACGATGTCGGACCAGATGTCGATCTTCACGGTCGTGCAACCTACCGGCGGTCGCGTGTGTTCCCCGCATCGCCGGAGCGTGCGTCACCTGCGGGGAAGGGCGTGTGCCGTCAGCTGCCGCGGGCGACCCGGCGCACGATCGCTGCGGCGGACTGCTCGTCCCGGGTCTCGGGCAGCCAGTGACCCGCATCGAGCTCGACGAACTCGTAGTCGCCGCCGACGTGCTCGCGGGTCAGCTCGGCGGCGGTCCGGCCGAGGAACGGGTCACGCGACCCCCAGACGTAGGTGGCGGGAACCTCGACCCGGTGCGCGCCGACGTGCGAGCTGCGGGCGGCGCGGTACCAGCTGATCGGTCCGGCGAGCGCGTCGGCGCGAGCCAGCCGGGCGGCATACCGGCGCTGGTCCTCGGGCGGCAGCCCCGAGCGGGTCAGGAGGGAGTGGAAGCCGGCCGCGAAGGTGCGCTCGGGCAGCCAGGGCAGCTGGAAGGCCGCCATGTACCAGGACTTGCGCTTCTGCTCGAGGGTCGCCGTGAGCGCGCGCGACATCGCAGCGGGGTGAGGCGTCGACAGGACGGTGACGGAGGCGACGCGGCCGGCATGGTTGCCGGCGACGAGCCAGGCCAGCGCCCCGCCCCAGTCGTGGCCCACCACGTGCACCCGCTCGCGGCCCGAGGCGTCGACGAGCGCGAGGACGTCGGCGACGAGCTCCTCGAGCCGGTAGGCGTCCCGCTCGCGGGGGCACGCTCCCGGCGAGTAACCGCGCTGGTCCGGAGCGAGGGTGCGCAACCCGGCCTCGTTCAGCCGCGCCGAGACCCGCTCCCAGCTGGACCGGTCGGTCGGGAAGCCGTGCAGCAGCACCACGACCTCACCGTCGAGCGGCCCCGCGTCCGTGACGTCGAAGCGCAGCCCGCCCCGGCTGAAGGTCGTGATGCGCTGGTTCGGGTCTCCCATGGCCCCATCCTGCCCGGTCCGGCAGGCCGCAAACCGTGGGCGCCCGCCCAGCGCCGCGACCTACTGTGGAGCCATGCCCGACGTGCCGGTGCCGGAGGTGTCGCCCTCCCGCAGCAACCTGCGGGTGCACCCCCCGTGGTGGCACCTCTCGCGCACCGGGCTGCTCTTCGGCGCCGCCTACTTCCTCACCTCGATGGCGCCCAGCCTGCTGCCGCGCACGTGGTACTACCAGGGCCTCATCAGCGGCCTCTGCGCTGCGGTCGGCTACGCGCTCGGCGTCCTCGTCGCCTGGCTCGTGCGGCGCATCTCGCGGCTCGTCGACCTGCACGTCACCGTGAGCGGGGAGGCACGCCACTGGCTCCTCGTGGCCGCACCGCTCTTCGGTGCCGTGGCGGTGCTGGGCCTGACCGTCGCCAACGTCCGCTCCCAGGCGCGCACGGCTGCCGTCGTGCACCTCGCCCCGCTCCACCCGCTCGACTGGGCGCTGGCGCTCGCGCTGGCCGCCTCGGTCGCCGTCCTCTTCCTCGTCCTCGCCCGGGGGCTGCGCGGCGCGACGCGCCAGCTCGCCGAGGCCGCCGGTCACGTGCTGCCCCGGACGATCGCCACCGTCGTCGCAGTGGTCGTCGTCGGCCTGGCCGCCGCCTGGGTAACCGACAGCGTGCTCTTCCACCGCACCATGCAGGCCTTCGCCGGCGTCGCTGCCCAGGGCAACACGGCGCCGACCGGCAGGCCGGCGCCCACCTCTGCGCTGCGCTCGGGAGGTCCGGGGTCGCTCGAGTCCTACGCCAGCCTGGGCTACCAGGGCCAGATGTTCGTCACGAGCGCACCGACGCCGGCCCAGATCACGGCCGCGACGGGCCGTGGGGCCATCGAGCCGATCCGGGTGTATGCCGGACGGACCGCCGACCGCACGGTGTCGGACGTCGCCGACGCCGTCGTCGCCGAGCTGAAGCGGACGGGTGCGTTCGAGCGGCACGTGCTGGCGGTCATCACGACCACGGGCACCGGCTGGGTGGACGACTGGTCGGCCCAGTCCATCGAGTACCTCAGCGACGGTGACAGCGCGATCGCCGCCATGCAGTACTCCTACCTGCCGAGCGCGATGTCGATGATGACCGACCGTGACACCCCCCGCGAGGCCGGCAAGGCGCTCTTCGACAAGGTGTATGCCGTGTGGCGCACCCTGCCCGAGGGACAGCGTCCCCAGCTGGTCGTCGGCGGCGAGTCGCTCGGCTCCTACGGCGGCCAGGCAGCGTTCGCCGACGCCCGCGACATGCTGGCCCGCGCGCAGGGCGGCGTCTGGGTGGGCACGCCCAGCTTCACCGACATCGCGGCGCAGCTCACCGCCGAGCGCACCCCGGGCTCGCCCGAGATCGTGCCGGTGGTGGACGACGGGCTGCACATCCGCTTCGCCGCGAGCGGGGACCAGCTCACCCACGACTACGAGGGGCGCGACTACGGCGTCTGGGACTTCCCGCGGTTCGTCTACGCGCAGCACCCCTCCGACCCGGTCGTCTGGTGGAACCCCGCGCTGCTCGGCGCCGAGCCGGACTGGCTGCGCGAGCCGCGTGGCCGCGACGTCAACCCCGACGTCACGTGGATGCCCTTCGTCACCTTCTGGCAGCTGACCACCGACATGGCGGCCGGGCACGACCCGCCCGACGGCTACGGCCACCGCTACGGTCCCGAGCTGGTGCCCGCCTGGGGCTCCGTGCTCGGCGGGTCGCCCACCGACGACTACTCCGCGGTGATCGCCGGCATCGAGAAGACCGTCAACCGGGTCGCGTGACCTAGTCTCGGCAGGTGCCGGCGCAGCGTTTCCACGGGCAGATCGCGGGCGTCGGGTCGACCTCCGGCGTGCGGGTCGTCGTCGGCTCGTGGCACCGGACACCGCTCGGGCCCTTCGGCGACGCGATGGTCGAGACGGCGAGCGGGCGCCGGGTCCTGGTCGCGCCGAGCCAGCAGGTGGCCGAGTTCATCGAGGCGACCTACGTGTTCGACGAGGTCCGTCTCGAACCGATCGAGGTCACGTCCGGGCCGGGCGGGTGGCGGGTCGCCTCCCCGTCGCTGGTGCTCGACCTCACGGTCGGGGGGCGTATGCCGCTCGGCCGGCTGCTGCGCGCCGTGCCCGGCAGGCTGGCGGCCAGCCCGGCGTGGGCGACGCTCGTGGACCCGGTCGCGCGCCGGGTGCTGCGCGGCGTGCGCACCCGGGGCACGGCGCTCGCCGGCCGCCGCGAGTACTACGGAGCGACTGACCTGCATGCCGTGACGGCGCTCGAGGGCAGCTTCGACGGCCTTCCCCTGGGCGCGGTCGCGCCCGTGGACCCGCCCTGCCGCTTCGGCTTCTCCTCGACCCCACGGAGCCCGTGCGTGACGACGGTGGTCACCACCGTCGTGACCCAGCGCCCGGTCGGAACCCTTGAGGGACAAGGGGACCCGAACCGCAGGACGTAGTGCCACGCCCGCTTGACCGACTGCGCCGTGGACGTGCACCTCGACGCCCTCGCCGGAGCGCCACGGGGGAGTGGACTCGGTTACGGGCAGAGGACGAGGGACCATCCCGGCGAGACCGGGTACGACGGGGGAGTGGGCACGATGATCGAGTTTCCCGAGCACGACCTCACCGCGTACCGCGCCGAGCCGGAAGGCGAGCCGCGCGGCGCGGTCATCGTCATCCAGGAGATCTGGGGTCTCGTCGACCACGTCAAGGACGTGGCGGACCGCTTCGCGGCGCAGGGCTATCTCGCCGTGGCGCCCGACCTGCTCGGGCACGTCGGGCTGACCCCGGAGGTCGGCGGCCGCATCTTCGACCTCATGATGCGTGGCACCGAGGAGGACCGGCTGGCGGCGCAGCCGCAGATGCGCGCGGCGACGACACCGGCACGGCAGCCGGAGTTCGCGGCGTGGGCGGTGCCCGCCCTGCGCCACGTCGTCGACTCGCTCGTCGACGAGCCGGGCGTCGAGGGCCGGGTGGGCGTCGTCGGCTTCTGCTTCGGGGGGACGTACGCGTTCGCCCTCGCTGCCGCCGACGAGCGGCTGCGCGCGGCCGTGGCGTTCTACGGCCACTTCCCCGAGAACGCCGACCCGGCCACGATCGCCTGCCCCGTCCTCGCCTTCTACGGCGAGCAGGACCACGGGATCACCGACGGCGTCCCGGAGCTCGAGAGCCGGATGGAGGAGGCCGGCGTCGACTTCACGGCGCGGGTCTACCGCGGCGTCGGTCACGCGTTCTTCAACGACACCTCGCCGTCGAAGTACGACGCCGAGGTCGCCGCCGACGCCTGGGACCGCACGCTCGCCTTCTTCGGCGAGCACCTTTCGTCGCTGCCGCAGCCCGATGTGCAGTAAGCCTGTGGCATGACTGACACCGCGCTGCCGCAGGACCCGGCCGGGCCGCTCGTCCTGGGCCCGATGCTGCGCTACATCGGCGAGACGGACGCGACGGTGTGGGTCGAGACGGCGAGCCGCGCCGTGGTCACCGTCCAGGCCGACGGCCGCGAGTGGAGTGCGGCGACCTTCCGGGTCAGGGGGCACCACTACGCGCTGGTGGTCGTCGACGGACTCGAGCCCGGCGGGGAGTGGGAGTATGCCGTCAGCATCGACGGCACGCCCGTGTGGCCCGACGAGCGCAGCGAGCTCCCCGCATCACGCATTCGCACCATCGACCGCCAGCGTCCCACGCGGCTGCTCTTCGGCTCGTGCCGCACGACGGCGCCCCACGACCGTGAGGGGCACCGGACCAACGGCGTGGACGCGCTGCGCACGCTCGCCCTCGCCCTCGCCCGGGACGAGCAGGAGTGGCCCGACCTCGTGGCCTTCCTCGGCGACCAGGTCTACGCCGACGACACTCCCGCGGCGATGCTCGAGTTCATCGCGTCCCGGCGCTCCCTCGACGAGCCGCCCGGCAAGGAGATCAAGGACTACGACGAGTACGCCTACCTCTACCGGCTCGCGTGGGGCGACGACGCCAACCGCTGGCTCCTCTCGACACTGCCGAGCTGCATGATCTTCGACGACCACGACGTCCGCGACGACTGGAACACGTCGTGGTCCTGGCACGAGGAGATCAACCGGATCCCGTGGTGGCACGAGAGACTCATGGGCGCCCTCTCCTCGTACTGGGTCTACCAGCACATCGGCAACCTCTCGCCCGGACAGCTCGCCGAGGACGAGATCTACACGCGCGTGCTCGAGGCCGCCGCGGACGGGCCCGATGCGGACGAGCTCGACCTGACCGAGGCGGTCTTCGACCTCTCACACCGCGTGGACCGGCACCCCGACGTCTACCGCTACAGCTACCGGCGCGACCTCGGCGACAGCCGCCTCGTGGTCGTGGACTCCCGCGCGGCGCGCGTCCTGGAGCCCGACCACCGCTCGATGCTCGACCCGGCCGAGATGCGCTGGCTCGACGAGCAGCTCACCGGCGACGTCGAGCACCTCCTCATCGGGACCTCCCTGCCCTTCCTGCTGCCGCCGGGGCTGCACGACCTCGAGGCGATCGACGAGGTGCTCGCCAGCCGCACCCGGGGGCGACTCCTCGCGCGGGCCGCGGAGAAGGCGCGCCAGTCCATCGACCTCGAGCACTGGGCTGCCTTCAACGACGGCTTCGTCGAGGTGTTCGACATGGTGCTGTCGGTCGCGCGGGGTGAGCGCGGCACCCCACCCGCCAGCGTCGTGTTCCTCTCGGGCGACGTGCACAACTCCTACCTCGCCGAGGTGGTCGACGCAGAGGAGTGTCAGGGCGCACGGTCGAGGATCGTGCAGGCCGTGTGCTCGCCGATCCGCAACCCCATGCCTCGAGGTGTCCGGATCATGATGTCGGCCTTCGCGCGCGGTCTCGTGCGGCCGATGCGGTTCGTCGCCGAGCGGTCGCAGCACGTGCCCGACCCGCCCTGCAGCTGGGAGGTGACCGACGGGCCCTGGTTCGACAACTGCTTGGCGCAGCTGAGCGTGCAGGGCCGTGACCTGTCCATCGTCTGGCGCGCGGGTCAGGTGCCGGGCGAGGACGACGAGCACCCGGTGCTCACCACCATCGCCAGCGTGCGGCTCCCGGCGCGCAGCTGAGCAACCGGGGAAGGGCAGTGGGACTCGCGGGTCGTGGCGAGCGGGCGGCGACGCGGCTAGGACAGAGGGCGCCGGTCAGCCGACGCGCAGGACGAGGATGCGGTCATCGCCCGCCCGCGGCGACGTCCGGCCGTCGCGGTTGCTCGTCGTCACCAGCAGCGTCCGGTCGTCGACGGCGAGCACGCTGCGCAGGCGTCCGTAGCGGCCGTCGAGGAACGCCTGCGGGTCGCCGGCGGCCGTCGCGCCGTCGAGGGGCACCCGCCACAGCCGCTCGCCCCTCAGCGCGCCGAGCCAGGCGGACCCGGCGGCGATCGCGATGTGGCTCGGTGAGCTCTGGTCCGGGCTCCACTGCACGACCGGCGACACGATGCCCGGCTCGGACGTCATGCCCTCCGTCTGTGGCCAGCCGTAGTTGCCGCCCCGTCGGATGAGGTTGAGCTCGTCGTGCAGGTGGTCGCCGAACTCGGCGGACCAGAGCCGGCCGGCGGCGTCCCACGCGAGGCCCTCGACGTTGCGGTGCCCGTAGCTCCACACCAGGGTGCCGAAAGGGTTGCCGGGGGCAGGTCTGCCGGTCGTGGTCATCCGCAGGATCTTGCCGCCGAGAGACGAACGGTCCTGTGCGAGAGGACGATCACCCGCCTCACCGGTCGTGGCCCAGAGGTAGTGGTCGGGCCCGAACGCGAGGTGCCCGCCGTTGTGGTGCACGCCGTGCGGGATGCCTCGGACGATGACCTGCGGCCTGCCGAGCTGTCGGCCCGCGGGTGCCGACGAGTCGTAGAGGAGGCGTGCGATGCGGTTGTCGGCCGAGGTGGAGAAGTAGACGAACAGCGTCCGGTCGGCGGCGAAGCGAGGGCTCGCGGCGATGCCCAGCAGCCCGCCCTCGCCCTGCTGGGCAACGTTCGACACGACGCCGGGGACCTGCCCGAGCAGGGTCACACCTCCGGAGGACAGGTCGACGCGTCGCACGCGTCCGTCGTCGCGGGTCGTGACCAGCACGCTCGAGCGATCGGGCAGCAGTGCGAGGCCCCACGGGACGTCGAGGCCGGTGGCGAGGGTGCGCAGCACGGTGACCGACCCGGTCGGCCGACCGGCTCGGGAGGCAGCCGACGGCGGGGGTGTCGCCCTCGGGGCCGACGTCGGGGAGCCGGACGAGCAGCCCCCCGTGGCAAGGGCGCCGGCGAGGGCCGCGGCACCGAGCATGCGCCGGGCGGGGTGGGATCGCGACACGGTCACCTCCATGGGGCCCGGGCTTCCGAACCTACCTGTCGGACCTGTGCACGGGTTGCCTGAGCGGTTCTCGGCACCTCACCAAACAGGACGGGTCCGGCCCACGGCGGTCCCGGAACGCTTCTCGCGCCACCAGCCGCAGGTGCATGCTGGTGTGGACGCCGGCCGCCGCAGGACTCCGGGGGAGGTGACCATGTCGGGTCGACTCGTCGGAGACGCACGTGTTCTGCGGCTGGCCGCGATCGGGGCCAGCTCCCTCGTCCTCGTCGCCGGGTGCACTCGCACGGCGGCGCCCGCTCGCACACCCGGAGGAGCGGGGTCGGAGTCCGTCCAGGCGACGGTGACCGCCCCCCTCACCGACAACACGACCGACAACACGACCGACAGCACGACCGGCGGCGGTGCCGGCGGGGGCGCCAGCGAAGGCGGAGGCAACCAGGCCCCGGGTTCACCCATCGACGTCCCGACGATCCCCGAGAAGCACCAGCCCATGGACGGGCTCCGTGCCTTCATCACGGGTCTCTTCGTCTCGGCGTGCGGCGGGGCGGATCTGTGCGTGCACCTCGAGTTCGGTGACGGCGCCTGCTTCGTCGGCTACGAGCCCGCGGCCCGAGCGGAGCGGGGGTCGACGGTCCGCGTGGTCACCGAGTCGCAGCAGGACTGCGACCGAGCCACCGGGCCGACCGGATCAGGGACCACAACCGACGGGACGCAGGGGCCCGAACCTTCGACGAACGCCCCGGGCACTGGGCCGCCCGACACCTCGACCGACCTCCCGAGCTCGGGGACGGCGGGGTCGTCGGCCGGCGGCGCTTCCCTGGGCAGGGGAGCGCCCGATGGCTCGTCCGGATGAGTGGAGCGAGCCAGAGGAGCTCGGGGCGCCGCCGACCGAGAGCACGTCAAACCTGCTGCAGGAGCTGCCGCCGGTCCTGAAGGTCCTCGGTCAGGTCGTCGCACCGGCGACGCTCATCACCGCGCTGCTGATCTTCTTCGGCTGGGCGCGCGCGACCGCCCTCTTCGGCTGGTTCGGCATCGACCCGACGTCGCTCGGCTTCTCCAGCACCGACTACCTCCTGACCAGCCAGGACGGTCTCTTCCTGCCGGGTGCGGTCATCGCGCTGGTGGTGCTGCTGCTGACCTGGGGGCTCGGCTCCCTGCGCCGCTCCGGTCGCGACTCGATCCTCCACGCCGCGTGGGTGTCACCCACCGCCGCGGTCGTGGGAACCGCGCTGGCGACGAACGGCGTCCTCGGCCTCTTCGGCGAGGGGGTGTGGACCGACCACCTCGTGGTCGCTCCGACGTGCCTGCTGCTCGGAGTCACCCTGCTCTCCGTGGCCGGGCAGACGGCGCGCGGGAGGCGGCCCGGCTACTCACGCGGGGTCGGGATCGCGGAGCTCACGGCCCTCACGCTCGTGGTCGCCATGGCCCTCTTCTGGGCGGCCGGTGACTACGCGGCGGCCGTGGGCCGCGGGCGTGCTGCCGAGCTCGCCGGCTCCTTGCACGCACGTGCCCAGGTCGTCCTCTACAGCGACAAGACGCTCGGCATCGCCGCACCGGGGGTCCGGACGCTGCGCTGCAGCGGTGAGTCCGCTGCCTACCGCTACCGCTACTCAGGACTGGTGCTCCTGCTCAACTCGAACGGCCAGTACGTTTTCCTGCCCGTCGGCTGGGACCGTCGTTCGGGAAGCGCCGTCGCCGTGCCGAAGAGCGGACAGATCCGGCTCGACTACCGCAGCGCCGGAGCCCTCGAGGACGCCCTCCCGACCTCCTGCTGACCCGTCGGCCGAAAGGTGCCGGAGGCGGAACAAAGCGGGGCCAGCCGAAGTTGAGCCTCGTGAGCGCAAGATTTGCGAGTCCGGCTTTGACAATCGCGTCGAGTCCGGAGCAGATTGAGCGAAGGACCTGTTTCCCAACACCCAGCAAGACACGACTCCAAGGAGCTCCCCATGGCACGTGCGGTCGGAATCGACCTCGGCACCACCAACTCGGCCGTCTCCGTCCTCGAGGGCGGCGAGCCGAGCATCATCGCGAACGCAGAGGGCGGGCGTACGACCCCGTCCGTCGTGGCGTTCTCCAAGAACGGCGAGGTGCTCGTCGGTGAGGTCGCCAAGCGCCAGGCGGTCACCAACGTCGACCGGACGATCCGCTCGGTCAAGCGCCACATGGGCACCGACTGGAAGTCGCCGGAGATCGACGGCAAGCGCTACACGGCGCAGGAGATCAGCGCCCGCATCCTGCAGAAGCTCAAGCGCGACGCCGAGTCCTACCTCGGCGAGACCGTGACCGACGCGGTCATCACCGTCCCCGCCTACTTCGACGACGCCGAGCGCCAGGCCACCAAGGAGGCCGGTGAGATCGCGGGCCTCAACGTCCTGCGCATCGTCAACGAGCCCACCGCTGCGGCGCTCGCGTACGGCCTCGACAAGGGCAAGGAGGACGAGCTCATCCTCGTCTTCGACCTCGGTGGCGGCACGTTCGACGTGTCCCTCCTCGAGGTCGGCAAGGACGCCGAGGACGGTTTCGCCACGATCCAGGTGCGCGCCACCAACGGCGACAACCACCTCGGTGGCGACGACTGGGACGACGTCATCGTCCAGCACCTCATCACCCAGGTGAAGAACAAGACCGGCCAGGACCTGTCCAAGGACAAGATCGCCATGCAGCGCCTGCGTGACGAGGCCGAGCGCGCCAAGAAGGAGCTCTCCACCGCGACGAGCACCAACATCTCGGCGCAGTACATCTCGATGACGCCCGAGGGTCCGATCCACCTCGACGAGAACCTCAGCCGCGCGCAGTTCGAGCAGATGACCAAGTCGCTCCTCGACCGCACCAAGGCTCCGTTCCACAAGGTCATCGAGGACGCCGGCATCAAGGTGTCCGACATCGACCACGTCGTGCTCGTGGGTGGCTCCACCCGTATGCCGGCCGTCAGCAACCTCGTCAAGGAGCTGACCGGCGGCAAGGAGCCCAACAAGGGCGTCAACCCCGACGAGGTCGTCGCCATGGGTGCGAGCCTGCAGGCCGGTGTCCTCAAGGGTGAGCGCAAGGACGTCCTGCTCATCGACGTCACGCCGCTCTCGCTCGGCATCGAGACCAAGGGTGGCCTGTTCACCAAGCTCATCGAGCGCAACACCGCGATCCCGACGAAGCGCTCGGAGATCTTCAGCACGGCCGACGACAACCAGCCCTCGGTCCTCATCCAGGTCTTCCAGGGTGAGCGCGAGATCGCCCAGCACAACAAGTCGCTCGGCACCTTCGAGCTGACCGGCATCGCGCCGGCGCCGCGCGGTGTGCCGAAGATCGAGGTCACCTTCGACATCGACGCCAACGGCATCGTCAATGTCAGTGCCAAGGACCAGGGCACCGGCAAGGAGCAGAAGATGACGATCACCGGCGGCTCGGCCCTGTCCAAGGACGAGATCGACCGCATGGTCAAGGACGCCGAGGCACACGCCGACGAGGACCGCAAGCGCCGTGAGGAGGCCGAGGTCAAGAACCAGGCCGAGCAGCTCGTCTTCTCGACCGAGTCCTTCCTCAAGGAGTCGGGCGACAAGGTCCCGGCCGACGTGAAGACGCCGGTCGAGGAGTCGCTCGCCGACCTCAAGGCCGCCATCGCCGAGGGCTCCGAGGCCAGCGCCGACGACATCAAGGCGAAGGTCGAGGACCTCAACACGAAGTCGCAGGCCATGGGCCAGGCGGTGTACGCCTCCGAGCAGGCGTCCGCGAACGCCTCCTCCGCGGGTGCCCAGGACGGCCAGACGGCCGATGCCGGGGCTGGGGCCGGCCAGGCTGCCGACGATGACGTCGTCGACGCCGAGGTCGTCGACGAGGACGAGGCCAAGGAAGCCAAGTGACCGAGTCCGAGCGCGATTCCACGGCCCGGGGCCACGGCGCCTCGGGTGCCCAGCCCGACGTGACCGCCACGGGCGCGACGGGTGCCGGCGGCGACGCCGGCACCCCGCCGCGGGCCGAGGCCCACGGGGACTCCCAGGCGGAGCGCCACCACACCTACTACGAGGGCGGCCCCGGCGCCTCGTCCGAGCCCGGTGGCGAGGACGAGTTCGACCACGCCGCCGGCCAGCCCGGCGAGCCTGCGCAGGCCGGTGCCGCGGCGGCGGCCGGCGACGGGGAGCCGGAGGGTGTCGCCCTCGCCGAGGAGGAGAGCATGGCCGCGACCCTGCTCGCGGACCTGCAGCGGCTGCAGGCCGAGTACGTCAACTACAAGAAGCGCGTCGACCGCGACCGTGAGGTCATCCGCCACACGGCGGTGGGCAGCGTCGTCGAGTCGCTGCTGCCCGTCCTCGACGACATCCACATGGCCCGCCAGGCCGGTGACCTCGCCTCCGGTCCGTTCGCGTCCATCGCCGAGAAGCTCGAGGCCACGCTCGGTCGCTACGGCGTCGAGCGCCTGGGCGAGGCCGGTCAGGAGTTCGACCCCAACGTGCACGAGGCCCTCATGCACGTCGAGGCGGAGCTTCCCGAGGGCGTGACGGGTACCACTGTCGTGCAGGTGCTCCAGCCGGGCTACCGCATCGGTGACCGGCTGGTGCGCGCGGCGCGGGTCTCGGTTGCCGACCCCGCCTGAGACGTCTGCCGCCGGGCTGCCACCGCAGCCCGGCGGCATACCCCAAGATGGGAGCAGCGTGAAGGTTTTCGCGACGAAGGAGGTGCGCCATGGCTAGTCAGGACTGGTTCGAGAAGGACTTCTACGGGATCCTCGGCGTGCCCCAGGACGCCGACGCGGCGACGATCAAGAAGACCTACCGCAAGGTCGCCCGCGACCTGCACCCCGACCACAACGTCGGGGACGCGAGGGCCGAGGAGCGGTTCAAGGAGGTCGGGGAGGCGTATGCCGTCCTGTCCGACCCCGAGAAGCGCCGCGAGTACGACGCCATCCGTGCCATGTCCCACGGCGGCGCCCGCTTCACCGCGGGTGGACCCGGCGGCCAGGGCGCGGGCTTCGAGGACATCTTCTCCGCCTTCGGCGGGGCAGGCGGGCCCGGTGGGCAGCGCGTCCGCTTCAACACCGGCGCCGGCGGCCAGCCCAACTTCGAGGACATCCTCGGGCAGATGTTCGGCGGTGCCGGACCCGGCGCTGGACCCGGCGCCGGCTACGGCGGCTACGGGGCCCCGGCGGGTCCCCGCCCGGGCGCCGACGTCCAGGCCGGCACGACCATCGGCTTCCGCGACGCCGTGGAAGGCTCGACGGTCTCGCTCAGCTCACCCGACCTCGGCCGCATCAACGCCCGCATCCCCGCCGGCGTCAAGGACGGGCAGCGGATCCGCCTGCGAGGCAAGGGCCGTCAAGGTGATCCCGGCGCTCCGGCCGGCGACCTGATCCTCACCGTGACCGTCGAGAAGCACCCCGTCTTCGGACGCGACGGCGACAACCTGACCGTCGACCTCCCGGTGACCTTCGCCGAGGCGGCGCTCGGGGCGACCGTCGCCGTGCCGACCCTCGACGGCGGCTCGGTCAAGGTCAAGGTGGCCCCGGGCACCCCGAGCGGCCGCGTGCTGCGGCTCAAGGGGCGCGGCGTCAACCGCGGTGGGCACACCGGCGACCTGCTCGCCAAGGTGCAGGTGCTGGTGCCGCAGCGACTGACCGACGAGGCGCGCGAGGCCATCGAGAAGATGGCCGCGGCGGAGAACGGCCACGACCCGCGGGCCGAGCTGTTCCGGCGCGCCCGCGCCTGAGGACGCGACCCACGACCGACCGACGACCGACCGACGACCCATGGAGAAGGTGATGGCGATGGCCCGCACGAGCGCCCGCCCCACGGGGCACGACGACGACGCTCCCGTCTTCGTCATCTCCGTCGCGGCCGAGCTGGCCGGCATGCACGCGCAGACGCTGCGCCAGTACGACCGGCTCGGCCTCGTCTCCCCGTCGCGCACGCGCGGCGGCGGCCGGCGCTACAGCACGCGAGACGTGCAGATGCTCCGCGAGGTGCAGCGCCTGTCCCAGGAGGGGGTGTCGCTGGCCGGCATCCAGCGCATTCTCGACCTCGAGAACCACGTCGCGGCGCTCCAGTCGCGGGTGGACGAGCTGTCCACCGAGCTGGCCAGCGCACAGGCCGCCCTGGCGACGGGGGCCCGGGTGTTCGCGGTCGGTCCGCGGGGCGAGGTGGTGACGGTCCGCCCCGGTCAGCGGCCGCCGCGCGCACCCTCGTCCCAGGCCCTCGTCGTGTGGCGTCCGGGCCGATAGGGCGACGCAGACATTCCCCCTGACGACGCTGCGGCGCGGTCGGGACGGCGCTGGCGAGGGCACCAGGAGGGCGGCCGGGTCGCCGGGCTCAGCCCGCGCCTTACATGTGTAACACTGTGCAGGCCTCATGCAGCCGGGGCATCTTGTTGCCGATTGCCCCGGAGGCAGTTTCTTGATCAGACTCCCGGACGTCGCGTGACCCCGCACCAGCCGGACGGCGACATCCACAGCGGCGCGGAGGCCGGTCGACAGAGCTTCGCAGTGCCCTCGGGCCAGGGCGAGATGCAGGAGCGGTTCGCGCAGACCGACTGGTCCGCGACGCCGCTCGGGCCCGTCGACACGTGGCCCAGCAACCTGCGCGTGCTCGTCGACGTGTGCCTCTCGTCGCGGTTCCCCATGCTCATCTGCTGGGGCCCCGACCTGCTCATGCTCTACAACGACGGCTACCGCAACATCCTGGGGCCCAACAAGCACCCCGGTGCGTGGACCCTGCCGGTGCGAGCCGTCTGGCCCGAGGTCTGGGACGTCATCGGACCGATGTTCGACAGCGTCACCAGTGGTGGCCCCGCCACGTGGGTGGAGGACGCCCTTCTCGTCGTCAACCGCGCCGGCTTCCTCGAGGAGGCCTACTTCACGTGGTCCTACGGCGCCATCCACGACGACGACGGCAGGGTCGTCGGCGTCCTCAACGTCGCCACCGAGACGACGGCCAAGGTGGTCGCCGAGCGCCGGGCCAACGTCTCCGCCGCGCTCGTCGAGACACTGGCCGACGCGCGCAGCGCCGAGGACGTACGCCGTCGGGCCCTCGCCGTGCTCGGCTCGCACACGCACGACCACGTCACGGCCGACATCCGCTGGACCGACCCCGGCGAGGCTGCCGGTCACGGCGACATGCGCGTCGAGGCCGACGAGGTCGTGCACGTGGTCCCCATCGTCGAGCCGGGGCTCGTGGAGCCGACCGCCCAGCTGCTGCTGACCGACAACGCGCGCCGGCCCTGGGACGCGCAGCTGCAGGTCTACGCCGAGCTCTGCGCCTCGCACGTCGCCATGGCCCTCAGCGGCATCCGGCACCTGCAGGAGGAGCGACGCCGCAACGAGGTGCTCGCCGAGCTCGACGTGGCCAAGACGGACTTCTTCGCCAACGTCAGCCACGAGCTGCGCACGCCCCTCACGCTCATCGCGGGCCCGGTCACCGATGCCCTGGCCGCCGACGGGCTCGACCCCGAGCAGCGCGAGCGGTTCGAGCTGATCAGCCGCAACACCGAGCGGCTCACCGGTCTGGTCGACCGCATCCTCGACCTCACCCGCGTCGAGGCCGGTGCTGTCGAGCCGCACTGGGTCGAGGCTGACATCAAGGAGCTGACCACCGGGGTCGCCGCGAACTTCCGCCCGGCCATCGAGCGTGCCGGGCTGGAGTTCGAGGTCGTGTGCGACGGGTGCGACCACGTGACCTACGTCGACGTCGACATGTTCGAGCGCGTTGTGCTCAACCTGCTCGCCAACGCCCTGAAGTTCACTCCTCGCGGCCGCATCTCCCTGCGCCTGCAGTCCGACCTCGACGGCTACGAGGTGTCCGTCACCGACACCGGCATCGGCATCGCCGAGAAGGACCTCGACCTGGTCTTCGACCGGTTCCGCCAGCTCGGCCGGGGGGACGACCGGCGCTCTCGCGAGGGCGCCGGCATCGGGCTCTCACTGGTGCGCCAGCTCGTCGAGCTGCTGGGCGGCACCGTGACCGTCCGCTCCACCCAGGGGGAGGGGAGCAGGTTCACCGTCGCCCTGCCGTGGGGGCGGCCGTCGGTGCGCGAGGCCCTGCGGCCCTCGATCCGGCCCCGATCGGCGGAGTCCTTCATCCTCGAGGCGAGCACCTGGGTGGTGCGCGACGACGTGGCCGCCCGGATGGAGCCGACCGCGCCGACGTCCCCCGGTCGCGGGTCCAGCGAAATCACGACGACAGGTCCCGCGGCCCAGCCGTCCGAGACCGTCACGCCCTTCGAGACGGCCGAGCCGGCCGAGACGGTCGAGGACCGGCCGACACTGCTGGTCGTCGAGGACAACCACGACATGCGCGAGTACATCGCGCGGCACGTGGTGAACGACTACGACGTCGTGTCCGCGCAAGACGGCATCGAGGCGCTCGAGCAGCTCCGTCTCCACAGGCCGTCCCTCGTGCTGGCCGACGTCATGATGCCGCGGATGGACGGTCTCACCCTGGTGCGCGAGATCCGTTCCGACCCGGCGCTGCGTGACCTGCCGGTCGTCCTGCTGTCTGCCCGAGCCGGTGTCGAGGCCAGCACCACCGGCCTCCTCGAGGGTGCCGACGACTACGTCGTCAAGCCGTTCGACCCACAGGAGCTGCGCGCCCGCCTGGCGGCCAACCTCGTCCGGTCGCGATCCCGGTCCCGCGATGCCGCCTGGCTGCGCGCCATCGTCGGCGCGATCTCCGAACCGTTCGTCATCACCGACGCCGACGGTCGCGTGGTCGACATGAACGCGGCGTTCACCCGCACGTTCGGGTGGTCGCTCGCGGACGGTCCGCTCGTCCCGCCCTACCCGTGGTGGGCTCCCACCGAGGGGGCTGCCGACGATGCACGCAGCCACGAGGAGCGGCTGGCACAGCTGCAGGCCGGTCAGGCCGGCTTCGACGACCGCTACCGCATCCTGCGCCGCGGCGGTGGCGAGGCCTGGGTGCACGCTCGTGCGGCCTGCGTCCCCTCCACGGACGAGCACGCCGGCTTCATCATCGTGGTCGTGCGCGACGAGACGCGTGAGCACGAGTCGAGGCTGCGACGGGAGCTGGCTGCCCGGATCGCTGTCGACCTCGCCCGGGCCGAGGAGCTCGACCAGGCGCTCGCCACCGCCGTCACCGGTTTCACGGTGCTGTTCGACGGCGAGGTCACCCTCAGCGTCTCGCCCACCAAGGGGCAGCCGGTGGTGCTCTGCCCGCGCGGGCGGGTGACCACGTCCGAGCTCGACCCGGCGGTGCGACGCGGTCTCAAGTCGAGCCCCTTCCGCAACGACGTGCTCGTCGGCGAGAAGCGCGAGGGCCTGCTGCTGCTGCCCACCGCGCAGGAGTCCGACTGCCGTGCCTGGGTGCAGTTCGACGAGCCACGCCTCGTGTCGAGCGACGAGCTCGTCGTCGGGGACCTGCTGGCCCAGTCGCTCGGCCAGGCGGTGGACCGGGTCATCGCCCTGCAGGCCCGCACCCAGAAGGAGCGGCAGCTCGAGCAGGCCATCGAGAGCCACCGCCTCATCGGCCACGCGGTCGGGGTCCTCATCGAGCGCCACCGCATCACGGCGCAGCAGGGTTTCGAGATGCTACGGAGGGCCTCGCTCAACCGCAACATCAAGTTGCGCGAGCTGGCGACCCGAGTGGTCGAGACGGGGCAGGACCCCGACAGCGCCTGACGGTCCGACCACCGGACCACAACGTCAAGCTGCGGGAGGTGGCCGAGCGGGTCATCGAGACCGGCGCCGGGCCTGGCGAGGTCGTCCGAGCGTCCTACGCTGGGGCCCGTGTGCACGACGCCTGACGCCGAGCCCTCGCGGACCGAGCACCTTCTCGTGCTGCCGGAGCGCGAGAGTGCCGAGGAGATCGCCGAGGACCTCGAGTCCGAGGGGCTGTCGGAGGTGCGCGTCGTGCGTGAGGCGCTGGCCGGGGAGGACGACGCCGAGGACCACGAGTGGGCCGTCTACGTGCGCACGTCGCCCGATCGGGCGTATGCCGTCCGCTTCGCGGCACTCGCCGCCGCACACGGCGGGTGGTACGACCCGAACCCGCACGGCTGAGCCCCTGGGGCAGTCCCCGGTCAGCGGCCGAAGAGTCGTGCCAGCAGGCCGCGCGGGGGCTCGGTGACGGCCGAGGGGAGCGAGGGGGCTGCCTCTGTCGTGGTGACGGACCGTCCGTCGGCCCCCGGTGGCGGCTCCGCCGTCCGGGTGCCGCCGAGACCCGTGACGAGGCGGCTCAGCAGGGCGTCCACGTCGGCCTGCGCGTAGCCGCGCCGCGCCTTCGTGATCGGGAGACGCGCCGCATCCACCATGGCCACGACGTCGGCGTCCGACCGTGAGCCCGCCTCGGGGGAGACGAGCTGCTGCACGACCGCGTCGAGAAGGTCGTCGACGGCCGGCTCCGAGTAGCCCTCGCGGAACTGGGTCGTCCGGAAGCGCGCCCTGCGCAGCTCGTCGGCGAGGGTGGCGCGGCCCGTGCTGTCCATGCCGGGAGCGTACGGCCCGGCCGGGCGGCCCTGCGGGACGCCGCGCGGCGCCATACCCGGCCCTTCCGGCCAGTCGCGAAGTTGAGTGGAATAGACTCAACTGAGACCCGGTTGCTCCGAGTGTTCCGATCCCTTTTCCAGGAGAACGCATGGACCTACAGCTGACCAACAAGGCTCAGGAGGCCTTCGCCCAGGCCGCGACCACCGCGACGGGCAAGCACCACCCGAACATCGAGCCGGCTCACCTGCTGCTCGCGTTGGCAGCACAGGGCGGCACCACGACCCCGGCGCTGCTCACGGCCGGCGGCTCCAGCGTGGCCGCTGCCACCGCGGCCGCCGAGCGCGCCATGGCCTCGATGCCGCAGGTCACCGGCGGCGTCCAGCAGCCGCAGCTCTCGCCGATCGGCCTGCGCGTGGTCCAGCAGGCCCAGCAGTACATGACCGCGATGGGCGACTCGTTCGTCTCCACCGACCACCTCCTGCTCGCCATCGCGCGCACGGGACAGTTCGGCCTGGACGCGGATGCCATCGAGAAGGCGATCCCCGAGCTGCGCGGCGGCCGCCCCGTCACGTCCGACAACCCGGAGGGCACGTTCGAGGCGCTGGCCAAGTACGGCACCGACCTCACGGCCCGGGCCCGGGAGGGCCAGCTCGACCCCGTCATCGGCCGCGACGCCGAGATCCGCCGCGTTGTGCAGGTCCTCTCCCGCCGCACCAAGAACAACCCTGTCCTCATCGGCGAGCCCGGCGTCGGCAAGACCGCCGTCGTCGAGGGCCTCGCGCAGCGCATCGTCGAGGGCGACGTGCCCGAGAGCCTGCGCGACAAGACGCTCTACAGCCTCGACCTGGCCGCGATGGTCGCCGGCGCGAAGTACCGCGGCGAGTTCGAGGAGCGGCTCAAGGCCGTTCTCGAGGAGATCAAGGGCAGCGACGGGCAGATCGTCACGTTCATCGACGAGATCCACACGGTCGTCGGCGCGGGCGCCAGCGAGGGCGCCATGGACGCCGGCAACATGCTCAAGCCCATGCTCGCCCGCGGCGAGCTGCGCCTCGTCGGCGCGACGACGCTGGACGAGTACCGCAAGCACATCGAGAAGGACGCCGCCCTCGAGCGACGCTTCCAGCAGGTCTTCGTCGGCGAGCCGTCGGTCGAGGACACCGTCGCGATCCTGCGTGGCCTCAAGGAGCGCTACGAGGCGCACCACAAGGTGACCATCGCCGACTCGGCGCTCGTCGCGGCCGCGTCCCTCTCCGACCGCTACATCAGTGGGCGCCAGCTGCCCGACAAGGCCATCGACCTGATCGACGAGGCCGCGTCGCGGCTGCGCATGGAGATCGACTCCAGCCCCGTCGAGATCGACGAGCTGCGCCGCGCCGTCGACCGCCTCAAGATGGAGGAGTTCGCGCTCGAGCAGGAGACCGACCCGGCCTCCCGCGACCGCCTCGAGCGGCTGCGCAAGGACCTCGCCGACCGCGCCGAGGAGCTCGCCGCCCTCAACGCCCGGTGGGAGGCCGAGAAGTCCGGCCTCAACGCCGTCGGTGACCTCAAGGCGCGCATCGACGACCTGCGCACGCAGGCCGACCGGCTGCAGCGCGAGGGCGAGCTCGCGGCAGCCTCGAAGATCCTCTACGGCGACATTCCGACGCTGGAGAAGGAGCTGGCCTCCGCCCAGGAGCGCGAGGCCGCGGCGGCCCCCGGCCAGGAGGACGAGCCGATGGTCAAGGAGGAGGTCGGCGCCGACGACATCGCCGACGTCATCTCCGCGTGGACCGGCATCCCCGCCGGCCGGCTGCTGGAGGGCGAGTCCGAGAAGCTGCTCCACATGGAGGAACACCTCGGGGCGCGGCTCATCGGCCAGACCGACGCCGTGCGCGCCGTGTCCGACGCCGTGCGCCGCACACGGGCCGGCGTCTCAGACCCCGACCGGCCCACCGGCAGCTTCCTCTTCCTGGGCCCCACTGGTGTCGGCAAGACGGAGCTGGCCAAGAGCCTCGCGGACTTCCTCTTCGACGACGAGCGCGCCATGGTGCGCATCGACATGTCCGAGTACTCCGAGCGCCACTCGGTCGCGCGCCTCATCGGTGCGCCGCCCGGCTACGTCGGCTACGAGGAGGGCGGGCAGCTCACCGAGGCCGTACGCCGTCGGCCGTACTCCGTGATCCTGCTCGACGAGATCGAGAAGGCCCACCCCGAGACCTTCGACATCCTGCTGCAGGTGCTCGACGACGGGCGCCTGACCGACGGTCAGGGGCGCACGGTCGACTTCCGCAACGTCATCCTCGTGCTCACCTCCAACCTCGGGTCGCAGTTCCTCACCGACCCGCTGCTGTCGCCGGAGGAGCGGCGCAACGAGGTCATGGCCGTCGTGCGGTCCTCGTTCAAGCCCGAGTTCCTCAACCGGCTCGACGAGATCGTCGTCTTCGACGCGCTGAGCATGGACGACCTGACCCGGATCGTCGACCTGCAGGTCAGGGCCTTCGCGCAGCGGCTCGCCGACCGGCGCATCAACCTCGAGGTCACCGACGACGCCCGCCGGTGGCTGGCCGACAAGGGCTTCGACCCGGCCTACGGCGCCCGCCCGCTGCGCCGCCTGGTGCAGCGCGAGATCGGCGACCGGCTGGCCCGCGGCCTGCTCTCGGGAGAGGTCCGCGACGGCTCCACCGTCAAGGTGGGCGTCGACGGCGAGGGTGGGTCGCTCACCCTCGTCTGACCCGCGACCTCCCGCCGTCCTGCGCCCGCCGACGCACCCGCGTCGGCGGGCGCTCGAGTTCCAGGCGTATGCCGGTGGGCGTCCTTGCCCGGGAAGGTGTCGTCAGCTGGTGACGTCCTTGCCCGCGAACCGCGCCCACGCCAGGAGCCAGAAGACGACGGCATACCCGAGGTCGACCCACAGGCCGCGGGCGACGTTGTCCCAGAACGGCGGGTCGCGCAGCAGGTCGGTGAACGCCTGCCACTGGTCGACGAGCAGCCACGGGTGCAGCCAGCCGATCTGCGGCACGGCGTCGGCGATCCAAGACAGGATCGTGAAGATCATCAGCGCCACCGTCGCCGCCAGCGGCTGCTCGGTGAGCGTCGAGATGAAGAGCCCGACCGCGGCGAGGGCACTCAGCCCCGCGGCGATGTAGAGCCCGACGAGGACGACCCGCCAGACGGCGCTCCAGAACGGCAGCTCGGTGCCGGACAGCGTGGTCATCGGGCCGGTGCCGAAGAGGGCGATGCCGACCAGCGCCCCGGCCACGGTGACGACTGCGACGCCCCAGATCGCGCCGACGACGAGCGAGCCGTACTTGACGGCGAGCAGCCGGGTGCGCCCGACCGGCACGGTCAGCAGGTAGCGCAGCGTGCCGAGGTTCGCCTCTCCGGCCACGGCGTCGCCGGAGAGCATCGCGATCGCGAGCGGCAGGAACAGGCCCATCTCGACACCGAGCGCCGCGAGCGGCACGAAGAGCCCGTTCGAGGTGATCGAGGAGAGGAAGTCGGGGCCGCGACCGGCCCGCGGCGTCGAGATGCGCACGGCGACCGCCATGAGGACCGGCACGGCCGCGAGGACGAGCAGACCCATCTGGTTGCGGCGCCGGCCGCCGATGAGCCCGAGCTCGGACCAGAGCAGGCGGCCGGAGAGCCGCCTCGACCAGCCTGCCCGTGGCGGGGGCGCTGCGCCCGCGGTCTGGGACGTGGTCACCGACTCAGCCACTGACATCGAAGCCCTCCCCGGTCAGCGCGACGAAGAGATCCTCCAGGCTGGGGCTGCTCACGGTGAACTCCCGCACGCCCACGCCGCCCTGGACGAGAGCGGCCACGATCTTCTCCGGTTCGATGCCGCCCGGCACCCCGCACACTCCCCCGGGGACCGGCGCCACGGCATCGACGCCGAGCTCGGCCATGATCCGCGACGCCTCGCCGGGCTGCTCCGTGAGGACGCGTGCCACGGGCGCCGCGCCGCCGCGGACCTGCGCCGTCGACCCCTGGGCCACGAGCCGTCCTTCGCTCATGACGCCGAGGTGGGTGCACATCTGCTCGACCTCGGACAGCAGGTGGCTCGAGACGAAGACGGTGGTGCCGTCGGAGGCCAGCGAGGCCACGAGGTGGCGCACCTCGCGGGTGCCCTGCGGGTCGAGGCCGTTCGTCGGCTCGTCGAGCACGAGCAGCTCGCGAGGCACGAGCAGCGCTGCCGCGATGGCGAGCCGCTGGCGCATGCCGAGCGAGTAGGCGCGGTACCGCTTGCCGGCTGCCGCGAGGAGGCCCACGCGGTCGAGGGCGGCGTCCACGCGAGCCGAAGCGGAGCGGGGCTCGGCGGTCAGGTCCGCGGCGTCGAGGCGGCGCAGGTTGTCCCGGCCCGAGAGGTAGGGGTGGAAGGCGGGTCCCTCCACGAGCGCCCCGACACGGGGAAGCACGTGCTGCGCCTCACGGGGAACGGCTCGTCCGAGAAGGCTGCTGGAGCCCTCCGTGGGACGCACCAGGCCGAGCAGCATCCGGATCGTCGTCGTCTTCCCCGACCCGTTCGGGCCGAGGAACCCGTAGACCGAGCCCCGTGGCACCGCCAGGTCGATCGAGTCGACCGCGGCCGTGCCACGGAACCGCTTGGTCAGGCCCCGGCTCTCGATGGCCAGCTCACCACCGTCCCCGGCCCGGACCGCCGAGGGCGACGCCACGGTCACCTCGCCGCCAGGGCGGTGTAGAGGGTCTGCGGCGCGACTGCCCCGAAGGCCACGCGGCCGTCGTCCGTCACGACGGCGGAGAACAGGGTGCCCTCGAGGACGTGCCCCGAGCCCCACGAGCCCGACGCGGTCGGCAGCGCGCCCAGCACCGTCGCGAGCTGGCGTGTCGTGGCGTCCGATCCCGTGCTGCTGCCCGACGTCGCACCGGTCGGCATCCGCGTCACCACCACGGTGCTCCACCCCGAGCCGACGGCTCGGGTGGCGCCGGCAGCCTTCGCCGCGGCGGCGGCCTGCTGCTTCGACGGCGCCGGGTTGGTGCCTGCGGCGCCCTTCGGGCCGGCCTGGTCGGACTGGTCGGGCTGCGTCACGGTCGTGCCGGCGGGCGGGGTGAAGGCGAACTGTCGCGCCTCCGGCGTGGAGAAGTCCACGGAGGTGAAGCCCACCTCGAACGCCGGGTTGGACAGCTTGGTCGAGTAGACCTGCACCCGCAGCGGCACGTGCTTCTCGGCGTCGATCGCGATGCGCACCGAGGCCACCCGCGTCGCCTTGTCCTTCGGGGTCAGGACGAGCTCGTATGCCGACCGGCCGGCGACCGACGCCGCCCCCGAGGTCGTCACCGCGGTGTCCCTGCCCATGGCGGCCAGGGCCGCGGACGCCGCCTGGTCGGGAGTGCTCGGGACGCCCCCCGGGAGCGTGCCCGAGGGCCGGTGGGGTGCTGCGCCCGGCTGGCCCTGGCGTTGCCTGGTGCCGAGGGTGTGGTGCACGGCCGTCTTGTCGGCGCTGGACCACAGCCACAGGTCGGAGCCGTTGCGGATGACGTCCGACTCGCCGCTCGTGCCGACGAGCGCGAGCCGCTGTCGCGACGGGCCGTCGACCCAGACGCGCCAGGTGTGGGTGCCCGACAGGAGCGAGGTGAGCGAGCTCCCGCCGGCGCCCCCCAGGCCCCCTGCACCTCCGCTGCCACCGCTGGCCGGGCCGCCTGTGGTGAGACCCGGCAGCTGCGGCAGCCCGAGGTTCGAGGTCTGCACGACGGTGCCCGACAGGCTCGAGACGTCCGCCGAGCGCACGTCGGCGAGCAGCTGCTGCGCCGTCCGGGACGGCAGACCGGCGTCTGCGGACGCCGACTGGTTCAGGGCGAGCGCCGTGACGCCGATGACCCCGACGGCGGCGGCCGGCAGGCCCCAGCGGGCGGCCGGGTGTTCGGTGAAGATGCTCATGGAGCCATCGTGCGCCCGCCCGGCTGAGAGGCGACTGAGAAGGCGCGCTCTGCGCATCGCCCGCTCGACCTGCCCCCGTCCGCACGGCGTGCCATGGTTGCCGTGTGCGGGTGCTGCTGGTCGAGGACGAGGCCCGGATGGCCGCTGCGCTCGTGCGCGGGCTCGGCGCCGAGGGCTTCGTCGTGGACCACGTCGCCGACGGGGTCGCCGGGCTCGACGCGGCGCGCTTCGGCGGCTACGACGTCGTCGTCCTCGACATCATGCTGCCCGGACTGTCCGGCTACACCGTCGTGCGGACCCTGCGAGAGGAGGAGAACTGGGTCCCGGTCCTGCTGCTCACCGCGAAGGACGGCGAGTACGACGAGGCGGACGGCCTCGACTACGGGGCGGACGACTACCTGACCAAGCCCTTCTCGTTCGTCGTGCTCCTGGCCCGTCTGCGAGCCCTGCTGCGCCGTGACCCCGCCCCCCGGCCGGTCGTCCTGCGGCACTCCGGCGTGAGCCTCGACCCGTCCACCCGACGCGTGGAAGTGGACGGCGCCGACGTGGCGCTCGCCCCGCGCGAGTTCCTCCTGCTCGAGCACCTCCTGCGCGCCGGGGACGCCGTCGTGCCCAAGGAGGAGCTGCTCGAGCGGGTCTGGGGCGGCGGGGATGACCCGAACGTCGTCGAGGTCTACGTCGGCTACCTGCGGCGCAAGCTCGGGCGGTCACGGATCGAGACCGTCCGCGGCGCCGGCTACCGGATGGCGCGGTGAACGGGGGCCGCCGGCAGAACGCCCTCTTCCGCAGAGGCGCTCGGCGTCTCGCGGGACTCGGCCTGCGCGGACGCCTCATGCTCGTCGGGCTCCTCGGCGTCGCAGGTGCGCTCGCCGTGGGTGGGGTCCTGCTCTACGTCGTGCTGACCGGGTCGCTGTCGCGGTCCGTCGAGGCGGCCGCCCGCGCCAGCGCCCAGCAGGTGGCCCTGCTCGTCGACGCCGGCAGGGTGCCGGACCCCGTCCCCGTGTCGGGCGCGCAGGTGCTTCAGGTCCTCGACGCCGACGGACGGGTCGTCAGCGGCTCGGTCACCGCCGACCGGCTCACCGCCCTCGTCACCGACGCTGAGCGCCGGCAGGCCCTGGCCGGAGACACGGTCGTCGTGCCGGGGAGTCGCTCGGGCCTCAGCGGCCGACTGCAGGTCGCCGCGGTCGCGGCGGGGCCGGAGGGCAGCCACGGCCGCGCCTACACCGTCGTCGCGGCCGCCTCGACGGCCGACATCGAGCAGACTGCCCGGACGGTGCGCTGGCTGCTCCTCGTGATCTTCCCGCTGCTGCTCGCGGTGCTCGCGGCCATCGCGTGGCGGGTCATCGGTGCCGCGCTCGCGCCCGTCGAGGCCCTGCGCCGAGGAGCCGAGCGCATCGACGACGCGTCGTCGGAGGACGTGCGCCTCCCGGTCCCGCCGACCGACGACGAGGTGAGCGCCCTGGCCACGACGCTCAACGCCATGCTCGACCGGATCGCGACCGCCCGACGCAGGCAGCGCGCCTTCGTGGCCGACGCCGCCCACGAGCTGCGTAGCCCGCTGGCGAGCCTGCGCACCCAGCTCGAGGTCGCGCAGCGGCTCCGCGAGGGCGGCCGGCTGCCCGAGGAGGTCCTGCCCGACGTGGACCGGCTCTCCCGGCTCGTCGACGACCTGCTGCTCCTGGCCCGCACCGACGACGACGCCACCCCGGGAGCCGCCGGGCCACCGGCGTGCGTCGACGTGGTTGCCCTGCTGGACAAGATCGTGGGGCGGTACCGGTCCGCCCGTGTGCCCGTGCGGACGGCGCGTCACTCTCCGAGCCGTCCGCTCGAGGTCGCCGTCCCGGCGGTGGAGCTGACCCGCGCGCTGACCAACCTCGTCGACAACGCGGTGCGCCACGCGCAGGGCTCGGTCCTCCTCGACGCCCACCGCGTCGCCGGCGATGGCCAGGTGCTGGTCCGGATCGTCGTCACCGACGACGGGCACGGCATACCCGCTGCCGACCATGAGCGCGTCTTCGACCGCTTCACCCGTCTCGACGAGGCGCGCGACCGCGACAGCGGCGGCACCGGCCTCGGCCTGCCCATCACCCGCGCCCTCCTGCGGCGGCGGGGTGGAGACGTGACGCTGGAGGATGCCGCTCCCGGGGTTCGCGCCGTCGTCACGCTCCCTGCGGCGCCTGCTGCCGATCGAGGGTGAACAGCTGTGCCTGCCAACCGAACTCGCTGGCAGCGGCCACGTTCTCGGCGCGGTCGTCGGTGAACCAGATCTCCCCGCGGCCCAGCCCGCGCCTGAGGTCGACCTCGATCGCAGCGTGCGCCGCGGCGTAGGCGCGCACGTCCGGCTTGGCGACGCCGAAGTCGGCGCTGTTGAGCACGGCATCGAAAAGCCTTGCGGCGTCGCCAGGGCCGAAGTCCCGGACGACGCCGTCGAGGTCGAAGACGTAGGCGGCGAGCCCCGTCACACCGACGAGTCGCGCTGCTGGCGCTCCTCGGCGGCCGTGGAGTCGGTGTGCTCCGAGGCGCGGTCGGCGTGGTCGCTGCCGTATGCCGTGTCGCCCCGGTCGTCGCCGTACGCGGTGTCGCTGTGCGCGGTGTCGCCGTCGGCGCTGCCGATGTGGCTCGTGTCGTCGTGGGTGTCCTCGCCCGTGTCGTCGCCAGACTGGCGCCAGGACGCGGTGCCCTCGTGGACGCTGCCCTCGGCGCGGCCAGTCACGACGTCAGCGACGGACGGCTGCTCGCGCAGCCGGGACTCACGGTCGGCCAGCTCGGCCTCACGGGTGTCGAGGCCCTCGTGGCGGGCGGCGAGCTCGTTCTCGCGGCGGCGCAGGTCCTCGTCGCGCAGGCCGGCCTCGCGCAGGCGGTCCTCGTGCTCGCGCCTCGTGGCCTCGGCGCCCTCCTCGATCTCGGCGATGCGGGCGCGTTCCTTCTCCTCGCGGCGCACGCGAACGCGACGGCGGGCGGCCGCCGACAGCAGCGCCCAGCCGAGGGCGAAGAGCAGCATCGCGACCACGCCGTAGAGCACGAGCTCGAGCGGGGAGGCGTTGCGGGTCAGGCCCAGCGCCGTGACCGGGACGACCGCGGTGGCGGCGTGGGTCGCGACGTAGGCGACGACGCCCACTGCGACGCCGAGCAGTAGGAGGATGACTCCGAGCAGTGCCATGGGTTCGTGCTCCTTCGTCAGGTGGCGAGGCGGTCCCGCCGCGGTCCCCGAACCTAGCCATACCCACCTGGCGCGGCCAGCCGAGCACGGCCGCACCACTCGGTTAGCCTGACGCGCATGCGCATCACCGGAAAGCTCGCGGCCGCCGCCCTCTCGGCGACGTGCGTCGTCACCGTCGCGGCCTGCTCCAGCTCGGACGGCGCCTCGCCGAACCAGACGCAGCTCTCCCCGGCGCAGCGGCTCGCGGCGGCCAAGGCCAAGGTCGACGCCGCGCGCTCGGTGCACCTCCAGCTCGCCAGCTCCGACGTGCCGCAGGGCTCGTCCGGCGTCGTGTCGGCCGACGGCTGGGGCAAGCACCCGCCGGCGTTCAAGGGCACCTTCAAGGTGACCCTCAAGGGCGTGCAGGCCGACGCCGAGATCACCTCGATCGGTGGTGACGTCTACGCCAAGCTGCCGCTGATCCCGGGCACCAACAAGATCGACCCCAAGACCTTCGGGGTGCCCGACCCCGCCGTGCTCTTCTCGCCCGACAAGGGGCTGACCACGCTCCTGACGGCGACGACCTCGCCCAGCGTCGGCGACAAGGTGCGCCGCGGGTCCGAGGTGCTCTCGACCATCAGGGGCAGCCTTCCGGGGAAGGCGGTCACCGACCTGTTCCTCATCGGCGACAGCAGCGGCACCTTCTCGGCGACCTACGGCCTCACCGACACCCAGGAGCTGCGCCAGGTCGCCATCGCCGGCCCGTTCTTCGGGTCGGGGACCACCTCGACCTACACGCTGACGCTCGACCAGTACGGCCGACCCGTCACCATCACCAGGCCCTGACGGCCCGGCGATGCCCTCCGCCACGTCGCACGGCAGCCACCGGTTCGCCCTGCTCGCGGCAGCCTCGGCCGCGGTGGCGCTCGCGGCCGCCGACACCTACGTCGTCGTCCTCGCCCTGACCGACATGATGGCCGGGGTCGGCATCGGCATCGACGCCCTGCAGCGGGCGACCCCGATCATCTCCGGGTTCCTCCTCGGCTACATCGCCGTGCTCCCGCTGATCGGGCGACTGTCGGACCTGCTCGACCGGCGGCGCATCCTGCTCGGCTGCCTGCTGGTCTTCGTCGTCGGGTCCGCCGTCACGGCGCTCGCCGTCGAGATGCCGGTGCTCGTCACCGGTCGGGTGCTCCAGGGCATCGGCGGTGGCGGGCTCGTGCCGGCGACGCTCGCGCTCGTCGCGGACCTGTGGCCGGCCCACCGCCGCGGCACCCCGCTCGGCGTCGTCGGGGCCGTGCAGGAGCTCGGCTCGGTGCTCGGGCCCGTGCTCGGCGCCGTCGTCCTCGCGTGGTCCGGGTGGCGGGCGATCTTCTGGCTCAACGTCGTGGCCGCCCTGGCGCTGTATGCCGTCATCCACCTGCTCGGAGGCCGCGGGCTCCCAGCCGTGCCCGCGTCCGCGTCGTCCCGCGGGGAGGCAGCGCAGGGCGGACGGGCGCCCACGCCGGGCAGGACGCGGACGGCCCGCCGGGGGCTCGTGCCAGCCGTCACGCTCGTGCTGGTGGTGCTGGGCCTCGGCGCGACGGGCCTCGCGCTGGCGGCCCCGGAGTCGCTCGTGACCGACGTGGCGCTCGGGGCCCCGTTCGTGCCGTTCACGGGCACGTCCCGGCTGTTCACCCCGATCGGCGTCGCGGGGCTGGGCGTACTGGTCGTCGTGGCGGTGCTGACCGCCCGGCACTGGTGGCCCGTGCTGCGGCGAGCCGACCTCGTCGGGGCCCTCCTCGTCGCGGTGGCGCTCGGCTGCCTCGTGCTGACCTTCGCCTCGTCGGACCCGGAGAAGGAGGTCGTCGGCCCGCTCGGCTACAGCCTGCTGCCGGTCGGTGCGCTGGCGCTGGTGGCCCTGGCCTGGTGGCACCGGCACGCCGCCGACCCGCTGATCCCTCGTGGCGTCGTGGGCGCCCGCGGCCTGCGCTCACTCGTCGTCAGCCTCCTCGTCGGTGCGGCCCTGGTCGGCGTGGTCGTCGACGTGCCGCTCCTGGCCCGGCTGACCGGCGCCTACGACGAGACGGGGGCTGCGCTGGTACTCGTCCGCTTCCTGCTCGCCGTCCCCGTCGGGGCGCTGCTCGGCGGGCTGTCGCTGCGGCGGCTCGGCGACGGGGCGGTTGCGGGGCCGGGCCTGCTGCTGGCGGGCGCCGGTCTGCTCGTCATGTCCCGGTGGACGCTCCAGTCCGTCACCGAGACGGTGCCCGCCACGGTGGTGCTCGTCGTGGTCGGGCTCGGCGTGGGCCTGGCCCTCGCTCCGGTCAACGACGCGGCGCTCGCCGACTCGCCGGCCCACGCCCACGGCGTCGCGAGCTCCCTCGTCGTGGTGGCGCGCATGGTCGGGATGGTCGTGGGGCTGGCGCTGCTCACCTCGATCGGCCTGAGCCGCTACTTCGACGCCGTCCGCCGCCTGCCCGACCAGCTCGACACCGATGCGCTCATCGGGGCCGGGGTGGTGCAGGTGCAGACGGTCTTCCTCGGCGGTGCCGTCGCGGCCCTCCTCGGGGCCGGGATTGCCTTGACGCTCGGCCTCGGCACTCGGAGGAGCGCTGCCGCGACCGACCGAGCCACCGGGACGGACACCGACCGCCGGCCCCCCTTCGTCGCCCTCTGAGGGTGCACCGCCCCACCCACATGACGCACCAGGTGGCGCGATGCCGGGCCCAGGACCTCTCGCGGCGACGGCAACCGACCAGACGGCGGGATAGAGCGGCCCTCTACTCCATCCGCCTTTACCACGCATGTGGGGTGAAGGCAAGTGCCTCTCTTGACGGCCGATCTCGACCACCCCGACTCTGGAAGGTGGCGGCCGGCCTCCGCCGTCCGTCACCACACCAAGGGGGTAAAAAATGGACGAGCACGTGTTGAACCGTCGGCGGGTCCTGCTGGGAACGGGCGCGGTGGCCATCGGGGGCGTCGCCGGCGCCTCGTCGGCGGCGGCGAGTGGCACCGGCGACTCGAAGGTCGGTGGGAGCTGGGTGATCTCCCGGAAGGACGACGGGGCCGGCGCCGTCAGGACGACGACCGTCGTCAGCCTCGCGGCAGGCGGCGTCCTCATCAGCCAGGACATCTCGCCCGCAGACGCGGTCCTCCTGGGCACCTGGGCGCATCGAGGGGACAGCGGCTTCGAGGGCACGATGTGGACGGGCCAGCCCGGACCTGCCGGCCCCGGCAAGCCCGGAGTCACGGTCCGGGTCCGCGTCCGGGGCACCGTGAGCGGTGACCGGGTCCGGGGGACGTACTCGTTCACCGCCTTCGACCCGTCGGGTGCCGTCTTGATGCGGGGTACCGGCTCGTTCACCGGCCGTCCCATCGAGGCCTGACGGCTGCCGCAGCCCTGCCGGCTCAGTCAGTCCCCGACCTGGAAGACGACGGGGGCGTGGTCGGAGGCTCCCTTGCCCTTGCGCTCCTCGCGGTCGATCGCCGCACCGACGACGCGCCGAGCCAGGGCGGGGGAGCACAGCGCGAAGTCGATGCGCATGCCCTGCCGCTTCGGGAACCGCAGCTGGGTGTAGTCCCAGTACGTGAAGGTCCCCGGCTCGTTGGTGTGCGGGCGGACCACGTCGTCGAAGCCGGCATCGACGACGCCCTGGAAGGCCGCGCGCTCGCCAGGTGAGGTGTGCGTGCGGCCCTCGTAGTAGGCGACGCTCCACACGTCGGCGTCGGTGGGCGCGATGTTCCAGTCGCCGAGCAGCGCGATCTGCGCGTGGGGGTCCTCGGCCAGCCACCCGCGACCGGCGACGGCCAGGGCCTCGAGCCAGGTCAGCTTGTAGTCGAGGTGCGGGTCGTCGAGCGCGCGGCCGTTGGGCACGTAGAGCGACCACACGCGTACGCCGTTGCAGACCGCGCCGATCGCGCGCGCCTCGGGAACGGCGGGGTCGCCCCAGCCGGGCATCCCGTCGAAGCCGACGCGCACGTCGCCCAGGCCGACCCGCGAGGCGATGGCCACGCCATTCCACTGGCTGAGGCCGTGGTGGGCCACCTCGTAGCCGAGCGCCTCGAACCGCTCGAGCGGGAACTGGTCCTCGCGGGCCTTGGTCTCCTGGATGGCCAGCACGTCGACGTCGGTGCGTTCGAGCCAGGCGGCGACGCGGTCGATGCGGGACCGGATGGAGTTGACGTTCCAGGTGGCGATGCGCACAGTCGGCCACCCTAGACGGCCACGGCGACACCGCGTGCCTAGGGTGAGGCGCATGACTGGAGAGCAGACCACGCGCCCGACCGCCCTCGTCACCGGCGCGAGCGCCGGCATCGGGCGGGAGTTCGCGCACCAGCTGGCGGCCCGCCACCACGACCTCGTGCTCGTCGCTCGCGACCGCGGCCGGCTCGAGGCGCTCGCGGCCGAGCTGACGAGCAGGTATGCCGTCTCCGCCGAGGTGCTCGTCGCCGACCTCTCGGACCGGTCGGCGCTGCAGACGGTCGCCGACCGGGTCGCGGACCCCGAGCGGCCTGTCGACGTGCTCGTCAACAACGCCGGCTACGGCCTGCGGCGCTCCTTCCTGCGCAACGACCTCGCGGTGGAGGAGGCGGCGTTCGACGTCCTGACCCGTGCGGTGCTCGTGCTCTCGCACGCAGCGGGAGTCTCGATGCGCGAGCGCGGCCGCGGCCACATCGTCAACGTCTCGTCGGTGGCCGGGTTCATCGCCTCCGGCTCCTACTCCGCCGCCAAGGCGTGGGTGACGACCTTCAGTGAGGGCCTCGCGAGCGAGCTCGCCGGCTCCGGTGTCACCGTGACCGCGCTGTGCCCGGGGTTCACCAACACCGAGTTCCAGGAGCGCGCCGGCATCAGCAAGCCGGGACCCGAGTTTCTGTGGCTCGACCCGCACAAGCTCGTCGCCGACTGCCTGCACGACGTCGAGAGGGGCCGGGTCGTGTCGGTGCCGGGCCTGCAGTACAAGGCGGTCGTCGGTCTGCTCCGCGTGGTGCCGCGTTCTCTGGTCCGCAACCGGGCCCGTCTCGTCCGCCGCTGAGCACGCTGCCGGGGCCCTGCCCAGAGCGGCCCTACGATGGAGCCTCGTGACCGTCACTGACACCGCCGCCGCCCGTGCTCGCCTGCTCGAGATCATCAGGGAGAAGGCGATCGTCCACGGTCGCGTGACCCTCAGCTCCGGCAAGGAGGCCGACTACTACGTCGACCTGCGCCGCATCTCCCTCGACGGTGAGGCCGCGCCCCTCGTCGGCATCGTCATGCGCGAGCTGACCAAGGACCTCACGTATGCGGCGGTCGGTGGACTCACGCTCGGCGCGGACCCGGTCGCCACCTCGATGCTGCACGCCGCCGCAGCCGGGGGCGAGCGTCTCGATGCCTTCGTCGTGCGCAAGGCCGGCAAGGCGCACGGCCTCCAGCAGCGCATCGAGGGCCCGTCGATCAAGGGCCGCCGCGTGCTGGTCGTCGAGGACACCACGACCACCGGCGCCTCGCCGCTCGCTGCCGTGGAAGCGGCTCGCGAGGACGGTGCCGAGGTCGTCGCCGTGGCCACGATCGCCGACCGTGCCACGGGTGCCGGCGAGAAGATCACCGCGGAAGCGGGCGTCGAGTATCGCTACGCCTTCTCGCTCGAGGAGCTCGGGCTCGCCTGACGCGGTCGCCGGCCGACGGGGTCAGCCGCCTGGCGTGCCGAGCTGCACGGGCAGGCCGAGTCGCAGCGCCGCCACGACCGACGGCGGCGTGAGCAGCTGGGCACGCCCGGTGCCGGGCCGCGGCACCCGCGGGGCGGCATACGTGTTGTCGTGTCGCCACGGCAGGAGGCCGGCCCCGGCCACGAGGACCGGCCCGTCGTCGACCAGCACGAAGGCGCCGTCGGGCAGGTCGGCCCACGGGTACGCGTGCAGCCGGCGTGCGCGCCGCGCCGAGTCCCAGCGCTCCGAGTGGAGCAGGCCGTCGAGCTCCGGTGCGCTCAGGCGGTCGACGCCGGCGATGCCCGCCACGACGTCGCGGAAGGCCGTGAACGCGGGGCGCCGGCACTCCGCGCACGGCCGGTGCCCGGCGGCGAACGAGACGGCCTCGTCGAGGAAGAAGAGCGGTGTGTAGTGCCCGGGGTCCCACTGGCGCACGCGGCGGTCCCGGAAGCTCAGCGCGCACGTGATCCAGGCGCGACCGACGTGGTGTCGACGCACCTCGCGGGTGCCCGCCCCGTCGTGCAACCGGCCGCGGTTGCCCATCCAGGCACCTCGCCCCGGCGCCGCGACGACGTCACCGAGGGGGCTGACCCGGTTGCGCGCCGGTGCTGCCGTCGACATGCCCTCCACGCTAGAAGGAGACACCGACAGACGCGAAGACGCCGTGACAGGCGACGACAGGAACCGGTCGCGCACCTCCGCCGTCGCACCGACGGCCCGGTCCGAGGGTGCGCCCCGCACTAGGATCGGGCACACTGACCGCCCAGATTCTCGGGAGAACCCATGATCATCGTCTGGATCCTGATCGGCCTCGTCGTGCTAGCCGCGATCGTGGGCGTCGTCACGTACAACGGCCTGATCGGCCTGCGCAACAGGGTCGAGGAGGGCTGGCGACAGATCGACGTCGAGCTGAAGCGCCGCCACGACCTCATCCCCAACCTGGTCGAGACCGTCAAGGGCTACGCCAGCCACGAGCGGGGCACGCTCGAGGACGTCATGCAGGCGCGGTCCGCCGCGATGTCCGGGGCCCCGACCCCTGCCGCTGCAGCGCAGGCGGAGGGCCAGCTCAGCCAGGCGCTCGGCCGTCTCCTGGCCGTCGCCGAGGCCTACCCCGACCTCAAGGCCAACCAGAGCTTCCTCGCCCTGCAGCAGGAGCTGACGAGCACCGAGGACCGCATCGCGAGCTCGCGCCGCTACTACAACGCGCTCGTGCGTGAGCTCAACACCAAGGTGGAGTCGGTGCCTTCGAACGTCGTGGCCAACATGGCCGGCGTCAAGCGCGCGGAGTACTTCGAGGCCCCCGCCACCGAGGCCGTCGTGCCCAACGTGTCCTTCGGCGACAATGCCGTCGGTGGGTCCGGCACCCCGGGTGTCGCGCCCTCCACCCAGCCCGGCGCCATCGGCGGTCCCTCGACCCAGCCGGGTGCGGCGCCCGGCGCACTGCCGCAGGCCCAGGCCCCCGGCACGGTCCAGCCGGACCCGACGCGCGACTCCGGCACCCCGAACGCCTGACTTAGCGGCCCGAGCGGCAGCCGGACAGGCTGCCACAGCAGGCTCGGCAGGCTCAGCTGTGCTCGGTGCCGCGTACGGGGTCGGCCACCTCGCCGGCCCCGTCGGTGCCGTCGGTGCCCTCGGCCGCGAGCGCCTTCGCCTGGCGGCGGTGCTTGAGGAACTCGAAGAGCATCGGCAACAGCGACACGACGACGACGAGCAGGATCGCGTACTCGATGTTCTTCGTCAGGCCCGGGAAGATCTGGCCGAGGAAGTAGCCGAGCAGCGTCACGCTGGCCACCCAGGCGACGGCACCGACGGCGCTCCACCCGAAGAAGCGCTGACGCTGCATGCGGCCGATGCCGGCGACGACGGTGATGAAGGTGCGCACGATCGGCACGAAGCGTCCGAGCACCAGGGCGCGGCTGCCGTACTTGTCGAAGAACGCGTTGGTCTTGTCGAAGTTGGCCGTGTTGATGAAGCGCCCCTGCCGCTTGTAGAGCGGCCGCCCGACTCCTCGACCGATCTCGTAGCCCACCACGTTGCCGAGGAAGGCAGCGATCGTCAGGCCGGCGATCGCGAGGCCGAGGTTGATGTCGATCTGGCCGGTCGCGATGAACAGGCCCACGGCGAAGAGGAGCGAGTCGCCGGGCAGGATCGGGAAGAGCAGCCCGCACTCGACGAAGACGATGACGAGGGCGATCACGAAGAACGCGCTGCCGTACTGCTGCAGCAGGTAGGTCGGGTCCATCCACTTCGGGCCGAGGGCGGGGGCGGCGGCCGACAGGGCGGCGAGAGCGTGCATGGGTCACAGGGTATGCCGTGTGGCCGGGCGGGGCTGAATCCTCGCGGGCGCCCGGACCGCCTCCGTGCGGGGCCTCAGGAAAGACTCTCGAAAGTCTCAGGAACGTCTCGGGATCGTCTCGATGGGGTGACGTCGCTTCTGCCCGCCCGGCGAGCCGGTTCACGATGGAGGTGGGAGCAAGGGAGGAGGTCGGCAGCGCCGGAGACTCGGGGCCGCGCCCACCTGCCGCCGCGGCGGCGACGTGCCGTCCTCCTCCCGACATCCCGGGCCCCGCTCGTCGATGGGCAGCGACCGTAGACTCACCACCGTGCAACCGTCCCCACCCCCGCCGGAGATCGGTCTGGGCCCCTGGGAGGGGCCGTGGCCCGAGGGTGACCAGTGGGACCCGGAGCTGCTCGAGCACGGCGACCGGCGCAACGTCGTGGACGCGTACCGCTACTGGCGCCACGACGCGATCGTCGACGACCTCGACACGCGGCGACACGACTTCCACGTCGCCGTGGAGAACTGGGGCCACGACTTCAACATCGGCTCGGTCATCCGCACGGCCAACGCGATGGGCGCGGCGGCGTTCCACATCGTCGGTCGCCGCCGCTGGAACCGGCGCGGCGCCATGGTGACCGACCGCTACCAGCACGAGCACCACCACCCCGATGCGACCACGCTGGCGCGGTGGGCCCGCGCCGAGGGCCTCGCCCTCCTCGGTGTCGACAACCTGCCCGGCTCCGTGCCCCTGGAGACGTTCGACCTGCCCCGGCGATGCGTGCTCGTCTTCGGACAGGAGGGGCCGGGGCTGTCCGAGGCGATGCGCGCGGAGTGCGCGGCCGTGCTGCACATCGAGCAGTTCGGCTCGACGCGGTCGATCAACGCCGGCGCCGCCGCGGCCGTGGCCATGCACGCCTGGGTCCGCCGGCACGTGTTCGACCAGCGGGTGTAGCTCAGCCCTGCGGGTCGCGGCCGCGCCAGCGCAACGGCTCCTCCGCGTACTCCTCGACGACGTGGGCGGCAACGCCTATGGACCGTGCGACCTGGAAGACAACCTCACCGGACTCGGCCGGCAGCCCCAGGGCGTGCAGCACGGCAGCGCTCGCGAGGTCGATGTTCGGCAGTGCCCCGGTGCGGTCGGCGACCAGCGCCGAGAGGGCCTCGACGCGACGTCGCAGCCCGGTCGTGCCGCGCCGGCGCCACAGTGCCTCGAGGACGACCTCGGCGCGGGGGTCGCCGTCGGGGTAGAGGAAGTGCCCGAAGCCCGCCACGGCCCCAGCCGTGCGGAGCGACCGCGCGAGGAGGGCGGCCGGGTCGGCACCCTCGGCGAGCAGGGCGTGCGCCGCGACGGGGGCGGCGCCGTGGAGCGGGCCGGCCATGGCGGCATACGCGGCGCAGAGGCAGTCAGGGAGCCCGGCTCGCGTGGAGGCGGCCACCCGGGCCGCGACGGTCGAGGCCGTGAGGCCGTGGTCGAGCAGGGCGACGAGCAGGACGCGCAGGACCGCCACGTCGGCCGGCGCCTCCGCTCGCCCGCCGAGGGCTGCGAGAGCCAGTGCCGCGAGGTCGCCGCGTGAGGGGTCCCCGGGGCCCGCGCCGGCCAACAGGGAGACGGCGCCCCGGAGCGTCGGCGCCGCGGCGACCCGGACCCGGTCGGGGTCGGTGTCCGCCGCGAAGGGGTCTGCGGCCGCGAGCAGCTGCACGGCCACCGGCATGCGGCGGTGGAGGGGGAGCGCCGCCAGGTCGATGCCGCCTCCCGCTGGCGGGACGGGAGCGGCCGACGCCACGGGCGTGCCGAGGACGACGGCGGCTGCCTCCTCGAGCGAGCCGAGCGCCACGACATCGGCGAGCGGGCGCCCCCGGTAGGAGAGCTCGCCCTCCGCCGTGCGGCTCACCGACGTCGCGATGCTGCGGAAGCGCAGCACCGGCTGGGGGCCGCCCTGTGGCCGCGCGGCCGTCGCCATCGCGTCGATCTGGGCGCGGTCGAAGAGGCTCTCCTGCTGGCCCGGGCGACGTTCGCTGCGCAGCAGCCCGCGGCTGACGTAGGCGTAGAGGGTGGCCCGCTTGACCCCGAGGCGCTGGGCGGCCTCCGTCGTCGTGATCCACGGACTGCGTGGGCTGGGCACGAGACCTCCTGGGTCCGGAGTGGCTGGGGCCCCGCGGCCGGGCTGGGGCCGGACCGGGACGGGTCGGGAGTGCGGTGTTGACGGAGTCAACGGTTGAGCGGATCAACATTGACGACATTGATCAACATCGCTCAGGGTGACGAGTGAACCCGAGAGGAGCACCCCATGTCCACCCACTCACCCGCCTCAACCGTTCCGACCCCCGCCGGCTTCGTCCTCGTGCCGCCAGGCCTCGCGAAGGTCGTCGTCACCGACACCGAGATCGGCGACGTCCGCGGCGACGAGGGCTTCTACCACTACCGCCAGTACTCGGCCGTCGAGCTGGCCGAGAAGGTCGGCTTCGAGCAGGCCTGGCACCTGCTCTTCCACGGGCACCTGCCGTCCGCCGCCGAGCTCGCCGCGCTGCGGAAGGACGCCGGACGGCTGCGGGTCCTGCCCCCGGCGCTCGCCGGGCTGCTGCCCGCGATCTGCGCGACGACGGGCGACTCGCTCCAGGTGCTGCGCACCGCGCTGTCGGCGTGGGGCGGGATCACCGGGCAGCGCCCGCTCTACGACGCCGACGAGGACGAGCGGCTGGCCTCCGCGATGGCGGCGGCCGCGGTGACGCCGACGATCCTGGCCGCCGCGCACCGGCTGCGCCTCGGGCTCGAGCCGGTGCCGGCCGACCCCGGCCTGCCCCATGCCACCGACTACCTGCGCATGGTCACCGGGAGGCTGCCCGCGGAGCGGGACGCCCGGGCCGTCGAGCAGTACCTCGTCGCCACCATGGACCACGGTTTCAACGCCTCGACGTTCACGGCACGGGTCATCGCCAGCACCGGGGCCGACCTCGCGGCCTGCCTCGTCGGCGCCATCGGCTCCTTCTCCGGTCCCAGGCACGGCGGCGCGCCGAGCCGGGCGCTCGAGGCGCTCGACGAGATCGGGACGCCCGACCGGGCCGAGCCGTGGGTGCGCGAGCAGGTGGCGCGAGGCGCCCGAATCATGGGCTTCGGCCACGCCGTCTACCGCACCCACGACCCGCGGTCGGAGATGCTCAAGGCGGTGGCGCGCCGGTGGGACGACCCGCTCGTCGACTTCGCCATCGGGGTCGAGGCGACGATCGAGCGCCTCCTCGCAGAGCTCAAGCCGGACCGGCCGCTCTACGCCAACGTCGAGTACTACGCCGGTGTCGTCATGCGCCTCGCCGGTCTCGAGCCCGGCATGTTCACGCCCACGTTCTGCGTTGCCCGCGCCGTGGGCTGGACCGCCAACATCCTCGAGCAGGCCCGCGACCCGAAGATCATCCGGCCGGCCGCGCGCTACGTCGGGCCACCAGCGCCCCAGCCGGTCCCGACGAGCGGTCGTAGGCCCCTGCCTGCCTGACGCAGGCATCGGGCAACATCGAGCAGGCATCGAGCAGGCCCCGACGCATCCAGATGCCGGGGCCTGCTCGGCGCGACCGGGGGAGCAACCGGTCGCTGTTGTCGTCGCCCGGAGCCCTCCGAACGCCACCTCCCACGGTAGGACCGATCGCCGCGGACCGCGATGCCCTTCAGGTAAGGACTCGGTAAGGGCGCGTCAAGGAACCGTAGGCACAGCCCGCGGGAGCGCGACGAGCTGTCCGCCGAGCTGCCGGAACGCTGCCTCGGACGCGCGCTCAGTCCCCCGTGTGGAGCGCCTGTCGCCAGGAGACCCGGCCGCCGGTCTGCAGAAGGGAACGACGATAGATCCGCTCGCCGACGGCGACCGTGAGGGCCGAGAACCCTGCCATCAGCACGAGGGCGAGCGCGGGCTCCCACCAGGGGGCGTCGCCGGCGAGGATGCGTCCCGGCATCGACACGACCGAGGCGATCGGCACGAAGGAGGCGATCTTGAGGGCCGTGCCGCTCAGGCTGAAGCTCGCGATGTAGACGACCATCATGACGATCGTCATCGGGGCCGTCGTGGACTGCAGGTCCTCGGTGCGCGAGGCCAGCGCTCCGGCGACGGCGAAGAGGCAGGCGAGGGCGAAGAAGCCGACGGCGAAGAACAGCACGAACCACACGACGGCGCCCGACAGGCTCGGCAGGAGCGTCGAGGAGTCGGTGAACGACACGGCGAGGAGCCCGACCCCGGAGAAGACGACGACCTGGGCCAGGGCGATGGCCGAGTTGCCGACGACCTTGCCTGCGAGCAGCTGTCGCAGCGGGATGGCGGTGGCGATGATCTCGACGATGCGGGACTGCTTCTCCTCGACCACACTGGCGGCGATCTGCTGGCCGAACATCATCGCCGCCATGAAGAAGAGGATGGCGAAGGCGAAGGTCGCGCCCCTGACGAACCCGCTGTCGCGCGTCTCCCCGTCGAAACGCGTGGTCGTCAGCGTGGTGCCCTTCTCGAGGGCGGTCACGGTCGTGCCGGCCGCGGTGGCGTTGCGCTCCAGGGCTGTGCTGCGCAGGGCTTCCTCCACGGCGGTCCGCAACGCCGGGTCGATGTCGTCCGCCGAGGTCAGCGTCCAGCCGGCCGTGCCCTCGTGCAGCCAGGCGTCGGCCGTCCCGTCGTCGACGAGGGCGCGAGCGGCCGGCTCGTTGGCCGCCGGGGTCGCCCGGACCGTCACCTTGTCGTCGGCGCGGTGCGCCGTGGTGGCGGCGCGTTCGACCAGCCCGGTGCCGTCGGCGCCCGTCACGGCGACGGTGTAGGTCGTGGTCCGGCCGCTCTGCCATACCGAGAAGGCGCCGTACCCGGCGATGAAGAGCAGCGTGATGAGCGTTGAGACGAGGAAAGCCCGGTTCGTGAGGCGCACGACGACCTCGCGTGCGGCGACGACGGCCCACATGCGGCCGGTGGGCATCTCCGTCCCGGAGGCGCCGGTCGGGCCCGCGGCGACGCCACTACGTCCGGCGGGGCGTTGCTGGATGGTGGTCATGCGGTCACCTCGCGGTAGATCTGGGCCAGCGTCGGACGCTGGCGGGAGAACTCGTGCACCTCGCCCCGGCGCAGGGCCTCCTCGAGCAGCCGTCGCTCCGCGCCGTGCTCGACCACCTCGAGCAGAGCTCGAGGCCCCTCGACGTCGACGGCGTGGATGCCGGGGATGCCCCGCACCCAGCCGGCGTCTCCCGAGAGTACGAGGCGGTGGCGGGCGACGGACCGCGAACGCAGGTCCTCGGGGGTGCCGTCGGCCACGACCCGGCCGCGGGCGAGCACGACGAGCCGCTCGCACAGCCGCTCGACCAGGTCGAGCTGGTGGGAGGAGAAGAGCACCGGCACGCCGCGGGCGGTGTGCTCGCGCAGCAGCTCGGCCATGTCGTCCACGGCGGCCGGGTCGAGCCCGCTGAACGGCTCGTCGAGGACGAGGGCCCGCGGCTGCCCCATGAGGGCCGCGATGATCTGGACCCGCTGCTGGTTGCCGAGCGAGAGCTTCTCGACGTGGTCGCGCGCGCGCTCGGCCAGGCCCAGCCGTTCGAGGTGGGTGGTCACCGAGGCCTTGGCGGCGGCGGCAGCCAGCCCCCGTAGGCGACCGAGGTAGACGAGCTGGTCGAGCACCGGCTGCTTGGGGTAGAGGCCCCGCTCCTCGGGCATGTAGCCGAACCGGCGTCGGTCGGCCGCGGTGATGGGCCGCCCGTCCCAGAGCACCTCGCCGCCGGTGGGCGACAGGACCCCCATGACCATGCGCATCGTCGTCGTCTTGCCGGCGCCGTTGCCGCCGACGAACCCGGTGAGCCGGCCCGCCGAGACCGTGAAGCTCACCTCGTCGACGGCGCGCACCTCGCCGAAGGTGCGCGACAGGCCTCGCAGCTCGATGTCGGCTGTGGCTCTTTCCCCGGCTCTCCCCGTATCGCTCATGCCGCCAACGCTAGGGGGCGGGGCCGACCGGCGGATCAGCCTGGCGGGGGACCGTCGAGGTCCCCCGGCAGGATGAGTCCCGCCTCGTACGCGAGCACGACGGCCTGCACGCGGTCGCGCAGGTGCAGCTTGGCGAAGACGTTGGACAGGTGGGTCTTGACGGTCGCCTCGCCGAGGTGGAGCCGCACGGCGACCTCGGCGTTGGACAGTCCCCGGCCGACGAGCCCGAGCACCTCGCGCTCCCGCGGGGTCAGCTCCGCGAGCCTGGGGTCGCGCGGCGACGAGGGCGAGCCCACGTATGCCGGCTGGCCGCTCGCGGCGGCAGGTGGCCCCTCCGTGGGGGCGCGGTCGCCCGCCCGGACGTGCGCCAGCCGTTCGATGACACGGCGGGTCACCTCCGGGGCGAGCAGGGCGTGACCGCTCGCAACGGTGCGCACGGCGTCGACGAGGTCCTCGGCGTGCGAGTTCTTCAGCAGGAACCCGCTGGCCCCCGCGTCGAGGCCGGCGAAGACGTAGTCGTCGTGGTCGAAGGTCGTCAGGATGACGACCCGCGCCAGGTCATCGCCGGCGATGCGGCGGGTCGCCTCGATGCCGTCCATGACCGGCATCTGCACGTCCATGAGGACCACGTCCGGCCGCAGCTCACGGCTCAGGCGCACCGCCTCCGCACCGTCGCCGGCCTCGCCCACGACCTCGAGGTCCTCCTCCACCGAGAGGATGAGCGAGAAGCCGGAGCGCACGAGCCGGTGGTCGTCGACGAGCAGGACACGCGTCGGTGGCGCGCTCACGACGCAGCCTCGGGCAGCGGCATGCGGACCCGGACCCGGAAGCCCCCGGTCACGCGGGGGCCGATCTCGCTCACCCCGCCGTGGGCGGCGAGGCGCTCGCGAACACCGAGGAGTCCGAGGCCGGTTCCGGACGTCCCGGAGCGGGGACGCCCGTCGTCGAGCACCTCGACCTCGGCGTAGCCGTGGGCGAACCCGGGCTCCGGACGGCGGTCGACGCGCAGGAACACCGTTGCGGCCGAGGCCGTCGAGTGCCGACGGGTGTTGGACAGCGCCTCCTGGACGGTCCGGTAGAGCGAGAGCCCCACGGGGTCGGGCACGGCGGCGAGGGCGCCGGGTGGGTCCTCGACCACGCGGCACTCGACGCTGACGCCGGCGGCGATCGCCTCCTCCACGAGAGCGGGCACGTCGCTGAGCCGAGGCTCCGGTGACCGCGCGTCGCCCGGTGCCCCGTCCTCCCCGGAGCGCAGGGTGCCGAGCAGCGCCCGCATCTGCGCGACCGCCTCCCGGGACGAGCCCTCGACCGACCGCAGCGCCCGCTCGGCGGCGTCGGCGTCCCGGCGCAGCACCCGGCGGGCCGCGGCGGCCTGGATGCCGCTGACCGACACGTGGTGCGCGACGACGTCGTGCAGCTCACGGGCGATCCTCAGCCGCTCCTCGACGACCGCCTGCCGCTGAAGCTCGGTGGCCTGCTCCTCGATGGTGCGCGCCTGGCTGGCGAGCCGGTCCCGCTGCAGGGCGGCCCGCCACGCCGCCTGGCCGCCGAGGACGGCGCCGCCGAAGTAGAAGACGTTGACGAGCAGGCTGTAGACCACGTAGGCGCTGACGGGGCTGAAGAGCCCTTGGCGGCCGAGCGAGCGCCCGTTCCGGCTCAGCACCTGCTCGACGCCGCTGCCGACGGCGAACTGCCAGGTGAGCCAGCCGAACATGAGCAGCACCACGCCCCCGACGACCCCGAGCATGAGCCGCCGGTCGCGCGCCCAGGCCACACCGGTGAAGAGAGCGAGGAAGTAGACGAGCTGCATCGGGATCGACGCGGCGATGGAGGGCATGAGGATGCCGAACGCGAACAGGTGCAGGGACAGCCCCGAGGCGACCAGCAGCGGCCAGCGGCGACGCCACACGAGGGGCACCGTGCCGAGGAGGACGGCGACGTGCGGCCACACCCAGGAGTCCTCCTGCGGCCCGAGGGCGTCGATGCTGCGCAGCAGCTCCACGCCGAGCGACCCGACGACGAGGAACGCCAGCGCCAGCCACGCGTCCACCCGCTGCGTGCGGCTCCGGTCTCCGGGGAGGCGCTCCCAGTCGGTGTCGACCCCTGCCCACTCCGCGACACGCGCGCTCGCCCTGCGGCCCCCCAACATGGCGCCCAGCCTAGGGACTGCCGGCCGACTCCGGGATCCCCCGCCAGGGGGAGGAGGGGCGGCGGTACGGTCGGGCCCATGGGTGTCAGCTCCTCGGTCCTCGACGTCACGACGATGCGCTCACGGCTGGACCGGCTGCGGGCCCAGGCGGAGCGGGCGGGTGTCACGGCCACCGTCGTCTCGCCCGGCTCCGACCTGCGCTACCTCACGGGGATCGCCGGGTCCTCCTTCGAGCGGCTCACGGCCCTGGTGGTGCCGAGCGACGCCGCCGTGGCGCCGGTCTTCGTCTCGCCGGCGCTCGAGTACGCCGGCCTGGGACACGTGCCGCTGGCCGACCTCGGGGTGGAGGTGCGCACGTGGGTCGACGGCGAGGACCCGTACGCGCTGGCCCTCGGCGGGGTGCCGACCGGTCGCGTCGCCGTGTCGGACATGACCCCTGCCCTGCACGTGCTGCGCCTGCGCGACGCGGGAGCCGTCGACCAGCAGCTCGCCGGCCCGGTCCTCCGTGAGCTGCGGATGCGCAAGGACGCCACCGAGCTCGCCGAGCTGCGCGCTGCCGGGGCCGCCATCGACCGCGTGCACGCGAGGGTCGGGGAGTGGCTGCGGGCCGGTCGCACCGAGGCGGAGGTCGCCGCCGACATCGCCGCAGCGATCGTCGAGGAGGGCCACGCCGCAGCGGATTTCGTCATCGTGGGCTCGGGACCCAACGGCGCGAGTCCGCACCACTCGGTCAGCGACCGTGTCATCGAGGACGGCGACGTCGTCGTCGTCGACATCGGCGGACCGCTGCCGTCGGGCTACGGCTCGGACAGCACGCGCACGTATGCCGTGGGCTCACCGCGTGAGCCCGACGTCGCCTCTGCCTATGCCGCGTTGCAGGCGGCGCAGCAGGCGTCCGTCGAGGCGGTGCGGCCGGGCGTGACCTGCGAGGCGATCGACCGTGCCGCACGGGACGTGCTGGCCGAGGCCGGCCTGGCCGAGCACTTCATCCACCGCACCGGCCACGGCATCGGCCTCGACGGGCACGAGGAGCCGTACATCGTCGCCGGCAACGACCTGCCGGTCGAGGCGGGCATGACCTTCAGCATCGAGCCGGGTGTCTACCTCTCAGGGCGCTGGGGTGCGCGCATCGAGGACATCGTCGCCGTGACCGACGACGGGGTGGAGCGGTTCAACACCCGCCCGACGGACCTCGTCGTCCTCTGACACGACGTCCCCGCCGGGATCAGGAGTCGAAGCCGACGCCCATCCGGTCGAGCGCGCGCAGCCAGAGGTTGCGCCGGCCCGTGCGGTCCTCGGCGGCGAGCGAGGAGCGCGTGGCCCGCACGGCGGCATACCGGATCGGCTCGGGAGGGAAGGGGATCGGCTTGCGCCGCACCATCCCCAGCCGGGTGAGCTCGGTGTCCTTGCCGTCGACGAGGTCGAGCGCGACGGCCGCGCCGAAGCGGGTCGAGGCGACTCCGAGCCCGGTGTAGCCGACGGCATACGCCATCCGTCCGCCGAGGGCCGTGCCGAAGACCGGGGTGAAGCGCGACGTCGTGTCGATGACGCCCGCCCACCGGTGCGTGAACCGGATGCCCTCGAGCTGCGGGAAGATCTGGAGGAAGTGCTCGGCGAGCAGCCCGTGGGAGGCGTCGTTCTGCTCGAGCGACGGGTCGATGCGTCCGGGGAAGTGGTAGTTCGCGTCGTAGCCGCCGAACAGCACGCGGTCGTCGAGGGTCCTTCGGTAGTAGTGGAACTGGTTGCCGGCGTCGGTCAGGCCCTCGCGTCCCTCCCAGCCGATCGCGTCGAGCTGGCCCGCTGTCAGCGGCTCGGTCATGAGGACGTGGTCGTAGACGGGGAGCACCCAGGCACTGAAGCGCCGGAGCACGCCCTGCGAGGCATTCGTGCCGATCACGACCCGGCGGGCGTGGATCGTGCCGCCCTCGAGTGAAACCCGCACCCCGACCCCCTCGGAGTCGAATCCCGTTGCGCGCGTGTGCTCGTGGAGTCGGACACCGAGCGACTCGGCGGCGCGGGCCAGTCCCCAGACGAGGCGCGCGGGGTCGACGAGCGCGACCTCGGGGTCGTACATCCCGGCGAGGTAGCGGGGGGAGTGCACGCGCACCTGGGCGCCCTGCGCGTCGAGCAGCTCGACCGGGACGCCGTGCGCGCGGTGCAGCGCGAACGACTCACGCACGGCCGGCACCTGGTGCCGGGTCAGCGCGAGCGTCAGCTCTCCGGGCCGGTGGAGGTCCGCGTCGATGCCGTATGCCGTCAGCGTCCTCTCGATGCCCGCCACGTTCTCGGCGGCGAGCCGGTCCAGCGTTCGCATCTCGTCCGGCCAGCAGCTCACCCCCTGGGCGAGGCCGTGGGTCAGCGACGGCGCGAGGAAACCGCCGTTGCGCCCCGAGGCGCCGTCGGCCAGCCGTCCGGCCTCGACGACGACGACGTCGCGCGACGGGTCGGCCTCCTTGGCCTGGATGGCGGCCCACAGCCCGGTGAAGCCGCCCCCGACGACGAGCAGGTCGGTGCGCCGCGCGGCGCCGGTCAGGGGAGCCCGCGGTTCCGGGCGCTCGGGGCGGTCCGTCCAGAACGGGACGGGCCGGGCGTCGGCCAGGGCCGCGGCAGCCCGCGCGGAGGGGTGGGAAACACGCATGACGAGACGGATTCGACCATGCTTGGCTTCACCTGTGAACCCCCCTTCGTTCCAGAGCGATGTCCCCTCCGCCACCGACCTGCCGGCCGGCAGCCCCGAGCAGCTGCTCCGCGTCTTCCACGACCAGACCCGGGCCCCGGTGCCGCTGGGGACCGCCGAACGGCCGGTTGAGCTCGACGGGCCGGTCCGCAAGCACTACGACCTCGACGCGTCCGGCCACTTCGCGATGGTCGAGAGCCCCGACGGGCTGGGTGAGGACCCGAGCGCGCTCATCGAGCGCGTCCGAGACTTCTTCGCCGCCCGCGGCCAGCGTGTCGAGTGGAAGACCTACGACTACGACGAGCCCGCCGACCTCGGTGAGCGCCTCGAGGCGGCCGGCTTCGTCCTCGAGCCGGACGAGGCCCTCATCCTCGGCGACGCCGCACCGCTGGCGGCGCAGGACCTGCGCCTGCCCGAGGGCGTCATCGTCCGCGCTGCCGACTGCTTCGATGACTTCGTCCGGTTCCGCACCATGAGCGAGACCGTCTGGGGCGAGGACCACGCCTACGTCACCGAGTCGCTCTACCCCGACTGGCTGGCCAAGCCCGAGTCGATGCACGTCGTCGTCGTGGAGGAGTCCCGCGAGGGGCCGGTGCTCTGTGCCGCGCGCGGCGAGTACGACGAGAGCAGCTTCACCGGTCTCTGGGGCGGATCGACCCTGCCGGAGTGGCGCGGTCGCGGCCTCTACCGGGCCACCCTGCTCCACCGCGCCCGGCTCGGTCTCGACCGCGGCAAGCAGTACGTCCGCGTGGACGCCTCACCGGACTCCGAGCCGATCCTGCGACGCCTGGGCCTGCACCGGGTCGCGACCACGACGCCGTACGTCTTCGACCCGCGTCGCTGACCCGACGCCCGCCCCGCCGGCCCCTCCGGCCCCCGCTGAGCGGGCGCTCACCGGTGGGTGGGCACCCGCGACCACGACACGGCATACGTGGCAGGATTTCGAACGGATCGTGATCGCTTCCCCGACAGCAGGAGATGCAATGCCCATCGCCACCCCCGAGGTGTATGCCGACATGCTCGACCGCGCGAAGGCCGGCTCCTTCGCGTACCCCGCCATCAACGTCTCGAGCTCCCAGACGCTGAACGCCGCGCTCAAGGGCTTCGCGGACGCCGGATCCGACGGCATCATCCAGGTCTCGACGGGTGGCGCCGAGTACCTCTCCGGCCCGTTCATCAAGAACATGGTGAGCGGCTCGCTGGCCTTCTCGGCCTTCGCGCACGAGGTGGCCAAGAACTACCCCGTCAACATCGCGCTGCACACCGACCACTGCCCCAAGGACAAGCTCGACGGCTTCGTGCGCCCGCTGCTCGCGGCGAGCACCGAGCGGGTCAAGGCCGGCGGCACCCCGTGGTTCCAGTCGCACATGTGGGACGGCTCGGCCGTGCCGCTCGACGAGAACCTCCGGATCGCGCAGGAGCTGCTCGCCCTCGCCAAGGCCGCCCACGTCATCCTCGAGATCGAGGTGGGCGTGGTCGGCGGCGAGGAGGATGGCGTGGAGGGCGCCATCGACGAGAAGCTCTACTCCACCCCCGAGGACGCCATCGCCACGGTCAGGGCGCTCGGCGCCGGCGAGAAGGGCCGCTACCTGACGGCCCTGACCTTCGGCAACGTCCACGGCGTCTACAAGCCCGGCAACGTCAAGCTGCGCCCCGAGATCCTCCTGCAGGCCCAGCAGGCCGCCGCCAAGGAGCTCGGCCTCCCCGACGACGCACGCCCGTTCGACCTCGTGTTCCACGGCGGCTCCGGCTCGTCGCCCGAGGAGATCTCGGCGGCCGTCGACTACGGCGTCGTCAAGATGAACATCGACACCGACACGCAGTACGCGTTCACCCGCAAGGTCGCCGACTGGATGATCACCAACTACGCCGGCGTCCTCAAGGTGGACGGCGAGGTCGGCAACAAGAAGCTGTACGACCCGCGCGCGTGGGGCAAGGCGGCCGAGGAGGCCATGGCCGCACGCGTCGTCGAGGCCTGCACCGCCCTGCGCTCGGCGGGCACGCACCAGTGAGCGACAACCTGCTCGGCATCCCCGAGACCCGCCTCGCCCCCGACCCGGCCGCCGAGAGGCTCGAGGCCGGCGTCGACCCCGTCCAGGTGGCTGCCGCCCACCCCGCGAGCTCGCTCGCGTGGGCCGTCCTCGCCGAGGACGCGCTCGCCGACGGGGACCGCGACGTCGAGGCGTACGCGTACGCCCGCACGGGCTACCACCGCGCCCTCGACAGCCTGCGCAAGTCCGGCTGGCGCGGCCAGGGCCCGGTGCCCTGGTCGCACGAGCCCAACCGCGGGTTCCTCCGCGCGCTCGCGGCGCTGGCCCGTGCCGCCCGTGCCATCGGCGAGAGCGACGAGGAGGCCCGCTGCACGCTGTTCCTGCGTGACAGCTCGGCCGAGGCGGCGCGCGAGCTCGGTCTCTGAGCCGGTTCCTGCTCGGTCACCGCATCGCATGACGCTCTTCTGCTCCGACGTCGACGGCACGCTGCTCGACCACCGGCGCACCCTCTCCGACCGCACCGTCGCCGCCATCCGGGCGGTGCGGTCGGCAGGGCACGCGTTCGTGCTCTGCAGCTCGCGGATGCCGGCTTCCCTGGAGGGGCTCGAGCGGCTGTGCGGGGTGGAGCCCACCCCGCTGGTCGCGTACAACGGCGGTCTCGTGCTGCGCGCCGACCGCACTGTCGTGACGGACGTGCCGATCGCTCCCGAGGACGCGCGGGAGGCGTATGCCGTGTGCTCGCGGCTGGGACTGCACGCGAGCTTCTTCGCCGGGAACGAGTGGTACGCCTGGGGCCCGGACGAGTGGACCGAGCGGGAGGCGACGATCACGGCGGTGGACCCGAGCCCGGCATCGGCCCACGTCTACGTGGCCGGCGGCCGCGTCGACACCCACCCACCGCACAAGGTCATGGCGATGGGGGACCCGGCGCTCGTCGACGAGCTCGAGGCGGCCCTGGCCGGATGCCCGGGCCTGGTCACCTACCGCTCCAAGCCGACCTACCTCGAGATCGCCAGTGCCGCCTGCTCCAAGGGCGACGGGCTGCGCGCGCTGGCGGAGGAGCTGGGCGTCGACCTCGCCGACACCGTCTTCTTCGGCGACAACCACAACGACGTCTCGGCCTTCGCGGTGGCGGGGACGGCAGTCGCGGTCGCGAACGCCGTCGACCCGGCGCTCGAGGCCGCCACGGTCGTGACCGGACACCACCGCGAGGACGGCGTTGCCGAGTACCTCGAGGCCTGGCTCGCCCGCCACTGACGCCGAGAGCTGTCGCCCGAGGCGATGCATGACCCTGACGCGCTGTCAGGACCGAGCGGCAGCGGCCAGCGACCTCGGATGCTGCTCCCGAAAGCGGAGCAGTATCCGAGGCCGCCGCCACCCGGTTCGCACCCCCGGCCACCGACCGTGCGGGCCTGCACACCCTCCGGCCAAGGGACGCCCCCCGACGGTCGGGCAGGCGGGGTCGGGTGCACGGGTCTCGAACCGATAACCTTGCGGGTGGCTAGGACCACAACCGGAAGGCAGACCGATGCCCGCAATCGTGCTCGTGGGAGCGCAGTGGGGCGACGAGGGCAAGGGCAAGGCGACCGACCTGCTCGGCAGCAGCGTCGACTACGTCGTCAAGTTCAACGGCGGCAACAACGCCGGCCACACCGTCGTCGTCGAGAAGGACGGCAAGCGCGAGAAGTACGCGCTCCACCTGCTGCCCTCCGGCATCCTGTCCCCGAACTGCACGCCGGTCATCGGCAACGGCGTCGTCATCGACCTCTCGGTGCTCTTCGAGGAGCTCGACGGCCTGCAGGCCCGCGGCATCGACACCAGCAAGCTGCTCGTGAGCGCCAACGCGCACGTCATCCCGAGCTACAACCGCACCATCGACAAGGTGACCGAGCGCTTCCTCGGCAAGCGCCGGATCGGCACGACCGGCCGCGGCATCGGCCCCACCTACGCCGACAAGATGAACCGCGTCGGCATCCGCATCCAAGACCTCTACGACGAGGGCATCCTGCGCCAGAAGGTCGAGGCCGCCCTGGAGCTGAAGAACCAGCTGCTGGTCAAGATCTACAACACGCGTGCTGTCGCCGTTGACGAGGTCGTCGAGGAGCTGCTGTCGTATGCCGGTCGCCTCGCCCCCATGGTCGCCGACACCAGCCTGGTGCTGAGCCAGGCGCTCGACCGGGGCGACACGGTGCTCTTCGAGGCCGGGCAGGCCACCCTGCTCGACGTCGACCACGGCACCTACCCCTACGTCACGTCGAGCAACGCCGTCTCGGGCGGCGCCTGCACCGGTTCCGGTGTGCCGCCGACCCGCATCGACTCGGTCATCGCGATCCTCAAGGCCTACACGACGCGTGTCGGGGAGGGCCCCTTCCCGACCGAGCTGCACGACGAGATGGGCGAGTTCCTGCGCAAGACCGGCGCCGAGTACGGCGTGACGACGGGCCGGCCGCGCCGCTGCGGGTGGATGGACACCGTCGTCGGCCGCTACGCGACCCGGATCAACGGCGTCACCGACTTCGTCATCACCAAGCTCGACATCCTCACGGGCCTCGAGAAGATTCCGGTCTGCGTGGCCTACGACGTCGGTGGTGTGCGCCACGACGAGATGCCGGTCAACCAGACCGACTTCCACCACGCGACGCCCATCTACGAGGAGCTCGACGGCTGGTCGGAGGACATCAGCCAGTGCCGCACCTTCGAGGACCTGCCGGCCAACGCCCAGGCCTACGTGCTGCGGGTCGAGGAGCTCGTCGGCGCTCGGGTCTCGGCCATCGGTGTCGGCCCGGGCCGCGACGAGATCATCGAGCGCTTCCCGCTCAAGCCGGCCGTCGCGGGCTGACGCGTTCACGCGTCCCGCAAGCACACGGCATACGAAAGCTTTGGAACTGAAGGAAACCCATGACTGAAGAGGTCACCCCGCTCGACTGGGTCACGCGTCTGGCCGACGACGTGATCGCGGAGGCGCAGGAGCGCAACCCCGGCCAGACGATCATCTGCGCGTCGGGCATCAGCCCGTCCGGGCCGATCCACCTCGGCAACTTCCGGGAGCTCATCACGCCGCACCTCGTCGCCGACGAGATCAAGCGGCGCGGCATCGATGCCGAGCACATCCTCAGCTGGGACGACTTCGACCGCTTCCGTCGCGTGCCGAAGAACCTTGCGGGAGTGGACGACTCGTGGGAGCAGTACATCGGTATGCCGCTCACCTCCGTGCCGCCGCCCGCCGGTTCGCCGCACGCGAACTGGGCCGAGCACTTCAAGGCGCCGCTCCTCGAGGCGATGGCGGCCACCGGCATCGAGGTGCGCCAGATCAGCCAGACCGAGCAGTACCGCGCCGGCGTCTACCGCGACCAGGTGCTGCTCGCGATGCGTGAGCGCACCGCCATCGACAAGGTGCTCGACCAGTACCGCACGCTCGAGGCGGTCGAGGCGGCGCGCCAGAAGGCGACCGGCAAGGGCAAGGGCGGCAAGCAGCAGAAGGCCGCGAAGCTCACCGAGGAGCAGGCGGCTGCGGCCACCGAGGCCGAGCGCGGCTCCGGCGCGGCGTCAGAGGACGACGGCAGCGAGGGCAAGGCCGGCTACTACCCCTTCAAGCCCTTCTGCAGCTCGTGCGGCACCGACTTCACGACCGTCACCGCCTACGACGACGACAGCCACGAGCTGACCTACGAGTGCACGAAGTGCGGCCACAGCGAGACGGTCGACCTCGACACCTTCACCAACGGCAAGCTCGTGTGGAAGGTCGACTGGCCGATGCGCTGGGCGCACGAGCACGTCATGTTCGAGCCGTCCGGCGTCGACCACCAGAGCCCCGGGTCGAGCTTCGTCGTCGGCAAGGACCTCGCGCCGATCTTCGGCTGGGAGCGGCCGATCGGCCCGATGTATGCCTTCGTCGGCATCGCGGGCATGGCCAAGATGAGCTCGAGCAAGGGCGGCGTGCCGATCCCCACCGACGCGCTCGAGGTCATGGAGGCACCGGTGCTGCGCTGGCTCTACGCCCGCCGCCGGCCGAACCAGAGCTTCGACGTCGCCTTCGGGCCGGAGCTGCAGCGCCTCTACGACGAGTGGGACGCCCTGTCCCGCAAGGTCGCCGACGGCTCGGCCCAGGCCGGGGACCTCGCCGCCCACCTGCGCGCCACCTCCACGGCTGCCGGTCCGCTGCCGTCGACACCGCGGCCCATGCCGTTCCGCACCATCGCCTCCGTCATCGACGTGACGCAGGGGGACGAGGCCCAGGCGGTCCGGATCCTCAGCGAGCTCGAGCCCGACCACCCGGTGACGTCGACCGACGACCTGCGGCCCCGGCTCGACTGCGCCGAGCGCTGGATGCTCGGCTACGTCCCGGCCGAGGACCGCACCATCGTGCGCACCGAGCCCGACACCGAGCTGCTCGGCAGCCTCGACGAGTCGCAGCGGGAGTCGCTGCGCCTGCTCGTCGACGGACTGGACGAGCACTGGTCGCTCGACGGCCTGACGCACCTCGTCTACGGCATCCCGAAGCTCCAGCGCGGCATCGACCCCGCGGCCAAGGTCAAGGACCCGGAGCTGTCGGCGGCGCAGCGTGCCTTCTTCGTCCTGCTCTACCGCCTGCTCGTCGGCAAGGACACGGGACCTCGGCTGCCCACGCTGCTGCTGGCCGTCGGCGCCGACCGCGTGCGCACCCTCCTGGGGTACTGACCTCGAACGGTCGAGCGGGCGAGGGGCGAGATGCAGGGGGGTTGCATCTCGTCCCTCGCCCGGTGCGTCGTCCACTTTTGGGGGGGTCCGGACCGACGCAGGACGCCAAGGGTCTCAGGGGGGAGGAGACGGCGGGGAGGGTGGGAATCGCACGCCTCGGCGCTGTCGCAATCATCCCCCCGGCCGGGCCCGCAGTCGACGGTTGCGGCAATCCTTGAACAAACTTTTACCTGAGATCGCCGGGAGAGGTCGCCGGGAGGGGCCGGGAGCTCAGGCCAGGACGGTCATCCGGTGCGCGGCGCGGGTCAGGGCCACGTAGAGGACGCGGATCCCGCCGGGCGACTCGCGGGTGATCTCCTCCGGGTCGACGATCACCGTCGCGTCGTACTCGAGGCCCTTGGTCGACATCGGGTCGATGACCTGCACCCGCCCGTCCCCCAGCTCGGCGACCGGTGCCAGGGCCGCGGCGTGAGCCGCGGGCGCGATGACGGCGATCGCGCCCTCGACCTGCTCGAGCAGCGACTCGACGGCGCCCCGGACCGAGGACAGCGCGTCCTCGCCGAGGGCCGCCTCACGCGGCTCGACGCCGGTCTCGCGGACGGCCTGCGGGATGTCGGCGTCGGGTACCTCGCGGCGTACGACCTCCGCCGCGTAGTCGAAGATCTCCCGCGCGTTGCGGTAGTTGGTGTCCATGTGGAACTGCTGGCGCGCCTGTGACCCGAAGGCCTCCTCGCGGGCGGCGGCGGCCTCGGCGGCGTCGGGCCAGGACGCCTGGGCGGCGTCGCCGACCACGGTCCACGACGCGTACCGTCCGCGGCGGCCGATCATGCGCCACTGCATCGGGGAGAGGTCCTGCGCCTCGTCGACGAGCACGTGGGCGTACTCGTCGGGCTTGCCGATGCGGCCCGCGAGCAGCTTGTCGCGCGGCTGGGTGAGGATGACGGGGGCGCCGCGGTCGCGGGCGGCGCTGCGGACGGGCTGGACCTCGGTGACGCCGTACTGGCTGAGGTCCTCGAGCTCCTCGATCTCGTAGAACCCGCGCTCCTCCTGGGGTGCGTCCTGGACGGGGCCGAGGCGGGCGGCGATGTCGTCGATGAGCGCCACGTCGGCGACCGACCACGAGCCGGTCTCGAGGGCCAGCCGGAAGGAGGCGGCCAGGGGCTCGACCTCGTCCTCGCGCAGGGAGCCACGGGAGTGTCGTCGGACCAGGGTGGGGTCACCGAGCCACAGCAGGACCTCGCGGGGGTCGACCTGGGGCCACCACTGCTGCATGAACGACTCGACGTCGAGGTGGTCCTCCCACTTGTCGAGGAACTCCTCCTTGGCGTCCCGGTCGCCGGTGATGCCGAGGGAGGCCCAGGCGGCCTCGCCGAGCGCGGCCTGGGCCGCGGCGGTGGCGGTGTTGCGCTGGTGCTGGCGCAGCACCTGCGAGCGCACCCGGTCGAGGATCCGCGCGTCGAGGCGCACCGGCCGGCCCGCCACCATGGCACGGAACTCGGTCGGCGCCTCCGGCACCCGGCCGCGGGTGGCGGCGCCGAGCAGGGTCCGGATGCGGGTGGATCCCTTGGTGCGGGCCACCGCGGGGGAGTCGAGGCGCTCGGTGTGCACGACGTCGAGCACGTCGCCGAGCGCACGCAGGATGACGCTCTCCTCGCCGAGCGAGGGGAGCACCCGCTCGATGTAGGCCGTGTAGGCGCCCGAGGGGCCGACGACGAGGATCCCGCCGGACTCGAAGCGGCGGCGGTCGGAGTAGAGCAGGTAGGCGGCGCGGTGCAGGGCCACGACGGTCTTGCCCGTGCCGGGCCCGCCGGTGATCTCGGTGATGCCCCGCGCGCTCGCGCGGATCGCCTCGTCCTGGTGGGCCTGGATCGTGGCGACGATGTCGCGCATGCGCTCGCCGCGGCTGCGGGTCAGGGCGGCCATGAGCGCGCCGTCGCCCACGATGACGAGGTCGTCGGGCGCCTCGGGGACCATGAGGTCGTCCTCGATGCCGATGACGGTGGTGCCGCGGCTGCGCAGCACCCGGCGACGGATCACACCCATCGGCTGCGTGGGTGTGGCGCGGTAGAAGGGAGAGGCGGCCGGGGCGCGCCAGTCGATGACGAGAGGCTCGTAGTCGTCGTCGCGGACCCCCAGGCGGCCGATGTAGCGGACCTCTCGGTCCTCGCCCGATGCCTCCCGGACGGACCGGTAGCCGTCGCCCTCGCTGCCGGCCGCGGCGCGCAGCATGGCGTGGTCGATGTCGAGACGGCCGAAGACGAGGCCTTCGTACTGCGTGTCGAGCGCGGTGCGCCGCTTGGCCGCGTGGAACATCAGGGCGTCGCGCTCGAAGAGCCCGGCCCCTTCCGCGTCGCCGATCTCGACCTGCCGCCCGAACTCGGTGCGGGCGAGGCCCTCCGCCTGGACGCTGTCGGCGCGCAGCCCGGCCTTCTCGAGCTCCTGGTGCACGCGGTCGACGTGCGCCTGCTCGACGGCGATCTCGCGGGCGAGCTCGTCGGGGATGCGCTTGGTCGCCACCGGCGAGGCATCCCGGGCTTCCCGAGCTGCGGGCATGCTGCTCCGCTGGGACGACTTGTTCGAAGTGCTCACTGACATCCAAGGGCTCTCGAGGGCGCCTGGGTGGCGCGGGAACCATCAAGTCTACTGTCACTCCATGCTCGAAAAGGTCTGTAGCGCACCGACCGGCGCGCCGCTCGTGGGCCGGTTCGTCCGGCTGGACCCGACCACCCCCGATGATGCCGCCGGGCTCTTCGCCGTCTACTCGGACCCGCGCTGCTACGAGCAGGGCTACGCGATGATGCGGCCGCACCGGACGCTGGCGGACACCGAGGCGCTCGTCGCGGCCGCGGTGGCGGCCCGCGGGGCTGACGGGACGGGGCGGACGGCATACACGGTCCGCCTGGTCGAGGACGGCGAGCTGGGTGCGGCCGGCACGATCGTGGGCACGAGCTCGCTCGGCGACGTCGACACCGTGCGCGAGCACGTGCACCTCGGCTGGACGATGTACGGCTCGCGCTGGTGGGGCACCCAGGTCAACACCGAGACCAAGCTCCTGCTGCTGACGCATGCCTTCGAGACGTGCGGATTCGGTCGGGTGAAGATCCAGACCGACGTCGTCAACGCCCGGTCCAGGGCGGCGATCCTCAAGCTCGGGGCCACGTTCGAGGGCGTGACCCGGCGCGACGTGCGCCGCCCCGACGGGTCGTGGCGCGACACGGCCGTCCACTCGATCCTCGTGGACGAGTGGCCCGGCGTGCGGTCACGTCTGCTGGCGCGGCTGGGCTGCCCCTAGGCTGGCGCCCGTGAAGGTCCTCGTCCTCGGTTCCGGCGCCCGTGAGCACGCACTCGTCAAGGCCGTCGCGGCCGACCCGGAGGTCGACGCGGTGATCGCCGCGCCCGGCAACCCGGGCATCGACGCGACTGCCCTCTGTGTCCCCGTCGACATCCTCGACGGCGCCGCCGTCGCCGCGCTCGCCCGGGAGCACGACGTCGACCTCGTCGTCGTCGGTCCCGAGGCGCCCCTCGTCGCAGGCGTCGCCGACGTATGCCGTGAGGCCGGCTTCCCCGTCTTCGGTCCGTCTGCCGAGGCTGCCCGTCTGGAGGGCAGCAAGTCCTTCGCCAAGGAGGTCATGGCCGCCGCCGACGTGCCCACGGCGCTCGCGCACGTGTGCACGAGCATGGCCGAGGTCGAGGCGGCCCTCGACGCGCTCGGTGCCCCGCACGTGGTCAAGGACGACGGACTCGCCGCCGGCAAGGGAGTCGTCGTCACCGACTCACGCGAGGCCGCCCTCGAGCACGCCCGCGCCTGCCTGGCCAAGCCCGACGGCCGGCTCGTCGTGGAGGAGTTCCTCGACGGACCCGAGGTGTCGGTCTTCTGCATCAGCGACGGTCGGACGGTCGTGGCGCTGTCACCCGCCCAGGACTTCAAGCGCGTCGGGGACGACGACGCAGGCCCCAACACCGGTGGCATGGGCGCCTACTCGCCGCTCGACTGGACCCCGGCCGGTCTCGCGGACGAGGTCGTGGCGCGCGTGGCCCAGCCCACCATCGACGAGATGCGCCGGCGCGGCACGCCGTTCGTCGGCGTGCTCTACGTCGGGCTGGCGCTGACCTCCCGCGGCCCGAAGGTCATCGAGTTCAACGCGCGCTTCGGCGACCCGGACGGGCAGGCGTCGCTCGCCCGGCTCGAGACGCCCTTCGCGCAGCTGCTCCTCGCGGCGGCCACCGGCGGCCTCGCCGAGTTCGGCCGGCTGCGCTGGTCCGACGACCACGCCGTCGTCGTCGTCGTGGCCTCGTCGGGCTACCCGGCCTCGCCGCGCACCGGCGACCCGATCACGGGGCTCGACGCCGCAACCGAGGTGCCGGGTGTGGTCGTGCTCCACGCCGGTACCGCCCTCGACGAGGACGGCGCCCTGGTCTCGGCCGGTGGAAGGGTGCTCGACGTCGTCGCCGTGGCGCCGTCGCTCGCGGAGGCCAGGCGGGCGGCATACGACGCCGTGGCCGTCGTCGAGCTCGACGGCTCGCACCACCGCACCGACATCGCGCTTCGCGCCGAGCGCGGCGACATCACCATCGGAGGGGCTCGATGAGCACGCTCGACCTGCCCGGCTACACCCACGTCTACTCCGGCAAGGTGCGCGACCTCTACGCGCCGGTCGGCCCCGACGGCGAGGCGGTGCCCGACCAGCTGCTGCTCGTCGCCTCGAACCGCCTGTCGGCCTACGACTGGATGATGTCGCCCGAGATCCCCGACAAGGGCGCCGTGCTGACCCGGCTGTCGCTGTGGTGGTTCGACCAGCTCTCGGACCTCGTGCCCAACCACGTCGTGTCGACGGACGTGCCGGAGGCCGTCGCCGGGCGGGCGGTGCTGGTGCGCAAGCTGGAGATGCTCAAGGTCGAGGCGATCGCCCGCGCCTACCTCACCGGTGGCGGCCTGGAGGAGTACCGCGAGAAGGGGTCGGTCTCGGGGGTCCCGCTGCCCGACGGTCTCGTCGACGGCTCGAAGCTGCCGGAGCCGGTCTTCACCCCGACGACCAAGGCCCCGGTCGGCGAGCACGACCTGCCCATGCCGCCGGCGGAGGTCGAGGCCGAGCTCGGCGCCGACGTGGCGGCCGAGGTGTCGCGGCTGACCCGCGCGATCCTCGCCCGGGGCAACGAGATCGCCGCCGAGCGGGGCATCCTCATCGCCGACACGAAGGTCGAGTTCGGGGTCTCACCCGACGGCTCCGGCGGTCTGGTGCTCGCCGACGAGGTGCTGACCCCGGACTCGTCGCGCTTCTGGCCGGCCGAGCTGTGGGAGCCGGGCCACCCGCAGCCGTCCTACGACAAGCAGTTCGTCCGTGACTGGCTGACCTCGCCCGAGTCCGGCTGGGACCGCAAGGCCGGCGGTCCGCCGCCCGAGCTGCCCGAGCACGTCGTCGAGCAGACCCGGGCCAAGTACGTCGAGGCCTACGAGCGCCTCACCGGCGAGACCTTCTGAGTCCTCGCGTCGCGCCGCCGACCCTCCCACGGATGTCCGGCGGCGCATCAGGGTGGGGTCGGAGAGGAGCCGTCGAGGAGGCTTCGGCTGGCCCGGACCACGAAGTCCTGCACCTCGCCGAACCGGCTCCTCGCCTCGTCGGACCCGCCGGCGTACCACCAGTCCCGCGCCCACACGACCAGCTCGGCGTCACCGGGGTGGGCCGGTGCGAAACGATTGGCAGCCGCCTTCTTGGACCGCTGCTCGCCCTCCACCAGGGCGCACCACGCCCGGCACATCGACAGCACTGCGTACGCCTGTGCCCCCACGGTCGTCATGTCCTCCACCCAGACCGGCCAGTCGCGCACGTGCTCGAGCAGTGCCGTCCTGACCGCGCCCGGTGCGATCGGAGGAAGAAGCTCGGCGGCCGGTGGTCCGACGATCGGTCGGCCCTTCTCCCGCACCGTCGCCCACGTCAGGATGCGGTGGGTGGTGGCCGGAAGCAGGTGCAGGGCCTCGCCGGGGCTGACCCGCATGATGAGCTCCCTGCGGCCCGAGGTCGCGGCGGAGCTCACGGCGCCGAAGGCGACGAGGGTCGGCACCCCGACCGTCTCGACCTCGACGCGTCCCCTCCACGCCGGGTGCCGGCTCTCGACCCACTCGTGCACCGGCGCCACCGCGGCGAGCACCGCCTCGTCCGGCGCGTTGCGGAGCACCGCGAGCAGGTCGAGGTCGCTGCGCGCGGGCGAGAAGTCGCCGGCGACCAGGGAGCCGTGCACGTACAGCCCGAGCAGGTTGCCGTCGAGTGCCGCCGCGAGCCCCCGAGCGAGGTCGCCCATCGCCGCCGACGCACCGCCGTCAGCGGCGGGGAGGTCGGGCGGAAGAGGAGGCATGATGCCACCCTCCCAGTGCGGGCGAGGTGTTGTCGTATGCGTTTCCGCCGCGTTCCCCGAGCGGCGCTCGGTCCCCGGCCGGCGGCATACGCCACCGGGGCGTGGAGGGCGCTGTGGCACGCTGGCCGCATGACCGAGCCGCCTCCGGACGCCACCTCGGACGCGCCGGCGGAGCGCTACGTCCTGCGCCAGAAGCTGACGATGGTGGCCAACCGCTACGAGGTCATGCGCGCGGACGACAACGGCAGGGAGCTCGGGCTGCTGTGCTTCGCCGAGCAGAAGCGGATGGCCACCAAGGAGCAGGTCACCTTCTTCACCGACGCCGCCAAGGAGCACCCGATCTTCGGCTTCCGGGCCCGTCGGCGCCTCGACCTCGGCGCGACGTACGACGTCACCGACAGCCACGGGCAGCCGATCGGGTGGTTCAAGAAGCACTTCACCGCCTCGCTCGTCAGCTCCACCTGGACGCTCGGCCTGCCCGACGGGCGGGAGTTCGCCGGGCGCGAGCGCAACACGAAGGTCGCCGTGGCACGTCGGCTCTGGGAGGTGATCCCCGTGGTCGGGGACATCCCCGGGCCCTTCCTCTTCCACTTCGACTTCGTGTCGGCCGACGGGCAGCTCGCGCTCAGCTCGACGAAGCGGGCCGGCATCAGGGACGTCTACCGGGTGACCCTGCCGGCCCTGGACGACGGCCGGCCGATCGACTGGCGCGTCGGCATGGCCATGGCGGTGGCGCTCGACGCGCTGCAGTCACGCTGAGACGCTGTCGGTCGGCGTGTCGGGCTCCCGATAGACTCGGGCAGTCCTGGGGCCGTCCTGGGGCCATCCCCTCACCCATCCCGGCAGGAGAACCACCACTGATGGGAAGCATCGTCGTCGACGTCATGCTCAAGCCCGAGATCCTCGACCCCCAGGGCCAGGCCGTCGGCGGGGCCCTGCCGCGGCTGGGGTTCAACGGGTTCACCGACGTCCGCCAGGGCAAGCGCTTCGTGCTCTCCGTCGACGGCGACGTCACGGACGAGCACCTCGCCGCCGCTCGCGAGGCCGCGGAGAAGCTGCTGTCCAACCCGGTCATCGAGGACGTCGTCTCGGTGCACGTGCTCGACGGGGGCTCGGCCGACCGTGCCGGCTCCGAGAGCGACGAGAGCACCGGGGCCGGCGAGGCGGAGGGCGACGCGCAGTGAGGATCGGCGTCGTCACGTTCCCCGGTTCCCTCGACGACCGTGACGCCGCGCGCGCCGTCCGTGAGTGCGGCGGCGAGGCCGTCCCGCTCTGGCACGGCGACGCCGACCTCTTGGGTGTCGACGCGGTCATCCTGCCCGGCGGCTTCTCCTACGGCGACTACCTGCGCTGCGGCGCCATCGCCCGCTTCGCGCCGGTCATGGACGCGCTCGTCCCTGCAGCGAAGGGTGGCCTGCCGGTCCTCGGCATCTGCAACGGCTTCCAGGTGCTCACCGAGAGCCATCTGCTGCCCGGCGCGCTGATCCGCAACGACCACCGCAAGTTCAACTGCGTCGACCAGCGGCTCGTCGTCGAGAACGCCTCGACCGCCTGGACCTCCGACTTCGAGGCCGGCCAGGAGATCACGATCGTCCTCAAGAACGGCGAGGGCGGTTTCGTCGCCGACGAGCGCACGCTCGACGAGCTCGAGGGCGAGGGGCGGGTCGTCTTCCGCTACGTGCCGGACGCCCAGGGCCGCAACCCCAACGGCTCCTACCGTCACATCGCCGGCATCACCAACGAGCGCGGCAACGTCGTCGGGCTCATGCCGCACCCCGAGCACGCGGTCGAGGAGGGCTACGGTCCGAGCCTCGACGGACGCGGCTTCTTCACCTCGATCATCAAGCAGACCCTCGAGAGCGCAGCCACCGCATGAGCGACACGCAGACCGTCCAGCCGGCGCCGGTGGCGCCCGTCCTCGACACGGTGGAGCACGCCGCCGAGACGCCCGACGTCGAGCAGCCGTGGGCCGAGCTCGGGCTCAAGCCCGACGAGTACGCCAACATCCGCGAGATCATTGGCCGCAGACCCACCATCGCCGAGCTCGCGATGTACTCCGTCATGTGGAGCGAGCACTGCTCCTACAAGTCGAGCAAGGTCCACTTCAAGCTCTGGGGTGAGAACACCACCGACGAGATGCGCGAGAAGCTCCTCGTCGGCATCGGTGAGAATGCGGGAGTCGTCGACATCGGCGACGGGTGGGCCGTCACGTTCAAGGTCGAGTCGCACAACCACCCGTCGTACATCGAGCCCTACCAGGGCGCGGCGACCGGCGTCGGGGGCATCATCCGCGACATCATGTCGATGGGTGCCCGCCCGATCGCCGTCATGGACCCGCTGCGCTTCGGCAACCTCCACCACCCGGACACGCAGCGCGTCCTGCCCGGCGTCGTCGCGGGTGTCGGTGGCTACGGCAACTGCATCGGCCTGCCCAACATCGGCGGTGAGGTCGTCTTCGACGACTGCTACCAGGGCAACCCACTCGTCAACGCCCTCTGCGTCGGCGCCATGCGGGTCGAGGACATCCACCTCGCCAAGGCGTCGGGCGCCGGCAACAAGGTCATCCTCTTCGGCGCCCGCACCGGCGGCGACGGCATCGGCGGCGTCTCGGTCCTCGCGTCCGAGACCTTCGACGAGGGCGGCCCGACGAAGCGCCCCGCCGTCCAGGTCGGCGACCCCTTCGCCGAGAAGGTGCTGATCGAGTGCTGTCTCGACCTCTACAAGGCGGGTGTCGTCGACGGCATCCAGGACCTGGGAGGTGCCGGGCTCTCCTGTGCCACGAGCGAGCTCGCCTCCAACGGTGACGGCGGCATGCAGGTCGAGCTCGACCTCGTGCCGCTGCGCGACGCGAGCCTGCAGCCGCAGGAGATCCTCATGTCCGAGTCGCAGGAGCGCATGATGGCGGTCGTCGCGCCGGAGCACCTCGACGAGTTCATGGCGATCACCGGCAGGTGGGACGTCGAGGCCACGGTCATCGGCGAGGTCACCGACGGCGACCACCTCGTCATCACCTGGCACGGCGAGACCATCGTCGACGTGCCGCCGCGCTCGGTCGCCCACGAGGGCCCCACCTACGAGCGCCCGCTGGCCCGGCCGGCATACCTGGACGTCCTGAACGCCTCGAGCACGCGCGAGCTGTCCAAGCCCTCCACGGGTGAGGAGATCCGCGCCCAGCTGCTCACCCTCATCGGCTCGCCCAACCTCTGCGACAAGTCGTGGATCACCGACCAGTACGACCGCTACGTGCTCGGCAACACCGCCCTCGCGCAGCCCGACGACTCGGGCGTCGTCCGCGTCGACGAGGAGACGGGGCGCGGGGTCGCGATCTCGACCGACTGCAACAGCCGCTTCACCAAGCTCGACCCGTATGTCGGGGCGCAGCTCGCGCTCGCCGAGGCCTACCGCAACGTGGCCACCACGGGCGCCGCACCGCTCGCCGTCACCGACTGCCTCAACTTCGGCTCGCCGGAGGACCCGGGCGTCATGTGGCAGTTCCGCGAGGCGATCCGCGGCATCGCCGAGGGCTGCAAGTTCCTGGGCATCCCGGTCACGGGCGGCAACGTGTCGTTCTACAACCAGACCGGCGACGTCGCGATCCACCCGACCCCGGTCATCGGCGTGCTCGGTGTCATGGACGACGTGTCCAAGCGGTCGGGCTCCGGCTTCCGCAGCGACGACGCGCACGTCTACCTCCTCGGCACGACCCGCGACGAGCTCGACGGCTCCGAGTGGGCGCACGTCATCCACAAGCACCTCGGCGGTGTGCCGCCGAAGGTGGACCTCACGGCCGAGCAGGCGCTCGGGCGGGTGCTCGTCGAGGCGGCCCGCACGGGCGTCGTCGAGGCGGCGCACGACCTGTCTGAGGGCGGCCTCGCGGTCGCGCTCGCCGAGGCGTGCATGCGCCACGGCGTCGGCGTCACCGTGGACGGGCTGGACCAGGTCGGCGTGGACGCCGACGGCCGCCCGCTCGACGCCTTCACGGCCCTCTTCTCCGAGTCCAGCGCCCGCGCGCTCGTGGCGGTCCCGGCCGGTCGCGCCTCCGAGTTCGAGGCGCTGCTCGGTGACCTGCCGCACGCGCGTATCGGCGTCACCGGCGGACGAGACCTCGACGTCGTCGGGCACTTCGCCGTCTCGGTGGCCGAGCTGAGGTCGGCCCACCAGTTCACGCTGCCGGCCGTCTTCGGCGACTGAGGGTCCCGGTCGAGCGCGGTGCGCTCGACCTCATGGCGCTCGTCTCGGGCCGGGTCCCACGGACCCGGCCCGAGACGTCTGTCAGCGCCAGCCGAGGCCGGGGGCGACGTCCCTGAGCACGCTGTCGATCAGGTGAGCGTTGTAGTCGACGCCGAGCTGGTTCGGCACGGTGATGAGCAGCGTGTCGGCGGCCGCGATCGCCGAGTCCTCGGCGAGCTCCTGGACCAGCTTGTCGGGCTCACCGGCATACGTCTTCCCGAAGCGGGCCAGGCCGCCCTCGAGGTGTCCGACCTGGTCGCTGCTCGCGGTCTCGCGGTAGAAGTACTGCCGGTCGACGTCGCTCGTGATGGGCAGGATGCTGCGGCTGACCGAGACCCGCGGCTCGCGCTCGTGCCCGGCAGCGCGCCAGGCGTCCCGGAAGCGCGCGATCTGCTCGGCCTGCAGCTCGTGGAAGGGCACACCGGTGTCCTCGGTGAGCAGGGTGGAGCTCATCAGGTTCATCCCCTGCTGCGCCGTCCACTCGGCGGTCGCCCGCGAGCCGGCACCCCACCAGATGCGGTCGCGCAGGCCCGGCGAGTAGGGCTCGATGCGGAGCAGGCCCGGCGGGTTGGGGAACATCGGCTGGGGGTTGGGCTCGGCGAAGCCCTTGCCCTCGAGCACCTGCAGGAAGACCTCGGTGTGCTGCCGCGCCATCCCCGCGTGGTCGTCGTCCTCGGGCGCGTAGCCGAAGTAGCGGAAGCCGTCGACGACCTGCTCGGGTGACCCACGGCTGATGCCGAGCTGGAGCCTGCCGCCCGAGATGAGGTCTGCGGCGCCGGCATCCTCGGCCATGTAGAGGGGGTTCTCGTAGCGCATGTCGATGACGCCCGTGCCGATCTCGATGCGGCTCGTGCGCGCCCCGACCGCCGCGAGGAGCGGGAACGGCGAGGCGAGCTGCCGGGCGAAGTGGTGCACGCGGAAGTAGGCGCCGTCGGCGCCCAGCTCCTCCGCGGCGACTGCCAGGTCGATGGACTGGAGCAGCGCGTCGGACGCGGACCGTGTCTGCGACTGCGGCGAGGGCGTCCAGTGCCCGAACGAGAGAAATCCGATGCTCTTCACAGTCGCTCCAACAACCTCGCGGCCCGAACCCTTCCGCCGGCCGCGGTCAGCGGGCTCGCCACCTGCCCGTCTCGGGCGGGTGTGGGCTCTGCTCCCCGGCCTCTCCGAACGGCTTGGCGCCGGCCAGCAGCCGCGTCAGCGCCGCCCCCTCGCGAAGGCCCGTGGGCAACGACGTGCGGGCGACCTCACGCCGCAGCGTCTCGAGCGGGAGCGGCGCGTGGCCGGCCAGCAGCACCGAGTTGCCGAAGCGCCGGCCCTTGAGCACCTCGTGCGTCGCCAGGAGCGCGACGTGCGGCAGGAGCGTCGACACGGTCGCGACCAGTCGCGAGACCCAGCGCATCCCCGGCTCGTCGGCGAGGTTCCACAGCGCCAGACCCGTGGGTCGCAGCACCCTCGCCACCTCGTTGGCGTATGCCGTTCCGGCCAGCTCCGCGGGCACCCTCCCTCCCGCGTAGGCGTCGGTCACGACCACATCGGCGGAGCCGTCCCTGAGGGCCCGCAGCCCGGTCAGGCCGTCGACGGGGCGGACGCGGATGCGGTGTCGCCGGGGTAGGGGGACCTCACGGCGCACGAGCTCGGTGAGCGCCTCGTCCGGCTCGAGGACGATCTGCGGTGAGCCGGGTCGGGTGGCCTCGACCCACCGTGGCAGCGTGAGCCCCGCACCGCCGACGTGTGTGACGCCGAGCGGGCCGGGCGGCATCGTGTCGATCGCGAGCGCCAGGTGCTGGACGTACTCGAAGACGAGCAGGGTCGGGTCGTCGGGCTGCACGTGGGACTGCGGCGCGCCGTCCATGTGGACGGTGACGCCGCCACGCTCGTCCCACTCGAGCGAGACGTGCTGTGCGGCAGTCGGACTCGGGCTCACGAAAGGTCCAGGACGAGGGTGCGCTCCTCGCCGTAGCGGGTGCAGCCAAGGCGCCGGAGGATGGGGGAGGAGGTGTCGACGACGAGGTACTCCTCGGTCCGCACGTGCGGCGTGCCGTCGGGCACCCAGGCCCATTCGTTCGAGGCAGCCAGCACCGCTGGTGCGTCCCGGACGCGGCTGCGCGCCGCTGTCACGGGTCAGGCGCCCATCGCGTCGGAACCGTCGGAGAGGACGTTGGAGATCAGGCCGAAGACGTTGCCGTCGGGGTCGTGCAGGTAGGCGAGGCGACCGACGCCCGGCATGTCGGCGGGTGCCAGCGCCTCGGACCCACCGAGCTCGAGTCCCTTGGCGAAGAGACCGTCGACATCGGCGACGCCGACGACGATATTGCAGCCGTTGACCGGGGCGCCGACCTCGGGGGCCGGTCCCTGGCGCTGGGTCAGGCCCCCGTTGATGCCGTTGCCCGGACGGTTCTGGCTGATGGAGCCTTCGCCGGTGTCGATGACCCAGTAGGGCATCTCGCCGAAGCGCTGGAACGACCAGCCCAGGAGCGAGGAGTAGAAGTCGACGAGGCGCTCCGGGTCCGAGCCGTGGATCTCGAAGTGGACAACCAGGTTGGACATGGCTCCTCCTTTGTCTGGGATTGCGGCAGGTGCCGTGAAAGTCTGCCCGAAACGGGACGCTGTTGCACCGAGTTCATTGTCGCGGGACGGCAGCACCGTGCAGGCCGTCGACGAGCGAGCGGGCTACGGTCGTGCCATGCGATTCGGTCTCACCATCCTGCCGGAGCACACCTGGAGGGCGGCGGAGCCGATGTGGCGCGAGGCCGAGCGGCTCGGCTTCGACCACGCGTGGACCTTCGACCACGTGACGTGGGGCGGGCTGCCCGACTCCCCGTGGTTCGCGGCGCTGCCCACCCTGGCCGCCGCGGCGGCGGTCACCGAGCGGATCGGGCTCGGCACCTTCGTGTCCTCGCCCAACAACCACCACCCGGTCCAGCTCATGCGTGAGGTCCTCGCGCTGCACGACATCTCCGGCGGTCGCTTCCTGCTGGGCCTCGGCACGGGCGGCGACCTCGACGCCGGGATCATGGGCGAGGACCTGCCGCTGCGTGACCGGGTCGCGCGCTTCCACGAGTTCACCCGGCTGCTCGACCGGCTGCTCAGCGACGACCACGTCACCGAGGACGGGCGGTTCTATGCTGCGCGCGACGTGCGCACGCTGCCCGGGCCGGTGCGAGGAACCGGCGCCGGCAACAAGGTCTCCCTGGTGGTCGCGGCCAACGGACCGAAGTCGGTCAGCCTGGCGGTCGAGCGCGGCGACGGCTGGTTGACGTACGGCGGAGCGGCCGACACCGACGAGGAGTGGTGGGCCCTCGTGGGGCGACTCAGTCGTCGCGTCGACGACGCGCTGCAGGAGACGGGGCGCGACGGCGCCGGCTTCGCGCGCTACCTCGACCTCGACTCCGCGCCGACCTTCTCGCTGACCAGCGCCGCCGTCTTCGAGGATGCCGTGGGGCGTGCGGCCGAGCTCGGGTTCACCGACGTCATCACGCACTGGCCACGCCCCACCGAGCCGTTCCAGGGGGCGCGCGAGGTGCTCGAGCAGGTCGCTGCGGACGTCATCCCGCGCCTTCGCTGAGGGCGACGGGCGGCGGCGAGCAGGCCGCCCGAGGCCGCCGTTAGCCTTGGCCGTATGCCGCCTCGCCGACGCACCCCGGTCGCAGAGGGCCGCGCCGCCCTCCAGGAGTGCCGCGCGGCTGACTGGGCCGCCGACCGCCGCACCACGGCGACCGCAGTCCGCTTCACGCTCGAGGAGCTGTCGACGAGTGCGCCCGGGCGCACCGTGGAGGTCCGGGTGCCTCCCTACGGCGCGGTCCAGTGCATCGAGGGGCCCGTCCACACCCGAGGCACGCCGCCCAACGTCATCGAGACCGACGGCGTCACCTGGCTCCGTCTCGCGGTCGGCGACCTGGACTGGGAGTCGGCGCTCGCGGGCGCGCTGGTGCGCGCGAGCGGCCAGCGGGCCCACCTCGACGGCCTGCTGCCGCTTGTCTGACCTAGGCTGGAGGCGTGACCGTGCCTTCCTCGAACCACCTGCCGCACACGCGTCCCGAGCGCCAGCCGCGGGTCCCGAACTTCAAGCGCTTCCTGATCACCGGGGCGGTTCTGGGATTCGTCGTCGGCGCGGTCGTCTCGCTCCTGGGCGATGACGTCCAAGGCTACTCGGCAACCAGCGGCGTGCTCTACATAGGCGCGTTCGGCGCCTTCATCGGGACGGGTCTCGCGGGCATCGTCGCCGTCCTCCTTGACCGCTCGGGCCGCGACTCGTCGTGAGCGCGCCGGGTGACGCGGACGCCGCCGGCGACACGGACGCCGCCGGCGACACGGGCGCCGGCGGCGACGCCGAAGCGAAGGGCGCGACGCGTCACGGTCCGCTGGCCGGGATGCGAGTCGTCGAGCTCGCCGGGATCGGGCCGTCGCCCTTCGCCGCGATGCTGCTGGCCGACCTGGGCGCCGACGTCATCCGCATCGACCGGCCGGGAGAGACCGGCCTCCCCGCGCCGCTGCCGCCCGAGCTGGACCTGCTCCGCCGCGGCCGCCCCTCGGTGTCGCTCGACCTGAAGCACCCCGACGGACTGGCGACCGCCCTGGCGCTCGTCGAGCGGGCCGACGTCCTCGTCGAGGGCTACCGTCCGGGCGTCGCGGAACGCCTCGGCCTGGGCCCCGACGAGTGCCTCGCTCGCAACCCGCGCCTCGTCTACGGCCGGATGACCGGCTGGGGCCAGGACGGGCCGCTCGCGCAGGCCGCCGGCCACGACATCGGCTACGTCGCCATCACCGGGGCGCTGCACGCGATCGGGCGCGCCGGTGGACCGCCGCAGGTCCCGGTCAACCTCGTCGGCGACTTCGGCGGCGGCGCGCTCTACCTCGTCGTCGGGGTGCTCGCCGCCCTTCTCGAGGCGCGGACCAGCGGACGCGGCCAGGTCGTCGACGCCGCCATCGTGGACGGCACGGCCCACCTCTCCTCGCTCGTCGTCGGGCTCGTCTCGGCGGGCCTGTGGTCAGACCGGCGCGGCACCAACCTCCTCGACACCGGCGCGCCCTTCTACGACCTCTACGAGACGAGCGACGGTGGCTTCATGGCGGTCGGGCCCCTCGAGCCCGCCTTCTACGTCGAGCTGCTGCGCCTGCTCGAGATCACCGACGCCCCCGACCGGCTCGACCCGCGCCAGTGGCCCGCGCTGCGCGCGCTGCTCGCCGACACGTTCTCCGCGCGCACGCGCGACGACTGGGCCGCCCTCTTCGAGGGGACCGACGCCTGCGTCGAGCCCGTCCTCAGCTATGCCGAGGCGCCCACGCACCCGCACCTCGCCGCCCGGGGCACCTATGTCGAGCAGCACGGCATCGTCCAGCCGGCGCCGGCGCCGCGCTTCTCCCGCACGCCTGCGCGGTTGAGCACCCCGCCCTCGACTCCCGGCGCCGACACCCGCGCAGCCCTGACCGCCTGGGGGATCGAGGACGTCGCTGCCCTCCTCGCCTCCGGCGCCGCCGTGGAGCCGGTCCCCGAGCCCTCCGAGCCAACCGAGACTCCCATCGAGACATCCGCACCGGCGCCATGAGGCTGTTCGTCGCCGTCGTCCCGCCCGACGAGGTGCTCGACGACCTCGAGGAGCACCTCGAGCCGCGCCGCGAGGCGGGTCCCGAGATCCGGTGGACCGACCGGCACCAGTGGCACGTCACGCTCGCCTTCCTCGGCTCCGTCCCCCCGGCGCGTCTCGACGAGCTCACCGAGGCGCTCGCCCGCTCCGCCGCACGCCGGGACCCGCTCGTCCTGCGGCTCGCCGGCGCCGGCACCTTCCCCAACCCGTATGCCGCACGGATCCTCTGGGCGGGCGTCGACCAGCTGCGCGGTGACCTCGGGGCGGTGGCACACGGCATACGCAATGCTGCGAGCTCGGTGGGTGCGACCCCCGACGGGACCCGCTTCACGGCGCACGTGACCCTCGGACGGTTCCACCGGCCCACCGAGGCGACCCGGTGGATCCGCGCCCTCGACGCCTGGGAGGGACCCGCGTGGCGGGTCGAGGAGCTCGCCCTCGTCGAGTCGCATCTGGGGGAGGGGCGCGGACGGCGGCCGCGCTACGAGGTGCTCGCCGAGCTGCCGCTGCGTCGCGGCCCCGCGGAGTGACCGTCGGGGGTGTGGGAGACTTGCCCGGTGGCACGTGGCGACGGTCGTTTGAACCATGACCTCATCCCCGGCGAGAAGGGCCCGCAGGACGCCTGCGGGGTCTTCGGCGTCTGGGCTCCCGGGGAGGACGTGGCGAAGCTGACCTACTTCGGGCTGTACGCGCTGCAGCACCGGGGGCAGGAGTCTGCAGGCATCGCGACGGGCGACGGCGAGAAGATCCTCGTCTACAAGGACATGGGCCTCGTCTCCCAGGTCTTCGACGAGACCGCCCTCAGCTCGCTCCGCGGCCACATCGCCATCGGCCACACGCGCTACTCGACGACCGGCGGCTCCACGTGGGAGAACGCGCAGCCCACGCTCGGCGGCACCGGACGCAGCACGCTGGCGCTCGCCCACAACGGCAACCTCATCAACACCGTCGAGCTCAAGGCCCTCGTCGACGAGCACTTCGGCGACACCCGCGTCACCGGTGAGCTCGCCCGCGGCAACACCTCCGACACCGCCCTCGTCACCACGCTGCTCGCCGCCGACGAGGACCGCACCCCCGAGCAGGCCGCCCTCGAGCTGCTGCCCAAGCTGCGCGGCGCGTTCTCCTTCGTCTTCATGGACGAGACGACGTTGTATGCCGCCCGCGACCCGTGGGGCGTGCGTCCCCTCGCGCTCGGCCGCCTGGAGCGCGGCTGGGTCGTGGCCTCCGAGACCGCGGCGCTGCAGACGATCGGCGCCGCCGTCATCCGCGAGGTCGAGCCGGGTGAGCTGATCGTCATCGACGAGGACGGCCTGCGCTCGCACAAGTTCGCCGAGCCCCAGCCGAAGGGCTGCGTGTTCGAGTACGTCTACCTCGCCCGCCCCGACGCCGTCATCCGCGGCCGGGTAGTGCACGAGGCACGCGTCGAGATGGGCCGCGTCCTGGCCCGCGAGCACCCCGTCGACGCCGACCTCGTCATCGGCGTTCCGGAGTCGGGCGTGCCTGCGGCTGTGGGGTATTCGCAGGAGTCCGGCATCCCGTTCGGGCAGGGCTTCGTCAAGAACGCCTACGTCGGGCGCACCTTCATCCAGCCCTCGCAGACGCTGCGCCAGCTCGGCATCCGGCTCAAGCTCAACCCGCTCGAGCACACGATCCGTGGCAAGCGCCTCGTCGTCGTCGACGACTCGATCGTGCGGGGCAACACCCAGCGGGCGCAGATCCGGATGCTCCGCGAGTCGGGTGCGGCGGAGGTGCACGTGCGCATCAGCTCGCCGCCCGTGCAGTGGCCGTGCTTCTACGGCATCGACTTCGCCACCCGGGCCGAGCTGATCGCCACCGGTCTCGGCGTCGAGGAGATCCGTGCCTCCATCGGCGCCGACTCCCTCGGCTACATCTCGGAGGAGGGCATGGTGGGCGCGACCAACCAGCCTGCCGACGAGCTGTGCTCCGCCTGCTTCACGGGGCGCTACCCCATCGAGCTCCCCGAGGACGGCCGGATCGGCAAGCACGTCCTCGAGACCCTGCCGTTGTCGGTGCGCACCGGCCACGACCGGTCCGTCGACGTCGAGGGCGTCAGCCTCGGAGTCGGCACCGGCGGCGAGAGCGCCCTCAAGCACCCCTGACCCCGCCCTCTCATTCGAGGTGATCCGCGACCGGATGAGGTCGCTGATCACCTCGAACGGTCACCGGGACAAGCCCTTCGCCACCTGTTGAAGGAACTCGTCCTCGTAGAGCCGCAGCCCGATGAGGTCGATGCGCAGGACCCGGTCGTTCTGCAGCGTGACGGCATTCCGGCTGAGGTTGTCTGCCGTGACGTTCAGGCCCTCCCGGTGCTGCGCCCCGTCGACCTCGACGACGAGTCGCGAACAGTCCCACCGCACGTCCAAGTAGAAGCGACCGCGCGGTCCGCAACGCACCACCTGCCTGGAAGGCTCTGGCAGCCGGCGAGCCCGGCACATCCTCGCGAAGTCGAGCTCGCCCAGCGACTGGACCCCGTCAGCCGCGTCGAGCAGCACTCGTTTGATGAAGGCTCGCCGCCGGCGACCCGGCATCGGTTTCGTCAGCTCGAGCATGTGCTCGGGCACGGCCAGGCGCTGCTGCACAGCCATGAGCAGCACGAGGGCCGCTTGGCGGTCCGACACGGCCCACGACGCCGCCCGGAGAGCTGCGACTGCTGGGATCGTTCGCGGAACCCCTGCGAGCACCAGCTCGCGCGGCAGTCGTCGAACCACCTTGTGCAGGGCCACCCCCGAGACGCGCTTGACCGACGCCGTGTGCGGGACCGAGAGATGAATGGTGTCGTCGTTGTGGCCGCGCAAGCCCGCCGCCTGCAACGCGGTGACGCCGTCCAGGGCAGACACGTCGGCTCCCGTCTCCCAGATCGCACGCCAGCGAAGGGCTTCCGTGCCGATGGGTCCGCAGTGCAGCGCCACGGTCTGCCGGCCGTGGCATCTCCAGCGACCCGCCGCCACCTATGTCCGGATGTCGACGTGAGTCACGCCGACCGACTGCAGCGCATCACGCGATGTCACACCGTCGTCCGTGACGCTCGCCGCCCGAGCCAGCATCCGCCGTTGTGGACCCCTCATGGAGCCAGGATGCGGGCGCGTTCCCCTGTTGAGGCGACGTCTGGCCGGGCTGTGGATTGAGCGGCCATGCCACTGAGAGATGTGGATACGCCATTCGAGGTGATCGCCGACCAGATTCGGTCGCGAAATACATCGAATCGCGGGGAGGCGGCCGGGGGCCCCGGAAGGTGTGCGGCGAACGGTGGGGGAGGCGAGCTCCGTGCGCCGGTAGGCTGGCCCGGTGAGCGACGCCCCCATCACGTATGCCTCGGCCGGAGTCGACGTCGAGGCGGGTGACAAGGCCGTCGAGCTGATGAAGGCGTCGGTGCGCCGCGCGACCCGACCGGAGGTCGTCGGTGGCCTCGGCGGCTTCGCCGGGATGTTCGACGCGAGCGCCATCGCGCGCATGACGCGGCCGATCCTCGCGACCAGCACCGACGGCGTCGGCACGAAGGTCGCCATCGCGCAGGCGCTCGACCGGCACGACACGATCGGCTTCGATCTCGTCGGCATGGTCGTCGACGACATCGTGGTCTGTGGCGCCGAGCCGCTCTTCATGACCGACTACATCGCCACCGGCAAGGTCGTCCCCGAGCGCATCGCCGCCATCGTCGGCGGCATCGCCCGCGCCTGCGAGGAGGCCGGGGTGGCCCTCGTCGGCGGCGAGACCGCAGAGCACCCGGGCCTGCTCGCACCCGACGAGTACGACGTCGCCGGCGCTGCCACCGGGGTCGTGGAGTATGCCGCCGTGCTGGGTCCCCAGCGCGTCGCCGACGGTGACGTCGTGGTCGCCCTCGCCAGCAGTGGCCTGCACAGCAACGGCTACAGCCTCGTGCGGCGCGTCGTCGCCAGCGCCGGCTGGCAGCTGGACCGGCACGTCGACGACTTCGGCAGGACCCTCGGCGAGGAGCTGCTCGAGCCGACCCGGATCTACACCAGGCCACTGCTCGAGCTGATCGCCGACGACGGCGTCGAGGTGCATGCCCTCAGCCACGTGACCGGTGGCGGCCTGGCCGCGAACCTCGCCCGCGTGCTGCCGACCGGCACGTTCGCCCGCATCGACCGGTCGACGTGGACGCCCCCGGCCGTCTTCCGCACGATCCAGGACCTGGGCCGGGTGCCGCAGGCCGACATCGAGCGCACCCTCAACCAGGGCATCGGGTTCGTCGCCGTGCTGCCCGAGGCGCACGCCGAGCGCGCGATCGCCCTGAGCGAGGGGCGCGGTATCCGGGCGTGGCGGCTCGGCGAGGTGGCCACCGAGGAGCGGGCACACGCCGACGGGCTCGTGGCTCAGGACGCCGAGACCGTGCGCGGCGCCAAGGGTGTCGACGGCGGAGCCGTCCAGGTCGTCGGGGCGCACCCCGCGGCCTGACGTGGCCTGATGTGCCCGGGGCGACCGAAGCGCTTCGGCCGCAGGCCCACCCGGCTGACCAGGCGACCGGCGCGAGCATCGAGCGTGAGCCGGCGGGACGGCATACGGCCTCGGTGCGTGCGCACGACGAAGCCCGCGCACCCAGATGGGCGTGCGGGCTTCGTTGCGTCACCGAGACGGCCGGCCGGTCTTGCGACGTGGGACGGTGGCGCCTCGAGGGCAGCACCGGATGCATGCCGGGCGCGGACACCCGACACACGAGGTGCAGACGGAAGAGGAAGGCGGGGAGCTCAGCGCTCGCCCGAGACCCACTTGCCGTATTCGTCGTACTCGTCGTCGTCGACGGACCGTGGCTGGTTGGCACCGTCGCGTTGCGACGGTCCGTGCAGCTCACGCTCCAGCGCGCTCAAGTCCGTGTCAGGTGTGTAGTACTTGAGCTGCCGTGCGACCTTGGTCTGCTTGGCTTTGGCTCGGCCGCGCCCCATGGCGTGACCCCCTCGTGCGTCGTGCCGGGACGGCATCGCTCGTCGAAGAGCCGAGTGGCTCTTCGATGTACGCGTAGCGGTCCCGGGAATGTGTGTGTTCTCGTGGGGCTAACGCTACATGAGTGGAAGGCATCCCGCCGCCGCCGGACCCCCGGCTCGCCGACGAGTCGCCGGCCGGGAGGCTCCAGAGGCCCGAGACCTGGCCGGCTGGTGGGGACACCCGCGGGACTCGGGGTGCGTATACACCCGGAGTCCCGGAAGCAGGTCGATTTGACTCTTTTCAGTGTTTACCTGTCATTGGGTCCGTGGAGACTTTACCCTTGCTTTACTGGGCTCCGAATGGGGCGCATGCGTGTCGCTGCACCTAGCGACAGGGTGGTGGGGAAATGAACATGACGACTCAGGATCGACACGAGACCGAGAAGCTGCTCACTCCTGCAGAGGTTGCGGCCCTCTTCCGAGTGGACCCCAAGACGGTCACCCGGTGGGCCAAGGCAGGGAAGCTGACTTCGATCAGGACGCTCGGTGGGCACCGGAGATATCGCGAGTCAGAGGTTCGCGATCTCTTGGGCGGCGGCCACTGAGCTCGACCGACAGTTGGGGGTGACCGGTCGGGCGGTCGGGGGAGTGCACCGCGCGGTGCTGCTCCCTCGACTGCTACCGGTCACGGCGGGCGACACCGACGGGCAGGGGCGGGCCGTAGCGTGGGCGCATGACGAGCGCACTCGACATCACCGCCATCACTCTCGGCGTTCGTGACGTCGAGCGGTCCAGGGACTTCTACGTCGACGGACTGGGCTTCCGGTCAGTGCTGCACCAGCAGGGCGAGATCGCGTTCGTGCAGTGCGCGCCCGGTCAGCTGCTTGCCCTCTGGGACGTCGCGCAGATGCCCGGCGAGTACGGCGACGTCGCCCACGGGAGCTCGGCGCCGCCGATGTCGCTCGGCTGCAACCTCGGCAGCGCCGAGGAGGTCGAGGAGCTGTATGCCGCTGCCCTGGCCGCGGGTGCCGGCTCCGTGTCGCCGCCGACCGTGCGCGCCTGGGGCGGGGTGAGTGCCTGCGTGGCCGACCCCGACGGTTTCCGCTGGGACTTCGTGCACAACCCGGGCTTCCGGACCGATCCCGACGGCACCGTGCACCTCGGCGGGATGTAGGGGCCCGAGCGGGACGCTCGGCGCCCGCGCGGTCATGGCGCCCGCGCGGGTCATGGCGCCCGCGAGGTCGTCGCGCGGTGTCCGTGAGGTCCCTGCTCGTGCCCGTGAGGAGCCCCTTCAGTGTCCGAGCGCGCGCAGCTGCAGGCGCAGAGCCAGGCGCGTCTCGGGGTCGTGCAGGTCGAGGTCCACGACCTCCGAGAGCCGCTGGAGGCGGTAGCGCAGCGTGTTGGGGTGCACGTGCAGGCGCGCCGCCGCCGCCCTCGGGTCCCCCGGGTGGTCGAGCCAGGCGGCCACGGTCTCCAGGTAGGCGCTCTGGTGCACCTCGTCGTGCTCGCGCAGCACTGCGACCGGGCCGAGGAGCTCCTCGGTCCAGATGCCGCCGAGGGCCCGGGCATTGGTGACGGCCGCCCACGCGTCCTCGACCGTGGTGCTCGCTCCGGTGACCCGGCCGAGGTCGCGTAGACGCTGCACCTCGGTGGCCTCCCTCCGTGACCGGCCGAGGTCGGCCGTCCGCGAGACCTGGCCGCCCGCGCTGGCCGTCGCCGTCGGGGTGAGGCCGGCCACCTCGTCGACGACGGCAAGCAGCCACTCCCACGTGCCGGGGGAGGTGTCGCCGGGGGCGTCCCGAACCAGGGCCAGGGCGCTGCCGTCGAAGCCGGCCAGGAGCGGGTGGCGCCACGACCGCCTTCGTGCCGCCGACTCCCACACGTCGATCTCCCGCTCGATGTCCTGCGGACCGGGATCGTCGGCGATGGCGCTGCGCGGCCGGTGGGCGCCGGCCAGCACGACGACCCGCCACGGCGCGGGTGGGAGCCACCCCTCCGCCTCGAGCGTGTCCCCGCTCAGGACGGCCCGCAGGCGGTCGACGGAGACGCGCCGCGCGAGGTCGGCCTGTGAGCGGAGCCGCAGCAGGTGCAGGGCCACGACCGACGCCGTCTGGGCCAGCGACGCCATCACCCGGTCGGCCGGCGCCTCGTCGACGACGGCCCAGATCGAGCCGAGCCACTCCGTGCCGGCGCGCACCGGCACCACGACCCGGGCGCCGAGACCACGCCCGGCGGGCACGAAGAACGGCTCGTCGGACCGGGCCAGCCGGCGGAACACTCCCCGGCCGCGGAGGTTGGCGAGGACCTCGTCGGGCACCCGCCGGCCCACGATCGTGGACACTCGTGCCGGGTCGGCGACGTCCTGGGTCGAGGAGTAGGCGAGGACCCGCGACTGCGTGTCCTCGATGGTGATGGGCCCGGCGACGAGGGCGGCGCAGGCGTCGGCGAGGGCGAAGAGCTCGTCGAGGACCGGACCCTCGGCGCGCATGGCTGGTCCGCTCGCAGCGCGGTCGAGCACGCCGCGCAACAACCACACGACGTGGGCCCAGGACGCGTGCTCGGCCAGCTCGACGAGGCTGACGCCGAGCCGGGCCGCCGCAGCCCTGACCTGCCGGTCCCGGGCGGCGATCCGGCGCAGCACGACGGCGCCGCTGCCGACCGCTGCGGCCCCCTCCAGCAGGGACACCGCGTCGGCGGGCCGCTCCACGCCGACTCCGAGCAGCAGGTCCCCGGCCTGCCCGAAGACGCCGGAGCCCGGCTCGGCGAGAGTGACGTCGTCGACCGCGCGCCCGCCGGCGTGCACCAGGACGGTGAGCAGGCCGCCGCCCAACGTGTCCGCGAGCTGGCCGATCGGCAGCCCCACCGGCGTGGTCGAGGACGTACGCGTGGCCGGTGCCCGCCCGGCCGCGGTGCGGGATGCCTCGTTGGGAGTCGGCGTGCGGCGGGTGGCGACCGCCCGTGGTGAGCGAGGTGACGAGCGCGAGGAGGCGGACGGCATACGCCATTGTGACGGATGGCTGTCTCACGCGCACAAAGAGCTCGCGGATGTCTGTGCTCGAAGCACCATGGCTCGGTCGGGCGCCGACCGGACGATGGAGCGGTAGGCACGCGCGTCCGCGCCCGCCCACCGCCACGCACCAGGAGTCGATCGCATGCCCGCCGTCACTGCAGCCGGTACCCCCGTCCCCGAGCGCGTCGCCGTCGTCGGCGCCGGCATGGTGGGCCTCGCCACCGCCTGGTTCCTCCAGGAGCGCGGCGTCGAGGTCACCGTCATCGACCGCGACGGGGTCGCCGCCGGGTCCTCGTGGGGCAACGCCGGCTGGCTCACCCCCGGCATCGCGACGCCGCTGCCCGAGCCGGCAGTGCTGAAGTACGGCCTGCGCGCGGTCTTCAGCCCGAGCTCGCCGGTCTACGTCCCGCCGAGCGTGCGGCCCGACTTCCTGAAGTTCGTCACCGGCTTCACCCGCCACAGCACCATGAAGGCCTGGAAGAAGGCGATGGGCGCGCTCGTGCCCGTCAACGACCTGTCGCTGCAGAGCTTCGACCTGCTCAAGGAGGGCGGCGTCCAGGCCGACACCTTCGACGCGAAGTCCTTCACGGCCGCCTACCGGACCGCCGAGGAGCGCCAGACCCTCCTCGAGGAGATCGAGCACATCCACGCCTCCGGCGGCGACATCACCTTCGACGTGCTCTCCGGCGACGAGGCCCGCGCCATCGAGCCGGCACTGTCGGACGAGATCGGTGCCGCCATCGTGCTGCACGGGCAGCGCTTCGTGAATCCCGGCGCCTACGTCGCCGCGCTCGCCGACTCGGTGACCGCACGGGGCGGCAAGATCGTCACCGGCAGCGCCGTGCGGGGGATCACCGACACCCCGACCGGCGTCCTGCTCACCTCTGACCAGGGGACCTCCGAGCACTACGACGCCGTCGTCGTCGCCACCGGTGCCTGGCTCGGCCGCCTGGCGCGGGAGTTCGGGGTCAAGCGGGTCGTGCAGGCGGGTCGCGGCTACTCCTTCTCGGTCGAGGTCGAGGACCTGCCCAACGGGCCCGTCTACTTCCCGGCCGCCCGTGTCGCCTGCACGCCCGTCGGCGACCGCCTGCGCGTGGCCGGGATGATGGAGTTCCGCCGGCCGGAGGCCGCCCTCGACCGGCGCCGCATCCAGGCCATCGTCGAGTCGGCCCGTCCGCTCCTCAAGGGCGCCGACCTCGACCACCGCCAGGACGAGTGGGTCGGCTCGCGACCGTGCACCGCCGACGGCCTGCCGCTCATCGGCGCCTCGCGCAACCCCAAGGTCTTCATCGCCGGAGGCCACGGCATGTGGGGCATCACCCTCGGCCCGGTCACCGGTCGCCTGCTCGCCGAGCAGATGGTCACGGGTGTCGCCCCGGCACAGCTCGCGCCGTTCGACCCGCTGCGCTGAGTCTTCCGACGCGACCCGGAGGAGCGAGGTGCCGCGACTCCGGACCCCGGAACGAGCCGGCCCACCCGCGTGGGACCGGCTCGTTCGCGCTCAGGGGGGAGTTCGGCAGCAAGCGTTGGTTTCATGTGTGAAAACCACGTAGCTCAAGCCGAAGCGGCTTTCGCCTGTTACCTGCACCTCACGCGGCGGGTGGGGCAACCGTCGCGTCGCCTCGGCCGGAGCGGGCGAGGGCGCCGGCGATGAATCCGTCGGCTTTCAGCTCCTCGACGAAGGTGTGCAGGAACCCGATCGACTCCTCGCTCCGGGAACGAGGGGTACCGACCGCCTGCTGGATCTCCATGAACCGCGGCTCGAGCAGCCGAGTCCCGGTATGGGCGGCGACGAAGTCGGCGACCGGCTGCCTGATGCCCGCCGCCACCTCCAGCTGCTGCTCGGCGAACACCGCCGTGCCCTCGCTGCCGCGCACCACCTCTGCATGAGCCAGAGTGCGTGTGAGGAACAGGTCGTAGGCCGACCCCTTCTTGACCCCCACCCGGACGCCCGCGCGGTCCACGTCGGCGGCGGACGTCAGAGGAGAGTCGTCGCGAACCGCGAAGACCCCCTCGATGACGGCATACGGCGCGGTGAACGCGACCGTCTTCTGGCGGGCAGGGTCGACGGCGAGGAAGCCGATGTCGGCCCGACCCGCAGTCATCGCCTCGAACGAGTCGCGCGCGGCATCGAAACAGATCAGCTCGACCGGGATGCAGAGCCGAGCACCGAGCTCACGGGCGATGTCGACGGTGACGCCGGCAGGCGCGTCGGGTGTGCCTTGGGCGAGCACCGGATTGCCGAGGTTGATCGATACGCGCAGAGCGCCGGTTGGGGCGAGATCATTGGTGATGTCCACGAGCCGCATGGTGCCATCGATGTCGCTCGGGGCAGCAGCTGTCGTCAGTGTCGCGTCCCAGTCGAGCCAGGACATACCCCTCCCCTTTCATGGGTTGGTCGTGAGCCAGCGGTGGTTTTCACACATCCACCAACGCTTGCTGCCGAACTCAGGCTGGGGTGAGGACGACGAGGGTGTACGCGCCCACGGACACCGTGCCCACGGCGGGCTGCTCCCCGAGCGGCTCGTCAACCGCCTCCACGTCGAGCGTCTCGTGGCCCGCGAAGAGGGCGCTGTAGGTGGCCGCGTCGGAGTTGAACCGGACCGCCCAGGGCCCGGCGGACGGCATACCCGTCGTGACGTCTCGTGGCTCGGCGCTCGCGTTGACGACGACCACCGCGGCGTCGTCGCCGGCCCGGCGGGCCCACGCCAGCGTCTTGGCGTCGTCGTCGAGGTGGAGCACGTCGAAGCCGTCGCCGCGCAGGCCTCGTGAGACCCCGCCGGCGTCGCGGCGCAGCCGCACGAGGTCGCCGGTGAGCCGCACGATGTCGCGGAACTGCTCGGCACGGTCCCAGTCCAGCGGGACGGTGTCGCGGAACTCCTGGCGCTCGAGGAACTCCTGGCCCTGGAAGAGCATCGGGATCCCCGGCGCGGTGAGGGTCATCGCGAGGCCGAGGGTGGCGCGCTTCTGCGCCGCCCAGCCGGTGGGGTCGCCGCCGTCCACCTCGTCGGGCACGCGCATGCTCCCCTCCGCGACCTCGTCGTGGCTCTCGGTGTAGATCACCCGACGGAACGGCTCGTCGTTGCCGCGCAGCGCTTCGGCGAGCTCGGTCATGGACCGGTCGTGGTCGTCGACGGCGGTCAGGACCTGTCGCACGGGGTGCACGAAGCCGGGGTCCCACTGGGCGTGGAAGCCGGCCCCGCCGTCCTCGGGTGAGGTGATCGCCGGGTCGGACTGCAGGTCCTCGGCGATGAGGATCTTGTCGGGATGGCGCTCGCGGACCGCTGCGGTGATCGAGCGCATCAGCTCCCACCCCTCGGGCAGGTCGCCGGTGCCGAGGCCGTCGACGGTGCGCACGTAGAGCGTCGCGTCGAAGCGCAGCCCGTCGAGGTGGAACTCCTCGAGCCACATCAGGACGTTGTCGTGCAGGTAGGCGCGGACCTCCTCGCGACCGTAGTCGGGGCGGGTGTCGCCCCACGGCGTGGAGGAGCGCTCGTCATTGAAGAAGTAGATGCCGCCCTTCTCGTTCTCGCTCCACCCGTCGAACTGCCACAGCGCGAGGTCGCTCGGACCGAAGTGGTTGATGACGACGTCGAGGATCACCGCGATGCCGTGCCGGTGGGCGTGCTTGACGAAGTCCTTGAGCGCGTCGGGGCCGCCGTAGCTGCTGGAGACGGCGAAGGGGTTGGACGGGTTGTAGCCCCAGGAGTAGTCGCCGGCGAACTCGGTGACCGGCATGAGCTCGACGGCGCTGACACCGAGGTCGGCGAGGTGGTCGAGCTTGCCGGCGAGGCGGTCGAGGTCGCCCGCGTCGCCGTCGGCTGCGACGAAGGAGCCGATGTGCGCCTCGTAGACGACCAGGTCGTCGTGGGGTGGGCAGCCGAACGCGTCCCCCTCCCAGTCGAACGCCTCCCGGTCGTAGACCACGCCGTTGCCGGACGACTGGGTGACGGCGCGGGCCCGCGGGTCGATGCGCATCAGGCGCTGGTCGCCGTTGTGGATGACGAACTGGTACTCGTCGCCGGGGCCGGCACCGGCGACGTCGGCGTACCGGTGCCCGTTGTCCTCCGCGCGCATCGGTATGCCGTCCTCGGACCAGTCGGTGAAGCTGCCCGTCACCGCGACGGAGTCGGCGTTGGGGGCCCAGACGCGGAAGGCGGTGCCGCCGTCATGCGGCATCGACCCGAGTCCGGGGCGTGGGGGGTGGCGTGGGAGGTCGTGGTCAGGCATGCATGCTCCAGTCGGGAGGGCAGCGTGGAGGAGCTGCGGAGGGGTGGACGGCGCGCTCCCGTGCCGGTGAGGACGCGGGTGGGCCGACCCGAGTCATACCCGCCCGCGTCAGCGCAGGTAGCTGGTGACGTCGGCGACGACCTGGATGGTGCCGCTGGAGTGGTTGAAGACGGTGATGGTGCCGGTGCTGGAGAGCCGGGTGACGAGGAGGTTGGCGACGGTCTGGCCGGGAGTGAAGTTGACGGTCCAGGAGGCGGTGCTGGGGGTGGCTCCGGCGCTGAGGTAGCCGCCCTTCTGGGGGGAGAGGGCGATGAGGTTGATGCTGGCGGCGGTGGCGCCGGCGGGGACGGGGGAGCCGGTGGCGCCGGCGACCTTGACGGTCAGGGAGGCGCCGGGGGCCAGGGCGGTCCTGGCCGGGTTGGCGGGGGTGCCGGTGCGGGTGTCGAGGAGGCGTTTGGGGGTGACGGGGGCCCACTGGTTGGTGGTCCCCGTGGGGGTGAGGTAGCCGGTGACGTCGGCGACGACGTGGATGGTGCCGCTGGAGTGGTTGAAGATGGTGATGGTGCCGGTGCTGGAGAGCCGGGTGACGAGGAGGTTGGCGACGGTCTGGCCGGGTGTGAAGTTGACGGTCCAGGAGGCGGTGCTGGGGGTGGCTCCGGCGCTGAGGTAGCCGCCCTTCTGGGGGGAGAGGGCGATGAGGTTGATGCTGGCGGCGGTGGCGCCGGCGGGGACGGGGGAGCCGGTGGCGCCGGCGACTTTGACGGTCACTGAGGCGCCGGGGGCCAGGGCGGTCCTGGCCGGGTTGGCGGGGGTGCCGGTGCGGGTGTCGAGGAGGCGTTTGGGGGTGACGGGGGCCCACTGGTTGGTGGTGCCCGTCGGGGTGAGGTAGCCGGTGACGTCGGCGACGACGTGGATGGTGCCGCTGGAGTGGTTGAAGACGGTGATGGTGCCGGTGCTGGAGAGCCGGGTGACGAGGAGGTTGGCGACGGTCTGGCCGGGAGTGAAGTTGACGGTCCAGGAGGCGGTGCTGGGGGTGGCTCCGGCGCTGAGGTAGCCGCCCTTCTGGGGGGAGAGGGCGATGAGGTTGATGCTGGCGGCGGTGGCGCCGGCGGGGACGGGGGAGCCGGTGGCGCCGGCGACTTTGACGGTCAGGGAGGCGCCGGGGGCCAGGGCGGTCCTGGCCGGGTTCGCGGGGGTGCCGGTGCGGGTGTCGAGGAGGCGCTTGGGGGTGACGGGGACGAGGTGCGCGAACGCCCGCGGCGCGACGGGCGCCGATGCCTGGGACGCGGGCCCAGTCCCCAGGGCGTTGGTGGCCGTGACGGTGAAGGTGTCGGGAGTGTCGTTGCTCAAGCCCGAAACCGTCGCCGAGCCCGCTGACCCGGGCACGGTGACCGACGCGCCACCCGGCGACGCGGTGACGGTATAGCTCGTGACCGGGCTCCCGTTGGCGGTGGCGGCGGTCCAGCTCACCGTGGCCCGACCGTCGTCGGGGACGGCGGTCACGGACGTGGGCGCCGCGGGCGCCGTGGCGACGAGCGCGAAGCGCATCGCGTCGACGCCGACCTCTGCGGTGGTGGGGCTGGCGCTGTTGTCGCTGGCGTGGACCTTGACCGACGTGCCGGACGCGGCGCGGTACGTGCCGAGCGCTGTCCAGCCGGAGAGCGTCGACTGGTCGAGCGTCCGGGTCGTCGTGCCACTGGCGTCGCTGACGGCATACTGCACGACCGCGGTGGCCCGCGTCTCGGGGACGTAGGCGCTGACGGCGTAGAGGCCGGTCGCCAGGCTCGGCGACCACGTGGCCCCGTTCTCCTCGCCCCGGCCGGCGGTTGAGTAGGTGTAGTAGGCGCGCTTCCGCTGGCCGGAGCCCTCGTTGGGCTTCCAGTAGTACATGTCGCCGGTGAAGACGAACGAGGGGCTGCCGGGGCCGAAGACGCCGGCCCCGTAGCTGACCGCCGCCGGGTTGCCGGTCACCCGGCCGCCCACCCAGTTGGCGTCGATGCTGAGGGTGACGCCGCCCCAGGTCTCGCTGCCGGTGCTGTACTGGTGCACCCGCCGGCCCTGCCAGTACGTGTCCTTGAACTGCGCGTACTTGGCTGAGTCGGACAGGGTCTGCAGGCCGTTCCAGTTGGCGAACCACACGTTGTCGGGCTCCGTGAAGCCCGTCGTGGCCTTGGACAGGTCGACCATGAGCGAGGAGGTGCTGCCGTACGCGCCGGAGGTGTAGCCGCGGGCGTGCAGCTCCTGGGTCCACGCCGTCAGGAAGGTCGTGACGGTGGCCGTGCACCCCGCGACGGTGTTGTCGTAGGCCTCCATGTCGTAGTAGACCGGCGAGCCGGTGCCGAGTCCGAAGAAGGCCGCCCGGCCGGCCGCGTCGGCGGCAGCAGCCTTGCCCTGCGCCGCCGCCTGCTTCGGGTCGATGGTGGCAAGACCGGTCTGGTTGACGCACGGCGCCTGGACGCCGACGTAGATCGGGAGCAGCCCCCAGCCCAGCGAGCTGACCTGACTCACCCAGCTCGCCGAGAGGTTGCCGTCGCCGCAGGCGCGCATGGATCCGCCGATGTAGATGCCCATCGCGCGGTAGGGGGAGCCCAGCCACTTCTGCATGGTCGTCGTGTTCGGCGCGGCGCACGTGTCGAAGCCCATGCCGGTGAACGTCTTCGGGCCGGACGCCGCCGTGGCGGTCGTGAGGGCGGCCCGGCCCGCGACCGTTGCCGCGCCGGTGGCGCGATAGGTGCCGGCGGTGGTCGACGTGGTCGACGTGCTCGAGTAGGTGGCCGGTGCGACGGTGCTGGTCGGGCCGGCCGTGGCGGGTGCCGCCTTCGCGGTCGCGAGGACCTCGTCGACCTCTGCCTCGCTGTCGCCCCAGGCGGCGTCGACCTGCACGTCCCTGGTGGTGAAGCGGGCAGCCTTGGTGCGTTCGCTCGGGCTCTTGCCGGTGTGGGCCTCGAGCGATCCGACCTTCGAGGTGCGCGAGGTCATCGGGGTCGTGTCGCGGTCTGCGGCGGGGTGAAGCCAGACGGACGCGGCACGCCCGACCTTGTGCGCGGGGCAGTCCTGCTGGCTGCCCGGGCTGCCGATGTAGACAGCCTTGACGTCGAGTCGTACGCAGCGGGACGGGTCCGCGTCGAGGTCCACGACCGACCAGCCCGCGGGGACGGTGAGCTGGACCCCGCGGTAGTCCAGCGACCGCGGCTTCGAGGGTGCGGTGGGCTTGATCGGGGCCGCCGGGCTCGGCCCGGTCGGCTGGGCGGTCGCGGTGCTGCCGGTGGTCGGACCGGGGCCGGGGCCCGCCGACGCTGCCCCTCCGGCGGTGACGGTCAGCGCCGCAGCGCCGACCAGGACCGTGAACCGGCGCCATGAACGGGACATCGTGAACCTCTCGAGCCGACTGCAACGGGTGGGCCGTGCCAGCCGGACCCCCAGCCTCTCGACACAAAACGCGCATAACGTCGCCCGGCGTCGACGGTACCTCCAACTCCCGCCCCATGGGCCCCCTGCGGCACATCGGTGTCGTCGCCGGGAGCGGGTCGCCCGGCTGGTCAGACCACGAGGAGGTATGCCGGGTGCTGCGGGAGGGTGCCGGTGTCGCGCAGGTGCCGGCCGAGGTGGACTGCCCCGTCGAGCGCTCCGCCGGCGGCCCGGGTCCGCCGCGCTCCGGCCGCCCCGAGGCGCGCGTCGAGCGCCTGGGAGATCACGGGAGAGGCGAGCAGGCCGCCTGTGGCGCTGAGGATCGGCTGGTCCAGGCCGTCGGCCGCGCGCAGGAGCGAGGTGGCCAGATGGGCGCCCGCCTGCGCGCAGAGCCCCCTGGCGACGGCATCCGTCTCGGCGGCCGCCGTGACGAGGGGAGCGACCGACGCGAGGCGCTCAGGGGTGTCGGGGGCGGTCATGACGAGCCGAGGCCAGCCCTCGGGCGGGCCGAGCAGCTCGGTGGCCACGCGCAGGAGGGCCCGCGAACCATCGGCGAGGCCGTCGTGGGCCCGCAGCGCCGACCGCAGCCCCGCCATGCCGAGCGCGGCGCCCGACCCCGCGTCGCCGAGCACATGGCCCCACCCGTCGACCCGGCGCCACTGCTCGTCGAAGTCGGTGCCGAACGCCACGGCTCCGGTGCCGGCTGCCACGACGGCGCCCGCACCGAGCCGGCCGGTCGCGCCGACGAGGTTGGCGACGGCATCGCTCACGACGACCGTGCGCCGGGCGCCGAGTCCTGCCACCACGGCAGCGAGCACCGCGGCCCGGTCGGCGAGGAAGAGCAGGCCGCGCATCGACCACACGACGACCTCCGGAGCGGTGGTCGCACCGGCCGACCCGTCAGGAGCCATCTCGTCACGGGTCGACCTCGCGGCGTGGGCCAGCAGTGACCGGGCGTCCGCCACGAGGGCCGCCACGTCGATACCGGCAGCCCCGACGCGCGCGCCCGGTGCCGTGAGCACGGGGCCCGGGCCGGCGGCATACGTCTGCAGGCGCAGGCCGGAACCGCCGACGTCGACGGCCACGACAGTGCCGGGACGGCACGTCATCGGGGCGCCCCGGCGTGCGGGCCGGTCACTTCGCCATGCCGGCGGTGAGGCCCGCCACGATCTGCTTGGTCGCGACGAGGAACAGCACGATCAGCGGGATCGTCGTGATGACGAGCCCGGCGAAGACGGCCGAGTAGTTCGTGGCGTTCTCGCCGAAGAAGTTCGTCAGGCCGACCGGCAGGGTGTACTTGTCCTCGCGGCGCAGCAGCACCAGCGGGAAGAGGAAGTCGTTCCAGATCGGCACGAAGCGGAAGACCGCCACGGTCGCGACGGCCGGACGCACCATCGGCACCATGATCCGCCAGAAGGTCTGCCAGCTGCTGGCCCCGTCGAGCGCTGCGGCCTCCTCGAGCTCCACGGGCAGCTGCCGGAAGAAGGTCGTCAGGACGAAGATCGAGAACGGGATGCCGGACGAGGCGTACATCAGCGTCAGGCCGAGGCGGGAGTCGATCAGTCCGAGGCCGTCGAAGAGGTAGAAGATCGGCAGGATCGCGAGGTGGATCGGCAGCATCAGGCCCGAGAGGAACAGCGACTCGAGCCACCGGAAGATGCGCGACCGGCCGCGGGCGAGGGCGTAGGCCGCCATCGTCGCCACCGCCGTCGAGATGGCCACGGCGCCGACGGTGACGACCAGGGAGTTGCCGAAGTACGTCGCGAAGTTCCCCGTCGTCCAGGCCTCGACGTAGCTCGCGGTCGTCGGGGGGCTCGGCAGGCCGAGCGGGTCGGAGATGAGGTCGCCGTTGGTGCGGAAGCTGTTGGTGACCATGAGCAGCAGCGGCACGAGTGCCAGGGCGGCATACGCCCAGAGCAGGACGCTGGCACCCGCGCCGCCGACGGGCTTGGTCGCCCGCGGCGGGCGTCGCCGGGGCTCGCGCGCAGGCCGGGACGCGGCGAGGTCCTCGGGCACCTCGGTGGAGGCGACAGCCGTGGTCATGCGGTGATCCTCCGTTCGTGACGGCGCAGCACGGCCGTGGCTGCGTACGCCCCGCCGAAGATGATGAGGAAGAGCATCGTCGCCAGGGCGGACGAGCTGCCGATGGCGTCGGTGGCGCCGGAGTCGAACGCCGTGCGGTAGAAGAGCAGCGACACGAAGTCCGTTGCCCCTGCAGGGTTCCCGGTCGACCCGCCGAACGCGTACGGCAGGGCGAACGCCTCCATGGCGAAGATGAAGGTCAGCACCGAGACCGTGCCGATGGCGGGCACGAGGAGCGGCAGGGTGATCCGGAAGAACGCCTGCCGGTTGGTCGCGCCGTCGACGCGGGCGGCCTCGGTCAGCTCCTCGGGGACGCCGCCGAGCGCCGCACCGTAGAGCAGGACCGGGAAGCCGATCCACTGCCAGACGCTGACGAGGATGACGACCCAGAGGGCGGTCTTCGGGTCACCGAGCCACGGCAGCGCCCACGAGTCGAGCCCGATCTTCGTCAGCAGCGTGTTGACCGGGCCGAACGTCGGCGACAACAGCAGGGTCCAGAGGTAGCCGATGACGATCGGGCTCACGAGGTAGGGCATCGCGTAGAGCGTCTGGAGCACCCCCCGGCTGCGCGGGCGGCTGTAGAGCAGGTACGCGATCGTGAGCCCGAACGTGTTCTGGATGAGCATCGTGCCGAGGAAGAACAGCACGTTGTGCAGCAGCGCCTGGGGCAGGTCGGTCGTGAACGGCGCCTTCGTGAACAGGGTGACGAAGTTGGTGACCCCCGCGAACTCCCCGCGGGTCGTGCCCTGCCACGAGAAGAAGGCGTACGAGAACGCCGTCACCATCGGGTAGAGCACGAACACCGCGAAAAGCGCGAGTGCCGGGGCGACGAAGACCAGGCCGGTGCGGCGCCTCATGCCATGCCTTTCGGGTGGAGCGTCACGCGCTGGGCTTGAACCAGGTCTTGACGCCGGTGTCGAGGTCCTGGCTCACGGCGGCGGCGTCCTTGCCGCCGAGCAGCAGCTCCTGCAGGCCCTTGCCCATCAGCTCGCCGCCCGAGGGGCTGCCGTAGCGGAAGTCGGTGAGCAGCAGGTAGGGCGAGCCGGAGTTCTTGTAGTTGTCGCTCATCTGCTTGAGCAGCGGGTCGCTCGGCTCGACACCGGGGACGGCGGAGATCTGCTTGATCTCGTCGCCCACCATCTGGCCGAACTCCTTGGAGGTCATCCACTTGACGAGCTCCGTGGCCTCGGCGGGGTGCTTCGACTTGGCGGAGACGCCGAAGTTGCCATCGGCCCATCCTGCCGTCGTCGCGGTCGATCCGCCCGGCGAGCCGGGGGCCGGCGGCACCTGGAAGATGCCGATCTTCATGGTGGGGTTGGCCTTCTGGAAGACCGACAGGTCGAAGCTGCCGCCGGGGATCATCGCGGCCTTCTCGGCGGAGAAGAGAGTCTGCGCGTCGGTGGCCGCGACGCCGGTGACGTTCTTGGGCATGTACTTCTCGAGGTCGCCGACGACCTTGACCGAGGCGACCCAGTCGGGGTCGGTGAAGGTCTTCTTGCCCGAGACGACCTCGTCGCGGAACGCCTTGCCGCCGAAGCGGGCGCCCGCCACGACCTCGTGGACGATCGGCAGGGTCCAGTCGTCCTTGGCGCCGACCGCGATCGGGGTCACGCCTGCTGCCTGGAGCTTGTCGTTGGCGGCGGTGAACTCGGCCCATGTGGTGGGGGCCTTGAGGCCGTTCTTCTCGAAGAGACCCTGGTTGTAGAACATCTGGACGGTCTGGCGCGCGAACGGCACGGAGTAGGTCTTGCCGTCCTCCTTGCCCTTGGCGCTGGCCACGATGTTCTCGTCCCAGCCGGAGAGGTCGACCTTGCCGTCGAGGGGCAGCAGCGACTTCGAGGCCACCGTGGTCTGCAGCTGACCGTAGGAGCGGACCTGCGGCACGTCCGGGCCGTTCGAGCCGGCGAGACCGGTTGCGAGGATCTTGTTGTACTCGGTCGCCTTGAACGCCTTGAAGTCCACGTGCACGTTCGGGTGCGACTTCTCGTAGGTGGCGAAGATCTTCTTGTATGCCGCCTCGTCCTCCACACGCCACGACCAGACAGTGAGGTCGACCTTGCCGTCGCCGCCGGCACCCGTCGAGCCCGACGAACCACTGGCGGACGGGGAGCAGGCCGTCACGAGGAGCGCTCCGGAGAGCGCGGCGAGCGTGACGAGCGTGCGGCGTGCGCGCCGCGACGAGCCGGGAGGGCGTGAGGCGAACGTCATGGTGGTGCTCCTGTCGGGTTCTGCATGGTGCCGGGGGGTGGCATCGGGGGATGGGTGGAGAAGAGGGTTCAGCGTTCGGGAGCCGGGGCGGAGGCAGTGGCCGGCGCGACGGGTGCGCCCAGGGCGCCCAGCGCACGGGCGACCGAGCCGCCGTTGGCGGCGATCGCGTCGCGTGCCGTCGCCGCGTCGACCCCGGCGAGCATGGCGAGCAGCGCCGGCTTCAGCTCCCCGTCCGCCTCGTCGAGGGCGCCCCGGGCCTCCTCGGGGCCGGCTCCGGTGGCTTCCCGCAGGATGCGCACGACGCGGCCGCGCAGCTTCGCGTTGGTCGCCACGACGTCCACCATGAGGTTGCTCCACGTGTGGCCGAGCCGGATCATGACGGCGGTCGAGAAGGAGTTGAGGACGAGCTTCTGGGCCGTGCCAGCCTTGAGGCGCGTCGAGCCGGTCAGGGCCTCGGGGCCGGTGCGCACCGCGAGGAGGATGTCGGCGTGGACGGCTGCCTCCGCGCGAGGGTTCGCGGTCACGAGGGCCGTGACGGCGCCGCGCTCACGGGCACGTGCCAGCGCGGCCGCCACGAACGGCGTGCGCCCGGAGGCGGTGAGCCCGACCGCGATGTCACCGGGGCGCAGGGCATCGGCTTCCGAGCGCCCGAGGTCGGCGTCGTCCTCGACGTTCTCGACGGCGTGGACGAGGGCCTGGGCCCCGCCGGCGTGGTGGGCGACGAAGAGGCCCTCGGGGGCGTTGAAGGTGGGGAGCAGCTCGGCGGCGTCGAGCACCGCGAGCCGGCCCGACGTGCCGGCGCCGAAGTAGTGGACGGCCCCGCCGACGGTGAGCGAGTCGACGGCGCAGTCCACGAGGCGAGCGAGGTCGGGCAGCACCTCACCGACGGCGCCTGCAACCTTCGCGTCCTCGGTGTTGAGCGCCCGGAGGATGTCGAGGGAGGTGTGCGTGTCGATGGACGTCGTCCCGGGGTGGCGCTCCTCGGTGGGGGCGTCCACGGTCACCTCGCTCTTCACCCGTCGGAGGTTACTTTCCTACGGGGACAGCGTCAATGCCGTAAATGAGTGACGTTCTGGTCACGGGTCGGGCGCCGGCTCAGTCCGAGACGTGGTGGCCGGCGACGGCCTCACGGGTGTCGACGACCGCCTTGCGGGCGCGCCGCAGGTTGCGCTGGGCCACGGCGATGTAGAGGCAGTCGACGACCGTCAGGGCCGCGATGCGGCTGGCCGTCGCCCCCGAGCGCAGGCTCGTCTCACGAGCCGCGGTCGTGAGCAGGAAGTCGACCCCCGAGGCCAGCCGCGAGAGGGGGAAGTTGGTGATGGCGAGGGTGCGGGCGCCGGTGGAGCGGGCCGCCGCGAGGGCCTCGATCGTCTCGGTCGTCGTGCCGGAGTGCGAGATGCCCACGGCGACGTCGCCCGGGCCCAGCAGCGTGGCGCTCGTCAAGGCGATGTGCGGGTCGTTCCAGGCGAAGGCCACGACGCCGATGCGGTGCAGCTTCTGCTGCAGGTCGGTGCCGACGATGGCGCTCGCTCCGATGCCGTAGATGTCCACGCGGCCGGCGCGGGCGATCGCGGCGGCCGCCGCCGCGAGCGCGTCACGGTCGAGCTGCTGGGCGGTCTCCTCCACGGCGCTCGCGTCGGTGAAGGCCACCTTGGCGATGATGTCGTCGATCGTGTCCTTGGCGCTGATGTCGGTGCCGCTGCGCCGCAGGGTGCGCGGCTGCGCGGACTCCTCGGCGAGGGCGAGGCGCAGCTGCGGGTAGCCGGGCAGGCCCAGGCGGCGGCAGAAGCGCAGGACGGTCGTCTCCGACGTGCGAGCGGCCGCCGCGAGCTCGCTGATCGTCAGACCGGCTGCGCGCCGGGCGTCCGCCAGGACGATGTCGGCGACCCGGTCCTCGGCGGGCGACAGGGAGGGCCGGATCCCCCGCAGGTGGATGAGCAGCGATGCGCTCGCCGCACCTGTGGGGGAGGGTGCGCCGTCCTCGGTCCTGGGCATGGGCCTACGCTACGGCGTCGCGGCCGGCCAGCCGCCACCCTCGGGGGGTGAGCGCGTCGGGTGCCTTCTCCCCGTCGAGCAGGATCCCGCCAGGGCCCTGGATGCGGATGTCGTCGACGGCGACGCCACGGCCGAGATGGCCGCCGTCGGTCGTGTGGCGCCAGCGCAGCTGCTGGGACCCGGTCGGGACGTCGGCCCGCACCTGGACCCACCGGCGTGTGCCGGAGCCGGAGATGACCCCGTCGGCGGTCTCGGTCTGGCCACGGTCCCTGACCTCGAAGGGCAGCGCCGTCCACGTCGCCCCGCCGTCGGTGGAGCGCTCGAGGTGGAGCAGGTCGGTCTCCTCCGTGTCGAGGAAGAGGTCGAAGCCAAGACGCGCGCCGCCCGGCCCGACGGGGAGGACGGGCGTCGTCAGCGTGGTCGTGGCCGCGTTGTCGGCGCCCGTGACCCAGGCCGTGTCGCCCTGCCGTGGGCGGATGCCCATCGAGGCGGCCAGCCCGTGCGCCCACTCGCGCCGGGCGACGTTGACCGAGCCCCAGTCGCGCGAGGGGTGCACCCGGTTCGTCAGCAGGATCGCGAACGAGCGCGACGTGAAGTCGATGACGATCGAGGTGCCGGTGTAGCCGGTGTGACCGGCGGTGCGCGGCCCCGACAGGGCGTCCATGTACCAGCGCTGGTTGAGCTCGAAGCCGAGGCCGTGGTCATCGCCGGGGAAGGCCTCGTTGAAGTTGGTGATGAGGGCGTCGACGCTCTTGCGGCTGAGGATGCGCTCGCCGCGGTAGGCGCCGCCGTTGAGCAGTGCCTGCGACAGCGCAGCCAGGTCGTCGACGGTGGAGAAGACGCCCGCGTGCCCGGCGACGCCGCCGAGCGACCACGCGTTCTCGTCGTGGACCTCACCGCGCACCATGCCGCGGGGCGGGGCGGTCTGGTACTCGGTGGCGGCCGTCCGGGCCTTGTCGGTCGGGTTGTAGCCGGTGTCCCTCATCCCCAGCGGTGCGGTGATGCGGTCGTGGACGACGACGTCGAGGGGCTCGTCCCGCAGTCGCTCGACCATCACCCCGAGGGTGATGAGGTTGAGGTCGCTGTAGAGATAGGTCGTTCCCGGCGGGTTGGTGAGCGGCTGGTCCATCACGGCCTTGATCCGCGAGGCCTTGTCGGGCCACTTGCTCCACAGCGGCAGCCACGACGTGAAGCCGGACGTGTGCGTGAGGAGCTGCCGCACCGTGACGGACTCCTTGCCGTGCGCGGCGAACTCGGGGAGGTATGCCGCGACCGGGCTCTCGAGGGAGACCTTGCCCTCCTCGACGAGCTGGACCACGGCGATCGAGGTGAACAGCTTGGACATCGAGGCGAGGTCGAAGATCGTGTCGGTGCGCATCGGCTCCCACTGGTCGCGCGGGAGCTCGGTGGTGGCGTCGGCGTAGCGCAGCGCCCAGCCGCTCGCGTCCCGCTCCACGACGTGTCCCTCGTGGCCCATGATCCCGACGGCCCCGGCGAAGAGCGGGTGGCCTCCGGGCGGGCTCTGCTCGTGGGCGTGGATCTGGGCGACCGACTCGGCGATGGGGGCGGGGTCCAGGCCCAGCGAGGCCGGGCTGGCGTCGGACAGCACGGTGTTGGGTGGGGCGAAGCCGCGGTCGGGCTTGCTGAAGTCGTCGGCCCGCGCCGGCCCGGGGGTCACGAGGCTCCCCATGACGGCGAGGCTGCCCAGGGCAGTGGGGACGAGTCTGCGCAGGCGCATGTCACTCCTGGATTGTCGATGATCTCGATGCTCGGGTGACGTGCGGTCAGTTCGACGGGCCGCGGTAGAGGAGGTACTGCCTGCGGCGTGCGTCGAAGGCGGCGAGCTCGTCGCGCCAGGCGCCGACGACCTCGTCGGCGGAGGCGCCGGCCGAGATCTGCGTGCGCAGCCGCTGCGAGCCGGTCAGCTTGTCGATCCAGTAGGGCCGCGCCGGGTCGTAGGAGTCGTGGCGCCAGGCGAAGTCGGGGTAGAGCGCCTTGGCGGCGACGAGCATCTCGACGGCGGCGCGCATCGGGTCGAACGCGGACGGGTCCGTGACGTGCAGCTGCACCCCGCCGCAGACCTTGCCGGTGTGCTTGCTGAAGGTCGGGGAGAAGTACGCCTCGCGGAACCCGACGCCCGGAAGGCCCAGCGCTGCAAGGCGTTCGGCCCACTTGTAGTCCACGAACGGCGCACCGACGAGCTCGAACGGCCGGGTCGTGCCGCGCCCCTCCGACAGGTTCGTGCCCTCGAACATGCCGGTGCCCGGGTAGACGAGCGCGGTGTCGGGAGTCGGCATGTTGGGACTCGGCATGACCCACGGGAGCCCGGTGACGGCATACGGCACGTCTCGGCGCCAGCCCTTCACCTGGACGACGGAGAGCTCGTCGAGCCGGCTGCCCGCGTCGGCGGCCAGGAACTCGCCGTCGAGGTAGCGGGCGAGCTCGCCGACCGTCATGCCGTGGGCCTGGACGATCTCCTTGGCTCCGACTCCGGAGGTCCACGGCGTCGTCATCATCGGCCCGCGGGCAGTGCCGCCGACGGGGTTCGGACGGTCGAGGACGACGAAGCGGGCGCCGACGGCGACGGCCGCCTGCATGGCGGTGTACATCGTCCAGATGTAGGTGTAGAAGCGCGCGCCGACGTCCTGGATGTCGAAGACGACGGTCTCGACCCCGGCTGTGCGGAACATCGTGGTCATCTTCGCGACGTTCGCGCCGTAGGCGTCGTAGACGGTGAGGCCGGTGCGCGGGTCGGGATGGGTGCCCTCGGAGTCGCCGGCCTGCGCGGTGCCGCGGAAGCCGTGCTCGGGTCCGAAGACGCCGACGATGTCGACGGCTCCGGACTCGTGCATGTCGTCGACGATGGTGCGCAGGTCGGTGAGGATGCCGGTCGGGTTGGTGATGACCCCGACCTTCTGGCCCTCGAGGGTCGACCAGCTCGAGGCTGCCGCGCTCTGGGCACCCGTCGTCACGGGTCTGTCGGGGTAGCTGCCGGCGTGTGCCGTCCGGCCGCCCTGCGCTGCACGGGAGCCCCCCGCCGTGGCGGGGATGGCGACGGCACCGAGTGCTCCGGCGGTGAGCAGCTGCCTGCGGTTCAGGTCGGTCATGGTGAGAGCTCCGATCGAGTGCGGGCCGGGCCGGCGTCAGTAGGTGAGGCCGTGGCCGAAGGGGTAGAGCGCGGTGTTCGGGTCGCCGGCGACCGGGATGTCCACGGGAAGTGAAGCCGTGGGGGAGACGTCGCCGACGATGACCCGAGCGGCCGCCTCGATGGCGACGGGGCTGTAGGAGTACGTGGCCACGTAGGTCGGCGCATCGGTGAAGTAGGCGATGTCGTAGGGGTCGCGGACCGCGACGACGACGACCGTCTTGCCGGTGGCGAGCAGCTGCTTGACGAGCTTCTGCTGGCCGCCGCGCCTGTCGGTGACGCTGGTGTCCCAGGCCTTCATGGTGGTGACGACGACGACATCCTTGTCGGCAGCCGCGCCGACGGCCGAGGCGACCTGCGCGTCGGTCGGGGAGGCTCCGGTCTGGACGGTCTGGACCGTGGCGCCCTTCCCGGTCAGGGCCGCGGCCAGGGTGGCGGTCGTCCCGACGCCGTAGCCGGTCACGAGGACCTTCTTGCCCTTCGGTGCGAGCGGGAGCGCCTTGGCGTCGTTCTTGACGAGGGTCGTGGTGCGGTCGGTGACCGAGTCGGCGGCTGCCAGGTGGGCCGGGGTGCCGACGACCGAGGAGAGGGCCTTCGGGTCGGCGTACGGGCGGGCCACGATGCCGCGGCGGTACTTCAGGCTGAGCACGCGGCGTACCTTCGCGTCCAGCTCGTTCCGCGGGATGCGGCCGCTGCGGACGGCGTCGAGGACGGCGGCGAAGGCGTCGTCCATGGCGGGCGTCATGAGCAGCTGGTCCACGCCGGCGAGGAGGGCCCGCACAGCGACCTCGGCGTCGCCGTAGAGGTCGCGAACGCCCTGCATGGCGAGGGAGTCGGTGACGATGACGCCCTGGTAGCCCAGCTGGCCACGCAGGAGGTCGGTCATGATCGGCTTGCTCAGCGTCGCCGGGTTGCCCGAGTCGTCGAGGGCCGGGAACGACAGGTGCGCGGTCATGATCATGTCGATCTGCTCGTTGATCGCGGCCTTGAAGGGCGGCGCGTCGATGGTCTCCCACTGCTCGCGGGTGTGCGTGATGATCGGGAACGCGACGTGGCTGTCCGTCGCGGTGTCGCCGTGGCCCGGGAAGTGCTTGGCGGACGAGGCGACGCCCCCGTCGCGCTGGTAGCCGGCGACCTGGGCGGCTGCGAGCTGGGCGGCGAGCTCGGGCCGCGACGAGAAGGACCGCGTGCCGATGACGGGGTTGAGCGGGTTGACGTTGACGTCGCAGTCGGGCGCGAAGTTGGTGTTCACACCCATGGCGAGCAGCTCCATGCCCGTGATGGCGGCGGCCGTGCGGGCGTCCGCGGCGCTGCGGCCGGCGCCGAGGGCCATCGAGCCGGGGAACTGGGTGGCGGGCGGCCCGATGCGGGTGACGACGCCCTGCTCCTGGTCGGTGGCGATCTGCAGCGGGATGCGCACCTTGCCTGCCTGCGTCAGTGCCGCCTTCTGAAGGCCGTTGGACAGACCGACGATCTGGTCGGGGTTCTGCACGCTGTCGGTCCAGGCGAAGTAGATGATGCCGCCGAGGTGGTACTTCTGCACGACCTCGGCCGGGCTGGCGACGCCGTAGAGCGGCAGGTTGCGGGCGTCGGGCGTCGTCGCGTCGCTGCCGTAGACGTTCTGGATGAAGAGCTGGCCGACCTTCTCCTCCAGCGTCATCCGGGCCATCGTCGAGGTGACCCAGCCGTGCTCGGCCGCCGGCGGACGGACCAGGGAGCCGGCGGCGCGGGCGCTGCTGGCTGCCGCACCTGCGGCCGCCGCGGCGAGCCCGCCCGCGATGACCGAGCGCCGCGAGAGGTTGGACATGGACATGGGAGCCTCCGGAAGATGTGAAGAAGTGACGCATTCCGCCCTTCCTTCGGAACTTACCTACGCCTTCGGAGGTCGGCAACAGGTAGCGCGATCCCGTCCGGCTGGCACAGGCGGCCAGGGCAGCGGGACGGGCGCCTGTCGGTCGCGCGGGTCGAGCCGGGCGGCTCACCAGCCGGCGAGGGATCTCACGGTCTGCACGGTGTCGATCTCGGAGACCGGTTTGTCGTCGCGGTAGCGGATGACCCGTGCGAAGCGGAGGGCGAGGCCGCCGGGGTAGCGGCTCGAGCGCTGCACCCCGTCGAAGGCGATCTCGACGACCTGCTCGGGACGCACCGTCACGACCCAGCCGCTCTCGTCGGCCGGGTCGGCGGCGAGCTCGCGGAAGCGCTCGGTCTGCCAGGCGAGCATGTCGTCGGTCATGCCCTTGAACGTCTTGCCGAGCATGACGAGGTCGCCGGTCTCGGCGTCGCGTGCCCCGAGGTGGATGTTGGAGAGCCACCCCTTGCGCCGGCCGCTGCCCCACTCGACCGCGAGCACGACGAGGTCGAGGGTGTGCCGGGGCTTGACCTTGACCCACCCGGGACCGCGCCGACCGGCGGCATACGGCAGGTCGGGGTCCTTGACGACGACGCCCTCGTGACCGGCCGCGACGAGCTCGGCGAAGAACCGCTGCGCGGTCCCCGGGTCGTCGGTGAGCTTGCGCGGGACCGTCCACGCGGGCGGCACCGTCCGCGACAGGTGCTCCCAGCGGGTCGCGGCCGGCTCGTCGAGCAGGTCCTTCCCGTCGAGGTGCAGCAGGTCGAAGAAGTAGGGGGTGAGCGGCACGTCCTCGCGCAGCCGCTCGACGTCGGCACTGCTGGCGGTGCGGGCTCCGGTGACCTGGAAGGGTTGCGGGCGCCCGTCCGCGGCCAGCGCGATCACCTCACCGTCGAGCACGGCGGTCTCGACGTCGAGGCCCGCGAGCGCCTCGGTGATCTCGGGCATGCGCTCGGTCACCTCGTCGAGGGTGCGCGTGAACAGCCGCACGGTGCCCGGACTCGTGCGGTTGTCGACGTGGGCCTGCAGGCGTATGCCGTCCAGCTTCGTCTCGACGACGACCTCGCCTCCCAGCGTGGCGAGGGCCGAGGCGACGTCGGGCGCGGCGCCGGCGAGCATCGGCCGGAGGGGCCGGCCGACCTCGAGCGTCAGGGCGTCGAGGGCCTCCGCGCCGCCGGCCAGGGCCGCCCGGGCCACCGGCCCGGCGAACCCGGCCACCATGACGGCCCTGCGGACCGCGGCGCCGGGAACCTGGGCGGCCTTGGCGATCGCCTGCAGCATGACGCCGTCACCGGCACCCTGGCGCGTCTCCCCGGTGATGAGGCCGCGCAGCCAGGCCTGCTCGTCGGCGGTGGCCCGGCCGAAGAGCTCGCGGACCGCGGTGGACCGCGTGGCTCCCGACCCTGACCCGCCGATGGCCGCAATGGCGCTGGCGGCGGCGTCGACCTCCTCGACGGTGAGGTTCGACTCGTCGGCCGGTTCGGGGAGGTCCTGCAGGCCGCGCCAGCTCACACCGATGCGGCGCTGCGGCAGGACGCCGGAGAGGTGCGCCGTGACGACCTCGACGACCTCGGGGCCGTCCTCGGCAGCGCGTCGCAGGCAGGCCGCGAGGGTTTCGACCTTCGCGGTGCGGGAGGACGTCGCGGCGACCGTCCGTGAGGTGGCGACGACGTCGGAGAGCTGCATGGCCTGATCTTGCCCGCCCGCGCCGACACCCAACCACCACCACCCTCCAACCGTCGAGAGCCCACGCGTGGCCTCTCGACGGTCGGGCACCGGCAAACTTTGGCCTCTCGACGGGTGGGGACCCGCGGAGTTTGGCCTTTCGACGGTTGGGGGCGGGGGGCGGGGTCACTTGACGGGAGGGACTGCTTGTCGACAAGGTAAGCAAGCGCTTAGTCAACCGCGAGGAGCAGCATGCCCGACACCGCCGTCGTCACCGGGGCCGCCCGGGGCATCGGGCGCGCCATCGCGTCCCGCCTCGCGCGCGAGGGCTGGCAGCTCGTCGTCGCCGACCTCGACGGGGCCGCGCTCGCAGAGGTCGCCGAGGAGCTCGGCGCTCTCGCCGTCCCTGGCGACACGTCGGCCGACGCGGGCGTGCGCCACCTCGTCGAGACGGCATACGCCCATCTGGGGCACGTCGACGTGTTCTTCGCCAACGCGGGCATCGGCACGCTGGCGGGCCTGGACGCCGCCGACGAGCAATGGGCCCGCGCGCTCGACACGAACGTCCTCGCGCACGTGCGCGCCGCGCGCCTGCTCGTGCCCCGCTGGCTCGAGGCGGGCGGGGGTCGCCTCGTCGTCACCGCCTCGGCCGCCGGGCTGCTCTCGATGCTCGGCGACGCGCCGTACTCGGTCAGCAAGCACGCCGCCGTCGCGTTCGCCGAGTGGCTGAGCGCGACCTACCGGCACCGCGGCATCGTCGTCCAGGCCATCTGTCCCCAGGGCGTGCAGACCCGGATGCTCGAGGAGTCCGGCCCGCTCCAGGAGCTGCTGACCCGCGACCGTACCGTCAGCCCGGACGAGGTCGCCGAGGCGGCCTGGCAGGCGCTCGCCGGCGACGACTTCTACGTGCTGCCGCACCCCGAGGTCCGCGACTACTACGCGCAGCGCGCCGCCCACCCCGACGCCTGGATCGCCGGGATGAACCGGCTCCAGCAGAAGCTCGACCACCAGACCAGCACCGCCCACGCCACCCCCAGCAGCACGCCCAACGAGGAGAACGCATGACCGAGCAGCCCACCTCCCAGCGCACCGCCATCGTGACGGGGGCCGCGCGCGGCATCGGCGCGGCCGTCGCCAAGCGCCTGGCCTCCGACGGGTATGCCGTCGCCGTCCTCGACCTCGACGAGTCGGCTTGCGCTGCAGTCGTGTCCGAGATCGAGGCCGCGGGTGGCAAGGGCCTGGCCGTCGGTGTGGACGTCTCCGACGAGGCCGGTGTGCAGGCTGCCGTCGACCGGGTCGCCGCCGAGCTCGGCGCCCCGACGGTCCTCGTCAACAACGCCGGCATCATCCGCGACAACATGCTCTTCAAGATGACGACCGACGACTGGGACGCCGTCATGAACGTCCACCTGCGCGGCTCGTTCCTCATGACCCGTGCCACGCAGAGGCACATGATCGACGCCGGGTTCGGCCGCATCGTCAACCTCAGCTCCACATCGGCCCTCGGCAACCGCGGGCAGGCGAACTACTCCGCGGCCAAGGCCGGCCTGCAGGGCTTCACCAAGACCCTCGCGATCGAGCTCGGCAAGTTCGGCGTGACGGCCAACGCGATCGCGCCGGGCTTCATCGCGACCGACATGACGCGCCAGACCGCCGAGCGCATGGGCATCACCTTCGAGCAGTTCCTCGAGGGCGCGGCCAAGGAGATCCCCGTGGCGCGGGTCGGCCAGCCCGAGGACATCGCCGCGACGGCTTCCTTCCTGGTGCGCGATGAGGCCGGGTTCGTCTCCGGCCAGGTCATCTACGTCGCCGGCGGGCCGAAGGACTGACGTGACCGACGCCCGCCCCGAAGGCCTTGCGCAGCAGGGCGACCCGCCCGGACTGCGGCTGGACCGACTGCAGTCCTTCCTCGACCGCGAGGTGCCCGGGCTGCTCGACGGGCCGCTCACCGGGCGGGTCGTCGCGGGCGGCAAGTCCAACCTCACCTACGAGGTGGGCGACGGCACGAGCACGGTGATCGTCCGTCGCCCCCCGCTCGGCCACGTGCTCGCCACCGCGCACGACATGGTGCGCGAGCACCGAGTCATCACGGCCCTGCGCGACACCGCCGTGCCCGTGCCGACGACGTATGCCGTGTGCGACGACCCCGACGTCATCGGCGCGCCCTTCTACGTCATGGAACGCGTCGCGGGCACGCCCTACCGCTTCGAGGCACAGCTGCGGCCACTGGGCGCCGAGCGCGTCCGGGCCATCAGCGAGCGCATGGTCGACACGCTCGTCGCGCTGCACGGAGTCGACCCCGAGTCGGTCGGCCTCGCGGGCTTCGGACGTCCCGAGGGCTTCCTCGAGCGGCAGGTCCGGCGCTGGAAGCAGCAGCTCGACGCCTCGCGCAGCCGAGAGCTGCCCGGCATCGACGAGCTCCACGAGCGGCTCGCCGATTCCGTTCCGGCACAGAGCGACATGACGATCGTCCACGGCGACTTCCGCCTCGACAACCTCCTCGTCACGGTCGACGACGAGGTGTCGGCGGTGCTCGACTGGGAGATGGCGACGCTGGGCGACCCGCTGACCGACGTGGCGCTGCTCGAGGCCTACCAGCGACTCCCGCTCCTCATGGACTCCGTCGCGGTCTCCGACGTCTCGCGCGCGCCCGGCTTCATCAGCGGGCCGGAGCTGCGGCAGCGGTATGCCGCAGGGAGCGGCCGCGACCTCGGCTCGCTCTCGTTCCACCTCGGACTCGCCTACTTCAAGCTCGCGGTCATCCTCGAGGGCATCCACTACCGCTACACCCGGGGCCAGACGGTCGGGAGCGGCTTCGCCGGCATCGGCGAGGCCACCGTCCCGCTCGTCCGGGCCGGCCTCGCCGCCGTCAAGGAGAGCTGACATGGACTTCGGATTCGACCCCCGCACCGAGGAGCTGCGCTCCACGCTGCTCGGCTTCATGGACGAGCGCATCGTCCCCTCGCTGCCCGTCTTCGACGAGCAGGTCGCCGCGCTGCCGGACCGCTGGGCGTGGAGCACCGCCCCGGTGCTGCAGCAGCTGCGCCAGGAGGCCCGCGACCTCGGCCTCTGGAACGTCTTCCTGCCCGGCGAGCACGGAGCCGGCCTGACGAACCTGCAGTACGCCCCGCTGGCCGAGATCACCGGCCGGTGCATCCGACTGGCACCTGCCGTCCTCAACTGCGCCGCTCCGGACACCGGCAACATGGAGGTGCTGGCCCAGTTCGGCACGCCCGAGCAGCAGGAGCAGTGGCTGAAACCCTTGCTGCGCGGCGAGATCCGCTCCGCCTTCGCCATGACCGAGCCTGACGTGGCCAGCAGCGACGCCACGAACATCGCGCTGTCGATCCGCCGTGACGGCGACGACTACGTCATCAACGGCCGCAAGTGGTGGATCACCGGGGCGATGAACCCCGAGTGCGCGATCTTCATCGTCATGGGCAAGACCGACCCGTCGGCCGAACGGCACCGGCAGCAGTCGATGGTCCTCGTCCCGCGTGACACCCCGGGCGTCGAGGTGGTCCGTGGCATGGAGGTCTTCGGCTACGACGACCACGACCACGGCGGCCATGCCGAGCTGCGCTTCACCGACGTCCGCGTGCCTGTGGGCAACCTCATCGGGGAGGAGGGCTCGGGCTTCGCCATCGCCCAGGCTCGGCTCGGCCCCGGCCGGATCCACCACTGCATGCGCTCGATCGGCCTCGCCGAGGTCGCCATCGAGGCGATGTGCCGCCGGGCGTCCGAGCGCGTGGCCTTCGGCCGTCCGATCGCCGAGCAGGGCGTCGTGCGCGACTGGATCGCCGAGTCGCGGGTGCGCGTCGAGCAGCTGCGCCTGCTGGTGCTCAAGACCGCCTGGCTCATGGACACCGTCGGCAACAAGGGCGCCCACACCGAGATCCAGGCGATCAAGATCGCGACCCCCAAGACCGTCGAGTGGATCCTCGACAAGGCGATCCAGACCCACGGGGCCGCGGGCCTCAGCCAGGACACCGAGCTCGCCGCCGCCTTCGCCGGCATCCGCACGCTGCGCTTCGCCGACGGGCCCGACGAGGTGCACAAGAACGCCCTCGCCAAGGCCGAGCTGCGCAGGTATGCCGGCAGCTGACCGCCCGCACCCGGGCACCCGCCGCGCCACCCGGCATACGCCCCCGACGACCTGATCGCCCGACCGCACGACCGCACGAAGGGACCGACGATGGACTTCGACCTCAGCGCCGAGGAGCGCGAGATCCGCGACTGGGTGCGCACCTTCGTGCGCAGGGAGATCATGCCGCTCGAGCCGCAGGTGCTCGAGCGCGAGCGGCGCAACGAGCGCGGCCTGACGGCCGTGGAGCTGAAAGCCCTTCAGGACAAAGCCCGCTCGTCGGGCTTCTTCGGCATCCAGACACCTGAGAGCCACGGCGGGATGGGGCAGGGCGCGGTCGTTGCCGCCCTCATCGAGATCGAGCTGGGCCGCTCCTTCGTGCCGTTCCGCTTCGCCGGTGAGGCCGACAACATCCTCTTCTCGGCCACGCCGGAGCAGCAGGAGAGCTACCTGCTTCCCACGATCGAGGGGACGCGCAAGTCGTGCTTCGCGATCACCGAGCCGGGCGCCGGATCCGACGCCCGGGCGATCCGCACCAGCGCCCGCCGTGAGGGCGACGAGTGGGTCATCAACGGGGAGAAGACCTTCATCACCGGCGGCAACGAGGCCGACTTCGTCATGGTCTTCGCCGTCACCGACAAAGAGAAGGGGGCCGACGGCGGCGTCACATGCTTCCTCGTCGACCGCGACCGTGGGTGGACGAGCACCCCGATCGACACCATGGGCGAGTGGGGGCCGGCCGCCCTCGTCTTCGACGACGTGCGCGTGCCGCACTCGGCGATCCTCGGCGAGGAGGGGAGGGGCTTCGAGCTCGCGATGCGTTGGATCGGCAAGGGCCGCTACATGCTGCCGGCCCGAGCGCTCGGCTCGTGCGAGCGGCTCGTCGAGATGGGCATGGAGTGGGCCCGCAACCGCGTCACCTTCGGCGAGCCCATCGCCGAGCGGCAGGCGATCCAGTGGATGGTCGCGGACTCCGCCGTCGAGATCGAGGCGCTGCGCTGGCTCGTGCTGACGGCCGCCTGGCAGGTCGACAGCGGCCTCGACTCGCGCCAGTCGCAGTCGATGGCCAAGCTCTACGGCGGCATCAAGGCCAACGAGATCGTCGACCGGGTGCTGCAGATGCACGGCGGGATGGGCTACACCCGCGAGCTGCCCGTCGAGCGGTGGTACCGGGAGCTGCGCCTGCTGCGGATCTACGAGGGCACCGACGAGATCCAGCGCCGCACGATCGCCCGCAACCTGCTCAAGGGACACGCCTCGGTTCGCGGCCACCTGGGCTGAACCGACGACACAATGGGCGCATGGCCGGTGCCCCTGCAGCCGCGAAGCAGTTCAACAAGGTCGCCGTCCACCTGGCGGGGCGCCGGTTCCTGCCGGTGTGGGCGGTGCTGCACCACCGGGGGCGCTCGACCGGCAAGGAGTACGCGACGCCCGTCACCGTCCTCGCCACACCGACCACGTTCGTCATCGGCCTGCCGTGGGGCCGCCGCACCGACTGGGTGCGCAACGTGCGCGCTGCGGGCGGCTGCACCATCCGGTGGAAGGGACGCGACTACGACTGCAGCGCACCGACCTTCGTCGGCAAGGACGTGGCGCTCGCGGCGGCGAGCGGTCGCGTGAGGCGGATCATCGAGCGGCGCGACATGTCGGGCGGCTACCTCCAGCTGGCGCGGAGGGCTACTGCCGAGGCGTAGGTGCGTCCACGCGAGCCGGTGCGGCGTTGGCGCCAGGACGACACGTCCGTCGCCATCGTCCGTTTTGCCCGATTCCCAGCGATGTGCGCCATCATTCCGCCATGAAATCCGCGCAAGGGGCTGCCGCTCGAGGTGGGCGACCGAGGCTCGCAGGGGGGAGCTGGTGGGTGGGGACCGCCCTCGCCCTCATCGGCGTCTTCGTGCTCGCCGCGACCGCCGTGCGCTACGCCCCATCAGGCTCGACCCTGGCCGTGTGGTGGCCGGCCGGCGGGCTCGGGGTGGCCTTCCTCCTCGCGACCTCGCGCGACGCACACGGCCGGCGGAGCTGGTTCTTCGTCGGTGGCATCCTCGTGTGCACGGCGGCCGCCAACGCGTATGCGGGACGTCCCACCCTCGTGGCGACTGGTCTCGGGGTGGCTAACGCGGCCGAGGCCGCTGTGGTGCTGGGCCTGCTCCTGCGCGGTGGCCGGAACCCGGCCCTCGACTCGCTGGAGGACCTCTGGCGGCTGATCGCCGTCACCGTTGCCGGCGCCGCCGTCTTCGCGGCGCTCGCCGCCCTCGTGGTGAGCGCAGGGCTGCACGGCCCCGTCCTCACCACCGCCGCCGCCGTCGCGGCGTCGCACGCAGCCGCCGTCCTCGTGATGGCTCCGTTCGGGATCGCGGCGCGCAACGAACGCACCCGTGCCCCCCGCTGGGAGGACCTCGTGCAGTGGCTCGTCGCCCTCACCCTGACGGGGTGGGTGTTCGGCGGCGAGCAGGCGCTGCCGTTGACGTTCCTCCTCATCCCGGTCCTCATCTGGGGCGCGCTGCAACAGAGCGTGCGCGCCGTGGCAGCGCAGCTGCTGGTCGTGGCCGTGATCGCCGTGACGCTGACGAGCCGGGGTGGCGGGCCCTTCGTCTATGCGGTCGCCGTGGCCGACCTGCGCCCGGAGACCGTCGGGGCCCTGACACAGGCCTTCCTCGTCACGCTCGCCGTCACCACGCTGACGCTGGCCGTCACGGCAGCCCAGCGGCGCCGGGCCTTGGCCGACCTGCACAGCGAGGTCAAGCTCACCGGCGTGGTGCTCGACACCGCGGCGAGCGCCATCGTCGTGCTGGACGCCGACGCGGTCGTGGTGCGGCTCAACGCCACCGCCGCCCGACTGCTCGGTGCCCCCGCGGAGGACCTGTGCGGCCGTCTCGCGGTGGAGGTCTTCCCGGTGGACGACCGCCGTGAGCTCGCACGCCGGATGGGACGGATCCGGGAGGGCGCAGTGCCCTTGCATGACGAGCACGACTGGCACGTGGCCGGCCTGGGAGTCCGCCACATCGTGTGGACGAACGCCTATCTCACCGACCCGGACGGCAACCGGACGCACCTCGTCAAGACCGGCGTCGACGTCACCGACGAGCGAGCCGCCCGGACGTTCGTCGAGGCGGTGCTCGAGTCGGCGACGGCCACGGCGATCGTCGTGACCGACCTGGACGGTGTCATCACGTTGTTCAACCGCGGGGCCGAGAACCTGCTCGGCTGGTCGGCCTCCGAGCTCGTGGGCCGAGGCGACTGGTCCCTGCTTCACGACTCCGAGGAGATCCGCCGGCGGGCGCGGGATCAGGGCATCGAGCCGGATGTGGAGGTGCTCGCGCAACAGGCCCGTTCCGCCGGCTCGGCCGCCCCCGAAGACTGGACCTATGTGCGCAAGGACGGCTCGCGTCGCACCGTGTCCCTCGCGGTCAGCGGCATTCGCGACGAGGCGGGTCAGCTGAGGGGCTACCTCATGGTCGCGGAGGACGTGACCGGCCGCCGAGAGGCAGAAGTCGCGCTCCAGACCGGCCTCGACCGCGAGCGGCAGGCGGTCGAGGAGCTGACCCGGCTCGACCGCGCCAAGTCCGACTTCGTCTCCACGATCAGCCACGAGCTGCGCACCCCGCTCGCCAGCGTCCTGGGCTACACCGAGATGCTCGAGGACGGGGCCGCCGGACCGCTCTCCCCGAGGCAGCTCGAGCTCGTCGGGCGCGTGGAGCGCAACGGCCGCCGCCTCCTGTCGCTCATCGAGGACCTGCTCACCAACTCCCGCATCGAGGCGGGCCGGCTCGTCCTCCACCCCAGCCGGTGCAACCTCGCCGACGTCGTCGCCAGCGCGTGGAGCTCGGTCGAGACGGTAACCCGTGACCGGCGCCTCGACCGCGAGCTCGACGTGTCGCCGACCCCGCTGTGGGTGGACGGCGACCGCGCCGCCCTCGAGCGGATGGTCACCAACCTGCTGTCGAACGCCGTCAAGTTCACTCCCGACGGAGGGCGCGTGAGCCTCGTGGCTCGCCCCGACGAGACCCGCACCGACACCGTCCTCCTCGTGGTCTCCGACACCGGCATCGGCATCCCGTCCGCGGACCACGAACGCGTCTTCACGCGGTTCTTCCGCTCGGACGTGGCCAACGAGCGGGCGATCCAAGGGTCTGGGCTCGGGCTGTCGATCGTGCGGGCCATCGCCGAGGGACATGGCGGATCGGTGTCCGTGGAGTCGGTACCCGACGAGGGTGCGACCTTTACTGTGTCGATTCCCCGTGTCGGCTTGTGGGACAAGCCCCCCGAGCCGGACATCTTCAACATATCGTGACCATCGGGACAGATCCGGCCGTCATGCCGAACCACGGGGGTCGTGGGTTAGGGGACAGGGTGCGCGAGGGCGAGACGTGGGAGGTGCTGGCGCTACGCCGGCTCACCGAGCTGATGAACCGGGTCAGCGCCCAGGACGACCTCTCCGTCCTGTTCGACATGGTGGTCGACGGCGCCGCCGACGTCGTGGGCTTCAAGGTGGCGGCGATCAGCATCGTCGTCCCCTCGGGTGACGTGAAGGTCGTCGCCGTCGCGGGCGACGACGAGGCCCGCACGGAGCTGCTCGGGCGGCGCACACCCCGGGAGGTCCTCGAGGCCGAGTTCGCCGTGGCCGAGCGGTGGGGCAGCCTGCGCTTCGTGCCGGCAGGCCAGCTGCCCGACGGGTCGGCGGACGGGTGGGTCTCCTCCGACTGGACGGCCCCGACGCCGGAGGACGACCCGGACGCCTGGAACCCGGAGGACACCCTGATCGCGCCGTTCTTCGACGCGGTCGGGGAGCTGCTCGGCATCCTCTCGGTGGACCTGCCGCTCAGTGGCCTGCGCCCCGACGCGACGCAACGCGCGGTGCTCGAGCTCTTCGCCAACCAGACAGGCATCGCGGTATCGGCAGCCCGCCAGCGGCACACCCTCTCGGAACGGGTCCGGCTGTCCGAGGCGGTCCAGACGGTCGCACGCATCGCCCAGGAGGACCTCGACCCGGCCAAGGTCGTCGACGTCGCGGCGGCGCCCATCTCGGCGGGTCTCGCGGCCGCCGGACTGTGGCTCAGGGCGTTCGGCGCAGCGGACGACGACGAGCGCGAGAGCGTCTCGGCGCGCAGCGGTACCTCCGTGCAAGCACCCGTCTCGCTCGTCGACACCGCGCGGCGGGCGGCGATCAGTGGCTGGCGCGCCGGGGTGGTCGCCGTCGTCGGCGCCGGACAGGCTTCGCCCGCCTCCTTCTGGCGTCCCGACGACGTCGCGCGAGCCGAGTCCTTCCTCGCGTCCGCCGGCGCGCGCTCCCTGCTCATCGCGCCGATGGGCTCGGGGTCGAGCTGCTTCGGCTACATCGCCTGCACCCGCGGCCCGTCCGACCCGGACTGGACCGTTGCCGAGGCCGAGGCGGCCCTCGAGATGGGTCGTGACCTCGGCCGCGCCATCCGAAACGCACGGTTGTATGCCGTGGAGCGGCGGGTGGCCGCGGAGCTGCGTGAAGCCGACCGTGGCAAGACACAGCTCTTCTCGACGGTGTCGCACGAGCTGAAGAACCCGCTCGCCTCGATCGTGGGCCACGTCGAGCTGCTCCGGCAGGACCCCGACGGCAACCCTGAGTGGTCGCTCGGCGTCATCGAGCGCAACACCGAGCGACTGCAGAACCTGGTCGACGACCTCTTGACCCTTTCCAGGGTGAGCGACCCCGACCGGGCGCTGCCGGAGGCCGACGTCGACCTCGGAGAGGTGTCGCGCGAGGTGGTCGACATGTTCCGGCCCCGCGCCGACACGCAGCAGGTCAGCCTGACCTTCGAGCAGCAGGACGAGCTGCCTCTGGTGCGTGGCAGCGCCGGGGACCTCGAGCGGGTCGTGCAGAACCTCATCAGCAACGCGGTGAAGTTCACCCCGCCGGGGGGCAACGTGGCCGTCTCGGTGGCCAATCGGCGCAACCGGGTGGTGCTCGAGTGTGTCGACGACGGGGTCGGCATCTCGCCCGAGGACCAAGCGGGTCTGTTCACGGAGTTCTTCCGCGGCACGAACCCGGTCACCCTGCGGGTTCCCGGCACGGGCCTGGGCCTCAGCATCGCGCAGCGCGTCGTGGTCAAGCACGGGGGACGCATCGTCGTGGACTCCGAGCCGGGCCGCGGCACCAGCGTCAGGCTCCTGCTTCCGGCCCGCTGAGGGGCCGCATCCGGCGCGTCCGCCGTCGAACTGCACGAAGGGCGCTGTTTCAGGCCGGTCAGTAGACGCGCGGCACGGGCTTGCTGCGGCCCGCCGTCCGCAGCTGCACGAGCCCGGTGAGGTCCTGCCGCTCGAGTGCTGCCTGCAGCTCGCCGGTGACCGCATCGGCGGCGGCGGCCACCGTGCGCAGGTCGGCGCCCCGCTCGATGGTGGCGTCGAGGTGAGCCACGATCTGACCTCGGTCGTGCTCCACGCGCCCCCGAGCCGAGCGCACCCCCGGCGTCCGCGCCAACGAGCCGGCCGCCGCATCGATGACGGGCCCGGCCGCCACGAGCAGCCTGCCCTCCGGGCCCGAACCGGGCAGCGAGAGGACGCTGATGCCGCGGCGCGGCAGGTGCGCGAGGAGCCAGCGGAGCCCGAGGAGGGCCAGCACGACCCCGACGGCGCCCAGCGCCCACGGCCACCACTGCTGCCGGGGCCACCATCGGATGCTGCTCAGGTCCACGTGGTCGGGCACGGAACCCAGCCGGCCCGCCCACCAGAGGATCCCGAGCACACCGAGCGCGACGAGCACCAGGCCGGCCAGAGCGGTCATGACCCGGTCGAGGACCAACGTCCGACTGCTCATCGCTGCCGCCTCTCCGTGGTGACGCGCACCGTGGGTTGCGTGACGAGCGGCTCCAGGCGCTGGGTGACTGCGCCGCGAACCCGTTGCGGCACGTCGGGATCGCCCGTCGAGCGGATCGTGACGGCCACCCGACGCGGCGTGGCGGAGGCGCGCACTCCGAGCACCCCGTCGACTCCCTCGGCCGCCGTCTCCACGAGGCGGGTGATGTCCCGTGGACGCAGGAAGACGCCCGTGTCGGCCGCCACCGCCGCGACCTTCGGCCCCGACCGGAGCAACGCCTTGACGAGGAGGGCCAGGCCGAGGAGGCCGAGGAGCGCCCCGACCACGACCGTCCACATCTCGGGGCGCACTCCCTGCACCGCCTTCGCCAGCTCGTGCAGGAGCGGCTTGCCGGTGAGCAGCCGCGCGTAGAGGAGCGCGTCGCGCACCGCGAGCACCCCGATCGCTGTCAACAGTGCGGCGAGCAGGATGCCGAGGGCGCTGGTGCCACCGGTGCGTCTCGGGGTCTTGGCCGCCGGCATGGCCGGAATGCGGCCGTCGCTGAAGCCCGACTGGCTCACTGGACCCTCCTGTGCTCGCTCGCGGCAGCCGGCGCGATCGTGGCGATGGTCACGTCGACGGCGTCGACGGCCAGGCCCACCAGGGAGGTCAGCCGGTCCCGGACGTGGTCCCTCACCTGCGCTGCGGTGCTGGCCAGTGGCACGGGCCAGTCGACGGCGATGTCCAGCTGGACCCGCGCGTGCCCACCGGCCACCTCTGCCTTGACCTTGGGGTACTGCCGTCCGACGACGCCGTCGAGGCCCGAGCCGAGGGGGCGCACCCCACTCACCTCGCAGGCCGCGATGCCGGCCACGCGCTCGACGACCCGGTCGGCGACGTCGAGCCGTCCCCGTTCGGCCGGGTCGGGGAGGCCGCCAGGCGGCCCACCGCTGCTCGCCGGAGGCTGGGCCGCCGATGCCGTGGCGACGTCAGTCACGGCGACGGCCGCCCATCAGCCGTGAGAGGTCGAGGCTCCCGTCGATCTGCCCGCCGACGATGAAGCCGATGGCGCCGAGGACGAGGGCGAGCAGGAAGCCGGTGAAGCCGCCGGTCGCAGCGGCCACTCCGAGAAGCAGGCCGGCGATGAGGCCGATGGATGAGCTGGGCATGGGAGTCTCCTCTGACAGAAGGGCAGTCCGAACGCCGAGGGGGTTCAGGGCTGGGTGTTCAGATGTCGGTGGTGCGCCGGGCCCCGGGGAACGACCGCGGGAGCCGGCCCCGGACGCTCCCGGAGACGTGACGGGTGCGCCGGGCCAGACGCATACGCGTGCCGCGCCAGGTCCGCGCCACGACCACGACAGGGGCCGCCGCGCTCGGTGAGCCGATCGGCGCGGTCGACTCGCCGGGCACCGCGAACGCCCGATCGATGGCGGCCAGCGCGGAGAGGTAGGCGTCGACGTCGCCGCCGCGGTCCGGATGGTGCGCCGCGGCGGCTTGTCGCCGCAGCCGCGCCCACTCCGTGCGCGCGGCCGGGTCGACGGGTCCGCCCCGGGGCATCAGGACTCCCGCGACTTCACGGTGTCGCCGGGAAGAGCCACGTCTGCGACCACCACGTCGACGGGTCCGTGGGTGAGGCCGATGACCGCCTGCCTCACGCGCTCTGCGGTGGTCCGGGCAGGCGCTCCCCACTCGAGGACCACGTGCACCGTGGTGCCCCCGGTCCTGAGCTGGACGCCCGGGACCGTGCGGCCCGGCAGGTGGGTCGCGGCTTCCCCGAAAGCCCCCGGGTGCAGACCGGCGACACCGGGCACGAGGAGCACTGCCGCCGCGACGGCGTCTGCCATCTCGGTCGATGCGCCCTGCGGCTGTGCGCTGTCAGCGGGTGTGCTGCTCGGAGGTGCGAGGTTGCCGCCCACCCCCGGCTCTCCGGTCACTGGACTCGGGGCTCGGCAGGCTGGCCCTGCTGGTCCTCGTCGTCGCTCTCGAGGAAGACGTCCTGGACGTCGATGTTGACCTCCGTGACCTCGAGGCTGGTCATGCGCTCGATCGAGCTGATGACGTTGCGGCGGATGCCCTGGGCCAGGTCCGCGATCGACACGCCGTACTCGGCCACCAGCTGGAGGTCGACCGCGGCCTGTCGTTCGCCGACCTCGACGGAGACCCCGAGGGACTGGTTGGTGCGCCCTCCCGGGATGCGTTCCCGGATGGCGCCGACGGCCCTGGCCGCCCCGCCGCCGAGGGCGTGCACGCCCGACACCTCGCGGGCCGCGATGCCCGCGATCTTGGCGACCACCGTGTCGGCGATGGTCGTGCGCCCCTGGTCGGTGACCAGCGGGGAGAGCGCACCACCTGCACTGCCGGCAGAGGTGGCGCTCGAGGCCGATGATCTGCTCTGGATGTCGCTCTGCGCGTCGCTCATCGCGGGCTCCTTCGAAGACAGTCGAATTCAGCCGGTGGCAGTCGGGCCGGCCGGGGCCGCGAGAGACCACCTACCTGGGTATGTACCCGTCAGCGGCCCGCTGGCATCGCTCGGGGCTGCCCGACAGGGCCACGACGAAGCGGTGGTCGGGGGGCCCTGACCTCGGCCGCGATGACGGTAGGTCGGCGTTGAGAACGACTTCGCCGCCGCGGTGCTCCACCTGCTGCGGCGCGCGCGCATCGTGGCGGACGAGGGCTCGGTCAGCCCATGACGAGGCCCTCGATGTCGTGCTTCTGGGTGATGGGGTCCAGCTGGTCGACGACGGGGCACGACAGGTGGTCCCGGACCCGCTGGGGCAGCTGCTCCCAGTAGCCACGGGTCACCGCCAGGTCATGGTGGGCGTCGTTGCCGGCGCCCGGGGCATCGACGCCGAGCACCAGCACCGGTCGTGCGACCGACGACACGTTCGGGGTGCCGCGGTGGATCGTCAGGGCGGAGCGGGCCGAGATGTCGCCGACCTTCGGGTACTTGCGCTCGGCACGGGCCTCGTAGCGCGGGTACATCGACTCCGGTGGAAACATCTCGTGGTCGAAGTCGTCGCCGCGGTCCCACTGGGTGCCGGGCGCGATCTCGAACGGCCCCATCTCGTCGGTCGTGTCGACGGTGGTGAGGTTGAACGCGAGCGAGGTGAGGCGGTGCTCGTCGGTGGTCTCGCGCGGGCTCAGGAAGTCGCGGTGCCACGGCTGGACCTTCGCCCCGGGGAAGGGGGTGTCGAAGCCGACCTCGACGATCGTGTAGTCGGGGCCGAGCATCGCCTCGCAGACGGTCCGCACCCACGGGTGGTCGACGAGGTCGACGAAGCCGCGCAGCGCCTCGGGGTGGATCTCGACGTACCACCGGTTGGGTCCGCGGCCCACCGCGCCGCCCTCGCGTGAGCGCGCCTCGTCGAAGGCGACGTCGATGTCCTCGCGAAGCTGCTGGACCCACTCGGGCGTGAAGGCGCCCTTGAGGGCGATGATGCCGTCGGTCTCCAGCCCGTGCCGGATCGCTGCCGCGTCGAAGGGCTGGTCGAACTGGTCGAACTGGTCGGATTCGGTCACCTCGGTCCTCATGTTCCGACGGTACGCGCCGACGGGCCCGTCGCGGCCGATCGGAGTCCAGATCGGCCACATCGCCCTTGACACGACATTCGGGGCACCCCACACTGCCCAATGGCTTGGTGGCCCTGTGGCCTAGCCAATCCACCTGACAACGAGGTCATCGGGCGGCGGGGAGCGCCGACTGACCGACCTCACCCGGCCGCGACGCCGAACGCGACCGCCGACACGCCCCGAGAGAAGCCCCATGTCGCACACGCCCGACCTCGTCCTCGAAGAGGAGCAGACGGCCCGCACCGACCGCCCCGGTCCGCTGCACCGCTTCACCGACCTGTCCGTCCGCTACGTCGAGAAGTGGATGCCCGACCCCTACCTCTTCGCGGTCATCCTGACGATCGTCGTGGTGGTCCTGATCTTCGCCTTCGTGCCCGGTGCGAGCCTCGGCGGCGTCGTGGACGGCTGGTACAAGGGCGTCTGGGGCGAGGGCAACATCTTCACCTTCGCCATGCAGATGATCCTCATCCTCGTCGGCGGCTACACGCTGGCCGAGGCGCCGCTCGTCAAGCGAGGCCTGCAGTGGCTTGCGAGCAAGCCGAGGAACCAGGCCCAGGGCGGCCTGCTCTGCTTCGGCGTCGCGGCGCTCGCCTGCGTGGTCAACTGGGGTCTCGGCCTGGTCGTGGGCGCCCTGCTGGCGCGCCAGGTCTTCGGGCGGCTGCGCACCGTCAACTTCGCCTACCTCGTGGCCGCCGGCTACATGGGCTACATGGTCTGGACCTCCGGCCTGTCGAGCTCGATCGCCTTGGCCAACACCGACAAGACGAGCAAGCTCAACATCATCTGGACCCAGACCCACCAGCTCGTGCCGCTCAGCGACACGATCTTCCGGCCCTACAGCTTCGTGCCGATGCTCGTGCTCGCCGTGGTGATCGGCCTGCTCGTCCACCGCATGTCGCCGCGTCCCCAGGAGAGCACCGAGCAGGCGGACGTCGACCGCGAGGCGCTGCTCGCGCTCGACCAGCAGCCCCAGGACGTGCGGCCGGCCGGCCCGCGCACCCTCGCCGAGAAGCTCGAGAACCTGTGGGTCCTCAACGTGCTCGTCTTCGTCGCCGGCATCGCCTACTTCGTGCGCAGCGGTTTCGCGCTCAACATCGGCTCGATGGTGATGCTCTTCTTCATCCTCGGCGCGCTCTTCCACTGGACGCCGATGCGCTTCATCCGGGCCTTCACCGAGGCGGCCAAGACCTCCGGCCCGCTGCTGCTGCAGTACCCGCTCTACGGCGGCATCATCGGCCTGCTCGGCTACACCCCGCACGCGGGCGTCCACCCCCTCCAGACGGTCATCGCCTCGGCGATCGTGTCGCACGCGACGTACTACACGCTGCCGTTCCTCAACTACGTCGCGTCGGTCGTCATCTCGCTCTTCGTCCCGTCCGGCGGTGGCCACTGGGGCGTCCAGGGTCCCGTCGCCGTCGACGCGGCCGTGCAGCTCGGCCAGACGTCGCCCGCCTACCTCGGCAAGATCTCGATGTCGGTGGCCAACGGCGAGGCGGTCGCCAACATGATCCAGCCGTTCTGGCTGCTGCCGGTCCTGGCGATCGCCAAGCTCAACATCCGCCGGGTGATGGGCTTCACCGTGGTCGCCTTCGTCGTCGGATTCGTCGTCCTCGGCGTCGGCAGCCTGCTGATGCCGCTCCTGCCGTGACCGCAGGGGCGAGATGGGCGACGATGGCGGCGTGGACGTGAGCGCACCGACGGCAGAGCAGGCTTACCTGGTCGAGCGCTCGGCGGTCGAGCTCTCGGGGCTGATCCACCGCCGTGAGGTCTCCTGCGTCGACGTGATGGGGGCCCACCTCGCGCAGATCGAGCGCTACAACCCCGAGCTCAACGCCATCGTGGCCCTGCGCGACCCCGAGGTGCTGCTCGCCGAGGCGCGGGAGCGTGACGAGGAGCTGGCCGCGGGTCGCAGCCGCGGCTGGATGCACGGCTTCCCGCACGCCGTCAAGGACCTGGCGGCCGCGAAGGGGCTGCCGCACACCAACGGTTCCCGCATCTTCGCCGGCCGGGTCGCCGAGGCCGACGACGTGCCGGTCGCCCGCATCCGGGCCGCCGGGGCGATTCTCATCGGCAAGACCAACACCCCGGAGTTCGGGCTCGGCTCGCAGAGCTACAACGAGGTGTGGGGCACGACCGCGAACCCCTGGGACACCTCACGCACGGCCGGTGGCAGCAGCGGCGGCGGCGCCGCGGCGCTGGCCGCCCGGATGGTCCCCGTCGCGGATGGCTCGGACAACATGGGCTCGCTGCGCAACCCGCCTGCCTTCAACCACGTCGTCGGCCTGCGACCGTCGTGGGGTCGGGTGCCCGAGCCCGGCTTCGTGCCCTACGGCAGCGTCAACGGGCCGATGGGGCGCACCACGGCCGACGTCGCGCGCCTGCTCTCGACGATGGCCGGCCCGGACGCCGGTGCGCCGCTGTCGCTGGACGACGACCCTGCGACCTTCACCGCCGCCCTCGAGCGGGACTTCGCCGGGACGCGGATCGCCTGGGTGGGCGACTGGGACGGCTACCTCGCGACCGAGCCGGGAGTGCTCGCGCTGTGCGAGTCGGCCCTCGCCACGTTCGAGAGGCTCGGCTGCGTCGTGGAACCCGAGCTGCCGGCATACGCCCCTGAGGAGATCTGGCGCTCCTACCTGGCGTGGCGCGCGTGGGGCAACCTGCGCCACGCCGACCTCTACGACGACCCGGCGACGCGGGCACTGATGAAGCCCGAGCTCGTCTGGGAGATCGAGTACGGCCTGCGCCTGAGCGCCCGCGACCTCGCGCAGGCAGCCGCCGCCAGGGACGGCTGGTATGCCGCGCTGGCCGACCTGCTCGAGCGCTACGACTACGTCGTGGCGCCCAGCGCACAGGTCTTCCCCTTCGACAAGGCGGTCCACTGGCCGGAGGAGATCGACGGCCGGCGGATGGACACCTACCACCGCTGGATGGAGACCGTCGTGCCGTGGACGATGTCGACGCACCCGGTGGCGGCAGTGCCCGCGGGCTTCGACGCGCGCGGCCTGCCGACCGGCCTCCAGCTCGTCGGGAGGCGCCACGACGACCGCGGCGTCCTGCAGCTGGCCCACGCGTACGAGGGGGCGAGCCCGGTCATGGACGGCTCCCTCCCGCCGCTGCTGACGCGCGCCATTCCCGCGTGACGCACCCCGGCCCGGGGTGACGCACCCCGGCCCGGGGTGACGCACCCCGGCCCGGGGTGACGCGTCCCGGCCCACGGGCCTCTCGGCTCCGCGGACCGGGGGGTCGGCGCACCGGTCAGCGCACGTGCTCGTGCTCCTGGCCCGGCGCCTCCGCGTCTGTGTCGGCTCGGTCGGCCCGGTCGGCTCGGTCGGCTCGGTGGTCCTCTCCGCCGTGGTCGGCCGCGCGCGCCTCGAGCGCTTCGAAGAGGGTCTGGCTGTAGGTCTGGAAGCCGAGCATCGCCTCGACCCAGTCGCGATCACGCTCCACCGACCCGTCGCGCGCGGCGCCGAGCTCGTCGACGACCGCGAGGCGCCGGTGCAGCTCGTCCGTCAGGACCGCCCCGAGGAACGTCGTCAGGTCCTCGGCTGAACCCGTCTCGATGGCCTCCTCGGCCAGCGGGATCACGGGGCCGTCGTCGAGCCCCGCGGGTCTCAGGCCGGTGAACGGGGCGCCCTCGGCCTCGCGATGCAGCCGGACCACCGTCTCGAAGAACAGGCGCTCCGCGACGACCCGGGCGCCGTGGCCCAGGGCGCGCACGGGCAGCACGGAGTCGAAGCTGGCCCTCACCTCGTCCTCGGCGCTCGCGGGGACGTAGGGCAGGACGAGCGTCACCTCGCCAGCCTCGAGGGCGTTGCGGGCCGCGCGGACGACGGGACCGTCGAGGGAGTCGCAGTGCGGGGGCATGGTGTCCTCCTCGTGGAGAGACGTGGCGAGACCCTACCGTCCATCGACCGTAGGCAGCGGCGTCGCGGCGCGGCAGGGTCCAAGGTCCCTCGGAGCGTTGCTGGGCTGGCTGCTCGCCGGCCGTCGCGCGACGTTGCCGGAACCCTTGACTGCCCGGAAGAGCGCCCGATAGGTTCCAGCCATCCGATGCGGACGGTATGTTTTGGATGATCCATTCCGGAGCCTCTGCGCGGGGAAGGGCATGGATATGTCTAGAAGTCACGCCACGGGAAGGATCGGCGCACGGGGGAGGGCCTCCGGCGCACCTCTCGCGGCCGCCTTCGCCTCGGTGGCCGGCTGGTCCTTCGATCTCTTCGACCTCTTCCTTCTGCTCTACGTCGCAGGTCCGGTCGGAAAGCAGATCTTCCCCTCGCACAGCCCGACGCTCAGCCTCGCTGCCGTCTTCGCGTCGTTCGCCGTGAGCATCATCATGCGGCCGGCCGGGGCTGCGTTCTTCGGAGAGCTCGCCGACCGCAAGGGCCGCAAAGCCATCATGGTGACGGTTCTCGCCGGCGTTGGCCTGGCCACGGCGGCCATGGGGCTCGTGCCGACGTATGCCGCCATCGGCGTCGCATCGCCGGTGATCTTCCTGGTCCTGCGCGTGGTTCAAGGACTCTTCGTCGGGGGAGTCACCGCGACCACGCACACGTTGGGCACCGAGAGCGTGGCGCCCCGGTGGCGTGGCCTCATGAGCGGACTCATCGGCGGCGGTGGGGCGGGCCTCGGCGCTGCCCTGGCGAGCGTGGCGTTCATCGCTGTCAACCATTTCTTCCCCGGCCCGTCCTTCGATGAGAACGGCTGGCGCGTCATGTTCTTCACCGGGCTGTTGGGTGCGGTGCTCAGTCTCTTCGTGCTGATGAGGGTCGAGGAGTCCCCGCTCTGGGAGGAGCAGCAGGAAGCCGCCAAGCGGAAGCGGGAAGTGGTGGACCCCAAGCGGGTTCGTTTCAGCGACCTCGTGGCCGGCAGCTACCGCAAGGTCCTGCTGATCAACATCGCCGTGGCCGCCGGCGGCGGCGCGCAGTACTACCTGACGTCGGGCTTCCTACCCACCCTCCTTGGCTCCGTCATCAAGATGCCGACTGGCAGTCGCGGTCAGGTCCTCCTCATCTCAAGCGTCGTGGTCGTCATCTCAGCCACGGCGGCCGGGGAGCTCAGCGAACACATCGGCCGACGCAGGACCATGATCCTGTTCGGAGGGGCCAACCTCGTCCTGCTCCCCGTATTCACCTGGATCCTGGGCAAGGCGAGCCCGTCCGACACGGGGACGATCCTGCTCTATTCGTGCCTGCTGGCCTTCCTGGCCAACGCCGCTTACGCCCCGGTGCTGATCTTCCTCAACGAGCGTTACCCTACGGTCCTGCGGTCTCGCGGCACGGCGGTCTCCTGGAACACCGGCTTCATGCTCGGTGGCCTCCTGCCGACCTTCGTGAACCTCTTCAGCCCCACGCTCGCTGACGTGCCGGGCCGGCTCGTCCTGTTCATCATCGGCTCCGTCATCGTCTTCCTCGTCGCGGTCGGCGTCAGCCCCGAGACCCGCGGCCGCATCGACCAGGAGGCTGTGGGGTCCGAGATCGGAGTCACCGGCGCAGACACGTCGGGACGTCCGCTCGTCCGGGAGCACTCGCCGGCCGCTGTCGCGTCAGTGGGAGAGCAGGACCGGCGATGACAACCGCCGCGGGCCCGGACATGGACCCCACCTGATCGGAGACCCACCTGGTGATCGCCAGGTGGGTCTTCGCCCTTGCCCGGGAAAGTCCGAGGTCAGGCCAGCTCCTTCTCCAGCTCCTTCTCCAGGTCCTGCCAGAACTGCAGAGCCGCATACTCCATGGCGAGCCCCAGCCGGAGCGGGACCATCCGGTGGGCCAGCTCTCCTCGATCGCCGAAGCGAGCCTGCATGTCCTCGTACGTCGCAATCCGCTCCTCGTGCTGCGCGACCTGTCGCGCCGCCAGGGCACGGATGTCCGCCGGATCTGTGAGCTCGGCGAAGAAGAGCTTCAGCTCGCCGACATCGCGGACCTGGAGGGGCTCCTCCGAGGGCTCGCGCAGCCATCGCGTCAAAGCAGCCAGGCCGGCATCGGTCACGCTGAAGGTCTGACGGCGACGACCTTCGTCCTCTGTCTGCACCTCGAGCAGACCGAGCTCGACCAGGCGCTTCGGCTCCGAGTACAGCTGAGCGTGCGGGAAGGGCCAGAAGTAACCCACCGACCGGGCAACGGCCCGCTTGAGCTGATAGCTCGTAGAGGGGCCTCGCATCGCGAGCATGCCGAGAACGACGTATGACGTAGTGGTGAGTCGCGACGTTGACATGGTCTGAAGCGTATCGTAGCCTCGCAATGGTACGGATCGGATCATTCAAACGTATGGTTAGGAGCAGGGAGTGGACGTCGCAACGGCTCTGCGCTGGACCGCAGCCCGCTACCCACATCGTCGTGCCGTAGGGGGAGCTGCTCCGCTGACCTACGCCGAGTGGGACGACCGCACGGAGCGCCTCGCACATGCCCTCCATGAGCTCGGCGCAGTCGAGGGGAGTCGAGCCGTCCTTCTGCTGGCGGGAGGAGAGCCCCTTGCGACGCTGCACCTCGCCGCCCAGAAGGCGCGCGTGGTCTCCGTACCGCTCTCGACGCGGTTCGGTCCGGAGGAGGTGGCCTACTGCCTCACCGACAGCGAACCGTCGCTGGTCGCTGTGGACGAGTCGACCGTCGCCGTCGTGAGCCAGGCGCTCGACGACCTCGACGGACTGCCTCCGCTCGTCGTCTGGGCTGGGCGCCCCGAGAACTCGCCACCCGGTATGCCGTCCCTCGAGGCCGCCGCTCGGCGCTCGCCCTCGACGCCGGTCCCGTCCACCTCCGCCGAGGACGACATCAGCGTCATGCTCTACACCTCGGGCACCACCGGCCGCCCGAAAGGTGTGCCCCGCACCCATCGGGCCGAGCACTATGCGGCGCTGGCCCACCTCATCCAGACGGGTCACCGCCCGGGTGAGGTCACCCTCGGCGTGATGCCCATGTTCCACACCATGGGGCTGCGGACGCTGCTGGCCAGCGTCCTGGCGGCCGGAACCTGGGTGCCTCTCGCCAAGTTCGAGACGCAGGCGGCGCTGCACCTCATCATGTCCGAGAACGTGAGCGCGCTCTACCTCGTTCCCACCATCTACTGGTCCCTCGCGGAGACCGGCCGGCTCGGGGACGCGACTTCGGTGCGCCGACTTGCCTACGCAGGAGCGTCCATGACGCCCACGCTGGCCGCGCAGCTCGGTGACACGCTGAGCCCGGAGCGTTTCGTGAACCACTTCGGCAGCACGGAGATCTACACCTTCACCATCGGCCCGGACGCCGCCACCAAACCCGGGTGTGCCGGTCGTGCCGGCGTCTTCTCCAACGTCCGCCTGGTGGATCCCGACCCCGGTGCATCCCCGGAGGACGTCGTCGCACCCGGTGAACAGGGCCAGGTCGCCGTCTCCCTGCGCAGCCCCGAGGCCTTCAGCGGGTACTGGCGCCGACCGGATGCCGACCGCAAGTCGATCCGGGACGGGTGGTACTTCACCGGCGACCTGGCCACCACGGACGACGACGGAGACATCTGGGTGTCCGGGCGGGTGGACGACATGATCAACTCCGGCGGGGAGAACATCTACCCCGAGGAGATCGAGCATGTCCTCGCGTCGTGCCCGGACCTCCGGGAGGTCGTCGTGGTCGGGACTCCCGACGCCAAGTGGGGCTCGGCGGTCACCGCGTTCGTCGTGGGCGCGAGCGGCGACTCACCGAGCGAGACCCTCGCCAAGGCCGAGAGGTTCGCCCGCTTCGAGTCCGGGCTGCCGTCGATGAAGAGGCCCAAGCGTTTCGTCGTCGTCGACCGGATCCCCAAGTCTGCCGTGGGAAAGATCCTGCGCCGTCGACTGGTCGATGGCGACTTCACCCAACTAGCCGACTCCAGCGAGGGAAGTCCCACATGACGACATCGGCCCGCATCGAGGACGCCGCCCTGCTGACTGGGCAAGGACGCTTTCTCGACGACCTGGACCCGCTGCCCGGAACGCTCGTGGCCACGGTGGTGCGTAGCCCACATGCGCATGCCCGCATCCGCAGCGTGAGCCTGGAACGTGCCCGACGCCACCCCGGTGTGGCGGCGGTGATCGGGCCGGAAGAGGTTCTCGCAACCCTCAAGCCGTTTCCCCTGTCCGTGTCCGCACCCACTCCGTACTACGCGACAGGAACTGACAAGGTGCGGTTCGTCGGGGAGCCGGTCGCCGTGGTCGTCGCCTCGGACCGCTACACGGCCGAGGATGCGGCGGAGCTCGTCGACATCGACTACGAGCCGCTCCCGGCCGTCGTCCGCACGGATGCGGCGATGGAGCCCACGGCTCCCCGACTTCACGACCAGGCCCAGAGCAACGTGGCGACCGACCGGACCTTCGACTTCGGAGACGTCGAGGGAGCCTTCGGGGCGGCCAGCCACGTCGTGACCAGCAGCTACTCCTTCCCGCGATACTCCTCGACTCCGATGGAGTGCTACTCGGTGGTGGCCGACTGGCGCGAGGGGAGCGAGGGGCCGGAGGTCGTCGCCCACGCCAACTTCCACGGACCCTTCTCCATGGCCCCCGTCCTGGCCGGGGCGCTCGGCATCCCGACGTCCTCACTGCGCCTCATCGTCCCGGGCGACATCGGTGGCAGCTTCGGCATCAAGTCGGCCATCTATCCCTACATCGCGCTCATGGCCGTGGCGAGCAGGTATGCGGGTCGCCCGGTGAGGTGGACGGAGGACCGGTTGGAGCACCTGCTGGCCAGCTCATCCGGCTCCGACCGCCTCATGACCCTCGAGGCGGCTGTCGACGACGAGGGGCTGGTCAGCGCCCTGCGCGTCGACCTCGTCGACAACGTGGGAGCGTACCTACGCCCACCCGAGCCCAGCACCCTCTACCGCTGCTTCGGCAACATCACCGGCGCATACACGATCGACAACGTCACGATCCGCGCCCGCGGGGTCGTGACGAACAAGGCGCCGACCGGACTCAACCGTGGCTTCGGCGGCCAGCAGCTCTACTTCGGGCTCGAGCGGCTCATGGACAAGATCGCGTCGACCTGCGGCATCGACCCGGCAGAGCTCCGCAGCCGAAACATGGTGCGCGCGGACTCCTTCCCGTATGCCACCCCCAGCGGGGGCATCTACGACTCCGGCGACTACCACGCTGCCCTGCAGCTCGCCCTCAAGAACGCCGACTACGAGGCCCTCCGGGCGGAACAGCGGTTGGCACGCGAACGAGGGGAGTGGATGGGCATCGGCGTAGCCACCATCGTCGATCCCTCAGCCACCAACATCGGCTACGTCGGTCTGGCCACGCCGGTCCAGGACCGAACCGCCAAGCGCGGCAAGTCCGGTTCGACGGAGCACGTCCGGGTCAGCGTGGACCTCCAAGGGGTCGTCTCGGTTCTGCTCGGCACCGTGCCGCAGGGACAGGGGCACGCCACCGTCGCCCGAGACATCGTGGCGCGACACCTCGGGCTGCCCGTCGAGCAGGTCCGCCCCCGTGTGGAGATGGACACCGCGACGACGCCGTGGACCATCAGCTCCGGCAGCTACTCCTCTCGCTTCGCGCCGCTGCTCACCAGCGCGCTGCTCGAGGCGTGCGACAGGATCGCCGAGACGATCAAGATCGCCGGCTCGGTCCTGCTCGAGGCTGACCCGGAGTCGCTCGAGCTGGCGGAGGGCAAGGTTCGCGTCATCGACGAGCCCGACCGGGCCGTCGCCTTCCGGCACGCTGCCGGCCTGGTCCACTGGGACCCCGGCTCGCTGCCCGACGGAGTCTCTGCCCGGCTCTATGAGGAGGCGGCGTTCACCCCGCCCCAGTCCAAAGCGCCCTCTCGCACCGACCAGGTCAACTCCAGCCTCTGCTACGGCTTCGTCGCCGACGTGGTGGTCGTCCGCATCGACAAGGAGACGCTGTCGGTGACCATCGAGAAGCTCTCGACGGTGCACGACGCGGGAACGATCCTCAACCAGACGCTCGTCGACGGGCAGGTCCACGGCGCCATCGTCCAGGCCATGGGCGGCGCGATGTTCGAGGAGATGACCTACTCGGACTCCGGCCAACCCACCGCCGGGACCTTCATGGACTATCTGTGCCCCACGTCGGCGGAGTCCTGCTTCCCGGTGGTCAGCGACCACCTCGAGACGCCGTCGCCACTGACCCGGCTGGGCGCCAAGGGCTGCGGCGAAGGAAGCTCCATGAGCCTTCCGGTGGCCATCGCCAACGCCGTGGCCGACGCGCTCGCACCAGAAGGCATCGAGATCACCTCGCTGCCTCTCCACGGAAACGTCCTGCACCAACTGCTCAACACGAGAGAAGGAAAGTGACATGCCACTGACCGGAGGCCAGATCCGCCTTGATCGCAGCCATGACGGACGGGTTGCCAACCTCACCATCGACCACGGTCGGTACAACGTCATCACGATGGAGACCCGGCAGCTCATGCAGGACCGCTTCACCGAGATCGACGCGGACCCGACGGTCCAGGTCGTCGTCATCCGCGGCGAGGGCGAGCACTTCACGTCCGGGGGTGACATCGCCGGGTTCATGGAGGTCGACCCCGTCGACCTGACCGATCTGGGCCAGAACGTCACCGCGGCAGCGAGGAGCCCCAAGCCGGTCATCGTGGCGATCGACGGCTACTGCTTCGGGGTCGGCCTCGAGCTGGCGCTCGCGGCCGACATCCGGATCGCGACCGACCGATCCCGCTTCGCGCTTCCCGAGATGAAGCTGGGCATGATGCCGGGTAGCGGCGGAACCCAGCGTCTTGCGCGTCTCATCGGCCTGTCCAGGGCGAAGTACCACATCCTGACGGGCGAGCGCATCACCGGCCAGCAGGCGTTGGACTGGGGCCTGACCTCGCACAACTGCGCAGACCGCGAGGAGCTGGAGAAGCGCGTCGACGAGGTCGTGACGATGCTCCTGGGCTACTCGCCCATCGCCCTGCGGACGGCCAAGGAGGTTCTCGACCGAGGCGTCGACGGGCCGCTCTACACCGGGATCGAGCTCGAGCGGAAGGCCTACGCCATGCTGCGGTCGACCAAGGACTTCGCCGAAGGCGTCGCCGCGTTCGGGGAGAAGCGCCCCCCCGTCTTCCAGGGGCGGTGACCCAGCGATGAAGCCGGCCTCATTCGCCTACGTGCGCCCGGCCACGGTCGAGGACACCCTCGCCGAGCTGGGGCGCGAGGGCGCCAAGGTGCTGGCCGGCGGCCAGTCCCTCGTGCCGGTGCTGGCGATGCGTCTGGGCCGGCCGTCGACCTTGGTCGACCTCAACGCGGTGCCGGAGCTGAAGGAGCTCGCCCTCGACGGAGGCCAGCTGCGGGTCGGGGCCATGGTGCGTCAGCGCCAGGTGCAGTACGACCCCGTCTCACAAGCGGTGCCCCTTCTGCGGCTGGCCCTCCCGTGGGTCGGCCACCGGGAGATCCGCAGCCGGGGGACGGTGTGCGGCAGCCTGGCCCACGCAGACCCCTCGGCCGAGCTGCCTGCCGTGGCCACGTGCCTGGATGCCACCATGACGCTGCGCAGCTCCCGGGGCAGCCGTGACGTGGCGGCCTCCGAGTTCTTCGCCGGCGCGATGACGACGGTGATGGAGCCGGACGAGCTGCTGACGGCGGTGCGGTTCCCCGTCGCGGCGGCAGGGGAGGGATTCGGCTTCGGAGAGATCGCCCGGCGCCATGGTGACTTCGCGTTGGCCGGGGTGGCGGCCCGGGTGAAGACCGGCGCCGACCACGTCGAGGCTGCCATCACCTGCTTCGGCGTCTCCGACCGTCCGGCCAAGGCGGATGTCTCCGCCGAGCTCGAGTCCGCCCTCGAGCAGGTCGGTCGTACACCCAGTGAGTCGGACCTGCGCCGGGCACTGGGCGAGTCCGCCGAGGAGGTGGCTGCGCGGGTGGTCGACACGGTTGGCGACGCCCACGCAAGCCAGGCCTACCGCCGGCAGCTCACCGCAGGGCTGCTCTCCCGCGAGATCAGCCGCGCCTACCTGAAGTCCGTGAACCCCCGTGACGAGGTGTCATCCGCATGAACAACCCCAGCGCACAGCCCTTGGCTCAGGCCGGCAGCGAGATCGAGGTGAATCTGACCGTCAACGGGACGCCGACGTCCATGACGCTGCCGGCTCGCGTCACGCTGTCCGACGCCCTGCGTGACCATCTCGGCCTCACCGGGACGCACGTCGGGTGCGAGCACGGGATCTGTGGCATGTGCACTGTCCTCGTCGACGGTCAGGCGGCCCGAGCCTGCCTGCTCTTCGCAGTCCAGCTCGACGGCGCGGAGGTGACCACGGTCGAAGGTATGGGGCGCGTCGATGATCTCCATCCTCTGCAGGAGTCGTTCGGGCGCCATCACGCCCTGCAATGTGGCTTCTGCACGCCGGGCTTCCTCATGAGCTCCTACGACCTCCTCTCGCATGAACCGGATGTCGCGAGGGAGGACCTTCCTGCCGAGCTGTCCGGAGTGCTGTGCCGCTGCACCGGATACCGCAACATCATCGACGCGGTCGATGACGTGGCCGAAGCCCACCGCGACGGCATCCCCGGCCCGGGGAACTGCGCGGCGCGCACCCTCGTGGGCCGAACTCCCGCCGGCGCCTCGGGCGTGGCCGGCGTGACCGGCGTGACTGCCGAAGAGACGTCCGCGCCCGATGACTCTTCCAAGCCTCAGCACATCGAGCTGCCCTCGGGCGAGCCCACCATCGCCATCGACCTCACGAGTGAGCTGACCTCGAGTCCAGCCGACGTGGCCCGAGTCCTGGGTGACGTGCGAGTTCTGGCCCGATGTCTCCCGGGCGCCGAACTGACGGAAGACCTGGGCGACGACTGGTACCGCGGACGCGCCCGGATCGCGCTGGGGCCGGTGCGCCTCTCGTTCCAAGGCTTGGCTCAGGTCCTCGGGCAGCGGGCCGACCGCATCGTCCTCAACGCACAGGGCAAGGACACCGGCGGCGGAAGCGCGCAGGCAGGCATCGTCATGGTCGCCACGCCTTCGGGGGCGGGCACCTCGCTGCACGCGGACGCCAAGGTGTTCCTCACCGGCCGCATCGCGGGGTTCGGCCGCTCGCTCGCTGGAGACGTGAGCAAGCGCATGTTCGAAGACTTCGCTCGAGCCATCGACCAAGCAGCTGCAGGCGCCGAGCCTGAGGTGGACGCTCGCCCACCGAGCGCCTTCGCTCTGCTTGCTGCCGCTCTCCGGGCGCGTGCTCGGGATTCCGCCGACCGGGTGCTGAGGGCGTTGGGCCGTCGGCGATCGAAGAACCAGTAAGCGCACTCCTCCTGTCAGGCCCCTCCCAAGCGGGAGCGTCACCAAGACCTCACGACGACGAAACCGCAGGTCACACGAAGGGTGACCTGCGGTTTCGGGGTTGTGGCCAGGGGCGGGGGCGAACCGCCGACCTTCCGATTTTCAGGGAGTGGCATAGGTGCAGTTCAGCGGCCCGCTTGCCGCGTCGTGCGATCGGGCGTGCGATATGCCATCAGAACGTTCTCGGCAGTCGGCTCGCGTCTCCGCGTTCGGCGAGCTTTGAGAGCGCGTCGGCGATCTGCGCGTCCCGCCCCTCGACTGCGTGCATGTACCGCTGGGCTGCGGCGGTCGAGGAGTGTCTGAGCCGCTTCTTGAGGTCGACGAGGCTCACGCCTGTCGCCGCCGCCAGTGACTGCCCGGTGTAGCGGAGGTCGTGGAAGGCGATCGTGAGGCCCACCCTGTCTCGGGCGCGAACGAAGGCCTGGTAGATGGTGTTGCCCCGAACCTGCCGTCCGTTGCGATCAGCGACGAAGCAGACGGTGCCGCTGTACTCGCAGGCGTGGCGCTCGACGAGGGGCAGGATGTGCGGCGGGGTGGTGACCGTCCGCTTGCCGGCGTCGCTCTTGGGGTCCTTCTCGAACTTGCGGGGTGCTTCGAGCAGCTCCACGTAGTTGCGTCGCACCGTGACGTGGCCGGCCGCCAGAGGCCGGGTAGCCCGACTTAGCCGGCTCCCTCACGCCCGTCGAGCATGTCCTGCTCGTGGCTGCTGAGGACGAGACGGTCATCGTCGATCCCGGTCAAGGGCCCTAGGGACGTCGGTGCCATGAGGTGCCTGCCTTCCGCCTAGCTCAGGCGCCGTGTCGGGTCGAGGCGGGAGCGCCGCCGTACCAGTCCTGCTGGATGTGCTCGAGGTGCCGTCGCATCACGTCCTCGGCTCCGGCAGCATCGCCGTGGAGGATTTTGTCGACCAGGTCACGGTGCTCGTGAGCGGCCTCGACGCGGAGCTGGCGGTTGGCCTCGGGGCCCAGCCCGTAGAGCCGGGTCTGGTCCCGCAGCACCCTGACGATGTCGACCAGTCGTTCGTTGCCGCGCAGTGCCAACAGGTATAGGTGGAAGTCACGGTCGCGGGCGAGGAACTCGGTGGCGTCGTGGACCGTCTCCTCGGTGGCAACTACCAGTCGCTCGAGCTCGGGCTGTGCGTCCTTGAGGTCCATCCCGGCCAGTTGGCCCATGCTCGGCACTTCGAGCAGGAGGCGCAGGTCAAAGACCTCGGCCAGGTCCTGCTCGGCGAACTCCGGGATGCGGAAGCCTCGGTTGCGGACCACCTCGAGCGCCCCCTCGTTGACGAGGGTGAGCATGGCCTCGCGCACCGGGCTGACCGAGACGCCGAGCTCCTTGGCGAGAGCCGCGGCGGAGTACAGCTCACCGGGGGCGATCTGCCCGGTGACGATCGCTTGACGCAGGATCTCGAGCGCCTTGTCGCGCAGGCTCGGCGTCGGAGCGAGGCGCTGTGCGGGGAGGTTTGACAGGTGGCTCACCTCTTGACAGTGATGGGTGATCCCCACACGATAGCCGGTAATCGACTACCGGTTACGCAAAGGAGCGTTGGGTGAGTCTCGCGTCGCACGACCCCCTGCTGCAGCCCTTCACGATCAAGCACCTCACCCTTCGCAATCGCGTTGTCAGTACCTCGCACGAGCCCGCCTACGGCGAGAACGGCATGCCCAAGGACCGCTACCGCCTCTACCACCTGGAGAAGGCACGCGGCGGGGTCGGACTCACGATGATCGGTGGCTCGGCCGTCATCTCCCCAGACAGCCCACCCTCCTTCGGCAACCTCGTGCTCTACAAGGACGAGGTCGTCGGCTGGCTGCGTCGGCTCAGCGACGAGGTGCACGCGGCGGGCGCGGCGGTCATGTGCCAAGTCACCCACCTGGGCCGCCGAACGAGCAACTACACGGGGGACTGGCTGCCGGTCCTTTCGGCTTCACCGCTGCGTGAGCCTGCCCATCGGGCCTTCCCCAAGGGGGCCGAGAGCTGGGACCTCGACCGGATCGTGCGCCACTACGCGGAGGCGGCCGCCCGCTGCCAGGCCGGTGGCCTCGACGGCATCGAGCTGCAGTCCTACGGACACTTCCTCGACAGCTTCCTCTCCCCGTGGACCAACCACCGCGACGACGAGCTGGGCGGAGACCTGGAGGGCCGGATGGCCTTCCCGCGCCGAGTGATCCGGGCGGTGCGCGAGGCGGTCGGCCCCGACTTCATCGTCGGCATCCGCATGATGCTCGACGAGGACCGCCCCGGTGGCCTGGCCCAGGACGAGGCGATCAGCGCACTGAAGGCCTACACCGCCGACGGGATCGACTTCGTCAGCACCATCAAGGGCTCGATCGAGAGCGACCACACGCTCTCCAAGGTCATTCCGTCAATGGGCCAGCCTTCGGCGCCATTCCTCGAGTGGACCGGTCGGATCAAGCAGGAGCTCGACATCCCGGTGATGCACGCGTCACGGATAGCGGATGTGGCCACGGCCCGTTACGCCGTCCGGGAAGGGCTCGTCGACCTCGTCGGCATGACCCGTGCCCAGATCGCGGACCCGCACCTCGTCAACAAGATCGCGGCAGGTCAGGAGGACCGCATCCGACCGTGCGTGGGGGCGAACTACTGTCTGGATGCGATCTACCAGAGCGGCGACGCGAAGTGCATCCACAACCCCGCCGCGGGCCGCGAGCAGACCCTCGTCCACGAGATCGGCCGCCGGAGCGAGGCTCCTCGGCGTGCGGTCGTCATCGGCGCCGGTCCTGCCGGCCTCGAGGCAGCTCGAGTCCTCGGCGCCCGCGGCCACCACGTCGTGCTGTTCGAGGCCAACGACGAGGTCGGAGGACAGATCCGCCTCACCTCGCCATCCCCCCACCGCCGTGATCTCATCGGGATCGTCGACTGGCGCCTCGCCGAGGCCAAACAGCACGGCGTCGAGATCCGGTTGGGCCGGTTCGCCGAGGCATCCGACGTCCTTGCCGAGGACCCCGACATCGTCATCGTCGCAACCGGCGGCATGCCGAACCGTGAGTTCCTCGGTGAAGGAGCCGAGCTGGTCCACGACGTCTGGGACGTGATGGACGGGTCGCTGCGCCCCCGGGGAGACGTCCTCGTCTTCGACGACCACGGCGGCTACCCCGGCATGGACGCGGCGGAGGTGCTCGCCATGCGCGGTACCTCGGTCGAGTTCGTCACCCCCGAGCGCGTCATCGCGCCCGACGTCGGTGCGATGAACTCGCCTGCCTACCTCAAGAGCTTCGCCGTGCACGACGTGAAGGTGACCCTGCCGTACTATCTGCGCAGGGTCCGACGCTCGGCCGACGGGCGCCTCGAGGCCGTCCTGTGGAGCGAGTACGCCGACCTTGAGGTGACCCGGCTGGTCGATCACGTCGTCGTCGAGCACGGCACGCTGCCCGTGGCAGACCTGTACCACGAGCTGCGCGCCGGCTCGCGCAACGGGGGAGAGGTCGACCAGGAGGCGCTGCTCGCCGGCCGCCCCCAAGAGGTGACCCGCAAGGCCGACGGGCGCTACCAGCTCTTCCGCATCGGCGACGCAGTGACGAGCCGCAACATCCATGCCGCCATCTACGACGCGCTGCGCCTGTGCATCGCGTTGTGAGGGACCGGAGGGAGCCAAGCCATGACCACAAGCACCATCCCGTGGATCGACGCCGCATCGCTGACGCGCGCGTTGCCGTGGTTGCGGGTCATCGACACCCTCGAGTCGGCCATCCGGGCCGGGGCCAGCCGCGGGGACCTGCCAGCTCGCATCGGCGTCCCGGTCAGCGCCGGTGAGCTGCTCCTCATGCCTGCCGAGGTGGGCGCGGACGTCGGCGTCAAGGTCGTGTCGGTCCACCACGGCTCTGCCGGACCAGCCGTGCCACGGATCCAGGGAGTCCACCTCGCCTTCGACGGCGCGTCGCTGACGCCGACCGCCGTGCTCGAGGCGCGCACCCTGACGCTGCTGCGGACCGCGGGCCTCTCCGCTCTCGCGATCCGCCATCTCGCACCCGGCACGGCGCGGTCGCTCGCGCTGTTCGGGACGGGACCGCAGTCGGTGGCGCACGCCCTGGCCATCGACTCGGTCCGTCCGCTCGAACGGGTGTGGGTCATCGGGCGCCGGCCCGAGGCCATTGAGTCCGTTGTCGAGCAGCTCGACTCGGCCGGCCTCGCTGCGATCCCCGGCACTCCTGCAGACGTGCGTGCGGCAGACATCGTGGCCTGCTGCACCACCGCCGCCGACCCTGTGTTCGACTCCCGCGCGCTCCGTCCGCGCGCCACCGTCGTCGCCGTCGGCTCCCACTCGCCCACGAGACGAGAGGTCGACGCGGCCCTCGTTCGAACGGCAACGGTGATCGTCGAGTCCCGGGCGTCGGCGCTGACCCAGGCGGGCGACATCGTCATCGCCATCGACGAAGGCGTCCCGGTCGGCACAGCGATCGACGGAGACCTCAGCGAGCTCGTCCGAGGCGACGTGGCGGTCGCCGCCGACTGCCCACGGCTCTTCAAGAGTGTGGGCGAGGCGTGGGCCGACGTGGTCATCGCATCTGCCGCAGTCAGGGAGGTGCTGGCCCCCACTGCCGTCGTGTGACCGACCTCTGTCCCACCATCCCGAGCAACATGGAAGAAGGAGTCATGTCGGACCAGAGAGTCACGGCGGACGTCGTCGTCATCGGTGCCGGTGTCATCGGCTGCGATGTCGCCTACGAGTTGGCACGGCGCGGTCGTCGCGTGGTCGTCGTCGACCGAGGACCGGGTGCCGGGCACGGCTCGACGAGCGCTTCCTCGGCTTGCATCCGGTTCAACTACTCGACGTTCACGGCGGTCGCCGTGGCATGGGAGGCGAAGCAGCTCTGGGCCGACTGGGAGGGCTACCTCGACGGTACCGACGACGGCCAGCTCGCTCACTTCGTGCGCACCGGGGCCCTCTGCCTCGAGTCGCCGGGACAACAACGGTCCAAGGTGCTGAGCTTCTTCGACCGTGCGGGCGTCCCATACGAGGAATGGGACAGCGACACTGTCCAGGCGAAACTGCCGGCACTCGACCCCGGCCGGTTCTGGCCGCCCAAGCCGGTCACCGACGAGGCGTTCTGGGATCCGCCTGAGGGGTCGCTGACGGCGTACTGGACCCCGGACGGCGGCTTCGTGGACGACCCGGTGTTCGCAGCCCACAACCTCATGGCCGCTGCGGGGCGCCACGGCGCTGAGTTCCGGTTCCGTGCGCAGGTCACCGGGATCGTGCGCGACGAGCACGAAGTCCGTGGTGTCGAGCTGGCCGACGGGACGACGGTGCTGGCACCGGTCGTGGTCAACGTCTCCGGGCCGCACTCCGGTGTCATCAACCAGATGGCCGGCGTGCTCGACGACTTCGGCATCAGGACGCGGCCCATGCGTCAGGAGGTGCATCACCTCGCGGCACCGCCCACCTGGAACCACGAGGTGCCAGGGCCCATGGTCGCCGACCTCGACCTCGGCACCTACTTCCGTGGCGCGCCTGCCGGCGGGTTCCTGGTGGGCGGCGCAGAGCCGGATTGCGACGAGCTGCAGTGGCTCGACGACGCAGACCGTTATGCGGTGACCGTGAGCAAGGAGGTCTACGAGGCGCAGGCGTACCGCGCCGCCCGCCGGCTCCCGGACCTGACGGTCCCCAACCGGCCGTCGGGAGTCGTCGGCGTCTACGACGTGTCCGACGACTGGGTGCCCATCTACGACCGCACCAGCTTGGCCGGCTACTACGTCGCGATCGGCACGAGCGGCAACCAGTTCAAGAACGCTCCCGTCGTCGGCCAGCTGCTCGCCGCGATCATCGAGGCGAGTGAGGCGGGCGAGGACCATGACAGGGTGCCCACCCGGCTGACCCTGCCCGTCACCGGGTTAACGGTGGACCTCAGCGACTACAGCCGGCTCCGCAAGGTCGACCGGACCCGGAGCAGCTTCAGCGTCTTCGCCTGAGGCCGCCCCGACACCACCTCTTCGCGGTCACGCGGAGAGGTCAGGATGGTCCTCGGCGACCTGGGCGGCGGCGGCGTGCAGCGACTGCACGAAGTCGGCGACGGCGGGGTTGAGCATCCGCGAGCGCACCAGCACGTGGACGTGGCGCCGGGCGGTCACTCCGTCCAGTCGCCGGCTCCGGATACCGGCGCTCGGTGTGTGGCTCAGCGCCGGGATGAGGGCGATGCCGAAGCCCCGCCGGACGAACTCGTGGATCACCGCGTAGTCGTTGCTGCGGAAGGAGATCTGGGGCGCGAAACCGTACTCGGCGCAGAGCCGGTGGAGGCACTCGGTCCCTGGAGTGCCCACGCGGGTGGTGACCCAGGTCCGTGGCTGCAGGTCGGTCAGGGCGATGGCGTCGGCATCGGCGAGCGGGTCGTCGGCCGGGAGCAGGAGGAGCAGCTCCTCGTCCAGCAGCCTTTCCGAGCACAGCCCCTCGGGCAGCGAGCGCGGCACGAGGTCGTAGCGATAGGCGAGGGCGAGGTCGCCTTGGCCATCAGCGACGCGGGCCGCGAGCGTGTCGGCCTCGGCCTCGTCCAACTCGATGTGCACGCCCTGGTGCCGGACCTTGTAGTGAGCAAGGGCGACCGGCAGCAGCCGCTGGCTCGCGGTCGGGAAGCTGCCGACCCGCAGCACCCCGAGCCTGCCTTGCGCGAGGCCGATGACCTCCTCATCGAGGACGTCGAGGGCCGATAGTGACTCGCGCGCTCGTTCGGCGATCATCACAGCGGTCGGCGTCGCGGTGACGCTGCGGGGCGACCGGTCGAACAGCGGCATCCGGACCTGCCGCTCGAGCAGCGCCATCTGTTGGGAGACGGCCGAGGCCGTGTAGCCGAGCTCCCGCGCTGCGTCCGCGAAGGAGCCGGTCCGGACGACCGTCATCAGCGTGCGCAGATGGAGCGGGTTGAACATGGCGCCCAGAGTATCGGTCGCAGCCATGCCCACCCCGCCCCGGCTCATGTGATCAACCGAGCGCCTGGGTGTCGGCACGGCGGCGCGTCGAGGCTGTCATGAGACGAGCTCCGACTGGCCTGGCCGCGATGGTCGAGACGGCCTCCTTGGCGTCGGCGACGGCGTCAGTGGTTCGCCGCGGACGCAGGGCATCACCGATCAGATGGCTGCTGCGGCCGACGCCGGTCAAGGATTCGTGCAGGTCAAGGACCGGGTCGCCGCCGGACCACCACACGAGCGCGTCGGCGGGCACCCGGTGGGCTGGGCCGCCGAAGATGCCGGCAAGGTGGACCTCGCCGTCGCGTACCGCGACGGGCCGGACCCGTTCGAGCGTGGCCACTCCGGCATCGCCCAAGGTGCGGAGCATCGGGTAGAGCGTGTTGATCCCTTCGCCCTCGCCCACGTGGAGCCGGGAGGTGGCGAGCAGGGTGGTCGTCCCGGCCGCGTGGAGGAACTCCGCGATGAGCGCGCCGTCGAGCTGGCCGACCTCGTCGAACACGAGGACGGTTCCGGTGGGCGGCTCGGTGAACGTCCGGATGGGATCGAAGAGGGCCACTGTGCCGTCGTCGTGCTCGAGCACGAGACCGGACGGGACGGCGCCAGTGGCCACGATGACGTCATCGGGATTCAGCTGCTGCACGAGGTCGAGGTCGGCAGTCGTGCCTAGCCTGATGTCGACCCCGAGCTGGCGCAGCTGGCGCTGCTGCCAAGTGAGGAAGTCCCGCACCTCGCGCCGGCTGGGAGCGGCCGTCCAGCCGGCCATCTGCCCACCGATGGTCGTGGTGCGCTCGACCAGGGTGACGGCGCTGCCCCGCTCCGCCAGGCGACGAGCCGCCTCGAGGCCAGCAGGGCCGGACCCTACGACGACGGAGCGGTGGCCCTGGAGGTCGCGTGCCGCAGCTGCTCCAGGGTCGCCCGCATCGGGGTTGACCATGCAGGTGAGCGTGCGTCCGGCGAGCAGCCCGTTGGTGCAGACGTTGACGCCGACGCACGGCCGCACGTCCGCGGCGTGGCCCGCTCGGGTCTTGCTGATGAGGGCCGGGTCGGCGATGTGTCCCCGGACGATGCCGACTAGGTCGGCGTCGCCGGCGGCCACGATGTCGTTGGCCAGCGCCAGGGTCGTCACCCGCCCGACCATGGCGACCGGCACGGAGACTGCCGCCTTGACGGTGCGAGCCACGCCTCGGAAGAGTCCCGGCTGGGCCGGTGTCGGAGGCCAGTGCCGCACCCGGGCCTCCAGCCGGTTGTTGTTGCCGACCATGACGCTGATGTAGTCCACCTCGGGCTCGAAGGCCTGGGCGATCCGGGCCGCGTCGACCGGCGTGAGCCCGCCCTCGACGAGGTCGTCCGAACCGAGCCGGATGCCGAGGATGAGGTCCTGGCCGATCGCCTCGCGCACCGCCCTCAGCACTCGGCGGGGCAGCTCCAGGCGACGCTCGAAGTCGCCACCGAACTCGTCGTCTCGCTGGTTCGTCATGCGAGACAGGAACGAGGCGAGCAGCAGCCCGTGCGCCATGCTGATCTCCACCCCGTCGAGGTCGCCACGCCGGCACCTCTCCGCTGCCTCGGCGTACTGCTCGACGACCCGAGCGAGCTGCTCGGTCGTGGCCGGCACCGCCACCTGTCGCGTCACCTCAGAGAAGACCCGGGAGGCCGAGATGACCTCGGGCCCCTCGAACTCGGTCGGGCCGGGGTGGGCCAGCTGGGCGAGCATCGTGCCGCCCTCTTCGTGGACTGCCTCGGCGAGACGCTGGTACCCGGGGACCACGCTGTCGTCGATGTTCCAGAGGCAGATGTCGGACCACTCCACCGACGGCGCGACCGGGGTCGCGCCGGTGATCTGCATGGCCACCCCGGCGCGGGCACGCTCTCGGTGGTAGGCGACATACCGGTCGCTCACGCGACCCCCCTCGGCCAGGCCGGGCTGGTGGGGTGGCAGGAAGACGCGCCCCCGGAGGGTTCGTGGACCGACCTGCAGAGGTTCGTCCAGCAACCACTCGCTCATCATCGAGTCCGTTCTCTCAGTCGTGACCATGCGGCGCCGCTCAGTGCGCTGCTCCGTCCGTTGACGCCGTGGTGGCCGGAGGCACTGGGCCGGCCGGGGAGAAGCGGCTGATACCGCTCACGACCCGCCCGCTCTCGACGGCGCGGAGGACCTCTCGCGCCGTGAAGTAGTCGAGGTGACTGCCGCCCCCGTTCTTCATCATGGTGATCGCCGCAGGACCGCTTCGGCCGGCCGAACCGGTGGCCAGGGCGGTGAGGTCACCGGCGATGTCGTCGAGGGAGAACACGCCGCGTGCGACCGGGTCCACGAAGTCACCCGAGTGCTCCGTCGCGCCGTAGGAGTCGACGAAGACCTCGGACCGCTGCAGAAGGGCGTCGTCCGCTTCTCGCATCTGTGGCGTGAACGAGCCCACGAGATCGACGTGGGTTCCGGGACGCAGCAGGTCGCCCTTGATGATCGGGTCGGCCGACATCGTGGCGGCGCTGACGATGTCGGCCGACCTGAGCGCATCGTCGAGCCGGTCGACCACGAACGCGTCCACGCCCGTCGCCACAAGGTCAGCGACGAGCGCTTCTGCCGAGACACGGGTGCGGTTCCACACCCCGACGTGACGCAGGCCGGGTCGTGCGACGAGGTGGGCCCGGACCAGGTGGGGCGCCAGCGCCCCGGCGCCGACCATGAGCAGCGTCCTCGAGTCGGGCCGCGAGAGGAACTTGGATCCGAGTGCCGAGTCGGCCGCCGTCTTCCGGAAGATCAGCGCCTCGCCGTCCATCAGTGCGATGGGCGCTCCGGTGTGAGGGTCGAACCAGATGTAGAGGGAGTGCACGGTCGGCAGGCCATGCTGCTCACGGTTGCCCGGGAAGGACGACACGAGCTTCACGCCGAGACCATCCTCCGGCATCCAGGCCGGCAGGCTCAGGAACGCCTGCCGGCCGGCTGCGGCCGGTTGCTCGAGCACCTGCCAGCTGTGGTCCGGCATCGGACCACGGTGCGCCTCCTCGAGTGCGTCCATGAGCAGGGCGGTGTCCAGCGCCTCATGCACGACGCTCGCCTCGATCAGGAGCACGGCTGTGCCTTCGTCATGCCCGGGCGCTCAGGAGATGAGGCGGGCTTCGCCGGTGTCGGCCGCCGAGCCGTCGAGACCGTTCTTGACGAGGATCTCCTTGAGCTTGCCGTTGTCCCGGAGCGTCTTGAGGTCCTCGTTGATGGCCTTCAGCAGGTCAGCGTTGGTCGACGGGACCGGGAGTGACGCCTGCGCGGCCTCCTGGGAGGCGGCAACGGCGGGGTCCGGCTGGGCCACCATGATCTTCATCGTCGGGTTGGTGACCTTCTGCGACCCGAAGGAGTCGACGGCGAAGTCGATGCGCCCGGACTTGAGGTCCTGGTTCATGTTGACGGTCGAGGGGTAGATCCGCAGCGAGTCGCCGAGGTACTTCTTCAGGTCCTCGACCCAGAGATACCCATCGACCGTGCCGACCTTCTTGCCCTTGAGAGCAGCAACCGTGTCGACGCCGTCCTTCGACGAGATGCCCATCTGGTCGACATAGATCGGGTCGCTCAGGCTCACGATCTTGGCTCGTGCCTGCGTCCGGTACCAGTCGCCGACGGCGAGGTCGGCGCGGTTGCTCTGGACGGTCGGGATGACGGCGGCCGGGGCCATCCACTTCGCCTCGACGGTCAGGCACTCCATCTTGGCGATCTCGGCGACGATGTCGGGGTCGACTCCCGTGAGCTTGTCGCCGCTCTGGGCCGCGTATGGCGGCAGGTCGTAGCCGGCAACCGTCAGCTTTCCCTCCGTGACCGTCGAGAGCTTGTGGGCCGGCTTGCAGTCCTTCGCGACGTCAGCAGAGGAGCCCTGGCTTCCGCAGGCGGAGAGGGGCAGCGCTGTGAGGATCGCGACTCCGACGATAGTGGCGCGTAGACGCATGAGGATGTGCCTTTCAGTCCGCCTCCGGCATCGGTGCCGGAGGAGCGATGGGGTGCTGGGTTTGGTGGATCGATGGTGTGCGGCGGACGTGTCCGTTCAGGCGAGGTGACGTGACATCCGTCGCTCCACCCGGTCGGTCAGCAGGCTCGCGGGGATCGTCACGGCGGCATACATCAGGCCAGCCAGTGCCAGCACCGAGAGGTACTGGAAGGTGCTCGACCCGATGCTGTAGGCGCGCCCGAGCAGCTCCGGCAGGGCGATCGTGTAGGCGAGCGAGGTCGCCTGGAAGATCAGCACGCCGAACCCCATGAGGGGCGGGATCGCCACGCGGATCCCCTGCGGGATCACGACGAATCGCAGCGCGTCCGGTCGTGACATCCCGAGCGCCTCCGTCGCTTCGAGCTCTCCTCGGGGCACCGCCTGCAGACCACCGCGAATGATCTCTGAGGTGTAGGCGGCGGTGGTGAGGGCGAGCGCGAGACAGGCCGCCAGCGTGGACGACAGCGTCACCCCTGCGCTCGGCAGGCCGAAGTAGAAGACCTGGAGAACGACCAGTGCGGGTGCTCCCCGCCCGATCTCGACGACCGCGATGGCGGGCCAGCGCACGGCCCGGCTCCGTCCGCTCGAGCCGAGGGCGAGGACCAGGCCGAGTGGCAGCCCGACGACGACCGCGGCGAGGCAGACGACGATGCTGACCCACAGGCCCGAAGCGAGCTGGGGCAGGAAGCCGAGCCAGTCCTGGAGCACGGTCATGACGCGATCCTCACGCGCAGGCGGCGGTCGACCGAGCGGGCGAACCACGCGCAGGGCACGGTGATGATGATGTAGGCGGCAGCCGCCACGAGGTAGGGCGTCAAGGCATCCGACGACTGCTTCGCCTGGCTGTCGGCGAAGAAGAGGATCTCCTGGGCGCCGATGGTAAAGGCGATCGAGGTGTCCTTGAGCAGGCCGATCGCGTAGGTGGCCGCGGCCGGGATCGAGTAGCGCATGACCTGGGGGCCGATGATTCGGGCGAGCTGGTCGCTGTGCCTGAGGCCCAGCGCGACGCCTGCCTCCCATTGCCCCCGGTGCACGGCCGACAGCCCGCCGCGGTAGATCTCGGCGAGGTACGCACACGAGATGAGCCCGAACGCGACGATCGCGGCGGGCACCGGCTCGACCTTGATGACGCCGTTGCCGATGCCGAAGTAGACGAGGAAGATCCACACGATCGGCGGGATCCCGCGCAGCAGCTCGATGATCGAGCGACTGATGAACCGGACCGAGCGGAACCGCGACCGGCGCATGAGTGCCAGCGGGACACCGCCCACGGCGCCGATGGCGAAGCCGAGCACCGTCAGGAGCAGCGACATCGGTACGCCGCTCGCAATCGGCCCGATGTACTCCACGTCAGCGCTCCAGCACCGCGCGCAGGAACCGACGGGTCCGTTCCGTAGCGGGATCCGTGAAGACCTTCTCCGGCTGGCCCTCCTCGAGGACGGTGCCATGCCCCATGACGATGAGGTGGTCGGAGACGTCGCGGGCGAACTGCATCTCGTGCGTCACGACGATCATGGTCATGCCCTCGTCCGCCAGCTCGCGCATCACGGCGAGCACCTCGAGACCGAGCTCCGGGTCGAGCGCCGAGGTGGGCTCGTCGAAGAGCATCACCTTGGGGTCAAGGGCCAGCGCCCGGGCGATGGCAACGCGCTGTTGCTGGCCGCCGCTGCAGCGTGACGGGTACTGGGCAGGCTTGTCGCCCAAGCCAACTCGCTGCAGCAGCTCCATCGCCCGATCCTCCGCCTCAGCGCGGCTGCGCCCGAGGACCCGCTCCTGCGGGAGGGCGATGTTGCGCAGGACCGTCAGGTGAGGGAAGAGGTTGAACGACTGGAACACCATGCCGACCTGCCGACGCAGACCATGCAGCTGTTTGTTCCCGACCTCCTGGCCTGCGTCGATCGTCGTGTCGCCGACGCGGATCGTGCCGCTGTCGGGACGCTCGAGCAGGTTGATGCAGCGCAGCAGGGTCGACTTGCCGGCACCGCTCGGGCCGATGATCGCGCAGACCTCGCCCTCGCGCACCGACAGGGAGACGTCATCGAGGACAACGTGCTCTCCGTATGCCTTGACGATGTGCTCGAGGCCGACGTCCATGCCAGTGGACTTCGCCGCGGCGGGATCAGTGACAGGCTGGGCCACGCTGCCCACCTCCTTTCGTCCGGTAAACCCGAGGTGCCGCAACCTTGCCCGAGCGGCGGCGTCGTTGTGTACCTCTCTGAGCCCCACCGATCCGAGGGGTAGGCCCACCGTCTCTGTGGCTGTTTCCCCGGCTGCTCCTCTTGACGGCGTCACAGCTCGATGGCCTTGCCGAACCCGCGCTGTCGGGCACGGCGTACGAGGAGCGTTGCTGCGGCGGCGTCCTGCACGCCCACACCGACGCTGTTGTAGTAGACGATCCCGTTCTCGGTGCGCCGACCGGGCTGCCGCCCGGTCACCACGGCGCCGAGCTCGACGACCGCGTCGAGGTCGAGCATGCCGTCTGCCACCGCCTGGACGACCGGCCCGGCGTGCTCACCAGCCACCTCTCGGTGGTCGACGACGACGGCCTCGGCGGTGAGCACCGTGTCCCGGGGAACCTCGCATCGTCCTGCCGCATAGGAACCGACGCTGATCACGGTGGCCCCGGGCGCCAGCTCGGCATGGTCGAAGACCGGCGACTGCGACGTGGTCGCCGTCACGACGACGTGGGCCCCGCACAGGGCCTCTCGGGTGGTGGGCACGGCACGGACGTGGAGGTCGAGTTCGTCCCGCAGCCTGGCGGCGATCGCTTCAGCGGCAGCGGGGGTGCGGCTGACGAGGCGCACCTCGCGAAGCGGCAGGACATGGCGCATGAGCCGGACGTGTGCCTCGGCCTGGACGCCCGAACCGACGATGGCAAGGACCGACGAGCCGGGCGCGGCGAGGTGCTCGGCCGCGACGGCGCTGGCTGCAGACGTGCGGATGGTGGTGACGGAGGTGCCGTCCACAAGGGCGGCTGGGACGCCGGTGTCCGGGTCGAGGACCACGATCACCGCGGAGACGCTCGGCAGCCCCCGGTCGACGTTGCCCGGCACGACCGCGCCGAACTTGCACGCCGCCCCGCTTGTCGCATCCACCCGGGCGGCGTAGCAGAAGGTGCTCGTGTTGTCGGTTCCCTCCATGAGGATGCGGCCCGGCTGCTGGGCCTGCCCCAGGCCCAGGGCCGTGAACGCGTGCCGTTGCGACTCGAGGGCTGTCGCCTCGTCCAGCAGCTGACGGACATCCTGCTCGGACAGGGCAAGCAGACCGGGTGGGGAACCACGCATCGTGACCTCGTTGTCGGTTGGCGCTGACGTCGCCGCCAATCTGCCTGCGGGGGCGGCCGGCTCACCACCTTTGGAGGACCAGCGTTGCTGGGGCAGACCCAACAACTTGGCGTTCTCAGGAACTGGTGGATGCCGCTACCGATGTCACATCGTTTCCCTGTCGGAGCTGTCCCGAGCGGACACGACCACATCGAAGTGAGGTAGCTGTGCCAGACACTGACGTCTTTGACCTGATGGATGCATGGGGTCCTGAGCGCGTCGTCTGCGTCTCCGACCGGCGGACGGGGATGCGTGGAGTTCTCGTGCTGGACAACACGGCCCGTGGCATGGGCAAGGGCGGCACCCGGATGAGCGCGAACCTCACGGTGCGCGAGGTCGCCCGGCTGGCCCGGACGATGACGTGGAAGTGGGCCGCGGTCGACCTCTTTCACGGCGGTGCCAAGGCGGGCATCCTCGGAGACCCGAACGCGCCGAACAAGGAGGAGATCCTGCGGGCGTTCGCCCGGGCGCTCGCCGACCAGGTTCCGGAGCACTACGTGTTCGGTCTGGATATGGGGATGGCGGAGTCCGACGCGGCCATCTTCGTCGACGAACTGCGCAGCCGGGGTGTCTCGACCGGCCTTCCCCGCTGTCTCGGGGGGACGCCGTACGACCAGCTCGGCGTCACCGGCTTCGGCGTCGCCGAGGTCGTCGACGCCGCCACCGCCCACCTCGGTGGCGAACTGAAGGGCAGCCGCGTCGTGATCCAGGGCTTCGGCGCCGTCGGAGCCCACGCGGCTCGCCGGCTCGCGGAGCTCGGTGCCACCATCGTGGGTGTGTCGAACACCGAAGGCACGCTGAGCGACCCCGAGGGCCTGGACGTCGAGAGTCTCCTCGTCCTCCGCGCACAGGCCGGCGACAGCGGCATACGGGAGTACGGGCTCGAGGTCCGGCCGGTGGACGATGCGCTGCTGCTCGACTGCGACATCCTCGTGCCGGCGGCGCGCCAGGACGTCATCGACCCCGACATCGCCGGGCGGCTCAGCGCCCGCCTCGTCGTGGAGGGCGCCAACCTGCCGACGAGCACCGAGGCCCGGAAGGTGTTGCACGCCCGAGGCGTGGCGGTCGTCCCCGACTTCATCGCGAACGCCGGTGGCATCATCGCGGCCGCATATTCGATGGACGCGCGCAACTCCGCCTTCACGGTGGACGAAACGCGGATCTTCGAGATGGTCTCGGAGAAGCTGCGGCCCAACGCCGTCGCGGTCCTCGAGGACAGCGTCCGCCGCCAGCGCACCACGTACGATTCAGCCCTCGCGATGGCCCAGGAGCGGGTGCGCGAAGCGATGCGGATGCGCGGGCAGCTCGGACAGGACGTAGCGGCAGCGAGGAGACTGACCGCATGAGTGGTCCCATCGACGACTACTTCATCCAGGAGGTGCGCAGCTGGGCAGGCGACGCGACGCCCCCTGGTTCCGTCGTTGGGCCCGGTGCCGCACAGGCCGACCGGGCGAGCGTGTCGGATGCGCTCATGGTCGACCTCTTCGAGGCGCAGCTGCTCTCGCGCCACCTCGACTTCGCCGCCCGCTACCTGCAGGCGCAGGGGGAGGGGTTCTACACCATCGGCTCGAGCGGGCACGAGTCCAACGCCGCGATCGCCCTGGCCCTGCGGCCGAGCGACCCGGCGCTGCTTCATTACCGGTCCGGGGGGTTCTACTGCGCCCGCGCCGGACAGGTGCCGGGCACGGACGCCGTGGGGGACATCCTCCGCAGCCTCACGTGCTCCACCGACGACCCCATCTCCGGCGGCCGGCACAAGGTCTTCGGTCACCCCGACCTCATGGTCATCCCGCAGACCTCGACGATTGCCTCGCACCTCCCGCGCGCGCTCGGGATGGCCTTCTCGCTCGAGCGGCGCGCACCTTTGCGCGTGGAGACCCTGGTCCCGGACGACGCCGTCGTCGTGACGAGCCTCGGGGACGCCTCGGTCAACCACTCGACGGCGATCGGTGCCCTCAATGCCGCCGGGCAGCTCGCCCACCGTGGCGTCCCGCTGCCGCTGCTCGTCCTGTGCGAGGACAACGGCATCGGCATCAGCGTCCGCACCCCCAACGGGTGGACCAGGCGCACCCTGGAGTCACTACCCGGATTCCACTACCTGGATGCCAAGGGAACCGAGCCCGAGCAGTGCCTCGCCGTCGCGGCAGAAGCGGTCGAGTGGGTCCGCAGCGCGCGCAAGCCGGTGGTCCTGCACCTGTCGACCGTCCGGCTCATGGGACACGCCGGGTCGGACGTCGAGCTGGCCTACCGGAGCCGGCGCGAGATCGAGAGCGACTACGCCTCCGACCCCCTCGTGGCGACGGCACGGGCGCTCCACGCACGGAGGCTGCGCACCTCGGCGGACCTCGTCGATCGCTACGAGGAGGTCCGCAACGACGTCGCGGAACGCGCCAAGCGGCTCATGCCGATCCGGCGCCTCGACACGGCCGAGGCCGTCATGCGGCCGCTCACCGAGGCCCGGCCCGACCTGGTCCGCGCAGAGTCGGTCGCGGCCGCACCCGACCGCGCCGTCGCATTCAACGGGAAGCTGCCGGAGGAGGCCGGGCCGCTCACCCTGGCCCAGTCGATCAACGCGGCGCTCACCGACCTCATGGCCCTACACCGCGACGTCATCCTCTTCGGTGAGGACGTCGCGGCCAAGGGCGGCGTCTACGGGGTGACCCGTGGGTTGCGGAAGCGCTTCGGGGCGCAGCGGGTCTTCGACACCTTGCTCGACGAGCAGTCCATCCTCGGCACTGCCCTGGGTTCGGCGCTCGCCGGGTTCCTGCCTGTTCCCGAGATTCAGTACCTCGCCTACCTGCACAACGCAGAGGACCAGCTCCGTGGCGAGGCGGCGACGCTCCGATTCTTCTCCAACGGCCAGTTCGGCAACGGCATGCTCGTGCGGATCCAGGGGCTGGCCTACCAGAGAGGATTCGGCGGGCACTACCACAACGACAACTCCCTCGCCGTCCTTCGGGACATCCCCGGCCTCGTCCTCGCCGCGCCGTCCAGCGCCACGGAGGCGCCGCGGCTCGTGCGGGCCATGGCGGCCCTCGCGCGGAAGGAGAGCCGCGTCTGTGTGCTCGTCGAGCCCATCGCCCTCTACCACACCCGTGATCTCGAGCCGGGCGACGGAGCGTGGACAGCGCAGTACGCGCCCCCCGCGCAGTGGGGGACGGACCGCGCCGAGCCGGGGACAGGGACGACCCACGGGGACGGACGCGACGTGCTCGTCGTGACGTTCGGCAACGGCGTGCCCATGAGCCTTCGCGCGGTGGCCGCCGCCGAGGCCCGGGCCGCCCGGGACGGGCGAACCGCTCCGCGGGCCACCGTCTACGACCTGCGCTGGCTCGCCCCCCTGCCGGTCGAGGACCTGATCGAGCGGGCGCACGGCTTCGGCCGGGTCCTCGTCGTCGACGAGACCCGCCGCAGCGGAGGCGTCTCGGAAGGGGTCGTCACGGCACTCGTGGACGGCGGCTACCGTGGCGCGATCTCGCGCGTGACGAGCAAGGACAGCATCATTCCCCTCGGTCCGGCGGCGAACACCGTACTGCTGTCCGAGGACGAGATCATCGACGCCCTGCTAGGAGGAACCCCGTGAGCACGCGACTACCCAGCCACGCCGACGTCGTCGTCATCGGCGGTGGAGTGATCGGCCTCAGTACCGCCTACAACCTGGCCAGAAGCGGTGTGGGCAAGGTCCTCCTGCTGGACCAGGGGTCCTTCGGTGCCGGGTCGACGTGCAAGGCGGCCGGCGGAGTGCGGGCCTCGTTCAGCGACGAGGCCAACATCGTCATGGGTAACTACGGCCTTGACGTCTTCGAGCGGTTCCACGAACTGTTCGACCAGGAGATCGATCTCGTCCAGAACGGCTACCTCTTCCTGCTCGACGACCCGGCGGATGTCGCCGATTTCGAGCGGAGCGTCGCCCTGCAGCGCTCCCTCGGTGTGGACGCCCGGATGATCGAACCGTCCGAGGCGAAGCGCCTGGCCCCGATCATCAGCACGGACGGGGTCCTCGCGGCGGCCTACGCGCCCCGGGACGGGCACTGCACGCCCGAGTCCGTGGTGCTCGGTTACGCACGCGCTGCTCGACGGGCCGGCGCAACCCTGGTCCCGAACTGCCGCGTGACCGGTGGCGTGGTCGTCGACGGGACGGTGCGCGCGGTGGACACCGAGGCGGGCCGGGTCGAGACCGGGGCGGTGGTCTGCTGCGCCGGAGCATGGTCCCGTGCGATCGGGGAGTGGTTCGGGGTCGATCTGCCGGTGGACCCGGTCCGACGCCAGATCATCGTGACCGAGCCGATCCCAGAGCTCGACCGCACCATGCCGATGACGATCGACTTCTCGACGACCTTCTACTTCCACGAGGAGGGTCCGGGCATGCTCGTCGGCATGTCCGACCGGAACGAGACGGCCGGCTTCAAGCTCAGCCGGGGCGACGAGTGGCTGCCCGGCTTGGCCGAGGCCATCGAGCGTCGCGCCCCCTCCCTCAGCGACATCGGCATCGCGAGCGGCTGGGCGGGGCTCTATGAGGTCACGCCCGATCACAACGGCCTGATCGGCGAGGCGCCCCAGGTGAGCCGCTTCCTCTACGCGACGGGGTTCTCCGGGCATGGTTTCCTGCTCGGCCCGGCCATCGGCGAGGTGATGTGCTCGCTCGTGCGCGGCGAGACGCCGTTCGTCGATGTGTCGGCTTTCGACACCCGGCGCTTCGAGCACGCCCTGCTCCACCACGAGAAGAACATCGTCTGACCCCCGCCCGGGCGGTCCTCACCGTCCTCGCCCGCGGCGCACGTCGCGCCCATCCAGTTCCGACCATCACCACGAAGGAGCCCTCATGACGAGCACCACCCCCACGCAGGAGCGAGCCGGGACGAACCAGGCAGCACCGCCGGCGCCGGAGGAGCTCCGTCGGACCGCCGCTGAGGCGGCACGCCGGTGTGGCGTGGACCTCGACGGCCAGGCCGGAGACCGCACAGGCAGATCCCCGGTCAACGGCGCGCCGGTCTCGTCGATGCGATGGGCGGAACCGGGCGAGGTCGACGAGGCCGTCGCCCGGGCGCACGCGGCCTTCAAGGACTGGCGTTTCGTGCCGGCGCCTGTGCGCGGGGCCGTCGTCAAGCGGTTGGGCGAGCTGCTGACCGAGCACAAGGAGGACCTCGCCACCCTCGTCAGCGTCGAGGTCGGCAAGATCACCTCGGAGGCCCGCGGCGAGGTGCAGGAGATGATCGACATCTGCGACTACGCGGTTGGCCTCTCCCGGCAGCTGTTCGGACGCACCATGACCTCCGAGCGCCCCGGGCACCGGCTCATGGAGACCTGGCACCCGCTCGGTGTCGTCGGCGTCATCTCGGCCTTCAACTTCCCGGTCGCGGTCTGGTCATGGAACACCGCCGTCGCGCTGGTCTGCGGTGACAGCGTGGTCTGGAAGCCGTCCGAGACTGCACCGCTCTGCGCGCTGGCCGCCAACGCACTGCTCCAGCGAGCCCTCACCGAGTCGGGCCACTCGGTCGACGTGTCGCAGGTCGTCATCGGCGGGGCGGAGGTCGGCCAGGCTCTGGTCGACAACCGTCGCGTGGCGCTGCTCAGCGCGACCGGCTCGACCGGGATGGGCCGGGCTGTCGGGCCCCGGGTGGCCGAGCGGTTCGGGCGCAGCCTGCTGGAGCTGGGCGGCAACAACGCGGCGATCGTCGCCCCCAGCGCAGACCTCGACCTGACCACCAGGGGCATCGTCTTCTCCGCCGCCGGCACGGCCGGCCAGCGGTGCACGACGATGCGCCGCGTCATCGCCCACGAGTCGGTGATCGACAGCGTCGTCGAGCGGGTTGCGGCCGCCTATGAGAAGCTGCCGATCGGTGACCCGATGTCGGACGGCACCCTAGTCGGTCCCCTTGTCAACGAGCGAGCGTATGAGGCGTTCGTCGCCGCGATCGACAAGGCAAGGGCCGCGGGCGGCGAGGTCGTCGTGGGTGGCGAGCGGGTCATGGCCGACGCCGCACCGGGCGCGTTCTACGTGAAGCCCACCGTCATCCGGATGCGGGAGCAGAGCGAGGTTGTCCACCAGGAGACCTTCGCGCCGATCCTCTACGTCCTGCCCTACAGCACGTTCGCCGATGCCATCGAACTGAACAACGAGGTCCCGCAAGGCCTTTCGTCAAGCGTCTTCACGAGCGACCAGGCCGAGGCTGAGCTGTTCATGTCCGCGGCAGGCTCGGACTGCGGCATCGTCAACGTCAACATCGGCACCTCGGGCGCGGAGATCGGTGGCGCCTTCGGGGGCGAGAAGGAGACCGGCGGCGGGCGGGAGTCGGGCTCCGACGCCTGGCGTGCCTACATGCGCCGGGCGACCAACACCATCAACTACTCCGGTGAGCTGCCCCTCGCGCAGGGCGTCACCTTCGACGTCTGAGAGGCCGAGCATGAGGATCCTGCACGTCGGCGCGTCGGGCACCGTCGGCGACGCCGTGGGGCGGGCGCTGCGGGCTCGCGGACACGACGTCGTCGCGGCGCACCGCAAGTCCGCGACCCACCCGGTCGACATCACCGACCCCGAGTCGATCCGAGAGCTGCTGGCTGGGCTGGGCGCCCTCGACGCCATCGTCTCCACCGCCGGAGGGACCCCGTTCGGCCCTTGGGACGAGCTTGGTCGAGACGACTTCCGGGCCGGCCTGGACAACAAGCTGCTCGGGCAGGTCGAACTCGTCCGGCAGGGCACGGAGGTACTCCGCAGCGGCGGGTCGTTCACGCTCATCACCGGCATCACCGCGCGAGAACCCGTGCGCGAGGGCAGCATCGCAGCAGCCGTCAACGGGGCCCTCGAGTCGTGGGTCCGGGCCAGTGCCGGCGAGCTGTGGGGCCGGTTTCGCATCAACGCGGTCAGCCCCAGCGTCCTGACCGAGTCGAGGGCGGACTATGCCTCGATCTTCCCCGGGTTTCCCTTCGTCGATGGCGAACGTGTTGGGGACGCGTACGTCCGCTCGGTGGAATCGATGGAAACCGGCGCCATCTACGTTCTGTGAGCGCCATTCGAGGTTCAGCCACCAGGCCCTGCACCGGCTGACGGCCCCCGAACGGCAACCTGACCCGTGGCCTTCGCCGGCCGACCGATCACTCCCCCCATCACGCCTGCCTTCTGGAATGGAGAAGCTCATGTCACGGTCCAGCGCTCCTGTCTCGCCGCTTCGGCTCTTCGGCACCGACGCCCTGATCGGAGAGGAGGACCGCGCGCTCCGTGACGCGGTCCGCCAGTTCGTCGAGGAGAAGATCCGGCCCGAGGTGGGCGACTGGTACGAGCAGGGGTCGCTGCCGGCTCGGGACATGGCCAAGGAGCTGGGAGCGCTCGGTGTGCTCGGCATGCACCTAGAGGGCTACGGATGTGCCGGGACGAGCGCGACGGCCTATGGGCTGGCGTGCATGGAACTTGAAGCGGGCGACTCGGGGCTGCGATCGCTGGTGTCGGTGCAAGGCTCGCTGGCGATGTTCGCGATCTGGAAGCACGGGTCGGAGGAGCAGAAGCAGGAGTGGCTGCCCCGGATGGCCGCCGGTGACGCCATCGGCTGCTTCGGGCTGACCGAGCCGGACTTCGGGTCCAACCCGGCCGGAATGCGCACCCGCGCCCGTCGGGACGGGGACGACTGGGTACTGACCGGCAACAAGATGTGGATCACGAACGGGTCGGTGGCCGACGTGGCGGTCGTCTGGGCGCAGACCGACGAGCGCATCCGCGGATTCGTGGTGCCGACGGACACGCCGGGGTTCTCCGCTCCCGAGATCAAGCGCAAGCTGTCGCTACGTGCGTCGGTGACCAGCGAGCTCGTGCTGGACGACGTGCGGCTGCCGAGTTCGGCCGTCCTGCCCGAGGCGGCCGGCCTCTCGGGGCCGCTGTCGTGCCTGAACGAGGCCCGCTTCGGCATCGTCTTCGGCGCCCTCGGCGCGGCCCGGGACTGCCTGGAGACGACCATCGCCTACGCGCGAGAGCGGGACATCTTTGACCGGCCCCTGGCGTCCTACCAGCTGACCCAGGCCAAGTTGGCCGACATGACCCTCGAGCTGGGCAAGGGCATGCTGCTGGCGCTGCACCTCGGGCGTCTCAAGGACGCGGAGCAGCTTGCGCCGGGGCAGGTCAGCCTCGGCAAGTTGAACAACGTGCGCGAGGCGATCGCGATCGCCCGCGAATGCCGAACCATCCTTGGTGCGGCCGGGATTACCACCGAGTTCCCGGTGATGCGCCACGCCAACAACCTCGAGTCCGTCCTGACCTACGAGGGCACATCGGAGGTGCACCAGCTCGTCATCGGTAAGGCTGTCACTGGCGAGGCCGCCTTCCGCTGAGGCGCCCTACCCAAACACCGCGCCGGGACTCACGGTAGGCCCGACGCATCCGGACTGTTGCGTGGCCGCCCAGCCCTACCCGTGCCTGCCGATCGAGCGAGGGAGGCCGGTCGCAGGCCGCCCGGCTGATGGTCCCCAATTCTGCGAGCGCTCACCTGCTGCCGCGCGCCGCGGTCAGCATGCTCATCTTCGTCCTCGCGCAGACGCCAAGGAGCACGGGACCACCACAGGGAGCGGATGCGGCTGCGAGGTCTTGAGGTCCAGATGTCGTGCGATAACTCGTTCGATAACTCCAGCGATCCCTCGGCGTGTCGTGGTCGCTGACGGTCACTCGCAGCGAGCCAACGCAACCTGCAGAAGGATCCCTAGAACGGCGAACCCACAGGTCAGAGGCTTCTGACTTGCGGGTTCGGGTTGTGGCCAGGGGCCCAGGTAGATCGCCACGACGTAGAGCGCCGACAGCCGGTCGTCGGCCGTGGCCGACGCCAGGAGCTTGCCGACGTCCTCGTAGCTCAGCCCGCGCCCGCACCTCGTACCGCGGCGCCGGCACCTGCACCTGCTTGGCCACGCGCTCAGACGTCTTCCTCACGTCCACCGTTCTTGCCTTGACGTCCCTGCACGTCGGGCGGACCGTGAGTAGGTACATCCCCGCGCGGAAGGGATCGGCCATGAGCGATGAGCAGGTCCACGGCGGCTCCTGGCGTGGCTGCCATCGCGCGGGCCGGCGTCACTGGAGGTGAGGGCGGATGAGGGGTCTCAGCGAGTTCGTGCTGGCCCGCGCCACCGATGACGAGGAGCTGGCTCGGCAGTACGGCGATCCGGGCAGCCTGACCTCCGGGCTGGACTGGGCGATGGACGTCAACCGGCGCGTGCTGGAAGTCGACCCCTCCCGGTTGGTCGCCGAATGCGAGGCCAAGCGGCGGATCGTGGCCGAGTTCGTCGACGCGGTGTCGAACTACGAGGTGAACGTCGGACCCGAGGGGGAGGTCACCCGCCTGGCCTTCGTGCTCCGGGCCCTTGCCCTGCCGTATGCGGATCACCCGGACTACCAGTCGGAATGGCGCATCTGAGCCTGAGGCGCAGGTCACCGCTGCCATCCACGGGCCGGAGCGAGCACGGACCGCGGTCCCGCGTTGAACGTCACAGAGGGCCCCGAGAACGACGAAGCCGCAGGTCAGAGACTTCTGACCTGCGGTTTCGGGTGGTGGCCAGGGGCGGGGTCGAACCGCCGACCTTCCGATTTTCAGTCGGACGCTCGTACCAACTGAGCTACCTGGCCGGGACAACGACTGGAACTATAGCCGACCTGCGAGGCCATCCCGCAAACCGCCCACCGTGGCTGCGGCGGAGGCGCTTGTCGAGCATCCAGCCATGGGCGACGCCGTCCCGTGAGACGATGCCACCGCTCGGGGACACTGCTCGGGGACACCGCTCGGAGGCACCGCTCCGGCCGCCCGATCCCGGCCCCCGCTCCAGCGAGCATCGACGCACCACGCCGACCCACGACCCGAGGGACAGGCCATGACCGACTACGGACCCGCCCTGAGCGGCGACTGGGAGCTCGACCCGGCGCACACGCGCATCGGGTTCTCGGCTCGTCACGCCATGGTCACCACCGTGCGTGGCTCGTTCAACGACGTGGTGGGGCGCTTCCACGGCGATCTCGAGGACATGACCCGCTCCCACGCCGAGGTGACGCTCCAGGTCGCCAGCATCGACACCCGCAACCAGCAGCGCGACGACCACCTGCGCAGTCCCGACTTCTTCGACGTCGAGAGGTTCCCCGAGATCCGCTTCGTGAGCACCAACATCGAGGAGGTCGAGGACAACGCCTTCATGGTCACCGGCAACCTGACGATCCGGGACATCACGAGGCCGGTCACCCTCCCGATCGAGCTCATCGGCGTCCAGACCGACCCCACCGGCGCGCTCCGCGCCGGGTTCGAGGGGTCTCGTCGGATCAACCGGCGGGACTTCGGTCTGCAGTGGAACGTCCCGCTCGACGCCGGTGGCGTCCTGGTCTCGGAGCGAATCTCACTCGAGTTCGAGATCTCGGCGGTCAAGCGCGACGAGGGGAAGGACGAGGGGAAGGACGAGGGGGAGCAGGGCTGACGCTCAGGCCGAGGGGCCCTTCGTCCGCACCTCGGCCACGTGGGCCATCGCGTCGCGCAGCTCGCCGAGCCAGTCGCTCTCGTGCTGCCCCACGAGCTTGACGCACCAGGCCAGCGCCTCGGCGCGCGACCGGGCGACGCCGGCGTCGACGAGCGTGTCGAGGACGAGCCGCTCGGGCTGGCGCAGCCGCGTCATGGTCGGTGCCGCGACGTGGGTCCACAGCTCGGTGCGGTCGCCGACGCGCCCGGCCCAGGAGACCTTGCGGTCGAACCGGTGCTGGGCCTCGCGGGCGATCTCCATGCGGCGTCCGCGGGTGTCCTCCCGGAAGGCCCGTATCCGGCCCGCCCTCGCCTCCGCACGCTCGGCGTCGCTCGAGCCGTCCGGCAGGTCGACGTCGGGAATCGTCAGGACCACGGTGATCTCCTCGCGGTCGACCGTGATCTCCGGTGGCGTGCTGCGCCACTCCTCGGGCAGGCGGCCGACGAACCAGCCGTGGACCCGCTCCTGTGCTTCATTCGTAATCATGTAATGAGGATTACTCCGTTGCACGTCGTGGTCAACGGGTTACGCCTCCGGCGAAGCGAGAGGACGTATGCCGTGTGGCCCGGACAGGACGCATACGTCCTTGGCTGGGGAGGGCAGAGCGGGCGGCGCGTGCCCCGAAGACGCCTAGAGTTGGGGATCGTGCAGTTCCTCAACGGCCTCCAGCCCCAGCTCGACCTCACCTACGACGACGTCTTCATGGTCCCGCGCCGCTCGTCCGTCACGAGCCGCCTCGACGTCGACCTCTCGAGCGTGGACGGCTCGGGCACGACGATCCCGATCGTCGTCGCCAACATGACGGCGATCGCCGGCCGCCGGATGGCCGAGACGGTGGCCCGCCGGGGCGGCATCGCCGTCATCCCGCAGGACATCCCCGTCGAGGTCGTCCGCGAGGTCGTCGCCTGGGTCAAGCAGCGCCACCTCGTGCACGACACCGCGATCACGCTCGAGCGGCACATGACCGCCGGTGAGGCGCTGGTGCTCATCGGCAAGCGCGCCCACGGGGCGGCGATCGTCGTGGACGGGCCCAAGCCGGTCGGCATCGTCACCGAGAGGGACCTGACCGGCGTCGACCGCTACACCCAGGTGCAGGACGTCATGCACGAGGACCTCCTCGTGCTGCCCGAGGCCCTCGACCCGCAGGAGGCCTTCGAGCGCCTGTCGGCAGCGCGTCGCAAGCTCGCGCCCGTCGTCTCCGAGCACGGGGAGCTCGTCGGCATGCTCACCCGCGGCGGCGCGATCCGCGCGGGCCTCTACCGGCCAGCCGTCGACGACGCGGGGCGGCTCCGGGTCGCGGCCGCCGTCGGCATCAACGGCGACGTGGCCGCCAAGGCCGCCGAGGTGCTCGACACCGGCGTGGACGTCCTCGTCATCGACACCGCGCACGGGCACCAGGACAAGATGCTCGAGGCGCTGCGGGCTGTTCGGACGCTCGACCCGCGTGTGCCCGTGGTGGCCGGGAACGTCGTCACGGCCGCCGGCACGCGCGACCTCATCGAGGCCGGCGCCGACATCGTCAAGGTCGGCGTGGGCCCCGGTGCCATGTGCACGACCCGCATGATGACCGCCGTGGGCCGCCCCCAGTTCTCCGCCGTGCTCGAATGTGCCACGGCGGCAAGGGAGCTCGGCAAGCACGTCTGGGCCGACGGCGGCGTCCGGCACCCGCGCGACGTCGCCCTGGCCCTGGCTGCCGGCGCCTCGAACGTCATGATCGGCTCGTGGTTCGCCGGCACGCTCGAGTCGCCCGGAGACCTCTACACCGACAACGACGGACGGCAGTACAAGGAGTCGTTCGGCATGGCCAGCAGTCGGGCCGTGCGCAACCGGACCGCCAGCGACACCGAGTACGACCGCGCCCGCAAGTCCCTCTTCGAGGAGGGCATCAGCACGGCGCGCATGTACATCGACCCCGCGCGCCCGTCGGTCGAGGACGTGCTCGACCAGATCGTCGCCGGCCTGCGCAGCAGCTGCACGTATGCCGGAGCGCGCTCTCTCGAGGAGTTCCACGAGCGGGCGGTCGTCGGGCTCCAGAGCACCGCCGGCTTCGCCGAGGGTCGCCCGCTGCACACATCCTGGTGAGGCTCAGCGGGTGCGGATCGGCGCGGGACCGTTGGATGGCGCGCCGCCGACGTATGCCGCCGTGAGCCGAGGGAAGCGGGCCGCCAGCAGGGCGCGGTCGACTGGAGTGCCCATCGGGTCCTCGTAGACGCTGCCGCCGTCCGCCGCGCCGCTCCCGGCCGAGGACGGGTCGCGCCCCGTCTTGGCCTGCCACGCCTCGATCGGCGCGAGCTCGAGCGTCTCCGAGGCGCCGATCTGCTCGTCGTCGGTAGGACCGCGACCGGCGAGCGAGTCGGGATCGGCGACGAACGCATCGAACACCTCACGCCCCTGGTAGAGCACCCAGGTGCGGAAGCTGACGAACACGTCCTGGCTCGTGTAGCCCATGATCGTCTCGGCAGCGGCACGGTGCAGGAATGTGTTTGCCCGGGCCATCTGCGCCGTGAACTGCTTCTCGTACGCGACGATCTGCTCGACGGGCATCGCCTGTAGCTCGCCGGTCAGAGCGTCCGCCGCGGCCGCGGGGTCGGGACCTGCGACGCGGTCGACCACGGCCCAGAACTCGTCCGGTGACATCGCGGCTTCTCCTCCGGAGTCCTGCCGCGGCGGCGCCACCGACCGCGCATGCGGTGTGCCGACCTGGCTCCCGGGCGCACCCGGTGTGCTGACCCCAACCCCCGTCGTGGTCGGCAGTGGGGAGTAGGCGAACCAGCCCGTGGCACTCGGGTCCACGGGCGTCGGTGAGCCGGCTGGCGACGACGGTGAGCCGCAACCGGCGAGCCCCGTGAGGCCGATGCACAGCACCGCGGTGCGCAGTCGTCGGGAAGGGCGCATGGCGCGCAGTCTGGCACCTCGCGCGCGAGGCGGGTGGGCGAGTCGCTCCGGGCACTGATGGCGCCGCCCGGGAAGCGTCAGTGCCGCTTGCGGCCGACCTCGACGATGCGCCAGCCGCGCTCGCGGGCCAGCTCGCGCAGCTCGCGGTCGGGGTTGACGGCGACGGCGGTGCCGACCCGCTCCATCATCGGCAGGTCGCTGATCGAGTCGCTGTAGGCGCTGCAGCGCGCGAGGTCGTAGCCGCGCTCGGCAGCCAGCTTCTCCATCTCGACGACCTTGCCCGCGCCGTAGCAGAACTCGCCGGCGAGGTGCCCCGTGTAGCGGCCCTCGTCGTCGAGCTCGCTGCGGGTGGCCACGGCGCCCTCGAGCCCGAGAGCCGTCGCGATGCGGCTCACGAGCTCGATGGGGGAGGCCGACACGACGATCCGGTCGTGCCCGAAGGAACGCGCCTCGGAGAGCAGCCCCATCGAGGCGGGGATGGCCTTGCGGACGATGCCCGGCACGATCGCGTCGGTCAGGTGGATGATGTCCGACTGCCGGATACCGGCGACGGCCCGGAGGATGCGCTCACGCAGGGCCTCCGAGCCCTCGTCGGTGGAGCCCTTGCGGTGGAAGGCGACCGCGTTGACGGTGTCCTTGACGAGGTCCTTCCACGGCACGTGGCCGCTGCGGAAGGCGGCGACGGCGAGCGGGTAGTTCGCCGAGCCGCGGATCAGCGTCCGGTCCAGGTCGAAGAAGGCCGCCGTCGGCGCGGTCGACATCGGGCTCATCCCAGGTTGGCGACGAGCGGCAGCGCGGGGCGCCGCGGCGGCACCGGGGCGTTGACGGCCTTGGCCGCCTGCTTGGGCAGCGGCTTGGGCCGGTTGGGCAGCGCAAGGCGGAAGACCTTGGCCCAGGCCTCGTAGACCTGCTTGGGCAGCGGGCCGGTCGTGTAGGGCAGGCCGTAGCGCTGGCAGATCTCGCGCACCTCGACCGCGACCTCGTGGTAGCGGTTGCTCGGCAGGTCGGGGAAGCAGTGGTGCTCGATCTGGTGGCTGAGGTTGCCGGTCATCAGGTGCATGAGCTTGCTGCCCGAGATGTTGGCCGAGCCGAGCATCTGGCGGATGTACCAGTCGCCGCGGGTCTCGCCCTCGATCTCCTCCTCGGTGAAGACGTCGACGCCGTCAGGGAAGTGGCCGCAGAAGATGACCGAGTGCGCCCAGACGTTGCGGATCGCGTTGGCGGTGAAGGTGCCCAGCAGGGCCTGCTTGCCCGAGCCGAAGGGCACGGCGGCGATGGGCGTCGCAACGTAGTCCTTCGAGAACTGGCGCAGCACCTTGCGGCCCACGGCCTTGAGGTCCTTCTTCAGGTCCTCCTTGGACTTCTCGCCCTCCTTGACGGCCTCGAGCTCGAGGTCGTAGATGGCGATGCCCCACTCGAAGAACGGCGCCAGGACCATGTTGATGGCCGGGTTGAGGATGTTGAACGGACGCCACGGCTGCTCCTCGGCCATGCGCAGGGTCGAGTACCCCACGTCCTTGTCCTTGCCCAGGACGTTGGTCCACGTGTGGTGCAGGTCGTTGTGGGTGTGCTTCCAGGCCGCCGCGGGCGTGACGAAGTCCCACTCCCAGGTGGTGGAGTGGATGTCGGGGTCGCGCATCCAGTCCCACTGGCCGTGCAGGACGTTGTGGCCGATCTCCATGTTCTCGAGGATCTTGGCGATCGAGAGCATCGCGGTGCCGGCGACGAACGCCGTCTTCTTCCGCGACAGCAGGAGCGTGGCGCGGCCGGCGACCTCGAGGGTGCGCTGGACGCGGATGACGCGGCGGATGTAGGCCGCGTCCTTGGCGCCGCGCGTGGCGATGATGCGGTCGCGGATCGCGTCCAGCTCCTGGCCGAGGCGCTCGACGTCGGCGTCGGACAGGTGTGCCGCGGCGCTCGGGCGCTTCAGGGGGCCGCCCGACGCTGCGAGGACCGGCTTCCTGGGCTGGGTCGTCGTGGCGGGACCTCCGACGACGCCGGTGGGCGTCGCGGTGGGTCGGTTCGTGGTGGCGGTCATTCGGTGTTTCCCTTCCTAGATGTCCAGATGGACAGGTCCGGCGGCCGAGTTGATGCAGGTCTGGATGAGCTCGCCCTCGTCGCCGTGCACCTCACCGGTGCGCAGGTCGCGGACCTTGCCGGCGACGAGCGGGACGAGGCAGCTGCGGCAGATGCCCATGCGGCAGCCGCTGGGCATGACCACGCCGCACTCCTCGCCGGCCTCGAGGAGGGGGATGTCGCCGCCCACCTCCACTTCCTTGTCGGACTTCTCGAACGTGAGCAGCCCGCCCTCGCCGCCGGCTCCCTCGAGCAGGACGGGGGCGAAGCGCTCGATGGTGAGGGTGGAGCCGCTCGTGGCGCCGTCAGCGGCTGCGTCGTCGGTCGCAGCACCCTGGCGCTCCCACAGCGCGGTGGCGGCGTCGAGGAAGTCGGTGGGACCGCACGCGTATGCGGCCCGCTGGCGCCAGTCGGGGCAGAGCGTCTCGAGGTCGGTGGGGTCCGTGAGGTCGAGGCGGCGTCCGCCCTCCTCGCGGGTGAACCAGTGGCGGACCGTGAGGCCCGGGAACTGGTCGGCCAGCTCGAGCAGCTCGTCGTGGAAGAGGGCGTCGTCGCGGGTGCGCGCGGAGTGGACGAGGACGACGTCGGCGTCGGGCCGGCGCGGCACGAGCGTGCGGATCATCGACATCACGGGCGTCAGGCCGCTGCCGGCCGTGAGCATGAGCAGGGGGCGCGGGTGCTCGGGGAGCACGAAGTCGCCCTGCGGGGTGTCGAGGAAGAGGATGTCGCCGACCTTGGTGCCCCGCGCGAGGGCCGTGGACACCACACCGATCGCCGTCACCGTGATGGCGGGGTCATGGCCCACGGCGGCCGAGAGGGAGTAGCTGCGCCACTGGCGCACCCCGTCGATCTCGACGCCGATGCGGGCCCACTGGCCGGCGGCGTGGGGGTTCCAGCCGCGACCGGGACGGAAGTGGATCGTCGTGGAGTCTGGGGTCTCGCGCTCGACCTTGGTGACGACGCCGCGCAGCTGCCTCGCGGACGCGAGCGGGTTGACGAGGTTCAGGAAGTCCTCGGGCTCGCGCGGGGTCGTCAGGATCGACGCCACACGCCGGAGAGCTCTGAACTGGGTCATGGTCTCCATCCTCCCGTCCGGAGGCCTCCGGAGTCTTGGGCCGCGGCGTACTCTTTGGGCCAAGAGATTGTCTCCTCACGACAAATTCCAGGAGGACGTCGTGGCGCAGGCCACATCCGACCCCCCGTGGTTGTCTTTACCAGCCGAAGTCACGACGGTGCTCCGGCCCGTCGTGGGCGACATCGTCGAGGCGATCATCGAAGGCATACCCCGGGACGTCCCCGTGTACGCGATGCCCATGGAGGGCCGCTTCGGGCAGGGCGTGCGCCAGGGCGTGACAGTGGCGCTCAACCGCTTCCTCGACCTGCCCGGCACCCGCCTGCCCGCCCTGTCCGAGGACGGCAAGTGGGTCTACGAGAGCCTCGGCCGGGGCGAGGTGCGCTCGGGCCGCAGCCTCGAGTCGCTGCTCGCCGCCTACCGCTACGGCGCCCGCGTCACGTTCCGGGCGATCTCACGCACCGTCGATGTCTCCCAGCTGTCCCCGGACGTGCTGCTCTCCCTCGGGGAGTCGCTCTTCGCGTACATCGACGAGCTCTCGGCGGCGAGCGCTCAAGGCTATGCCCAGGAGCAGTCCGAGCGAGCGGGCGAGCAGCTGCGCCTGCGCAGCGAGCTGCTCGAGATGATCCTGCGTGGCGACTCCAGCGACGGCGGCGTGGCCCGGCTCGCCGCTGCGGTGGGCTGGACCCTCCCGGAGGTCGTCGTGGTCGCCCTCGTGCCCTTCCCGCACGTGGAAGGCCTGCGGGCCGCGCTCGGCACGGACGGGCTCGTGGCGGAACGCGGCACGGACGTCGTGATCGTCTACCCCTCCGGCCGCCAGCCGGCACGCCGGCGTGAGCTGGAGCGGGCCCTGCGGGGGCGCCCCGCCATCGTCGGTCCGGCACGACCCTGGCAACAAGCGGGTGAGTCCTTGCACCTGGCCACTTCCGCGGGCGCGCACGGCGTGGGGGTGGCGGACGACGGCGGGACGGTCGCCCCCGTCTGGGTCGAGGACCACCTCGCCGAGCTCGTCGTGCAGGCCGAGCCGCTCGCCACCGCAGAGCTGGCCCGGACTCGTCTGGCACCGCTCGACGGGCTGCGGCCGGCCGTGCGCGAACGCCTCACCGAGACGCTCCTGTCGTGGCTGCGCCACCAGGGGCAGCGGGCACCGGTCGCCGAGGAGCTCTTCGTCCACCAGCAGACCGTCGGCTACCGCGTCGCCCAGCTCAAGGAGCTGTTCGGAGACGCGCTCGAGGACCCGGAGGTCAGGTTCGAGCTGGAGCTCGTCCTCCGCGCCGGCCACCGCTGACCCGCGCCGGGAGGCGGGGGAGTCGGGATGCGAAGAGGCGCCGCTCTCTGCTGAGAGCGGCGCCTCTTGGTGGGGCGACCCCGACCGGGCTCGAACCGGCGACCTCCGCCGTGACAGGGCGGCGCGCTAACCAACTGCGCTACGGGGCCTTGATGGTGGTGCGTGTGGAACTGTACTGCGTATCCCCAACGGGATTCGAACCCGTGCTGCCGCCGTGAAAGGGCGGAGTCCTAGGCCGCTAGACGATGGGGACCTGCCCGACCTATCCGTTGGGACGTCGAAACTATATGGGAGTTTCCGGTGCCGGCCAAATCGGCTCCGGGCGCCCCGAGGTCCTCGCCGATCAGCCCTTGGCCCAGGCGCGGACCTCGTCGACGGGCCACGTCGTGACGATGCGCTCGGCGGGGATGCCGAGACGCTCTGCGCGCTCGCAGCCGAGGGACTTCATGTCGAGCTGGCCGGGCGCGTGGGCGTCGGAGTCGATGGTGAAGAGGCATCCGAGGTCGCGGGCCAGCTCGATGAGCTCGTCCGGGGGGTCGCAGCGCTCGGGGCGGGAGTTGATCTCGACGGCGACGTCGTTCTCGAGGCAGGCGCGGAAGACCTTCTCGGCGTCGAACTGCGACGGCGGCCGCTTGCCGCGGCCGCCCGTGACGAGCTGGCCGGTGCAGTGGGCCAGGACGTTGGTGTGCGGGTTGCGCACGGCCGCGACCATCCGCGGCGTCATCTCGAAGGCCGGCTGGCGCAGCTTCGAGTGGATCGAGGCCGTGACCACGTCGAGCTGCTCGAGCATGTCGTCGTCCTGGTCGAGGGTGCCGTCGAGGTGGATGTCGACCTCGATGCCCTTGAGGAGGGTGAACGCGTCGCCGAGGCTCGCGTTGATCGCCTCGACCCGTGCCAGCTGGTCGGTGAGGCGCTCCCGGCTCAGGCCGTTGGCCACCGTCAGGCGTGGGGAGTGGTCGGTCAGCGCCATCCACTCCTGCCCGAGGTCGACCGCCGCGAGGACCATCTCCTCGATGGGGCTCCCGCCGTCGCTCCAGTTGGAGTGGGCGTGCAGGTCGCCGCGCAGCGCCGCGTAGAGCTCGGCACCATCGCGGGTAAGCGGCTCACCGTGCTTCTCCTCGGCGGAGACGAGGTATGCCGGCAGCACCCCACGCACGGCCTGTCCGATGATCGCGGCGCTGGAGTCGCCGATTCCCTTGAGCTGCTTGAGGGTTCCATTCTCGACGCGCTCACGGAGCTCGGCCTCGGGGACCAGGGTGATGGCGTCGATCGCCTTGCGGAACGCGTCGATCCGGTAGCTGCTCTCGCGGCCGCGCTCGAGCAGGAAGCAGATGCGGCGGAGTGCGTCGAGCGGGCTGATCGGGGCCTGTGGGGGCGTCGGCTGCTCCATGCCGAGCAGCCTAACCGTGGCCCCGGGGCGGGGTCTCGGTCAGAAGGCCGGACGAGGCCGTCACCGTTGCAGGGGTGGCAGGGTGCCTCCGCCGGGCACCTTCCCGAGCGGGCTCGGCGTCGGTGGTTCGACGCGGACGATGTCGCCGTACTGCTGGACGAGGAGCCCGGTCGACGGACCGCCGGCGACGACGACCAGCTGGTCACTGCGCCCGTCCTGGGTCACCCCGACGATCTCGACTCCCTTGCTGCGCCACAGCTCTCGCTGGTCGACGATCTCGCGCGCCACCTTCTGCTTCTGCGCGAACGGGTGGCTCCTGACGACGAACTCGACGTCCGTCGGGGCCGGCATGGCACGGGCCACGAACGACTCGAGGCCCGGGTCGTGCCGGGTGACGGCGACGGCCACGCGATCGCCCGTGCGGGTGGCGGCATAGGCCCCCGAGAAGACGTCTGGCCAGCGGGAGGCGACGGTGGAGTCGATGGCGTCGAACGCGTTGGTCTGCCGGGTCGAGAGGGTGCCGAACCAGGTCCTGATGTCGCGGGCGGAGGGCATGGAGGGGCCTACGGCGCGGCCGCCGGGGGAGGTGCCGCCCTGCACCGGTTCCGGTGCGCTCGCGCCGCTGCCGGCAGAGGAGGAGTCCTTGCCGGACCGGGCCGCGGACCCCGCCGAGACGCTGTTCGAGGACGGTCCATGGGTGGCCGCGACCCACGTGCCGCCGACCGCGCCGACGACGACGATGGCCGCTGCAGCGCCGAAGACCGTGGAACGGTGCCGCGAGGTCCGCGCCCGGCCCCGCTGGAGGGCCCGCTGGGCGAAGAGGTCGTCGCGCGGCGGCTCGAGGTCGTTCATCGTGGACAGCACCTTTCGCAGCTGCAGCTCGCCCGGCTCCGGCGCGGTGCCTGGGCCACGTCGCCCACCGGTCGTGTCGTCGTTCATGTGACCGCTCCTGCCCCGCTGAGTGGTGGTTCGGCCAGCCGGCCGCGCAGGACGGCGAGGCCGCGGGAGATGTGGCTCTTGATCGTGCCCTCGGCGACGCCGGTGCACTCGGCGATCTGGGGGACGGTGAGGTCCTCCCAGAACCGCAGGACGAGGATGGCGCGCTGCTTCTCCGGGAGGTCCTCGAGCAGGGCCGTCAGGGTCATCGCCAGCTCCCGGTCGTGCTCCACGGTGGCCGGCTCCGGGGCCTCGTCGGTGAGGACCTCGCGGCGCCGTTTGCGCTGGTCGTTGAGGAAGAGGTTCATCATCGTGCGTCTCGTGTAGGCGGTCTCGGCCCCGGCGGCGATCCGTGGCCACGCGACGTACACGCGGGCCAGCGCCTCCTGGACCAGCTCGTCGCCGTCGGCCCAGTTGCCGCAGAGCAGGTAGGCGCGGCGGCGCAGCATCGTCTGCCGCGCCTCCACGAAGCTGCGGAACGCCGCCTCGTCCCTGCGTCTCATGTGCTCCCGCCGATTCGGTCGTCAGGCTCCGAGTGTCTCGTACACCTCCATGGACACGCAGGTGCTGCGGACCGTTGCACGCCCCGCGACTTTCGTCGAGGGGCCCGCAGGCCGCGGGTGTCGGCCGTATGCCGTATGCCGTATGCCGTATGCCGTATGCCGTATGCCGTATGCCGTATGCCGTCAGGCGGCCCGGCGCGCTCAGCGCACCCGGCCGAGGGCGAGCAGGGCGAACATCAGGGCGGCGACCGTCTCGCCGTCGTCGATGCCGCCGCTGCGGACGAGGTCGAGCACCTCGGGCACGGGGATGCGCCGGACCTCGCCGATGCCCTCCTCGGCACGGGCCGCCTCGTCGTTGACGGCTGCGCACGAGAGGCCGGTGGCGAGGAAGACGACCTCCGGCGCGCGGCAGATGCCGTTGAGGGCGTTCATGCTGCCCACCTGCTGCCAGTGCTGGGCCACGAGACCGGTCTCCTCGGCGAGCTCTCGCCGGGCGGCGTCGAGCGGGTCCTCGCCGTCGGTGCCGCCGGCAGGCACCTCGAGCGAGGGGCCCACGGTGTGGCGGTCGACCGTGACGAGCACGACGTCGTCCTCGTCGGTCACGGCGACGACGAAGACCGCCGGCCGGCGCACCTCGACGACCCCGAAGATGCCGTCACTTCCGTCGGGCCGGGTGACGGCGTCCTCGTGCACGCGGATCCAGGGGTTCTCGTAGACGAGCCGCGAGCCGGTCGTGGGCCACGTCATGCCGCCGCCTCGAGGGCCAGCAGGCGCTGCTTGGCCGGCAGGCCGCCGAGGTAGCCGCCGAGCGCGCCGTCCGAGCGCACCACGCGGTGGCACGGGACGACGACCGGAAGAGGGTTGGTCGCGCAGGCCGAGCCGACGGCGCGCACGGCCCGCGGGCTCCCGGCCGCGGCCGCGACCTGCGCGTAGCTCTCGGTCGACCCGTACGGGATCTCCTCGAGGTGGCGCAGGACGGCGAGCCGGAAGCCTCGTGCGAGCCGGAGGTCGAGCGCGACGTCGAAACGGTGCCGGCGGCCGGCGAAGTAGTCGTCGAGCTCCCGGGCGAGCAGGTCGAGGCGGTCGCCGCCGCGCAGGATGCGCGAGCTGATGGACGTGCCGAGCCGCTCGAGGACCCGGTCGTGGTCCTCGCTCTCGAAGGCGACGCGGACGAGCCCTGCCGGTGTCGCTGCCAGGAGCAGGGAGCCGACGGGCGAGTCGACGGTGCGGTAGGTGACGTCGAGCGCATCCTCGTCTGCCGCGCGTCGCACGAGCTCGGCGTGCAGCTCGGCGAGCCGTGCGTCGTCGCTGGCGGTCGCGGGGCCGAGGAGCTGGGTCAGGTTGTCAGACATGGGTGCTCACCCTTCCTTGGGGTGCGTAGGTTGATCGGAGCCGGGCGATGCCGTCGGCGGCGGCCCGCCGTGCGGCCTCTGGGGTGCCACCGACGATGCGGGCGACCTCGGGATGGGGCAGCCCGGCCACGTGGTGGTAGGCGACGCACAGGCGCTGCTTCTTCGGGAGCATCGCCAGGCACGTCCACAGGGCGGCGTCGGCGAGAGCCTCCTCCGGCTGGTCGGCCCGGGGTGCAGCAACGTCGGGCAGGTCGGCCACCGGCACGGCCTGGCGGCCGCCGGAGCGCACGATGTCCAGGGCCTTCCGGTGCGCGATGGTGACGAGCCATGCCCGCACGTTCGCGTCGTCCGGCAGCTGCGGCCAGGCGCGCAGCGCCGACAGGAAGGTCTCCGACCAGGCGTCGTCGGCGTCCGTCGGGCCGAGTACGGCGCGGCAGACGCGCAGCACCACGGCCCCGTGCTCGGTGACGGCCTGCTCGAACGGTCGCTTCATGCCCTGTAGACGCTCCGGCCTCGGGAAGTGTGAGGTCACCAGTCTGGCGGACGGGTCCACACCCGCAGGCTCGAGCGGAGTGAACGTCAGAAGAGGCGGCCTGAGTCGTCGGCCGACGGTTCCTCGAGCGCAAGGAGGAAGCGCTTGCGGTCGAGGCCACCGGCATACCCCACGAGGGAGCCGTCGGAGCCGATGACGCGGTGGCACGGCACGATGACGGCGATGGGGTTGCGGCCGTTGGCCGTCCCGACCGCCTGGGCGTAGTTGCGGTCGCCGAGGGCGACGGCGAGCTGGCCGTAGCTGCGCGTCTCGCCGTAGGGGATCTCGCGCAGCAGCGCCCACACGCGCTGGTGGAAGTCGTCGCCCCGCGGCGCGAGCGGCAGGTCGAACACCGTCAGCGCGCCGGCGAAGTAGGCGTCGAGCTGGCGGGCGGCGGAGGCGAAGGGCTCGTCGGCCCGGTCACCGACGTCGCCGAAGACGTCGGGGGCGTCGGGCCGGTACTTGGCCGCGTCCATGAGCACGTGCGTGATGGCGCCCTCGTGCGCCACCACGGTCAGGTCGCCGATCGGTGAGGGCACCAGCACGTGCGCCGGGCTCATCCCTTGCCGTCACCTCGTGCGGCGCCGTGCCGGGCGACGATGTCGTCGTGGGTGGGGATGGGGAACTCGGCGACGTAGTCGCCGTAGGCGCGCGGGTCCTCGGAGGGCTCGAGGTGGCAGGTCAGGGCGATGTCGCCGAAGTCGCGGCGCACGGCCTCCTCGACCTCCTCGACGAGGTCGTGCCCCTGCTGCACCGTCCACGCGCCCGGGACGAGCACGTGCACCTCCGCGAACCGGTGGTGCCCCGAGAGGCGAGTGCGCAGGGCGTGGAAGTGGACCTCACGGGTCACGAAGCCGGAGAGGATCTCGGCGATGGCGCGGTTGTCCTCCTTGGGCATCGAGATGTCCATGAGGCCCTCGGTGGACTCGCGGATCAGGCGCCACCCGGTCCAGACGATGTTGGCACCGACGAGGAAGGCGATGATCGGGTCGAGCCGCTCGACGTGGGTCAGGCCCACGAGCAGGACGCCGACCACGACGCCCGCGGAGGTCCACACGTCGGTCATCAGGTGCTTGCCGTCGGCCGTGAGCGTCAGGGACCGGTGCCGTCGACCGGCGCGGAGCAGCACCACCGCGACGGCGCCGTTGACCGCGGAGGCGACCACCGAGATCGCCAGGCCGATGCCGACGTTCTCGATGGGCCGCGGGTTGAGGAAGCGGTCGACCGCGGTGTACATGATCACGAGGGCGGCGACGAAGATCATCATCCCCTCGATGGCCGCCGAGAAGTACTCGGCCTTGGTGTGGCCGAAGTGGTGGTTCTTGTCGGCCGGCATCGCAGCCACCTTCAGCGCGATGAGCACGGCCACGGCGGCGACGAGGTTGACGACCGACTCGGCCGCGTCCGAGAGCAGGCCCACCGACCCGGTGATGCGCCAGGCGAGGAACTTGAGAGTGATCGTGACGACTGCCGCGGCGATCGACAGGTAGGCGAACCGGCTCAGGTCGCGCGTCTGCTGAGAGCGGGGTGGACGTGCAGGCTCGGTGAAGGGAGAAGGGATCGCTGACACCACCCGATTGTCTCAAAGAGCGCCGACAGCAGGGACCGTGACCCGCGGACCGCGAGGTCGGCCGCCTGTTGGCGATCCGGATCGAGCGGGTAGGAGGTGAGGCATCCGATCGTTACGAAAGGAGCCCCGAAATGGGTATCGAGGACAAGGCCAAGAACACGGGTGAAGACCTGAAGGGTCGGGCCAAGGAAGCCGCCGGAAAGGTCACCGACAACGAGCGACTCGAGGCCGAGGGCGAGCGTGACCAGGCCTCGGCTGACCTCAAGCAGCGGGGCGAGCAGCTCAAGGACGCGGGCAAGGACGTCAAGGACGCCTTCGACCGCTGACCTTCCGGAGTGGGGTGGGCCGGTCCTCTCGGGGGCCGGCCCACTGCTCTGTCCGGTCGGCTGCAGCGCGCGCTCGCTCCAGCCGGACGACATCAAGCTGCGCCTGCTGGCCCACTGGGGCACGAGCCCCGGCGGTCCGGCTCAGGTGGTGACGTTCTCGAGGACCACGGCGAGCCCCTGGCCGACGCCGATGCAGATGCAGGCGAGGCCCCATCGCTCGCCGGAGCGCTGCAGGCTGCGAGCGAGGGTGCCCAGGATGCGGCCGCCGGACGCACCGAGCGGGTGCCCGATGGCGATGGCACCGCCGTGCCGGTTGACGATCTCGGGGTCGACGCCCCACGCGTCGATGCACGCCAGCGACTGCGCCGCGAAGGCCTCGTTGAGCTCGACGGCCGACACGTCGGCCCAGGTGATGCCGGCGCGTGCCAGTGCCCGGTCCGCCGCCTCCACCGGGGCGAAGCCGAAGTACTGGGGGTCGAGGGCGCTCGCACCCCGCCCGGCGATGCGCGCGACCGGGTCGAGACCGAGCCGCTCGCAGGCGGCCGCGCTGCCGACCAGGACCGCTGACGCGCCGTCGTTGAGGGGCGAGGCGTTGCCGGCCGTCACGGTGCCGCCCTCCTTGCGGAACGACGTCTTCAGCCCGGCGAGACGCTCGACGGTGGTGTCGGGGCGGATCGACTCGTCCCGCCTGAGGTCGACGCCGGGCACCGGCACGACCAGGTCGTCGTAGAAGCCCTCGCTCCACGCGGCGTCGGCCAGCCGGTGCGAGCGCGCCGCGAACCCGTCCTGGCGGTCGCGGGTCACGCCGTGCTTCTCACGCAGCAGCTCGGTGGCCTCGCCCAAGGAGACCGTCCACTCCGAGGGCATGCGCGGGTTGACCAGACGCCACCCGAGCGTCGTCGACGACAGCTCGAGGTTGCCGGCGGGATAGGGCTTCTCGGTCTTGGGCATGACCCACGGGGCACGGGTCATCGACTCGACGCCGCCGACGAGGACGACGTCGGCGTCGCCCGTCTCGACCTGACGCGAGGCGATGATCGCGGCGTCGAGGCTCGAGCCGCAGAGCCGGTTGACCGTCGTGCCGGGGACGCTCGTCGGGAGGCCCGCGAGCAGGGTCGCCATCCGGGCGACGTTGCGGTTCTCCTCACCGGCGCCGTTCGCGTTTCCGAAGACCACCTCGTCGAGCGCCCCCGGGTCGGTGCGCAGGCCGGGGGAGCGGTCGACGACGGCGCGGACGACCAGCGCCGCGAGGTCGTCCGGTCGCGTGGCCGCGAGGGATCCGCCGAAGCGGCCGAAGGGGGTGCGGACGGCGTCGTAGACGAACGCGTCGATCACGGTGGTGACTCCCTCGAAGGGGTGGGACGGCATACGGCCCCGCGAGTCTACGTGCGCTGTGGTGGACCGGTTGTCGAACGGTTCCCCGATGTGGGTCGAGTGAGGAGCTGACGTTGCCGGGCCGTGGTGTGCGTCTCCATAACGTTCTTCTCATAGCAAGAACGCCTAAACCACCCAGGCAGCCGAGCGGCTGCACAACACAGCTTGGAGCAGCCAGATGAACCGCAAGATCCTCGTCCCCCTCGCCACCCTCCTCGCCGCCGGCAGCATCGCCGTGGGCTCGGGTGCGACCTTCAGCTCGACCACGGGCAACACGATCTCCGCCGTCACCGCCGGCACCCTGACCCAGAGCAACTCCAAGGACGGCCAGGCCATCTTCAACCTGACCAACATGAAGCCGGGCGACGTCCTCAACGGCTCGCTGACGCTGACCAACACCGGCACGCTGCCGGCCCTCTTCTCGCTGACCGAGGTCTCCTCGACCAACGGCTTCTCGGCCTCGAACCTGACGCTCGACATCAAGGACACGACCGCCAACGCGACCGTCTTCAGCGGCACCTTCGGCGCGCTCGTCGACAACGCCAAGAACGACCTCGGCACGTGGGCGCCCGGCCAGGCGCACGTCTTCACCTTCACCGTCAAGCTCAGCGCCGACGCGACCAACACCGAGCAGGGCAAGTCCGCGAGCGCCGTCTACGCCTGGAGCTCGGTCCAGGACACGGCCGCCACGGTCAACCAGTGAGCTGACCCCGCAAGGGGTTCAGAGGGCCTGGGAGGGGCCCGAACCAGACCGGGAGGGGCTTTTGGGGAGCCCCTCCCGGCATCACACCCAACGACACCGAACCACCACCTCTGATCGAGGAGCCCACCATGACAAGGCAGCCCACCGAACGCGCCAGCATCGCACGCCGCCTGTCCCGGTGGTCGGTCAACCTCGTGGTGTTCGTCGTCATCGCCGCGTGCGCCGCCTGGCTGCTGCCGAGCCTGCTGGGCTACACCCGCTACGTCATCACCGGGGGGTCGATGACGGGGACGTACGACAAGGGCTCCATCGTCCTCGAGAAGCCCGTGCCCGTGAGCGGGCTGAAGGTCGGAGACGTCATCACGTACCTGCCGCCCGCCGACTCCGGGGTCTCCAACCTCGTCACGCACCGCATCCTGGAGATGAAGCCGGCTGCCGGTGGCGGCACGCTCTTCACCACGAAGGGGGACGCGAACCCCAAGCCGGACCCGTGGCACTTCACACTCGTGTCGCAGGAACAGCCCGTCGTGCAGCTGGGCGTGCCCCACGCCGGCTGGGTGCTCATCGCCCTGGCCGACCGCAACACCCGGATGATGGTCATCGGCGGCCCGGCCGTCCTCATCGCCCTCGTCGCCCTCGGCCAGCTCGTGGGAGCCGCTCGGCCACCCAAGCGCCGGGGCACGGCCGCCGCAGACGGCGCCGGTCCCGGCCCCGTCAGCGGCTGAGCTCCCCACCGCCTTCGCAACAGCGGCTCCCGCTCAGGTCGACCGGGAGCCGCCGCCTGTCTCCCCGGTGGTCGCCAAGCTCGCCGACCTGTTACCGACGCGTGGGACGCAGGGCCCCCGCTGTTGCCTTCCCGTGGGGTGCCGCGCCCTAGCGTTGAACCTGTCCGCACCCGCCCGGAGGAGAACAGCATGTCCCGCCGCCCCGTCGCACCGCTGGCCCTCGCGGCCGTCGTCGTGCTCGGAGTGCTCGGCGTGGTCACGGGCCTCCTCTCGCCGGCGGTCGCCTTCAGTGGCGCCACCTTCAGCAGCACGACCTCCAACGCCGCGAGCACCGTTGTGGCGGCGTCCGACTGGACGCCGCCGACGGTCTCCGTGACCACCCTCGGCTCACCGGTCAAGGGCGCCGTCACCGTGAACGCGAACGCGACCGACGCCGACAGCGGCGTCGCGTCGGTCACCATCCAGCTCTTCGCCCCCGACGGGTCGTCCTGGGTCACGCTGTGCACCCCGATGGCGGCCCCGTACTCGTGCACCTGGAACACCACGGGCGGCGTCGACGGCACCTACGTCCTCCGCGCGACCGCCACCGACAGGGCCGGCTACACGACGACCTCCTCCACCGTGCAGACGACGGTCGCCAACAACCTCCTGGTGGTCCTGGGCGACCCGGGCGACCTGGTCAGGGGGACGGTGCCGCTGACGGCGACGCTGTACAACGCCGGCACCGTCACCTACTCGGTCGCGATCCAATACGCCGTCAGCGGCGCGAACACGTGGAAGACGCTGTGCACGACCACGACCTCGCCGTATGCGTGCAGCTGGAACACGACGGGCACCGGCTACACGCAGGGCGAGTCCTACGACCTGCGTGCCGTGGCCACCGCGGGCAGCGCGACCTCGACGTCAGCACTGGTGTCCGGCGTCCTCGTCGACAACGTCGCCCCGACGGTCACCATGCAGGACCCCGGCACCCCGCTGCGGGGCACGGTGACCCTCGCGGCGACCGCGAGCGATGCGGACTCCGGCGTGTCGCAGGTCCTCGTCCAGTACCAGCAGTCCGGGACCTCCTCCTGGACGACGGCGTGCACCCTGGTCGTCGACCCGTTCAGCTGCCGCTACGACACGACGAAGCTTCCCGACGGCACGTACGCCTTCCGGGCCGTCGCGACGGACGCCGTCGGCAACGCCACGACGTCGGCCGCCCTCGGCAGCCGTTCGGTCGACAACACGGTCTCCTCCGTCTCGATGGAGGACCCGGGCGCGCACCTCAACGGCACGGCCGCGCTCACGGCGACGGCGAGCTCGACGGCCGGCGTCGTGTCCGTGCGGATCGACTCCGCGCCGAGCGGCACCACCACCTGGACCGCCGTCTGCACCGACACGACGTCGCCGTATGCGTGCAGCTGGGACACCACGAAGGTGGCCGACGGCCTCTACGACCTCCGGGCGGTGCTCGTGGACGGCAAGGGCAGCACGACGACCTCGGCCACGGTCAGCGCCAGGCGCGTCGACAACAGCCCGGTGCGCGGCTACGACGTGCAGACCGTGTCCGGTGGTGCCACCGTCGGCAGGGCGGACTCGGGTGACGTCCTGAGGCTGACCTACACCCAGCAGGTCTCCCTGACCACGATCTCCCCCGGTTGGACCGGGGCAAGCCTCCAGGTGACGCTCCGCCTGCGTGACGGCAACCTGCTCGGGCTCGGAAACACCGGCGACACCCTCGACGTCCTGCGCGGCGGGGCCACCGTCAACCTCGGCGCGGTCAACCTCAAGCAGGACTACATCAAGTCCAACAAGACGGCCCAGTTCAACGCGACGATGGTCGCCTCGACGACGACCGTGAACGGCGTGACGGCCACCGTGGTCACCATCACGCTCGGGAGCACGACGAACGCCAACGTCCTGCGCACGTCGTCCACCGCCTCGACCATGGTGTGGACGCCGGCGGCCGCGGCCACCGACCTCAAGGGCATGCCCAGCTCGACGGCGCCGACCTCCGAGCTTGGCGCACTCGACAGGGAGTTCTGATGGCCGGGACCGACGTGCGCCTCCTCGGGCGCCAACGGCATACGCCGTGTTCGCGGGTCGCGGCAGTGCTGACCGTCGCGCTCGCCGCGACGGTCGGTGCTGTGCACCCGACCGGCGCTGTGACTCCCTGGGTGGGTGTGCTGGTCGGCGCCGTCGTGATCGCAGGGGCGCTCGCCGGCGCGAAGCTGTGGCGAGACAACTGCTTCGAGTCGCGCCTGGTCGTCGTGGTGCTCGCGCTCAGCACCGCGACGTGCCAGACGCTGGCCTCGACCGTCGGCGCGCCCGGCGGCCACGCGGCCCACTGGCGCGCGACCGCCGTGCTCGTCGTGGCTCTCGCAGTGGCGATCCCGCTCCTCCTAATCGGCGACACCCGCCTGCGCGCCCGGCCCCGGAAGGGGGAGCCGCCCTATGCTCTCTGAGGTGATGCACCAGATCCTCGTGGTGGAGGACGACGACGGAATCGCCCTGCCCCTGCTCCGCACCCTCGACCGCGAGGGCTATGCGGTCGAGCGGGTCGCGACGGGCGCTGCGGGACTGGAGCGGGCCGCCCGCGGGGACGTCGACCTCGTCGTGCTGGACCTGGGCCTTCCCGACATCGACGGCCTCGAGGTGTGCCGGCAGCTGCGGACCGACGGCTACGACAACGGCATCCTCATCCTGACGGCCCGCGGTGGTGAGCTCGACCGCGTCGTCGGGCTGGACGTGGGCGCCGACGACTACCTCAGCAAGCCGTTCGGACTCGCCGAGTTCCTGGCGCGGGCACGCGCGCTGCTGCGTCGGACGACCCGCCGGGGCGGCGCTGCCGTTGCACCGGCCGAGTCCCCGAACCCGGGCCTGCGGGTGGACCCGCGGGCCCGGCGGGTGTGGGTGGACGAGGACGAGGTGGCGCTCACCTCCAAGGAGTTCGACCTGCTCGCCCTGCTCGACTCCGAGCGGGGGCAGGTGCTCTCCCGTGAGCGCCTGATGGATGAGGTCTGGGACGAGAACTGGTTCGGCTCCACGAAGACGCTCGACGTCACGATGGGCCGGCTGCGCCAGAAGCTCGACGACAGCCGGGCTCCGGCCCGGATCGTCACGGTGCGCGGCGTCGGTTTCCGGTTGGAAGCCGGGTGAGCTCGTGCGGGAACGCCTGATAGCGGCGTTCGTCGGACTCACGGTCGTGGTGGTGGGCCTCTTCGGCGTCCCCCGCGCGTACATGGTGGCGGACATGGTCCGCGATCAGGAACAGTCCCGCGTCGACCGCGTGGCCGACCTTGCGGCACTGGTGGTGGAGCAGCGGGTCGCCGGCGGCCAGCCCGTCACCGCCGACGTCCTCGATCGCCTGACTGCTGCCGGCGAGCAGGTCGTGGTCCGGGTCGGGGGGCACAGCGTGGTGTCGACGGACTACGGGCAGGCCGCTCGCGGCGACGACCTCCGGGCGACGCGCCCGCTCGTCGGTGGCGGCACCCTCTCGGTGCGCCGCAGCGCCGCCGCCGTCAACGACAAGGTCTCGCAGGCGCTGCTTCCGGTGGTGCTGCTGGGTCTCGGTCTCGTGCTGGTGTCCGGCGCCGTCGGCCTCATCCTGGCCAGACGGCTGGCTCGGCCCTTCCAGGAGCTCGCGACCGCTGCGCACGGACTGGGCGTGGGGGAGCTGCACCCGCGCCTGCCCCGCTATCCGGTGCCCGAGGCGGAGGCCATCCGCGACGCCCTCGTCGTCAGTGGTTCTCGGATCGATCGCGCGCGAGCCCGTGACCGGGAGCTGGCCGAGCACGCCTCCCACGAGCTGCGCACGCCGCTGACGGCGCTCCGACTCGACCTCGAGGACCTGGCTCTGTGGCCCGAGACCCCGCCGGCCGTGGCCACCGAGCTGCGCCGATCCGTGGGCGACCTCGACCGGCTGGGTATCGCCATCGGCGAGCTGCTCGAGCTCTCCGCGCAGCAGCGTCGCGACAGCGAGACCGACGTCGACCTGGCGCGCCTCGTCGACGACGTGGTCCGACATGCTGCCGAGGCGGGTGGGCCGCCGGTCACCTGCGACCCGTCGGGGCCCGTCCTGGCCAAGGTCGAGCCGAGCACCCTGAGCGAGCTGCTCGAGCTCATGGTCTCCAACGCGCGGCGGGACGCCGCAGCCGTCCGGGTGGAGGTCGACGGTGGTGGTCACTACCCCGAAGTCAGGGTGGTGTCGGAGCTCCGAGGCGGCACCAGTCCCCTTGCGGCGCAGCCCGATCCCGGGTGGTCGCGCGCCTCCGCCCTGGCGATCGCGCTCGGTGCGCGGCTGACTCGCGGTTTGGCTCCCGGCGAGGCGGTGCTGTGGCTGCCGGGAGGGCGGACCCCGGCTCTCGGGACGCCGAGTTCGTCCCGGTCTGGCCCATCGGGCGCGGGACCTAGGTGGTTGAGCGCTCGAGGAGGCTCTTGAGGCGCTGGAGGTCCTTACCGTTGGCGCGTCGCATGGCTCGGACAATGACTGGTGCCGCGACGTGGCCGAAGCCTGACGGTTCTCCCTGGTTGCGCAGCGTCATACGCGTGCCACCGTCCGCCGTGTCGGACCAGATGTAGGTCGTCTCCATCGGGAACGGCCCGTCAGCGGTACTCATCACGAACCGCTCGCCGTCCCGCAGTTCTCGGACCTCGTAGGTGTACGCGATACGCCGTCCCAAGAAGTGGGCAACGAACGCCATGCGCGACCCGACAGCCACGGGTGGGGGAGTCTCCAGGACCACGGAGCTGATGTTCACGTACCAGCGAGGAGCGTTCTCAGGATTGCTCGCGAAAGCAGCGACCTGATCCCGATCGGCGTCGATGTCGATGGAGGTCACCACGTCCACGGCCACCGCAGAAGGCTACTCCCAGCGGATGAGCGAACGCGTGAGCGCCCGCGTCATGGCGCCTGACTGCGACCCGGAGGTTGGGTTGTCGGCCCAGGAGCTCGAGCGCGCCGCGGCTGGATCTCACCCGCACCGGCTGAGGACCGCGCCTGCGTGCCGCCCTACCGTCGAGATGTCCCACGTACCTCGATGCGGCAGATGGGCGGACAGATGAGCGGCGATCCCAACATCCTGGTCATCTTCGGTGACGACATCGGCGTCTCGAACCTGAGCTGCTACAGCGACGGCCTGATGGGCTACCGGACGCCGAACATCGACCGGGTCGCCGCCGAGGGGGTGCGCTTCACCGACTACTACGGCGAGCAGAGCTGCACCGCCGGGCGGGCCGCGTTCATCACTGGCCAGAACCCGTATCGCACCGGGCTCACCAAGGTCGGGATGCCCGGCGCCAAGATCGGCCTGCGGGCTGAGGACCCGACGATCGCGACCGCGCTCAAGGCGCGCGGCTACGCGACCGGCCAGTTCGGCAAGAACCACTTCGGGGACCGCGACGAGTACCTGCCGACCATGCACGGGTTCGACGAGTTCTTCGGCAACCTCTACCACCTGAACGCCGAGGAAGAGCCGGAGCTGGAGGACTACCCCAAGGAGGAGGAGTTCCCGGGCTTCCGTAGGCAGTTCGGGCCCCGCGGGGTGCTCCGCACCTGGGCGAACGGTGACGGCACCCAACGCGTCGAGGACACCGGACCCTTGACCAGGAAGCGGATGGAGACCTGCGACGAGGAGTTCCGCGACGCCGCCGTCGACTTCATCCGGCGCCAGCACGACGCGCAGACGCCGTTCTTCGTCTGGTTCAACACCACCCACATGCACTTCCGGACCCACGTGAGGCCCGACTACCGGGGCAGGGCCGGCCGGTGGCAGTCGGCCTACCACGACACGATGATCTACCACGACGAGATCGTCGGAGACCTGCTCACGCTGCTCGACGAGCTCGGCATCGCCGATGACACGATCGTGCTGTACACGACCGACAACGGGCCGCACATGAACAGCTGGCCCGACGCCGGTATGACCCCGTTTCGCAACGAGAAGAACTCCAACTGGGAAGGCGCCTACCGGGTGCCGGCGGTCGTGCGCTGGCCCGGGCACATCCCGGCCGGGCAGGTCCGCAACGGGATCGTGGCCCACAACGACTGGTTCGTCACGCTGCTGGCCGCTGCGGGGGACCCGGATATCGCGGAGCGGCTGAGGGCGGGCACGGACCTGGCGGGCACGACGTACAAGGTGCACCTCGACGGGTACGACCAGCTGCCCTACCTCACCGGCGAGGTGGAGCGCAGCCCGCGCAACCACTTCTTCTACGTCTCCGACGACGGAGACCTGACCGCCCTGCGGTTCGACAACTGGAAGATCGTGTTCCTCGAGCAGCGCGCTCCGGGCACTCTGAGGGTCTGGTTGGAGCCCTACACCGTCCTGCGGGCACCGAAGGTCTTCAACCTGCGGACCGACCCGTACGAGCGGGCCGACATCACCTCGAACACCTACTTCGACTGGGTTTTCGACCACGTGTGGCTGTTCGTGCCGGCGCAGGCGTATGTCGGCGAGATGCTCCAGTCGCTCAAGGAGTTCCCGCCCCGGCAGACGCCCGCCAGCTTCAGCATCAACCAGGTGGTCGCCAAGCTCCAGGCCAGTGTCCCCGCCTCCTGAGAGACGCAGGAGACCGTCATGGCCGGGACCACCGCGTCGGAGCGGGAGCGCTCCGCCGACGCCGTCCGGCTGCCGGGCGGCAGCTTCACGATGGGGTCGGACCGGCACTACCCGGAGGAGCGTCCTGCCCACCTCGTGCGGGTGGACGCCTTCGCCATCGACCCGCACGAGGTCACCAACGCCGCCTTCGCCCGGTTCGCGGCGGCGACCGGCTACGTCACCGTCGCCGAGCGGCCGCTCGACCCGGTGGACTACCCCGGGGCGCCCGCGGAGAACCTCGTGCCCGGCTCCATGGTCTTCACCCCGACGCCGGGACCCGTCGACCTGCGCCACCTCAGCCAGTGGTGGACCTGGGTCCCCGGAGCGTCCTGGCGCCATCCCGAAGGACCGCGGTCGGACCTCTCCGGCCGCGAGGAGCACCCGGTGGTCCACGTGGCGCACGAGGATGCCGCCGCCTACGCCGCCTGGGTGGGCGGACGGCTGCCCACCGAGGCCGAATGGGAGTATGCCGCGCGCGGGGGCCTGCAGGGCGCCGACTTCACCTGGGGCGACGAGGCCCGCCCGGGTGGACGGCTGATGGCGAACACCTGGGACGGCCCGGACTTCCCGTGGCGGTCGACCGGCGAGTCCGGCTGGGAGCGGACCGCTCCGGTCGGCTCGTTCGCGGCCAACGGCTACGGCCTGTTCGACATGGCAGGGAACGTCTGGGAGTGGTGCCAGGACTGGTGGAGCGCCCGACACCCCGACGCCGGCGGCTGCTGCGCGCCGGAGAACCCACACGGCGGCACCCTGGCGGGCAGCTACGACCGGCGCCAGCCACAGTTCCCCATCCCGCGCAAGGTCATCAAAGGTGGCTCGCACCTGTGCGCCGACACCTACTGCCTGCGGTATCGGCCCGCCGCCCGCCGCCCGCAGCCGGTCGACACCGGCATGAGCCACCTGGGTTTCCGCTGCGTCTGGTACGACGAACCTCACCAGCACGGTTGACCTGCTCGGTACCTGGGCCGGTCGGGCTGCGCGCGCCAGGTGCGGCCGTTGGGCAACGCCTTCGGCGATCGGTCGCTGCCCCCGATGGACACGAGGGCCCTCGAGGTGCAGGCTGATCGACAACGTGACCGGTGTTTCTCCGTCCCACGCGCGTCTGCTGCACCGTTCCCCGGACAGCAGAACCTGCCATCCGGATCGCGGCGTTGGCCTGCGAAACTTGACACGAGGAACGCCCTCTTCGACAAAGCCAGTGAAGGACTCGGTGAAGCATGGCTGAGGCTCGGCACGCGCAGCCTGACGAGCGGGCTCTCCTCGCCGCGTTGGCGCGGGCGATTGCAGCCCGAGGGGGCACCGGCTCACTGGCCGAACGGCTCGGCCGCGCCGCCACCGAGCTCATGGGGGCAGAAGGGGCAGCGGTCACGATCGCCTACACCGCCTCCCATCGCGTCACCCTGTGCGAGACCGATGACTACGCGGCGCGCCCGGAGGACCTGCAGGACGTGCTTGGCCAAGGACCCGGCCCCACGGCGTACGAAAGCGGCCATCAGGTCCGAACCCTGCTTGGTGCCACGCCCAGCGACCTACCGGATTCGAGCGTCCCCCCTGGAGTAGGGCGTGATGACAGTCGGTGGCCGTTGCTGGATGCCGCGGTCCGTGAGGAGATGGGGCCCGTGCTGGTGACGGCTGTGCCGATCCGCCCCGAGACGGAGGTGTGGGGCGTTCTGACGTGCCACCAACCGGTTGGGACGCAGCCCCTGCTGGACCAGGGCGCAGCCCAGTTCATCGGAGATGCCCTTGGCGTCGCTCTCCTGCGAGACGCACCGCAGCTCACGGAGAGTCCGTGGTCGGCCCGCGCCGAGATCCATCAGGCGACGGGGATGGTCAGCGCGCAGTTGAGGCTCCCCGTCGAGGACGCCGTGGCGCTGCTGCGTGCGCACGCCTTCGCGCACAACCGGTCCATGTCGGAGGTAGCCTCCGCTGTGCTGAGTCGCACTCTCGACTTCTCCAGGAGCGACCGCGACACCGACCCTGCGAACCCCACCACAGCGGACGCTCAGGACGCCCAACCCGGTGCCGAGCGCGACAGCCAGCCCGGTCCTGACGGAAGCAGCCCCACATGATCCTCACCCCACTGCAGGCGTTGTCGAGGGCAACCGGTTCTCTGGTGGCAGAGCACGACCTGCTCGACGTCCTGGCCACTCTCCTCAGCGATGCCTGCACGGCGCTCGACGCTGACGCGGCCGGCATCCTCATCGTCACCTCGGAGCAGGGCCTCGATGTTCTCGCCGCCACGACCCACGGTGCCCACATCCTCGAGCTCCTCCAGGCGCAGCAACGACAGGGCCCTTGCGTGGAGGCGATCACGGGTGACACGACGGTGGTGGAGGCCGGGGCCAGCGGACTGAGCCGCCGCTGGCCGGACCTGGCGCCGATCATGGCCGCCGCGGGCTACGACGCGGTCCACGCCCATCCCCTGAGGTGGCAGGAGCGGACGCTTGGCGCCATCAACTTCTTCCGGGCCGCCACCCACACCAGCAGTCCAGACAGCCTGGTGGCCGGTCAGGCGTTCGCCGACGTCGTGACGTTGCTGATGCTGCTGCCGCCGAAGTACAGCGACGAGCAGATCGAGGGCCGCACGCAACTGGCTCTGGAGGGGCGCACGGTCATCGAGCACGCCAAGGGGGTGCTGATGCACCAAGAGAGGCTGGACTCAGCGCAGGCCTACGCTCTCCTGAGCCGGCTCGCCGCCGGCAAGCGCCTGTCGCTCACCCGTGCTGCCCAACAGGTGATTCACGACGCCACTCGCCGCTGACCACGCGGAGCAGCCCACCACCGCGACTCAGTGGGCCGAGGTCCCACCGACGCGTCGACAAGTGAAGCAGGCCACGGTCAGCCCGGTGTGCCGCCTGGTGTGTCGCCGGGTTCTGGGCTCCTTCGCTGCACTGCCGGTAGGACCCCGGTCTCGACCACGTCGGCCGCCACGTCGCGCAGCTTGCGGTTGGAGTCCTGACTGGCCAGGCGCAGCAACCCGAACGCCTGATCCTGGGTCACGTGGTGCTGAGCCATCAGCACCCCTGTCGCCACCCCGATCTCCCGGTTGGTCTCCAGGGCCTTGTGCAGGTTGTCGACCCGTGCTTGGTTCGCCGTGACGGCGAGGGCCATGGCGCCGTGGGTCGCGAGCATCAGACCCAACAGCTGGGCCCGCTCGTCGAATGCGCCCACCTCGGCCGAGTAGAGATTCAGCCCGTCGACCACGTCGCCGTTCTCGTGGCCCAAGCGGAAGCTGAGCATGCTGCGCAACCCCAGCTGGGATGACACTCGCGCCCCGAACTCCGGCCAACGGTCATCATCGCCCAGGTCCGTCGGGCGGTAGAGGGTGTCCTCGACGATGGCATCCACGCACGGGCCCGAGCCCAACGCGTACTGGATCTCGTCCGCCCGCCGCGCCAGGTCATCGGTCGCCGCGACGGTACGGAAGCGAACACCGTCGAAGCTCGTGACGCTGGCGTGATCGGCACCAGGGACACGCTCCACGGCGAGGCGGGCGACTGCAGCCAGTGTCTGTGCACTGTTCCGCAGCCCGAACGCGGTTCCCAGCTCCATGAAGGCCTCAGCGACTCGACGGAGGTCACTCAATCCCTCGTTCGTTCCCGGAACCGTCATATCCCCATTCGCGCCCTCTGGAGGTCAAGGTGACAGGGCCGCAGGGCCTCGAGGTCGTCGCCTCGCTTGCCGTGCGGCGCTGTCCAAGCCCTTGGGGCCGTAACCGTCCCTACGAGTTGTATCGTTCGCTGCACCGGAGCCTCTGACCGATGTCGGGACCAGAGTTTCTGAACCCGCGTTTTGCGAGATCGACGGCGAATCGAGGAAGCGCGAATGGACGTCCGGTGGCTGCGTGGCGTGACTCGTCTCAGACGTCCGATTCGGACGTCCACGGGTAGGGGGCCGACACGGTGCAGAGGTCGTTGGCGGTCGGGGTCCTCGACGTGAACGAGGCAGAGCATCGGGCAGTTGTAGGGCATCTGGCGCTGGCGCTGGCGGAGCAGGATCGACCCCTGTCCTTTCCGGAGCGACTGGCTCATGCCTGCCGGACCATCCTGGGCGGCAACGGGGCAGCGCTCGCACTCGGCGGCGCGCCAGCTCAGATGTCACTGGCCTGTGCGGGCGATGCATCGGCGCGCGTGGAGCGGCTTCAAGTCGGGTCAGGGCAGGGACCCGGTCTCTGGGCATACCGGACCGGTCGGCAGATCCGGGTGGCGATCGGCGGCGCAAATGAAGTGGATGCCCGCTGGGCCCGATGGGACGCGGCCCTCCGGCAAGCTCTTCCCCCGCTGTGGCTCGATGCCGTTCCGATTCACGTGAATCGCCAAGTGGTCGGTGTGCTGACGAGTCTGCGCTTCACTGCTGACGCAGGCCCCCTTACCGGGGACGGCGCACAGTTCCTGGCCGACGCGGCCGGCGTGGTGCTGGTCCAGGACCCGAAGCCAACGGTGGACGGGTCCCGCGGAGCAGGTGGCTCATTGAAGACCGACCTGCATCTGCACTACGCGACGGGCATCGTGGTCGCGCAGCTGGGCATCGGTCCCGACGAGGCCGTGGGCATCATGCGGGCTTATGCGTTCGCGACCAGATCCGGGATGCACCGCGTAGCCGCGGCGGTGATCGCGGGGCATCTCGATCTCTCGGCACCCGGTCCCGTGGTCGACGCCGCGGTCAGCGTGTCTGAAGGGCAGCGCGAAAGCCACGCCCGGCCGTAACGAACATCCACGCCGGCACCGCGTCGCGGGTTACGAGCGCGGGTACATAGGAGTCAGGCGCGTCACCGAAGGTGCTCAAACAGCGTGGTGCGTCCGGTGGCGCGTCGTGCCGGAGCGCCGATCATCGGCCGGCCGTGCCACGGTGAGGGGCCGCCGGCAGGAGGGTGCGGCGCGTGGAGGTCGGTGCTAGCCGAGGCACCCCGTGTGGGTGACTTCCTCGGCGATCTCGTACAGCTTGCGATTGTTATCCGTCTGGGGAACTGGCGCCATCAGGTGTTCGACCCGGCCTGCCGAGAAGCTGGCCTCGTCAACGTCAAACCCACGACCTTCGCCACACTGCCACTTCTCTTGCGATAGCCGGGAGCGAGGGCGGGACTCATGCCCCACAGATGCCGGTTGACCTGCGCAGAAGTGTGGTGGGCCCCGTCGGGCTCGAACCGACGACCAGCGGATTAAAAGTCCGACGCTCTACCAACTGAGCTAGAGGCCCGGGGGGTGAGGAGTTCGAATGCAACTCCCTCGCAACTTCGGTCGGAACAACAGTGGTGTAGTACCAACCGAGGCGACCCCACGCGCCAGTATGCCGCAGCCCGCTCGGGCTGGAGATGCCCCCTGTGCGGGCCCGCCCTACGCGCACGTGGCCAACGTGGGCAGGCGGCGCCCCTCCATCTGGATCGAACGCCTCCGTCGGGACGGCCGAAGGGGCAGGGCTCTCCGACCGGAGCGCGGCCCGATGAGAACTGAACTGACCTCCATCGGCTGCAGCGCGACTCAACTTTGTTACGCGCCAGGTCAGTCGTGGCGCTGCGGGGGAGCCGCGCGCCTTGGGTGAAGCCTCGTTGTCGTTGACGATGAGCGCCCCCACGCGTACACCGTCCAAGGACCGTCAGCTCGGCTTCCACCAGATGGAGAACCGCCACGTCAAGTTGGAGCCTATGGCGACACCGGCGCCGAAGGCGGCGGCGCCCGCGACGACAGGGAGGACCCGGTGCCGCTTCTTCTCCGGGGTCGGCTGCGCGCGCGACGGGACGTCGTTGTCCGCTGGTGCGAGAACCCCGTCCGGTCGGGGGTTTGTGGTCATCCAGAGCCACCTTCTTCGCGGTGTGGGTAGTCCCCTGTGCCACGTCCATCGTCCCTCTCGGGGCCGGCGCGCGCAGGCGCCGTGAGGAATCGTGCCGGGGGTGACGCTCCGACACTCTGGAGGTTAGGTGCGGCACGGGAGCGGCATGACAGGACGTCGCACAGGGCACCCACATGGGAGGAACTGGCGGGCTCTCCACGCCCATCTTGAAATGCCCGTGCGAGTTTCGCTGGCACACTCCGGACCATGGCCAGCGACTCGCGAGGCACCAAGCGCCCGCCACGCCGGGCACCGGCGCTCACGGGTGCGGCCGCCGTCGCCGTGTTGCTCGCAGGCTGCACGAGCGGAGGCCCCACCGCGCCGCGCCCGTCCGCGGTGCAGGTCAGTGCGTCCGTGCCGACGATGACAGCCGTGCCCGAGGCCGCCCAATGTGTCACTCACCAGAACCTCGGCGAGGGCGCGGGAGCTGACCTTCCGTTCACGGACCTGTTCGCGGGAAGGGTGGCCCGCGGTATCGACGTGAATGACGAGTTCGCGCCGGGGGCCGACGCGACTGACGCCGGCAGGTGCGGCGCGGTGCTCCCCGGCGGCGATGACGTCTGGTGCGGGCAGCCAGCACCGTGGGCATCCATGGGCATGGACCAGTTCACCATCGCGTCCGGCGCCACCCGGGTCCGCCGCGTCGGGATCACCACCGACGAGGGCCAGTCGAGGCCGGGCCGGCAGGTGTCCCGCTCGCTCTCCTACGTCGAGCTCGAGCTCGGTGCCGCCGACCCCAAGGGTCTGGCCGACTTCATGCAGCGGGCGTTCCGACGGTGCGCTGATGGCACGGTCACTCAACTGCAGGGTCTGAATGCCGTCACCGGGGTCGTCCCGTCAATGAGTGGCGGCGTGCACGAAGCGGACGCGGTCGCGTTCCTGGCGTCCAAGCGCGTTGCGTGGGTCATCCTCGACGGGCGGCCCTGGACGCCGGCGGAGCGAAAGCAGGCCCTGGGCGCGATCGCGGCCCATCTCCGTCAGGCGTGACCCGGCGGAAGGAGTCGCAGAGGTCCGACATGCTTCGTCGGCGACGAAGCGGCCAGGTCGCCGCACGGGTCCGACGACTGTCCTCCGCGCGGCTACTTTGAGACGGGTTGCAGGATCGGTCTCCGGCCAGACTCGGTCCAGGCGCTCGACGAGACGCTCCGTCGCGGCCAGCAGGACCGCGCTCAGAACGGCAGCAACGTCGGGGTTGCGGACAGGTCCATACCGTCCGAGCCTGCGGACGTGACCGTGAAGGTTCACGTACGTCGAGGCCGCCGGACTTTCGGTCACGCTCACCAGCGCCGGACACGAGGTGGACACGGTCATGCCCGGAGATTGCCAGTGGGCCAGTACGGAACGGGCTGATGGGCGAGGTTCGGGCGGTCGTGAAGGCCCCTCTGGCGGGAGGACATCTCGAGGTGGATGCGTAGTTGTCGTATCTGGACTCGCGCGAAACACGAACGCAAGACCGTCGAGACCTGGGTCGCCCGCCCCACGGTGAGGCAGGTCTTGCCTCGGGCCCGCGCGTGGCAGGGCCTCCCGTAGCACGCTCCGGGAGGCCCTGCCTTGCACCCGGAGGCGCTACTCGACGGTCACGGCCTTGAGCACGTCGACGCGGCTCGCGCGGCGGGCCGGCCCGATGGCCGCGAGGGCCCCGACCGCGGCAGCCACGACGATGTAGACCACGAGGGTGGGCACGGGCACGCTGATGGTGCGGATCCCGTTCTCGACCATCGCCCGGCTCAACGCGACGCCGGTGACGGTGCCGAGTGCGATGCCGGTTACCGCACCGAGCAGCGACATGAGGATCGACTCCCGGCGTACGACCGTTCGGACCTGTCGGCGGGTGGCCCCCACGGCGCGCATCAGGCCGAGCTCCCGGGTGCGCTCGACCACCGAGAGCACGAGGGTGTTGACGATGCCGAGGATCGCCACGATGACGGCCAGCAGCAGCAGCGCGGTAACCATTCCGAGCAGCTGGTCGATGCTCTTCTGCGACTCTTCCGTGAGCTGCGAGCCGTTCTGGACCTGGACGTTCGGGTAGTCAGTGGCCAGCGCCTTCTCGATGCCTGCCTGGACTGCCGCCGGGTCCGCCCCAGGCGCGTCGCGTACGAGCACCGCCTCGTCGAGCGTGGAGGTGACGTTGCGGGCGAAGTCGGTCAGGGGGATGACGTACCCGGTTCCGATGAGCGAGTCGTGCTCGAAGATGCCGGCGACGCGGAAGGTGTGGGTCCCCGTCTCGGGGAACTGCACCGTGATCTTGGCGCCGGACGTGACTCCGAGTTTCGTGGCTTCCTTGCTGCTCACGAGCATGGTCCCGTCGCGGAAGTCCGACAGGCCGCCTTGCTGGAGGCCGAGCTCGGCGACGTCCTCGATCCCCGCGGTGTCCAAGGCCGCCACCGCCGCAGAGGCGTCGTGCACCTTCGCTCCGGTCCACCGCATCTGCACGACGGTCTTGACGTCGTCGCGCTGGCGCAGCACGTCGGCCACCGCGGGGCTGAACCCGGCGCCCTGACCCGCGGCCTTGAGGATGAGGTCGGAGCGGTTTCCCTCGTTGACGATGTCCGCGACGGACGCCTTCGTGGACGCCGCGGTGACGGTCACGGCGGTCACGACCGTGAGGCCGATCGTGAGGGCCAGCGCGGTCGCTGCCGCCCGCTGCGGGGAACGGCCGACGTTGCGGGCCGCGAGCCGCCAGCCGCTCCCGCGGCGCCCCCGGTCGGCAAGTGTGGCCACGCCACGCGCCAGCAGCGGGCCGGCGATGACCAGGCCCGCGAAGGCGAGGAGCGCGCTGAGCGCGGTGAGCTGCGGCTGGCCGCCGCTGGCGATGCAGAACGCCAGGCCGCCGAGGCCCAGGGCGAGCGACACCGTTCCGATGACGGTTCTCCTGCGCCCGATGCCGCCGCCGACGGCCTGGGCTTCGCGCAGGGCCTCGACGGGGGCGACCCGGGTGGCGGCCAGCGCCGGCACGACGGCCGCGACGAGGGTCACGACGACACCGACGATGAGCGCGACGAGCACCGTGCGGGGTTCGACCGCTGCCGAGGTGGTCGGCACGTCGATGCCGATGGCGGACAGGAGCGCCCGGATGCCGACGGCGAGGCCGACTCCTGCGAGCAGCCCGAGCAGCGAGGACACCATGCCGACGATGAGGGCCTCGAGGACGATGCCGGTCAGCACCTGGGCCCGGGTCGCGCCGACGGCTCGCATGAGCGCCGTCTCCCGGCGGCGCTGCGCGACGATGACGTTGAAGGTGTTCCAGATGACGAAGGACCCGACCAGCAGCGACACGGCTGCGAAGACTAGGAGCACCTTGGTGAAGATGCCGAGCCCGTCGCGGACGGCCTTGGAGCTTTCGGAGGCCGCCTCCGAACCGGTCTGGGCCTGCACTTCGGCGGGCAGTCGGGCTTCCACGGCTGCGCGCAGCTGCTCCGGCGTGAGGGTGCCGTCGCCGAGGACGTCGATGCCGTCGACCTTGCCGACCTTCCCGAGCAGGTGCTGGGCGGTCGGCAGGTCGAAGCCGGCGAGGGTGGCGCCGGCGAGGCTGTCGGTCTGGCCGAAGCCGACGGTGCCGACGACGGTGAAGGACCGGGTGCCGTCCTGAAAGACGACACGGGCGGTGTCGCCGACGTGGTAGCCGGCCTTGCGCGCGGTGCCAGCGTCGAGGACGACCTCGCGGTCGCCGCTCGGGGCGCGGCCCGCGCGGAAGGAGAAGTCGCCGGCGAGGCGTCGGTCCGCGCCGATGCTCGAGCCCAGTGTCGGCGCACCCCCGGGCTGGATCGGCTTACCGAACTTGTCGAGGACCAACGCGTAGCCGGTGACGCCGCCCTGCGCGGCGGAAACCCCGGGCACGGCGGCGACGTCCTGGACGAGCCTCTCGTCGAGCGGGCGGGTTTGCCCTTGGGTGCTCAGGTCGGTATAGGCGGCCTTGGCCTTGACCGTGACGTCGACGCCCTTGGTGAGGCCGGCGTAGAGCTGGTCGAACGCCTTGCCCATGGTGTCGGAGAGTACGAAGGTGCCGGCCACGAACGCGACGCCGATGGTCACCGCTGCGACGGTGAGAAGGAAGCGGACCTTGTGGGCGATCAGGGACCGCAGTGCGTGCTTGACCACGGCCTCAGTCCCCCAGCCGCTTCATCATCTCGAGCACGCCGTCACGGGTCGGGTCCGCGAGCTCGTCGACGATCCGGCCATCGGCGAGGAACACCACGCGGTCGGCATACGAGGCCGCGACCGGGTCGTGGGTGACCATGACGACGCTCTGGCCCAAGTCGTCCACCGCGGTGCGCAGGAAGCGGAGCAGCTCGGTGCTGCTTCGGGAGTCCAGCGCGCCGGTGGGCTCGTCGCCGAAGACGACCTCGGGACGCGAGACCAGCGCGCGCGCCACTGCGACGCGCTGCTGCTGTCCGCCGGAGAGCTGCGAGGGCCGGTGGTGCAGCCGGTCCCCGAGATTGAGGGTCGAGACGACCGTGTCCACCCAGGCCTGGTCGAGACGTCGGCCGGCGAGATCGGCAGGCAGGGTGATGTTCTCCTGCGCGGTCAGGGTCGGCAGCAGGTTGAACGCCTGGAAGATGAACCCAAGGCGGTCCCGGCGCAGGATCGTGCGCTCCTTGTCGGTGAGCGTCGCCAGGTCGGTCTCGCCGACGAAGGCACTGCCCGAGGTGAGGGTGTCGAGGCCAGCCACGCAGTGCATCAGCGTCGACTTGCCCGAACCGGACGGGCCCATGATGGCGGTGAAGCGTCCTGCGGCGAACTCGACGGTGACGTCGTCCAACGCGTGCACGATGGCGTCGTCCGTGCCGTACGACTTGACGGCGTGACGCACGCCAGCTGCGGCAAGCACCTCACGGGTCTCAAGGGCTACCTGGGCGGTGTCGGTCATGCGATGTCCTTCCTGGTGAGGGGTTGCGTGCGGGAGCACCGGCCCCGGTCGAAGGCGACGGTGACGCCGTCGAGGGCGCGCCCGTACAGGCCCTGGGCTCGGCGAGGTGGCGTTCCACCGCCTCCTCGGCAGGTGAACGGCGTTCACCTGCCCGTGGTAGGCTAGGTGAACTTAGTTCACCACGTCAAGGAGGTCACGATGCCCGGCAACCAGGCAGTGTCAAGAGGCCAGGCCGACGCCGATCGAGGGGCACGCCGCTCCGGCCAGGCACGCGGCCTGGACCCTGACCTGCTCGCACGCACGGCCCTGGACATCGTGGACGAACTAGGGGCGGGAGCGCTCAACGCGCGCGCGCTGGCCGCCCGTCTGGACGTCGCACCGTCGGCCCTCTACAAGCACGTGGCGAGCATGGACGCTCTCATCGACCTGGTCCTGGACCGCGCGCTCGGTGAGTTCGACACCCGCCTCGACGCCGACCTGACGTGGCGCCAGGAACTGGAGACGCTGGCACACCGCCTTCGGGACGTGCTCCGCGCTCATCCTGGCATCGCCGCCCTGCTGAAGGGCCGCGACCCGCTGGGCCCGAACTCCAACCGGCTGACCGACGCGTTCGCGCGGGCCCTGCTGCGGGCGGGCTTCAGCGGCGCGGAGGCCGGCCACGCCTGGTACACCCTCGTCCACTACGTGATCGGCTTCGAGGCCACCTTCGCCGCCGACACCCGCAATCACGACCGCGCCTACGACCAGGCTGCCCTGGACGAGATCCACGCCCGGTTCGCCCAGGTCGACCCGGACGAGTTCCCCGGCCTGCGCCAACTCGGCCGCCACATCTGGGCACCCGTCCTCGACGAGCGGTTCGCCTACGGGCTGGACGTCCTGCTCGACGGGCTCGCGCTGCGCACCGCGCAGCGCGAGCCCGTCGAGCAGGACGCCGGCACCGCGCGCCGGAGCCGTTCCTGATCGCCAGCCCGGGCCAGGGGCGTTCGCCGGCGGTACAACCCGCCGCGCCTGGAAGCCGTTGACAGCACGTGGGAGCTAATCACACAGACCCTGATGGAGGAACAACCATGAACGGAAGTCCCGCCGCCTCGTCCGAAGCCCAGTGGATGGAGCGCCCGGAAGGCCGGATCGCCTACGACACGGTCGGCACCGGCCCCCTGGTGATCTGCGTGCCCGGCATGGGCGAGCTGCGCGGCGTGTACCGCAGCACCGTGCCGGCGCTGGCCGCGGGCGGCTATCGGGTGGTCACGATGGACCTGCGTGGGCACGGTGACAGCGACGCGACATTCAGCAGCTACGACGACGTCGCGGCTGGCGGCGACATCCTCGCGTTGATCGAGCACCTCGGCGGCCCGGCGGTGGTGGTCGGCAACTCGATGGGCGCCGGCGCCGCGGCATGGGCCGCGGCCGAGCGGCCCGAGCTGGTCACAGGCCTGGTACTGGTGGGTGCGTTCGTGCGCAACCCGCCGATGAACCCGCTGCTCGCGCTGGCCTTCCGCGCGGCGATGGCCGGGCCGTGGGCGCCGCGGGTGTGGGCGTCCTACCTGCCCAAGCTCTACCCGGGCCGGCGCCCGGCCGACTTCGCCGAGCACACCGAGGCCATCGTGGCCAGCATGCGCCGCCCCGGCCACGCCCGGGCGTTCAGTCGGACGACGCGGACTAGCCACGCGCCGGTCGAGGCCCGACTGGGTGAGGTCACTGCGCCGGTGTTGGTGGTGATGGGCGACCGGGACCCCGACTTCGCCGACGCCGCCGGAGAGGGCCGCTGGATCGCCGAGCGCCTGGACGGCGAGCTGCTGCTGGTGCCCGGTGCCGGGCACTACCCGCACGTCGAGGAGTCAGAGCTGGTGAACCCGGCGATCGTGGCGTTCACCGGCCGGGTGACCTCACGTGCCTAGGGCCGGGCTCTCCAGCAGCAGCGTGGTGGCCGCGGCGGCCGAGCTGGCCGACGAGGCCGGGTGGGAGCGGCTGACGCTGGCCGCACTGGCCGCCCGGCTGAGAGTGCGGCTGTCCAGCCTGTACAAGCACATCGACTCCCTGGACGAACCCCGTCGTCGACCGCCCGCCGCGGTGACCAACCTGGAGAGGACCCCACGATGACCACCCCCGCCGGCCCCGCGACACCCACCAGGACCCGCAAGGTCCGGCCGACCCCGCGCCAGCGGCCGCGGGCGCAGCGCGCACTGCCGGTGCTGGGCGTGGTCTACGTGCTGGCCTGGCTGGTCGGACTGCTGGTCGCGCCGGCCACGCCCGGCACCGTCGACGCCGGTGCCGTGCACGCGTTCTTCACCGCCCACGCCGGCGGGTTCGTGCTGCAGGCCCTGCTGGTCCACGGCGTCGCCGGGCTGGCACTGGCCGGGCTGACCGTTGGGATCGCCGCCGCGGTACGCCCCGTCCGGACTGGCCGGTGGGTCACCGGAACCGGCCTGGCCGCGGCCGGGATCTCGCTGCTGCAGGTCGGACTCGGCCTGGCCGCCGCACACGACGTCACGCACACGCCCGCGGACACGACCACGGCGTGGCTGCAGGCGGTCAACGTCGCCGACATCGCAAAGCTGGGGCTCCTGGCCGCGCTCGTCGCCGCCACGACCCGCGTGGTCGACCGCACGGGGCGTCTGCCCCGCTGGCTGACACTGTTGGGCTGGGCGCTGGTGCCGCTGCTCGCGTTCGGCGGACTGGCCTTCCCCCTGCCGAGCCCGGTACTGACCGCAGTCCTCACCGTGTCGCTGCCAGCGCTGCTGGTCTGGGTCGGCGCGACGGCGTGGCGGCTGCACCAGTGAGCGCGCGACCCGACCACGTGCCCGACGAGCCGGACACCATGCCGACGACGTCCCCGCGACGGTTGGCAGCTCCGCAACCCGCCGGCGCCGTCCGCAGCGCCGGGCGCCGTGGCCGGCCCAGCTACGGGCTGGACGCGCCGCCGGTGGTGGCCGGCTACGCCGGCCTCGGACTGCTCGGCATCGTCTTCCTCATCCTCACCGCCGTCGGATCGGCACCACTGCTCGGTGCGGGGTTCGGCTTCTGCGCCGTCGGCTGGGGCACCGCCGCCCTGCTGCTCCACAGTTCGCTGCGCGGCAAGCGTCTGCTGCGCGACCGGGTGCTGGACGCGCTCACCTGGCATGGCGACGAAGACATCGTCGACCTGGGCACCGGCCGGGGACTGATGCTGCTGGGGGCCGCTCAACGCGCTCCTCAGGGCTCGGCGACCGGCATCGACCTGTGGCGTTCGATCGACCAAGCCGGCTCCCGCCCCGGCCAGCTGCTGGCCAACGCCGCCGCGCTGGGGGTGGCCGACCGGGTCCACGTCGTGACCGGGGACATGAGCGCTCCACAGCTCCCCGACGCGTGTGCCGACCTGGTGCTGGCCAGCCTGTCGGTGCACAACATCCACGACCGGGCGAAGAGGCGCGCGGTGATCGAGAATGCCGCCCGGATGCTGCGGCCAGGCGGCCAGCTGGCGATCATCGACTTCGCCAAGACCGCCGAGTACGTCGCCGACGCCCACGGCGCAGGACTCACCCAGGTGTCCCGCAGCGGTCTCACCGCACTGATGTGGCCGCCAGTTCGCGTCGTCACGGCACGCAAGCCCGCCTCCTGACCGCGGACCGTACGGCGACCGAGCCTCGGTGGCGCCAGAGATCGTCGCGGGGACGGGTCGCCCCGTGGTGTGCCGTGGCCCGGAGCTGCTCCCACGTGCCACCGGTCCCGGCAGGAGCGCGCGGACCGCGGCATGATCGGGCGAGCGTAGCCGCCCTCAACTCGGCATTTCCGGACGTTCGCGCGGACCCGCGTTCACCTGCGTGGCGAGCGGTGTCCAGGGTGGGTCGCTCAGGCCTCGCCGCGCGGCGCTCGACGCCAGCGGGCTGCGAGGGCGAGGGCACCGGCGGCGAGGAGGGTGACGCCGGTGGCGAGGGCGGTCGGCGCGGGCTGCATCGTCCAGGCCCACGCGGCGGGTTGCCCGTCGTCCGCTGTGCCCAGGACGGTGAGCAGGCACAGGTAGGCCGCCGGCAGGAGGACGCCGACGCGTCCGAGTAGCGCGACTCCGGCGAAGAGGAGCCCGACGGAGCCGAGGTAGGACGCGGTGACGAGGGTGCGGCTGTCACCGGTCAGGGCGGGGTTGAGCGCGAGCATGGCGAGGGTGAGCACCATGGCGCCACCGAGGAGGGCGGCGTGGGTGTGGCGGACGCGGCGGATCGCGGTGGCCTCGAGGGTCGCGGCGGGGCTGAGGCAGCTGCGTCCCAGGAGCATCGCGAGGGGGACGGGTTGAACCAGGTAGAGCGGCATGATGGCTGGGCTGACGCTGGTCAGCACGCCGACGGGCAGCGTCAGAGACGAGGGCGCCGCGAAGGCGGCGACAACGAGCGCGGAGGCGACGAGCGCTGAGGGCAGACCGAGGCCTCGGGCCATCAGCCACTGGCCACGCAGCCACGACAGGCGCAACCGAGTCCGAGTCTGTGCGGGGGGCGGGACGGGCGGTGCGGCGCGGCTCATGGTGCGAGGACCGGTGGAAGGGGTCGGCACGCGGCCGCCGCGGCGACGGCCTGGTTCATCCACGCGTCCTGCTTGTCTGGCGGGAGGTGGACCAGCAGGTCGTGGGCTGGGGTGTCCTCGGGCCTCGACACGGTGCCGGTGATCCGGTCGGTGAGGGTCGCGGCGATGTCTCGGCTGGCGTCGAGATCGGTCCAGGCGGCCAGCTCGCTGCGGGCGCAGTCCTCATCAAGGGTAGGGACGACGGCTTGCGCGACGAGCTCGACCGCGCGGGACCGGTTGATCAGTCCCGTGGGGTCGGGGCTCCATTCGGCGGTCCGGTCGCGGGAGGTGTCCCAGATGGCGGCGGGCGCGCCGGGTTCCCCGGGAGCCACCGGTGCGCCCGCCTCGACGAGCTCGGCCGGGAGGAAGTCGAGCCCGGCCCCGCTCCGGCGCACGTCAGCGAAGGCGGCCGCGATGGTTGCCAGGTTCTCGCGGGTGGCGGAGTAGCCGCAGACGCGCGCGGAGTCGTGCTCGGCGCACTGCAGCGGGCGCATGGCCGCGGCGGTGGACATCCACTGCTGGCCGCGGGCGACCTGCGGCACGAGCACGCCCGCGGCGGCCGCCGACGCGAGCAGCGCTGCGGCAGCGACGATCCCGACCCGAGGTCGGGTCGAGGGGTGTCGCGACCCGGCCACCATCACGAGCAGGCCGGCGGCCGCGAGCAGCCAGACCGCGGCGCTGAGCATCCGTGCCCCGTGTTGGACGACGTCGTCGTCCCAGCGTTGCTGGATCACCGGGTAGAGCCGTCCCCAGGTGCGTTCAGCGTCGGGCAGGTACACCGGGATGAGCGCCCCGTAGAGCAGCACACCGGTCCCGACGACCGCGGCCCACCGGGGTAGCCACGCCCCGAGAAGAGCACCGACCCCAACCTGAAGCGCCAGCAGCGCAAGAGTCAGGACGACGACGCCCCACGACGGCGAGCCACCACTGCCGGACGCCAAGAACGTGCGGACCGTGGCGGCCGCGAGAACGAGCAGGCACGCCGCTGCGGCCAGCACCCACACCGGCAGGACAGCCCGAGCCAGCACCGCCGGCCCGGAGCGCAGGCCCGTCTGCTCGAGCACGGCCACGCCCCGTGACTGCGACCGGCCCACCATGAGGGCCGCGACGATGCCGCTGATGATGCCGATGACGATCGACCCGTAGAGGTGCGCGAAGAGGGTCGTGTCGTTCCACTGGCCCACCCAGTACGGTGAGCCCGTCAGCGCGTAGGCAACGCCCGCCAGCGCGAGTGCCAGGGCCGGCCACCGCGCCGGGGTGGTGCGCAGCTCGGGCAGCAGCCAGTGCCCTGGCCGGCGCGCCGCCAGCTGCGCGGGAGGTGCCGCCGGGGTGCGGGTCGAGGCGCTCATCGGCCGTTCGCGGCCAGCACCCGCAGGTAGGCCTGCTCGAGCCCCGGACCGTCGACGGCGAGCAGGCCGTCAGCGCCGGGGCCACTGTGGTTTCCCGCGGGTCCGGCTGAGGGCCGTGTCCGGGTGATGAGCCCGGCCAGGGTGTCCTCGGCGACGACGCGGCCCTGCTGCAGGACGACGACGCGCTGGCACACGGCAGCGATGTCCTCGGCCAGGTGGGAGCTGATGATCGTGGTGGTGCCGGGATCCAAGGACCGGACGATGTCGCGGAACGCGGCGCGCTGCTCGATATCGAGCCCGTTCGAGGGCTCGTCCAGAACCAGGACGCGCGGCCGGTGCACCACCGCGCAGGCGATCCCGACCCGTTGCAGCATCCCGCCGGATAGGTCCTTGATACGGCGGTCGGCCAGCGCGGTGAGGCCGACCAGGGACAGGGCCTGCTCGACCGCGGTCGGTGTCTCGGCCGTCGGCAGCCGCCGCAGCCACGCGGCGTACTCCAGGAACTCACGGACCCGGAACGCGGGAAAGGCCTCGAAGCGCTGCGGAAGCACACCGAGCGACTGCCGCAGCTGGGTCCGGGGGCCACGGCTGTCGACCGGCACCCCGGACAGGCGCACTTCGCCCCCGCTCGGGCGGACCATTCCCGTCAGCACGCCCATCAGCGTCGACTTCCCGGCCCCGTTGTGGCCCAGCAGCCCGGTGACGCCCGGGCCGAACGAGACCGACACCTCCTCGAGGGCCGTCGCGCGCCCGTACCTCACGGTCACACCATGCAGTCCCACCACGGACGGCGCGGCCGCATCCGGTTCCTTGACATCCAGCATCCGTGCTCCCCTGTGAGCCACCGCCCCCTGCAGGCGGCGCGTGAACGGTACCGCAGCCCGAGGCGGCTGCACTCTCACACCGGATCTGGGCGACGACACGCGGCCCCCGGCGCAAAGACCGCAGCTTCGGTCGCTACTTCATCACCAGTGATGTCAGCGACGTCAAACAGGACAGCGGCCCAAGGTCCGGCTCGGCGTAGGACGGAACGGCCAGGTCCTCGATCTGCGGTGCGAACACGATCGAGGAGCGGATCTGCGGCCAGGACGCAGCCAACGTCCGAACACGCGGAAGAGCCTCAAGCTCGATCACCGCGCGGATCGGACTGCACGCGCAGCTCCTCGAGCGTCGGCGCCAGCGAATACACCGGCGACAAGTCGGTGACCGACCTCGCCAGCAGGTCCAGCTTCCGAATCGGCAAGCCCTCGATGAAGTCAATCGGCTGCTCACGGAAACCGCGCGCATAGTTCAGCACCAGCCCGTCGGCACGTACGCTCTCCAACGCTTCTCGAGCGGCCCGGGACCAGTCACCCGTCACCACCAGATCCACGCCCTTGTCGCGAGGCTCCATCAAACGCGACCGCGCAGCAGGTCGCCGCAATCGAGCAGGAGGTCGTCGCCGCGACTTCACTTCGACCCCCCCACTGGCTGGTGTCGTTCGCGCTGCTCGCGGCGACGGCGTCGGACTAGGCCAGGCCCTGCTTTTCGGCCGCATCCTGCGCAGCCGTCCGCTGCGTGGGCACTGCCGTCGGCTCACCTGGTTCGCTGCCGCGCACCCGCGTGCTCTCGGTTTGCCGAATCCGCGACGCGGTCGCCACCAGCCAGATCATCGCCACCAGCAGCGCGATGTAGGCCAGTTGGGTCGGCATGGAATCGGTGGGGGTGAAGCCGTCGAGGCCGATCATCCAACCAGCCACCACGAAGGCCAGCCCGGACAGGCCCAGCACGTAGCCAATGGTTCGGGCGAGACGCCGAGTCACGACGATCAGGATGCCGAGGAGCGCGAGGGAGATCCCGAGCATCAGCTCCTGGTAGCTGGTGGTGCCGATCTCCAGCCATCTGAGCGCCTCAGCTGCCGCGAACCGACTCGGCTTGGCGGCGGGAGCGGCGCTAACCCAGGTGTCCACCGCGAACTTGTTAGCAACACCGTCCGTCGCGAAGACCACCGCGGACAGCACGAGTGCGACCGCCGCTGCGACTGCGCCGAAGAACCCGAGCCAGTGCAGCCGCTCGCGGTTCCCGGCGAGGACGCGAAAGAGCGCGAGGAGCCCGCCGAGCAAGAGTGCCATCCCGAAGAATTGCAACAGATGGACGACGGTCCAGTCATTGCTGGCGGCGAAGCTGGCGAAGGTTGCGGCTGTGGTGTCGCCGCCGCCAGGATGCAGGACGGTTACCACCACAGTCACAAGAGCGACGCCGATGGCGGTTGTGGCCGCCGCGAACCGAACAGTCCTAGGTCTCATCACGTGAGTGCTCCTCCCCGGCGGTGCCCACGCCTGACGCGGCGGTCTGGCTCGGCCGGTTCGACGTCGGCACGCTGCTCGGGGAGCGGTTGCGGGGTCGCCGACGGTGTCCGCCAAGTTCTCGCCAGCAGCCAGATGCCCGCCGCGAAAATGCAGGCCTGCCCGAACTGCGTCGGAACGGAACCCTGCATCGCGAAGCCGTCAGTCCCGAGGATCCAGCCGGAAGCAACAGAGGCGATGCCCGCGACTCCCAGCAGATAGCCGACCGGCCGTGTGATCCGTCGCGTGACAATGATCAGCACGGCCAGAAGCACCATCGCGACACCGAGCACGATGCCCTGGTAGCTGCTCAGGGCCTCCTCCAGCGCACGCACTGCTTCCGCCGCCGCGAAACGACCCGGCTTGAGCGGGGCTGGAGTGGCCACCCAGGCATCGACGGCGCGCTTGAGCACGACCCCGTCGACGGCGTACCGAGCAGCAGTCAGACCGAGCGCAACGCCGGTGCACACCAGCCCCACTTGGGCGGACAGCTCGATCGCCGGCCGGCCGTCTCGAAAGAGCGAGAACAAGAGGTAGACCCCGAGGACCATCGCGGCGAACCCCGCAAAGATCCCAAGGTGGACCGCGATCCACGAGGAGCTGGCCGCGTACTGCGCGAAGACGGCGCGATGGCTGTTGGGATCGGCGGTGCCTGCATGGAACAGCGACACGACGAAGAAAATCAGGAATCCGCTGATGAGCAGGACGGCCGCCAGCCTGAGCAGCGCCCGATCCCCCGACGACGGCCTGGGCTGGTTCGGCGACGCAGCCGCTCCGGACATCGCCATGGCGCCGAACTCGGGACAGCTCGTCATCTCGAGCGCCGGGCCGCTTGGGCTGTTCTTGTCGTCCACGAGAGCCCTCCTGCCCCCCGTCGTTCGAGCGACCTACTTCGTCCCTCAGAGGCACTCTGCAAGGCGGTGTCGTTGGTCAGCACGCTCTGACTCGCCATGTCCGCATGGGAGCTCCGACGCCACCGCCAGTCCCAGAGTCAACCGCCGCCCGGGCCCTCGTGATCACCCTTGGCGGGCGATCTGAACCGCTCCGGCCGCGCTGTCATCGGCACCGCCGCTCGCGGCAGGTGAGTGCGTCTACGCCAACCCGGTCTGCATCGCATCTGCGCCGGCGATGATGGTGCCGCTTCCGGACAGCGCTGCTCAGCTCGGAACTACCGTGCCGGGCCGCCCAGGCCACTCACTGAAGAGGTCGCCGTCAGGGCCCTCGGTCCGGCCCACTGGTCGGCAGCCCCTTGACGGGAGAGCGCGTCGACTCCGGTGTTGGCCCGCCCAGCAGGCCCAGCGCGCGCTCGCGGCCGCGGGCGCGAAGTTCCAGGCAGGGGACCTCCCCGTCGCCGAAGCGCTCCTGGACTTGGCCGGCGACTGGCTGCCGACGAGCTGAGCCGCGCCAGAGCCCAGCGTCTTCGCGCACGGATCTCTTTCGACCTCTGACGTGGCCGAGACGCACCACGGTTGCGCGACCTGGCCCGCGACACCCATCTCGGGGATCCGATCACGCAGGGAGCTGGCGGACGCGCTGTCTGCTTCGCGCCTGGCCGGGGTGTGAGGCAGCCGGCCTAGCGAGCCGCGGCGGGAGCGGTGGCGGGGTCGCTGGGATGCGGGGTCAGCGCCACGGTGTCGATGGCCAGCCAACCGGCAGCTGTCATCGGCAGTGAGTCGAGGAGGGCGGCGAGCTCCTCGGTGTCGGCCGCCTGCCACAGGCCGAGGGCACGACCCGGCTCGGGCAGGCGCCACAACCGCCGCAGCTTGCCTTGGTCCGCGAGCTGGCTGGCGCGCCTCGCCTCGCCGGTAGTCACCGCGTCGATGTCGGATGCGTTCGGGGGCACGTGGACCGTGAACGTCGTGAGGAACTCGTTCGATTCAGGATCGCGCGGCTGGACACCGGCTCCCGGGTCGTTCGGGTGCAGGTCGAGGGGCGTCACCTCGTCGGTGCGCCACTTGCGCAGCGGCATCGAGGACAGGATGCGTTCCAGGTCCGTCTCGTGCGTCGCCGCGAAGAGGCCGAGGGTGCGCCACTCGCCGGGAGCCAGCGGCGGCCGCCACAGCCGCAGCACATTGCCCTGCTCGGCGAGCCGGGCAGTGTTGGCGGCCTCTCTGCTTCGGACCTCGGCGACTTCTGCGTCGCCGACGCCGTCCGGCACGTGGGTGGTCATCGTGACGAGGTATTCGGTCTGTCCCATGTCAACCTCCGGTAGGTGTTCGAGGGGTGCGACCTCAACGGTGGGCCACGAGCGGCGCCGGTGGCATCCCCGTGGGTCCCCGGCCACCCATCACCAGTGCCCTTTCCCTGGGGGCAGGCGCGCGGCGTGCGCGAGGGGCGTTGCTGGCGGCGTCTGGGGCGCCTTCGCCAGTGGGAGGGCGAGGAAGTCGGCGGGTGGGCGGTAGTCCGGACAGGGCACGCTGCCCTCGCCGCGTGGTTCTGTCCCTGCCGGGCAGCGATTGTCGGCCTTGACCGGACGCCTGTCGCGAACGGACGCAGGGATCGTCGTTCTGGCCCCGGCAGGCAGTCGCGTGTCCCAGCCACCGAGCCCGGGGGCAGACGCATCGAGCGATGCACACGTCCTAGATCGAGTCGGCAGCCTGCCGGACGATATCGAGTACGTTCTTCGGCTCCGACAGCATCGCGACGTGGCTGGAGTCGAGTTCGAAGGCCTTGGCTCCCATGCGTTTCGCTGAGTCACGCTCGAGCTGAGGCGGCACCGTCTGGTCGTTCTTGCTGATGATCGCCCAGCTCGGCTTCGTCCTCCAGGCGATGCCGTCGACCTTCTGCATGAAGAGATCCGGGACTGGAGGCATTGCGGTCGCCCACACGATCTGCTGCTCCTCCTCGGTCAGATCCCCGGCAAAGAACGGCACGCCGGTCTTCTTCAGCCAGAGCCGGTCTTCGGCAACCTCGACGTGCTGGAGAACCGGCGTGCCGGGGTACTTGTCTAGCTGGCTCTGCGACGTCTCAGTCTCGTCCGGGCCGAGCGCGGCGATGTAGACGAGCCCGCGGACGCGCTCGTCGACGCCGGCGTGCGTGATGAGCGTCCCGCCGTACGAGTGGCCGACAAGCAGGACGGGGCCGGACGCGCGCGCGACATTGCGCCTGACATTGGCGACATCGTTAGCAAGGCTGTCCAGGGCGTGCTGGGACGCCAGGCATTCATAGCCCTCGTTCTGAAGCGGGCCCATCACCTTTCGGAAACACGAGCCATCGGCCCACAGACCATGCGCGAACACGATGCTTGCTTTGCTAGCCATACGAAACCCTCCAAACGGACTTGTACCAAACGCCCACATCTCGACAATCAGCCCGATCAAGAGGCGGGCCACCCGCACAACTACCTCATCACCGCCCCGCGGACGCATCACCCGGAGCGGATGATGTCCCGCGAGGGCCGACGGCGTGAGCCTGGCATCACCTCGAAGCTGGCAACTCCTCTGCCCGCTGACCAAGCGCGAACCGGTCGCACAAGAATGCAGTGCGGCAACCGTGACAGGCGCCTGGCCGTCGCGCGAGCTGCATCCTTGCTGACGTCATGTAGTGATAGTTCTTCGACGTCCGGATCTCGGCAGGACCGCGCGGAAAGCGGATACTTGTTTCATTGACGCAGGACCGGTGCCTGCGCAGGCTCGGTTCAGGTGCCCGGGCTCGTCGCTCGAAATAGCGGCTGCCCACGCTTGGTCGTGTGGCTCTCTCATGGGTTGCGCCGCCCGGGCACCGCCGGGCAGGAGAGGCTCAAGAAGGGATTGCTGTGCTCGAAGTAGCGGTGCCCTCCACGCCCAACCATCGACAGGTTCGAGGCAACGGAGGACACGGTGAACGAAGACGTTTCGCGGGTCGTGATCGGCATGGACCCGCACAAACGCAGCGTCACGATCGAGGTGATGACCGCCGACGAGACGGTCCTCGATGGTGGCCGGTTCGACACGACCGTCGAGGGCTACCAAGCGATGCTCGAGCACGTGGCCGCCTGGCCGGACCGGGTGTGGGCGATCGAGGGCTGTGAGGGGATCGGGCGGCACATCGCGCATCGGCTGATCGCGGACGGGCAGGACGTGGTCGACGTGCCGGCCAAGCTGTCGGCGCGAGCAAGGGTGTTCGCGACCGGGCAGGGCCGTAAGACCGATGCGACCGACGCGCACTCGGTCGCGCTGGTCGGAACGAGGATGGCGGGGCTGCGCCCGGTCGTCACGGATGCGCAGCTCGAGGTGCTGCAGCTGCTGGTGGACCGGCGCCGCTCAATCGGGGAGGAGCACACCCGCAAGGTCAGCCAGCTGCACCGAATCCTGTTGGAACTGCTGCCCGGTGGCGCGAAGAAGCACCTCTCCGCAGCCCAAGCGAAGACCCTCCTGGCTGGGGTTCGGCCGCGGGACGCGGTCGGCAAGACCCGCAAACGCGTCGCCGCGGAGCTGGTCGCGGACTTGGAGCGGATCTATGCCCGGAAGAAGGCCGCGGACAAGGAGCTGAAGGAGCTCGTCGCCGAGACAGGGACCTCGCTGCTCGGGCTGCACGGCATCGGACCGTCCGGTGCGGCGCGGTTGTTGGTCGAGGTGGGGGACCTGTCCCGGTTCCCGGACCGCAACCACTTCGCGTCCTGGACCGGGACCGCCCCGATCGACGCGTCCTCCGGGGACCACATCCGCCACCGGCTGTCCCGGGGCGGGAACCGGCAGATCAACCGGGTGCTGCAAATCATGGCCACCGTGCAGCTGCGCACCCCGACGGAGGGCCGCGCCTACTTCGACCGGAAGAAGGCCGCCGGGAAGAGCTCGATGGAGGCGATGCGCTGCCTCAAACGGCGGCTGTCCGACCTGGTGTTCCGGACGATGCTCGGCGACTACGTAGCCGGCCGGATCACCACAGTGACGGGCCCGGGAGGGCACCGGGGCAACGGCTCTGACTCCAGCGCGACCGGCTCACAACCCCACACCGGCTCTTCGGACAAGCCACTTCCCGGACCCGTCGCCACCCAGCGTAGAACGCCCCTGCCGACCGCGTCTTGACACAGAAGGGAGCCATGACAGGAAGAATGCTTTACATGCCGTGCATCGGGCCGGCCCGAGCGCCAGAGCCAAGAGCTCCTCGCGCCCTGCGTCGAATGGCTGCGCGTTCCGATTGCGGCCTGACTGCTTTCCAGAACTCGGTCGGATTGCGTCACTTGGCTCACAAAGACGGCAGGCCCGGACTAAAGTTCGTCGTCCCACAGGTCCGGGGTGGGGAGCTCGAATGCGCCTCCGCAAAATGATGTTTGTTCGGAACAACAACCGTGCTGGGCGCGTGGCCTCGGCGCCTGGGGAGGGCGGGGTCCTTGCTGGCGCGCTGGCAATGCTGCTGGGTCGCCGGTGCGCGATCGCGCACGTCGGTCGGGGGGGGGCGACCCGCCCTCCACAGCTCGGGAGTAATGGACGTGGGCCTCTGGTGAGGCCTCTTCCTCAGGAAGGGTGTCATGGCCGTCCGCCGCCCGCGAGGCTTGCCGGCTCGGTCGGACAACGTCGAGGTGCGCTGCTCACCCCTTCGGCTCGGTCTGACGTGAGTCCTGCCGGTACGTGTAAGCGGCGGCCCGAACCCCCTCGTCGCTCTCCAGACCTGCCCCGAGAGCTCCGCCCAGTGTCGCGAGAGAGCTGGTGAGCCACGCCAGCTTCATGTAGTCGTTGACTCCCACGGCATGCCCGATGCCTTGCTGGAGCAGCTGTGCAGGCACCAGAACCGGCGAGGTCAGCAGTGCGAGCACGAGAAGCGCGGCGTACAGGAAGAACACACCCAGAACGACCGTTGCGGTGGTGGCCAGGTTGAAGAGGGTCACCTGCTTCCGATCGACCGAATCCGACGGGCGTTCCCACAGCCCAGCCCCGGCGATCAGTGCGATCGTGATCCCCGCGACAGACCCCACCGCGATCGCCCACAGTCGGACCCAGTCGAGCGTGGCGCTCAACCGCCAGATGTCGGGGGTGATGAGGGCGAACACCCCCGTTGCCAGAGCGGCGGTCAGCGCTCTCGAGAGTCTGATCGCAAGTCTCCACGGTTGGTTGGCCCGAATCATTCCGATGAGTAGTCGCACGTTCCCGCTGAGGACTCTCGCGGTGAACATCACGCTGCCGTCCCTCTCCGGCTGATGGCCCCTTCCGAGCTCCTTGGCGCGGCGTCCGAGACCGACAGCGCGGCCCGAGAGGGCCTCGTCCTCCGTGTCGCCGAGCAAGGTACGCACGAGCCCGACGACCGTGTCACGGGTGCGCCTACGCAGTCCGATGGCGCCGAGCGCCGGGATGCAGACGACGGCCACGCCGTGCAGTGGGCTCGCATAGGCCACCACCGGGCGCCGGTGAGCCTTCAGCGGCAGATCGGTCAGGCAGACGACCAGATCCCAGCCTTCCTTCAAGAGCCGGTCCCGAGCCGCAGCGACGAGGGCGGCGTCGTCCGAAGGTGGATGCACGAGTGCGTCGACCACCGTTGGCACGCGCCACTGGACGGTGGGCAGGTGCAGACTTATCTCCGCGTACAGGTCGTCGGCGAGGAACGATGCAATGTCGGTGGTCGAACCCGGAGCCGAGATGAGCCCGATCGCCACCTCATCCATGCTCATGAGTAAGCGGTCAGGCTACGCCGATGGTCTCGGCCTTCTTGGGTCATGGTGCGAGTGTCGGATCACTGCGGGCCGAGAGGCAAGGGCCAGGGTCACGACGGTCAGCGTCTCCTCGACCGCGGGACGGACCACGATGTACGCCCTGTCGAACTACGTCGACGGGCCCGGGTGCCGGCATCAGCCCTGTCCGGGCGGACGCCGGCACCACGTCGGAGGCTCACCGGACGCTCGGGGCCACGCGCATCGAGGACGTGCTGGAACGCGCGGAGGCTGCCGCCGCCGCTGATGGGTTGGGCTGGGGCACCGGGTCGCACTGCCGGTCCGAGCGGCGACCCGGTCGTCGCTCGGGCAGCGAGCCCGTGGCGAGGTAGGCCGCGACCGTGTTGTCGGTGCAGGCCACGCCCGAGAGCGAGCCCGCGTGCGTCGTCCCGCCCACGCCCTCGACGAGCACCGACCGAGGGAAGCGCGACCGCACCTCGAGGCTGCCCGCATACGGCGTGGCGGCGTCGTAGGTCTCGTCGATCAGCAGGATGGGTGGTACCTCCCGTCCGGACACGGTGACGGGCTCGTCGGCCGTCTCGCCCGTCCAGGTGCGGCACGGCGCGTTGAACCAGGCGTTGTTCCACGTCAGGAACGGCGCCTTGTCGTAGACCCGCCAGTTGTCGCGCTCCCAGACCGCCCAGCTGTGCGGCCATGGCGCGTCGGTGCACCCTGTCGCGAGGTACACCGCATACCCGTTGTCGGCTCCCGGCCCCTGGGGGTTGGCGCTGTCCCAGAGTGCCTTGATGCCGCGGTAGTCGCCGCGCTTCACGGCTGCGGAGAAGGCGGTGGCGATGTCGGTCCAACCGTAGACGTAGTAGCCGGCGTTCACGAACACGTCGTTCCACTCGTCCGGTCCGATGGTCCCGCCGGCCTGCGGGTGCGCGCGCAGGTAGCTGAGGATGCGGTAGTAGGTGCGTTCCACGGCCTGGCCGTCGTTGCCGAGACCGTAGACGGCGTCGTGCTTGGCGACCCAGTCGAAGTAGATGCCCATGTTCCGGTCGAAGGCGTAGTCCTGGTCGAGGTTGGCCTGGTACCACACGCGACGTGGGTCGACGTTGCTGTCGAGGACGAAGCGCCGCACCCGGTCAGGGTGCATCGTCGCGTAGACCTGGCCGAGGTAGGTGCCGTAGGAGAAGCCGTAGAAGTTGATCCTCTTCTGTCCCAGAGCGATCCGGATGCTCTCCATGTCCGCGACGTTGTCCGTGGTCTTCATGTGGTCGAGCAGCGACCCACCGGCCCTGGTGCACGCCTTCGCGTAGTCCCTCGTCCGGGTCAGCCACGCGTTCTCCAGCCCGTGCGTCACCGGCACGTAGTACGGCCGGTCGTAGCTGGTGTAGCTGCCGTTGCAGGACAGCGCCGGCACGCTCGAACCGACCCCGCGCGGGTCGAAGCCGATCCAGTCGTACGCCTTGCCGGCGTTGTGCGGTACGAACCCCTGGAGCACCGAGAGGACCAGGCCCGAGCCCCCGGGCCCGCCGGGGTTGACGAGCATCACGCCTTGGTATGCCGACTGCGGGGTCGTGTGCCGCAGCCGGGAGACTGCCAGGTGGATCAGCGCGCCGTGCGGGTGCTCGTAGTCCAAGGGCACCGTGACCATGCCGCACTGCGCGCCGTAGCGCACGAGCGTCGGGTCGGAGCACGCCCCCCAGTGGATCGGTGGCGGGACGTAGGGCTTGGCCGAGCCGTCGGCGGTGGTGGTGGCAGCGCCGGAGACGGCCTGCGCGGGCACGGACACGACGGCGGCACCGACGGCCAGAGCGGCGGCGGCGATGACGGTGATGAGTCGTTTCATGCTGGTTCCCCTATGAGCGACCTGCGGCGTCGAAGGCGCCACATTTCAATGTGGCACCGTCGCGAGCGGGGCGGAGCGGGTTCGGGCAGCCAGCGCGAGACAGTTCGTGGTGCCAGTCCGCCATGTCGCGACAAATGAGGGCCGTGCCTTCCGATCCGGCTGTGGACAACGGCCGGGGCTGCGCCCGCCGCGTGTCTAGCGTCGGCTCATGGACAGGGGACGTGGTGCAGAGAGCGTCGGCCGGGCGTGGTGGCCATGAGCCGCGAGGTGGTGGATGCCCCCGCAGTGGCCGCTGCCGGGGCGCGGCTGCGTGACTGCGGCGAACGGGTGCCTCGACCGCCCACGACAGCGGTCGGCCTGGCGGCTGGTGGCCAGCTGTCGGTGGGCTCTGAGGTGTCGCGGTTCGACGCGGTGTGGGGTGACGGGCTCTCAGCAGTGCGCACCGAGCTTGGTCTGCTGGCCTCCGCCCTGCAGCAGGCCTCGTGGGCACGGCAGCGCCTCGAACGCGTGAGTGCGCAGCTGCTGTCCCGTGCCTTGTCGACCAGCGCTGCGGAAGGGCGCTGATGGGGCGGTTCGAGGCCATCGGGGACGACCCGCGCGTCGTCGAGGCACAGGCGCAGCTGTGGCGCCGACTCGCCCAACGGATGGGCGAGGTCGGCCGGGAGGTGGAGACCCAGGTCCGCGCGGTCGCGACGGCGTGGCCGGAGGGCGGTGCGTCGGTGCTCGCGGTCCGGGATGCGCGCCGGTGCAGCGACGACGCCCGGGAGGCGGCGCACGTCTACGCCCGAGCGGCGACGCTCCTGGCCGGGCTGGTCGAGCCGTTGACACGGTGGCGTCGGCAGGTGGCACAGCTCGACGAGGTGTGGCAGGTGCTCTCGCACGCGGAAGAGCAGGTCCGGGCCGCGGCACGGGCCGACCTCGCAGACCCCCACTCTCAGGCGCGGATCCTGGAGGTGCGTCGGCAGCTGCACTTGGCGCAGGCACGCACCGGTCACCCGGACACCGCGTCGGTGGAGGCCGCATACGCCCGGTTGCGCCGGCATGCCGAGGAGCAGGTCGACCTCGTGGGACGCGGCCTGGATGGGTTGGTCATGCAGGGCGCTGCCGAGGTGCACGGGGCAGGCGCCGGGCCGGGCGGCGTGTCGCGGTTCCGGGCCGAGCTGGCGCTGCTGTCCGGCGGCACGCGGTCGCAGGGTGTGCTGGCGCCGGAGGTGGGCCTGCTCGTGGACGCCGGGATCCTGCCGTCCGAGGCCGCAGGGTGGGACGCGGCGTCGTTCGCTGCCTACGTTCAGGCCAACCCGCGCGTGGCGGCCCAGCTGGTCGCGCGCCGCCCCCAGGCCGGCGCCGACACCGGCGGTCTCCAGGGACCCTTCGTCCTGGCCGGCTCCGGCCCTGGGGCTACGGGACCCATGCCGTTGGTCTCGTTCGAGACGTTCCTGGCCACCCTGGGTCCCACGTCGGCGCCCACCCTGGCCGCCGCAGGGGACCCGGGGTGGCCGCGCCGCCTCGCGGTCCGCGGGGGGTTCGACGCCCTGAGTCCCTCTGAACAGCAGGTGGCGGCGTTGCTGTGGCCCGGCGTGGTCGGCAACCTCTCCGGTGCGCCCTTCGGGGTCCGCGCCACCGCGAACCACGTCCGCATCGTGGCCGCGGTGTCGGAGCAGGAGCGTCGCAACGCCGCCCTGGGCCGCGATGCGTGGGATGCGGTCGGCGAGGTCCATGGGCCCGGGCCGGTCTACCGCTGGGACCAGCTCGAGCGCGACCGGGCGCACCTGGCGCAGCTGCGCACCTTGGCGGCCGATCCGTCCCGGCAGATCCTGTGGTTCGACAACGCCGACGACGGCTCGGTCGTCGAGCTGCAGGGGGCGCTGACCGTGGCGACGGTCGGGGTCGGGGTGTTCGTGCCCGGAACGACCGCCGAGCTGGGCGGCCACGAAACCAACGCCCGGCGGTCCCGGTCCTGGGTGGATGCTTCGGGCGGTCGGGTGGCGATGGTGACGTGGATGGGTGGCGACCTGCCCGACGGCATCGTCACCGACGCTCCCTTCCACGACTACGCCGACCGGCTCGCGCCCCGGCTCGCGTCATTCAGCCACGACCTGCGCCAGGAGATCGACCAGTCACCCGCGGCCCGCAACCAGGTGCCTCGCGCGGACGGACGCCGGGTGGGCCCGGCCGTCACGGTGATCGGGCACTCCTACGGCGGGGCCGTGGTCGGCACGAGCGAGCAGTACGGCCTCGACGCCGACAACCTCATCCACGTCGAGTCCGCGGGCGCCGGTCACGCCGTCGCCGGCATCGGTGACCTGAGCCCCGGCCGGTGCGACGTGCGGCGTTACACGATCACGGCCGCCAACGACCCCATCCAGCTGACCCAGGGCCTGCGGGTCGAGCCGATGCAGGGCGTGCCGAGCCAGCTGTCGCGGCTGGTCCAGAGTTGGCCGCTCGAGCAGCTGCAGGCCCTCGGGCACGGCGCCGACCCGGTCGCCCTGGACCGCGTGGAGCGCCTGGCCGGCGACCACGCCGCCGACGGACACCTGCTCGAGCCGTGGGAGGCCCACAGCGGTGTGCTGGATCCGGGTGCGGAGGGCTGGCTCAACATCCACCGGGTGCTGGCCGGCCTGCCGCCGGCGAGGCAAGAGGGCTCCGGCGTCGGCGCTCTTCCCGTCAGTCCATTCCTGCACTGATTGCGGCACTGATTCCGACACTGATTCCGACACTGACGAGGCCGCTTCGACGTCGGTCGGGGGAGACGTCGTCGTCAGCGGCTCTGTTCGGGCGTGGAGCGCGGCGCAGGCCCCGTCGTGGGGACGAGGCGGACCGCGGCGTGGACCAGGCGCGTCCCGGCCGGGAGGTCCTGCGGTCTGCGGTCCCCGAGGCGGTAGGGCCGCAGCAGCTCCTGGATGCGGTCGTGAAGCTCCTTCAGTTCCTCGGCATCTGCCGCAAGGGTGCTGTTGGAGATCAGTGAGGCCTCGTGCCACTCGTTCCCCTCCTGCGCCGACTGGTCCACCCACGCCAGCACGTGTTCGTCGGAGGAGGCCAGCTGCACCCGAGCGAGCGCCATGTCGATGCTCTGCATCGTCTGCGGATCGGTGTCGTCGGACACCTTGGAGCGCCACGAGGTCACCACCGCCCGCCACAGCCGCTCCCTGCCGTCGGTGCGTTCCTCGTCGTGCGCCTCCGCGACGAACCCGTAGCGCTGGAGCAGCCGCAGGTGGTAGCTGCAGGCGCTCGGCGACATGCCGACCTCTTGGGCGCACTCGGTCGCGGTGGCGGGTCCGTAGACGGTGAGCCGCTCGAGGATCTTCGCGCGGCCGGCGTGGGCGAGGGCCCGCAGGGCGCGCGGGTCGGAGATGACGGCCGACCGGTTCTCGGAGGGGACGTCGGGGACGGGTGCGGGCATGCGTCGATCATATTCGAAAGAAGTGCTTTACAACTCAGATGTGAAGCATTACCTTCACATCCATGGCATCGACGTCCCTCGCACAGATGCGGAAGGCAGCCGGCCTCGGTCGGGAGCGCGACTTCCGCAGGCTGTGGCTCGGCTACTCGGTCTCGGCCCTTGGGAGCGAGGTCACGGTCCTCGCCCTGCCCGTCACGGCCGCGGTCCTGCTCGGCGCCTCTGCGCTGCAGATGGGCGTCCTCACGGCGGCCGCGACGGTGCCCAACCTCGCCATCGGGCTGCTTGCCGGCGTCTGGGTCGACCGCCTGCCCCGCCGCCGCCCGCTCCTCGTCACGACCGACCTCGCCTCGGCGGCAGCGCTGATCAGCATCCCGCTGGCCTGGTGGTGGGGCGCACTCTCCATCACCCAGCTCGTGGTGGTCGAGCTGGCGGTCGGGTGCGCTCGCGTGCTCTTCCGGCCGGCATGCCAGTCCCACCTGCCCCAGGTGGTCGAGCGCGAGGACCTCACGAGAGCGAGTGGACACCTGCGCGCCTCCGACTCCGCGGCGATGCTGGCCGGCCCCGGGCTCGGCGGCCTGCTCGTCCAGGCCGTGTCGGCGCCCGTGGCGATCCTCCTCGACGCGGGGTCCTTCCTGGTGTCCGCGACGTGCATCCGATCACTTCGCAGGCCCGAGCGCCGCACGGAGCCCGCCTCGGCGGACCGGTCCCTGCGTCGCGAGCTGGGGGAGGGTCTCTCGGCCGTTCTGCGCAACCCGTCGCTGCGCGCCATCGCCGGCTCAGCCGCCAACCTCAACCTCTTCGGGATGCTGACGATGGCGCTCTTCGTCGCCTACGCCACCCGCGTGCTGGACCTCTCGGCCGGCATGGTCGGTGCGATCGTGATGACGGGCGGCGCGGGTGCGCTCGCCGGAGCCCTCGCGGCGCCCCGGATCGCCGCCGCGATCGGCGAGGGACGGGCCATCGTCGCCGCCACCGTCGTCTTCTCCTTCGCGCTCTTCGCCCTGCCCCTGGCGGGCGGCCCCCGCTGGCTCGAGCTCGGTGTCATCGGCGCCGGCGAGCTGGTGGGTGGCTTCGCGGTGATGGTCTTCGACGTCACGGCGGCAGGGCTGACGCTCCAGGTCGTGGTGCCAGAGCTGCTCGGCCGGGTGAGCTCGTGCAGTGCCTTTCTCACCCAGGGCGTCAAGCCCCTCGGCGCGCTGGCCGGTGGGGTTCTCGGCACCACCCTCGGGCTGCACGAAGCCCTGTGGATCGCCGCTGCAGGTGCCACCACCACGATGGTGTGGACCTTCCTGTCCCCCCTGCGACGCCGCGACGCGGCACCGCAGACCTCCTCCCACGGAAACGAGAACGCAGCGTGACCCTCTCGCCGGCCGAACCGATCTCTGCCTCCCAGCCCGTCTTCACCACCGAGCGACTGACCGTGCGAGCGTGGACGGTCGAGGATGCTCCGACCCTCCTGGACGTCTACGGCCGTTGGGAGGTCGCCCGATGGCTCGGGGCCACGCCGCGCGCCCTCGAGAGCCTCGACGAGGCGAGACAGCTCGCCCGGGGCTGGGCCGAGCGCAGCCATCCCGACGACACCTACGGCATCTGGTCCATCGTTCTCACCGACTCGTCGACCCCGGTGGGCACCGTCCTGCTGGTCCCCATTCCCGGCGCCGTCGGCGGTGAGGTCGAGGTCGGCTGGCACCTGCACCCCGACCACTGGGGCCACGGCTACGCCACCGAGGCGGCGCGGGCGGCCATCGCCCGCGGGCTCGCTGCAGGGCTCGAGGAGGTCCTCGCCGTCGTCAGCCCCGACAACGCCGCTTCACTCGCCGTGTGCCGTCGCCTCGGCCTGCATCCGCGCGGCCGCTCCGACGCCTACTACGGCAGGTCGCTCGAGGTGTTCGCCACGCGCCCGCACGTGGGTGGCCGCTAGAGCGAGATCGCGCCGTCGACGTTGAGGACCTGCCCGGTCACGTAGGACGCCTCGTCCGAGCAGAGCCAGGTGATGACCGATGCGACCTCACAGGGCTCTCCGAGCCGCCGCATCGAGATCAACGCCTCGTATGCCGCCACCCGCTCCGCCCTGTCCTGGAGGCTCTCGCCACGGAGATTGCGCTCGAGCATCGGCGTCAGGATGGCACCGGGACGGACGGCGTTGATCCGCATGCCTTGCGCGGCGAACTCCTTCGCCGTGCTGATGGTCAGCGCCTCGAGGCCCAGCTTCGCGGCGGAGTAGCTGCCCGTTCCGGCCGCGAGGAGGGCGGCGTCCATCGACGAGACGTTGACGACGGCACCCCGCGCGGCTCCCGGCCCGGCGGGGTCGCCGGCGATCATGGCCGGGATCTCGTGGCGCATGCAGAGCCACGCGCTCGTCATAAGGGTGCGGATGGTGGCGTCGAAGTGCGACGGCGTCACCTCGACGCTGCTCCTCGCCGAGGGGTCGAGCGTCTCGGCGTTGCCGGCGTTGTTGACGGCGATGTCGAGGCGGCCGTGCTGCCGCACCACGGCATCGACCAGGCTCCGGACCTGCTCGTCGTCAGACACGTCAGCCTGCAGGTAGCTGACGAGGCCATCGGCTCCGATGTCCGCCACTGCGGCACGACCTCGTTCGGCGTTGCGCCCGCAGATGACGACGCGCGCGCCCGCGGTGGCGAGTTTGGCCGCGGTCGCGAGCCCGATGCCGCTGGTCCCGCCGGTGACGAGCGCCACCCGCCCGCTGAGGTCGATGGGGTAGGCCATGAGGCTCTCCGTTCGGTCACGCCGCAGGGGCGGTCGGGGAGTGAGTGAGCAGAGGCTAGCCCCTGCCCTCGGCGGCTGGCGGGCAACCGGGCCGAAGGCCGAGCCCTCGACCGCTGGTCTGCGAGCTACGCCGAGGAGGGCGAGCTGCAGCGGAGGAGGAGACTCTGACCAGGTGCAGAAGGGCCGGCCGACAGCCCCACCCGCGCAGGAAGGACGGGCATGGATCACGACAGCCCCAGGATCGAACGATTCGCTGCCTTCAGCGACAGCCCTGACCACGGAAACCCGGCCGGGGTCGTTCTCGACGCCGGTCGCATGACCCCGGCGCAGATGCAGCAGGTCGCTGCGGAGGTCGGGTACAGCGAGACGGCATTCGTCACCGGCACGGTTCACCGAGGAGTCGGGGACGGTCGAGGAGACCGCGACTCCACGGGCGTCATCCCGATCCGCTACTTCGCCCCCGAGGGAGAGGTCGACTTCTGTGGCCACGCCACCATCGCGACCGCAGTGGCTCTGTGCGAGTCGGTTGGTGAGGGCGGCTACACGCTGGGCACCCGCGTGGGCCCAGTCGCCGTCACCGGGCGTCGAGAGGGCGAGCGCACCATCGGCACGTTGCGCAGCCCTGCGGTCAGCTGCGTGCCGCTCGAGGCGCACCTGCTCGCCCAGCTGCTCGAGTCTCTGCACTGGTCGGAGCAGGACCTCGACCTGCGCTTCCCTCCGGCAATCGGCTTCGGCGGCAACCGCCACCCGGTCCTCGTCGCCCGCGACCTCGCCCGGCTCGAGAGCCTCGCCTACGACTTCCCGGAGCTGCAAAGCCTGAGCCGTGAACAGGGATGGATCACGGTGCACCTCACCGTGCCGACGGAAGCGGGCCGGTGGCGGGCCCGGGACCCCTTCCCGTGGGGAGGGGTGGTCGAGGACCCTGCGACCGGGGCCGCGGCAGCGGCCTTCGCGGGCTACCTCCGGCACCACGGCAGCGCGGGCCCGGGCGACCGGTTCGTCATCACGCAGGGTCTGGAGATGGGCCGGCCGAGCAGGATCGAGGTGGAGCTGCTCGAGGAGGCGGCGCTGGTGAGCGGCTCAGCGACACGCATACGACCGGACGGCGGGGACTGAGCAAAACGACCCGAGCTCAGAGGTGGCGCCCCCGCACCCAGTCCTCGAGCGTGCCGCCGGCGCTGTCCTGCATCACCAGCGCCCACACGAGCACGGCCGCCGCGAACTGGCCGACCGGTGCTGTAGCGGCCACCTCGTCACGCAGTGCGGCGAAGCTTGCGCCGTCCTCGGGTCGGCGGAATCGCAGCCGAGGCGACTCGAGGACCGCGGCCCGGGCAGCTCTGGGGACCTCCTCGACCGTCGTCGGGTGCGCCCGTGCCACGGACTGCCGGGCGCGGATGTCGCGGACGCGGAGCACCCCACCCGCCGTCAAGCCGACGGCGGCGGCTGCCAGCACGACAACGGAGCCGAACGCCAGGTTCGGACCGCGTGGGTGCCAGCGCACGGCCACGGCCGCGGCGGCGCCGGCAAGGACGAGACCGACGCCGAAGGGCCAGGCGAGCCGCCACCACACCGCGTCGCGCCGGAGTCGCTCCTGCTCGTAGAAGCGTGCCGCCCACTCGCGTACGGCGAAAACAGGAAAGTGGTTGCGCGACTGCGGCCACCGTTCGGCCGACGTGCCGGGCGCTGCCGAACCGTTGCGGCGCGCCCCTCGTTCCTCGCGCAACGCGTACCCCTGTCTGTGTTCCTGTTGTTCCTCGCTGCCAGCCTAGTGACGTGGCGCGCGTGGTCCGGACGCACACGCCCGGCCCCCGCCGTTCCCACCCGGTCTCCGCCGTCAGTCGCGCCTTCCCGCGAGCGTCGCGGCACACGGGCCCGGTGGGTATGGTGCGAAGCATCCCCGACTTCGCAGGAGGACCGTATGAGCCTCGACCGACCGGTCGCCCCCCACCCCTACGACCTGCTTCCGCCGGTTCCCTCGTTCTCCGTGACGAGCGGCGACGTCACGGACGGGGCCCCGCTCAAGGACGACCAGGTGGCCGACAAGGGCAACACGTCCCCCCAGCTGTCATGGAGCGGTGCGCCCGAGGGCACGCAGAGCTACGTCGTGACGTGCTTCGACCCCGACGCGCCCACCCCCTCCGGCTACTGGCACTGGGCGCTCGTCGACCTGCCCGCGGACGTCACCTCGCTCGCCACCGGGGCTGCCTCGGGGGACCTGCCCGGCAAGGCCTTTCACGTGCGCAACGACGCCGGCGAGCAGGGGTTCACGGGTGCGGCGCCGCCCGAGGGGGACATGCCGCACCGCTACTTCTTCGTCGTCCACGCAGTCTCGGAGCCGAGCCTCGGCGTCGACGACTCGGCGTCCCCGGCGGTCGTGTCGTTCAACCTGGCGTTCAAGACCCTCGGCCGTGCCATCATCCACGGCACCTACCAGCACTGACCTACCTGACCTCACGGTTTCCCGGGTGCCCTGTGGTGGTGCCCGGGTCCAGGAAAAGGCACCGAGAGCCCGCACCGGCAGATGCCGGTGCGGGCTCTCGGGTGTCAGGCTCGGCCGCCGGCGATCAGGCGCTGATGAGCTCGCTGGACTCGAGGTGCTCGCGCAGCTCGGCGAGCACGCGGCGCAGCAGCCGGCTGACCTGCATGGCACTCAGACCCATGGCCTCCGCGATCTCGGCCTGCGTCATGTCGTGCTCGAAGCGCAGCTCGACGATCTTCTGGTCGCGAGGAGGCAGGCGCTTGATCGCCGTGCGGACCACGATGTCGTCGTCGAGGCCGGGGTCGGACTGGTGCTCGGCACGGGCGTCCACGAGGTCGAGAACCGGTCGACCACCTTCCGTGGTCGTCGCGTCGAGGGAGGCGGGACGAAGGTTTGTCGAGGCCACCTGCGCCTCCTTGACCTCCTCGAGCGTCAGCCCGAGGGCTTCGGCGAGGTCGTTCTGGTCCGGCTCGTGGCCGAGCTGCTGCTCCAGCCGGGTGCGGGTCTCGGTGACCAGCTGGCGGCGCTCCTGCAGCCCGCGCGGCGGGCGGACGAGCCACCCGTGGTCGCGGAAGTGGCGTCGCAGCTCGCCGGTGATCGTGGGGGTTGCGTAGGCGCCGAACTCGGTCGCCTGCTCGAGGTCGAAACGCTGAATCGCCTTGAGCAGCGCGAGAAATGCCACCTGCTCGAGGTCTTCGCGGTCGAGCCCCTTGCCGGCGTAGCGGTGCGCGAGTGAGCGCGCCAGAGGCATGTGCAGCCGGGTCGCTGTCTCCAGTGCCTGCGACCGCTCGGTCTCGGAGTCCGAGGTGCGGAAGGTCGAGATGAGCTCACGGGTGCGGGCGTCCTTGCGGGGACCGCGCGAGAAGTCGGTCATGTCTGCTCCATCCAAGATGTATCCGTGGCGGCGCCTTCTTGACCGACAGGCGTAACCCTAGACAAAGCATCAACATTGCACAAGCCCTCGACACGTCTCCGGGGCGTGGATGGCGAGTGAACAGGCCCGCCCCACCTGGCGACCCGGACACGGCTTCGCCGGCATGCCGGTCGCCCCCCGCTGTGCGAGGGTGGGCGCATGCGTGTGGCGTTGATGGTGACCTGCCTCAACGACGCGATGTTCCCCGACGCAGGCAAGGCCGTCGTGCGGCTGCTGCGTCGGCTCGGCGTCGACGTCGACTTCCCCGAGGCCCAGACCTGTTGCGGCCAGCCGATGGTCAACACCGGCTACCTCGACGAGGCCGTCCCGGTGGTGCGCACCTTCGTGCGCGCCTTCGAGGGCTATGACGCCATCGTCACGCCGTCCGGTTCGTGCGCCGGGTCCGCCCGCCACCAGCACTCGATCGTCGCCAGGCGGTCCGGTGACACAGGGCTCGCGACGGCCGTGGCCGAGATCTCGCCCAGGGTCTACGAGCTCACGGAGTTCCTCGTCGACGTGCTCGGCGTCGAGGACGTCGGGGCCTCCTTCCCGCACTCGGTCACCTACCACCCGACGTGCCACTCGCTGCGCATGCTCGGTGTCGGCGACCGTCCGGAACGGCTGCTCCGGGCCGTCCGCGGCCTGCGGCTGCTCGACCTGCCCCGCGCCGAGGAGTGTTGCGGCTTCGGCGGCACCTTCGCGGTGAAGAACGCCGACACGTCGGTGGCCATGGGGGCCGACAAGGCCCGCCACGTCAGGGAGTCGGGGGCCGAGGTCCTCGTCGCCGGCGACAGCTCCTGCCTCATGCACATCGGCGGTCTGCTGACCCGGCAGCGGGCGGGAGTGCGCGTCATGCACCTGGCCGAGGTGCTCGCATCGACCGATGTCCCGGCCCAGACGGAGGTCTCGTCATGAGTCGCACATTCGTCGGTATGCCGCCGTTCCCCACTGCCGCTCGAGCAGCCCTCGCCGACACGCAGCTGCGCAGCAACCTTGCCCACGCCACCACCACCATCCGCGCCAAGCGGGCCGCCGTCGTCGCCGAGGTCGACGACTGGGAGAGCCTGCGGCTGCGAGCCGCCGCCATCAAGGACGACGTGCTGCTGCACCTCGACGAGCACCTCGTGCGGCTCGAGGAGTCACTGACGGCGCAGGGAGCGGTCGTGCACTGGGCGCGTACGGCCGAGGAGGCGTCTGCGGTCGTGGCCCAAGTGGCCCGTACCCACGGGGTCGACGAGGTGGTCAAGGTCAAGTCGATGGCCACCCAGGAGGTCGAGCTCAACGAATACCTTGCGGCGCAAGGGATCTCGGCATGGGAGACCGACCTCGCCGAGCTCATCGTGCAGCTCGGCGACGACCTGCCCAGCCACATCCTGGTCCCTGCCATCCACCGGAACCGCGCCGAGATCCGCGCGATCTTCGAGCGCGAGATGGCCCGCGTCGGCCGCCCCGCGCCCGCCGACCTGACCGACGAGCCCGCCCGGCTCGCCGAGGCGGCCCGCCTGCACCTGCGCGAGAAGTTCTTGCGCGCCAAGGTCGGCGTCAGTGGCGCAAACTTCGCCGTTGCCGACTCGGGCACCCTCGTGGTGGTTGAGTCCGAGGGCAACGGCCGCATGTGCCTGACCCTGCCCGAGGTCCTCGTCTCGGTCGTCGGCATCGAGAAGGTCGTGCCCACGTGGGACGACCTCGACGTCTTCCTCACCCTCCTGCCCCGCTCGTCCACGGGCGAGCGGATGAACCCCTACACGTCCACGTGGTCCGGGGTGACGCAAGGCGACGGCCCGCAGGAGGTGCACGTGGTGCTCCTCGACAACGGCCGCACCCGCGCGCTCGCCGACGAGGTGGGCCGCCAGGCCCTGCGCTGCATCCGCTGCTCCGCCTGCCTCAACGTCTGTCCCGTCTACGAGCGCACCGGCGGGCACGCGTACGGCTCCGTCTATCCCGGGCCGATCGGCGCGATCCTCAACCCGCTGCTGCGCGGGGTCGGCCACGACGAGCAGATCGACTCGCTGCCCTATGCCTCGTCGCTGTGCGGCGCCTGCTTCGAGGCGTGCCCGGTGCGCATCGACATCCCCAGCGTGCTCGTCGACCTGCGCGCGCAGGTCGTCGACGCGCACCGCTCCGGCGTGCCCAAGCCGGAGGCGCTCGCGATGCGCGCAGCAGCCGCCGCCTTCGGGACGGGTGGCCGGCTGGGCGCCGTGGAGCGGGCATCAGGTCTGGCCGGCCGCGCCCTCGAGGCGATGGCACGGCTGACCGGTGGCGGCCGCCAGGCCGGCGGCCGCCGACTCCTCGGGAGGCTGCCCGGTCCCGGCGCCGCGTGGACCGAGGCGCGCGACCTGCCCGCCCCGCCCGTGGAGTCCTTCCGGGCCTGGTGGAAGCGGACCTCGGGAGGCACGAAGTGAGCGCGCGCGACGAGATCCTGGCGGCCGTCCGCGACGCCGTCGCGACGGCGCGCCGGCCCGTGGAGGTGCCCGCACTCGAGCGCCCCGAGCGTGCGGGCGACGTCGACCTGTTCGCCGAGCGGGTCGCCGACTACCACGCCACGGTCGTGCGTTGCGGCGCCGGCGAGGTCGAGCGCGCGATCGTTGCGGCGCTGCCCGCGGAGGGCTCCGTCGTCGTCCCCGACGGGTTGCCGTATGCCGTCCCCGGCGCAGTCCGCGACGACGGGCTGCCGGCCGTCGAGCTAGACCGGGTGGCAGCCGTGGTGACGACCTCGACGGTCGCCATCGCGACCACCGGGACCATCGTCCTGTCGCACGGCCCGGGGGAGGGGAGGCGTGCCCTGACCCTCGTGCCCGACCTCCACGTCTGCGTCGTGCGGGCCGACCAGGTCGTCGACGACGTCCCCGCCGCGGTCCGGCGGCTCGATCCCGGCCGCCCGACGACGTGGGTCAGCGGGCCGTCCGCGACGAGCGACATCGAGCTCGACCGGGTCGAGGGCGTCCACGGTCCGCGCACCCTCCACGTCATCCTCGTCGGCTGACGGGGGGCAGGCGCGTCCCGCCGGTGGCCTCAGGTGATGCGAGTCAGCTTGTAGTGCAGCCGGACTGCGGTGGCGGACCACATGCGCAGCTCGTGGTCGGTGCGCAGCACCCCCCACCGGTCCACGTAGACGTGGAAGCGCTCGTGGATCGGCGCGCGTGCGGCGTGGTTCCGCTGTGGGCCCGTCACGACGACGTAGGCCCCGTCCTGGCCGAAGTCGCCCTGTGGCGAGTCGAGCCGCAGCGAGCCGTCGGGCAGCGCCGTGGGGCGAAGGAACACCTGGACGTTGCCCGCCTCCAGCGGGAAGGTCACGTGCACGCTCGCCCGGTCAGCGCCCGGCAGCTCCCGGCTCATGTAGCAGCCGCTGTAGACGTACTCGCCCGTCGATCGCAGCGAGCGGATCCAGCCGGCGGCCCGCTGGGCACCGGTGTCGTCGGTGATCACGGCCACCCGGCTGTCCATCCCGTACGCGACGTCGAGAGGACGCGTCGGCAGGGCCAGCTGCTGCACGCGACGGCCGAAGAGGCGGGACACGAGCTCGCCCCCGGGCTGGAAGGCCGCCGCCCACTGCGTCCACACCTCCATGCGCCATCGGGAGGTGTGCTCGTAGAAGTCCCGGACGTGAGGGTGCAGGGCGTCGGCGCGGAAACCGGGCCCGTCGAGCACGCCGAGGTCGGGGAGCAGCCCGGCGTCCTCGACGTCGTCGCGCGCCTCCCCGCCCCACCGGGTCGCGGCACTCGTCAGCCACGCGTCGCCGATGACGGCACCGTCGTGCACGGGCGCATCGAGCCACGCGTGCTCACCGGCGAGGTCGACGCGTCGTCCGGTGGCGCGCCAGAAGGTGCGGGAGACCCGGTCGAGGTGCGGCATGAGGGAGCTCACGGGCGAAGCGTGCCAGACCGGCGCCGTCGGCGCCGGTCCGGCAGCGGGGACTAGCCTGCTGGGATGACTGAGAGCGACCACCGCGGCCACAGGAGGCCCGCCTTCTTCACCGAGTCGGCGCTCGAGGCGCACGGTCCCGCCTACGACCCGACGGAGCAGATCCACGTCGCCCACGAGACGGCCCTGGCCCTGGTGCACGCCGGCCGTGCCGCTGCCGACCCGGCCGTCACCCGCAAGCTCGTGGCGCTCGTCGACGACATCGGTCTCTCCACGTTGGCCGAGCTGTGGTCGCAGCGGCCCGCGCGGTCGCTGCCCGGTGCGCTGTGGCGCCTCTACGTCCTGCGCGAATGGGTGCAGCGCGCTCCCGAGGAGGCCAGCCGGCAGTATGCCGCGGGCATCCGGTTCACCGGCCCCAACCACGCCGTGGCCGGCGCTGCCGAGCCGCCCGGACCGCAGGAGATGGGCCGGGTCATCGACGAGGTGCTGCGGGGTGTCTTCGAGGGCGACCTCGCCGTGGCGCTCGAGCGGGCCGCAGCCTTCTGCCGGGTCGTGTCCGCCGGTCGCGCCGACATCTCCTCGGGCGACGAGTCCGCCGAAGCGGCGGCCAACGTCCTCGGGATGGGCGAGGACCTCACGGTGTGCGCCAGGCTGTGGCGCGCCGACGCCCTGGACTGACTGGACCGGCCCGACTGACTGGACCGACTCGACAGCCTCGGGTGGTCGCTCGAGCGGGCTCGCGGGCTCGTCGCACCGTGTTCCGCGTTCTTTGGCGATCTCCGATGACGGCTTTATCCTTGAGGGGCGTCGGGCCGCGGTAGCCCCGGGTCCCAAATTCAGCCGCTACGAGCGGCCCTGTGCCGAGAGGCGCTCCCGGCCCGACGCCCCTACGTGCACACCGGGTGCCCCTTGCGGCCGTGGCGCGGACGCCGCCCCCACACAGACCGGCGTGTGGGCGAGCATGTCGGTCTCCACCGAGAACCGGGCCCGCCTCGCGGAGGTCGTGAAGCCACAGGCCTCGCACCGGCCGAGGACGAAGCTGCCCCGCTGTTCGAGGACCCAGCTCCCGGCCGGGCCGTTCTCCGCGGTCGGATCCGCGTCGGTGGCCATGTCATCCATGATGCATGGACCCCTGGGAACGGCGAAGTGGGATCCGATTCCTCCCATCGCTTACCAATGGACCGTCGTGGGACGTAGGTTGGTCCCATGACGCCCGAGGAGGAGCGGTCCGGCGACCTGCTCGATGTGCAGCTCGCCGACGAGATCGAGCTCGTGAGCGACCTCGTCGTCGCGGCCTCTTCCAGCCCCCGTCACCTCACGCACGAGGAGATCGACCAGCTGCTGGGCGTCAGCGGTGACCGCCAGGTGGCCCCGCACGCGGGCCTCTCGCTCCCCGACTCCGCCAACTGACGCTGCTCCGGGGCCAGGCATGGAGAGCCGGCGCGGGCCCCGATTCGCGTGTCCACGGCGCTACAGCGTGATCGCCTCGCCCGCGTGGCTGCCCGACTCATGGGTACACGGTGGACTGTGGGTGGACGGTCGGTTACGCCCGATTGACGCGCACGCCGTAGCATCTTCCCCGGACCAGCCCTCGAACCGACCGGAGCATCCCCGTGGGTTTTCGCCTCACACCCCAGGACACGAGCTTTTTCACCCTCTTCACCTCCTCCGCACAACTCCTCGTCGAGGCGACCCGGGAGCTGACCCGCTTCCTCGAGGTCGAGCCGTCGCAGCGGCAGGCGGTGGCCGACCGGCTCAAGGACCTCGAGCACGCGGCAGACGATGCCACGCACGAGCTCATCAACAAGGTCAACAGCTCGTTCATCACGCCCTTCGACCGGGAGGACATCCACAACCTCGCGGCGTCCCTCGACGACTGCATGGACTACATCGAGGAGACTGCCGACCTCATCGTGCTCTACCGCATGGGTGAGATCCCGGAGGGCCTCGCCGAGCAGTTCGAGATCCTCGCTCGGATGGCTGAGGTCACCGCCGAGGCGATGCCGCGGTTGCAGTCGATGAAGGACCTCAAGAGCTACTGGATCGAGATCAACCGTCTCGAGAACCAGGCGGACTCGCTGCACCGCAAGATGGTGGCCAGCCTCTTCAACAACTCGGTGGACGCCGTCACCCTCATCAAGGTCAAGGCCATCGTCGACGGCTTCGAGAACGCCGCCGACGCGTTCGAGAAGGTGGCACACGCCGTCGAGGGCATCGCGGTCAAGGAGTCCTGACCCGCTGATGGACACCAGCATCCCCCTTATCGGGGTCATTGCGGTCATCGCACTGGCCATGGGCTTCAACTACACCAACGGCTTCCACGACGCCGCCAACGCGATCGCGACCTCGGTCTCGACGCGTGCGCTGACGCCGCGCGTCGCCCTCGCCATGGCGGCGGTCGCCAACCTCTTCGGTGCCTTCTTCGGCACGAAGGTCGCGCAGACCATCGGATCCGGCATCATCGAGCAGCCGCAAGGCGTCAACGGCCTGTGGCTCGTCGCGGCGGCCCTCGTCGGCGCGATCGGCTGGAACCTGCTCACGTGGTGGTTCGGCCTGCCCTCGTCCTCCTCCCACGCCCTCATCGGTGGCCTGGCGGGGGCTGCGCTGGTCGCCGGTGTGGCCGTGAAGTGGAGCGTCATCTGGGAGAAGGTCGTCATCCCGATGGTCGTCTCGCCGGTCGTCGGGCTGCTCGGGGGCTACCTCGTGATGGTCACGATCTTCTGGCTCTTCCGCAGCGCCAACCCCGGCCGGGTCACCCGCGGCTTCCGTCTGGCCCAGACCGCCTCGGCTGCCGCCATGGCCTTCGGTCACGGCCTGCAGGACGCCGGCAAGACCGCGGGCGTCGTCGTGCTGGCGCTCTCGATCTCCGGGAACCACACGACCAACGAGGTCCCCCTGTGGGTCCTGCTGCTCTCGGCCGTGGTCATCTCCCTCGGAACGTATGCCGGTGGCTGGCGCATCATGCGCACGCTCGGACGGCGCATCATCGCTCTCACCCCTCCGCAGGGCTTCGCCGCCGAGACCACCGCCGCGTCGATCCTCTACGTGGCCGGGCTCGTCTTCGGCGCACCGATCTCGACGACGCACACCATCACCTCGGCGATCATGGGTGTCGGGGCGACCAAGCGCTTGTCCGCGGTGCGCTGGGGGGTCGCGGGCAACATCGTCGGGGCCTGGGTCCTGACCTTCCCCGGAGCCGGTCTCGTCGCCGTCATCGCCTGGTACGTCACCGCGATCTTCCGCTGACAGGGCCGCACGGCATACGACAGTGCCCACTCGACCCCGAGGTCGAGTGGGCACTGTCGTATGCCGGGGGTGGGGAGGGGCTCAGCCGAAGCGGCCGGAGATGTAGTCCTCGGTGGCCTGCTGGCTCGGGTTGTTGAAGATGCGGGTCGTGTCGTCGATCTCGACGAGCCGGCCCGGGTCGCCGGTCTTCCTGATGTTGAAGAAGGCCGTCCGGTCCGAGACGCGGGCCGCCTGCTGCATGTTGTGCGTCACGATGACGATCGTGTAGTCGTTCTTGAGCTCGTTGATGAGGTCCTCGACCGCCAGCGTGGAGATGGGGTCGAGCGCCGAGCACGGCTCGTCCATGAGCAGCACCTGCGGCTGCACGGCGATCGCCCGAGCGATGCAGAGGCGCTGCTGCTGACCACCAGAGAGCCCGGCACCCGGCTTGGCCAGGCGGTCCTTGACCTCGTTCCACAGGTTGGCGCCCTTGAGTGAGCTCTCCACGATCCCATCGAGGGTCTTCTTGTTCTTGACCCCGTTGAGACGCAGGCCGGCGGCGACGTTGTCGTAGATCGACATGGTCGGGAACGGGTTGGGCCGCTGGAAGACCATGCCCACGGTGCGGCGCACGGTGACGGGGTCCATGGAGCTGGCGTAGAGGTCCTGGTCGTCGAGCATGACCTTGCCCTCGACGCGGCCGCCGGGGATCACCTCGTGCATCCGGTTGAGGGTGCGCAGGAAGGTCGACTTGCCGCAGCCGGACGGACCGATGAAGGCCGTCACGGAACGGGGCTCGACCGTCATCGACACGCCTTCGACGGCCTTGAAGGAGCCGTAGTAGACGTTGAGGTCGCTGACGTCGATTCGCTTTGCCATGTCAGGGTGATCGCTTTCTCTTACTTCTTGACCGAGCCGAAGTGCGCGATGACGCGGCCGATGACGTTGAGCAGCAGGACGAGGAGGATCAGGGTGAGGGCGGCGCCCCACATGCGCTCCGCGGCGGTCGTGAGGGCGAAGTCGCCGCGATCCTGGTTGATCATCATCGGCAGGGTCGGGAAGTTGCCGTTGAAGAGATCCCGCTGGAAGTTCTTGGTGTAGGGCGCCAGGATCAGCAGGGGCGCCGTCTCGCCCATCACGCGCGCGATCCCGAGCAGCACACCGGTGATGATGCCCGAGTACGCGGTGCGCAGTACGACCTTGACGACGGTCACCCACTTGGGCACTCCGAGGGCGTATGCCGCCTCGCGCAGCTCGTTGGGCACGAGCTTGAGCATCTCCTCGGTCGACCGCACGACGACCGGGATCATCAGCAGCACGAGGGCGAGCGAGGCGGCGAAGCCCGAACGACCGAGCCCGAAGGTCGTGACCCACACGGCGTAGATGAAGAGGGCCGCCACGATCGAGGGAACGCCGGAGAGGATGTCGACGGTGAAGCTGATGGCCCGGGCGAGCGGCCCCCGCCCGTACTCCACGAGGTAGACCGCTGTCAGGATGCCGATCGGCACCGCGATGAGCGCGGTGAACGCCACCATCTGGAGCGTGCCCTCGATCGCGTGGCGGGCACCCCCGCCGAAGTCGTCCGAGTTGATGTTGCGCTGGTTGCCGGTCCACCACGTCATCGTCGTGAGCATGTGCATGCCCTTGGCGACGACGGTGCCGAGGATCCATACGAGCGGGACCATGGCGAGGCCGAACGCGGCCCACATCACGCCCTTCGCCACGGCGTTCTTGACGGTGCGGGCGCGATGCGGGTGGCTCATCTCGGAGAGCGCCTCGCGGCCGGACCCAGGGCCCGGTGGCGTCGCGCCGTTCGCAGGAACCGCAGACCCGCCCGTGCGGACGGCGTCCGGTGAGTGCGAGCCGTCGGAGGAGGAGGGCTCGTCGGGCGTGCGGCGGTCGATGGCGGCGGTCATTCGGTGAAGGCCTTCCTGCGCTCGATGACGACGCGGGCGATGCTGTTGACCACGAAGGTCAGCACGAACAGGACGAGACCGGCCGCGATGTAGGCGCCGGTCTTCGTGGGGTTGCTGAACTCCGCGGCGTTGTTGGCGATCTTCGACGCGAACGTCTCGCCGCCGTTGAAGAGCGACCAGGTCCACGGGCTGCCGTCCGAGAGCGCCGAGACGAGGAAGGTGACCGCGATGGTCTCTCCGAGGGCCCGGCCGAGGGCCAGCATGGACGCGGAGATGACGCCGGGGCGGCCGAAGGGCAGCACGGCCGTCCGGATCATCTCCCACTGCGTGGCGCCCAGGGCCAGCGCGCCCTCCTTGTGCGCGGTGGGCGTCTGGTCGAAGACCTCGCGCGAGAGGGCTGTGACGATGGGCAGGACCATGATGGCCAGCACGACGCCGATGAAGCAGATGGTGCCGCCGCTGATGCCGGTGGGGGCGAAGAGGGGGAACCAGCCGAGCTTGTCCTCGATCCAGCCCTGGACGGGCTTGAACACCGGCGCGAAGGCGATCAGGCCCCACAGGCCGTAGACGATCGACGGCACGGCGGCGAGGAGGTCGACCAGCGTCGCTGCGGGCCGCCGCAGCCACGCCGGCGCGTACTGCGTGATGAAGAGGGCCACGGCCACTCCGACCGGCACCGAGACGAGCATGGCGATGGTGGAGGCGGTGACCGTGGTCCACAGGAACTCGAGGATGCCGAAGGCGGGCTTGTCACCGCCGGGGGCCCACACCCGGCTCGTGAAGAAGTTGGCCGAGTTGTCGAGAAGTGCGGGCACGGCCTGCACGACGAGGAACACGGCGATGAGCGACACGATGGCGATGACGACGATGCCGGAGACGGTCGCAGCGCCTCCGAAGATCCGGTCACCGAACCGGCCGTTGGACGCGCGGTCCCCCTGCAGGGGCCGCTGACCGTCGGGTCCGGGTGTCTGGTCGGCGGTGGACACGCCCGTCACAGTGGACACGTGGAGGCCTCTTCCTTCGCTTGCGTGTTGCTGGCGCAGGGACGGACGCCGGGTGCCGGCGCCCGTCCCTGCGCTGTCGACCCCGCCGGAGCGCTCCGTCGGGACCGGGTGGAGAGTCGGGAGATCGCTCAGGAGATCGCGTCGACGGACGTCCGGACCTTGGTGGCGACCTCGGCCGGGAGCGGGGCGTAGCCCTGGGACGCGATCTGCTTCTGCACGGCGTCCGAGGCGAAGGTCTTGAGGAAGCTCTTGACCTTCTTGCCGGTCTGGGGGTCGGCGTACTTCGAGCACACGACCTCGTAGGTCACGAGGACGATCGGGTAGGCCCCGGCCTCCTTCGTGGCGTAGTTGATCTTGAGCGCGAGGTCGTTGCCCGTGCCGGTCTGCTTCGCCGTGGCGATGGTCTTGCCGGCCGACTCGGCGGTCAGCTTCACCGCGCCGGCGCCGGTGTCGATCTGGGCCATCGGCAGCTGGTTCTGCTGGGCGTAGGACAGCTCGACGTAGGTGATGCCGCCGTCCTGTCCCTTCACCGCGGTGGCGACGCCGGCAGACTTCTCCTTGCCCTCGCCCTTGCCGGTCCACTTCTTGCCCGGGTCGTAGCTCCAGGCGTTGGGGGCGGCGGCCTTGAGGTACTTCGTGAAGTTCTCGGTCGTACCGGACTCGTCGGAGCGGAAGTAGACCTTGATCGGGGTCGACGGGAGCGTGACGCCCTTGTTGAGCGCGGCGATCGCCGGGTCGTTCCACGTGGTGATCTTGCCGTCGAAGATCTTCGCGGCGACGTCGGCGTTGAGGACGAGCTTGTCCACGCCCTTGACGTTGTAGGCGATGGCGATCGGGCCGGTCACCATCGGCAGGTTCCAGGCGTCGGAGCCGCAGGCGGCCTTGGCGTCCTGGGCCTCGACCTTGCCGTCCTTCGGCGTGGTCTTCAGGGCCGAGTCGGACCCGGCGAAGTCGACCTGCTTCGCGATGAACTGCTTGATGCCTGCACCGGAACCGGTGGGCTGGTAGTCGATGTTGGCGTCACTGCACGCGGTCTGGTAGGCCTTGATGGCCTCGTCGATGGCGTTCTTCTGGGCCGTGGAGCCCTCCGCCTTGAGGTCGCCGGAGAAGCAGTCGCCGGACGCGCTGGAACCAGCAGCGGCTCCGGTGGAGCCTGCGCCGGGCGCGGCGCCGTTGTTCTCGGACGCGCAGGCCGAGAGCGCAAGAGCGCCGGACAGGGCGATGGCGCCGAGAGCGCTGATACGCGAAACAGACACGAGTGTGATCCCTCTCGATGGGGTGTTCCTGGTGGTCGTCCGGACATTCCGGACGGCGTTTGCTGGACGTTCATCCACGGCGAAGATAGGGCGGCAGGATGACCAACCGCCCACGTGCGGTGAACGCCAGGTGAACGAGGGGCGACGTCTTGGGGAGGGCCCCCGGCTCGGGATGCGGAGGAGCGCGGACGGGCCGACGATGAAGGGTTCGGCAGGGCTCCAAGGCCCGGAAAGTGCCGGTCGCGACCCTCAGGTGTCGATGCGCTCGACGTCGACGACACGGGCGTGCTCGCCGCGTCCCACGACGTGGCACACGAGCACCTCACCCTTGCGCATCGACTCACCCGCTGCCGCGCGCAGCCGTTCGGCGACCTGCTCGCCGCGCTCGGGCGAGGCCTCCACCCGCGCGTGGAGCAGGCCGAGCAGGGCGGGCAGGACGGGGCCGTGGCTGCACACCGCCGTGGGCTCGCCCCGCTCGAGGACACGTCGGACCTGGCGGGTGGCGCCGGCGCCGCTCTCGGCGAAGCCCTCCTCGGAGAGGGAGTCGCGGGTGCGCACGCGCAGGCCGTGCGCGACGGCATACGGCTCGACGGTGGAGACGCAGCGCGTCGAGGAGGACGACACGACCCGGGTCACGCCATAGGCGCCGAGCACGGCCGAGACCGTGGCGGACTGGGCACGGCCCACGGCGTCGAGGGGACGGTCACGGTCGTCGTCGCCGGCCCACTTGCCCCGCGGGACCGCCTTGGCGTGCCGGACGAAGGCCAGCGGCCAGGTGTCCAGCTCGCCGGCCCGGTCGGCGCGCACGAGCGCGAGCAGCTGCTCGCGGTCACGCGCGTAGTCGAGGCGGTCGTGCGCCGTGCGGACGTCGACCCACGCGACCTCGTCGATCTCGTGCTCCAGCCGGCCGCTGCCACCGGTGACGCGCGCGGCCCAGTAGTGCACCTGCTTCGTGGCCGGGCCGCCGGTCGAGTCGAGCACTGGGTACTCGGCCGACGGCAGCGGCACGCCGAGGCGGACGACGAGGCCGGTCTCCTCGAGGGTCTCGCGGGCGGCGGCCACGCACGGCTGCTCGCCGGCGTCCAACTTGCCCTTCGCCCACGACCAGTCGTCGTACTTCGGCCGGTGCACGAGGGCCACCTGCAGGACCCCGTCGCGGTGGCGCCAAGGGAGGGTCCCGGCGGCGGGGATCACGGAGGCCACGCGCGCCAGTCTGCCCGATGCGCCGCCGCACGGCGCGCTCGCGACCGCACCGTGGGCGCATCCAGCCGTATGCGGGCTCGGCTCGTGCGGCTCAGCGCCGGCGCGCCTTGCGGCGTCGCTTGTCGTGGCGCTCGATGAGCTGCTCCTGCAGGTCGTCCAGCGGTTCGCCGGTCTCGGAGAGGTGGTGACGCACCCAGCGGCCGTCGGAGCCGAGGTCCCAGCGCGACGTCGTCTCGGCGAACGCGAGCGCCAGCAGGTCGGACAGCTCGGCGATGTGGCCCGGGTCGGCGATGCGCACGAGGGCCTCGACCCGGCGGTCGAGGTTGCGGTGCATCATGTCGGCGCTTCCGATGTAGACCTGCGGGTCGCCGCCGTGGTCGAACCAGAAGACGCGGGAGTGCTCGAGGAACCGCCCGAGGATGGAACGGACCCGGATGTTCTCGGAGAGCCCCTCGACGCCCGGCCGCACCGCGCAGATGCCGCGCACCCAGATGTCGACCCGAACGCCCGCGATGCTCGCCCGGTAGAGGGCGTCGATGAGGGCCTCGTCGACGATGGAGTTGGCCTTGATGACGATGCGCCCAGGCGCGGCGCCGCTCGGGCGCGACTCGTGCAGCGCGACCTCCTCCTCGATGAGGTCGATCAGTCCGGACCGCACCGAGCGCGGCGCGACGAGGAGGCGCTTGAACTTGCTGCGCGGGGCGAAGCCCGAGAGCAGGTTGAACAGGCGCGAGAGGTCCTCGCCCACCTGCGGGTCGGTGGTGAACAGGCCGAAGTCCTCGTAGACGCGGGCCGTCTTGGGGTTGTAGTTGCCGGTCCCGATGTGGCAGTAGCGCACGAGACCCTCGGGCTCCTGTCGCACCACGAGGCACAGCTTGGCGTGGGTCTTGAGACCCACCACGCCGTAGACGACGTGGACGCCGGCCTCCTCCAGCTTGCGGGCCCACGAGATGTTGTTGACCTCGTCGAAGCGGGCCTTGATCTCGACGACGGCCAGGACCTGCTTGCCGGCCTCGGCAGCGTCGATGAGGGCGTCGATGATGGGGGAGTCGCCGGAGGTGCGGTAGAGCGTCTGCTTGATGGCGAGGACCTTCGGGTCGTTCGCGGCCTGCTCGATGAAGGCCTGCACCGACGTGGAGAACGAGTCGTAGGGGTGCTGGACGAGGACGTCCTTGTGGCGCACGGCGGCGAGCAGGTCGATCGCCTTGGCGCTCTCGGTCGGGGCGAAGTCCGGGTGGGTCCGGGGGAAGAACTTGGGGAACTCGAGGTCGGATCGGTCGACGTCGGCGATGGTGAAGAGTCCGCGCAGGTCGAGCGGCGTGGGCAGACGGTAGATCTCGCGGTCGCTGATCTGCAGCTCGCGGGCGAGCATGTCCAAGACCTTGGGGTCGATGTCGGCCTCGACCTCGAGCCGGATCGGCGGCCCGAACCGGCGGCGCGTCAGCTCCTTCTCGAGGGCCTGGAGGAGGTTCTCTGCATCGTCCTCCTCGACCTCGAGGTCCTCGTTGCGGGTGACGCGGAAGCTGAAGTGCTCCTGCACGAGCATCCCGGGGAAGAGCTGGTCGAGGTGGCTGGCGATGACGTCCTCGAGCGGCACGAACCGCCTGCGCTCGACGTCGGCGTCGACGTCCTCCTCGACGAGGATGAACCGAGGAAGGCTCGGCGGCACCTTGACGCGCGCGAAGTGCTCGCTACCGGTCTTCGGGTTCTGGAGCAGCACGGCGAGGTTGAGCGAGAGGCCCGAGATGTAGGGGAAGGGGTGCGCGGGGTCCACGGCGAGCGGGGTGAGGACCGGGAAGACGCGGTCGGCGAAGAAGTAGTGCAGCGGCTCACGGTCGCCCTCGTCGAGCTCGTCCCAGCGCACGATGGTGATGCCCTCGTCGTCCAGGGCCGGTCGGACGTCGTGCTGGAAGACCGCCGCGTGCTGCTGCATCAGCTCGTGGGCCACCCGCGCGATGCGCTCGAGGAGCTCGCGCGGCTCGAGGCCCGCTGCGGTGCGGACCGCCAGACCCGTCGCGATGCGGCGCTTGAGGCCTGCGACGCGCACCATGAAGTACTCGTCGAGGTTGTTGGCGAAGATGGCGAGGAAGCGAGTGCGCTCGAGCAGCGGCACGGCGGGGTCCATCGCCAGCTGGAGCACCCGTTCGTTGAACTGCAGCCACGACATCTCCCGCTCGAGGTAGCGGTCGGCGGGAAGGTCGTCCTCCTCGTCGGCACGCGCACCCGGACCGACGAAGCGGCCGTTGGGAGCGCGGGGAGGCACGCGCCGGCTGGGGACCGTGCTGGTGAACGAGCTGATCTCGGCGGCCTCGCTCGTGGACTCCTCCGTGTCGGTGTCGCGGACGCCGGCGGCTCCGGCCGCGGGCTCGTCGAAGTCGGGGGGCGTGAGGCTGCCGGTGGTCATGCACCCATCGTGGCATCGAATGATGACGCCGGGACGTCGTCGTGTCAGCCGGGCGGCTGCCGGAAGGACCCGGTCGCGTCACCGGCGCGCTCGTCGACGCCGGGCCGCGCGAACTGGCGGTGGACCTCCACGTCCTCGAAGCCCAGGGCGCTGTAGGTGCGCACGGCCGCCACGTTCTCCTCGTCCACGTAGAGCAGGACGCGGTCGAGACCGCGCGAGCGGAGGTGGTCGAGCCCGAGGACGGTCACGGCCCGACCCAGGCCCTGCCCCTGCCGGTCGGGGGAGACGGCGACGACGTACACCTCCCCGACGTCTCCCTCGGGCGGGTCGACCTTGGTCCAGTGCGAGGCCGCCAGCGCGTCGGGGCGGTCGTCCTCCACGACCAGGATGAGTCCCTCGGGGTCCCACCAGGGCTCGGCCATGCGCAGGTCGAGGTCGGCACGCGTCCAGGAGCCCTGCTCGGGGTGGGAGGCGAACGCGTCGGCGTTGAGGCGCAACCACGCCTCCTCGTCGCGCCCGGGCTGGAAGGAGCGGACGGCATACCCGGGGGCAAGGGCGACGGACGGCCACGCCGGGCCGGAGCGCAGGGATCGGCCCATGACGTGGAGGGCACGCACGGGGACGAGCCGCCCGGCCGTGGCGAAGGCCGAGGCCGCCTCGGCAGCCTCACCCGACCCGTGGCTCCACAGGCGTGTGCCGTCGGGCAGCCGTTGCAGCAGCGCCGTGCCGACCCCGGCGCGGCGGGCCACGGGCGCCACGACGAGCTCGGCGGACGGTGGGCCGTCGTCCGTCCGGGCCTGGGCGTAGCCGAGGAGCCGGCCGTCCGCACCCCGGGCGAGCAGGTGCACCACGTCGCCGTGCTCGGAGGCTCGCACCGACAGGCGGAACTGCTCCGACAGCGGCTCCGAGCCATCGGCCGCGGCGGCGTCGGCCGCGAGCGCCAGCACGGCGGCGGCCTCCTCGGGAGTGAGCGGGTGCGTCGCGTCGCGCAGGGCGACCGTCTGGCGTGGCATACGGCGATTCCACCACGGGCGCGCCCGTGCCCTGTCGAAATGTCCGGGCTGCCAGCTATGGTCCCTTTCGGGGCTCGGGGCCCCGCACGCAGCTCACACCTGCAACTCACAACACCGTTACGCAGCGCCCCGAACGGCACCTATCCGGCACCAGGCTCCGGGGGTGTCCTCGGAGACCCGACCCACACCGCTGACAAGGGGAAGACATGTCCCGTACCACCCGCCGCCTCACAGGTGTCGCCGTCGCAGGTATCTGCGCCGCGGCGCTCGCGGCACCGGCCCTCGCGTCGCCCGCCGGCCACCCCGGCAAGGGCAAGCCGCAGGGTCCGTTGCTCAAGATCCAGATCCTGTCGTTCAACGACTTCCACGGCAACCTCGAGCCGCCGAGCGGCTCCAGCGGCCGCGTCCAGACCGGCCCGGCCTCGACGCAGACCACCGACGTCGGGGGCGTCGAGTATCTCGCGACCCACCTCAAGGCGGCCCGTGTCGGTCACGACAAGACCGTGACCGTCGCGGCCGGCGACATGGTCGGAGCCTCGCCGCTGCTGTCGGCGGCCTTCCACGACGAGCCGACCGTCGAGGCGCTCAACAGCCTCGGCCTCGAGGCCACGTCCGTCGGCAACCACGAGTTCGACGAGGGCTACAAGGAGCTGCAGCGCCTCCAGAAGGGTGGCTGCATCGACGACGGTGCCGGCGCCAACAACCAGAACTCCTGCCCCGCCGGCAAGTTCAGGGGTGCCAAGTTCCAGTACCTCGCGGCGAACGTCGTCGAGAAGGCCACCGGCAAGACGGTCCTGCCGCCGTACTGGGTCAAGAAGTTCAACGGCGCCAAGATCGGCTTCATCGGCATGACGCTCAAGGACACCCCGTCCATCGTCACGGCCTCCGGCGTCGCGGGCCTGCAGTTCAACGACGAGGTCAAGACCGCCAACGCGCTCGTTCCCGTGCTGAGGAAGCAGGGCGTCAACGCCATCGTCGTGCTCGTGCACCAGGGCGGCACCCCGCCGGCCAACACGCCCTACGACTACACGTGCAAGGGCGGCGGCACGCTGTCGGCCGACTCGCCGATCATCCCGATCGTCAAGAACCTCGACCCGGCCATCGACATGGTCATCTCCGGTCACACGCACCAGCCGTACGTGTGCGCGATCCCCGACTCCAACGGCGTCCCGCGCCTGGTGACGTCGGCGTCCTCGTTCGGTCGCCTCTACAACGACACCGAGGTCACCTACGACCGCCGCACGTCCGACATCGTCCGCCCGACCGAGGCCGACTCGCGCAACATGCTCGTGACGCGCACCGTCGCCGCGGACACCGCCCAGACGGCGCTCATCGCCAAGTACAAGGAGCTCGTCAAGGCGATCGCGAGCAAGGTCATCGGCACGATCTCGACCGACATCGTCCGGACCCAGAGCGATGCGGGCGAGTCCCCGCTCGGTGACCTCATCGCCGACGCCCAGCTGGCCGACCCGTCGGTCGTCACGGGTGGCCAGGCGCCGGTCGCCGCCTTCATGAACCCCGGCGGCATCCGCTCCGACCTCATCCACGACAGCTCGAAGTACGGCGAGGCTCCGGGTGCCATCACCTACGAGGAGGCGTTCAACGTCCAGCCGTTCAACAACTACCTCGTGTCGATGAACCTCACGGGTCAGCAGATCTACGACGTCCTCAACCAGCAGCGGACCGGCAAGAACGCCGGCTCGGCCGCCAAGATGCTCCAGGTCAACCGGGGCTTCACCTACACGTGGAGCACCGCGACCCAGCAGGTCGTCGACGGCACCGTCGCGATCAACGGCACGCCGGTCAGCAAGACGGCGGCCTACCGGATCGTGACGAACAACTTCCTGTCCGACGGCGGCGACAACTTCCCCGCCTTCCAGGGCGGCACGGCCAAGTACTTCGGTGGGCTCGACATCGACGCCTTCGCGAACTACCTGTCCAAGCCGGAGAACGCCAACTACGCGCCCGCCCCGGCGACGCGCATCAGCATGGCTCCCTGACGGTAGCGACGCGCTCGGCGCGTGGCCCGGACTCCCTCGCGGGGTCCGGGCCACTCCCGTGTGCGGGGTCGCTCAGGCGCCGGCTCCGGCGCCGGCGCCCTCGGTCGCGGGCTCGGTCGCGGGCGCGCTCGTGCGGTCGGGCACCAGGCGGTAGCCGACGTTGCGCACCGTGCCGATGAGCGTCTCGTGGTCGGGGCCGAGCTTGGCCCGCAGGCGACGCACGTGCACGTCGACCGTGCGGGTGCCCCCGTAGTAGTCGTAGCCCCAGACCTCCTGCAACAGCTGGGCCCGGGTGAAGACCCGCCCCGGGTGCTGCGCGAGGTACTTGATGAGCTCGAACTCCTTGTACGTGAGGTCGAGCGGCTGGCCGCGGAACTTGGCCGAGTAGCTCGCCTCGTCGATCACCAGCTCTCCCGAGGTGATCGGCAGGTCGAGGTCCGGCTCGTCCTGACCCTTGGTCAGGGCCAGGCGCAGCCGGGCGTCGACCTCCGCCGGCCCGGCCGAGTCGAGCAGCACGTCGTCGAGGCCCCACTCGGCAGTCAGGCCGGCAAGGCCGCCCTCGGTGAGGACGGCCAGCAGGGGAGTGGCGATGCCGGTCGTCCGGAGGATCCGGCACAGCGAGCGTGCGCTGGCCAGCTCCCGCCGGGCATCGACGAGAACGACGTCGCACTCGGGCGAGTCCACGAGGGCGGTCGCCTCGGCCGGGAGGATGCGCACCGTGTGGCTGAGCAGGCCCAGGGCAGGCAGCACCTCGGCGCTGGGGGCCAGCGCGTTGGTGAGCAGCAGCAGTCGGGCCATCTCGTGCAGGATAGGCGAGACTGGACAGGGCCGGACCTGACGGCACCAACGATGAGACGGAGAGACATGGCCTCGAGCGCACCCGAGGGGGGCACGGTCGCCACACGGCAGGAGTCGGGGCGTGACGCATCCGCGTGCGTCACCGTTCGCTACTGGGCCGCGGCGCGAGCTGCGGCCGGCACCGACAGCGACTCGCAGGCCGGCGACACCGTGGGGGCCGTCGTGGACGCCGCCGTGCGGTCACACCCGGACCTCGAGCGCGTGGTGCAGGTGGCCAGCTTCCTGCTCGACGGCCGCAAGGTCGGCCGCGACGAGCCGGTTGCGCCGGGGACGACCGTCGAGGTGCTGCCGCCGTTCGCCGGCGGGTGATGCACAATGGCGCCCGTGCCTGAGGATGACGCGGCCCGTCCCGAGCCGAGCACCCGGGAGGGCTCGCACCGCGACACCGCCCGTGAGGGCCGAGGTGCCGTCGTCGCCCCGGGTGGGCCACGCGCTGCATCCGGACTGCACGAGAGCCTGCCAGCCCCGGCCGCTGCGAGCGTCCGCTGGGTCGGCGTCGTCGCAACGCTCGTCGCCGCCGGTGCGCTGCTCGTCGCCCAGCACAGCGGGTATGCCGCCACGCTCGGCGTGACGCTCGTGCTCGCCCTCGCGCTTGCCTGGGGATGGCCGCTGCTGACGGGCTCGTACACGCCGACGGCGACCACTCTCGTGCTCGCCGTCTCGGGCATCGCCATCGTGCTGAGCGCCGTGCGCCAGGACCTGCTCTGGGTGCCGGCTGCCGTGGCGTTCGGGATCGTGCTGTCCTTCTTCGGCCAGCTCGTGCGCCGGTCGGGCCGGGAGGGACTCGTGCTGACGCTGCTCTCGTCCTTCGGTGGCCTCGTAGTCGTCGCCTCCGCCACCTCCGCCGTCGTGGCTGCCAACAGCGACCGGGGCCAGGCGGTCGCCGTGGTCGCGCTCGCGGCAGTCGGCGCGGCCGTCGTCGGCGACCTGCTCGCCGGAGCAAGGGTGCTGGCGCGGGTCCTGCCCCTCCTCGCGCTCGTCGTGGCGGTCGTCGCGGCCCTGGTGGCCGCGGCCCGGGTCGGGCAGGTCGGGGTGCTCGAGACTCTCGCCATCGGCGCGGTCGCCGGAGTGGGGTCGTGGTCGTTCCGGCGCCTCTTCGCACTCGCGCCCGCGACGCTGACGGCTCGCGGCCAGCTCGGCGCTGCCACCGGCTCCGTCCTGGCGGTGGGGGCCGTCATCCACCTCTTCTCGGTCATCACCTGACGACCCGTCCTCAACCGTCGAGAGGCCAGAGCTCGCGGGCCCTCGACCGTCGAGAGGCCAGAGTTCGTGGGTCGGGTCAGTAGACGAGCGCCTGCGCTCCAGGCGTCATGACCTCCTCGACGAAGACGGCTGCGCCCTTGATGACCGCGCCCTCGACCAAGTGCTCCTGCGTCAGGCCGCGCCGCGCCGCGCACTGCGTGCACACGGTGAGCCGGCCACCGGCGAGCACGGCGTCGCGCAGCTCGACGAGCGGGGCGGCATACGGCAGCTCGAACTGCTCGGCCCGCCCGGGGACCGCCATCCACGTCGACTCGCCGGTCAGCCACAACGACACGTCGACGCCGCTCGCGACGGCGGTGGCCGCCACGGTGAAGGCCTGCGAGAGGCGCTCGGGCGCCTCGGTGCCGGCGGTGACCTTGACGACGAGCGCGCGAGCGGGGGAGTCCATGGCCTCAGGCTACGATCGGGCGCATGTTCAACCTCGACCAGGACATCCCGGAGCCGCTGCGACCCCTCGCCTGGCTCATCGGACGCTGGGAGGGCGCCGGGGTGGTGGGCTACCCCACGATCGAGTCGGCGCACTTCGGGCAGGAGGTCGAGGTCACGCACGACGGTCGTGGCTTCCTCAAGTGGGAGAGCCGCTCGTGGATCCTCGACTCGGAGAACGGCGCCAAGGTGCGCCCGTCCGCCGTCGAGTCCGGCTTCTGGCGCCCGCTCGAGAACGGCGAGGTCGAGCTGCTGCTGTCGCACCCGACCGGCATCCTCGAGCTCTACTACGGCAAGATCGAGCCCGCGAAGATCCAGCTCAAGACCGACAGCGTGCTGCGCGCCCCCGGCGCCAAGGAGTACAACGCCGCCACGCGCATGTACGGCCTCGTCGAGTCCCAGCTGATGTGGGTCATGGACATGGCAGCGGTCGGCCAAGAGCTGCAGAGCCACGTGTCCGCCACCCTCAAGCGCGTCGAGTGACGCCGGAATGAGCCGTATGCCGTGGGCGTTCCACCGGGCATGAGTGACGTCGAGCTGCCGACCCGACCGGCGACCAGTCTCCTGCTGTCACGGCCCGGTGCCGTGGCCGGCGAGGCCCTGGAGGGCGGAGTGGCGCTGCACTACGGCGACCCGATGCGCGAGCAGCGCCTGCTCGAGGAGGGGCTCGCCGTCGTCGACCTCTCGCACCGCGACGTCGTCACGGTCACCGGCCCCGACCGCCTCAGCTGGCTGCACTCCCTGACCACCCAGCACCTGCTGGGCCTAGGGCCGCGCCAGTCGCGCGAGGCACTCATCCTCACCCCGAAGGGGCACGTCGAGCACTCGCTGCACCTCGTCGACGACGGCGAGACGACGTGGATCACGACCGAGCCGGGCGCCGGCCCGGCCCTCGCCGGGTGGCTCGACCGGATGCGCTTCATGCTCCGGGTCGAGGTCGCCCTCGTCACTGACGAATGGGCCGTGCTCGGCGAGCCGCACGCGCAGGAGTCCGCCGAGGGCGAGCCGCTGGCGTGGCGAGACCCGTGGCCCGACCTCGTCGGCGACACGACGGCATACGGCCCCGTCGACGACCACCCGGGCAGCGAGCGGTCCTGGCGCGAGGTCATCGTTCCTCGAGCCGACATCGTTGCGGCGGTAGGCGACCGGCCGCTGGCCGGCCTGTGGGCGGCGGAGGCCCTCCGCATCGCGGCCTGGCGTCCGCGCCTCGGCCGGGAGACCGACCACCGTACGATCGTGCACGAGGTGGACTGGCTTCGCACGGCGGTGCACCTGCACAAGGGCTGCTACCGCGGGCAGGAGACCGTCGCGCGCGTGCACAACCTGGGCCGCCCGCCGCGTCGGCTCGTCTTCCTGCACCTGGACGGCTCGGGGCACGTGCTCCCCGCACAGGGCAGTGAGGTCCGCGCCGGCGACCGCGTCGTCGGGCACCTCACCTCCGTCGGCCGCCACCACGTCGACGGGCCCATCGCCCTGGCCGTGGTCAAGCGCAACACCGATCCCACGCTCGAGCTGCTCGTCGACGACCTGTCGGCGGCCCAGACGGTCATCGTCTCGCCGTGACCCCGCCCTGCCGCTGCCCTGCCGCCCGGGGCTGACGCGGTCCCGCCAGCGGCGCGGGAGGCACTGCCGCTGGCAGGATGACGCCATGAGCCCCGCACGCACCGTCGCGAGCACGCTGATCACCGTCGCCCCGACGGGAGCCGAGAGTGCCAAGGCCGAGGTCCCGGCGCTGCCGACGACGCCGGAGGAGCTCGTCGAGACGGCCGTCGCCTGCGAGCAGGCGGGTGCGGCGCTGATCCACATCCACGTGCGTGACCGGGCGCACCAGCCCACGCTCGACCCGGTGCTGCTCAAGGAGGCGGTCGACGGCGTCCGCGAGGCCACCGATCTCGTCGTGCAGCTCTCGACCGGCGGCGCGGTCACCGACCCGCTCGACCAGCGGCTCACCGTCCTCGACGCCGACCCGGACTCCTGCTCCCTCACGTGCGGCACGACGAACTTCGGTGACGGCGTGTTCCTCAACCCGTGGGGCTTCATGGTCGAGCTCTACCGCCAGGCGCAGGAGCGGGAGGTCGTGCCCGAGTTCGAGATCTTCGAGCTCGGCCACGTCCACGCCCTGCGCCGGCTGCTCGACGAGTGCGGTCTCCCTTTCGGGGGCAAGGTGCACGTCGACTTCGTGATGGGCGTACCGGGCGCCATGCCGGGCACGCCGGAGGTCCTGCTCGCCGGGGTTGCGATGCTTCCGGCCGAGGTCACGAGCTGGTCCGCGACGGGCATCGGCCGTGCGCACCTGCCCGTCCTGGCCACGGCCCTCTCCGCCGGCGGTCACCTCCGGGTCGGCATGGAGGACAACCTGATGTATGCCAAGGGCCAGCCCGTGAGCCACAACCGTGAGCTCGTGGCTCGCGCGGCCGAGATCGCGACCCTGCTGCAACGCCCGCCGATGTCGACCACCGAGGCCCGCGCGGCCCTCGCCGTCAAGGACCGCCGCGCTCGCTGAGCCCGACCGGGCCACGCCAGTGGGCGCTTCGTGCGGCATACGGTCGGTGTGGGGCGGGTCACGCTGCCCGCAGTTTGCATTCTGCTTGCTGCAGTTAGCACAATGGAGGCATGAGCAAGCTGCCGCTCCCCGACCTCGGGGCGTATCTGCGCGAACAGCGCGAGAGCGCCCAGCTGTCGCTGCGCCAGCTCGCCGAGATGGCCGGAGTCTCCAACCCCTACCTGTCGCAGATCGAGCGCGGGCTCAAGCGCCCGAGTGCCGAGATCCTGCAACAGATCGCCAAGGGGCTGCAGGTCTCGGCCGAGTCGCTCTACGTCCGGGCCGGCATCCTCGACGAGCGGGTCGCCGACGGCGATCCTGCCGCCGTTCCCGACGTCCTCTCCGCCATCGCCGCGGACCCGGTCCTGACCGACCGGCAGCGGGCGGTGCTCGTCGACATCTACGTCTCGTTCGTCGGGGGCGCGAGCCCGGACACGAACCGAGACGACCGCCCGTCGGCGGCTGCGCCCGCAGCGTCGCGCCGCCGCCCGTCGCGCCGAGCCACCGCGCCGGCCACCCCCGAGCTCAACGAGAAGGAGAACTGAGATGGCACTCACCAAGAAGCTCACCCAGGCCGTCAAGGACGCCCAGAAGCAGGCCGAGGCCGCCGTCGCGGACGTGCGTGGCCAGCTGGGCCACATCGACGGCCGCATGCCCGAGGTCCAGGTCGACCCGACGCCCTTCTACGCCGTGGTCGGTGCCGCCAACATCGCCATCGACACCGTGCGCACCGCGGGCGAGCAGCTCGAGGTCGCGCGCAGGCAGGCCAAGGGCGTCGACCTGCGCAAGGGCGCCGAGCAGGAGGCCAAGGAGCTGCAGAAGGACCTCCAGAAGCGCATTGCCGACCTCCAGAGCCGCACCGCCGAGCTGCAGAAGCTCGCGACGACGTATGCCGAGCGCTTCGTCGCGCAGGCCCAGGAGCTCCCGGCCCGCGTCCTCAACGACGGCCTCGTCATGGCCAGCAACGCCAAGGACCAGTACGACGCCGCCGCGGCGCGCGGCGAGAAGATCGTCACGGACCTCCGGGCCCAGGGAGAGCGCACCGCCTTCGACCTCGCCGAGCGCGGCAGCGCGACGGTGACCCGCGGCCGTCGGGTCGCCGGTACCGCGGTCGCGCAGGGTGGCAAGGTCGCCCAGACCCTGATGGACGTCGTCGCCGACGACGCCAGCAAGCTGGGCTCGCAGGTGGGGGCCTCGGTCGAGGCCGTCGAATCTGCCTCGGCGCCCGTCGAGCCCACGCGCACGGCTGCTCACGAGCAGGCGATCCGGAGGTCGGCGGGCCAGCGGGCCGCCGCCACGCGCAAGGCCAACCAGGTCGAGCGCTCCACGACCCGCAAGGTGGCGGCCCGCAGCTCCGCCACGTCCGACGACCCGCAGGCCACGGCCGCCCGCAAGACGGCTCCGGCCAAGAAGGCCGCCAAGCGGACGACCCGCAAGGCGGTGGCGACAGCAGGCAGCGCCGCCAAGAGCGCGACGAAGAGCACGACGAAGAGCACAAAGAGCACGGCCAAGAAGTCGACGCCGGCGAAGAAGTCCGACACGGACGCCTCTGCCTCGAGCTGACCTCGCGCAGGGCCTTCGGGTCCGACGGGGCCGCCACACCCACGGGGGTGGCGGCCCCATGGCGTCGCTCCGGCATACTGCGGGGCGTGTCGGATCACCTCGCCCCGCCCACGTCCGCCCCCGTCTCCAACCGCACGACCGGGCCGGCGCCCAGCCCGGTCAGCGCGGCACTGGCCGACGCCCCGGTCGTCGCACACGTCCTGCGCGGCGGCTTCGTCGAGTCGGTCCACCACGGCACCGCCGTCGTCACGGCTCCCGACGGCTCGGTCGAGCTCGAGATCGGCGACTCGAGCGGACCGGTCTTCCCGCGCAGCTCCAGCAAGCCGCTGCAGGGCCTCGCCATGGTGCGCAGTGGTTTGCCCACCGACGGTCGCCTCCTCGCCCTGGCGTGCGCGAGCCACTCGGGGGAGGGCTTCCACGTCGAGGCGGCCCGCGAGATCCTCGCCGGCGCCGGACTCACCGAGACGGCCTTGCAGAACACTCCCGACTACCCCTACGACGAGGCCGCGCGCATCGCCTGGATCTCGAGCGGCCGGCCCAAGCAGTCGATCGTGCAGAACTGCTCGGGCAAGCACGCCTCGATGCTGGCGACCTGCGTCGTCAACGGCTGGGACCTCGCCACCTACCGCGACCCGGAGCACCCGCTGCAGCAGGCCGTCCTCGAGACGGTCCGTGAGCTGACCGGCGCCGAGCCCAGCGCCATGGCCGTCGACGGCTGCGGTGCACCCATCCACGCGGTGCCGCTGCGCGCGCTCGCGCTCTCGTTCGGACGACTGGCCGCGGCCACGGAGGGCCCCGAGGCCAAGATCGCGCGGGCCATCCGCGACTTCCCCGAGTACCTCGGCGGGAGCAGCCGCGACGTCACGGCCCTGATCCGCGGGGGCGACGGGCTGGTCGCCAAGGACGGCGCTGAGGCCGTCTACGCCGTCGGCCTCCCGGACGGTCGTGGCATCGCGGTGAAGGTGGCAGACGGCTCGTCCCGGGCCCGCAGCGTGCTGCTCGCGGCCGTGATGCGGCGCATCGGTGTCGGCGGCGACGAGATCCTCGCGACGCTCGAGCGCCAACCCGTGCTCGGCCACGGCCAGCCCGTCGGCGCTGTCGTCGCCGTTGGCGTCTGAGCCGCCGGGCGGCGAAGCGGCCGGAGCGAACCCATGAGGGCAGTGCTGCAGCGCGTCACCCGGGCGCAGGTCGCGGTCGACGGCGAGATCGTCGGGTCCATCGACCGCCCCGGCCTGCTGGCGCTCGTCGGCGTCACGCACGGCGACGGCCCCGAGCAGGTCGAGCGGATGGCGCGGAAGATCGCCGAGCTGCGCATCCTGCGCGACGAGCAGAGCCTGCTCGACGCGCGCGCTCCCGTGCTCGTCGTCAGCCAGTTCACCCTCTATGCCGACACCCGGAAGGGACGCCGGCCCTCGTGGAGCGCCGCGGCGCCCGGCCCCGTGGCCGAGCCGCTCGTGGGCGCCCTGGTCGCCGCGCTGCAGGAGCGCGGTCTGGAGGTCGAGCAGGGCCGCTTCGGGGCCATGATGGAGGTCTCGCTCGTCAACGACGGGCCGGTGACGCTCGTCGTCGACGCCTGAAGCCGCGCCCGACGGCCCGCTTCGCCACCTCGCAGAGCCCGACCGCGACGGCTGTACGGGTTACGCTTTCCCCATGCAGCTCTACTCGGGGTTCCAGAGCATCGTCCTCGTCGTGCTCGGCGTTGTGGCGCTGGGGTGCGAGGTCTTCTCGTTCGTCGACGCGCTGCGTCACCCCGAGGCGGCCTACGTCGCAGCCAGCAAGCGGACACGTACGTTCTGGCTGGTGCTGCTCGGCGTCGCGCTCGCGCTGGGCTTCGTGACGGTCTTCAACCCGCTCAACATCTTCGGGCTGCTGGCCTTCGTCGGCTCCGCGGTCTACCTCGCCGACGTTCGCCCGGCGCTGCGCCAGGTGCGCGGTCTCGGAGGGCGTTCGCACAACGGCTGGTAACACCCACTCTCGCGGTCTGGCTCCGGGCCCTGCCTCGCTAGGGCAGACTGGGGTCTCATCCACGAGGGGGGAACCATGACCCACAGGAACGACGCCACCGTCTCGGCGCTCGAGGCGGAGCTCCACGACCACGACCTGGCCCCGGCATACACGCCCTTGGACTACGACCTGGGCGACCGCAACCCGGCCGAGGACATCTTCGTCGCCGAGCGGCCCTGGGGACAGTTTCAGCAGTTCGTCTCCAACGAGCAGGTGACGGTCAAGATCATCACGGTCCAGCCGGGGCATCGCCTGTCCCTGCAGCGCCACGACCACCGCGGTGAGATGTGGCAGGTGCTCGACGTGCCGATCGACGTCACGGTCGACGACCGCACCTGGTCGGCCCAGCCCGGCGAGACCGTGTGGGTTCCGCGCAACGCCATCCACCGCATGGGCAACTCCGGTGACCGTCCCGGCCGCCTCCTCGAGGTCGGCTTCGGCCACTTCGACGAGACCGACATCGAGCGCCTCCAGGACGACTACGTCCGCTGAGGGCGACCCCGGCCGACACGCCGGACCACCTATGCCGCCGGGGCCGCCCGGCGGCATACCTGTGTCCGGTGACTGCCGCGCCAGACCGGACGGTCAGGCGGCGGTGGCCGGTGCGACGGCCGCCCAGTCCACGGTGAGCTCGCCGAGCCGCCAGCGTGCCGGGCCGTCGAGCACCGGCCAGCTCCGGCGCACCTCGGAGACCGCGGCGAGGAAGCGCTGGCGCGCGCCCCACGAGGCCCGGGGGGCGCTCCTGGCCCAGGCGCGGTCGAGGTCGGCCAGAAAGGCGTGCACCGGCTCGCCGGGCACGTTGCGGTGGATGAGGGCCTTGGGCAGCCGCTCGGCCACGGCGGAGGGGCGTTCGAGCCCGCCCATGCGCAACGAGAGGGTGAGGCTGACCGGACCCGAGGCGTCGACGGCCACCCAGGCGGCGCGGCGGCCGATCTCGTCGCAGGTGCCGTCCACGAGCAGGCCGTCGGGGGCGAGCCGCTCCTGCACCAGCGACCACGCGGCGGGCACCTCGTCCTCGGCGTACTGGCGCAGCACGTTGAAGGCGCGCACCACGCTCGGGCGCACGCCTGCGTCCAGCGGGACCTCGAACCCGCCGCGCCGGAAGCTCAGGCCGTCCCGCTCGAGGGGTTTGGCGGCGGCCACGCGGTCCGGGTCGATCTCGATGCCGACGACGTGCACGTCGTCGCGGACCGCACGGAGCCGCTGGTGCAGCTCGACCGCCGTGATGGGGGAGGCGCCGTAGCCGAGGTCGACGACGACCGGAGGCGCCCCGCTGCGCCGCAGCCGCCAGCCCTGTGGCCCGGCGATCCAGCGGTCGCAGCGCCGCAGCCGGTTGGGGTTGGTGGTCCCGCGCGTGATGCTGCCCACGGGGCGCTGACGGGAAGACACGCCCCGCAGGTTACGTGGAACGCCCCGGTTCGAGGTATTCCGCGGTCCCGGGTGCTCGCGGAATACATCGAATCGGGGGCGGGTTGAGTTCAGGAACGAGCAGGCGAGCAGGTCGAGCAGTCTTGCAGGACGAAGGGATGCCGATGTCGGTCGAGCCGAGGCGCGTGGCCATGATCAGCGTGCACACCTCGCCGCTGGAGCAGCCGGGCACCGGCGATGCGGGCGGCATGAACGTCTACGTCGCCGAGACGGCCAAGCAGCTCGCGGCCCGTGGTGTCGAGGTCGACATCTTCACCCGACGCACGACGGGTGAGACGCCGGTCGAGGCCGAGCTCGTCCCGGGCGTGCGCGTGCGGCACGTGACCGCCGGGCCCTACGAGGGGCTGGCGAAGGAGGACCTGCCCGGGCAGCTGTGCGCCTTCTCGGCCGGCATCATGCAGGCGGGCCTGTCGGTCCCCGAGGACCACTACGACCTCGTGCACTCGCACTACTGGCTCTCCGGCCAGGTCGGCTGGCTCGCCGCCGACCGTTGGCGCGTCGCGCTCGTGCACACCATGCACACGATGGCCCGCGTCAAGAACCTTCACCTGGCGGAGGGCGACCGCCCGGAGCCCCGGGGCCGCGAGATCGGCGAGGTGCAGGTCGTCGAGGCCGCCGACCGCCTGATCGCGAACACCGACGGCGAGGCGCGTGAGCTGATCGAGCTGTATGCCGCCTCGCCGCGTCGCGTGTCGGTCGTGCCCCCGGGCGTCGACCTCGACACCTTCACCCCGGGTGACCGCCTCGCCGCCCGCCGGGAGCTGGGCCTGCCGCTCGACGGCGAGCTGCTGCTCTTCGTCGGCCGGATCCAGCCCCTCAAGGCTCCGGACGTGCTGCTCCGGGTGGCGGACGAGCTGCTGCGCCGGCAGCCGTCGCGGCGCGAACGCCTCACCGTGGCGGTCCTCGGGGGCCCGAGCGGCAGCGGCCTGGACCGGCCGCACGAGCTCGAGGAGCTGGCCCGAGCCCTGGGCATCGACGACGTCGTGCGCTTCGTGCGGCCGGTGCCGCGTCCGGTCCTGGCGCAGTGGTACCGCGCTGCCGACCTCGTCCTCGTCCCCAGCCACTCCGAGTCGTTCGGGCTCGTCGCCATCGAGGCGCAGGCCTGCGGCACCCCGGTCGTCGCTGCGCGCGTCGGCGGCCTGCCGACGGCGGTCGGCGAGGCCGGCGTGCTCGTCGGCGGGCACGCCACCGCCGACTGGGCCGACGCTGTCGGCTCGCTGCTGTCCGACGCGCCTCGTCGGCTGGAGCTGGGCTCAGCTGCGGTCCGGCACGCGGCCCAGTTCGGCTGGGCCGCGACGACGGACCGCCTGCTCGACGTCTACCGTCAGGCCATGACAGAGCGCGCCAACGGCAGCACGGAGTCCGCCCTCGACGAGGCGCCCACCCTGGTCGGCGTCCCCACGGCGGTCATCCCGTGAACGCCCCGCCGGACGAGGACGGCCGGCCCCGCACCGCCCCGCTCGACAGCCAACCCGGCACGAGCCCGGCGGGGGCCGCGGAGGCCCGGCTGACGGCATACCTGCGCTCGGCGGAGCTGGACTGGGAGCTCGGCGGGCGGCCGGGGGAGTACGTCGTCACGCTGCCCGGCGAGAAGAAGCTCAAGACCGTGGTGTCGGTGCTCGTGCGCGACCGGACGACCAGCCTCAGCGCATTCGTCATCCGCAACCCGGACGAGAACCACGAGGCGTTCTACCGCACGCTGCTGCGCAGGAACCTGCGTCTGCAGGGAGTCGCCTACGCGATCGACACCGACGGCGACGTCTACCTGCGTGGAGAGCTCGCGACCGTGGCCGTCGACGCGGAGCACCTCGACCAGCTCTTCGGCGTGGTGCTCGCGGCGAGCGACGACGCCTTCAACGAGCTGCTCGCCCTCGGGTTCCTCGGCTCGATGAAGAAGGAGTGGGCCTGGCGGGTCTCGCGCGGTGAGTCGACCCGCAACCTCGACGCCTTCCGACACCTGCTGGACGACGGCTCGGGGGCCTGAACGGCCCTCGCTAGGCTGGCCGCCATGACCTACACGCTCGTCCTCCTCCGCCATGGCGAGAGCGACTGGAACGCCAAGAACCTCTTCACCGGCTGGGTCGACGTCGACCTCACCGAGAAGGGCCGCGCCGAGGGTGTCCGCGCCGGTGAGCTGCTCAAGGAGGCCGGCATCCTGCCGGACATCGTGCACACCTCGCTGCTGCGCCGGGCCATCACGACCGCCAACGTCTCGCTCGACGTCGCCGACCGCCACTGGATCCCGGTCAAGCGCGACTGGCGCCTCAACGAGCGCCACTACGGCGCGCTGCAGGGCAAGGACAAGAAGCAGACCCTCGAGCAGTTCGGGGAGGAGCAGTTCATGCTGTGGCGCCGCTCCTACGACGTGCCGCCGCCGCCCATCGACGAGAACGACGAGTTCTCGCAGCACGGCGACCCGCGCTACCACGGGCTCGGCCCGGCGATGCCGGCCACCGAGTGCCTCAAGGACGTCGTGACGCGCCTGATGCCGTACTGGGAGAACGAGATCCAGCAGGACCTCGCCGACGGACTGACGGTTCTCGTTGCAGCGCACGGCAACTCGCTGCGCGCCCTCGTCAAGACGCTCGACGACGTCTCCGACGACGACATCGCCGGGCTCAACATCCCCACCGGTATGCCGCTCGTCTACGAGCTCGACGACTCGTTCCGTCCGGTGACCCGGGGCGGGCGCTACCTCGACCCGGAGGCCGCTCGCGTCGCGGCGGAGGCCGTGGCCAACCAGGGCCGCTGACCACACATCCCCGGCACCTTGGCTGGCGCCACCTCGCACCCCCCAACCGTCGAGAGGCCACGACCGGCCCACTGACGACAGTCGAAAGGCCACTTCTCGCTGACGAGAAGTGGCCTTTCGACGTGCTCGGAACGGCCACACGTGGCCTTTCGACGGTGGAGGGGTGCGCCGTCTGCCGCCCCGCGCCGGACGCGGTCAGGCGGTCACAGCGAGGGCGTGGCGCCCCTCTCGAGGGTCGCGATGACGTCCGCGTCCTCCGCGTCCTCGTGGTCGTAGCTGACATCCGCGTCGTACTCGCCGGTCACGAGGTAGACGACGCGACGAGCCACGGAGACCGCGTGGTCGGCGAAGCGCTCGTAGTAGCGGCCGACGAGCGTCAGGTCGAGGATCGAGCTGCGCGACCACGACGTGTTCTCGTCGAGCAGGGCGGCGAAGAGCTCGCGGTGGAGGTCGTCCATCGCGTCGTCGTCCTTCTCGAGGGCGATGGCCGCGGCGACGTCCTTGCTCGCGATGATCGAGCCGCACTTGGCGACGATGGCCTCGGCCACCTGGCCCATCTGCAGGATGTGGGAGCGCAGCTCCGGCGGCACGGCCGAGTCGGGCGTGCGCAGGCGCGCCACCTTGGCGACGTGGCGCGCGAGGTCGCCCATCCGCTCGAGGTCCGAGCTCATGTGCATCGCGGTCACGACGATGCGCAGGTCGGTGGCCACGGGCTGCTGGCGCGCGAGCAGGTCGATGGACAGCTCGTCGAGCTCGATGCGGATGTCGTCGAGCTTGCGGTCGGCCTCGATGACCGACTCGGCGAGGTGGACGTCGGCGTCGAGCAGTGCGGTCGTGGCGCGTGAGATGGCCGATCCCGCGAGCCTGGTCAGCTCGACGAGCTGGTCCGAGATCGTGTCGAGGTCCTCGTGGAACTGGTCGCGCATGGTCTTCCTGTCGGTTGCCGGTCGTGCCGCCGGATGCTGTCGGGTCGCCGCCCGAGGTGCGCGGACGGCATACGCGAGGGGGCGCGGCCCCCTCGCACACGTGCAGAGGTTCGCAGGGTCTCGTGAATGCGCGGGTACGCCAAGGTGAACACTCGGTACGAGTCGCGCACCACGGGCGCCCGCGTGGTCGGTACCAGCCTCGCACCGTGCGTACGCTGAGTGTCGTGGATCCGACGACCGCGGCAACCCTGGGTGGCATTGCCGGCCTCGCTCTCGGTGGCGTGGCCATGGTGGCCGTACGCCTGTCCGACCGCTCCGCGGCTGCCGAGGTCGCTGCCCCGCCGGCCCCGCCACTGCCCCCGGGCGTCGGTGACGTCATCGCGGTGCTCCGTTCGAGCGGCATCGTCGTCGACTCCTCCGACCGGGTCGTCAACAACTCTCCGGCGGCCGTCGCCCACGGGCTCGTCCGCGGTCACGAGCTCGTTCACCCGGAGCTGCTCCACCTGGCGCGAGCCGTCCGCCGCGACGGCGTCATCCGCGAGGTCGAGATGGCTCTCCAGAAGGGCATGGGGGACGGCCGGCTCGTCGTCGCGGCCCGCGTCGCGCCCCTGGGCGCCGACCACGTGCTGCTCCTCGTCGAGGACCGCTCCAAGGCCGCGCGCGTCGAGGAGATCCGTCGCGACTTCCTCGCCAACGTCAGCCACGAGCTGAAGACCCCGGTGGGCGGCATCTCGCTGCTCGCGGAGGCGGTGCTCGACGCCCACGACGACCCGGAGGCCGTGGCGCGCTTCGCCAGGCGGATCAGCGTCGAGTCCGACCGGCTGACCCGCCTCGTGAAGGAGATCGTCGAGCTCTCGCGCCTGCAGGGTGCCGACGTCATCAAGGACCCCGCCCTGGTCGACGTGGGCAGGTGCGCGCGCGATGCGACGGACCGCAGCCGGCTCATCGCCGACGAGCACCGGATCGAGCTCGTGACCGCGCTCGACGACGGGTGCGAGGTGTGGGGCGACGCCGAGCTCGTGACCACGGCGATCAGCAACCTCGTCGGCAACGCCATCGCCTACTCCGACTCGGGGACGCGCGTCGGGGTCATGGTCCGCCGGGGGCGTCCCGGGGTCGTCGACGTCACGGTGACCGACCAGGGCCTCGGGATCGCGCCGGAGGAGCAGCGGCGCATCTTCGAGCGCTTCTACCGCGTCGACACGGCCCGTTCCCGCGCGACCGGTGGCACCGGTCTGGGCCTTGCCATCGTCAAGCACGTCGCCGACAACCACGGCGGCAACGTGTCGGTGTGGTCGGAGCCGGGGCGCGGCTCGACCTTCACCATCGAGCTGCCCGCCGCCAACGCCTCGGGATCAATCGAGCCCGCGGAGCCCCCTGAGCCCGCCGAGCTCCCTGAGCCCGCTGAGCCCCCTGAGCCCCTCGAGGCCGCCGAGCCCGCCGGTCCGAGCACGTATGCCGCCCCGCCGCGCGACACCGACGCGTCCCCGTCCGTGCGCGCCTGAGCCCCACTGACCCCAGCTGAGCAACCCGCCGGCCCCACGCTGGCCCACACCGAGAGGCCCCGCCTTGAGTCGCATTCTCATCGTCGAGGACGAGGTGTCGTTCTCCGACCCGCTGTCCTACCTGCTCAAGAAGGAGGGCTACGACGTCGCAGTGGCCGAGACGGGCCCCGACGGCCTCGCCGAGTTCGACAAGAACGGTGCCGACCTCGTGCTGCTCGACCTGATGTTGCCGGGGCTGTCAGGGGTCGACGTCTGCCGCGCGCTGCGGCAGCGGTCCTCGGTCCCCGTGATCATGCTGACCGCCAAGGACAGCGAGATCGACAAGGTCGTGGGCCTGGAGATCGGGGCCGACGACTACGTCACGAAGCCCTACTCGAGCCGCGAGCTGCTCGCGCGCGTCAAGGCGGTGCTCCGCCGGCTGGCCGAGCCCGAGGACCTGCTGCCGGCGACGCTGGAGTCGGGGCCGGTGCGGATGGACGTCGAGCGGCACACGGTCACGGTGGAGGGCCGGTCGACGTCGCTGCCGCTCAAGGAGTTCGAACTGCTGGAGATACTGCTGCGCAACTCCGGTCGGGTGCTCACGCGCATGCAGCTCATCGACCGCGTCTGGGGCAGCGACTACGTCGGCGACACCAAGACGCTCGACGTCCACGTCAAGCGCCTGCGCGCCAAGATCGAGCCCGACCCGGCAAACCCCGTGCACATCGTCACCGTGCGCGGGCTCGGCTACAAGTTCGAGGCGGGCTGAGCGCCAGCCACTCTCGTGGTCCCGGAGCGACCGACGGGTCGACCGGCTGCAACACGCACGACGCCCGGCCCGCCTCGAAGGCGGCCGGGCGTCGGAGCGCGAGGTGCCGGGTCAGCTGCCGGTCGGGGCAGGGGTCACCGTGGAGTAGTAGTCGGTGGCGGGCAGCACCGGCACCTTGACGACGACGGTGCCGCCCGTGTTGGAGGTGATCTTGACCGGGACGAGCCGTCCGGGCTTGGCGTTCACCTGGCTGAGCTGGAGCCCGCGGCTGGCCAGGCTGACCTGCTCGTAGGGCTTGAGCTGCAGCTCCGAGCCGGTGGGCGGTGTGGCTGCGTTGGGGTCGGCCTGCGCCGAGATCTGGACGGTCACGTCCTGCTTGCCGTCGTTCAGGGCGGAGCCGTTGACCACGACGGTGCCGTTGCCGTCGCCGATGAGCGACAGGTCGCGCAGGGCGACGTCACCCACGTTGGCGTTGACGCCGTCGGCCGGCTGGTAGGACACCTGGGTCTGCAGAGGCGAGTTGACCTCGCACCCAGCCGTCACGGCGGCGAGGGCGACACCGGCGAGCGCGGCGGACACGCGGCGGATGGACGGACGACGCGCGGGGGCCGGGGCGGGGAATCGACGCTTCACGGTCGACAGCCTACCCACGGGCGCGGGCGCGTACCCGCGGGGCTCCCGCGGTGTCCCGAGCGACGGGCCGCGGGCCCGAGCAGCGCGGCGTGACAGGCGTGCCCGCGGTTGCGCCGTCCGGAGCCCGACCCTCTGCGGACGCCGCCACCCCGTGGTCACCCCGTGGTCACCCGGCCGTCACCCAACGCCCGCGAAGCATGCCGACGCCGCTCCTGTCAAGACGTCGAGACGGCCGTCTCGACGGGCGACTGTGGCTCTGACCTGCGCAGATGCCGGATCCTGAGATCGCGATGCGCTCTCCTTCGTGATAATCTGGAGGTCGCGAAAGGGGAAAACAGCACATGGTTTTCAAGGTCGGCGAGACGGTCGTGTACCCCCACCACGGGGCTGCACTGATCGAAGAGATCAACACACGCACGATCAAGGGAGAGGACAAGCTCTACCTCAAGCTCAAGGTCGCTCAGGGTGACCTGACGATCGAAGTGCCAGCCGAGAACTGCGACCTCGTGGGGGTCCGCGACGTGGTGGGCCAGGAGGGTCTGGACCGCGTGTTCGAGGTGCTACGCACCCCGCACACGGAAGAGCCGACCAACTGGTCCCGTCGCTACAAGGCCAACCTCGAGAAGCTCGCTTCCGGCGATGTCATCAAGGTGGCCGAGGTCGTGCGCGACCTGTGGCGCCGCGACCAGGACCGCGGTCTGTCCGCGGGCGAGAAGCGGATGCTCGCCAAGGCGCGCCAGATCCTCGTGTCCGAGCTGGCGCTGGCGGAGAAGACCGACGAGGAGAAGGCCGAGACCATCCTCGACGAGGTCCTCGCCTCCTGAGTCAGGCAGTTTCCTGAACAACGAGACCGGAGCCGGTCGCGTCGGCGTCATCGTCGTCGCGGCCGGCTCCGGTTCGCGTCTGGGGGCCTCCGTCCCCAAGGCGTTCGTGCCCCTCGCGGGGGTGCCCCTGCTCGGGCACGCCCTGCGGGGGGCGCTGTCGTGCCCGGCGGTGTCCGAGGCCGTCGTCGTCGCCCCTGCCGCCCACCGCGGGGAGGCCGAGTCGCTGGCCGAGGACGTATGCCGTGAGCTCGGGTCCACTGCCGCCGTCACGGTCGTCGTGGGCGGGGCGGAGCGGGGCGACTCCGTGGCGGCCGGACTCGCCGAGCTGGGTGACGCCGTCGAGATCGTCCTCGTGCACGACGCGGCGCGGTGCCTGACGCCGGTCGCGGTCTTCGACCGGGTCGTCGCGGCCGTGCGCGACGGGGCGGCCGCCGTGGTGCCGGGCACGGCCGTCGTCGACACCGTCAAGCAGGTCGACCTCGACGGCTACGTGGTCGCGACTCCCGAGCGCTCGACGCTGCGGGCGGTGCAGACGCCGCAGGGCTTCCGTCGGGACGTGCTCGAGCGCGCCCATGCCGGAGGCAGCGCGGCCACCGACGACGCAGGCCTGGTCGAGCGCCTCGGCGAGCGGGTGCTCGTCGTCGACGGTGACCCGCTGGCGCTGAAGGTGACGACTCCCGCAGACCTCGCCGCCGCCGCCCGCCTCCTCACTGCTCCCTGAGCCGCCCGCCGACCCCGGATGTCGATCGGTTCGATGTATCCGGCGGGCAGCGGTGACCGCCGGATACATCGACCGGACGACTTGCCTATCCTCGGCAGCGTGACCGAGCAGACAACGGACCAGCCGAGCGACCAGACCCGACCCCTGGCTCTCATCACCGGAGGCGGCACCGGCATCGGCGCCGCCACCGCCAGGCGCCTCTCTCGCGACGGTTTCGACGTCGTGGTGGCCGGACGCCGCCGAGAGAAGCTCGACGAGGTGGTGACGACCGTCGAGGCCGTCGGGGGGTCCGCGCGGGCCCTGGTGATGGACGTGACCGACGGCGGGTCGGTGGCGGCCGGGGTCGGCTCGCTGGAGCGCTGCGACGTCCTCGTCAACAACGCCGGAGGCGCCCTGGGGGTCAACCGCGTCGAGGACGGCGACCCTGGGGAGTGGGAGCGGATGTACGCCACGAACGTCGTCGGCACCATGCGCGTCGTCCAGGCGGCGCTGCCCCTGCTGCGCCGGTCCTCGCGCGCGACCATCGTCGACATCAGCTCCATCGCCGGCGAACGCGTCTACGAGGGCGGCGCCGGCTACGTCGCCGCGAAGCACGGCACATCGGTCGTCTCCGAGACGCTTCGCCTCGAGCTCAACGGCGAGAACATCCGCGTCTCCGACATCCGCCCCGGCATGGTCCACACCGAGGAGTTCTCGCTGACCCGCCTGCACGGCGACCGAGCCGCGGCCGACAAGGTCTACGACGGCGTGGACCGGCCACTCGTCGCGGACGACGTCGCCGAATGCGTGGGCTTCGTCGTGGGCCTGCCCCAGCACGTCAACATCGACACGATGGTCATCAAGCCGGTGGCCCAGGCGGCCCCGCACAAGCTGCACCGCGGCCCCATCGACTGGAAGACCGAGCAGTGACGACCGAGCCCGGCGACTCCGGCCGCACCGGCGCCCCCCGGGAGCCCTCCGAATCGAGCCGGCCCAGCCTCCACACCCCGCCCACGGCGCTACCGCGGGTCGGGATCGGCGTGGACGCCCACGCATACGCTCCCGAGGGGTCCGGACGTGCGCTGTGGGTCGGCGGGCTGCTGTGGCCGGGAGAGCGGGGGCTCGAGGGGCACTCCGACGCGGACGTGGCCGCCCACGCAGCCTGTGACGCCGTCTTCTCGGCCGCGGGCATCGGCGACCTCGGCGCACACTTCGGCACCTCCCGGCCAGAGCTCGCCGGGGCGTCGGGCGTCACCCTCCTCGCCGAGGCGGTTCGCCTGGTGCGGGACGCGGGCTTCGAGATCGGCAACATCGCCGTGCAGGTCGTCGGCAACCGGCCCAAGGTCGGCACCCGTCGCGCCGAGGCCGAGGCGGCCCTGTCGGCTGCAGCCGGCGCACCCGTGTCGGTCAGCGGGACCACGACCGACGGGCTCGGCCTGACCGGCCGCGGGGAGGGTGTGGCGGCCGTCGCCACCGCGCTCGTGGTGCCGCGGTTCGCCCGCGACGTCTGAGACAGCCGCTGGACAGCCGAGGCCGGGCGTTTGGCAGGATCGAACCGAACGAACCGACGAGGCCGAAGGAGCCGTCATGCCCCAGACCGTCAAGGGTGTCATCAGCCGAAGCAAGGGGGCGCCCGTCGAGGTCGTCGACATAGTGGTGCCCGACCCGGGCCCGGGCGAGGCCGTCGTGAAGATCGAGGCCTGCGGCGTCTGCCACACCGACCTGCACTACCGCGAGGGCGGCATCAACGACGACTACCCGTTCCTGCTCGGGCACGAGGCCGCCGGCTACGTCGAGGCCGTCGGCGAGGGCGTCACCGAGGTGGCCCCCGGCGACTTCGTCATCCTCAACTGGCGTGCCGTGTGCGGTCAGTGCCGCGCGTGCGCCAAGGGCAAGCCGTGGTACTGCTTCAACACGCACAACGCGAGGCAGAAGATGACGCTGACCGACGGCACCGAGCTGACGCCGGCGCTCGGCATCGGCGCCTTCATCGAGAAGACCCTCGTCGCGGCCGGCCAGTGCACCAAGGTGCCCGAGGCCGACCCTGCCGCCGTCGGCCTGCTCGGCTGCGGTGTCATGGCCGGCTTCGGCGCGGCCGTCAACACCGGCGGCGTCACCCGGGGCGACTCGGTGGCGGTCATCGGCTGCGGTGGGGTCGGCAACGCCGCCATCGCCGGCTCCTACCTGGCCGGGGCCACGACGATCATCGCCGTCGACATCAGCGACGCGAAGCTCGAGCAGGCGCGGAAGTTCGGCGCCACCCACACCGTCAACAGCGCCGACACCGACCCGGTCGAGGCGATCCGCGGCCTGACCGGCGGCAACGGCGCCGACGTCGTCGTCGAGGCGGTCGGTCGTCCCGAGACCTACGAGCAGGCCTTCTACGCCCGCGACCTCGCCGGGACCGTCGTCCTCGTCGGCGTGCCGACCCCCGACCAGCAGGTCACCCTGCCGATGATCGACATCTTCGGTCGGGGCGGTGCGCTGAAGTCCAGCTGGTACGGCGACTGCCTGCCGAGCCGTGACTTCCCGATGCTCGTCGAGCTCTACAAGCAGGGCCGCTTCGACCTCGACGCGTTCGTCAGCGAGCGCATCGGCCTCGGTGACATCGAGGCGGCGTTCGACAAGATGCACGCCGGCACCGTGCTGCGATCGGTGGTGGAGCTGTGACGACCGACGGGACCATGCCGTCGGCCGCCTCCGACGGCGGTGTCCGGATCGACCACACGACGACCGAGGGCACCTTCAGCCTCGACGGCGGCACGTGGGAGGTCGAGAACAACGTCTGGGTCGTGGGCGACGACCGCGAGTGCGTCGTCATCGACGCGCCGCACGACGCAGCGCCGATCCTCGACCTGGTGGGCGACCGGCGCCTGACCCACGTCCTGCTGACGCACGCCCACGACGACCACGTCACCGTCGTTCCCGAGCTGCTCGAGGCCCACCCCGAGGCGGTGGTGGCCCTGCACCCCGACGACCGGGTGCTGTGGGACCAGACCCATCCCGACCTCGCCCCGACGCGCGATCTCGCCGACGGCGACGTGGTGCCCGTCGGCGACGTGGAGCTCACGGTGCTCCACACGCCCGGACACGCACCCGGCGCCTGCTGCTTCTACGCCGCCGACCTCGGCGTCGTCTTCACCGGCGACACCCTCTTCCAGGGCGGCCCCGGCGCGACGGGCCGGTCGTTCTCCGACTTCCCGACGATCATCGAGTCGATTCGGGAGCAGCTGCTCTCCCTGCCTCCCGAGACCGTCGTCCTGACCGGCCACGGGGACTCCACCACCATCGGCGCCGAGAAGGACGACGTGCAGGAGTGGGTCCGCCGGGGTCACTGACCCTCGCGAGCCGGCCGCCCGGCATACGCCATCGCCGCTCCCGAGGGCGTATGCCGCGTGGTCGGGTGCGTCGCGCCGCGCCGATAGACTGCGGCGGGTGAGCCTACGACTGTTCGACACCGCGACCCGGGAGCTGCGCGACTTCACGCCGCGCGAGGCGGGCAAGGTCGGCATCTACATCTGTGGCCTCACGACGCAGGGGGCCCCGCACATCGGGCACATCCGCTTCGCCGTCGCCTTCGACGTGCTGCGGCGCTGGCTCGAGGTCGGCCACGGCTACGACGTCACGCTCGTGCGCAACGTCACCGACATCGACGACAAGGTGCTGCGCAAGGCCGCCGAGGCCGGCGAGCCGTGGTTCGCCCTGACCTACCGCAACGAGCGGCTCACCGCCCAGGCGCTCGACGCGCTCGGCGTCGAGCCGGCCACCTACGAGCCGCGCGCGACCGGCCACGTGCCCGACATGGTCACGCTGATGGAGACGCTCATCGAGAAGGGTCACGCCTACGTCGCCCCCGACGGCAGCGGCGACGTCTACTTCGACGTGCGCTCCTGGCCCGAATACGGCTCGCTGACCGGCCAGTCCCTCGACGACATGGCCAGTGCCGACGATGCCGACCCGCGGGGCAAGCGCGACCCCCGGGACTTCGCCCTGTGGAAGGGCCGCAAGTCCGACGAGCCGGTGAGCGCCTCGTGGCCGACGCCGTTCGGCGCCGGCCGTCCCGGCTGGCACCTCGAGTGCTCGGCGATGGCACGCCGCTGGCTCGGCGACGAGTTCGACATCCACGGCGGCGGCATCGACCTGCGCTTCCCGCACCACGAGAACGAGCAGGCGCAGTCGCGGGCGGCAGGCCTCGGCTTCGCTCGCTACTGGCTCCACAACGCCTGGGTCACGGTCAAGGGCCAGAAGATGGGCAAGTCGCTGGGCAACGCCCTCGAGGTGCGCCACCTGCTCGAGGAGACCCGGCCGATCGTGCTGCGCTACTACCTCACGGCCGCGCACTACCGCTCGACGATCGAGTACCACCCCGGATCCCTCGAGGAGGCGGCCGCGGCGGTCGAGCGCATCGAGGGCTTCCTCGAGCGTGCCGGGCGGCGGGGCCCCATCGAGCCGGTGGCCGCGGCCGACCTGCCGGCCGACTTCGTCGAGTCGATGGATGACGACCTCGGCGTCAGCGGCGCGCTCGCCGTCGTGCACGACACGGTGCGGGCGGGGAACAGCGCCCTCGACGAGGACGACGACGAGGCGGCCCTCGCGGCTGCCGGCGCCGTCGTCGCCATGACCGAGGTGCTCGGCGTCAACCCGCTGGCTGCCCACTGGGGATCCGGCTCCAGCCGCGAGGACCTCGCCGCCGAATACGCGCTCGAGGCGCTCGTGCGCACCCAGCTCGACGCCCGGCAGGCCGCCCGGCAGGAGCGCGACTTCGAGCGCGCCGACGAGATCCGCAACGCGCTGACCGCGGTCGGCATCGAGATCACCGACACCCCGTCCGGCGCCCAGTGGTCGCTCGCTCGCCCCACCCACTCCGATGCGCCCGCCTCCGGCGACTCCGCACCTCCGACCCACCTCACCAGCGCGGCCCTCGGGGCCGAGAAGGCACAGGGCTGACATGCCAGGCAACTCCCAGCGTCGCGGCGCCATCCGCAAGAGCAGCAAGGGCGCCACGGTCGGCTCGGGCGGCCAGCGTCGTCGCGGCCTCGAGGGCAAGGGACCGACGCCCAAGGCCGCCGACCGCGAGTATCACCCTGCCCACAAGCGGGCCAAGGCCGCCGCGAAGCGCTCGGGCGTGGGCTCCTCGGCCGGTGGGCGCGGTCCGGCGCGACCCAAGGGCCGTGGCAGCAAGGCCTCGAGCGAGATGGTCTACGGCCGCAACTCGGTCGTCGAGGCCCTGCGCGCGGAGGTGCCGGTGGCCACGATGTACATCGCCACCCGGATCGACACCGACGACCGCGTCCGCGAGGCGCTCAAGCTCGCCACCGAGCGCGGTCTCGCGATCCTCGAGACACCGCGGGGCGAGCTCGACCGGCTCACCGACGGCGGGGTCCACCAGGGCCTGGCCCTGCAGGTGCCGCCCTACGACTACGCCCACCCGAGCGACCTGCTCGACCCGGAGATGCCCGGCGTCCCGCTCGTCGTGGCCCTCGACGGCATCACCGACCCCCGCAACCTCGGAGCGATCGTGCGCTCGGTCGCCGCCTTCGGCGGCCACGGCGTCGTGGTCCCCGAGCGCCGCTCGGTCGGCATGACCGCCTCCGCGTGGAAGACCTCCGCCGGCGCCGCCGCCCGCATCCCGGTGGCGCGGGCGAGCAACCTCACCCGTGCGCTCGAGGAGTTCAAGAAGGCCGGCTTCTTCATCCTCGGCCTCGACATGGACGGGGACGTCGAGCTGCCCGACCTGTCGCTCGCGAGCGAGCCGCTCGTCATCGTCACCGGCTCCGAGGGCAAGGGCCTCTCCCGCCTGGTGCGCGAGACGTGTGACCAGATCGTCTCCATCCCGATGAGCTCGGCGGTCGAGTCCCTCAACGCCGGCCTCGCCACGGGTGTGACGCTCTACGAGATCGCCCGCCAGCGTCGCCGCTGACGTATGCCGTCCGGCCGGCCTCGTGCCCAGCCGGGCTGGTGGGGAACTTCCGCCCGGGCTCCCACGCTCTTCCTAGGGACGCTCGATAGAGTGCCGCCCTGTCGACGACGCCCTGTGGTGAGCCTTGGGCGCAACGCTGAGTGCTGCCATGGGGCAGCCGGGAATCGAGGGACGTACTCGTGGCGAAGAGCAACCGCGCCGAGACGGCAGCCCGAGCGGCGCAGCTGCGCGCCCAGACGGCTCGCCAGGAGCGCCAGCGCAAGCAGGTCATCGCCGCCGTCGTGGCCGTGGTGGTCGTGGTGCTGGCGGTGGTCCTCGGCGTGGTGATCGCCAACCGGCCCAAGCCGGCCCCTGCCGCGGGCGGCTCGAGCTCCGGCGCGGCCGCGCTCGCGACCCTCCAGAAGCTCCCGGCCTCGCTCTTCGACAAGGCCCCACCGCCGACGCCGGAGCAGGTGCCGAAGAAGCTGCCGGGCGGCGCCCCGCTGACCCAGGACGGCAAGCCGAAGGTGCTCTACGTCGGCGCCGAGTACTGCCCGTTCTGCGCCATGGAGCGATGGGCCCTGATCGGCGCGCTCTCCCGGTTCGGCACCTTCAGCGGGATCACCGAGACGAGCAGCTCCAGCTCCGACGTGCACCCCGACACCCCGACGTTCTCCTTCAGGGACGCGAAGTACACGAGCGGCGACCTGGCCTTCCAGGCCATCGAGACGCAGGACCGCAACGGCAAGCCGCTGCAGAAGCTCGACGGCGAGAACCTCGCGCTCTTCCAGAAGTTCAACCCCGGTGGCGGCATCCCGTGGATCGACTACGGCGGCACGCACGCCACGGACGGGGCCACGGTCGACGCCACCGCGTTCGACGGCAAGAGCTACGACCAGATCATCGCCGGCATCCAGGACCCGAGCTCGGACATCGGCAAGACGGTGCTCCCGGCCATCAACACGATCTCGGCCCAGCTGTGCGAGCTGACCAAGGGCAAGCCGGCGAACGTCTGCATGAGCTCGGGCGTCCAGTCCGCGTCCGTCCTGCTCAAGCGGTGACCTCGCCATGAGCCCGTTGCGTGACGAGGTGGCCCCCGACGCCGAGGGGCCCGGTGCGGCGGTCGGGCGGGTGCGGCCAGCGTGGCTGGCCCCGCTCTCGGTCGCGATCAGCCTGGCCGGTCTCGCGGTGTCGGTCTACCTGACCTTCGAGCACTTCACGTCCAACGCGACGCTCGCCTGCAGCATCGGCGGCGTCGTCGACTGCGCCAAGGTGACGACCAGCGCCTGGAGCACCTTCCTCGGCGTACCGGTCGCCCTGCTCGGCGTCGTCTTCTTCGTCGTGGCCCTGGGCCTGTGCCTCCCACGGGTCTGGCGTCGCCCGGAGCCGTGGCTCGACGCCGTGCGCCTCGGCTGGCTCACCGTCGGCCTCGGCATGGCGCTCTACCTGGTCTGGGCGGAGCTCTACCGCATCCACGCCATCTGCCTCTGGTGCACCGCCGTGCACGTCGCGACGTTCCTGCTCTGGATCACCGTCCTCTTCGGGCAGATCCTCTCCGGGCCGGCCGGCGAGCCTGCCGGCACGCAGCTCGCTGTCGACGCGGACTGACGCACGCGGCATACGTGCGCCGCGGCGCACGGGCCGGTCAGCTGAAGCGGCTGATGACCGGCATCTCCTCGGTGTCGACGCCGAGCACCGACTTCTCCTCGGGCTTGGAGGGAAGCACCGTCGCGAGGTAGTCGCGCAGCGCCTCTTCGATGGGCGTGTCGTGGCCGGCCCGCTCGCTCATGTACCAGCGGTGCTCGAGCACCTCGTGGAAGATCTCGGCCGGCTCGAGGCGGCCCCTCAGCTCGCGCGGCACCGCGCGGGTGACCGGCTCGTAGACGTGCGTCAGCCAGTCGTGCGCGACGATCTCCTCGTCCTCGCCCTGGCGGTCGGTGGCGGCCGCGTACGAGTCGAGGTCGTTGAGCAGGCGGCGGGCCTGGTTCTCGCCGACGTCGAGGCCGGTGAGGCGCAGCAGGCGGCGGGAGTGGTGGCCGGCGTCGACGACCTTCGGGGTGATGACGATCTCGGTGCCGCCGATATCGGTGGTGATCGAGAGCTCGTCGACGTCGAAGCCGAGCTCGTTGAGGCGGCGGATGCGCTCGTCGACGCGCCACCGGTCGCCTCCCTCGAAGCGCTCGCTGCCCGTGAGGGCCTCCCACAGCGTGTGGTAGCGCCCGATGATCGAGGCCGAGACCTCGAAGGGGTCGGCGTGCTCCTCGAGGAAGCCGCCGGCCGCGAGGTCCATCAGCTCGCCGGCGATGTTGACGCGGGCGATGTCGAGGTCGTGCTCGCGCTGCCCGTCGGAGAGCTTGGGGTGCAGCTCACCGGTCTCGGCGTCGACGAGGTAGGCCGCGAAGGCGCCGGCGTCGCGCCGGAACAGGGTGTTGGACAACGACACGTCACCCCACCAGAAGCCCTCGAGGTGCAGGCGCACGAGGAGCAGCGCGAGGGCGTCCATCAGGCGCACCGCGGTGTCGGGCCGCAGGTTCTGGCTGTAGAGCGCGCGGTAGGGCAGGGAGAACTGCAGGTGGCGCGTGATGAGACAGGCGTCGAGCGGTTCACCGTCGGGACTGGTGCGACCGTGCACGACGCCGAAGGGCTCGACGCACGGCACGTCGAGGCGGCGCAGGTTGCGCAGCATGGCGTACTCGCGGTCGGCGATGTCGTCCTTGATCTCCTTGACGGCCAGCACGCGCGCGCCGCTCTTGACGAAGCGCACGACGTGGCGGGAGATGCCGCGGGGGAGCGCCGCGAGGTGGCTCTCGGGCCAGTCCTCGAGCGGGGTCGACCAAGGCAGGTCGAGCAGGGCTGCTTCGGGCCTCGCGGTGGTGATCTCCAGGCTCACTCGCTCATCGTGGCACGCCCGCCTGGCAGCCGTCGATCAGCCCCGGGGCACCGCGGGGGCGCACGAGGGGCGCAAGAGGGCGTAGGAGCGTGCGCCAGGCGGGAGCGCGCGATCGGTGGGCACGACGCGGCTGGGCCGGCACCCACGGGGGGTGCCGGCCCAGCGGCATACGTGATCGGCCGGAGCCGAGAGGCGCGTCGGGTCAGTCGCCGACGCGCAGCCCCGTCTCGGGGTTGAAGACGTGCACGTGGCCCGGCTTCGGCTTGAGGTAGATCTTCTCGCCCTTCTCCGGGGGGCGACGGCCGTCGACGCGCGCGATGAACGGCACGGCGCCGGCGTTCTCGCCGGTGGCCTCGAGCAGCTTCTGCTCGGTGGAGCCGTAGATGTACGCGTCGGCGCCCAGCTCCTCCACGACGTCGACCGTGACCGGGATGCCGGAGGCGTCGGACGCCAGCTCGAGGTCCTCGGGACGGACGCCGATGGTGACCTCGCGGCCGATGTCGCCGAGGTTCGCGCGCTCGATCGGCACGAGGTGGCCGTGAAGGTCGACGCCGGACTCGTTGACCGGGACGTTCATCAGGTTCATGGCCGGCGAGCCGATGAAGCCGGCGACGAACACGTTGGCCGGGTGGTCGTACATGCGGCGCGGGCTGTCGCACTGCTGCAGGATGCCGTCCTTGAGCACCGCGACGCGGTCGCCCATCGTCATGGCCTCGACCTGGTCGTGCGTGACGTAGACGGTGGTGACGCCGAGGCGGCGCTGCAGCGACGCGATCTGCGTGCGCGTCTGGACGCGCAGCTTGGCGTCGAGGTTGGACAGCGGCTCGTCCATGAGGAACACCTGGGGTGAGCGCACGATCGCGCGACCCATGGCGACACGCTGGCGCTGGCCACCGGAGAGGGCCTTCGGCTTGCGGTCCAGGTAGGGCGTGAGGTCGAGGATCTTGGAGGCCTCCTCGACGCGCTTGCGGATCTCCGCCTTGTCGACGCCGGCGATCTTGAGCGCGAAGCCCATGTTGTCGGCGACCGTCATGTGCGGGTAGAGCGCGTAGTTCTGGAACACCATCGCGACGTCGCGGTCCTTGGGGGACAGGTTGGTCACGTCGCGGTCGCCGATCAGGATGCGCCCGGCGTTGACCTCCTCGAGGCCGGCCAGCATGCGCAGGGACGTGGACTTGCCGCATCCGGAGGGACCGACGAGGACGAGGAACTCACCGTCCGCGATCTCGATGTTGAGCTTGTCGACGGAGGGGACCGGGTTGCCGGGGTACTGCCTCGTCGCGTTGTCGAACGTCACTGTTGCCATGGCTTCATTGCCTTCCTTCACCGGCAGGAACGTGCCGGACGATCCGTTGTAAAGGGCTGCCCGCCCGAGTGGACAGGCATCGTCATCATGTCCCAGAAGCGCCCGCTTCGCCAGCGCCGCGGTTCAGTGCGCCGGATCGTGGTGATTCGGGCCACCTTGCCGGTTGTGTCCAGAACGTTGCAAAAACTTGCTGCAAGCGACTGGTACCCATTTGAAAGTTCTTGCTACCTTTCGGGCACCGGTGGCGGCGTGTGCCACCTGGCTTCAAAGGAGAATCCATGCACAAGCGTGCGCTCGGCGCTGCTGCCGTCACGGGTGTTGCCGCCCTGGCCCTCAGCGCCTGCGGTGGGTCCAGCCCCACCACCCCGTCCAACACGGCCGCCGGTACCGGCGCCGGCACGAGCAAGGCAGCCGCCACGACGACCGGCACCCCCGAGACGCCGAGCGGCACCGCGGCTCCCGTCCGTGACGCCAACGTCGACCTGGTCATCTGGACCGACGCGGACCGCTCGAAGGCCGTGCAGAAGTACGCGGACCAGTTCGCCCAGGAGAACGGCGTCACGGTCAAGGTCCAGATCTCGACCGACGTCCGCGCGCAGTTCAAGGACGCGACGAAGGTGGGCAAGGGCCCCGACGTCATCGTCGGCGCACACGACTGGCTGGGCGAGCTCGTCCAGAACTCGACCGTCGCCCCCGTGAGCCTCAGCTCCGACGTCGCCGCGAAGTTCCTGCCGAGCGCCATCGCCGCCACGAAGTTCAACGGCCAGTCCTACGGCGTGCCCTACGCCGTCGAGAACATCGGCCTGATGTACAACAAGGACCTCGTTCCCAACCCGCCGAAGACCATGGACGAGCTCGTCGCCACGGGCCAGAAGCTGGTCAAGGAGGGCAAGGCCAAGCAGGTCCTGTCCCAGTTCGTCTCCAAGGTCGGCAACGCGTACTTCGCCTACCCGTACCTCTCGGCGTTCCCCGACGGTGGCATCTTCGGCACCAAGGGCAACGGCGACTACGACCCCGGCAAGCTGATCGTCAACAGCGCCGGCTCCGTCAAGGGTGGCGACGTCCTGGCCAAGCTCGGCCAGGAGAAGGTCCTGTCGACCAACGTCGACGACACGAACCAGGACGCGCTCTTCGACACGAAGGCCGCGCCGTTCATGATCTCCGGTCCGTGGAGCGTCGCGAAGGCCAAGGAGGCGGGCATCAACTACGGCATCGCCCCGCTGCCGAGCATCGCCGGCGGCGGCCAGATGAAGCCGTTCCTCGGTGTCCAGATGTTCTACGTCTCGAGCAAGGCCAAGAACGCCACCCTCGCGCAGGAGTTCGTCACGAACTACATCCCGCGCAAGGACGTCCAGCTCGCCCTCTTCCAGGTCGGCCAGCGTCCGCCGGCCCTCAAGGAGGCCTACGACCAGGTCGCCGCCACCGACCCCGACGTCAAGGCGTGGTACGAGGCCGGTGTCGACGGCAAGCCGATGCCGAACATCCCCGCGATGAACTCGGTCTGGGGCCCCTTCGGTCAGGCCACGGCCGACATCATCGCCGGCAAGACGGGCGCCAAGGAGCGCCTCGACGCCGCCGCCAAGGAGATCGCGGCCAACATCGCGAAGGGCTGAGGCCCTTCGGTCGACCAGAGGTTCCGGGACCCGCCGTGACGGCGGGTCCCGGGGCCCGGCCCGCAGGGGCCATCAGGGGGCTCCTCGAGGGCTCCCCTTCGTGTATCTACGGCAACGGCGCCGGCCCGGCGAAAAAGGACGTGTGACATGACCAAGCCCATCGCGCTGGCGATCAAGTGGGTGCTCATCCTGGTGGTGATGGCCGGCATCCTGTGGATCGCCACCCAGCTCGCCGCGGCCGGGAACACGATGGCCGTCGTCATCGCGGGACTCGTGGGGATGGCGATCCTCGCGGTCTACGCGACGCGGCGCTCCGTCCCGCTGAAGTACCTCGTGCCGGGCCTGCTCTTCATGGCCCTCTTCCAGCTGTGGCCGGTGCTCTACACCGCGAACCTCTCGCTGACGAACTACGGCGACGGGCACCTCTACAGCAAGGAGGACTCCGTCAAGGACATCGTCGCGCAGTCGGTGCGCGAGGTGCCCGACACGCCGCGCTACAAGATGTCGATCGCGACCAAGGGTGGCGCCGACCCGGCCACGGGCGACCTGGTCCTGCTGCTGACCAAGCCGGACGGCTCGATGTACGTCGGTGACAAGTCGGGCCTGCAGCCGCTGTCCGGCACCGGCGTCGAGAAGACGTCGCTGGGCAAGATCACCAAGGCGCCGGACTACACCGTCCTCACTGCCCGCCAGGCGAACCAGCGCAGCAAGGACCTCTCGACGATCGCCGTGCCCACGAGCGACGGCGGCGGCATCAAGCCCGTCGGCCTGTCCGAGGCCTACGAGGGACGCTCCACGGTCAAGTACGACGCTGCGACGGACAAGCTGACCGACAGCTCCACCACGCCGCCCACCGTCTATGCGCCGAAGGACGCGCGCTGGGTCAACGTCGCCGACCCGAGCCAGTCCTTCCCGCAGGGGTGGAAGGAGAACGTCGGCCTCGCGAACTACAGCCGGATCTTCACCGACTCGACGATCCGCGACGGCTTCATCGGCATCTTCATCTGGAACGTCGTGTTCGCGGTCGTCTCGGTGCTCTCGACCTTCCTGCTCGGCATGCTGATCGCGCTGCTCTTCAACGACCCGAGGCTGCGCGGCAAGGGCATCTACCGGTCCCTGCTGATCCTCCCGTACGCGCTCCCGGGCTTCGTGACGGCGCTGGTCTGGAAGGGCATGTTCAACCAGGACTACGGCATCATCAACCAGACCCTCGGCCTCGGCATCGACTGGCTCGGCACGCCGTTCGGCGCCAAGGCCGCGATCCTCATCACGAACCTCTGGCTCGGCTTCCCCTACATGTTCATCGTGTGCACCGGAGCCCTGCAGTCCATCCCGCAGGACGTGCGCGAGGCTGCCACGATCGACGGCGCCAACGCGTTCCGGACGCTGCGCTCGATCATCATGCCGCTGCTGCTGGTGGCCGTCGGGCCGCTGCTGCTGGCCTCGTTCGCCTTCAACTTCAACAACTTCGGGCTGATCTACCTGCTCACCAAGGGCGGCCCGTTCAACGGCCAGGACACCAGCATCGGCTCGAGCGACCTGCTCATCACGTATGCGTACCGCCTGGCCTTCTCGGGCAGCGCGCCCAACTACGGCTTCGCCGCCGCCGTCTCCGTCGTCATCTTCCTGCTCGTGGCGCTGATGAGCATCCCGGGCTTCCGTCGCACCAAGGCTCTCGAGGAGGTCAACTGATGTCGACCCTGAACGCTCCCGTGCCGGCAGGCGCCACGCTCGAGGCCCCGAACGAGCCGACACCCGCTCCCACTCCCGCCTCGCCTCGGCGCAAGGGACTCGGCGGCTCGGTCTGGTGGCGCCACGCCCTGGGCGTCGTGGCCCTGATGTGGGCACTGTTCCCGATCCTCTTCATCTACTCCGCGGCGACCAACCCGAGTGGCACGCTCAACACCGCGAGCCTGTGGCCGTCGGGCTTCTCTACGAAGAACTTCACGGACCTGTTCAACGACAGCTCCCGGCCGTTCTGGACCTGGTACAAGAACTCGATGATCATCTCGTTCGTCGGGGCGCTCGCGGCGGTCTTCCTCGGTGCGCTCGCGGCCTTCGCCTTCTCGCGCCTGCGGTTCAAGGGCCGCCGCCCCGGGATGATGGCGCTGCTGCTCACGACGTTCTTCCCGGCGCTGCTGGCCATCGTCGCGACCTACATCATCTTCGCGGCCATCGGTGATGCGCTGCCCGCCATCGGCCTCAACACCACCACCGGCCTGATCCTCGCCTACCTCGGCGGTGCGCTCGGCGCGAACGTGTGGCTGCTCAAGGGCTACTTCGACACGGTGCCGCGAGAGCTCGACGAGGCGGCGATCGTCGACGGCGCCAGCCACGTGCGGATCTTCTTCACGATGACGCTGCGCCTGGTCATGCCGATCCTCGTGACGGTCTTCATGCTCGTCTTCGTCGGCCTCTACGGCGAGTTCATGCTGGCCAGTGTCTTCCTCACCGACGTCGACCAGCAGACGCTCGGCGTCGGCCTCTACGGCATGACCCTGGGCAACGACGCGAACACCCTCTTCGGGCGGTTCACGGCCGGTGCCCTGCTCGGCTCGATCCCCGTCATGCTGCTCTACCTGGCCTTCCAGAAGCAGCTCGTCGGCGGCCTCACCACAGGATCGGTCAAGTGACCCCTGCCCCGGCCTGCCGGCAGACCTGGCTCAGCCAGCCGCACCACGACGGGTCGGGGCGGTACGTCTCCAACCAGACGCCCCGCCTCGGCGACGCGGTCGACGTGCTCGTCCGGGTCCCGCTCGAGGCCCAGGTCGACGCCGTGCACGTGCGCACCGCCCCCGACGGCGAGGCGACGTTCGCGGCCGCACGCAAGGTGCGCACCACGGCCGTCGACGACTGGTGGCGCGTGACGCTGACCTGCCACAACCCCGTCACGAACTACCGGTTCCTGCTGACCGGCGGACCCACGAAGTACGCCTGGCTGAACGGCACCGGCGTGCACCACCGGGACGTGCCCGACGCGAGCGACTTCCGCCTCGTCGCGCACGACGCGCCGCCGCCCGCGTGGGCACAGGGTGCCGTCGTCTACCAGATCTTCCCGGACCGCTTCGCCCGGTCCTCGGGCGCCGAGAAGCGCCAGGCGCCCGACTGGGCCATCCCCGCGCAGTGGTCAGACCCCGTCGACATCAGTCCCAAGGGCGTCGCGCACCAGCTCTACGGCGGCGACCTCGACGGCATCACCGAGCACCTCGACCACCTCGTGGACCTCGGCGTGGACGTCGTCTACATGACCCCGTTCTTCCCGGCCCGCTCCAACCACCGCTACGACGCCTCGTCCTTCGAGGAGATCGACCCGCTCCTCGGTGGCGCCCCGGCCCTGCGTCGGCTCACGAAGGCCGCGCACGATCGCGGCCTGAAGGTCATGGGCGACTTCACGACCAACCACACCGGCAACGCGCACGAGTGGTTCGTCGCCGCCACCGGGCCGGGGGGCAAGAGCCGGCCCGAGCGCGACTACTACATCTGGGAGGACGGCACCTACGTCGCCTGGCTGGGCGTGCCCTCCCTCCCGAAGCTCAACCACCTCAACGCCGCCCTGCGCCGGCGGATCTTCGAGGACCCCAAGGGGGTCGTACGCAAGTGGCTGGGGCGCTCGGGCGGCCTCGACGGGTGGCGGGTCGACGTCGCCAACATGACGGGCCGCTGGCGCGACACCGACGTCAACCACGACGTGGCCCGCCAGATGCGCGACGTCATGGGCCGGGTCGCGCCCGACGCCCTGCTGGTCGGCGAGCACTTCCACGACTACACCCCCGACATGCCGGGCGACGGCTGGCACGGGGTGATGAACTACGCCGGGTTCTGCAAGCCTGCCTGGACGTGGCTGCGGCAGGAGCCGAAGAACCCCCGCTTCCTGGGCGCCCCGGTGCCGCTGCCGCTGCTCGAGGCGGGAGCGGTCGTCGACACGATGCGCGACTTCACCTCGCGCATCTCCTGGCAGTCGCTGGTCCACTCGTTCAACCTCGTCGGGTCGCACGACGTGCCGCGCATCCGCACGCTCGTCGGAGCCGACGCCGTGGAGGCTGCCGCGGGCCTGCTCTTCACCTTCCCCTCGATGCCGATGCTGACGTACGGCGACGAGATCGGCATGGAGGGCACCTTCGGGGAGGACGGACGTCGTCCCATGCCGTGGGACGAGAACGCTTGGGACGCCGACACGCTCGCCGTCTACCGCGGCCTCATCGGCGCACGCAGGCACTCGGCCGCCCTGCGCCACGGTGGCCTGCGCTGGGTGCACGCCGAGGGTGACGCCATGGTCTTCCTCCGGGAGACGCTCGACGAGGTCGCCCTCGTCCACGTGGCCCGGGCGGCCCACGAGCCGGTCGTCCTCGAGACCGCCCACCTCGCCGGCATCGAGTCGGGTTCTGCGCTCTACGGACCCGCGCCCAAGGTGGGCAGACGTGCTGTCACACTGAACGCGTCGGGCCCGGGCGTTCGCATCTTCACGTGGCGCCCCACGGACAACGGTCCACGGCACGTGCGACGGAGGGGGAGGTGACGTGAAGGCACGTCTGCGGGACATCGCCGAACAGGCGAGCGTGTCCGAAGCCACGGTGTCCAGGGTGCTCAACGGCAAGCCGGGCGTCGCCGAGTCGACGCGCCAGGCCGTGCTGACCGCGCTCGACGTCCTGGGCTACGACCGGCCGAGTCGCCTGCGGCGAAAGAGCGCCGGGCTCGTCGGCCTGATCGTGCCCGAGCTCACCAACCCGATCTTCCCGGCCTTCGCCCAGATCATTGAGAACTCCCTGGCCCAGAACGGCTACACGCCGGTGCTGTGCACCCAGGTCGCGGGGGGAGTGCACGAGGACGACTACGTCCAGATGCTGCTCGAGCGCGGGGTCGCCGGGATCATCTTCATCTCCGGGTTGCACGCCGACACCACCAGCAAGCCGGACCGCTACATCGCGCTCCGTGAGCGCAACCTGCCGCTCGTCCTCGTCAACGGCTACATCGATGGGGTCGACGCGCCCTTCATCAGCAACGACGACGTCGCCTCGATGGGCCTGGCCCTCGAGCACCTGGTGAGCCTCGGCCACCGCGAGATCGGCCTCGCGGTCGGACCCGACCGCTACGTCCCCGTCATCCGCAAGATCGCCGGCTTCCGGCACTCGATGCAGGAGCTGACCGGTCGCTCCGACGTCGACGACCTCATCGAGCGCTCGCTCTTCACCGTCGAGGGCGGCGCGACCGCGGCCGGTCGCCTGCTCGACCGGGGAGCGACGGCCGTGGTGTGCGGGTCGGACCTGATGGCTCTCGGGGCCATCCGCGAGGCGCGCAAGCGCGGCCTCAACGTGCCCCGGGACTTCTCGGTGGTCGGCTACGACGACTCGACGCTCATCGCGTTCACCGACCCGCCGCTGACGACCGTGCGCCAGAGCGTCAACGCGATGAGCGCGGCCACGGTGCGGGCGCTGCTCGACGAGATCGCCGGACAGCCGTCTCCGCGCGCGGAGTACGTCTTCCGGCCCGAGCTGGTCGTCCGCGGCTCGACGGGTGCGGTGCGACGCCACTGACACGCGTGGTCGGGAGGGCGGCATACCGGCGCGCTGCCGGCCCCGGCCTCATGGCCGAGGGCGTATGCCGGGTGGCCCGCGTCGTGCGTCAGCTCGCGGGGTGCGTGGCGGCGCAGGCCTCGTACAGCTGCGTCAGGAGCTCGGCCACGGCCGGCTCGTCGTCGAGGCGGTAGCGGGCCGCGGTCGAGCCGGTGCCGACCTTGATGGTGACGTCGTCGGGGCGACGCATCCGGGTGAAGGCGTCCTCGTCGGTGACGTCGTCGCCGAGGTAGACCCGGGCGGCGGCGCCGACGTGGCGGCCGAGAGCGGTCACCGCCGAGCCCTTGTCGGCGTGGGAGACCGACAGCTCGAGCACCGACTTGCCCTTGAGCACCTTCACGCCCGGGTGGTCGAGCGCGACGCGGCGGGCGTCGGCGATCGCGGCGTCGCCGGTCTCGCGCGGGATCCCGCGCACGTGGACGACGACGGCCGCCGGCTTGTGCTCGACGTGCGCCTCGGGGTGGTGCTCCTCGACGAGCGCCTCGATGTCGGAGCGCAGCTCGGCGAGCGTCACCTCGTCGTCGGGGGTCACGGCCGCGGCCTCCATCGCCTCGCGGACGGCCCCGCTCGAGGACTCGGCGCCGTGGCTGCCGATGAGCACGACCGGCTCCTCCTCACGGATCCCGGTGAGGGTGCGCAGGGTCTCGAGGTCCCTGCCGGAGACGACGGCCACGTGCACGTCGGGCAGGGCCGCAAGCGCACGGAGGGTGTCGATGGTGCCCGGCAGCGGGGTCGCCTGCATCGGGTCCGCGACCAGTGGTGCGAGCACCCCGTCGTAGTCGGTGGCGACGAGCAGGGTCGGCGCGGACGCGGCACGGGCCACCGCGTCGGCGAGCGGCTCCTGGTCCTTCACGACCGGGCCCACTCGGTGTCGGTGTCGGCGTCGGTGTCGGTGGTGGTGTCGCCGTCGGTCGTGCCGTCGGCCTGGGGCTCGGGCATGCGCGGCGTCTCCTCCGCGTGCGGGACCGGCCGCTGGCGCGGCTCGGGCGCGGGCAGCTCGGGCGCCGCGGCGAGGGCCGCGAGGTAGCGGGCCGCCCAGCGCTGCACGTCGTGGTCGGACACCCGGCGGCGCAGCGCCTTCATGATGCGCTGCTTGTCCTTGTCAGGCGTGTTGATGGCGCGCAGGATCGTCTGCTTGAGGCCTTCGATGTCGTGGGGGTTGCACGCGAACGCCTGGTGCAGCTCGTGCCAGGCGCCGGCGAACTCCGAGAGCACCAGCGCCCCGCCGAGGTCGTAGCGGCAGGTGACGTACTCCTTGGCGACGAGGTTCATGCCGTCACGCAGGGGCGTCACCAGCATGACGTCGGCCGCCAGGAAGAGCGCCGCCATCTCCTCACGGGGGTAGGAGTGGTGCAGGTAGTGCACGGCCGGCGCACCGATCTTGCCGAGCTCGCCGTTGATCCGCCCGACCGTCTGCTCGATCTCGGAGCGCAGGATGCGGTAGGCGTCGACGCGCTCGCGGCTCGGGGTGGCGACCTGCACGAGCGTGACCTCGGGCGGCCCGATGCGTCGCTCGCCCAGCAGCTCCTCGTACGCCTTGAGCCGGTGCCGGATGCCCTTGGTGTAGTCGAGGCGGTCGACCCCGAGCATGAGCACCTCGGGGTTGCCTAGGCTCTCCCGGATCTCCTTGGCCCGGGCCTTCACCTCGGGCCGCCTGGCGAGCTCCTCGAGACCCTTGAAGTCGACGGAGATCGGGATCGCGGCCGCGCGCACCTGGCGGTTCTCGCCCTCCACCGTGACGCGGTCACGCCTGGTCTGGGCGCCGAGGAGCTGACGGCACGCGCGGATGAAGTTGCGGGCGTCGGCCTGGCGCTGGAACCCGAGGAAGTCGGCCCCGAGCAGACCACCCAGCAGCTGGGTGCGCCACGGCAGCTGCGCGAAGAGCTCGACGGGCGGGAAGGGGATGTGGTTGAACCACCCGATCCGCACGTCGGGGCGCAGCCTACGCACCAGTGCCGGGACGAGCTGGAGCTGGTAGTCCTGCACCCAGACGGTGGCGCCCTCGGCGGCCACCTCGGCCACGGCCTCGGCGAAACGCTGGTTGACCCGCTGGTAGCTCGACCACCACTCGCGGTGGAAGCTCGCCGGCACGATGACGTCGTGGTAGATCGGCCACAGCGTGTCGTTGGAGAAGCCCTCGTAGTAGTCCCGCACCTCCTCGGCTGACAGCGGAACGGGGTGCAGGTAGATGCCGTCCTCCTCGAACGGCTCGGGGGCCTCGCCCGCATCGCCGGCCCAGCCGACCCAGGCGCCCGGCTGGGTGCGCATCACCGACTCCATGGCCGTGACGAGCCCGCCGGGGCTGCGGCGCCACTCCACCTCGCCGTCGTCGGTCACGATCTTGTCGACCGGCAGACGGTTCGCGGCGATGACGAGGTCGTAGGTCGGCCGGTCGGTCGACACGCAATCAGCTCCCTGACTCGAGGACGGTCGGCGCCACGCAGCCCGCCGGCTCCGGCCCGCGACGCGAGGTGACGCCATCGGTCTCACTCTAACGACGGATGACTGGCGTCCGGTGCGGTGCGGCTCTAGGGTCGAGTCAGGGCATCTCCGGCGGGGGGATGGGCCGCCGGAGGCGCGTCGCACAAGGTGAAGGAGTCGCCGTGAAGATTTCGGACGTGCTGCGCAACAAGGGCACTGAGGTCGTCACCATCAAGCCGGGTGAGACGGTCTCCACGCTGCTGGCCCTGCTGGCCGAGCACCGCATCGGTGCGGTCGTCGTGAGCACCGACGGGGCGACCGTGGAGGGGATCGTCAGCGAGCGCGACGTCGTGCGCCACCTGCATGCGACGGGCACCAGCGTGCTCGACGGTCCCGTCTCCCAGATCATGACGAGCGACGTCACGACCGGCTCGGCCGACGACAACATCGCCGACCTCGCCGGCACGATGACCGAGGAGCGGGTGCGGCACGTGCCCATCGTGGGCGCGGACGGCAAGCTGGCCGCCATCGTGTCGATCGGCGACATCGTCAAGCACCGCCTCTCCGAGCTGCAGTCCGAGCGCGACCAGCTGCGCGACTACATCAGCCACTGACGGCGCGGGCGGGCCGCGCCGGTGACTTCGGGGACTTCGGGGCGCGCTGTGGCGGCGTTGATGGCGAAGGGCCCCGGTCGCATACCGTAGGGACATGACTGCGTACGACCGGACCGCGCGGGTGCCGAGCCCCCGGCCCGGCACGCGTACCGGCACGCGCACCGGCGCCGTGCCCGCGGGAGGCGGGTCCTCGCGGGCGGGCACGCTCGAGCGCATCGGGCCCTACCGGCTCATCGAGGAGATCGGCGAGGGCGGCATGGGCGTGGTCCACCTCGCCCTCGACCCCCGTGGTCGGGCCGTGGCCGTCAAGGTGCTGCGCTCGCACGTCGCGCACGACGCCGACGCGCGCCAGCGCCTGGCCCGTGAGGTCGACACGCTCTCGCGCATCCGCGACGCCCGGGTCGCCACGGTCATCGACGCGGACGTCATGGCCCCGCGTCCCTACATCGTCACCCGCTACGTCCCCGGACCGGCGCTCGACGAGGTCGTCGAGGACCACGGCGCGATGGCTCCGGCCGACCTGCTGCGACTCGCGCGGGGCATCGCCGAGGCGATCCGCTCCATCCACGCCTGCGGGGTCGTGCACCGCGACATCAAGCCCGGCAACGTCCTCATCGAGGACGGCGACCCGGTGCTCATCGACTTCGGCATCGCCCACCTGCAGGACGACGTGCGCCACACCGTGGGCGGCCTCGTCATGGGCACCCCGGGCTACCTGTCGCCCGAGCTCGTCGAGGGCGCCGCCATCACCGACGCCACCGACTGGTGGGGCTGGGCCGCCACGATCACGTATGCCGCGTCGGGCCGCCCGCCGTTCGGGCGCGGTCGCATGGACGCCGTGCTCGCCCGCGTCCGCGCAGGCGAGGTGGACCTCGACGGGGTCGACCCGCGCCTCGTCCCCCTCCTGCGGGCCTCCCTGTCGCCCGACCCTCGACTGCGTCCGCATGCCGACGAGGTCATCGCCGCCCTGGAGCTCTACGCCGCCGGGCAGGCTGCCACCGTGCCGAGCCCGAGCGGCCGGCTCTGGGACGACGGGCGGTCGGGAGCGATGCCCGGTGACACACAGACGGTGGCGGGCGGGAGCACCGCGGTCATGCCGCCGGTCGCGCCCACCGCCGTCCAGCCCGTCGCGCAGCCACCCGCAGCCTCAGCGCCCCTCGTCGAGGAGCCGGGGCGGTGGGCTCCGCCTGCCGGACGCCGGCGGGTCGCCGCCCCGCCACCGCCGGCCCGCGAGCCGCACTGGGACGACCCCGCGCCGCCGGGGGAGTGGGACGGCGACTGGGACGATGACGACTGGGAGGAGCGGGAGCCGGTCCAGCGCGAAGGCGACCCGCGCATCGGGCTCCCGATGCGCACCGGAGTGCTCGCGACCGTCGCGGTGGCCTGGGTCGGCGCGTTGATGGCGTGGCCCGGCATCGCCCTCGTGGCGGTCGCCGCGCTGTCGGCGCTGGCCCGCGCCACCGACCGCTCGGTGACGGCGCTCGTCCTTCGCCGCTACGACTACGGCCGACGACGGAGCGACGTGCCCTTCGCCGTCGTGTCCAGCCCGTGGCACCTCGTCGTCGGCGCGGTGGCCACGGTGGTCGGCCTGCTGCTGCCGGTGGCGGTCGGGCTCGCCGGTGTCTTCGCGACGGCCCTGATGCTGAGCGGTACGCGGGGCAGCGACCTCGGCCCCGGCGCACCCCCGACCCTGGCCGTCGGCGGCCTGCTCGGCCTCCTGACCCTGTGGTGGGGCCCCGGCGGCGCCTCGCTCCGCCGCGGGTCGCGCTCGATGGCCCGCCGTCTGGTCCCCGCCGGGCTGACCAGCCAGGTCGTTTCCGGCGTCCTCGCCGTGTTCGGGGTGGTGGCCGCGGTTGCGGCACTGCGGCACGGCGTGAGCTTCACCTGGAATCCCTTCAGCGCCAGCCCGTTCGGCCGCTGACGCGGCGAGGCATCAAGCGTGGGAAGGGAGCCGCGCGCGGTGCGTATGCGGCGTGGGAGCCCGGCCACGGCGCATACGCCGGCTGTGCCGTTGGTGTGGGAGCGCGGTGAGGTCTGTGTGGGCTTAGCGCATCGGCGTTGAACAGCGGGTCGAGAAAAGATCACGAAATTGTCTCGACGTGGCTTGTGCGACGTTGAAACCTCACGTACCGTCAGTGCTCGGCGGCACCCCGACCTCAGGGTCGGGAGGGGGGATCCACACGCGTTCCTGCTCCGCTTCGTCGCGTCCGGCTCCACCCGTGCGCTCTCCACAACTTCACATGGACACCCACATAATCCGTTCCCTGCGTGCGCCGAGCCTCGCCAGCCAGGGATGTAGCCCACACCCGTGGGCCGGGCGAGGACGGGGGACCCAGTGCGGCCAGAGCGCCACTCGTGCAAGGAGGCACGAGTGACGAGGACTGGCCTGGGGGTGAAGTCGCTTCTGCGACAGGGCACCTGACGCCCGAACCCGACAGCTAACCCCGCAGGCGCGCGTCAGGAAGGAATCACCACCATGCAGTACCTGTCCAAGCACGCTGCGGCGAAGAAGATCTCTGTGAAGCAGCGCCTTGCCGGCGTCGGCATCGCGGGAGCAGCCACCATCGTCGGCGGCCTCGCCACAGCGGGATCGGCCAAGGCGTCCTCCGTCTGGGACGCGGTCGCCGCGTGCGAGTCGGGTGGCAACTGGCACATCAACACCGGCAACGGCTTCTACGGCGGCCTGCAGTTCACGCCGAGCACGTGGCGCGGCTACGGCGGCGGCGCCTACGCCCCGCGTGCCGACCTCGCGTCGCGTGAGGCGCAGATCGCGGTCGCGCAGCGCGTCCTCGCCGGCCAGGGCCCCGGCGCCTGGCCCGTGTGCTCCGTGCGCGCCGGCCTGAGCCGCGGCAACGGCGGCGCCACCTCGAGCTCGATCACGGTCTCGCGTTCGACCGAGCGGGCCCCGGTGACGACGAAGAAGGTCACGACCTACCGGTCCACGACCAAGAAGTCCGTCAGCAAGAAGAAGACGTACGCCGTCCGCCCGGTCGTGCGCAACACGGCGCGCGGCGCGCAGATCACCGTCCGCAGCGGCGACACGCTCGGCGAGCTCGCCCAGCGCTACCACGTGGCCGGCGGCTGGAAGACCCTCTGGAAGGCGAACGGGGCCCGGGTCACCAACCCCAACCTCATCTTCGTCGGCCAGGTTCTGCGTCTTCCCTGATCGACTGGTACAACTGAGCCGGACGGCCTCGCGCGACCAACCCCTGGGTTGCGCGGGGCCGTCCTTCTCTGTCCCGGCCCTCACGCGCTGACGGGCCGTCCCGGGGCTGTCCGTTTGCACGTATGCGGGCGGGCTCCGTTACGCTTTCGCCCGTCCACGGCACTCGCGTCGCGGGCGTGCTGGCGTGGCGCAATCGGTAGCGCACCTGTCTTGTAAACAGGGGGTTAGGGGTTCGAGTCCCCTCGCCAGCTCCCTACACCAGCTCCCTACACCAGCTCTCTGCTCGACTCGAGCGATAGCGCCCCAGACCTGCGGTTACGCGGCTGTGAAGCCGGTGGCGGGGTTCACCCGGGTCGCTCACCACGCTGTGTGAGCAGTAGCTCGCACCGTTACGTTGGCGCTGTGCCTCGCTACTCGCAGATGAAACCCAACTCCTACGTCGTTGCCACGCCGGAGGAGGGGGCCCGGTTCGGGAAGGCTCGGTCCACGAATCGCAGCCCTGGACCGTCGGGCGTCGCACGTGCGCTGAGGCCTTTCGGCTATCTGTGCGTGGCCACGGTGTGGACGGCGTTGAGTGTGGTGTCGCTGCTCCTTCCGGCCGCTCTGCCGTTCGGACTGTGGAGTTCCAACCCAAGGTTCAGTTCGAAGCAGTTCATCGCCGAGGGCGACATCGTGCCCGTGCTGCTTTTCCTCATCTTCGCTGTGGCCGTGCTTGTGCCGCTGCTCGGATATGCGTACGTCGCGCTACCCCTGGCGTGCTTGCCCTTGGCCGTCCTCGCGTGGACGTACGTGGCGAGAAGCTTGTCGCCCGGCTACAGGCGCCAGCGGCTCTCGTGCACTCGCTGGTCGCGAGAGCTCATCGGTGCCCCGAACATGCCTCCGGTGGCGATGTCGCTGCTGCCGGTCCGGCAGACCACATGGACCCGCGCATGGACAGTGCTGATGGGGATGGGGTGGCGGCCCAGTTGGGACGTGCTGGTTGCCGGAATGCCTGTCGGGCTTGCCTCCTTCGTTGTGTCCGGCTGGGCGTTCTGGCCGATGGGGGAGGCCAGCCGGCTGGCCTGGGCGGTCGGGACGGCATTCCTCGTCGTGGCGACCGTTCTGCTGGTGGGGCGCAGCTACAGATCACAGGCATCGCGGCAGCGCTTCACCTGACAGGGGGCGGCGACCGTCACCGCAGACAGCCTCCAAGGTCAGGGCAGGCCCGCAACGAGGTCCAGCGGGCGCACGCAACGGGGGCCTGTGGCGCGTCAGCACCCCGCTCGTGCCTGCGTCGAATCCGACGTGGAGGTAGACAGCGCCTCACTGCCTGCCCTGGCGAGGCACTGTGTCGCAACGACACTGCGCCACCTGGCGAAGGCGCGTACTCCGCAGCAGGCGCTTCGGTCGTCGCAAGAGGCGCCTCCGGTTCGCCCACGTCGCGCGTGAGTGGGCGCTCTCGACTTCGACTCGCACGTGCTCGTGATGGAGCTCGCCGGTGCTTCGACGCCCTCAGCGGCGCCACCTGCCCCGCTGGTACTGCGGCGGCCAAGGCACCTGGTCGCCCAGCACGTGTGCGGCCCAGAGCGGCCACGTCGGGTTGCGCAGCACCTCGCGGGCGAGCATGATCGCGTCGGCCGACCGGTCGACCAGGATCTGGTCGGCCTGCTCCGGGGCCGTTATCAGCCCCACCGCGGAGACCGGCAGCCCGGCGCCCTCCCGGACGGCCCGGGCGAACGGCACCTGATAGCCGGGCTCCACCTCGATCCGCGCACCCGGCACCAGCCCTCCGCTGGTCACGTCGACCAGGTCGACGCCGTGTCCGACGAGCCGGCGGGAGACGTCCACGGTCTCCTCGACGTCCCAGCCGCCGTCGACCCAGTCCGTGGCGGACAACCGTACGAACAGCGGCCGATCCTGCGGCCAGACGGCGCGCACCGCGTCGGTGACCTGCACGAGGAAGCGACTGCGCCCGTCGAGGTCGCCGCCGTACTCGTCGGTGCGGTGATTGGACAGGGGCGAAAGGAACTGATGCAGAAGGTAGCCGTGTGCCGCGTGGATCTCCGCGACCTCGTAGCCGGCGGCCAGCGCCCGCTGCGCGCCGGCCCGGAACGCCTCGACGAGGCCGCGAATCTCGTCGGCGCCGAGCTCCGCGGGTTCGGGCCAGTCGCCGAACGCCACCGGCGAGGGAGCCACCGTCTCCCAGCCACCCGAGGCGGCCTCGACGTACTCGTCACCCTCCCAGGGCGGCTGGGTGGACGCCTTGCGTCCCGCGTGCGAGAGCTGGATCCCCACCACCGCGCCCTGCCCGCGCACGAAGGAGGTGATCCGCTCGTAGGCCTGAGCCTGGCCGTCCTCCCAGATGCCCGCGTCACTGGGGGTGATCCGCCCCTCGGGCACGACCGCCGTGGCCTCCTGCATGACCAGACCAGCCCCGCCCCGGGCCAACGAGCCCAGGTGGACCAGATGCCAGTCCTGCGGGTAGCCGCCCACCGAGCTGTACTGGCACATCGGCGCCACCCAGGCGCGGTTCCGGAACGAGGTGCCCCGCAACTTCAACTCTGCGAACAGACGGCTCATGGCGCTCTCTCCTGACCCCAGCAGCGATCCGGAAACGTGCCTGGTCTCGCACCGTCCCGTGGCCGGCCTCACTCCAGCCAGCGTAGCCCGGGGGTGATTCGCGCTCGACGTGCCGACCGCGCCCCTGACCTTCCCCGGTTGGGCGCGAGCTGCAGGTCAAGCCACGCCCGATCGCTCATGACGCGGGCCGGAGCAAACCTTCCCCCAGCGGTTGATCACGTTGTCGCGAAGGTGTCCGACCACGTACTCGCTCGTCTTCCCAGAGCGCGGGCTGACGCCGGGGCCCGGGGACAGTGGCAGGCCAGGGCCCACCGGGAGCGCGTCCGAGCCGGGCGATCCAGATAGCGCGGAACCCGGTGTGCCGCAGGGGCGCTCACACCCCGACGGGCCGGTCCCACCCCGTCTGGGTGTGGGAAGCCGGGCGCGGCTACGCGTGGAGACGACACACCGGAGGTGGGCATGCCGAGCAGACGCACCCTCAAGGGCCGCCGGATCGCGGTTCTCGCTGCCGACGGATTCGAGAAGGTCGAGCTGACCATGCCCGTGCGCGGTCTGCGGGCGGAGGGCGCGCAGGTCGACGTGGTGTCCCTGCGGCGAGGACGCATTCGCGGCCTGAACCTGAACCTGCCGGCCAAGCGCGTGCGCGTCGACAGGACCGTCGAGCAGGCCGGCGTTGGCGACTACGACGGCCTCCTGGTGCCGGGAGGTTTCATCAACCCGGATCTGCTGCGCCAGTCGGCACTGGCGCGTGCACTGGTCCGCGAGTTCGTCGAGAGCGGCAAGCCGGTCGTCACCCTGTGCCACGGGCCGTGGGTGCTCGCGTCGGCCGGGGTCCTCCAGGGCCGCACCGTCACGTCCTGGGCGGGCATCAGGGACGACGTGGTGAACGCCGGCGCGACGTGGCTCGACCAGGAGGTCGTGCGCGAGGGAAACCTGACCACCAGCAGGGGACCTCAGGACATGGCCGCGTTCGTACCCGCCAGGCTTGATGCCTTCGCCGCCGGTCCGCACGCGGCGACGACCACCCCGGCTCCGCGGTCAGACCCCCAGCGCAGCAGGCCGCCGGACCTCGTGACGGCAGCTACACGGTGGTCGCCGAAGCCGTCGACCGTCGCCCTGGCCGGGGTCGCCCTGGCGGCGGTGGCGAGGCGGAGCGCCTGGCGTGCCGGGGAACGCGTCCACATGACGACGCCGAGGCGGCTGTGGCCGGCCCGGTGAGGTGAGGAGGTGGCTGGACGGCAGGCCGCCTCTCCAACTGCAGGTTTACCCGAACCGCCACATAGTGGAGGTTTAGGCTGCACCACTATGTCCACACGCCCCCTCCCCACGCGCCGTGCCGGCTCTCGCGAACCTGATCCGCGGTGAGAATCGCCCACGTCACCGACTTCTACCTCCCGCGGCTCGGCGGGATAGAGACGCATGTCGCTGAGCTGGCCGAGCTGCAGCGGTCACTTGGGCACGAGGTGCACGTCGTCACGAGCACGCCGGGCGCGGTGAACCGCAGCGTGCATCGGGTCACCGACACGCTGCCGCGGCCGGGCGCGCTGCACCCGCTGGCCGTGCGTGAGGGCCTGAGGACCCTGCGTGAGCTCGATGTCGACGTCGTGCACGCCCATCTGGGGGTCGCCTCGCCGCTGGCCTTCTTCCTCGCCCGGGACGCGGCACGGCTCGGGACCGCGACGACCGTGACGGTGCACTCGATGTGGGCCGGCGTGGCGCCCATCATGGCGACGATGGATGCAGTCGGCGGCTGGTCCTCGCTGCCCATCGTCTGGAGCGCGGTGAGCGGCGCTGCCGCAGACACCGTGCGCCGCCACCTCCCGCCAGACCGTCCCATCCGCATCCTCTCCAACGGGATCGACCAGGACCGGTGGCGATCCCCGGCACCGGCCGAGCCTTCCGGCGAGCTCGTGCTCGCGTCCGTCATGCGGCTGGCCCGCCGCAAGCGCCCCCTCGCCCTGCTGCGCATCGTGCACCGGGCGCAGCAGGCGCTCGAGCGCCTCGGCGACGAGACCCGGCTGCGACTGCTCGTCGCTGGAGACGGTCCCAGGCTGAGGGCGATGGAGAGTCACCTCCGGCGCACCGCCACGACCGCCGGCGTCACGCTGCTGGGGCGCCTCGAGCGCGACGAGGTGCACCGCCTCCTGGCCACGGCCCATGTCTTCCTCGCACCGGCCGACCTCGAGTCCTTCGGCATCGCCGCCCTCGAGGCCCGATGCACCGGGGTGCCCGTCGTCGCGAAGTCGAGCGGCGGGGTGCGTGAGTTCGTCCGGCACGGGCGGGAGGGCCTCCTCTGCGGCTCGGACGACGAGATGGTCGACGCCATCGTCCGCCTCGCCCGGGAGCCCGAGCTGCGGCGGCGCATCGCCGAGCACAACCGCACGAGCGACTGCCTGGTGACCTGGGGCCGCGTCCTACAGGCCACCGAGGCGGCCTACGAGTCGGCCGTCACCCTGCAGCACGCGGCGGGTGCGGCCCGGCGGAGTGCGCTCGAGCGCCCGGCCCCAACCGCCTCCGAGGGGGCTGGGGCATGAGTCTTCCCGGCATACTCGCCCTGGCCGTCGGGTCGGCCGCCTTCTTCTCGCTGGCGACGGCGCTCAAGCACCGCAGCGCCGGACAGGTGCCCCACGTGCAGCACTTCCGGGCGGCGGACCTGCGCGACTTCGCCGTCGAGACGGTCCGACATCCCCTGTGGCTGCTCGGGATCCTGGCCGACGTGGGCGGGCTCGCGCTGCAGGTTGCTGCCTTGCACCTGGGCGGCCTCACCGTCGTCCAGCCGGTCCTGGTCGTCGCCGTGCTCTTCGCTCTCATCCTCGGGCACAGGATCGCGGGGACGAGAATCACGAGGCGCGAGCTCGTCCTCGGCGGTGTGCTGGTGGTCTCCGTTGCGGGCTTCCTCGTCGCGTCGGGCGCGGTGACGGCCACGGCCGGCCGGGCCGACCGCCTGCCGGCGGTGATTGCGGCAGCGGCGTCGGTCGCCGTGGTCGTCGGTTGCGTGCTGACCGCGCGGCGGGCGATGCGTCGCAAGCTCGCCTCGAAGCGGGCAGCGGGCCTGCTGGGTGTCGCCGTCGGCACGATCTATGCCGGGACGGCGGCGCTGATGAAGACGTGCGCCGGGGTCCTCTCACACGGGCCCGGGGCCCTGCTGGGCAGCTGGCCGCTGTATGCGCTCATCGCGTCCGGGGCCATCGGGGTGTTCCTCGCCCAGATGGCCTTCCAGGCGGGTCCGCTGACGTCCAGTCTGCCCGCGACGGCGACGACCGACCCGCTCGTCAGCGTCGCCCTCGGCGTCGCGATCTTCGACGAACAGCTGCGCGGCGGCGTTCTCCCGGTGCTGCTGTCCGTGGCCTGCCTCGTCGTCATGTCGTCCGCCGTGGTCCTGCTCACCAGGGTCAAGGTGGCCGTGGACACGGCCGCCCGCTGAGCCCGCCGCCGGACCCGCCCGCTGAGGGTACCGTGGTTCACTCGGCACCCAGACCGGCACGTCCGTCGACGAACTTCCGTGGCGTGCTCAGGCCTTCGGACACCCGGTCTTGCTGACTGCGGCGAGCTGGTCGACGAGGGCGGGGGACACGACGAGTGAGTCGTGCCATGACTTCCACTCCTGATGGCTCAGGCCTGCGGCCTCGAGTCGCTTGGCGAGGTCTGCGTCGATGTCCGCCTCCTTCGCAAAGCTCTTCGTGCCGACGGCGCACTGGCGCTCGACCTCGACCTGCGCGATCTGGCGTGTTCGGGCATCGGCCGGAACGTCGGCTCGGACGGTGCTCACGGAGGCCGACGTGGTGCCCGGGCCAGCCACGCCGGAGGTGGCCCCGCACGCTGCGAAGGTGCCGACGAGCAGAATCGCACCGAAGGCGGGAACGATGTGACGGCCTGCCCAGCCGAGGTTGGAGGGGGTCTGCACGTCGGTCCTCACGGCACGACCAGAGTCAGGTTCGACGTCTGAGTTCGAGCGGCCGCCGCGGTGTAGTTGACGAGCACGGGAACGGTGTACCTGCCGGGCTTCAGGTCGGTTGCGATGAAGCGCACCCCGACGTAGTCCGAACTGCCGCCGACGAGGGTTGTGTCGTCGTTGAGTCCAGTGGAGGAGCGGTCGCCGGGGTAGGCCACTTCGAGCCCAGGGGGCAGCGTGCCGAGGCGCACCGTGAAGCCTGCCAGGTCGGTTTGGCCGCCGCTGAAGATGATGCGCTGGAACGCGTTGCTCCCCGGCTTGACGGTGAGTGTCGTGGTCTGTTGGTTGAAGTCAGCACCCGTGGCCGGCTGGACGGGCACGGTGACGGTGGCCGTCGTCGAGAACGCCTTGCGGTTGTTGCCGTTGCCGTTGGAGTCGCTGCTCCCCGCGCCGACGGTGTAGATGGAGGTGAGCACGACCTTGAAGCTGCTTGTCTGGGTGTAGGGGACCTTGAGCTTGAAGGACGTGAAGTCTCTCGTCGAGCCGACGAGCGTGTCCGAGCCGTAGAGCGAGGTGTCCGACCCGCCCCTCGTGCTCGGGTAGGTGACGGTGATGCCGGCGGGGGCCTGGACCGTCGTCGACCAGTCGCGCACTGTGGTGTCCGAGGTCCAGACGACCGAGAGCCAGCCCGACTGGCCTGGGGACAGCGGGGCGGTCGTGCTCGTCACGGCATGCGTGTTGCTCTTGTCCGCGTCGGACGGGGCGAGGGCGAGGGCCGGTGCCGCGGAGAGGACCAGTCCCGCGGCCACGAATGCGACGGCACTGGACCGGCTGCCCCGGCGGGGTGCGCTGACGCGGGGGCCAGTCCTGGGGCGCCGGTGAGCGAGCATGGTGATCCTTGGCGAGTCGAGGGGGCTTCTTCCCTTTTGCCCTGATCTTAGGGACGGATGTCGCCGAAGGCAGGCGGATCGACATTTCCGACATTCTGGCCGTCTCGCAGCCCGCGCCGGAGCCTGAGCGAAAAGGTCCGCCTTGCCGTGAAATGGGCCCACAGGGGCATCCCTGGCGGCTACCGTTCACTTGGGACATGGGGTGGATGCAGCGCGGGCGTGTAGGTCAGGGGCGCACGCCGGGCGTCGTCGGAGGCCGGGGGACAATCATGAAACGCATCCTGCTCTTGGGTGTCGGAGCGAGCACACTGACAGTTGGACTCGCTGCGGCTCCGGTCGGTGCTGCCGCGGTGGCGGCCTCCGGACCAGCCACAGTGGCGCTATGGCACCTGGATGAGCCGTCCGGCGCGACCACCGCGGTGGACAGCTCGGGACGGGGCCACAACGGTGCGATCGGCGCGAGCGTCCTGGTCGGTGTCCCCGGCCAGTTTGGCTCGGCGTACGAGTTCCCCGGTCCGGACGCGAAGGTCACTGTGCCGACCGCCGACGACTTGAACCCGTACCTCTCGCCGCTGACGCTCTCCGCCTACCTCTCGGTACCCAGCAGCCTGGCCGGTGGCGACTACAACGTCGTGCAGAAGGGCCAGGCCACCGCAGTCGGAGGCGCGTACAAGCTCGAGATCGTCGGCAACGCCGGATCGAGCAAGTTCGGGTACCCGGACTGCGCGTTCAACTCACCCGGGGGATACAAGAACCGGGTCTACGGGCCCAAGCGGATCAACGACGGTGCTTGGCACCAGGTCGAATGTCACCTCACCGCTACCCAGGTCTACGTCACCGTAGACGGAAGGTCCGGTCCCGTAGCGGCTCGCACCGTGGGGAGCATCGCCAACTCAGTCGCGCTCACGATCGGCGGGAAGCCCAACAACACCCATTACTACCAAGGGCGCGCCGACGAGGTGTCCATCAGCGTCGGCTGACCGAACCCGTGCGGATCGGGCACCAGCGCTCCGCAACGAGGCAATGCCGGATGCCCTTCGGTGACGTCGATCGCCGAGGCGGCGTCCGCTCCAGGGTTCGCACCGTCACCAGATCGACGTCCCACTTCTCGAGGCCCGGGCCAGCGAGCCCGGCCCGCCGCGTCCCGTCCGGTCCTGACGCGGACCGGCCCTTCGCCGAATCCCCGGATCGCCGACTCCACGATTGCCTCGAAGATGAGGCGGCCAAGCGGCTGACCACGGGTCGGGATGTGCGCAGGATGACGGAAGAGGCGTTGACAGCCGCAACCGGGCGGAACCACGGGCGGAACCACGGGAGGCGATGGGCCGATGACGAGCGTTGCTGAGCCCGAGACGCGGGCGGACGAGGGCGTGGTGCACATCCTCTGGATGAACGGTGGGCTCAGCTGCGACGGGGACTCCGTGGCGCTGACCGCTGCGACCCAACCGAGCATCGAGGAGATCGTCCTCGGGGCGCTGCCGGGACTTCCGAAGATCGCCGTGCACTGGCCGCTGATCGACTTCGAGTGCGGGCCGGAGCAGGGCGCGGACACGTTCATCGAGTGGTGGCACAAGGCCGATCGTGGTGAGCTCGAGCCGTTCGTGCTGGTCGTCGAGGGGTCGATCCCGAACGAGGCGATCAAGGACGAGGGGTACTGGTGCGGGTTCGGCAACAACCCGAGCACCGGGCAGCCGATGACCACCTCGGAGTGGCTGGACCGGCTGGCACCGAAGGCCACCGCCCTGATCGCCGTCGGCACCTGCGCGACGTACGGGGGCATCCACGCGATGGCCGGCAACCCGACCGGGGCGATGGGGGTGCCCGACTACCTCGGGTGGGACTGGAAGTCCAAGGCCGGCCTGCCCATCGTGTGCGTGCCCGGCTGTCCTATCCACCCCGACAACCTCTCCGAGACCATCACCTACCTGCTCTACCAAGTCGCCGGGCAGGCCCCGATGATCCCGCTCGACGAGGCGCTGCGGCCCCGGTGGCTCTTCGGCGCCACCGTGCACGAGGGCTGCGACCGGGCCGGCTACTACGAGCAGGGCGACTTCGCCACCGAGTACGGCTCGCAGAAGTGCATCGTCAAACTGGGCTGCTGGGGCCCGGTCGTGAAGTGCAACGTCCCCAAGCGTGGCTGGATCAACGGAGTCGGCGGCTGCCCCAACGTCGGCGGCATCTGCATCGGCTGCACGATGCCCGGCTTCCCCGACAAGTTCATGCCCTTCATGGACGAGCCGCCCGGTGCCAAGCTCTCCACGAGGGGCAGCACCATCTACGGGAAGGCCGTGAAACGGCTCCGCGGGCTGACCGTGGACACCCTGGACAAGGAGCCGCGCTGGCGCGCCAAGGGCCGCGAGCTCAGGACCGGCTTCACCAAGACCTGGTGAGGAGACGACCGCGATGACCATGACCGAACCCCTCAAGACCTCCCACCAGGGCACCGACGTCGTCGAGATGGCCTGGGACCCGGTGACCCGGATCGTGGGCAGCCTCGGCATCTACGCCTCGATCGACTTCGCGCAGAAGGAGGTCCGCGAGTGCCACAGCACCTCGTCGATCTTCCGCGGCTACAGCCTGTTCATGCGGGGCAAGGACCCGCGTGACGCACACTTCATCACCAGCAGGATCTGCGGCATCTGCGGTGACAACCACGCGACCTGTTCGGTCTACAACCAGAACATGGCCTACGGGATCGCACCGCCGCACCTCGGCGAGTGGATCATCAACCTCGGCGAGGCCGCGGAGTACATGTTCGACCACAACATCTTCCAGGAGAACCTGGTCGGGGTGGACTACTGCGAGCGGATGGTCAAGGAGACCAACCCCGGTGTCCTGGAGCGCGCGAACGCCACCGAGGCGCCTAACGCGGGCATCCACGGATATCGCACCATCGGCGACATCATGCGCGCCCTCAACCCTCTGGAGGGCGAGTTCTACCGCGAGGCGCTGCAGGTCAGCCGCTACACCCGCGAGATGTTCTGCCTGATGGAGGGGCGGCACGTGCACCCCTCGACGCTCTACCCGGGTGGCGTCGGCACCACCGCGACCATCCAGCTGTTCACCGACTACCTCACCCGGCTGATGCGGTACGTCGAGTTCATGAAGAAGGTCGTGCCGCTGCACGACGACCTCTTCGACTTCTTCTACGAGGCGCTGCCCGGCTACGAGCACGTGGGGGAGCGGCGCATCCTGCTGGGCTGCTGGGGCAGCCTCAACGACCCGGCATACTGCGACTTCCGCTACGCCCACATGTCCGACTGGGGCAAGCGGATGTTCGTGACTCCCGGGGTCATCGTCGACGGGCAGCTGGTCACCAACGACCTGGTCGACATCAACCTCGGCATCCGGATCCTGCTCGGCAGCTCCTACTACGAGGACTGGGTGGCCAGCGGCCGCGAGGTCTTCGTCGACCGCGACCCGCTCGGCAACCCGGTCGACGTGCGGCACCCGTGGAACCAGCACACGATCCCCAAGCCGGCCAGGCGGGACTTCGACAAGCAGTACTCGTGGACCATGTCGCCGCGCTGGTTCGACGGGACCGACCACCTGGCCCTCGACACCGGTGGCGGCCCGATCGCGCGGCTCTGGTCGACGGCGCTCAACGGCCTGGTCGACGTCGGCTACGTCAGGGCCACCGGCAGCAGCGTGGTCATCAACCTGCCGCGCACGGCGCTCCTGCCCGAGGTCAGCTTCGAGTGGAAGATCCCACGCTGGAGCAACGCGATCGAGCGGAACCGGGCGCGCACCTACTTCCAGGCGTACGCCGCGGCGCTGGCGCTGCACTTCACCGACAAGGCGCTCGAGGAGGTGCGCGCCGGGCGCACCGACACCTGGACCTCCTTCGAGGTGCCGGACACCGCCGTCTCGGTGGGCTTCACCGAGGCGGTGCGCGGCGTGCTCAGCCACCACATGGTGATCCGGGACGGGAAGATAGCGAACTACCACCCCTACCCCCCCACCCCGTGGAACGGCAGCGTCCGCGACACCTACGGCACCCCCGGTCCCTACGAGGACGCGGTGCAGAACACCCCGATCTTCGAGGAGAACCCACCGGACACCTTCAAGGGCATCGACATCATGCGGGCCGTCCGCAGCTTCGACCCCTGCCTCCCGTGCGGGGTGCACATGTACACCGGACGTGGACGCGTCGTCGAGCAGCTGCACACGCCGTCGATGCCGGTCAAGCCCTACTGAGGGGGCACCGTGCACGAGCTCGCCCTCACCGAGAGCCTCGTCGAGCAGGTCGCGGAGCACACCGCCGGTCGGCGGGTCAGCGCAGTCCACCTGCGGGTCGGCCTGCTCTCGGGGGTGGTGCCCGAGGCGATCGAGTTCTGCTTCGACGTGGCTGCCTCAGGCGGTCCGCTCGAGGGCGCCACCCTGGTCATCGAACGGGTGCCCGGCCGGCTCGGGTGCCGGACCTGTGGCCTGGAGTCTGCAGCCGCGGACGGTCTACCGGTCTGCCCGTGCGGGAGCGCTGACGTCGAGGTGGTCGCCGGCCGCGAACTGACCCTCACCCGCGTCGAGGTGCTCCGGGAGCCGTCATGTGCCTGACCTGCGGCTGCGGCACGGACGACGTGCGGCTCTCCCTGCCGGAACCGCACGAGCACGCCTCCACACACGCCCACGACCATGACCACGTGCAGGACCACGTGCAGGACCACGTGCAGGACCACGTGCAGGACCACGTGCAGGACCACAGGCATGACCACGAGCACGGGTCCGAGACCCTCCTCCTCGAGGAGCGGCTCCTCGCCAAGAACGACCGGTACGCCGAGGAGGTGCGCGCCGTCCTCGCGAGCCGGGGGATCACGGCGGTCAACCTGATGAGCTCGCCGGGCGCGGGCAAGACCACGCTGCTCGAGCGCACCATCCCCGGCCTCGGCACGGACCGGGCGATCTATGTGGTCGAGGGCGACCAGGAGACCTCCTTCGACGCCGACCGGATCACCCGGGCCGGGGCCCGCGCGGTGCAGGTGAACACCGGGTCCGGCTGCCACCTCGACGCCGACATGGTCGGCCGCTCGCTGCGCGCGCTGGACCCCGAGCCCGGCTCGCTGCTCGTCGTTGAGAACGTCGGCAACCTGGTCTGCCCGGCGCTCTTCGACATCGGCGAGCACGCGCGGGTCGTGATCATCTCGGTCACCGAGGGCGACGACAAGCCGCTGAAGTACCCCACGATGTTCGCCTCCGCCGACCTGGTCGTGGTGAACAAGACCGACCTGCTGCCCTACGTCGACTTCGACCTGCCTCGGCTGCGCGACCAGGCCCGCCGCCTGAACCGGGACGTGACCGTGCTCCCGCTCTCGGCCCGGACGGGGGAGCACATCGGTGACTGGTACGCGTGGCTCGAGTCCCTCCTCGTGGAAGGAAGGCCAGATGGAGCCGTTGTCGGTCCGTGAGGCCAGCGAGCGCATCGACACCCTGCTCGACGAGCTCGGCCAGGGGGCGCCCCCGGCGGTGGTCGAGCGGGCCGAGGCGCTGGTGCAGTGCGTGATGGCGCTGTACGGAGAAGGCCTGCGCCGGATCCGCGACACCGTGGACGACGTCGTGCTCCGTGCGCTCGCCGAGGACGAGGTGGTCGGGAACCTGCTGGTCCTGCACGACCTGCACCCCGACGACGTCGACACTCGGGTGCAGCGGGCGCTGGAGCAGGTCCGGCCCTACCTCGGCTCCCACGCCGGCGGCGTCTCGCTGTCGGGCGTCGACGAGGCGGGCGTCGTGCACCTGCGGCTCGAGGGGAGCTGCGACGGCTGTCCGTCCTCGTCGCTCACCGTCCGCAGTGCGATCGAGGACGCGATCCTCCAGGCCGCGCCCGACGTGGTGGCGGTCCAGGCCGAGGGCATGGTGGACGGGAGCCTCGACGGCACTGTCGACGGCGGCGGGGAGGTCCTGCTCCAGATCCCGCCCTTCCGGCCGCACCAGCCCGAGCAGCACTGGCGGCACGTCGAGCTCGACGTACCCCCACGCACCACGGCGGCGCAAGAGGTCGCCGACCACCGGCTGGTCGTCGCCAACCTCGACGGGACGCTGGTCGCCTACCTCGACCGGTGTCCGGCGTGTGCGGCCCTGCTCTCCGACGGCACGCTCGTCGGCGACCGGCTGATCTGCCCTGAAGGCCATACGTACGACGCGCGGCTCGCGGGTCGCCCGATCGAGGACGGTGCCGTCGAGGACGGTGCCGACCACCTCACACCGCTGCCGCTGCTGCCTGACCGGGGTGGGTGGAAGGTGTCGCTGCCTGCCGGCGACGTGGTGCACTGATGAGCGGCCTTGGCGCGCTGCGCCGCATCGGGTCGCCGAGGCCGGAGCCCCCGGCCACGACGGAGGCCTGCGAGTTCTGTGTCGCCGACATCGGCGCCCGGCACGGGCACGTCGCCGACGTGTCGCAGCACCGGCTGCTCTGCGTGTGCCGGCCCTGCTACCTTCTCTTCGGCCCCGAGGGCTCCGGCGGTGGCCGCTACCGGGGCGTGGGCGAGGAGGTGCGACGGGTCGCGGACCCGGCCCTCGACGACGCGCTCTGGGACGCGATGCGGATCCCCGTCGACATGGCCTTCTTCTTCGACCAGACGGGCGCCGACCAGCTGCTCGCGTTCTACCCGGGCCCGGCGGGCGCCACCGAGTCGCTGCTCGACCTCACCGCGTGGGCCGACGTGGTCGCCGCCAACCCGGTGCTGGGCACCCTGGAACCGGACGTGGAGGCCGCGCTGCTGCGTCGCCACGAGGGCGGCTTCTCCTGCCACCTGGCCCCCATCGACCGCTGCTACGAGCTGGTCGGCCTGGTGCGCCGGTCGTGGACCGGCCTCGGCGGCGGGCCGGAGGTCTGGCGCGAGATCGACGCCTGGTTCTCCGAGTTGGACCGGCGCAGCGTGTCGGTCGGGCGGGACGGTGCGCGTTGACCGGTCCGATGAGCGACGCACCGCTGGCCGGTTCGGCCCACCCGATGACCGACGTCGACTTCACCTGCACCGGCGTCGTCGCCGACCGCTACGCCGCCGGGCCCACCGTGGTGCTCGAGATGCGCGCCGAGGAGCACACGGGCGTCCGGGTGCACGCGCTCGCGCTGCGGTGCCAGGTGCGCATCGAGCCGCTGGGTCGGCACTACAGCGACCGCGAGGCGGCCCGGGTCGTGGACCTCTTCGGTGAGCGTCCGCGATGGGGCTCGACCATGCAGCCGCTCCAGCTCGGCTTCCTCTCGCACGTGCTGCCCGGGTTCACGGGCGAGTGCTCCTTCGAGCTCCGGCTCCCGGTGAGCTATGACGTCGAGGTCGCGGCGCACAAGCTGCTCGCCGGCCTCGAGGAGGGCGAGGCGCCCCTGCTGCTGCTCTTCAGCGGGCAGGTGTTCACCGGGCGGACCGGCTCGATCGTCGTCGAGCCGGTGCCCTGGCACAAGGAGGCCCGCGCGCGGCTGCCGATGGCGGTCTGGCGCGCGGCGATGGACGTGCATTTCCCCGGCCAGGCCTGGCTGCGCGTCTCCCGCGACACCCACGACCGGCTGACCGAGTACCGCGGCCGGCACGGTCTGGTCGGCTGGGACGCCGTACTGGGTCGGCTGCTCGTCGGCGCCGAGAACGACGCCGACGGCGGCGCCCACGACGAGGACGCCGGGTCGTGAGCGCGCTCGACTCCGCCCGCGCGGTGGCCGACGCGGTGCTCTACGAGGGATACGCGCTCTACCCCTACCGGGCCTCCGCCCCCAAGAACCAGGTCCGGTGGCAGTGGGGCGTGCTGATGCCGGCGGACGCGGTGACCGTCGACCCCTCCGAGCGGTCGAGCTGCCGCACCGACGTGGTGATCGACGGGCGCGACCCGACGCTGCGGGTGACGGTCCGGTTCCTCCAGGTCCAGCAGCGGTACGTCGAGGATGCCGGCGGCCGGCGCGTCGACCGGCTCGACGCAGGGGACACGGCATACGTCCCTTGGGACGAGGCGTGCGCGCAGGAGCTGGTGCTCGACGTGCCCCTGCCCGAGGGCCGGGCGACGACCGTCGAGGTGGCCGGCGGGACCTCCACCGAGGAGCTGCCCCACGGCGTGGGACGGCTGGTGCGGGTACGCGTGCCGCTCCGGGTCCGCGTCGAGGTGTCCGCCCAGCGCGCGGTCTCGCCGTACCCGGTGACGCTCGTATCGGTCCGGGTCGCGAACGACACCGGCACCCCGGCGACTCCGGAGACCGACCGGCCGGCGTGGCTGCGTCGTGCGCTGGTGGCCTGCCACCTGCTGCTGCAGACCGACGCGTCGTTCGTCTCACAGCTCGAGCCGGGCGAGTGGGCGTCCGGCTTCGTGGCCGGCTGCGTCAACGAGGGCGTGTTCCCCGTGCTGGCCGGCCCTCCGGGGCAGGCACACGTCGTGCTGAGCTCGCCGATCATCCTCTACGACCACCCCGAGCTGGCCGGTGCGAGCGAGACGGCGTTCTTCGACTCCCTCGAGATCGACGAACTGCTGATGCTGCGGACCATGACGCTGTCGCAGGAGGAGCGGCGCGAGGTCCGCGGCACCGATCCGCGGACGGCCGCGCTGCTGCGCGAGGTCGACGGGATGCCGCCGGACCTGTGGGACCGGCTGCACGGGACGGTGCGTTACCTCGACGCCATGACGTCGGGCAGGCCCGAGCCGGAGCGGTCCCCGGACGTGCCCTGGTGGGATCCGGGCTCCGACACCTCGGTGGATCCCGAGCGGGACGCGATCCACATCGGCGGGGTCGACGTACGCCGCGGCAGCCGGGTGCTGCTGCGCCCCGGCACGCGGCGGGCCGACGCCCACGACCTGTTCCTCGCGGGCCGGTCCGCCACCGTCGCCGCCGTGCTGCACGACGTCGACGGCCACCAGCACCTCGCGGTCACCGTCGACGACGACCCGGGCGCGAACCTCAAAGCCGCGCACGGCCGGTACCTCTACTTCGCGCCCGACGAGGTCGAGCCCCTCTCGGAGGTGGGCGGCTGATGGCCCGGGTGCTCGTCGCCTGCGTCGGCAACATCTTCCTCGGTGACGACGGCTTCGGCACCGAGGTCGCCGCGGCGCTACGCGGCCGGGAGCTGCCCGACGGGGTGGCCGTCGAGGACTTCGGGATCCGCTCGGTGCACCTGGTCTACGAGCTGCTCGGCGGTTACGACGTGCTGGTGCTGGTCGACACCGTCGCCCAGCAGTCCGGGCCGCCGGGGACCCTGTACGTCATCGAGCCGGACCTGCCGCCCCGCTCGCCGGTCGCCGACCCGCTGCCCGAGGTGATGCTCGACGCCCACGACCTGTCCCCGGGCGGGGTGATGGCCCTGGTGCCCACCCTCGGCGGGACCGTCGGACGGATCGTGGTCGTGGGCTGCCAGCCGGGCTCGCTCGACGAGGGCCTCGGGCTCACGGCGGAGGTCCGAGCCGCGGTCGGGCCCGCAGCCGACCTGGTCGGCCAGGTTGTCGACAAGGAGCTGAGGAGGTTGACGTGAAGAAGCTGTTCCTGCTGCTCGTCTCGGCCGGCGTGGGTGCGGTGATCGCCGCATCCCTGCCCGACATCAGGCGCTACCTGAACATCCGCCGGATGTAGCGGGCCCGCGAGCGGGCCCCAACAACAGGCCCCGCGAGCGGCCCCTTCAACCGATTCATCAAGGGAGGCAGCCGCAGGGGAACCTCCCTCGATGAGTACGGGGGAAGTGCAGTCGGCGGCATACGTTGGAAGAGCCGTCCACTCAGGACAGCGGACCGAGGATCCGCGGCCCGGTGGACGCCGCCCGGTGCGCCGGCGAGCCCGCGGTCCGGCGGTCCGGCGCCGGCGCGACCGCGGGAGCCCGTCGGCGGCTTGGCCAGTGCTCGAAGTCCGGCTCCCAACTGGCGGGGTCGTCGGTGAGCCCGACCAGGTAGGTCAGCGAGCACTCGAGCGCTCTGGCGATCTCCGGCAGTTTCCCGACGTCCAGACCCGCGCCGTGCTCGAGGCTGGACAGCGCCTTGTTGGTCGTCACCACGCCGATCCGGCGCAGCCGGCTCACCACCTCCTTCTGGGTCAGCCCCAGCTCCCGGCGGCGCAGCCGCAGCCGTTCGCTGACCACGAGATGGCGGTGTGCGCCGAGCTCGTCGTACGGCGTCAGCCTGCGGCCCAGGTCAGCCGTCATCGCCCGATCCCGTCATGTCGGCCAGGGGGTGCACGGTGTACGTCGCGAAGTTGAAGACCGGTGCGACCGCGAGCAGCCGCTCGAACTCCTCGTGCGAGTCCACGTCGTAGATCCAGGCGCCGCCGTGCGCGCCGACGACGTGGTACCTCATCAGGACCTTCCCCTGGCCCTCGAGCGCAGCACCGTACTCCGGCATGCGGGCAATCGAGCGCACCATCGCGTCCGAGAGCAGGGCCTGCTCGAGCTGCCAGAGGACCAGGAACTTCATCAGCAGATCCGGGGGAGCTGTTCGCCGAGCGGCAGGTCCACGACCCGGGCCGCGCCGAAGCTGGTCCGGGCCGACACCATGCCGGGGTGGTCCTCGACGCACTCGCCGATCACCGCCGCCGCGGTCCCTGCGGGGTGCGCGCGCATCGCCGCGAGCACCTCGTCGGCCCGGTCCCGCGGCACGAACGCCAGTAGCTTCCCCTCGTTGGCGACCTGGAGCGGGTCCAGCCCGAGGAACGCGCAGGCGTTGGCGACCACCTCGGGCACCGGCAGGCTCCGCTCGTCCAGGGCGACACCCACCCCCGACGCGCGGGCGATCTCGTTGAGCGAGGTCGCCACCCCGCCGCGGGTCGGATCGCGCAGGACGTGCAGGTCGCGGGTCACCCCGAGCATGGTGGCGACCAGGTCGCCGAGCGGCTGGCTGTCGCTCTGCACCTCGGTCCCGAACTGCAGGCCCTCGCGCACGCTCATGATGGCGATCCCGTGCACGCCGATGTCGCCGCTGACGATCACCACGTCGCCCGGCCGGGCCCGGTCCGGCCGGATGTCGACGCCTTCGGGTACGACGCCGATCCCGGCGGTGTTCAGGTAGACCCCGTCCCCGTGCCCGGACTCCACGACCTTGGTGTCGCCGGTGACCACCCGGACCCCCGCCCGCACGGCCGCCTCGCCCATCCGTTGGGCGACGGCGCCGACCCGGGTCACGTCGGTGCCCTCCTCGAGGATGAAGGCCGCAGAGAGGAACAGCGCCCGTGCGCCACTCATCGCCAGGTCGTTCACCGTTCCGTTGACCGCCAGGTCGCCGATGCAGCCGCCCGGGAAGAAGAGCGGCCGGACGACGTAGGAGTCCGTCGAGAACGCCAGGCGCCCGTCCCCGACCTCGAGCACCGCCGAGTCGCCGAGCTGGGCCAGCGACGAGTCGGCGAAGGCCGGCAGGAAGACGTGCTCGACCAGCTCGCCCGACATCGCCCCACCGCCGCCGTGGCCCATCACGATCGTGGGGCTGTCCCGCAGTGGCAGCGGACAGGTCCAGCCCTCGAAGCTCGGAAGGTCCCCGCCGACTGCGAGGATCAGCGGCTCAGCCAACGGAGCTCACCTCCCGCGGGTCCCTGGAGCCGGGCACCTGCAGCCGGCGGTAGAGGTAGTACGCCGCGCACGCGCCCTCGCTGGAGACCATCGTCGCGCCCAGCGGGTTGCGCGGGGTGCACTGCGTGCCGAATGCCGAGCATTCGTGCGGCTTGATCAGTCCCTGGAGCACCTCCCCGCTGCGACAGACCGTCGACTCCTGGGTGTGGATGTCGCTGACCCGGAAGCGCTCCTCGGCGTCGTACTCGCGGTAGCGCTCGGAGAGCCGCCAGCCGCTCTGCGGGATCATCCCGATGCCGCGCCAGGAGCGGTCCACCACCTCGAAGACGTCCTCGAGCATCCGGATCGCCACCGGGTTCCCCTCCGGAGCCACGACGCGCGGGTACGCGTTCTCGACCTCGGCGCGCCCCTCCTCGAGCTGGTGCACCGCGCGCCGGATCCCCTCGAGGATGTCGAGTGGTTCGAAGCCGGTGACGACGATGGGGACGCCGAAGCGCTCGGCGAGCCCGGGGTACTCGCCTGTGCCCATCACGGTGCACACGTGGCCGGCCGCGAGGACGGCCTGCACCCGGCATACCGGGGAGGTCATGATCGCCTCGATGGCCGGTGGCACCCGAACGTGGCTGACCAGCAGGCTGAAGTTCTGCACCTTGAGCTTCTTCGCCTGGTAGACGGTCATCGCGTTCGGCGGTGCGGTCGTCTCGAAGCCGATGCCGAAGAAGACCACCTGCTTGTCGGGGTTCTCTCGGGCCAGGGTGAGCGCGTCCAGTGGGGAGTAGACGACCCGCACGTCGCCACCGGCACTCTTGACCCGGAAGAGGTCCTGCTTGCTGCCGGGCACTCGCAGCATGTCGCCGAAGGAGCAGAAGATGACGTCCGGCCGAGACGCGATCTCGAGGGCCTTGTCGATCACCTCCAGGGGGGTGACGCACACCGGGCAGCCGGGCCCGTGGATCAGCTCGATGCCGTCGGGCAGCAGCTGGTCGAGGCCGTGCCGGATGATCGAGTGGGTCTGGCCGCCGCAGACCTCCATCATCGCCCAGGGCCGGGTGACCGTGGCCCGGATGTCGCCCAGCAGCCGCTCCGCGAGCGCGGGGTCCTGGAACTCCTCGAGGTACTTCACGACAGCTCTCCTTCCTGGTCCGGGCGCGGCAGGCCGGCCTGCTGGGCGGCCCGTCCCCAGTGGTCGCCGAACTCCGCGTCCAGCTCACCCATCTGCCGGAAGATCTCCAGCGTCTCCAGGGCCGACTGCTCGTCGAGGCGCTGCAGCGCGAACCCGACGTGCACGATGGTGTACTCGCCGACCTGCAGGTCGGGGACGTACTCCAGGCAGACCTCCTTGGTGACCCCCCCGAAGTCGACCTGCGCGATCCTCGTCCCGTCTCTCTCGGTGATCTCCAGGACCTGTCCTGGGACAGCTAGGCACATGGCGTCTCCTGTTCCGGCAGCGGCGCACGCTGCCTGCCGCGGGTGCGGTGAGCGAGCACCGCGATCTGGCCGAGGGCGAGCCCGGCGTCGCTGGCCGGGACCCGGTGGTGCCGGAGCACCTCGAAGCCCGCATCCGTGAGGACCCGGGCGCAGCCTGCGGTGAGGGTTGCGTTGAGGAACACCCCACCGCTGAGGGTGACCCGTCCGATCCCGGTCTCCTGACGCAGCTGGATGAGCACCGCCCCCACGAGGTCGACGACGCCCTGCTGGAAGCGGGCGGCGACGACCGCCGCCGGGACGCCCGCGAGCACGTCGGAGGCGGCGGCGGCGACCACGGGTCCGGGGTCGATGACCCTGCCGTCCATGGCGAACGGGTAGCCGCCGGTGCCGGCGGCCGACCGCGCGAGCGCCTCGAGCTCCATCGCGCCCTGGGCGTCGTACCCGATGCGGTGCCGGATCCCGGCGAGGGAGGCGATCGCATCGAAGAGGCGGCCCATGCTGGACGTCGGGACGCACCCCACCCCGGTGTCGAGCTGCCTGCGTAGCAGCGCGAGCTCGTCGGCGCTGCACGCGCGGACGGAGGGCAGCCGCGCGTCCCAGTCGATGCCGGCGGCGTGCAGGTGGGAGAGCGCCATGCGGCACGGGTTGCGCACCCCGGCGTCGCCGCCGGGCAGGTACACGTAGCCGAGGTGTTCGGGTCGCTCGTACGACGCGTAGCTCGCGACCAGGAACTCCCCGCCCCAGGCTGCGCCGTCGTCGCCGTACCCGGTGCCGTCGAAGGCCACCCCCAGCACCCGGACGCCGGAGGGGACGCCGTGCTCGGCCATGGTCGAGGCCACATGGGCGTGGTGGTGCTGGACGCCGTAGACCTCCCGGCCGGCGGCGTGCGCCCGGGCCCATCCCCGCGAGCGGTACCCCGGGTGCCGGTCGCACGCGAGGACGGCAGGGGAGACGCCGGTGATCGCCTCGAGGTGCGCGACCGCACCGGTGAAGGCGTCGAGGGTCACGAGGTCGTCCATGTCGCCGACGTGGCCAGACAGCCAGGCCAGCCGGCCCTCGGCGAGGCAGAAGGTGTTCTTGAGGTCCCCCCCGACCCCGAGTGAGGCCGGTGCCTCGAAGGGCAGGTCGACGGGGAGCGGGGCGTGGCCTCGGGAGCGCCGGACCGGAGCCTCCCGCCCGTCGACCACTCGCGTCACCGAGTCGTCGCACGGCACGTGGATGCGGCGGTCGTGGGCGAGCCAGGCGTCGGCGAGGAGGCTCAGCCTGGTGCGGGCTGCCCCGTCGTCGATGACGATCGGCTCGCCGGAGAGGTTGCCCGACGTCATGACGAGTGCGACGGGGCCGGGGACATCGCCGGGGAGGCCGAGCAGCAGGTGGTGCAGCGGGGTGGAGGGCAGCATCACCCCGAGGTCGGCACTGCCCGGCGCGACGGCGGGGGCCACCGGCGCGTCCGGCCGCCGCACGGCCAGGACGATGGGGCGGGCCCGGCTCGACAGCAGCTCGCTCTCCGCGTCGTCGAGGTCGACCAGCGTGCGGGCGTCGTCGAAGGTGCGGACCATGACCGCGAAGGCCTTGTCGCCGCGCTGCTTGCGCTTGCGCAGCATGGCCACGGCCGACCCACTGGTCGCGTCGCAGACCAGGTGGTAGCCGCCGATCCCCTTGACCGCGAGCACCGCTCCCGCGGCCACCAGGCTCCGGGCCTCGGCCAGCGCCTCCTCGCCGTACGTCGTGTCGCGGCCGGGCTGCGCGAGGGTCAGCCGAGGCCCGCACTCGGGGCAGCAGATGGTCTGGGCGTGGAACCGGCGGTCGGCCGGATCGGCGTACTCCAGGGCGCACACCGGGCACAGAGGGAATCCGGCCATCGTCGTGGTGGGCCGGTCGTAGGGGAGTGCGGTGGTGATGGTGAACCGTGGCCCGCAGTTGGTGCAGGTGACGAACGGGTGCCGGTGCCTGCGGTTGCCCGGGTCGAGCAGGTCGGCGAGGCAGTCGTCGCAGATCGTCACGTCGGGGGAGACGAAGGTCCGCCCGGGCGCATGCGCGGAGTCCTTGATGGTGAAGCCGGTGCCTCCGGTCGGGGGCACGGTGGCGGCCGTGACCCCGGTGACCACCGCCAGGGGCGGCGCCTCCCGGCCGACCCGGTCGCAGAACGACGCGACGTCGGGCGCAGCTCCCTCGACCTCGACGACCACCCCGTCGGCGGTGTTCCAGACGGCGCCGGCGAGGTCGAGCGAGCGCGCGAGCGCGTAGACGTGTGGGCGGAAGCCGACGCCCTGGACCACGCCACTCACCTGCACCCGGCGTCTGAGGCGTGGCGGGGGTCCGGTCATCGGCACATCGCATCCTGTGGTGCGTGGCTGTCCGGGGTCCAGTGGGCGGGAACCCTGCCAGTTCAAGTCCGCTGGGCCGACGTGGCAGTCGTCGCTGAGTTCAGCTGGATCTAGCCTTAACTCAATCTACGACTCGGCGACTCCGGGCGAGGCCAATCTCGAAGTACCCGACCGTGGGGAGCGCCCCCGTCGGGGTCCCCGCGGCCTCGGTGACGAGCTCTTGCACCTCCTCGGGCTGGGGCAGCTCAGCGGTTGAGATCCGAGGGGTGCGTCGTCTCGTCGCGGGCGAGCCTCTGGTGCATGCACAGCTGAGTCACGAGGGCCTGCCTGTCGTCTGAGCGGTCCGTCAGCCCAGCAGTGTCCCGTCTGCTGCGCCGGAGGGCTCCGGGTCGGGCATCCGGAGCATACGGAAGGAGGTGAGCAGTCCGAGCAGCGCAGCGAGTATCGGCACCAGCAATGCGACTTGCAGGGACCGGGGCCTGGCCTCGGTGTTGATCCGGACAATCTCGGCCTGGACCTGCGGTGGCTGGCCGGCGATCTGCTGCCGGAGGGCAGTGTTGCTCATCACCTCGGCGTCCTCCTCGAGCGCTGCGGCAACCTGCTGCTGCTGGGCGGTCGACAGCACGGTGCTCGACTGCGCCATGTTCGTGAAGGTGAACGACAGCGTCGCGAGCATGATCGCGCCGGCGAACGCGAGCCCGAACGAGAGCCCGAAGGACCCTCCCGCGGAGTTCACCCCGGCCGCTTCGCTCACCCGCTCCTCGGTGATCGGCGAGAGGGTGTAGTTGTTCAGCTGCGACACCAGCAGCCCCAGCCCGGACCCGGCCACCAGGAGCGGAAGCGTCAGCGCCCAGCCGGACTGCGCGCGTGGCACGACCGGAACCACCGCCAGCATCCCGAGCAGGAGCAGCACGAAGCCGACGCGGATGATCCCGGCCGGTCGCCGGTTGCCGGACCGCTTTCCGGCGAGCATGGCGATCGCGAACATGCTCAGCGACAGGGGCGCGATCGACAGGCCGGACTGCAGGGCGTTGTACTCGAGCACCATCTGGAGGTAGATGGGGAGGGCGATCATGGTGCCGCCCAGGGCGATCTGCTGCATGATCTGCGCTGTGACGCCGAGGCGAAACGGCTTGGAGGTGAATAGGTCTGGGTCGAGCAGCGCCGATTGCCCCCGGCTCTTGCGCCGTCGCAGCCAGTACGCCAGGCCGGCGAGGGCCGCGCCGCCGAGCAGGAGCAGCGCCAGCACGAACTCGCCTCCTTCCTGCCAGACCAGGATGCCCAGTACGAGTCCGCCCATCCCCACGACGGACAGGGCCGAGCCGACGAGGTCGATCCGGCGCTCGCCCGTGTACGGGACGTCCTTGACCAGCCCGGCCCCGGACAGCACGACGGCGATGATCAAGGCCTCGAGCAGGAAGCCAACCCGCCAGGACAGGAACGTCGTGATCAGACCGCCGAGCAGCGGCCCGACGGCGGCCGCGATCGCCGCGGCGGCTCCGACGAGCGCGTAGACGCGCTTCTGCGCGGCTCCCTCGAAGTTGCCGTGGATCAAGGACTGCATCGCGGGGAGCAGCAGAGACGCGCCGATGCCGCCGATCAGCGCCCAGAACACGATGATCGCCGCAAGCCCCTGGGCCAGGGTCATGGCGACCGCGCCTACGGCGTACCCGAGCAGCCCCGCGATGTAGGCGCGCTTGCGCCCGAAGAGATCACCGACCTTGCTGCCGATGAGGATGAACGCCGCGGAAACCAGTGCCTCGAGCGCGATGGCGGACTGCACGCCGCTGACCGTCGTGTCGAGATCGTGCACGACCGCCGAGATCGACACGTTCATCAGCGAGGTGTCGACGACCAGGACGAACATCGCCATCGCGAGCAGGACCGCGAGCCGGCCGTTGAAGGCCACGCCCGAGGGCTTGTCGCTCTTTGCTCCCACGGCCACGCGCATCACCGCTCACACATCGCGAAGCATGACGGCGGAGCGTGGACGCTCCCTGTCGAAGCCCTGCCGACCTGGGCTCATCATGGCTCATCGACGTTGCCCCGCGGGGCCATATCGCCGCACCTCGTGCATCGGCCCACGAACACGGACGTCACGCAACCGTGGCTCCGGCAGCCCCGGGGAACCGCAGGGATGAGAGGTTTGGGCGGAGATGTGACGGGCGAGAGCAGCGGTCTCGCCGCGATGGCGGGCGATCTGGCAGTCGGTGTCCCGGGCCGTGCGTCGCGCGGCAACACGGGAGGATTTGTGGGCCGGCAACCGCGAGAGCTGGCGAGGCCTGATGTTCTGGCGCGGGGAGGATTCGATTCTCTGGTGGGCGTGGACGACGTACGCCCGCACACAGGAGCGCTACGCACAGGCGATGACCGACCCGCAGTGGAGTCACATCACCTTCCATCGGTTGCGCACGCGCAGAGAGATCGACCGCTTCGTCGCCCAGATGACGGCTCACACCAGGGCACTGACGAAATAGCAGTCCACGGCCGGCGGCTCGGTGGCACGGGAGCAGCTCCAACTTCGGAGCGACGGCGCAGCTCGCGCCATCTGCGGGATGGTGTTGCGCGGTGCACAGCGGCCACGTAACCACGACTGCTCAGGACCGCGGCCCCCACGGCGAACACGCCTGGTCGACCGCGTTGAGCGCATCGCGGGTGCTCTTCTCGTACGCGCCGCCGTTGCCGAGCGACTGCATCGCCTTCGCGGCCGGCTCGAAGAGCGACTTCGACTCCGAGTCGCCGTTCTTGGCGACCTCGGCGTACAACGGGCCGAGCCGGCTGGCGAACGCGCGAAAGTCCGAGGCGACCGCGTCAGCGTTCGTGGCCTTGTACCGGGAGTAGAACGACTGGCACGACTGCTGCAGCGACGTACCCCCATCCCCGCAGCCGCCCAGCGCGGTGCAGCTGGCGGCGATGACGGCCGCCGCGGCGATGAGTGCGCGGTTCGATGCCACGTTTTTGCCTGCTTCCGTGGGGGATTGGTGATCGGCACCGTAGCGCCATGCCATGCCTGCGGTCGCGGCGAGCAGTACCCGCCGGCACGTCACGGACACAGCTGTACCAGGAGCGGCTCGGGCCCGTCCGGCCAGTCTGTGCGGCATGGTCGGACGTCGTCCGAGGACCGGCATGGTCGGACGTCGTCCGACGAGCTGTGAATCCGGTTGTCGTCGATCACGTCATGTCGGGTTGTCTCGACATGGTGATGGCGTCGAGGACGGCTGCTGCGTACTGGTCGGGGACCTCTTCCCAGAGGAAATGGCCGGCGTCGAGGACGACGTTGCTGGCGTAGGGGGCTCGGTCGGCGACGTAGGTGGCGTTGGCCAGCGGTACGACGTGGTCGTGGCGGCCGCTGACGACGGTCACGGGGACCTGCAGCTGGGGTAGGAGGTCGGCCAGGACCGGCAGCTCTTGGGGGTAGCGGCGCACGTACCGCATCGACTCCACGAACCGTTCGCCCTCGTAGCTGGCGAGGTAGTCGGCGCGGATCGCGTCGGGGACGGCGCCCGCGTGGTTGTCGACGGCGGCATTGACGATCGTGGCCGGGTTGACCGCGCGGTACCGGTCGAGGTCCGGGTCGAGGACCCAGGATGCGAGCGGTTCGCCGAGTTGCAGGGGGAACGCGGTGCCGCCGCCACCGATGACGAGGCCGGAGAAGAGGCCCTGGTGGGCGGCAGCGGCGAAGAGCGCAGCGGCCGTGCCGACGTCAGGGCCGACGATGTACGGCTTGCCGAGGTCGGCCTCGACGACGAGCCGGGCCAGGAACTCACCCATCGCCCGCGGTGAGAGGAGGTCGTCGCGGCGCTCGGATCGCCCGAAGCCGGGCAGGTCGACGGCGAACAAGCGAGCGCGTGCGGCGAGCGACGACCAGATGGGCGTGAACGCGTGGAGGCTTTCGGGCCAGGGGCTGGTGAGCAGGACGGTGGGGCCTGCGGTGGTGCCGGTGTCGGCGTAGCGGATGCGGAGTCCGTCGACGGTGCGGTATTGCGTCTCGATGCTGGTGGTCATCGGATGCTCCTTGACTGTTGAGGGCCCGTGAGGGCGATCCGGGCGGGTCCGTCGGTTTTCGAGGAAGCCCCAACCGGGTGCGAAGTGAACCTTGAGCCAGTTCCACTCCACCCCCGGAGTCCCACCGGTGTCAGGAGTTCAGGGCGATGAGTGGCACTTCCCTCGACCAATGTCCCCGGCGAGTACCGCCCTGGCCGTTGCGGATGTCCGTCGTTGTAGGGCTCAGCGGCGTTCAGGGCACAGCTGCTTGGCGCGATCCCGTGACAGGACGCGGTTCCCGCCCGATGGCACGATGGGGCTCGTGCCGATGCTGCCCTCGGATACGCAGGTCCTCGGTGGGCTCGAGCTCGGTGGCGTTCCGATCGCGACGATGGTGAGCGCCCTGACCGGACTGCCCGCGATCTTCGTGCGCAAGGAGCCCAAGACGTACGGCACCTGCCGGCTGGCCGAGGGCGGCGACTTCACCGGTCGCACGGTCACACTGATCGAGGACATCATCACCACAGGCGGTGCCGTGCGGAACGCATCCGTCGCGCTGCGTCAGCTCGGCGCGACCGTGCACACCGTGGTCTGCGCCATCGACCACTCCGAACCGGAAGCCAACACCCTGGACGAGGTGGGCCTGACAGCCCTGTCGGTCATGTCGAAGGCAGTCGCTCCTCACGGCTGCTCGCTAACGGGCCGTTGCCCAGCGGTCAAGGAGTCTTCATGTCGACGCGGAACACAGGGTGGCTGGACGCGATGCGTGCCAGCTCCGCATCATCGGCGTCTGCTCCAACGCCGTCGAAGAAGACACCGACCTCCATCTTCCACCGCTTCAGGTAGGCCCGCAGGACCGGAACCTTCTCGGAATCCGCGATTTCTGTTGCGTGGAACGGCTCAGAGCGACCGCCCAGTCGCAACGTCCCTTCCCGTGCCACGCGCATGTTGCGCACCCATTGAGTCACTCCTCGCGGCGCCACCAGGTAGCGGCTCTCGCCCAGGGTGAGCACATTGACGGGAACCGGGTGGATCTGGCCGCTGGTGCGTCCACGCACCTCCAGGATGCGCGACCCCCAGATGCTGAGCCCCCTGCGGGTCGCGGCCACGACCATGCGGTTGAAGACCTTGCGCGTGAACCATCCGGGTTCCAGATAGCGCTCAGAAACCATGGCGCAAGCGTGCCATGCACCCGGCGCTGAGCCACCATATTTGTTCCACTGCGTCCCGCCGATCTGGGCGAGCCGTTCACCGCGGTACGGGGCCGAGTCGCAATGGCGAGGCGACCGCCGCACCTGCGCCGTGACCGCAGTCCACCGATCGCGCAACCGTCACCTGCCTAGCGGATGACGATCGCGTCACCCACAGGTCGCTCCCCGGAGGCGTCCGAGGGGTGGGTGACCAGGCGACCGGCGATGCTCATGGCCGTGGAACCACCACCGTCGAGGTTCACCGCCTCACGCATCCCCAGAGCCTGCGCGACCCGCGCCTCTTCCGGGATGGACAACCCGAGCTGGTCGGGCTGGCGGCCGTCCACCGTGACGAGCAGGGTGCGACCGGCCGCGTCCTCACCGGCGAACGTGCGGGGGTTGCGTTGCAGCACCCACCCGTAGGCGAATGAGGGGTCGGTGGGGTGGACCATGCCGTCCGTGTTCTGGGTGATGTACTCGGCGCCGTTGCGGAGCAGCTGCGGCCCTCCGTTGACGACGGTCGTGCCGGGTCGGACCAGACTGCCTCCGCCGGCTTCGGTGAGGCGCAGGTCGAGCCGGGCAACCTGCCCGGGACGCAGTGCCGACAGTGTGGGGGTCAGGTCCCCGGTCGCCTGGACCGACCGCTGCCCGGGCTGGAGCGTTGTGCCTCGTTGGGCATCGACGCGGACCACGCGGCTGGTGCGGTCGAGCACCACCTCGGCCCCGGGGCCGGCCGGAGTCGAGGCGCCGTAGGCGGTGGTGAACGCGACGAGCTCGTCCGGGTCGGTGCACGTGGTGTCGTGCATGGGGTGGTCGGTGGGCTGGTCGCCGGCATCTCCGCCACAGTTGCGGATGAGCCCCGGCACCCGGTTGATCCCGTCGAGGGCGAGCGTTGAGGACCGGGTGCTCAAGCGGGCTTTCCACACCGGCCTGGCGATCCGGGTGTGCAGTGCGTGGGCGTCGAGGACGAGTGCCGGGCGTCCGGCCACCGTCTCGGACTCCAGGACGCCTCCGTAGACGCCGGCCCCTGCCGGGTCTCCGGGCGCGCCTGCCTTCGGGTCGAGGACGAAGAAGCCGCCGTTCACCGCGGCCTTGGCGTGGGCGTACTCGCCGAGCGCCGTGGTCGTCTCGCGGTTCACGAGGTCCGGGCCGAAGGTCGCACCGAGGCGGCCGCGGAACCGGCGCGGGTCGATGGTCAGCACGTTGATGCTCCACTGGCCCTTGGCCATGCTGGCCCCGTCCCACCCTGCGTACCAGGAGCGGCCGCTGAACCCTGCTGCCTTCAGCCGGGTGGCGTATGCCGTCGCGTCGGCCTGCGACGAGAACGTGGGGGTTGCTCGAACCCGGTATCCGATCACGCCGGCCGGGACGTCGGCGACGGCCGGCTGGCGCACGGCTTCGCTCCGTGCCGTGAAGCCGGCTGCCGCTAGGCGGCGGACGAGGTCGTCGGCGCTGGACTGGTCCTGGACCGCTCGTGGGGGTGCGTCGGGATCGGGGCTGGTGCTGCTCGAGGGGATGCTGAGCTCCACGACCCAGGGCGTGCTCGGGTCGAAGGCGCCGCGCACGATGTGGGTCGACGTCACACCGGGCTGGAGCGTCGTCGTCGTTCGGGTCTCGGGCAGACCAGCGGGGCCCAGGGGCAGCGACCGGGCGTATGCCGCGTGAGCGGCTGGAGGTGCCGCGTGGGTGGACCCGGCCGTCGTGAAGCTCACGGCGATGAGGAAGGCGGCGCCCAACGCCGCCTGGGGAGTCGACGAGGATCGGTGTGCGTTTCGCGCCAGTGACATACCGCCCACTCTGCCCGTCCCGGGCGCCGAGGAGCCCGCCGGCGGGTGAACAGGCCGTGAAGGATGGCGGCGTTCATGGAGCCGGTCCCCGGACCTGCCCGGCCGATGAGCAGACGGACACCTGAGGTCCGTGTGATCATCTGAGCGTGCCTCGAGGTAGGGCGAAGTTCGTGAACCCCAGCGGTCGTGACGTGCTACCGCTGAGGGAGGCGACTCGCGCCTGGTTCGCCATCTCGCTGCAGACTTTCGGCGGGCCTGCCGGACAGATCGCGGTCATGCAGCGAACCCTGGTCGACGAGAAGCGATGGATCGGACAGGGCCGATTCCTGCACGCCCTGAACTACTGCATGCTGCTGCCGGGGCCGGAGGCCCAGCAGCTCGCCATCTACGTCGGCTGGCTCCTGAACGGAATCCCCGGCGGCTTGATCGCCGGAACGCTGTTCGTGCTCCCCGGCGCAATGGCTCTGCTTGCCCTGTCCGCCGTCTACGTCGGCTACGGCGACACGGCTCTCGTGGATGCACTGTTCCTCGGGCTGGCGCCCGCGGTCATCGCAATCGTCGTGCAGGCCGTCGTCCGGGTCAGCAAGCGGTCGCTCACAGCCCCCGGCCTGGTCGCTCTCGCGCTTGTTGCCTTCATCGCGCTGGCGTTCTTCGCCGTCCCATTCCCGGTCGTGATCCTGCTGGCCGGTGTGCTCGGCTGGCTGCTGGCCCTCGCCCGGCCAGCGCTGGCGGCATCAAAGCCGGCACCGGCCGACGACCGGCCGGCGCCGCTCATTGCCGACGACCAGCTGCACCAGGAGCGCGGTTCGACCCGACGCTGGGTCACCATCCTGGTCGTGGGGCTTGTTCTCTGGTTCACCCCGGTGCTGCTCGCGGCAGGCGCGTTCGGCCCGAACAGCGTGTTCGTCGAGCAGGGCAGGTTCTTCTCCGGCGCGGCGGTGGTGACCTTCGGCGGGGCCTACGCAGTCCTGTCCTACGTCGCACAGCAGGCCGTGAACGTCTTCCACTGGTTGCTTCCCAACGAGATGGTCAAGGGTCTGGCGCTCGCGGAGACGACCCCCGGTCCGCTGATCATGGTCGTGCAGTTCGTCGCCTTCGTTGGCGCCTACCGCGACCCCGGCTCGCTGAACCCGTGGGTAGCGGCCGTCCTCGCCGCGCTGCTGGTCACCTGGGTGACCTTCGTGCCGTGCTTCCTGTTCATCCTGCTGGGCGCCCCGTACGTGGAGCGCCTGCGGCACAACCGCACCCTGTCGGCAGCGCTGAGCGGGATCACCGCCGCCGTCGTCGGCGTCATCGCCAGCCTGGCCGCGTTCTTCGCCGTCCACACCCTGTTCGACGGAACGCGCCACATCACGGCTGGGCCGTTCGACCTCCAGGCTCCGGTCTGGACCAGCATCCAGTGGGATGCCGTCGCTGTGATGGCGCTGGGTTTCTACCTCATCTTCGGCCGAAACTGGTCGGTGCTCCGAACCCTCGGCGGATGCGCCGTCGCGGGTGTTGCGCTTTCGCTCATCCTGGCGGTCTGACGCCATAGGTCGTCTCAGGGGCCCGTCGAGGTCAGCACGATTGTGCCCATGGGCACTCGACCGAGAGGGCGATCTTCACCGCTTGGGCGATCCGCCAGACGGTTGCTGCACCGCTCTCCACGCCCTTTGCGACGCGGGGACGAGCCGCACCCAATCCGCCCGATGCGCGACTCCGAACCAGACGTGCCAACCCACCCGGGCCCGGGAGCCGGGTCCTGAGCAGACTGGAGAGATCTCATGCGGAACCGTCGATCCTTCACCGTGGCCGGGTGCGTCGCCCTCGCCACCACCATGCTTGTTGGTCCAGCAGCCAGCGCCGAGACCCATCACCACGCGTCCGGCGACCGGGGCGGCCAGACCACCGTGGTCCTCAACCCCGACCTGCTGCCTGTCCTGACCCAGACCCTGAAGGTCCGCCCCATCCGCCCCGGCCAGCTCACAGGCCCAGGCGGCGTCGCCCGGCTGTCGTTCCCCATCACCGAGGTCGAGGGCAAGGTCATCGAGCATGCCGGGGGACTGGCCTTCACCACCGTCGGTGGTGGCGCCCTGCGCGTCACCCGGTTCAACGTTGACCTCAAGACCGGATTCCTCAACGCCAAGACCGTCTTGGACGGCACGCGACTGCCGGGCCGCGTGGACATCTTCGCGTTGCGGGCTGTCAAGCCGATCCACGGCGCCATCCCGAAGTGTGACGGAACCGCAGCAGGCCTGACCCTGACGCCTGGAGCCGCCAAGGCCCTCGGCGCCCCCAGCTTCGCCGGCGCCTTTGTCGGCGACGCGTGCGTCGCGCCCGAGGAGGACTGAGCAAACATCGCGACCTCGGAGGTGACGGCTCGAGCCCTCCGCGCCGGGAACCCACGGCACAACCTGACCGGCCGTGCCCGTGCCCAGATCCGTGCCTCTCTCTTCTACGTGTCCCTTCTACGTGGAAGAGAGAGGCACGCCAACGTAGCCGTGCCGGTTCGCTCCAATCACCCCGGTAGAACGATGCGGCGCTGCTTGAGCGTGACGGAGGCTGGTGTCAGCGGCGCACCATGACGAGACCCGGCCGCGGGTACCAGTGAAAGCCTGAGGAGCGACGATGTCACGACGGGCCCCCTTCGTTCCTGATGGCGTGCCGGTGCTGTCACCCGGTCGCCACCGCAGTCCCCGCAAGGGTGCGTGCTTCATGGAGATGGCTTCGTTTCTGGCTGGTGAGCGGTGGAGTGATCGCCCGGCCTGCACCGATCCGGTGCTCGCTGAGTTGGCCCGTTGGGTCAACGACATGCTGGATCACCCGCATCGTCAGCGGCTGGTGATGATGGTCCCGGAGGTGGTCGGTCTCACACCAGACGACCCGCGGGCGACGACGGGTCTGCTGTTGACCGCGGCCCGCGCTGCACTTCCGGTCGCGGCACCGGAGCGGCAGTGCATCATGGCGCTGGCGATTCTGAACGCCGAGCGGGTGCTCGCCGACCGGGAAGGTCGCTCTCCCGACCACCTTTCCGAGCCTTCCCGATCCGCTCTCACGAGTTCCCCGGGGGCCGAGAGCTGGGCGCGCGCCCAGCTGGCCCGCCGTGGCTTCAGTCCGGCAGCCGTGCGGCCCTCCAGCGCTGCCAAGGTCGTGTCGTTGGCCGTCGACGGCATCGCGCGGGCTTGGATCGACGACCGCCAGGAGCGCCTCGTCGATCTCCTGCGCGACGGTATCGACGTCATGGCTGCCTTCTCGCCCCTCGTGCCCGACCCGCTCGTCGTGTCCTGGCCGGTGCGGGAGCCGGGTGTCCGCCAGACGGCAGCCACGCGGAAGGCGCGCAGCCACCCCGGCTGAACCGGTGCGGCAAGGCGCCTGCCGTCCGGCACGGCGCCTGCGCGACGCCTGTGTCTCTCTACCCCTTCAGGTGCTCGGCACGTGCGACGCCCATTGCTGCGCCTGGGGCCGCGCAGTCCAGGAGTCCAACCGAGGGGATTCTGGTTCCCGCACCGTAGGCGCTTGTTCACGAAGAGTTGGGTCTCCCGAAAGGCTCGACAACTAGCGTGGAATCGATCGCTTCCTCGGAGATTCCAGGGATGCACAGGCTCGTTGCATCGGTGAGGCGAACTATGGGTTCGGGTCCAGACCGGCTGACGTTACAGGTGGGCGCGCACTTGAGCGCCGACGACGGTGCCTGCCTGATGGAGCTCGTGGCCATGGCCGCGGGTGAGCAATGGGGAGACAGCCCGGCATGTACGCATCCTCTTCTGGCGCACGTGGCCAGGCGCGTCAATGACGCCATCTCGGACGACGGGCGTCGTGCACTGACGTCCCTGATCCCGGCGCTGGTCGGCGCCCACGCGGAGGGAGCCTGGGTGTATGCCGCGATTGCTGCCGCCTGCACCGGCACCGCCTCGGAGCGGTGTCCCTCCTCATGGCTGCGGGCCCTGGGTTCCGCCGCCACGGCCCGGGCAGATGCAGGTGACACCCGAAGGCGCTGGCTGTACGTCCACGGCATGGCCTATCGGAGCGTGGACCTTGCGGTGTTCTGCGTGTCAGGGCTCGAGCAGCGGGAAGCGGACGAAGCGCTGCGATCCATGCTCGAGGAGGCCATCGTGAGGGTCTGCGCAGATCGATCGTCCTGGCGGAGCTTCGGCCAGCGCCTCACGCCCCTCGGTGTGGTGTAGCCACGCATTCCAGAATCTCGAGGTGGAGTGTTCAGTCATCCGTGGGCGCGCTGGAGGTCTGTTTGTCTCCGGAAACGTCACCATCCCGCAGAGCGAACACGAGACGATCGCGTGCCGCGTGCTCGACCAGTACGGGCACGAAGTCCCGGCCGGGCCCGACCAGTTCCGAATGGGCCAACCTGACCGCCGCCGCGATGACATCGGGATGCAGCTCGGGGAAGCCCTTCTCGAGGCGAGCCTGCACCTCAGCCAGCGCCTCGCGCTCCGCGGCGCGGTCCATAGTCCCATGCTCCGGCACCGCCAGAGGGGCCGCAACCGCCCCTCCACCCGCTTCCGCTCGTCCCGGGGCACCCTGCTCACGTGACCGTGCGGAAGCGCCATGGCAAGACCCGAGCCTCGATGAGGCTGGCAAAAGGACCATCAAGCGAGCAGGATGCGCGAGCCAACATCGCACTGCTCGCGGCGTAACAGACTGACACGGGAACTCCTCTGTCTCAGAGTGGGTTTCGACGTGCTGTCTGTGCTGTGTGTCCCACATCAGCAGCCACGGCGTCCCTGGGCGAACTTCTGGTGAACGCCGCGTGAGGCGACCCTTCTCGCCTTGGTGTGCGTGATCCGCGGCCGTTAGCGTCGGGCGGGTGAAAATGACGCGGCGACACTTCCTCGGCAGCGCGGCGGCAGCAGGAGGCGCGCTCGCGCTCTCCGGCGGCTCGCCGGTACTGGGCCTGCAGGAGGCTGACGCTGCCGTGGCCCTTCCGCCCCCCGGCGCCTCCGGCATCGACCACGTCGTGGTGGTGATGATGGAGAACCGCTCCTTCGACCACTTCATGGGCTGGCTGCCAGGGGCGAACGGCAAGCAGGCGGGCCTGAGCTACGTCGACCGTTACGGCATCGCCCGCCCCACCCACCACCTGACCGGGTTCGCCAGCTGCGGCCACAACGACCCGGACCACTCGCAGGAGGGTGGCCTGATCCAGCTCAACGGCGGCAGGGCCGACGGCTGGCTCCGCGCCGGCGAGGACGACCGGCTGCCCATCGGCTACTACCAGCAGGCCGACCTGCCCTTCCTGGGCCGGGCCGCGCCCGCCTGGACGATGTGCGACGGCTACTTCTCCGCCGTGATGGCCGAGACCTACCCCAACCGCTTCTACCTGCACGCGGGCCAGACCGACCGGATCCACAACTCCACGGCGACCTCGAGCCTTCCGACGATCTGGGACCGCCTGGCCGCGGCCGGGCGCACGGGCCGGTACTACTTCTCGGACGTGCCGTTCGTCGCGCTGTGGGGCACGAGGTACCTGCCGATCTCCAAGCCGTTCGCGACGTTCCTCACGGACGCCGCTGCGGGAACGCTGCCCGACGTGTCGTTCATCGACCCGAGGTTCGAGGACGAGAGCTCCGGCTCCTCGAGCGACGACCACCCGCACGCGGACATCCGCGCCGGGGAGCAGTTCCTGGGGGAGGTCTACCAAGCGGTCACCTCGAGCCCGAACTGGTCGCGGACCCTGCTCGTCGTCACCTTCGACGAGTGGGGCGGCTTCTACGACCACGTGGCCCCCGGCACAGCCCCGGACGTCAGCGCCAGCACCTCCCTGCGCGGCTTCCGCGTCCCGGCGCTCATCGTCTCTCCGCGGGCGCGCCGCGGGTTCGTGGCGCACAACACCTACGACCACACCTCGATCCTGAAGGCGATCGAGTGGCGTTGGGGTCTGGCGCCCCTCACGCCTCGCGACTCGAACGCCCGCAACATCGCCGAGGTCCTCGACTTCGCGACTGCGCCGAACCTCACCGCGCCGCACTTCACGGTGCCGCCGTTCACCGCCACCGCATGCGCGCCCGACGTTGTGACGGGCCCCGAACAGTCCGAATGGTCACAGCTGAAGACCAAAGCGATCGCCGACGGATGGAACCTCCCGTGACCCGCCACTCTCACCGCCTGCGCCAAGCCCCCCGGGCGGTGCTCGCCGCAGCCGTCGCCACGCTTGCACTGCTCGTGGCGGGTGTCACCCTCTCGAGCCCGAGCGGCGCGGCGACGAGCGCGGCGGCATACGTCCCCCCGATCAAGCACGTCTTCGTCATCAACATCGAGAACAAGGGCTACGACAAGACCTGGGGAGCCGGATCCGCCGCTCCGTACCTCTCACAGACCCTCCGGTCCCAGGGGGTGCTGCTCGACACCTACTACGGCACCGCGCACAACTCCCAGCCGAACTACGTCGCCCAGATCTCGGGTCAGGGGCCCAACGCCCAGATGCAGGGCGACTGCCAGGTCTACTCGCGGTTTGCCGGAACCGGCACCGCGAGCCCGGGACAGGCCGTCGGCAACGGCTGCGTCTTCCCCACGTCGGTGCCCAACCTCACCGACCAGCTGAGCGGGCAGAAGCTGACGTGGAAGGGCTACATGGAGGACATGGCCACGCCCTGCCAGCACCCCACCCTCGACGCCGTCGACCCGACGCAGAAGGCCGCGGTCGGCAACCAGTACGCCGTGCGGCACAACCCCTTCATGTACTTCTCCTCCATCACCGGCTCGCCCACCTGCGCCCAGCACGTCGTGGGCCTTGACGCCCTCGCCTCCGACCTGGCCTCGACGACCACCACCCCGAACCTGAGCTACATCACGCCGAACCTGTGCCACGACGGCCACGACTCCCCGTGCGTCGACGGCCAGCCCGGCGGACTGACCAGCGTCGACGAGTGGATGAAGGTCTGGGTGCCCAAGATCCTCAACTCCCCGGCCTACAAGGCCGACGGGATGATCGTCATCACGTCCGACGAGTCCGACGGCCCCCAGACCGACGCCACCGCCTGCTGCAACGAGGGCCCCGGACCCAACGCCGCACTGCCGGGCATCACCGGCCCCGGCGGCGGCCGCATCGGCGCGCTCGTGCTCTCCCGCTACGTCAAGCCGAACACGTGGAGCACCACCAGCTACAACCACTACTCGCTGCTGGCCTCCATCGAGGACATCTTCCGGCTGCCCTACCTCGGCTACGCCCAGACGTCGGGGCTGGGCCGCTTCGGCCTCGACGTCTACAACAGCGGCTGGAACCAACGCTGACCTGTGCCGGGAACCGAAGCGCCCCTCGGCCGGACAGCTGTCTCGCTGGGCGGGTCTGTCGTCAGACGTCCGGTCATCCCGCCCGACGGACGACGTCCACCCTGCCGTGGCGGGCCCGTCGATGGCTCTGTCGTCTTCGCGCTGTCCGGCGGTACGGCGAAGTCGAGACCGGCATCCACCTTGGCGGATGAATCCGACGGCCAACGCGACGACGGGCCGCCCGACCAGGCTCCGTTCGCGGCGATTGACGCCGAACCGGTAGCGGGGTCTCGAACGCCACATCGAACCGGATGACCAAGGACTATCCGCCCACCATCCACCCGACGGGTCGATGGCGCCGGTTCACCCACTGCGGTCGATGCGGCTTCCGTTTCACCGGACTCGACTTGATGAGTTGGGATGCTCAGGCCACTCGGCAGCTGCGCCAAGGAGTCCCCCGCAGCGGGTCTCACCGCGGGAGCCCATGACCAGTGCCAGGCATGAGCGCGGCAGACGACGAGAGGAGGGTCCGTTGGCGACCCAACCCGATGAGCAGGTCCCAATGGACGCTGGGAGCGCGCACGCTGGTACCCCCCGCAACGCCGCCCGCCATGCGGAGGTCGCCCTGAGGTCGATCGGACAGCCGAACTCGGTGGCCGGCGAGTTCGACTTCTGGGACGACCACTACGAGGGAAGACGCCTGTTCTCCGAGCTGCTCGGCACCTTCTTCCTCGTCCTCGCCGCGGTTGGCGGCGGGATGGTCGACTCCCGCTTCGGCGGCAACGCGGTTCCCTATGGCGCAAAGGTCGTCTCGCCCGCGCTGATGGTGGCGGCCATCATCCTCTTCATGGGCACCGTCTCCGGCGCGCACCTGAATCCTGCGGTGAGCATTGCCTTCGCCGCCCGCGGCGACTTCCCGTGGCGACGTGTCCCGGCCTACATCGTGGCCCAGTTCCTCGGCGCCGCTTTGGCCACCCTGCTGTTGTGGGCCTTCCTCGGCAAGCAAGGGAGCGCCGGCCTGACCCTTCCCGGACCCGGCATCTCCACGACCAGCGCGATGCTCTGGGAGGTCGTGCTCACCGCCGGGCTGGTGAGCGTCATCCTGGGCACCGCCTCCGGCGCCCAGCAGATCGGGCCGCTGGCCGCAATCGGGGTAGGCGGCTACATCGCGCTCGCCGGACTGTGGGGATCGCCGGTCAGCGGCGCCTCGATGAATCCCGCCCGATCGCTCGGCCCGGCACTGGTCAAGGGCGACTGGACCGCATGGTGGGCCTATCTGGTCGGCCCGGTGGCGGGTGCCCTGATCGCCGTGGGGATCGCTTACATCCTGCGGGGCCGGGGCGGTGGCCGCAGCGGCATCGCGGCCGCCCAAGGCACCCTCGGTGCCGAGTGGATCTCGGACTCCCGGCCCGCGATCCTGACCCCGGGGCCTGAAGCGTCGGAGGCCGACGGCCCCACATCGAGCGGATGAACGTCGCGCGACACAGAAGCCGACCTTGATCTGTTCGGGGACCGAATCTGCGGTTCGCGCACCTCGAGGACCAGCGTGCCGAGCTGGATCTCCATCGGTCACCACCGTCCGCGGTGCACGACCTCGTCGAAGGGGCGTCGGTCCGGCCGGTTGATGACGGCCAGGGGCTTGTCCGACGGGTGGCCGACTGAGAGCAGGTAGGCCAGGAAGTGGCCTTCCGGGAACCCGAGGACGGCCCGGGCCTGGTCCTGGTCCACGGCGGCGGCATGCCCCGTGCCGATGCCGAGGTCCGCGGCGGCGACCATCATCGCGTAGGTCGCCTGACCGAGGTCGTACTGCAGCAGGGCCGACTTCTGGTCGTCTTCCGGCTCTGGCGCGACGATCGCGATGGCCGCTGCCGCTCGGGCGACGTGCTGCGCGCCCTGCCAGACCTTCGCCAGCTCGGCCAGCTGTGCCCGGTCGGTGACGACGACGAAGTCCCACGGTTGCCAGTTGCCCGCCGACGGGGCGCGTCGGCCGGCTTCGAGAATGCGGTCGAGCGCCTCCTCGGGGACGGGCTCGTCGGTGAACTGCCGAACGTTGCGGCGCGCCCGTATGGCGTCCCAGGTCTCCATGGAGACATCGTGCGCCTCAGGCGCCGGCGCGACCAGCCCCCGCTGGTCCGCGCTCGACCTCGTCTCGGGCGGCTCTTCCTCGTTCATGGATCGACGCCGATCTCGCGCGGCGCGCCAGGGCCTCGCCCGGGCGCATCCCTTGAGAGACTCGGCCCCATGGCCGACTGGGACATGCCGCGCAGGACGTCGGAGCAAGACTGCAGCTCCCGGGAGTCATAGGTGGACGTTCGCGTCGGGCTGTGCGGTTGGACTGTCTCCCAGTCCTCGTACGTGCGGCGTTTCCCGGTCGTGGAGGTGCAGCACACGTTCTACGACCCGCCGGCGGACGCTGTGCTGAAGCGCTGGCGGACCCAGGTGCCGGCCGACTTCGAGTTCACGATCAAGGCGTGGCAGATCGTGACCCACGAGTCCAACAGCCCCACCTACCGCCGGCTGAGGCAGCCCTTGCCCGACAGCGCCCGTGGCCAGGTGGGGGCGTTCCGGACGACCCCTGAGGTTCTCGCGGGTTGGCAGCGCACCCTCGAGTGCGCCCGCCTGCTCCGGGCTACTGCCGTGCTTCTCCAGTGCCCGGCAAGCTTTCGCCCGACGGCCGAGAACATCAGACGGCTGCGTGGCTTCATGTCGCAGGTGGAGCGGCCGGCCGCTCGGCTGCTGTGGGAGCCCCGGGGCCGGTGGCCCAGGCAGCTGCTCGCAGACCTGTGTGCTGAGCTGGACCTGGTCCACGTCGTGGACCCCATGCAGACCGAGACGGTCACGCCGGAGCAGACCTACTACCGGCTGCACGGCACCTCGGGCGCGCGGCACGTCCACACCGATGACGAGCTGCGCCGGCTGCGGCATCTGGTCGAGGGCCGACCGTCGCCGTACGTCATGTTCAACAACCTGCCGCGGGTCGGTGACGCAGAGCGGTTCCTCGCCCTGCTCTCCGGTGAGGGTTCGTGAACCAGCCGCGGTAGGCGACGTGGTCCGCCGCTGGAACTCCGGTCCCCGGCCAGCGGCACCGGTTCGTGAAGGAGTCCTCACCGGGTCGCGGGAGGCGTAGCGTCCGAGGATGCGCAGCTTCCCGGTGACCGACGAGATTCGCTCCTACGCCGTGTCGCACGGGACCTGGCGCCCCGACGCTGTGGTGCGTGAGCTCCAGGCGGAGACAGTCGAGCTGGGGGACGTGGCAGGCATGCAGATCGGTGACGACCAAGGCCAGCTGCTCACGATGCTGGCCCGGCTGATCGGTGCGCGCCGAGCAGTCGAGGTGGGAACGTTCACCGGCTACTCGAGCTTGTGCATCGCTCGGGGGCTGGCTGAGGGCGGTTCACTGCTGTGTTGCGATGTCAGCGTCGAGTGGACCGCGATCGGCCAGCGCGCCTGGGCCGCGGCTGGTCTGGCCGACCGGATCGAGCTGCGCATCGCACCGGCGATCGACACCTTGCGCGCCCTACCCGCGGCCGCCGACATCGACCTGGTCTTCATCGACGCGGACAAGCCCTCGTACGCCACCTACTGGGAAGAGCTGGTGCCGCGAGTCCGCCCCGGCGGCCTGCTTCTTGCGGACAACGTCCTGTGGGGCGGCCGCATCACCGACCCGGAGGCGACCGACGAGAACACCACCGCGCTGCGCGCCTTCAACGACCGGGTGGCCTCGGACGAGCGCGTGGAGGCCATGATCCTGACCGCATTCGATGGACTGACCATCGCTCGACGGCGGTAGGGGAAGGCTGCAGGCGCCGGCAGCTTGCGCGCCGCCGGTCGGAGGAGAAGCGCCGGGCCCTCCGGAGGCGGCGCAATGACCGACCACGAGCCGATCCGTGCCCCCGCGATGTCAAGATGTGAGCGTGGGGTCAGACACTCGGATGGTGGCTTTGGGCTTCGGCAAGTTCGCGCGCGCGGATCGCATCTTTGCCCTCGAGCGAATCACCGGGGAGGAACGCGGTGATGGCCGGCGCACCCGGGTCTGGATCGATGGCATCTCCGATCCGTTGATCGCGTCGAGGACCGAGGGCACGATCCTTCGTGACATGGGCCAGGAGGCCGCCGCGGTCGGGCCGGAGCTTGACGAGGCCTTGGACCTGGCGGCGCGTCTGGCGGCCGCCGCCGATGAGGGTCGCGTCGACCTGAGCGACCTCGGTCGTCGCGCGAGACGCCTTCTTGCCTCGACGACGGGGATTGCATCTGCCTCGGACGCAGCAGACGGTCACCGGGCCTGAGGGCGGCCGGGCTGATCTCGGCGCGCGCCCCTGGCCCACCTGGCCCCGCTCACGCGCCGCACCCCGAGACGCCCGAGTGGAAGGTCGACCTTCGCTACACCTCAGTCGGAGGCACCCAGCTGCCGCGAGCGCGTTGGAGGCCGGCTCGCATCGTCTCGAGCGTCAGCCGGAAGTGCGCCTGTGCGCACCGGTTCGCCGCGTCCGACTCCCCCCGCACCACGTGCCCGACCAGCTCGACGTGCTGCGCCAGCGCCTCGTCGTAGAACTCCTGCGTGTACGGCTCGACCCCGAAGCCCAAGGTGGCCGCCGCCGTCAGGTGGGCACTCAGTGACGTGAGGTGCGGGTTGCGCGCAGCCGCCGTGATGAGACCGTGCAGCCGCCGGTCGGCGTTGCGCGCCTCGGTCATCGACGTCGCCGCCCGGAACTCCTCGAGCGACTTCTCCAGCGCCGCAACGTCCTCCGAAGTGCGGCGCTCCGCAGCGGCACGCGCGATCATCCCCTCGACCATGCACCGGTAGTCGTAGAGGTCGAGCAGCCGTGGGATCTCCGTCTCGAGCGTCCGTCGCGCCACGTCCGGTGCGACGTCCTCCCACGACGCCGAAGCGACGAAGGCGCCGCCCGCCCGCCCACGTCGGATCTCGACGAGCCCGAGCTCGGTCACGTGCTGCAGCGCCTGGCGCACCGTCGCCCGGCTGACACCGAGCGAGGCCGCCAGGTCGCGCTCGGGCGGGAGCCTCTCGCCGGGGGAGTACTCGCCCACCGCGATGGCCGTGATGAGCCGGTCCGTGAGCGACGTCGCCTTGGTGCGGGGCTCGCCGAGGAGCACGACGGGATCCCGGTCCTCCCGCTCCGGATGGCTCTGCACGCATGCAGTCTAGGTGCGACCCGCCCAAAGGTCTTGTCACCGGACCATTTGCGTGGTCCACTTTGGTCCGGTTCCCCAGAGGAGGATGCATGGCAACGACGCGCGACCCGCGCTTCCCCGACCCGACCACCGAGGGTGAGGTCGACTTCCGTGGTCACCGCACCTGGTACCGCGTCACCGGTGAGCTCGACCCGGATGCCGACCAGGCCCCCCTCGTCGTGCTCCACGGCGGCCCGGGCGCGGCCCACAACTACACGCTGACGATGGCCAACCTGGCCGGCCGCGGGCGCACGGTCGTGCACTACGACCAGCTCGGCTGCGGCGGCAGCACCCACCTGCCCGACGCCCCCGCCGACTTCTGGACGCCACAGCTCTTCGTCGACGAGCTGCGCAACCTGGTGCAGGCGCTCGGCATCGACCGACGCTTCCACCTTCTGGGCCAGTCGTGGGGCGGCATGCTCGGTCCCGAGGTGGTCCTCGCCGACGACACCGGCATCCAGAGCCTGACGATCTGCGACTCGCCGGCGTCGATGGAACTGTGGCTGGAGGCAGCCAACACGCTCCGCGGCGAGCTGCCCGAGGACGTCCAGGAGACCCTGACCCGCCACGAGGAGGCCGGCACCACCGACTCGAAGGAGTACGCCGAGGCGGAGAAGGTCTTCTACGACCGGCACGTGTGCCGTGTCGTGCCCAACCCGCCCGAGGTGACCGACTCCTTCACCCAGATCGAGGCGGAGCCCACCGTCTACCACACGATGAACGGGCCCTCGGAGTTCCACGTGGTCGGGTCGCTCAAGGACTGGTCGGTCGTCGACCGGCTCGACGGCATACGCGTCCCGACGCTCGTCATCGCCGGTGCGCACGACGAGGCGATGCCCCTGGTGTGGGAGCCGTTCGTCGAGCGCATTCCCGACGTGCGCTCGCACGTCTTCCCCGACTCGAGCCACATGCCGCACGTCGAGGAGCCCGAGGCCTTCCTCGACGTCGTCGAGTCCTTCCTGAGCCAGCACGACTGACCCTGCGCCCCGCGCCAACCCGACCCGGAGGTCACGCATGTCCAACTACGACAGTCACACACTCGGTGAGGGAGACCTCACCGAGTTCGGCTACAAGCAGGAGCTGAGCCGTGGCCTCTCCACGGCCGACCTGCTCATCTACGGCCTCGTCTTCATGGTGCCGATCGCGCCGTGGGCGATCTACGGCACCGTCTACAACGAGGCGAAGGGCATGGTGCCCCTCGTCTACCTCATCGGCCTCGTCGCGATGATCTTCACCGCCCTGTCGTACGCCCAGATGAGCCGGGCGTTCCCGATAGCCGGCTCGGTGTACTCCTACGTCGGCCGCGGGATGCACCCCAAGCTCGGCTTCATCGCCGGCTGGACGATCCTGCTCGACTACCTGCTGGTGCCGACGCTGCTCTACGTCTTCGCCGCCGAGTCGATGTCGGGCATCTTCCCGGCCGTGCCGAAGTGGGCCTGGATCCTCATCTTCCTGGCCGTCAACACCGCCATCAACTACGTCGGCATCTCGTTCACGGCCGTCGTCAACCGACTCTTCCTCGCCGCCGAGGTGCTCTTCATCGTCATCTTCGTCATCATGGCGATCGTCGCCATCGCGAACGGGACCGGCGGCGCCCACGTCACCGCCAAGCCGATCTTCGACGCCGCCAACTTCTCGGCGCCGCTCGTCGGCACGGCGCTGTCGATCGCGGTGCTGTCGTTCCTCGGCTTCGACGGGATCGCCACCCTGGCCGAGGAGAGCAAGGGTGGCCATCGCTCCGCCGGGATCGCCATGATCGGCGGCCTCTTCCTCGTGGCCTTCTTCTTCGTCAGCCAGACCTGGCTCGCGGGCATGCTGATCCCCAACACGACCTCCTTCCCCGATGAGGAGGCCGGCAACGCGTTCTTCGACATCGTCGGCAAGATCAGCAGCAACGGCTGGCAGATCGCGTTCCTGGCCATGAACGCCCTGGCCGTCGGTATCGCGAATGCCGTTGCGGCACAGAGCGCCACGTCCCGCCTGCTGTTCTCGATGAGCCGCGACGGCCAGCTGCCGCGCTTCCTCGCCCACATCAACACCCGCAGCAAGGTGCCCGAGCGCGCCATCCTGCTCGTCGCCGGCATCACGCTCATGCTCGGCCTCTTCTTCGTCGGCCAGATCAGCCTCATCAGCTCGCTGGTGAACTTCGGCGCACTCACCTCGTTCCTGCTGCTGCACCTGTCGGTCATCACCTACTTCGGCCTGCGGCGCAAGTCGCGCAACGTCTTCCTGCACTGGGTCGGCCCGGTGATCGGGTTTATCATCATCGGCTTCGTGTTGTGGAACGCGGAGCCGGCCGCCAAGATCGGCGGCCTGGCGTGGCTGGTCATCGGCATCCTCGTGCTGGCGTACTACAGCCGCAAGGGAATCGGCATCCTGCCTGAGCACCGGGCCGACGCCGCGGCACCCGCCGTTCCGTCCGCCAGCACGTCTGCCGGCACGTCCGCAGAGGCAGCCGCCGGCCTCCACCCCTCTGTCGACCAGAAGGGCTGACCATGAGCAACCTCACCGAGACCCACCTCATCACCAAGGACCACGGCCGCGCCGACTACTCGGCCGAGCACGAGCCGGTGCTGACGATCGACCCCGGCACGGGGGAGCGCATCACCTTCGAGACGGACGACGCGGCATACGCCCAGATGGAGCAGCTGCGCGACCTCGCGAAGGTCACGGCGACGATCAACCCGGTCACCGGCCCGGTCCACGTCAACGGAGCGGAGCCCGGGGATGCGCTCGCGGTGACCATCCACGACATCGAGATGGCCGAGCACGGCTGGTCGGTCTACATCCCAGGCGCGGGCGCGCTCGCGCGGCCCATGGGGCGGGAGTGGTACGTCCGCCGAATCCCCGTCAGCGACGGAACCGCCCGGCTGACCGACCGCGTCAGCTGCGACGTGGCGCCGATGATCGGCTGCATCGGCGTCGCCTCGGCCTCGGGCGCCATGTCGACCGTCATGCCGGCGTACCCGACCGGCGGCAACATGGACCTCACCGACGCCAGACCGGGCTCGACCGTCTATCTGCCCGTCGAGGTGGAAGGTGCCAGGCTCGCCGTTGGCGACCTGCACGCCGTGATGAGCCGCGGCGAGAGCTCGTTCGTCGCCATCGAGATCGCCGGCCGCGCGACCGTCAGCGTCGACCTGGTCAAGGGCATGGGGCTGCGAGCCCCCCGGGTCGACACCGGCGACGAGCTCGTCTGCGTGGGACTGGGCGACCCGGTCCAGGACTCCATCGACCGCGCCTACGAGGATCTCTTCGACGTCCTGACGCAGGAGCACGGCTACAGCAAGGGCGACGCGTACACCGTCATGAGCGCGGTGGCCCACACCGAGCTGGGTGGCCCGACGGGGTCGGTCGCCCCCGACCCCCTCCACCCGTTCCGGGCCGTGGGCCAGGTGACGCTCGCCCGCATCGCCAAGCGCTACCTCGACCTCACCTGACCTCACCTGACCTCACCTGTTGGGGGTGGCCGCGGCCCCGGACCGGCCGCGGCCACCCGACCGCCACCCCTCCACGGACATCGCCGCGGAGGGGTGGCGCGGTCCAGGGGGCAAAAATGGACGGCCTTCGCGAGTCACCCGTCCCCCGTCGGGCCACGTCACCGAAATCGTTCATTCAGGCGGCATGGAGATTTCACGGATGTGACACTCAAAAAGCCGAACTCGCATTCACGGACCGGGGGAACGGAGCCGGGCGACTGGTCGGCGCCGAGTCGGGGGGTCTCGTGAAACTCGCACTGGTCACCGGTGCGGCGGGCTTCATCGGAAGCCACGTCGCGGAGCTGTTGTTGAGCGAGGGCTGGCAGGTCCGGGGGGTCGACGCCCTCACGGACGGCTACGACCCGGCTGCGAAGCTGCGCAACATCTCGGCCCTGCACCACCACCCGTCCTTCACCCTGGTCCGGGCGGACCTGGCGACGGCGGCGCTCGAGCCGATCGTCGACAGCGTGGAGGCCGTCGTCCACCTGGCGGCCGAGCCGGGCGTCAGCACCTCGTGGGGGGAGTCGTTCCCGACGTACGTCGAGCGCAACGTCGTCGCCACCCAACGCCTGCTGGAGGCGGCCGCCCGCGGGCACGCTCCCCGCGTCGTCTACGCGTCCAGCTCGTCCGTGTACGCGCCCACTCTCGAGGCGATGCGGGAGTCGAGCCCCCTGGCGCCGCTCAGCCCGTACGGCGTGAGCAAGCTCGCGGGTGAGTGCCTGGTCGGCGCGTATGCCCACGAGCGCGGCGTGCCCACCGTGTCGTTGCGGTTCTTCTCGGTCTACGGCCCGCGCCAGCGACCGGACATGGCCATCCACCGCTTCACCGAGGCACTGCTCGACGGGCGCGAGGTCGCGGTGTACGGCGACCGGACGCAGCGGCGGGACTTCACGTTCGTCAGTGACGTCGCGCGCGCGGTGGTCTCGGCCGTGACCGCGCCGGTTCCCTCCGGCACGGTCCTCAACATCGCGCGGGGCGCCCCGGTGGCCATCCCGGAGGTCCTCCGCATGCTCGAGGAGGAGGTGCGCGGAGAGGCGACCGTTGCACCGATGCCGCACCGTCCGGGAGACACCGAGCAGACCTTCGGCGACAGCCGGGCCGCCGCCGCGGCCCTGGGCTGGCGCGCCACGACGGACCTGCGGCTCGGGCTCAAGCACCAGGTGGCGTGGCACCGTGCGCTGCGCGAGTCACCGCGCGAAGAGGTGCCGCCGGTGGGGGCGGCCGAAGGGGTTCCCCCCTCCCTCCGAGGCGGGTGGGGCCGGTGAGACGCCACGAGCCGAGGCTGCTCATCTACTCCCAGGACGGCCTGGGGCTCGGCCACATGCGTCGCACCTCGTTGCTCGCGGCCGAGTTCCTGCGCCAGGTGCCCGGTGCCAGCGCGCTCACCCTGTCGGACTCGCCGCTCGGACAGTTCTTCGCCACCGCACCCGGTCATGACTTCCTCAAGCTGCCGAGCATCCGCAAGGCGGGCCCGGGGGAGTGGGAGGCCGTGTCGCTGTCCGCGTCCTTTCGGGACGTCCTCGCCCTGCGTCGGCGACTCATCGCGAGCGCCGTGCGGGAGTTCGACCCCGACATCCTCCTCGTCGACCACATGCCGCACGGGGCGATGGGGGAGCTGGTCCCCGCGCTGCGCAAGCTGCGCGGCCACCGGGCACATGTCGTGCTCGGCCTGCGGGACATCATCGACGACCCCGGGGTGGTGCGGCGACGGTGGACGGCCGAGGGGGCCTACGAGGCGCTCGAGGAGTTCTACGACGAGGTGCTCGTCTACGGCTCCGACGACGTCCTCGACGTGGCCCGGGAGTATGCCTGGCCGCAGGGTCCGTCACAGCGGCTGGCGTACGCCGGCTACGTGTGCGGCAGACCGCACCCTCGGGCCCGGCGCCTGGCGGTCGTGGCCGACGGCGACAGGCGTGGGGAGGCGAACGGGAGACGCCGCCGGGACCCGATGCGGCCCCCGACCGTCGTCGTCGTGGCCGGCGGAGGGGCCGATGCCCACCCGATGATGGCTGGGGTCCTCGACGCAGCGGAAGCCGTGCACGAAGAGACGGGCGCGCGGTTCGAGCTGATCACCGGCCCGTTCATGCCCCGGGCTCGGGTGACCGAGCTGCGGCGGCGCTCGAAGCAGCTGCCGATGACAGGGGTGCGGCGTCGCGTCCACGGCCGTGGACGGGTCGCGCGCGCCGACCTCGTGGTCTCGATGGCGGGCTACAACACGACGATCGAGCTGCTCAACGACGGCACCCCGGCCCTGCTCGTCCCCCGCAGCGGACCGAGTGCCGAACAGCGCATCCGGGCGAGCCTCTTCGCGCAGCGCGGATGGGTGCACTGGCTCGACCCCGACCTGCTCGGGACCTCGGCCGTGGCCGACGCGATCGTGAGGGCGCTCTCGACCCCGCTGTCCCCGACGGTGGCGGCCGACCTGGGTGGCCGCACCGCGGCGGTGGCCCGGCTGACGAGCCACCTCGAGGGCTGGCCCAAGCTCGAGCTGGAGCCGGTCGGCACATGACCGGCACCACGGCGACGACGACAGCAGGCCCACGGAGCCCGCACGTCGATGCGCGCGACGTGCTCGCGGGTCGCAGCAGCCCCGAGGACGTATGCCGCTTCCTGACCGAGGTGGTGCCGGTGACCGTCGCCACGGCGCTCGCCCCGCTGCTGCCCGAGGCCGCGAGGCAGGTGCGTGCCGTCGTGACGCGCACCACGCTGAGGCTGGGCCGAAAGCTCACGGTGGGTGTCGAGCTCTCAGGGGAGGCCATCGGCACACGCCACGCCGTCCTGACCTGGCAGCCGGGCTCCGCGCCCGAGAAGGTCCCGGCTTCACTCCTGTCGCGGGTGACCCCCTCGCTGCGCTCGCCCTTCTCCACGCTGGTGCCGCCTCCCGGCCCGGGCGGGGTGACCGTCCGGCTCGCCCCTGTCGACCCCGCCTTCCCGCACCTCGTCGACGTCTACGACCCGGCTCGGATCGCGAGTCTGCTCCGCCGGGCACGAGTGCCCGGCTTCGAGGACGAGGCTCGGGTCACCGCGCTGCGCTACCGGCCCGGGCAGCGCCACGTGCTGCTGCTCGAGGGCGTCGACCGACAGCACCGGGTGTTCGCCAAGTGCTACCGGGACGACTCGGGCCGGCGCGCCCTCGCGGCGAGTCAGGCTCTCGCGCAGTCACTCTCGATCACCTCGGCGCCTGCAGGCACCGCCCGTGCGGCCGGCTACATCCGGTCGCACCGACTCGTGCTCTGGGCGGGTCACGACGGGACCCCGCTCTCCCGAGTCCTCTGCGCGCAGAGCCTCGGAACGGGCGAGCGGCAGGCGCATCTGCGCCGTGCGGGTGCCGCGCTCCGCGCGATCCACGACGGCGGGGTCCACCGCGGCGCGGTCCGAGACGGCGCGGTCCGAGACGGCGCGCACCACCCGTGGGGGTCTCTCAGCAGCGGGCGGTCGGACCCGGCGGCGGAGGCTGCCGCCACGCGCCGGGCCACCGAGCACGTGAGGGCGCTCGCCCCCGAGGCGGGCGCACGGCTGGACGCCCTCCTCGGCGAGGCGGTCGCCGGCCTGGAGACGCTGCCCACCGAGTCGGGTCACCTGCTCCACGGCGACTACAAGGGCGACAACCTCCTCGTCGACGGCGAGCGTCTCGTCCTGCTCGACTTCGACCGTGTCTCGGTCGGGGACCCGGCCGCCGACCTCGGGAAGCTCCTCGCGGACCTGCGCTGGTGGGCGCAGGTGGCGGGGCACAGGTCGGCACCCCTCGTGGACGCGGCCCTGGACGGCTATGGGCCGTGCCCGCCCGCGCGGGTCGCGCGAGCGCTGCACTACTGCACGGTCTTCCACCTGAGGGCCGTGGGGCGGCGGATCCCGCTGCACCGGCCCGGATGGGTCGAAGCCGTCGAGGCCTGCCTCGAGACCGCCCGAGCAGCAGCGCGTGAGGCGGCGTGTGAGAGGGCGGGTGAGGCGTCGCGCGGGGAGTCCCGCGAGACGGAGAGTGGTCTCCGGGGGAGCTCGCGATGACCACCTCGTGGCCGAAGGCTCCCCCGGGTTGCCTCTGGACCGACGTGGACCGGCTGGTCGGGCTCGTCCAGCCGCTCGTCGAGACGGAGGGCCGGCGGGGCGGTGTGCACCAGATCCGTTGGGAGCCCGAGCGCACCACCAGGGTCGCCTTCGAGGCCCAGAGCGGCGACGTGCGCGTGTGCGAGGCGACGCCGACGGGGGTGAGCCGCAGCAGCCTGCGCGAGGACGCGGCACTCCGCGGTGCGGCTGCGGTCCTCGACCCGGTCCAGATCCTGCCCAGGCTCGAGCACCTCCTGAGGAGGCCGGTCCGCGGCTGCACCACCGTGCCGGTCAGCTACCGGCCGGGATCGAGCTGCGTCATCCGTTGCGACGTCGGGGTGCCGACCGGTAGGCGCAGCCTCTTCGTCAAGGTGCTCGTCGGCGGGTGCGACGAGTATGCCGTGAGCCACCGCGCGCTCTCCTCCCGCCGGAGCGGGACGGAGGCGCTCGTCCCCGCACTCGTCGGGTGCTGGCCGGACCTCGGAGCGGTCGTCACCGCGGGGGTGCGGGGAGCGAGCGCCTCGACGCTGCTGTCCGACGTGTGCTCACCTTTGCGCGACCGGCTTCGCCTCGCCGTGCGCCTCGGGCGCCTGCTGGCCGACATCCACCGCGCCGTCCCCGGTCCGGGAGCGACGGTCCGGGCACGCGGGGTCGTCGGCGCGCTCGACGAGCTCACGGCATACCTCCCTGCTGCTTGGCACGCCGACCCGCCGACGGCGCTCTCCCTGGGCTGGACCCTGGACCGACTGAGGGACCGGCTGCCGGTGCAGGACGCGCTCGTCTTCGGCCACGGCTCGTTCCGTGCCGGTCAGGTCGTGGTGGACGACGAGCGGCTCACCGTGCTCGACCTCGACGGAGCCGGCCCGGCCGACCCGGCCCGGGACCTCGGCAACGCCACGGCGTACCTCGAGTGGCAGCGCCTCCGCGCCGGCACCACCCGAGCCCCAGATCTCGTCGGCGCACTGCTCCAGGGTTACGCCGACGCGGGAGGCCGGGCCGACCCAGACTCCGTCGCCTGGTGGCAGGCCCTGGCACTGCTGAAGATCGCGGGTCGTCGCTACCGCAGCCTCGACACCGCTCACTGGGAGGCCGTGCCCTCCCTCGTCGCCACCGCTTCCGAGGTGCTCGAGCGCCGCCGGCGCCGCACACGATCCGGGAGCAGCCGGCTGTCCCGCTGGTCGCCGGAGCTCACCGACTCGCGCGCGATGACCGCGCTGCTGAGGGAGCAGCTGCGAGCCGGCGGCCTCGGCATGGGCCGCATCGTCTCGGCGGAGACGCTTCGGCTCTCGCCCGGCAGGAGGGTGGTGGTCCGCTACCGGGTCACCGGCGGCTCGGACCGGCCGGTGGAGGTCATCGCCAAGGCGTACGCCGAGCCGGCGCGAGCGGTCGTGGCGCACGAGAACCTCGTGCTCTTCGACCGGGTGCGCGAGCCGGCTCTGCGGTGCGGCACCCAGATGCCGATCGGGGTGAGCCCGCCCCTCGGCATCGTGCTGTGCCGGTCGGCCCCCGGGCTTCCCGTGGTGCCCCTGCCGGCCGGCCCCCGGCGCGCGCCACCGCGCATCCTCACACCGGCGCAGGACGCGGAATCCCCTTCCAGTGCAGACGTCGTCGTCGCAGCCGGGCACCTCGGTCGCTGGCTGCGCACCGTGCACACCACCGGCAGCGGCGCGGGCAGGCGGCTCGACCTGGGCCACGAGGCGGCCAACTGCGCGGTGTGGGCAGAGCGCGTCGGCTCGGCCGACGCGACGCTCCTGGCACCCGCGCGCGAGCTGGCGGTCCTGCTGCAGGCGCGCGCGACGACGCTTCCCGTGGTGCTGGACGCCCTCATCCACAAGGACCTGCACCTGGCCCACGTCATCGTCGACGAGGGCGGGGGCGCCACGGTGATCGACCTGGACGAGGCGCGGATGGGAGACCCCGCGTTCGACGTGGCGCACCTGTGCACGTACGCAGAGGAGGCCCGCTCCGCGCCGGCCGAGCTGGCCCTGCAGGCCTTCCTGGACGCGTACGGCGACGTGGGCGGGCCCGACCCCGAGCGGCGACTCGCCTTCTTCCGGGCCTACTCCCTGCTGAAGTTCACCCGGCAGGCGTTGGCGGGCCAGGCAGGCGACGACGTCGTTCGGGCGAGCCGGCGCCGTCTCGCCGAGGGGGTGGCATGGCTTCGCGAGTGATGTACCTGACGCGCAGCTGGCCACGGCTGTCGCAGACCTTCATCGTCAACGAGGTGCTCGCCCTCGAGCGCCTCGGAGTGGGTCTCGACGTCTGGGCGATGACACCCTCGGGCGAGCAGGTGCGCCAGCCGCAGGTGGACCGGGTGCGGGCGCCGGTCAGCTTCGCAGCTGCGACTGCGGATCCGGAGGACCACGCCCTCGTCGCGGAGTCCGCGGCCCAGCGGTATGCCGACACCGCCCGGTTCGCGAGCAGCCACCCCGAGCTGTCCACCGGCTACGCGAACGCCAGCACGGCCGAGTGCTTCGAGGTGGCGGTCCAGGTCGCGGCGCGGCGCGCGCGCCTCGAGCGGGAAGGCGTGTCCGTCACCCACCTTCACGCGCATTTCGCCCACGACCCCGCGTTGGTCGCCCTGCTGGCCCACCTGCTCACCGGGCTCACCTACAGCATCACCGCGCACGCCCGCGACCTCTACCAGCTCCCGCGGACGAGCCTGCGCGCTCGGGCCGGGGCCGCCACGAACGTGCTGACCTGCTGCCGTGCGAACGTGGACTTCCTTGCGGCGCAGCTCAGCCCGGATGTCATGGCGAAGGTACGCGTCATCCACCACGGCATCGACCTCCGGCAGTTCGCGCCCGGTCGGGTCCATGACGACGGGATCGTCCAGATCGTGTCGGTGGGCCGGCTCGTGGAGAAGAAGGGCTTCCCCGACCTGCTCCGGGCGTGCGCCCGGCTCCTCGGTGTGGCGCCCTTCCACCTGACCGTCTTCGGCGACGGCCCGATGCGCGGCGAGCTGGAGGCCGGACGGCGCGCACTAGGCCTCGAGAAGGCGGTGACGTTTGCGGGGGAGCAGGACAGCACGGTCATCGTGGAGGCGATGCGCGACGCCGACGTCTTCGCGATGACCCCGTTCGTCACCACGGACGGCGACCGCGACGGCGTGCCGAATGCCATCGTCGAGGCGCTCGCCTCGGGTCTCCCCGTGGTCTCCACGGACGTGGGCGGCGTCGCGGAGGCGGTCCAGCACGGCCACAACGGGCTGCTGGCGCCGGCCCGTGACGTCGCGGCCGTGTCAGACCACCTCGAGAGCCTGCTGCGCGACCCGGTCCGACGTCGGATGATGGGCAGGAGAGCACGGCAGACAGCCGAGCGAGCCTTCGACGTCGACCGTGCGGCCGAGCAGTTGAGGCACGTCTTCGGCGTGGCGGAGGTGACCTCATGACCGGCTGGACCGGAACGCGGACCGACGCGCTGGCCGGCCTGCGGGCCCAGCACGTCGCAGTGCTCGAGGCGCTGGACCCGGGTCGCACCGGGCCGCTGCTGGCCCGGGCCCTCGGGGAGGACCCGGCAACGCCCTGCGTCGTCGCCGACGCGAAGTACGAGCCGGGTCGGGCCGCGACGGTGCTGTACCGGTTCGGCGCCGGGCTCGTGCTGGCCACCGTGCCCCCGCCGGGCCAGCGGGCCCCCGGCGAGCTGCTGCCCGACGGCACCGGAGTCAGCAGGTTCCCCGCAGATCCCGGCCTGCCCACCCTGGCCCACGTCCTCGCGCCCGGCGTCCTCGGGGCGGCGCTGCACCACGAGCTGGACGGCGAGCTGGACGGTGAGCTGGACGGTGAGCCGGAGGGGGAGCGCCCCCATGCGCCGGACCTCCGACTGCTGCGCTACCGACCCGGTCGCCGAGCCACCATCCTCGTCACCGTGCCGGTCCGAACGAGCGTGGTGCGAACGTACGTGGCGAAGGTGTACCACGACAGGGCCAAGGCCGCCGCCGTGGCGAACGAGGGCCGGGCCCTGCAGGCCCAGCCCCTCGGGCCGCCGCTGGTCCTCGCCCCTGTGGTGGCGCACCTGCCGGACCTCGCGGTCGTCGTGCAGGGTCGCCTGCAAGGCCGGGAGCTCGTCCTCGACCTCCGCGACCCGGACGTGGTGGCGCGCCGGGGGCCCGAGCTCGCGCATGCGGCGCAGGCCCTCGCCGCCTTCCACCTCGCCGCCGTGCCCAGCGGCCGGCCCCGGCCGCTGGACCGCGAGCTGCACCGCTTCGTCGCCCGGGCCACAGCCGTCCGAACCGTCGACCCGGGCAACGGCGAGCCCCTCCTCGCCCTGGCCCGGGAGCTCTTGAGCCGTCAGCCGGTGCCCGGACCGGTCTCCCTCGTGCACGGTGACTGCCGGCCGGGCCAGTTCCTCCTCCACGACGACCGTGTCGCCCTGCTCGACCTCGACCACTGCGGGATCGCCGAGCCGGCATCCGACGTGGGCAACGTCGTCTCCTCGCTGCGCCAGGCGGCGGTCCGGGCGCCGGGGGCCGGCGCGACGCGGGACGCCGCGGCGGTGAGCGCGGCCGAGGCGCTCGGGGAGACGTTCGTGACGGCATACCTCTCCTGCGCGCGATCGCCGGCGGGCGGTGGGACCGGTGCGCCCGGTGACGTCACCGACCCCACCGACAGGATCCGCTTCTACGTGGCGGTCTCGCTCCTGCGCAAGGCCCTCCGCGCCTGGGCGAGGTCGCCGCTCGCGTCGCTCGCCGAGCAGTACGTCATCGAGGCGCGGCGAGTCGCGGCCGACCTGCAGGGGAGTCCCCGTGGTCGCCGTTGACACGAGGGCCGAGACCCCGAGCGAGCAGGCGCGCCGACGGCCGTCGCCGCGCCACGCGAAGCAGTCCGACTCGACGCGGGCCTTCGCGCTCATCCGGCGCTACCACGGCGCCAACCGGCCGTTCGTGCTCGGCCTGGTCCTGCTCGTCTTCGAGGCGGTGACGGCCGTGCTCGAGCCCTTCCCCATCGCGTACGCGACCGACTTCGTGACGGGCAAGGTGCCGAGCCTGCGCGAGCGCGGGTTCCCTGCCGTGCTCTCGAACGAGCGGGTCGAGACCATCGCGTTCCTCGGCCTCGCGATCATCCTCATCGCCGCCGTCAACAAGGGCGCCGACTCGCTGTCCGAGGTGTTCCTGGCGCGCGGCGGCCGGGAGCTGGGCTACAACATCCGCGTCACCATGTACGACCGGCTCCAGAAGCTGCCGATGGCCTTCCACGACAAGCGCCGCACCGGCGACGTGCTGACCCGGGTCACCGGCGACGTGCTCGTCGTCGAGGAGTTCATCGTCGCCTCGCTGAGCAACATCGTGGCCAGCGCGCTCCTGCTCGTCGGTTCGCTCGCCGCACTGCTGATGCGCTCGTGGCAGGTGGCCCTCGTCGCGGTCGTCGTCGTGCCGGTGCTCGCGCTGGTCGCGAACTACTTCTCGCTGCGCCTCAAGCGCTTCTCCAAGGACCAGCGCGCCAAGGAGGGTGACCTCGCCTCGACCGCCCAGGAGATGCTCTCCTCGATCCGGTTGGTGCAGAGCTACGGTCGCGGCCACGTGGACCTCGAGAACTTCTCGCGGCAGAGCGACCAGAGCATGCAGGCCTCGCTGCGCATAGCGACGGTGCAGGCGCAGTTCAGCTTCGCCATCGCGGTGTTCGAGGGCCTGACGATCGCGAGCGTCGTGTGGCTCAGCTTCTGGCTCGTCGAGAGCGGCGTGGTCACCCCTGGGACCCTGGTGCTGTTCGTGCTCCTCATCCAGAACATGTTCAAGCCCTCCCGCAAGATCGTCAGCGAGTGGTACAAGGTCGGCAAGCTGATCGCCAGCACCGAACGGATCGCCGAGCTGCTCGAGCGCCAGCCCACCGTCCAGGACACGCCGATGTCGAAGCCGGCTCCGAGGCTCGCGGGCCGGCTGACCTTCACCGACGTGACCTTCACCTACCGGTCGGAGCTCGACGGCTCCGAGCGTGCAACGGACGAGAGCGCCGGAGGTGAAGGGACGCCCGAGGCGGCTCGGCCCGTCCTCGACGGCATCACCTTCAGCGCGGAGCCGGGCGAGGTCCTCGCGCTCATCGGGCCGAGTGGTGCCGGCAAGAGCACGGTCGCCCAGCTCGTGCCGAGGCTCTACGACCCCGACTCGGGGGTCGTGGCCATCGACGGGACGGACGTCCGCGAGTTCACGCTGGCCTCCCTGCGCAGCCAGGTCAGCCTCGTGCTGCAGGAGACCCTGCTGCTCACCGGGACCGTCGCCGAGAACATCGCCTACGGCGTCGACGAGCCCGACCCGGGGCGGATCGAACGAGCCGCCCGGCTCGCCCAGGCGCACGAGTTCATCGAGGAGCTGCCCCTCGGCTACCAGACGGTCCTCGGCGAGCGGGCCTCCACATTGTCGGGCGGCCAGCGACAGCGGCTCGCGATCGCCCGCGCGTTCATCCGCGACGCCCCGGTGCTCGTGCTGGACGAGCCGACGACCGGCCTCGACCCGGAGGCCTCCGCCCAGGTCATCGAGGCCCTGAGGACCCTCATCGACGGGACGACGACCATCGTCATCTCCCACGACGTCGAGCTGGTGCGGTGCGCCGACCGGGTCCTCGTCCTCGACCAGGGTCGGATCGTGCAGGAAGGCAGCCCGCAGGCGCTGGCGCAGGGCTCGGGGAGGTTCGCCGAGCTGTTCGGCGGGGCGGCCTCGGCCGGCAGGGTCGACCGGACCGGCAGCTCGGCACGCCCGGGCCGGGGGTACGCGTGAGGACCCAGGCGCCCGTCGAACCGGCGTGGCCAGGCCTGCCGGCGTGGGCGAGCGACGCCTCGCTCGCGGAGCGGCTCGCCCGGGACTGGGTCGCCGAGCACCGGGGAGGGGTACGGGTGGCTGGGGCGCGCACCCACTCCGTGCTCTACAGAGGACGGGAGGACCTGACGCTGAGGATCGGCGTCCAGCTCGAGGGGATGGGGCGCCGGGACGCGCTCACGCTGATGGTCCACAGCCGTTCCGGCGAGGTGTCGGTGACCGCGTTACCCGACGACCCCTTCCTGCCGACCCTCGCAGAGGTGCTTCGACGCCGCACCGTCGAGCTGCTCCTTCGGGGCGCAGGGCTCGAATCCGCCTCCGGCACAGGGACGCCCGCCTGCCGGGCCGAGGTCGTGCACCACCCGCGTGAGGGCGCCTGCGTGCTGCGGCTGCACGGAGGGGGGGTGGAGGCGTACGCGAAGGTCTACCCGCGGGAGGAGGACGCCACCGCGGCGGCGGCAGCAGCGGGGGCGGCAGCGGCGGCGTATGCCGTCGGGCGCGGTCAGGCGGTCCGGCGCGGCGGCGAGGGGCTGCGGCTGCCCGGAGTGCTCACGGTCTGCGCGCCGCTGCGCACGATCGTCCTCGAGTCGGTCACCTCATCCGGATCCTCGCACGTGGTCACGGACAGACCCGTGGGTCCGGCGGAGAGCGCGCGGGCGCTCCGGGCGTTCCACGCGCTCGTCCCGGCGGGCCCGCTCACGGATGTCGCAGCGAGCAGCCACGTCGACCGGGTCCGCCGGGAGCAGGCCCTGGTCGCAACCGCGTGGCCGGACATGGCAGAGCGGGTGGACGAGAGCCTCTGCGAGGCCGCCTCGGTCCTGGAGGACTTCCCCCGTCGAGGCCTGGAGCCGGTGCTCTGCCACGGCGACTTCACTCCCGGACAGCTCGTCAGGGCTCGAGGGGGTCTGGCCCTGCTGGATCTGGACACGGTCGCGTTCGGGGACCCGGCCGCCGATCTCGGCAGGTTCCTCGCCTACGAGGCGGTGCGTGCCGCGCGTCTGTCGCGTCCTCTGGCGCAGACGAGCGATACCCGGGAGGCAGTCCTCGCGGCATACGGGGCACCGCGCGGGGGCGAGGAGCCCGCCCGGCTGCGAGTGCGCGTTGCGGCGTACGAACGGCTCAACCTCGCGCTCATCGCACTGCGGGCGACCCGACGGCTCAAGGGCGCCCGTGCCGCGCTCGCCCTGACCCTTCTCGACACCACCGACGCGACCCCCGGGAGGCCAGCATGACCACGAGCACGCGTGACCAGTCCATCGATGCGCTCGAGGCGTTCGCGGAGCTGCCCGACTGGCTGTCGGCGCTCATGCGGCCCGGGCGGCTCGAGGCATCCCTGCGCGAGCACGTGCCCGAGCTGCGCGACGGGCGGCTGACACTGGTCGAGTGCCGGGCCGACCGCCTGCGCGCGAAGGAGGCGAGCTGGCTCGCCCGCTGCCGCGTGGTCGTCGCACCGGCGCCGGGGGCGGACGGAGCCATGGCAGAGCCCGTCGAGGTGGTCCTCGTCGGCGAGCTGCACCCACCGTCGCGTCCCCTCCCGACGGCACCGCGACCCGGGACCGGGTTCGGTGAGCCGGGCCACGAGCTCGTCCTGCCGGAGCTGCGCGTCCACCTGCGCACCGAGGAGGCGGACCCGGGCCTGCCGAGCCTCGGCGCCCTGTCCGACCCGCAGGCGTCGGCCCGCATCATCGAGGGCATGCTCCGAGCGAGCGGCTACCCCGAGGCCACGGTCGCATCGAGCCGCCCGAGAGTTGTCCGCTACAAGCCCGGCAGCCGATGCACCATCGTGTACGACCTGGCCTACGACCCGCCCGCGGACGGGCTTCCCGACCCCGTGGTCGCCAAGACCCACCAGGGTGACAAGGGTGCAGTCGCCCACGAGGCCATGACCGCCCTGTGGCACACCGACCTCGCCCGCGGCGAGCACGTGCTGCTCGCGGAGCCCCTCGGCTACCTGCCCGCCCAGCGCATCCTGCTCCAGGGCCCGGTGCCCGAGGAGCAGACGCTCAAGGAGCTGGCCCGGCAGGCATTCGAGAGCATGGACCCGGGCCTGCTCGAGACGCTGCGGACCCAGCTGCGGCGTACAGCAGTGGCGCTCGCCGCCCTGCACCGCAGCGGTGCGCGCTACACCCGCTCGGTCCGGTGGAGCGACGAGCTGGCCGAGACCCGCGAGGTGCTCAACCGCCTGTCGCAGAGCGTGCCGGGGCTGCGCGCCGCGGGAGAGCCCATGCTCACCCGCCTCGAGGCGTTCGACCGCGCGACCGGTGCCGACCCGGCGGTCAGCGCCCACCACGACTTCCGGCCCGCGCAGGTCCTCCTCGGCGGCGGCCGTCTCGGCTTCATCGACTTCGACGGAGCGGCGATGGCCGAGCCGGGCCTCGACCTCGGACGGTTCCGCGGCAAGCTGCGCGACATCGGTGTCACGGCCCTCGCCGCGTCGCCGGACGGCTACCGCCCCGACCTGCTCGAGGAGCGGCTGGAGCTGCTCGACGGGCTCTGCGACCTGTTCCTCGACGAGTACCGCGCCCACGCGCCGGTCACGCCGGGGCGGGTGCTGCTCTGGGAGACGATCGACCTGCTCACGGCCCTGCTCCACGCCTGGTCGAAGGTGCGCCTGCTCCGTGTCGAGCCGCGGCTGGCGGTCCTCCTGCACCAGCTCCGCACGGCCGACCTCAGCGAGGTGCCGTGAGACGCTGCTCGACGAGCGGCCACCAGTGCCGGGTGCCCAGCGTGTCGCGGGCAGTTTCGAGCTCGAGCCACTCGGTTCCGGCCCTGCCGGGTGGGCGCGGTGAGGTCACACGTCCGCGGGCATCGTCTCGAGCTGGGCTGCCAGATGGGGCAGCGACGGCGCGACGAGGTCGGCGGCATACATCGTGTCGGGGTAGGGGGCGCCGGTCCGGTTGATCCAGGCCGCGCGGAGGCCGGCGGCCTTGGCGCCGTGGACATCCCACGGGTGAACGGCGACGAGCATCGCCTCGTCGGCGTCGACGTCGCACTTGCCCAGGGCATACCGGTAGGCGGATGCGGCCGGCTTCCACGCCGGCGCGTCCTCGACCGAGAACACGCCCTCGAAGGACTCTCGTATGCCGCCGCGCTCGAAGAGTCCCTCCGCGACGTCCGCAGAGCCGTTGCTCAGGGTGACGAGCCGCAGCTCGAGCGCGGCCAGGGCGCGGATGCCGTCGCGGACGTCGTCGTGCAGGGGCAGCTGGAGGAATCCGGCCATGACGTGCCGACTCGCGGCGTCGACGTTCGCCTTGCCGTGCAGCACCGTGTGCAACGTCGCCCGGGCGACGTCGGCGAAGGACGGGTTGTGCCCGGTGACCGTCAGGGCGAACCCGTCGCGCAGCAGGCCGGCGAACCACGGGGCAGCCAGGTAGGGCGCCACCCCGACCTCGACGAAGCGGTCACCGAGGTGCGTCATGTCCGACAGGGTCTCGTTGACGTCGAAGACGAGCAGCCGGGGTCGGCGCTCGAGGGGCGTGAACGGCTCGGGGGGCTCGGGGCACTCGGGGCGCGCGAGGGCCGTCGGGGGCTGGGAGGCAGGAGTGGTCGGTGTCATGCCCCATCGTCGGTCCGCGAGGGGCGGCTCGTCACCCATCCGCCGCAAAGCCACGATCGAGCGCAGCAGCAGCATCAGTCCTCGGTCACTTGTGGGCAGGGAGCCGTCAGCGGGGCAGGACGTAGCGGGGCTCGGTGAAGCCGCCCTGGCCGTGCAGGGTGACCTCCGGCTGCACGGCGGTGCAGGCCAGGCTGAGCGAGCAGTGCTGGAGGGCGTTCCTCGTGGCCGGCGACAGCGGCTTGGAGGTGTTGCGCGAGATGACGAAGGTCGACTCGTCGTCGTCGAGGTGCCAGGTCCAGCCGGAGACGACCGCATCTCCGTTCCCGCCGAGGACCAGGGTCCCGTCGCCGACTCGGACCACGCCCGCACTGAACCAGAAGCCTCCGTCGACGAAGTTGGACCCGACCAGGTAGGTGCCCCTGCTCGAGAAGGCGGTCGGCATGAACATCGTCGGGTTCTCGTGTGGGCCGCACCTCTGGATCGTCGTGGGGAAGCCCGGCGTGCCGAGGTCGACGACGGCCCAGCACGCCGCGTCCTGCCCGCCGGTGGTCACCATCCAGCCCAGGGCGGCCCGGGTGCCGTCCGGCGAGACGGCGACGAGGTGCGCCGGCAACGGCCTCGTGGCGCCTGTGGCGACGTCCCAGGCGAGCGAGCCCTCGGGCGGGCCACCACTGAGGTAGGCGGTCCCCCCGAGGATCGCGCCGACCTCACGGGTGTCCCGTCGCTGCCCGACCACTGTGCCGTCGGGCGCGTACACCACGAGCGTGTCGCCGGTCCCGGCCTTGGCCAGCACCCGCGTGCCGTCGGGTGACACGGCATACGCACCCGATGCGCCGAGGGTGCGGACCGTGCGACCGGCGGGGGACAGGATCTCCATCTCACTCTGCGAGGAGCCGCTCGACAGGTGGGACTGGAGGACGAAGCCCCCGTTGGAGAGGACGGCGAAGCTCTCGACGACGGTGCCCCTCTCGAGGCGGAGCGCCGTGTCGCCGAAGCGGATCGTGTCGTCGAAGGCGTACGCGTCGGCGCGGGTCGCGACCGACGGGGAGGGTTCCGTCGTCGTGGCGGTCGAGGGGCGGCCGGTCGGCGAGGTGGTCGGCGAGGTGGTCGGCGAGGTACTGGCGACGGAGCGGGCCGGGGAGGGCGACGAGGCGGTCGCGGTGGGCAGGGCGGGGACGGGCGGCGCCGAGCCGCGGGTCGCCCACAGGGCCGGCACGGCCAGCGCGATGCTCGCCACGGCGGCGACGGCCGACACGGCGACGATGCTGCGGGTGCGTTGGGTCCGGTGCCGCCGCGTGACGGCGACCTGCGCGAAGTCACCGGACACCTCGACGGCGGCGGCACGCCTCCGGAGCAGGGCCTGCAGCTCGTCCTCGTCGTCGTGGTTGGTCGTGGTCACGGCGCGACCTCCTTCATCGTGCGGCGCAGGGAGCCGAGCGCCCGGCTGGTGTGGCTCTTCACGGTGCCCACCGACACCCCGAGGATCTCGGCGGTCTGGGCCTCGGTCAGGTCCTCGTAGTAGCGCAGGACCACGGCTGCCCGCTGTTGCGGCGCGAGCGAGCACACGTGCGCCCACAGCTCGCTGTCGTGCGGCGTCGCGGGGGGCCCGGCCGGGTCGAGTACCCGGATCAGCTCGCTGTCGGTGCGTTCCCGGTGACGCCAGGTTCGGCGCCACCACGTGGTGTGCTCGTTCACCATCACCTTGCGGACGTAGGCGTCCGGTGAGTGCACCGTGCTGACGTGGTCCCACCTGCCGTAGACCTTCGCGAGAGAGGCCTGGAGCAGGTCCTCGGCGCTGTGCGGATCGCCGGTCAGCAGGTAGGCGAAGCGCGCGAGCGAGCCCTGCCGCGCCCGCACGAACGCCGAGAAGTCGGACTCGCACTCCGTCTCGCCCACGGTCGCCCCCGTCTGTGTGGTCTCTACGCACCCTCGACGCCGTGGGCGCGCCCGAACGTTGTCATCTCCGACGATCTTCCTTGCGGGAGGCGGCCTCGGGGGGCAGCCTCGCCGCGTATCGGCCGGGGCCTCAGTGGTGGAGGAACTCCTCCAGAACGCCGGCGAACCGGTCCGGCTGCTCGAGATGCGGGAAGTGGCCGGCTCCCTCGAAGAGCACTACCCTGGCGCGGGGGAAGACCTCGTGCGCGCGCTGGGCGTGCCCGACCGGGATCATCCGGTCACGCGTCCCCCAGATCACCAGCGTGCGCAGCTGCTCCGCCCTCAGCAGCTGGCCCCGGGCGCTCACCGTCTGCCCGCCCGGGTCGATGACGCCGCGGGTCGTGGCGAGGAAGGCGCGGCGGCTCTCGCCGTCGGACAGCGAGGTGAACCCCTTCCACGCCGCCGACGCGTCGGGGCTCGGGCGCCATCCGAGCCCGCGCGCGGCCTTGCCCACGAGCTCGACCCGCTCGCGCACCCAGGTCGACGCGATGACGGGCAGGACGAGCTCGGCGCCCGGGAGGGTGGCCGAGCGCAGCAGCGGGCTCACCGTGCGCCCCAGGCCGCCGGTCGCGACGAGCACCAGCGCCTCGACCCGCTCGGGGAACAGGTAGCAGAACTGCATGGCGATGCCCCCGCCGAGCGAGTGCCCGACGAGGGTCACCTTCGCGATGCCGAGACGGTCGATGAGGTCCCGCAGGATCGCGGCGTGCGACCCCAGGGAGTAGTCCCCGACCGGCTTCGCGGACGCGCCGTGCCCGAACAGGTCCGGGATCACGACGCGGTGGTCGGTGTCGAGCCGGTCGACGAGGTGGGTCCACGAGTCGTGCGAGCCGAGCAGGCCGTGGATGAAGAGGATGGTCGAGCCCGAACCGGTGTCCACGTAGGACAGCTCGTGCCCGCGCAACGTCGCGAACCGCGTCGGGAGGTCCAGGTAGGGGCCCTCCGGCGACTCCTGTGTGCTGGTCATGCTCATGTCCCCCGGGGCGGCGACGGGATGCGTCCGCTCCCAGCTCCAGCGTCTCTCCTCCCGGCGCTCGCCGAGGGCACCTTGAGACCGAATTCACCGTCCCGTGACCGGCGTTGCTAGCGTTCGGGCCATGATCTACCACCTGGCCGAGCAGGCCGACTGGGAGCAGGCGCAGCGTGACGGCAGCTACACCCGCTCGACCCGCGGGCGCTCGCTCGCCGAGGAGGGCTTCATCCACGCCTCGTCAGCGCAGCAGTGGCCGGTCGTCCGGTCGCGCTTCTACGCCGACGTCACCGAGCCGCTCGTGCTGCTGCACGTCGACGAGTCGAAGGTGGGGTCGCCGGTCGTCCACGAGGTGGGTGATCCAGCCACCGGTGAGACGTTCCCGCACCTGTACGGGCCGATCGAGGTCGAGGCCGTCGTCGACACGACGGTCGTCGAGCCGCCGCACGCCTGACGTCGCGAGGGGTCCACGAGTGCCCCCGCGTGAACCGTCGACAGGCCACGCCCGGCCCATCGGCTCACTCGGGGCGGATGCGCCCGCGCCCGGACTTCAGCTGCGCCCGACGCTTCTTGCCCTCGATGCGGCGCTCCTTCGACCCGCGTGTCGGCTTCGTCGCCCGGCGCGGTGCGGGCGGGGGAGCCATCCCTTCGCGCAGCAGGTCGGCGAGGCGCTCACGAGCGGCCGCGCGGTTGCGCAGCTGCGACCGGTGCTCGGACGCCACGACGGTGATGCGGCCGCCGACGAGCCGGCCGCCCAAGGCCGCGGTGAGGCGTTCGCGTCGGGCCGGGGTCAGCGCGCTGGAGGAGCCCGGTTCGAAGACCAGCTCCACCCGGCTGTCCGTGGTGTTGACGCCCTGGCCGCCGGGTCCCGAGGAGCGGCTGAAGCGCTCGACGAGCTCGGTGGCAGGGATGACGAGCCCGTGTCGTAGGCCCGGACCGGGCGCGATCACGAGGTCACCGCCCGGCTCGTTCACGCCTCCATTGTCGCGCCTCGAGACGGCCCAGGGGCCTCCGGCCGCCGGGCGTCCGAGAGAACGGGCTCAGCGGGGCGGCATACGCAGCGCGCCGTCGAGGCGGATGACCTCCCCGTTGAGCATCGGGTTGTCGACGATGTGGCGCACCAGGCTGGCGTACTCCTCCGGCCGGCCCAGGCGCGAGGGGTGCGGCACCTGCTTCTCGAGGGCCTCCTTGACCTCGCCCGGCAGGCCGGCGAGCATCGGCGTCTCGAAGGTGCCCGGGGCGATGGTCATGACGCGGATCGCCTTGTCGGCCAGGTCACGAGCGGCCGAGAGGGTGAGCCCGACGATGCCGCCCTTGCTCGCGGCGTAGGCCACCTGGCCGATCTGCCCGTCGAAGGCCGCGATGCTCGCGGTGTTGACGATGACGCCACGGTCGCCGTCGACGGGCTCGTTGGCGAGCATGGCCGCGGCGGCGAGTCGCAGCACGTTGAACGAACCGACGAGGTTGATGTCGATGACGGTCTTGAAGGTCTCGAGCGCGAGCGGGCCACCGCGCCCGATGACGCGGCCGGGGGTGGCGACGCCGGCGCAGTTGACGGCGACGCGCAGCTCGCCGAGCCCCGTGGCGCGGTCGACCGCGGTCTGCACCTGCGCCTCGTCACGCACGTCGGTGGCGACGAAGACGGCGCTGCCGTCACGCTGGCCGTTGAGCTCGTCGACGAGCGCGGGGGCCGTCGACCCCTCGAGGTCGAGGATGACGACGGTGGCCCCGTCGGCGACGAGCCGGCGTGCGGTCGCACCGCCGAGGCCGGAGCCGCCTCCGGTGACGAGGGCGACGGTGGACGAGTTCAGCTGCATGACAGGCCTTTCGGGCGTATGCGGGGTGGTGGAGTTCGGGTGCGGCGGCTCAGCCGGTGAGGAGCTGGCGCGAGATGACGAGCCGCTGGATCTGGTTGGTGCCCTCGAAGATCTGCGTCACCTTGGCCTCGCGCATGTAGCGCTCGAGGGGGAAGTCCTCGGTGTAGCCGGCGCCGCCGAGCACCTGGACCGCGTCGGTCGTGACCTTCATGGCGGTGTCGGTGGCCACGAGCTTGGCGACCGCAGCCTCCTTGCCGAAGGCGCGCCCGGCGTCCTTGAGCCGGGCGGCATGAAGGTAGGTGGCGCGCGCGGACGTGACCGCGGCCTCCATGTCGGCGAGGAGGAAGGCGAGGCCCTGGAAGTCGGCGATCGGACGGCCGAACTGCTCGCGCTCCCTGGCGTAGGCGGCGGCTGCGTCCAGGGCTGCCTGCGCGAGTCCCGTTGCGGCAGCAGCGATCCCGAGTCGGCCGGCGTCGAGGGCCGACAGTGCGATCTTCATGCCGTCACCCTCACGCCCGATGAGGCGGCCGGCCTCGACCGGGACGCCGTCGAACATCACCTGGGCCACCGGGTCGCAGTGCAGGCCCATCTTGCGCTCGGGTGCCGCAAACGACAGCCCGGTCGCGTCGCCGGGGACGACGAACGTCGACAGGCCCCTGCCGCCCTCGTCGGACGTGCGGGCGAAGGTCGTGTAGTAGTCGGCGTGGCCGGCGTGCGAGATCCAGGCCTTGGTGCCCTTGAGCGACCAGCCCTCGTCGGTCCGGCTGGCCCGGGTCGTCATCGAGGCGATGTCGGAGCCGGCCAGCGGCTCGGAGAGGCAGTAGGCGCCGAGCTGGTCGCCGGACAGCATCCCGGGCAGCAGCGCGTCCTGCTGCTCGCGCGTGCCGTAGGTCGCCACGGGGTAGGCCGTCAGGCTGTGCACGCTGACGCCCACCGCGACGCTCATCCAGACGGAGGCGATCTCCTCGACGACCTGCAGGTAGACCTCGTACGGCTGGGCCCCACCCCCGAACTCCTCCGGGTAGGGCAGGGACAGCAGGCCGGCGCGGCCGAGCGTGCGGAAGGTGCCCTGGGGGAAGGTGTGCGCGCGCTCCGCGGCATCGACCCTGGGCGCGAGGTCCTTGCGGCAGATCTCGCGGGTGAGCTCGATGAGATCGGCGGCGTCCTCGGTGGGCATCAGCCTCGTCGCTGGCATGGCTCAGATACTAGGACGTCCGAGCATTCCGTCCAAAGCGTGAGACGGGGGGGCCGGACGAGCGCCAGGCGGGGGTGGCGGTCGGACGGCATACGGCACGCGACCGGGCGGCACGAGCCGGGAAAATGGCACGACGGCACCTGCGCCGCAGCCCTACCGTCATGGTGTGCTCACGCTGCTGCGGCGGCCGCCGCGCGAGGCGGGCGCCACCTCGACCTTCTACGTGCTGACGGCCGTCGCGGCCTTCGCCTTCGCGATGTGCTTCACGCTCAACCTCGTCTTCCAGTACCGCGTGGTCGGGCTGGACCCGTTCCAGATGGTGCTCGTCGGCACGGTGCTCGAGGCCACCTGCTTCCTGTTCGAGGTGCCGACGGGAATCGTCGCCGACCTCTACAGCCGGCGGGTGTCGGTCATCGTCGGCTTCCTCCTCGTCGGCGTGGGTTTCGCGGTCGAGGGCGTCGTCGCGACCTTCGCTGCAGCGCTGGTGGGCAATGTGCTGTGGGGGATCGGCTACACCTTCACCTCGGGCGCGCTGCAGGCGTGGATCACCGACGAGGTGGGCGAGGAGAACGTCGCTCCGGTCTTCACCCGCGAGACCCAGCTCGACCTGGCCTTCGGCGTCGTGGGGACCCTGGCTGCAGGGGCGCTCGGGCTGGTCAGCCTGCGGGTCCCGGTCATCGCCGCCGGCGCCACCCTCGTGCTGCTCGCCGTCGGCCTGTGGGCCGTCATGCCCGAGCGGCACTTCCATCCGACGCCGCGCGGTGACCGGGAGACGTTCGGGCACATGAGGGAGCAGCTCGTCGCCGGGCTGCGGATCGCTCGCCGGCGCCGAGTCGTCCGGGTGTTCCTGCTCGTCAGCCTGCTGGTCGGCCTCGCCAGCGAGGTGTTCGACCGGCTCTGGCAGGTGCGCGTGCTCGACACGTTCGAGATGCCGGCCGTGTTCGACGGCGACGAGGCGGTCGCGTTCACCGTCTTCGCCCTGGTCGGCACGTTGGTGTCACTCGCCGCCTCCCTGGCGAGCGGACGCTGGCTGCCGCAGCGACTCGTGGACAGCCGCCCGGGCCTGCCCGTGGCGCTCGCGATGCTCGTGCAGGTGCTCGCGGTCGTCGGGGTGGCGGTGCTCGGCAACCTGTGGCTGGTGCTCGCCTGCGTGTGGCTGCGCAGCGCGGCCATGGCCTTCAGCCGGCCGATCGAGTCGACGTGGGTCAACCGCAACCTCGACGGGCCGACACGAGCCACGGTGCTCTCGCTGAGCAGCCAGGCCAACGCCCTCGGCCAGGTCGCCGGCGGCCCGCCCCTCGGGGCGCTCGCGACGTGGGCCTCGATCCCGGTCGCGCTCCTCGTGTCGGCGGTCGTGCAGGTGCCGGCGGTGGCCGCCTTCCTGCGCGTCCGCACCGTGACGGGCAGCCCTTCCACGGAGCGGTCCCTGGAGTCGTCCCTCGAGGAGTGAGCTGTCGGCGTCAGCGGGGGTAGGTTCGGACCTCGGTGGCCTTGACGGCGGCCCAGACCTGCTGGTCCACCTGCAGTCCGAGGGCGGTGACCGACTCGAGCGTCACCTCAGCGGTGAGCGTGAGGGCGCCCACGAGACCCACCCGCGCCGACTGGCCCTGCATCGTCACGGACGCGATGCGCAGGGGCCACGTGTTGCGCGCCGAACCCTCCGGCTCGTGCCGGTGCAGCGACACCGCGCTCGGGGCGATCGTCGCCCAGACCGGGCCCTCGGTCGGCGCCGTTGTGACGAGCACCCCGCCGTCGGTGGTGTGGACGTGCCCGTGCGAGTCACCCTGTGCGGCATACAGGTTCAGCCCGACGACCGTGCCGACGTAGGGGCTCCGGGGCTCGCGCAGCACCTCGGTGGGACTGCCCGTCTGGGTCACGCGGCCGTCCTCGACGAAGACGAGGTGGTCGGCCAGCGTGAGCGCGTCCAGCGGGTCGTGCGTGACGAGCACCGTCACCCCGCCGTATGCCGTCAGGCGGGCCGCGAGGTCGCTGCGGGTCCTCGCGCGCGTGTCGGGGTCGAGCGCGGAGAGGGGCTCGTCGAGGAGCAGGAGCGCAGGATCGGTTGCGAGGGCACGCGCCAGGGCGACCCGCGCCTGCTGGCCGGAGGAGAGCTCGGTGGACCTGGCCGCGGCGCGGTCGGCGAGGCCGACCCTGGCCAGCTCCTCGTGGGCGCGGTCACGGGCTCGGCGACGGTCGACGCCACGGCTGCGAGGACCGTAGGCGATGTTGTCGAGGGCCCGCAGGTGGGGGAAGAGGAGGCTGTCGGCCAGCATGAGCCCGACGGCGCGCTGCTCAGGGGCGAGGCGACGGCGGCCGTCGTCCCACAGGTGGCCGCCCACGCGGATGTGGCCCTCGGCGAGGGGCAGGACCCCGGCGAGGGCGAGGATGCTCGTCGTCTTGCCGCCCCCGTTGGGCCCGAGCACCCCGACCACCTGCCCGGGTCGCGCGGTGAGCGGCACGTCGAGCTGGAACGGTCCGCGGCTCAGGCGGATCCGTGCGTCCAGCCCCTCGCCGTCCGGTTGTGCCGCGGTCACCGCAACCACCTCCCGCGCAGTACCCCGAGCACGAGGATGCTGACGGCGAGCAGGAGGATGCTGATCGAGATGGCGACCTGCGGGTCTCGCTCGAGCTCTACGTAGACGAGCAGGGGCAGCGTCTGCGTGCGCCCCGGGAAGTTGCCGGCGAACGTGATCGTGGCACCGAACTCGCCCAGCGCGCGCGCCCAGGCCAACGCCAGTCCGCTCGCGATGCCGGGCAGGACGAGGGGCAGTCCCACGGTGCGCAGGTAGCGCAGGTCGCCGGCGCCCAGGGTCCGGGCGACGTGCTCGAGGCGGGGGTCGAGGCCGCGCATGGCGCCCTCGACCGCGAGCACGTAGTAGGGCATCGCCACGAAGGTCTCCGCGAGCACGACGGCGACCGTGGTGAAGGGGATCTGGATGCCGAGAGGTGTGAGGTACTGGCCCACGACGCCGTTGCGCCCCCACGCCATGAGGAGCGCCACCCCACCCACGACCGGCGGCAGGACGAGCGGGACGGTCAGCAGGGCGCGCACCCAGCTCGTGGCCCGACGCTCCGACCGGGCGAGGAACCAGGCCAGGGGAGTTCCGAGCAGCAGGCACAGCACGGCCGTGGTCGAGGTCGTGGTCAGCGAGAGACGCAGTGCCGGAAGGACGCTCGGGGTCGCCAGGTCGGTCGGGATGCGGGCCCAGTCGGCCCGCAGCAGGAGCGCCACGAGCGGGACGACGAGGAGCAGCAGCGCCAGCCCGGCAGGTAGGCCGAGGGTGACACGCGAACGCCACGTGGCGGCATACCTCATGTCGTCACTCTCCTCGGTGCCCCGCGAGCGGCGCTCAGGGCGCGCCGAAGCCGAAGGACTGCACCGTGCTCCGGCCCTGGGCGCTGAGGACGTACGCGACGAAGGCCCTGGTCGCGGCGTCGTCGGACAGCGTGATGACCGGGTAGTCGAGCCGGGTGTTGAGCTGCGAGGGGATCGGGACGCCCGTGACGCTGTCCTTCGCGGCGACGACGTCCGAGTGGTAGACGACGGCGGCGTCGGCCTCGCCGAGCTTGACCTTGGCGAGAGTCGCCTTGACGTCGATCTCCTTGCTCACGACGTTGGGGGAGACGTGCGCCTTGGCGAAGGTGGCCTGTGCGGCCTTCCCGCATGGCGCGGTGTCGGCGCAGAGCACGACCTTGACGCTGGGCTTGGCGAGGTCGTCGATGGAGCGGACTCCGCCGGGGTTGCCTGCTGGGACGGCGATCTCGAGGACGTTCGACGCGAATGTCCGCGTGTCCCTGACGAGGCTCTTGTCGAGCGGCTTGGCTGCGGCCGTGCCGGCGAGGGCGAGCACCGAGGCGGGTGCGCCGTTGGCGACCTGTTGAACGAGAGTGGCGCTCGAGCCGTACGAGGTCTCGATGCGGACGCCGGGATGGGCCGCCTCGAACGCCTTGGCCAGCTGGTCGAACGACTCGGTCAGCGATGCGGCGGCGAGGACGGTGACGGTGCCGTGCAGGCTGGCCGACGAGGCTCCGCCCGCCCCGGGCTGTGCTGCCACGTCGGAGGAGGTGCTCGTCGTGGCGCCGCACGCCGCGAGGAGCAGGGCGGCCACGGCGGTGACGGCCGCCGGTGCGATGCCGCGCCGGAGTGTCGCGCGCCGGGTGGTCACGCCGGGATCTCCACGACCACGTGGGTGGACTTCACGCTCGCGACGGCCACCGAGCCGACCTCGAGCGCCAGGTCGTCGACGGACTCGCTCGAGAGCAGCGAGACGATGCGGAAGGGGCCGCACTGCAGCTCGACCTTGGCCATGACCGTGTCGCGGGTGATGGCGGTGACGATGCCCCGCATGCGGTTGCGGGCGGAGGCGCCGCCGATGGCGCCGACAGCAGCAGGGTGCGCCAGCTCCTGGGCGACCGCTGCGAGCTGGGCGCCGTCGACGGTGCGCCGGCCCGCGTCGTCGGTGCCACCGTCGAGGCGGCCTGAGTCGACCATCCGGCGCACGGTGTCGTCGGAGACCCCGAGCAGCGCAGCAGCCTCGGTGATACGCAGGTGCGGCATGAGGATGACGCTACACCCGCATCTGCGGCGCCAGGTCGCCGCGCACGCGGAATCCAGCCACGGGCTTGACGGCGCAGGCAGGGCCGCGCTGTAATCAATACATCAGTTGATCAAGGAGTTGGTTGATAAATGGTCCCCACGGCTTCAGACGGCGACCTCGACCGCGCGTTCGCGGCCCTGGCCGACCCCGTCCGTCGCGCCATCGTGGCGCGACTCAGCCGCGGTGCGGCCACCGTCAACGAGCTCGCCGAACCGTTCGAGATCAGCAAGCAGGCCGTCAGCAAGCACATCCAGGTGCTCGAGACTGCCGGGCTCGTGAGCCGCACGCGTGACGCCCAACGGCGCCCGGTGCATCTCGAGGCCGACCGGCTCGAGGCACTGACGGCCTGGATCGACCGTTACCGCCTGCTCGCCGAGCAGCGGTTCCGCTCCCTCGACGCCGTCCTCGAACACACCACGTCGGCGACCCAGGCGCCACCGACGTCCCCGACCGTCACCACACGCATACCGAATCAGCACACAGCTCACGACACGAATCACGACACGAATCACGACAAGGAGCAACAGCCATGACCAACCAGCTCACCCTCGACATCCCGGCCGGCGTGCCCTGGATCGACTTCACCCGCGAGTTCGACGCCCCCGTCGAGGCCGTCTTCAACGCGCATCGCGACCCCGAGCTCGTCCGCCAGTGGCTCGGCCCGCACGGCTACGAGATGCAGATCCAGCGCTGGGACTTCACCTCCGGCGGCGGCTACCACTACACGCACCACGACGGCGACGACGTCTACGGCTTCCGCGGCACGTTCCACACCGTCCGCGACAACGAGCTCGCCATCCAGACCTTCGAGTTCGAGGGTGCTCCCGACGAGGTGGCCATCGAGTTCATGCGCTTCGTCGACCTCGGCGACGGACGCTGCCGGCTCGAGGGGCGCAGCGTCGGCCGCACGGTCGAGGGGCGCGACATGATGGTGGCGAGCGGCATGGAGAAGGGGATGGCCGAGGGCTACGACCGTCTCGACCAGCTCGTGGCGCAGGCCGCCGTCACGCCCTCGAGCGCCCCGGCGCAGGGCTGACCGTCGTGGACTGGACGCTCGAGGTCGTCGTCGTGCCGGTCAGCGACCTGGGCCGTGCCATCGCCTTCTACCGCGACCAGGTGGGCTTCCACCTCGACCACGACACGAAGAACGAGCACATGCACGTCGCCCAGCTGACGCCGCCCGGCTCTGGCTGCTCGATCGTCGTCGGTAGCCTCCCTGGGCAGAACGCCATGGCAGCCGGGTCGCTGCACGGCGTGCAGCTCGTCGTCGCCGACGCGGCGGCGGCCCGCGACGAGCTCGTCGGCAGGGGCGTCGAGTGCTCCGAGATCCAGGTCATCGACCCGCGCGACGGCGGCACCTTCTTCGGGTTCTCAGACCCCGACGGCAACTCCTGGGCCGTCCAGCAGATCGCGGCCCGCGCCGACCGGCCGCTCATCCCTCACGACGCCCGCGGTCGCTTCGGCGAGGATCTCGTGCCCTGACCCCGGGAACCACCACCTGAACGACGCGTTCGGTCGCGAACCACGTGCTCCACCGCTGAGTTCGCGACCGAACGCGCTGTTCCAGTGCGGAATGAGAACGTATGCCGTGACCGCACCCGGGTTCCCCGCGGAGGGTGGCGGGCGGCATACTGGCGAGCATGAGCAACGTCCCCCAGCAGCGACTCGTGCAGACCGCGATCCCCGGCCCCCGCTCGGTCGAGCTCCAGCAGCGCAAGACGGCGGCCGTGTCCGCCGGCGTCTCCACCGGCCTGCCGGTCTACGTCGAGCGCGCCGGCGGCGGCATCCTCGTCGACGTCGACGGCAACCAGCTGATCGACTTCGGCTCCGGCATCGCCGTGACGACGGTCGGCAACGCCGCCCCGCGCGTCGTCGAACGAGTCTCGCAGCAGGTGCAGGACTTCACGCACACGTGCTTCATGGTGACGCCCTACGAGGAGTACCTCGAGGTCGCCGAGGCCCTCAACGAGCTGACGCCGGGCGACCACGAGAAGCGCACGGCCCTGTTCAACTCCGGCGCCGAGGCGGTCGAGAACGCCGTCAAGGTGGCGCGCCACTACACCGGCCGCAACGCTGTCGTCGCGTTCGACCACGCATACCACGGCCGCACCAACCTCACGATGGCGATGACCGCCAAGAACATGCCGTACAAGCACCGGTTCGGCCCGTTCGCCGGCGAGGTCTACCGCGCGCCGATGAGCTACCCGTTCCGCTGGCCGGGTGGCCCCGCCGACTGCGCCAAGGAGTCCTTCGACGTCTTCGTGCAGCAGGTGCACGCGCAGGTCGGCGAGGACAACGTCGCCGCGGTCGTGCTCGAGCCGATCCAGGGCGAGGGCGGCTTCATCGTCCCCGCGCCGGGATTCGTCAAGCAGGTCGCCGACTGGTGCACCGACAACGGCATCGTCTTCATCGCCGACGAGGTGCAGTCCGGCTTCTGCCGCACCGGCGACTGGTTCGCCAGCGAGCACGAGCGCGTCGTACCGGACATCATCGCGACCGCCAAGGGCATCGCGGGCGGCCTGCCGCTCGCCGGCGTCACCGGCAGCGCCGAGATCATGGACTCGGTGCACGGCGGCGGACTCGGCGGCACCTACGGCGGCAACCCGGTCGCCTGCGCGGCCGCGCTCGGGGCCATCCAGACGATGAAGGAAGAGGACCTCTGCTCTCGCGCCAAGCAGGTCGAGGCCCTCTTCCTGCCGCGCCTCAAGAGGCTCGCCGACACGTTCCCGCAGATCGGCGACATCCGCGGTCGCGGCGCCATGCTCGCCGTCGAGCTGATCCACGGTCCGGGCGACCTCACGCCCAATGCCGTCCTGACCGCCGCCGTCAACAAGGCCTGCCACGCCGAGGGCCTCGTGACCCTCACCTGCGGCACCTTCGGCAACGTCTTCCGCTTCCTGCCGCCGCTCGCCGCGAGCGACGAGCTGCTCTCCGAGGGTCTCGACATCTTCGAGAAGGCGTTCGCCGCCTCCGTCTGAGACGCCACCCACCCGATCACGTATGCCGTCCCGCCGACCCAGCGGGACGGCATCCGTCCGCTCGGGGCCGGCTCCAAGCGGGACCGAAGACGGAGGTTCGAGCGCTGCGGTGACGGGCGCGTGCTCAGGCGGCCGTCTCCGGCCGCTGAAGGTCCGTCATCCGTCCCCGTTCGAGTGGCTCGGCAGGCTCTCGCTCAGCCTGGCGCTGGCGCACCGTCCGTGCGATGACCCCGGCCACCCACTCCGGCCGCAGCATCACCTGCTCCCAGGTGAAACGCAGCACCAGCCAGCCGCGCGCGACGAGCTCGTCGTAGCGCTCGCAGTCGCGCGACAGGGCCGCCCTCTCGCCGTGGAACTCGAGGCTGTCGGCCTCGAGGACGATCCCAAGCGCCTCGTCGGCGAGGTCGACACGGGCGTAGAAGTCGTCGTAGCGGATGCGGTGCTGCGGCTCCCCCGCGCTACCGTCGAGGCCCAAGGCGAGGGCGCGGAGCACCGACTCGAACGGGTTGGCTGCCTTCGGACTTCCGAGCCGCAAGACGTGGAGGGCACGCACCCGCTGCCGAGGACCGAGCGACGAGGCCGCCGCGAGCAGCGTGCGCCGGGGCATCCCGCCGCGCAGCGCCGAGTCGACCACCGACAGCGCCTCGTCGAACGGCAGGTCGAGGCAGCAGTCGATGACCGTGCGCGCCGGCGTGGCGACCCAGCCATCGCGCACGTCGCCCGGTCCGATTCTGCGTCGGTGGGCCGTCGCGAACCCCCGAGCGCTGTCGCGGAGCTTGCGGTTGGGCGGGAGGGTGACGTCGGGCAACGGCTGCACAGCCTTGACTTTCCAGCCCCAGTGCAGTGCGGCGGTGCGGTGCGAGACCACGCCGGTCATCCGACGGGCGACGACATGGCCCTGGTCGGTGTCGGGGAGGGTGTAGACGCCGTTCCCGGGGCGGACGACGAGTCCCCCGTCCACTGCTCGGCCGATGAGCCGCCACGGCACCGCGCGCCGTAGCTCGCGCCAGGTGCACGTGCCACCGAGGCGATGCACAGCTGTCGCCACGTCGGTGGGGGAGTGGCGTCCGGGGCGTCGGGAAGAAAGTGGTGAGGTCACCACCAGAGGCTGGCCGCCGCGGGGCCGAGATGGCCGGAGTTCTCCACAGGGGCGTGCGTCGGGGACTGATGACGGACCTTCGGGAGGCGGCTCCCCGTCGCCGTGCTCAGCACACCGATGTGGGCCAGCGAACCTCCGTCACCAGTCCCGGCTGCCGCGGGTGTATGCCGTCCCGCGGGCTCGGCCACACGGCATACGTCGGCGGGTGGCGGCGCCTACGACGGGTCGAGCGGGGTGACGTCGGGGCGCTTGGCCTGCCGCTGGTCACCGGACGATCGGCCGGTCAGGCGGCGGTGGACCCAGGGCCCGACGTACTCCTTGGCCCACTGCGCGTTGGCCTGCAGCGCCTCGCGCCGGCCGATCGGCGGCGCGGGCTCGAGCGGTGTCGCCCAGTCGGTCTCGGCCGGCGTGTGACCGAGTGCCTCGAGCGCGGCCAGGGCGACCCGGCGGTGGCCCTCGGTGGTCATGTGGATGCGGTCCTCGGACCACATCCGCCAGTCGCGCAGCGCGTGCAGGCCCCACTGGTCGATGACGTGGGCGCCGTTGCGGCGGGCGATGCTCCAGATGTTGGCCGAGTGGATCGCGGCGCGACCCCGCGTGGCCTTGACGAGCGGCGCGTCGGCCGGGTCGACCGGCGTCGCCATGAGCACGTCGGCACCGGTCGCGCGGATACGCGCGACGGCAGCCTCGAGCCGGGCGGCGAGCCCGTCGAGGTCGGCCTTGGGCCGCAGGATGTCGTTGCCGCCGCCGACGATGCTGACGAGGTCGGGCTCCAGGGCGAGGGCGTCCTCGAGCTGCGGCCCGACGACGTCGGCGAGCTTGCGGCCGCGGACGGCGAGGTTGGCGTAGCCGAAGTCCAGCCCCTGGCCGCGCGCGATCTCCGACAGGTGCGAGGCGAGCCGGTCGGCCCAGCCGGCGTACTCGCCGTCGTGGCCGAAGGTCGGGTCGTCGTCGCACATGCCCTCGGTGAACGAGTCACCGATCGCGACGAACCGGGTCCAGACGGTGGGGCCCGAGCCGTCGGGCGCTGGCTGGGTCATGTCAGGCTCCAGTCGATGGGAGGGGCGCCCTGCTGGGCGAGGAGGTCGTTGGTGCGGCTGAAGGGCCGCGAGCCGAAGAAGCCGGCGCGGGCCGAGAGCGGCGACGGGTGCGCCGACTCGATGCGCGGCACGTCGCCCAGCATCGGGGCCAGCGACTGCGCCTGCCGGCCCCAGAGGATCGCGACGAGCGGACCGCCGCGAGCCGCCAGCGCCGAGATCGCCTGCGCCGTCACGGTTTCCCAGCCCTTGCCGTGGTGGCTCGCCGACGCGCCGGGGCGGACCGTGAGCACCCGGTTGAGCAGCATGACGCCGCGCTCGAACCACGGCGTGAGGTCGCCGTTCGCGGGCGTCGGCAGCCCGAGGTCGGTCCCCAGCTCCTGGTAGATGTTCTGCAGCGACCGGGGGACCGGCCGCACCTCGGGCGCGACGCTGAAGCTGAGCCCCACCGGGTGGCCGGGCGTCGGGTAGGGGTCCTGCCCGACGACGAGCACCCGCACGTCCGCAAGCGGCAGCGAGAACGCGCGCAGCACGTGGTCGCCGGTCGGGAGGTAGCCGCGTCCGGCCGCGACCTCGGCGCGCAGGAAGGCCCCCATGGCCGCGATGGTGTCGGCGACCGGCTCGAGTGCCGGGACCCACGTCGGGTGGACGAGGTCGCGAAGAGGTCGGGCGGGCACGGGCACACGCTACAACGCGGCCTTGGGACAGAATCGACCCCGATGAACGCCACACTGCGCGGACCAGCCCTCGTCGACGACACGGTGCTCCCCGACGTGCTCGTCCACGTCGAGGCCGAGCGCATCACCTCCGTCACCCCGATCGTCCCCGGCGCCGAGCTGCCACCCGGCGCGAGCGCGGCCGAGCGCGTGAGCGGGACGCTCGTGCCGGCATACGTCGACCTCCACTGCCACGGCGGCGGCGGCACGGCCTTCACCGACCTGCGTGAGGAGGCAGCGGCCGCGGCAGCCGCGCACCACCACGCCCACGGGTCGACGAGCCTGCTCGCCAGCCTCGTCACGATGAGCCCGCGCGACCTCGAGCGGGGGGTTGCGATGCTCGCCGAGCTCGCCGACGACGGCCTCGTCGACGGCATCCACCTCGAGGGCCCGTGGCTGGCCGAGGCCCGGTGCGGCGCGCACGACCCGACGCTGCTGCGCGACCCGTCGCTCACCGAGGTGGAGCGGCTCATCGAGCTCGGCCGCGGCCACATCCGTCAGGTGACCCTCGCCCCCGAGCGCACCAACGGCCTGGACCTCGTCCGCTGGCTCACCGCAGCAGGCATCCACGCGGCGGTCGGTCACACTACCGCCACCTTCGGCCAGGTCGGCGAGGCCGTCGCAGCGGGCGCCGACCTCGGCACCCACCTCTTCAACGGCATGGACCCCATGCATCACCGCAAGCCGGGCGCCGTTGCGGCGCTCATGCGCTCGGCCGCGCGTGGCCAGGTCACCGTCGAGCTCATCGCCGACGGCGTGCACGTCGCCGACGACACGATGCGCACGGTGCTCGACCTCGTCGGCGTCGACCACGTCGCGTTCGTCTCCGACGCCATGGCCGCGGCCGGCGTCGGCGACGGCGCGTACGTCCTCGGTGGCCTCTCCGTCGTCGTCGACCACGGTGTCGCCCGGGTGGCGCGTCCCGACGGGGCGCCCGGGTCGATCGCGGGGGGCACCAGCCACGTCGCCGACATCGTCGCGCGGGCCGTCGCCGCCGGCATACCCCTGCCGTATGCCGTCCGCCCCGGCACGCGCACCCCGGCCCGTGCGCTCGGGCTGGCCGACCGGGGCGTACTGGCGCCCGGGTCGCGTGCCGACCTGCTGGTGCTGGACGGGTCGGCGCGGCCCCGCCGGGTCATGAGGAGGGGCCGGTGGCTGGACGCGGACTGATCCTCGGTGTGCCCAGCCGCCGCGCCCGGCAGTCACCGGCGCCGGAGCACCGCCAGCTGAGCCGCGCTGTGGACCAGCGGGCTGTCATGGGTGGCGACGAGCTCGAAGCCGCGCCGCTCGAACATCTCGATGATCCGGCTCGAGGTGACCGGGTCGATGACGCCGGGCTCCTCCTTCGAGTGGAGCTTCTTGCCCAGCCGTGAGTTCAGCGACACGGCCCAGGTGATCCCCCTCCCCACGACGAGGTCGACGTAGTTCTCCACGACGTCCGGCTCCATCTCCTGGAAGGAGTACGAGTTGACGAAGACGTCGAACTCGGTCGTGATGTCGGGCAGGCGATGGTTGGGCATCACGGCCGAGCCGGCGAGCTCGAGCGGGCCACTCGACGGGATGCTGCTGTCGTAGACGGCCACCCGCTCCCCGAACAGCTCGCGGAGGTACCAGGACGCGACCGTCAGCAGTGGTGGGATGTCGACGTCGACGTAGGCGGCCTCCGGGTCGCGGGTCAGGAGGAACTCACCGAGGGAGCCGAAGCCGCCGCCGATCTCGAGGAACCGGCGCGGCGGGGACTCGACGTGCCGGGAGAGCGCCGCCAGGCACAGGGCGTAGTTGAGGTAGGGCCGGGTCCACCCGTGTGCCGCGCCGGTGAGCCGGTAGTACTGCCACGGCTTGCCCACCGTGGACTCGCCGAGGCCTTCGAGGTCGCACGGCCAGTTGCCGTGGTCCCAGGCGAGGCGCAGCGCGTCGAAGTCCCGCCTGGCCTCGGGGGTCGCGGTGAGCGCCGACCGGGTCCACTGGGGCGCAGTCGGCTCGGTCAGCAGCGGCTGCGCGACGGCGACCACCTGGTCCATCACCGCATTGGTGTAGCCGACCCCGTACCGCGGGTAGAACCACCAGGACGCCGTGGGCCATGACTTGAACGACTCGAGCCCTCTGCCGCGCAGGTCGGCCAGCAGTGCGTCCAGGCCCGGGCCCCAGAAGCTGGTGGGTCGGTAGAGGGCGTCGGCCGAGCCCAGCTCGTCGAGGGATCGCTGGGTCAACGAGGACCAGTTCAGCACGGCGGTTTCGGTCATGGAGTGCATGGTGCCCGGCCGAGGCCACCGCTGGCGACCCGACCTGACCGTGTTCGAGACGCGCCGGTCGGGGCTGTCCGGACTGTGTGGGTGTCGAGGGCCCGGCGGCCGGTTGTCCTAGGCTCGGTCGGTGACTTCTCCCCGCTGGTCCACCGCCGTCTTCGACCTCGACGGCACGCTGGCCGACACGATCCACCTCATCGTCGAGTCCTACCAGTACGCGTTCCGGACGGTCCTCGGTCGTGAGGAGGACCCCGCGGTCATCCGGTCGTGGATCGGCCGGCCGCTGATCGGCGCCTTCCGCGACCACTCGCCGGAGCACGCGGACGAGCTCTACGAGACCTACCTGAGGTGGAACGCCGACAACACCGAGCGCCTCATCCGCGGCTACGACGGCGTGCGGGAGGTGCTCGCCGACCTGCGCGCGGCCGGGGTGCACGTCGGCGTGGCGACGTCCAAGCGCCGCGAGTCGGCGCAGCAGGCGATGGACCTCCTGGGCCTGAGCGAGTACGTCGAGGAGCTCGTCGCCATGGAGGACACTGACCGCCACAAGCCCGACCCCACGCCGCTGCTTCTGGCGCTCGAGCGGATGGGGCGTGGCTCCAACAACGCCGTCTACGTCGGTGACGCCGTGGTCGACGTCCTCGCAGGCAAGGCGGCCGGCATGGACACCGTCGCGGTCACCTGGGGCGCCGGTCGCGAGGAGGCGCTGCACGAGGTGCGGCCCACGGCGGTGGTCACGACCGCCGCCGAGCTGCGCTGCGCCCTCCTCGGCTGACCTGCGCGGACACCTACGCCCCAACCGGCGCGCTCACCTGCACGCTGACCTGCCCCCGTTAGCTGCTCGGGGCGCTCGCGGTCCCCGCGGCAGGCCCTAGCATCTGTGCGTGCACAGCTTCGACAAGGACACGGACCACGTCGCCGTCGACAAGGTCCTCGACTACGCCCGTGAGCGGCTGCTCATGGACCCGATCCCGCTCGACGGGGCCCAGACGCAGGACTACCTGCGCGCGGTGGCCGGCGAGACGATCACCCCGCAGGGGCTCGGGTCGTCGCGGGCCATGGAGCTCTTCGAGCACACCCTCGCCCCCGCCTGCCTCTCGACCGACCACCCGCGCTACCTCTCCTTCATCCCGTGCGCGCCCACCCGGGAGGCCGCCGCGTTCGACGTCGTCGTCGGCGCGTCCTCGATCTACGGCGGGTCGTGGATGGAGGGGGCCGGTGCGGTCTACGCGGAGAACCAGGCGCTGCGCTGGATCAGCGACCTCGCCGGCCTGCCCGAGTCCGCGGGGGGCGTCTTCGTGCCGGGCGGCACGGTCGGCAACCTGTCGGCGCTCGTGGCGGCACGGCATACGGCACGGGCGCGCGCGACGGAGGCCGGCACCGGAGCCCGGCCGTGGCGCATCGCCGCCACCGACAACGCCCACTCCTCGGTCGTGTCGATGGCCGCGGTCATGGACGCCGAGGTCTGCGGCGTGCCCGTGGACGAGAAGCTGCGCCTGACCGGCGCCGAGCTGCGCCGGACGCTGGAGGCGCACGGCCCGGAGACGTTCTTCGCGGTCGTCGCGACGAGCGGCACGACGAACTTCGGCGTCGTCGACGACCTCGCCTCGGTCGCCGAGGTCTGCCGCGAGTACGGCCTGTGGCTGCACGTCGACGGTGCCTACGGCGGAGCGGGCCTCGCGGCGCCCTCGGTCCGCCACCTGTTCGACGGCATCGAGCACGCCGACTCCTTCATCGTCGACCCGCACAAGTGGCTCTTCGCACCGTTCGACTGCTGCGCCCTCATCTACCGCCAGCCCGAGCTCGCCCGTATCGCACACACGCAGGAGGCGGGCTACCTCGACGTCATCACCAGGTCCGCCGAGTGGAACCCGACCGACTACTCCATCGGGCTGACCCGGCGCGCCCGCGGCCTCCCGCTCTGGTACTCCCTCGCCGTGCACGGCACCGATGCGTACGTCGAGGCCATCGAGAGCACGCTCGAGGTCGCCCGGTTCGCCGCCGACGAGATCCACCGGCGCGACTACCTCGAGGCGGTGCGTGAGCCGGACCTGTCGGTGGTGGTGTTCCGCCGCCTCGGGTGGGAGCCGGGGGACTACCAGGCGTGGACCGACCGGCTCCTGGCCGAGGAGTTCGCCTTCGTCGTGCCGACGACCTTCCGCGGGGAGACGCTGACGCGCTTCGCGATCGTCAACCCGCACACCACGAAGGAGGACGTGAACGCGATCCTCGACACGATGTCCTGACCGTGTCTCGACCGCCGGTTCGAGGGGCCGCGGCCCTACCATGAGTGACGTCGCCACGCCATGCCGAAGCGAATGACACCCCTGTGATTTGCGACTAGGGTATGAGCGGAGCCAACGCCATACGCAGCATCACGTCAGGTGAGACGGGGACATGAGCACAGAACACGCCACGGCGCAGCCGCAGCGCCAACAGTCCGAGGACGGCCTCAGCCCGCGCGACCTCGAGATCCTGGCCTTCGAGCGCCAGTGGTGGAAGTACGCCGGCTCCAAGGAGCAGGCCATCAAGGAGCTCTTCGACATGAGCTCCACGCGCTACTACCAGGTGCTCAACGCGTTGCTCGACAGCCCGGCCGCCCTCGAGGCCGACCCGATGCTCATCAAGCGCCTGCGCCGGATGCGCGCCAGCCGTCAGCGGGCGCGCACGAGCCGCCGGCTGGGCATCAACGTCTGACCGCGGTCCCGACGTGCGGGTGACGTCCGGGTGGAGCCGTCGGCTCCACCCGCGCCGTGGCGGCGCGCGACCGCGGCCCGCGCGTGGTTCACTTCCCTCATGGCCGAGGTGACCATCCGTCGTGCATCGGCCGATGACGCCCTCGTCGTCGCAGCCCTGCACCTGCAGTTCGCCCGCGAGCTCGGTATGCCGTCCGAGCCCGGCTACCTCGACCGCTTCGTCGACGCGTGGCTGGCCGAGCGGCCCGACCGCCCGACGTGGATCGCCGAGAGCCGGGGCGAGCACGCCGGCATCCTCGAGACGCGCCGCATCCGGGCCCTGCCGTGGCCCGGCCGCAAGGACGTGTCGTGGCTGCATGTCGGCGGCCTCTTCGTGACGCCCGGCTGCCGCGACCGTGGCGTCGGCCGGGCCCTCACCGAGGCGATGATCGAGTGGGCGCGCACGACCGACGTGAAGTGGATCCGGCTCAAGGCTCCCGACGAGCAGGCCCAGGAGTTCTACGAACGGCTCGGGTTCACCTCGCCGGGGCGGCTCATGGAGTTCGACCTCGGAGAGCCTCGATGACGGTTATCGGGGCCGGCCGGACCAACTCGCTGGTCGACGTCGCCGGGCTGCGGGTCGGCCACTGCACCCGCGATGAGCCGGGGTGGTTGACCGGCGTGACCGTCGTGGTGGCCCCGGAGGGTGGCGCCGTCGCCGGGGTTGACGTGCGCGGAGGCGGCCCGGGCACGCGCGAGACCGACCTGCTCGACCCCCGCAACCTCGTCGACCGGGTCGACGCGATCGTCCTCGGCGGCGGTTCCGCCCTCGGCCTGGGCGCGGCCGACGGCGTCATGGCTGCGCTGCTCGAGGACGGGATCGGCTGGCCCATGGGCGAGCCGGGCCTCGTCGTGCCGATCGTGCCGACCGCGATCCTCTTCGACCTGGGCCGAGGCGGCACGTGGGGCAACCACCCGCGCGTCGAGGACGGGAGGGCGGCATACGCGAGCGCTTCCTCCTCGGCCGTGACGCAAGGATGCGTCGGCGCCGGCACGGGCGCGAAGGTGGGCGGCTTCAAGGGAGGCATCGGCTCGGCGAGCGTCGTGCTGGAGTCGGGCACCACGGTCGCCGCGCTCATCGCCGTCAACGCCGTCGGGTCGGCCGTCGACCCCTCGACCGGGCTGCCGTATGCCGTGGGCCTGGGTCTCGGGGACGAGCTGGCCCACGTGGGCCGGCCGAGCGCGGCCGAGCTCGACGAGTCTCGGGCGCGTGCGGAGGCCTTGCCCGCCGACGCCGGGCGTCCCGGCATGGCGACGACGATCGGGGTCATCGCGACCGATGCGACGTTGACCAAGGCGCAGTGCCAGAAGATGTCGGGCATCGGTCACGACGGCTACGCCAGAGCGCTCAAGCCGGTGCACACGCTCTTCGACGGCGACACCCTCTTCACGCTCGCAACCGGCGACCGGCCGGCTCCCGACCCGGTCGAGCAGACCGTCCTCATGGAGGCCGGCGCGGACTGTGTCGCACGTGCGATCGTCCACGCGCTGCTCGCGGCGACGTCGGTCGACCGCTCCGCCGACGGGGGAGTGGTGCTGCGGTCCTGGTCCGACGCCTTCCCCTCGGCTCTCGGCGGCTGAGCCGTCGCCTCGCAGCGCCTCGGCTCACATCCACGTCTCGAGCAGCTCGTCACGCAGTGCTCGGTGCAGCGTCGTGCGCAGATTCGCGAGCTCGGTGTCGGCTCGGCAGGCCAGGGACCGGTGTGCGGCGAGCAGGTCGACGCCCGGCTGGGTCGCGTGTGCCTCGAGCACGCTGAGGCGGAGGTCGTCACGGGGGTGCGCAGCATCCCAGCGCCGGCCCTCGGTCCGGGCGCGGGTCCGTGCCCGGGCCACCTCACCGGCGGTGTGTGCGTCGTCCCTGCGTGACCGGCTGAGCGCGTCGAAGGGGTCCTCGCGGCGGCGAACGGCCGCGCTCGCCACGGTGTGCAGGCCGGGCAGGTTCGCCACGGAGATGAGCAGTCGCGCGACCGCTGTGGTGCCGGCGACCTGGGCGGCGCTCAGGTCTGCGGCATAGGCGTGCATCTGGCGCTCGCGGGAGGTGATGCGCTCGAACGTCAGGAGCAGCAGCACGGCGGGCAGGGACGTGGCGGCGAGCAGGCCCCGGCCCACACCGTTCATGACCGCGTTGGAGCGCACGACATTCAGTCGCGGGTCCTCGAAGTCCGAGACGGCGTCGCGGGGGAGGGGTGTCAGCAGGGTGGCCGTGCGCTCGATCAGTCCGTGCGCGTGCGCCACCACTGCGGTGCGAACCCTGCCGCCGCGGAGGTGGCCGAGCTCGTGGCCGATCAGCGCGATCCGCTCGTCCTCGGCCAGGCAGGTCCACAGCGGCAAGCCGACGGTCAGGACCGGGCGCCGGCGCCACCCGGCGTCCATGACGCGTGCACCGAAGGCTGTGCTGACGAGAAGGCCCGCCGGTGGCTGGACTCCGATCTCGGCCGCGAGCGACGAGACGAGCTCGTGGGTGTGGGGGAAGGCACCCGGGTCGAGCGGTACGGCATCGCCCGTGCGCACCGGCCGAGGCATGACGGCCGCCACGAGCATCCAGCCGAGAACGACACCGACCCACTGGACGGGGTTCTTGGGCAGGAAGGTCGCCCACCCCAGCAGAACCACCGCCGCAGCGGCGACACCGAGGACCGCGACCGCCATGACGGTCGCGCCGGGAGTGGTAGCGGGGCCCGTGGTCGCAGCGATGCCGGACACGAGGTCGTCATGGCACCTGCGCGCAGCGGCGTCGGTTGCGGCCTGCCGTTGCCGGGCGACCCACGAGGACTCGTCCTGCTGGTGCTTTGAGGTTGCCGGGGCGGTCCTGGACACCGGGTTCGACGACGATGAGGCGGGCACGATCAGGGTCCTTCGATGTCGGAGTGGTGCCCGGATGCTACGGCCGTGCGGGTCCGGTTCGTGGCGGTTCGTGGCGACGCGCTCACGGAGGGTCGCGACGGGCGGCTGCCGTCACGAGGCGGGCAGCTGGGCCCAGACGCGGCGGGTGGCGGCCTCGAGGTGCTCCAGCGGGTAGGGCAGGCGCGCGTCGGGCTCGTGGAGGGCCTCCGCCAGGGAGACGCCGCCGAGGCGGCGCTCGCGCAGCACCGCTGCCACCGTGGCCATCTCGTCACGCTGCCGCTCGACGAAGGCGACGTCGACGGGGCGCCCGTGACCGGGCACCACGACACTCGGGTCGCCGGCTGCGATCAGGTGGGAGGTCAGCGTGTCGGCCCACTGCAGCGGCCAGGAGTCGTCGCCGAGAGAGGGATGAGCGCTCTCCTCGACCAGGTCCCCGAGGAACAACGCGCCCGCGTCGGCGACGAGCACTGCCACGTCTCCGTCGGTGTGGCCCCGGCCGGCATACGCCATCGTGACGGCACGGTCGCCGAGGTCGATGGTCGCGCTCGAGCCGAAGGTGCAGTCCGGCAGTCGCACGGCCGTGGCCAGCACCTGGAGCAGGTCCGCCTCGGTGTAGCCGTACTCCGGCGCCGCGCCCGGGTCCTCACGCACGGCTGCCCTGATGTGCTCGGCATGGACCTCGAGCGTCCGCGCCACGGTGTCGTGGGCGTGGACCGTGGCGGTGTCGAAGGCGACGTTGCCGAAGGTGTGGTCGAAGTGGACGTGGGTGTTGACGACGTGGCGGACCTCGATGTCGCGCCCGAGGCGACGGATGTCCTCCAGCACCTCGCCGCCCTGGACGTCGCTCGCGCGCGTGTCGACGACGACGGCGCCGTCACGGCCGAGGACCAGCCCGACTCCGACGTCCCACTGCCGGTAGCGAGCCACGAAGACGCGGTCGGCGACCTCGACGAACCCGGGCGCCGCCAAGGGAGTCACCGGGGGAGTCACCGAGGTCCTCCGCCGTGATCCACCTCTCGCACCGCTGCGCCGCCGAGCATGCGACCACCGTACCGACGATCGGCCGAATGGGCGTTCTGCCGCTCATCCCCTACGGTGGGATGTCATGTCGACCGAGACCCGCAAGTCCCTTCGTGCCTCGGAGCGTCGCCGGCACGCTCTCGTCGTCGCCGGGGTGTCCGGCGTGGCCGTCCTGACCGCCGGGACGATCGCCTACTGGCCGGGCGTCGCCTCCCGGGTCGCCGCCACGGCGGCCGCCTCGACCTCGGTGCTGTCCGGCACCGACTCGACCGGCAGCCTCACCGACCAGGCCGCGAACCCCGCCTCCGCGACTCCGGCGCCGAAAGCCACCGTGCCGCTCGCCGCGAGCAGCGACACGCGCATCAGCCGAGATGCAACAAGGACGCCGGTCGCCCCGAGCGCCACCCCGGCAGCCGCCCCGGCAGCGAGCGCGACCGGCGCGACCCCGGAAGCTCAGGCCGGCGCCACACCTGCCGCCGCCAGCCCGGCCGCCCGGGTCGTGCCGGTGCTGCCGTCGACCTCGGACCCCCGCCCGAGCATCGGCCACGGCAGCGCGACGCCCAAGCCGACGGCTCCGAGCACGGGAACGCCGACGCCGCCCGGTACGCCGACGCCCACCAGCAGCCCCACCTCGACGGCCGTGCCGCTCGCCCCCCTCCCGAGCACGAGCATCGCCACCCCGACGCCCCTTCCCACCCGGTGGAAGGACCGCTGCATCATCCTGCTCCTCTGCTGAACTGATCTGCTGAGCGCGCCTGCGCTGTGCCGCCATGACAGGGGGTCGCCCGCCCGACCGCAGCACGCCCACGTGGCAGCCTGTCACCCATGGACTGCGTCTTCTGCTCGATCGTCGCCGGTGACCTCCCCGCCGACGTGGTGCTCGACGAAGGGGACTTCCTCGGGTTCCTCGACCGTCGGCCGGTCTTCAAGGGCCACGTCCTGCTCGTGCCGCGCGCCCACGTGGACACGCTGCTCGACCTGCCGGCCGAGCTGCACGCCGGCCTGCTGGGGGCCGCCCAGCGCCTCGCGGCGGCGGCTGTCGACGGCCTCGGCGCCCAAGGGACCTTCGTCGCCGTGAACAACGTGGTCAGCCAGTCGGTGCCGCACCTGCACGTGCACGTCGTCCCCCGCACCAAGGGCGACGGGCTGCGCGGCTTCTTCTGGCCGCGCACGAAGTACGCGTCGGAGCGGGAGTCGGCCGAGTATGCCGCCCGCATCGTGGGCGCGCTGTCCCCGGCTGTGGACGCCTGAGCCCGGCCGCCGGCATGCGCCCTCTTCGGTGCTCCCCGAATGTTTGCACTCTCACCCTGCGAGTGCCAATAATGGCGTTAGCACTCTCCCGGTGGGAGTGACAGAAAATGGGCCGTATGCCGAGGGGCTGGGTTCGCAGCGACATGAAGCTGGGAAGACCGGTCCCGTCCGTCGCGGGCGTCATACGGGCCACCACCAACGTTTCGTGTGGGAGGAACCACCCGAATGGCCAAGACCATTGCTTTTGACGAAGAGGCGCGCCGCGGTCTCGAGCGGGGCATGAACATCCTCGCCGACGCCGTCCGCGTGACGCTCGGCCCGAAGGGCCGCAACGTCGTCCTGGAGAAGAAGTGGGGCGCCCCCACCATCACCAACGACGGCGTCTCGATTGCCAAGGAGATCGAGCTCGACGACCCGTACGAGAAGATCGGCGCGGAGCTCGTCAAGGAAGTTGCCAAGAAGACCGACGACGTCGCCGGTGACGGCACGACGACGGCGACCGTGCTCGCCCAGGCCATGGTCAAGGAGGGCCTGCGCAACGTTGCCGCCGGCGCCAACCCGATGGCCCTCAAGCGCGGTATCGAGAAGGCCGTCGACGCCGTCTCCGCCCGCCTGCTCGCGGAGGCCAAGGAAGTCGAGACCAAGGAGCAGATCGCCTCGACCGCCAGCATCTCGGCGGCCGACGAGGAGATCGGCGCCCTCATCGCCGAGGCCATGGACAAGGTCGGCAAGGAAGGCGTCATCACCGTCGAGGACTCCAACACCATGGGCCTCGAGCTGGAGATGACGGAGGGCATGCGCTTCGACAAGGGCTACATCTCCGCCTACTTCGTCACCGACACCGAGCGCATGGAGGCCGTCCTCGACGACGCCTACGTGCTCGTGGCCAACATGAAGATCAGCAGCATCAAGGACCTCATCCCGCTGCTCGAGAAGGTCATGCAGTCCGGCAAGCCGCTGCTGATCATCGCCGAGGACGTCGAGGGTGAGGCCCTCGCGACCCTCGTCGTCAACAAGATCAAGGGCACGTTCAAGTCCGTCGCCGTCAAGGCTCCGGGCTTCGGTGACCGCCGCAAGGCCATGCTGCAGGACATCGCCATCCTCACCGGTGGCCAGGTCATCTCCGAGGAGGTCGGTCTCAAGCTCGAGAACGCCACCCTCGACCTGCTCGGCAGGGCTCGCAAGGTCGTCGTCACCAAGGACGAGACGACCATCGTCGAGGACGCCGAGGACCGCAGCCAGATCGAGGGCCGCATCGCCCAGATCAAGGCCGAGATCGAGAAGTCGGACTCCGACTACGACCGCGAGAAGCTCCAGGAGCGCCTCGCCAAGCTGGCCGGCGGCGTCGCCGTCATCAAGGCGGGCGCGGCCACCGAGGTCGAGCTCAAGGAGCGCAAGCACCGCATCGAGGACGCCGTCCGCAACGCGAAGGCCGCCGTCGAGGAGGGCATCGTCGCCGGTGGTGGCGTGGCGCTCATCCAGGCCGCCAAGGCGCTCGACGAGCTCTCGCTCGAGAGTGACGAGGCGACCGGCGCCAACATCGTGCGCGTCGCGACCGAGGCCCCGCTCAAGCAGATCGCCGTCAACGCCGGTCTCGAGGGTGGCGTCGTCGCGGAGAAGGTGCGCGGTCTCGAGGCCGGCCACGGCCTCAACGCCGCGACCGGTGAGTACACCGACCTGCTGGCCGCCGGCATCATCGACCCCGTCAAGGTGACCCGCTCGGCGCTGCAGAACGCCGCCTCGATCGCGGCGCTCTTCCTCACGACCGAGGCCGTCATCGCCGACAAGCCCGAGAAGGCCGCTCCGGCCATGCCCGGCGGCGACGACATGGGCGGCATGGGCGGCATGGGCTTCTGAGCCCCACCGCTTCACCTGCCTCGCGCAGCACGTCCGAAGGGCGGTTCCTCCTCATGGGGGAGCCGCCCTTCGGCGCGCTCGTGGATGCGTGTGCGTCGTGGTGGCGGTTCGCGCGCGCTCAGCGGATGAAGAGGGCGCGCGTCGCGTTCTCGTGCTCGGCGTAGGCGGAGGAGGCCTTGAGCGTCAGGCGGCCGACGTCGGCGAGGGCCTCGGTCATCTGGGCCTGGATGCGCTGGTAGTCGTGCATGACCCGCTCGAACTCGACCTTGGCCGGGCCCTGCCAGTCGGCGCCCATGCCGGCCAGGCGGCCGCGCAGCTCGGCCGTGCTCGAGGTGATGGTGTCGGCGAGACGGTGGATGTCGCCGGCCGCGGCGGCGATGCGTTCGGTGTCAACGACGGAACGGGACATGGGTCTACTCCTCGATCGGTGGGCCGACCGGACGGCTGGCCTTGTGCGTTCGAGGCTAGGTCGGCCCGGGGAGTCCCAGCCGGCGTCATCCACAGGGCTGAAGGGCGGTCTGGGCCGAGCGGCACGGGGTCGTCCGGCTGGCCTAGGCTTCCCGCATGACCGTGTGGATCGACCAGCCCATCTGGCCCGCCCACGGTCGGCTCTTCGCGCACCTCGTCAGCGACGACTCCTACGACGAGCTGCACGCCGTCGCGCGCGCCGCGCAGCTGCACCCGCGCTCGTTCGACGGCGACCACTACGACGTGCCGGAGGGGCGCTGGCAGGATGCCGTCGACGCGGGGGCCACGCCGACGAGCGGGCTCGACCTGGCCCGTCGCCTGAACGCCTCGGGGCTGCGGCTACGCAAGCGCAAGCGCGACCGCGGGGTTCGGCGCGTCCTCGACGTGAGCTTCCCCAACGGTGCCAGCGACGTCGACCTGGTGGCGTCCGACGAGCCCATCGACCCGGCGCGGGTGCTCGCGGCGATGGTGTTCGTGCGCGACCGGCGGGGCGACTTCGTTGTCGTGCACAGCGTCCGCCGTGACCAATGGGGCTCGCCCGGTGGGTGGCGCGAGGACGACGAGACGCCGGTCGAGAACGCCGTGCGCGAGACGTACGAGGAGACGGGCCTGCGGCTGCGCCACTCGGACGTGCTCCCTTGTGGCTACGAGCGGTTCACGCCGCGCACCGACGACAACGTCTTCGGTCGGGACAGGCCCTACCTCCAGGTGTTCCGCACGCGGCTCGACGACGCGCGCCCGCCCATCCACGACGGCGACGACGGCATCCACGAGACGCGCTGGGTCACGCCGGAGGAGTACGCGCAGCTCTGCGGGCACCTCTTCTGGTGGCCCCTCGCGGTCGAGGTCTTCCCCGACCTGAGGGGCCTGCGCGCCACCCTCTAGACGCGCGTATGCCGCCCACCCAAGTGGACGGCATACGTCGGCTGTCGTGTGGGCTCGTTTGTCCGGCAGGCGTACCGGCGCGCTCAGCGCTGGTTGGTGAAGTTCAGTGCGACGTCGAGGTCCGCCTCGCGCAGCATCCGCTGGACGGCCTGGAGGTCGTCGCGCGACTTGCTCGACACGCGCAGCTCGTCGCCCTGGATCTGGCTCTTGACGCCCTTGGGGCCCTCGTCGCGGATCAGCTTGTTGATCTTCTTCGCGTTCTCCTGCGAGATGCCCTCCTTGAGCGGCACGTCGAGGTGGTACTCCTTGCCGGAGAGGCGCGGACCGGCCTCCGGGACGTCGAGGTGCTTGAGGCTCACCTTCCGCTTGACGAGGTGGGTCTGCACGACGTCGAGCACTGCGAGACAACGCTCCTCGGTGTTCGCCTTCATCTTGATGACGTCACCGGCGAGGTCGACCGAGGCGCCGACGTTCTTGAAGTCGTAGCGGGTCGCGATCTCCTTGCTGGCGCTGTTGACCGCGTTCGCGATCTCCTGCTTGTCGAACTTGCTGACGATGTCGAAGGAGGAGTCGGCCATCGGTGGGGTCCTTCCAGGTGCGTGTGGCTGGGCTGTCGGACGGGTGGGCTACGCGGGTGCGGACATGCCGGACTCGTCGCCGTGGTCCCGATTACGGACCGCGCCCGATCTCTTGCTATCCTTCCAGACGCACCAAGGCAGGTTGTCCGAGCGGCCAATGGAAGCGGACTGTAAATCCGTCGCGAAAGCTACGAAGGTTCGAATCCTTCACCTGCCACCCAGTGCTCAGAAGGGCCTCTGACCAGCGGATACGTCGGTCGGGGGCCCTTTCTGTCTTGTCTCGGGGCTGTCCGAGCGAAGCCGGCTACCCACGGCTCCATACTGGTGGCTGTGGGGAAATCGTGGGGAAGGCCCGAGCCTCTGGGCCGTGCGTCGGCCCCGAAGGTCTGCCGCCCAACACCAGCTGGACCCGTTCGCGCGCTGCCTCGTCCTGGCCAACGATGCATGACGCGTAGACGCGCAGCAGGACGTTGACGCTGTGGCCGGCCCACTCGGCGACCTGCGTGGCGGGTACACCGGCGTTGAGCCAGAGCGACACAGCGGCGTGCCTGAGGTCGTAGGGCCGTTTCGCCAGTGGCGAGTGGTACTCGGCATCGGTGAGGACGGTTCTACGCGCGGTCCCACACCCTGTAGACGACGCCCATCGACTGCGGGGTGGCGAAAGGGGGTGCCACAGGGACGCCGGCGCGGCCGGCGCGCGTCACGAACAACCGGCCGCCGACGCCCGGCTCGAACTGCTGTAGATGGCGGCGCAACGTCTCCACTAGTGCTGGCGGTGCCGGGGCCCGCCGTGTCGGTTTTTCGAGCCCGGTGCTTCAGGCCCCGGTCCTCGGTGGAGACGGCGCCGTCTGTCCAGGCGCCCCGGCAGTCTGAGTCGACCCGAGCAAGTTAAGCGCTCCTTGAGCGGGGCGGTCAGAACGGCAAGGTGGTGCTTGACGTGGGTTAGCCGGGATCTCGGCGCCGGGCTAACACTTCAGGCAGACGGGGGGAGGGGCGGCAGGGCCGACATTCGTCGGCCCTGCCGTCTTCCTCCGTGCTCCCTCGCCGAGCGCTCAGGGGCGGCCAGACCACGACGAGGGGAGCGTGGCTTCCCGCCCCAGCGTGGTGCGCGACTCGGCAGTCGGCGCTGCCATCGCGTACTCGAAGGCGAGACGCTTCCAGCGGTCTCGGTCCGCTCGAAGGCTGGCATGCTCGGCGTCCGCCGCCGCCATGACCATCGCGTATGCGGCGTGCCACCACTCGGGCGGGCCTCCGAGCTCGGATCGTAGCCACGCCAAGGCATCTTGGTATGGCTCGATCCGTTCGCCGGCAGCTGCCGTCCGCGGCTGCTCAGATCGGTCTCGGTCTACGTGATTCATGGTCCCCTCCCGCGGGCGGTCGCGGCGCTGGCGTGCGGCGGGCGGCCACCACACCTCGATGCTGTCGGGGCTGGTGTAGGGCTCGCCATTCATTTGCAGCCTTCGTGGGCGCATCGGGTGGTGGGGTGGGTACGGGTGGCGGTGTCGTGCGGGTGGGCGCCAGCGAGGGCTTTCGCGTTGGGTCCGTCGGCTTCCCACGGGCAGTGGGGGCGGGTGCAGGACTCGATGTCGTGCATGGCGTTCATGCGCCGCTCTCCTGCTCAGCGGTGGTGAAGGCCGGGCAGGTCAGCCCCGTCCAGCCCTGCTCGACCGCCTTGAACGTCGGCACTGCACGTACTAAAGGTCGTGGCCGTGGGCTCACCGTGCCGCGGCTCTGACCGCGCGGCCAGGCCAGCGAGGCGGGACAGACGCCGCTCGTGTCCATCGCGGGCAATCTCGGGAAGTGCTTTCATGCTGGTCCTTTCCTTTCGCGGGGCCTCCCGAACGACCAAGCGGGCGCCTGCAACAGAGGCAACAGCGCGACCTCTTGGGCTCTCTGAGCATGCGGACGTGCACCCGACGGAGGCCCCCAGGAGGGGAGGGGGCACCTGGGGGCCTCCTGCTGGGCTTAGGGGTAACCCAGCGAACGCGGCTGCAACGTTCTTCGGGCGTCGATGGGCTCAGGGAACCCAGCGATGCGATTGAAACGTCTTCGAGCGTAGAAGGCTCAACGGGACCGCACTACACGGAACCGGACGCATGCTTGTCACATGGGGACACTCCCATCGCGGGGTGGGTCGGTGCAGCCGCTGATCCGCGCCGCGACGCTCGACGGCTACCTGGAGCTGGCCACGGCCCTCGGCCTCAACGGGCCGGCTCTGCTCGCGCAGGTGGGTCTGGCTCTGGCTGACCTGCAGGATCCGACGTCCTGGCTGCCGGCGAAACGCGCCGTGCGGCTGCTGGACCTGTCCGCCAAGCTCTCGGCGCGCCCCGACTTCGCGGTGCTGCTCGGCGACCGGCGGCGCCTGGGTACTCTCGGGCCGATCAGCATCGCGGTGCGCGAGGAGCCGGACCTGCGACATGTCCTACAGGTCCTGACGCACCACGTGGTCACGTACAACGAGGCCCTGCGCATGCACCTGTACGAGAGCGAGGGCACCGCCACCGTCCGGCTCTGGCTCGAACTGGGAGTGCCGGCGCCCTTGGGGCAGGCCACAACGTTCGCCGTTGCTGCACTCAACGGCGTCATGAGGGCGGGCGCGGACGACGCGTGGCGCCCACTCGGCGCACACTTCCCCTACCCGGCTCCCGCGGACGTCAGCGCCTACCGCAACGCGTTCGGCCCCGGCGTGCACTTCGACCAGCCCTTCGCCGGCCTGACCCTGCGCATCCGCGATCTCGCCAACCCGAACCGGCTCTCGGACCCGCTGCTACGGCCCTACGCACGACAGTTTCTCGAAACCACCGTCGCCCGCAGAGGGCCGAGCGTTACTACCCGGGTCACCGAGCTGGTCGAGCTGCTGCTGATCTCTGGGCACTGCTCCCTGACCGCCGTCGCCAAGGACCTGCAGCTCGATCCGCGCACCCTGCGCCGACACCTGGCCGCCGAGGGCACCACGTTCACCGCCATCGTGGACGACACGCGGGCCGCCATGGCCGAGCGCCACCTCGGTAGCAGTGGCCAGCCGCTCACCGAGATCGCCTACCTGCTCGGATTCGACACCCCGGCCGCGTTCAGCCGATGGTTCAAGCACCGGTTCGGCATGACGGCCCGGGACTGGCGCAAGGTCTCCCGCGGTTAGGGTCGGCGCGGATCAGCGGCCGCAGAACCGACCCGCGATGGCAGTGTCCCCATGTGACAAGCATGCGTCCGGTTCCGTGTAGTGCGGTCCCGGTAACGCTTTCTACGCTCGAAGAGCGCTGCAACCGCGTCGCTGGGTTACCTCCTGAGCCCAGCGGGAGGCCCCCACAGTCCTTTCTGGGGCCTCCACGGGTGCACGTCCGCAGGGTCGGAGAGCCCAAGGTGTCGCGCTGTTGCTTCTGTCGCAGGCGACCGGTTGGTCGTTCGGAAGGCCCCGCGACAGCAAAGGACAAATGAAGGCACTTCCCGAGATTGCCCGACGGCTCACGTGGCTGGGACCAGGGGATGCGGCACGCGTTCGAACGTGACGCCCCTGGCGGTTCCGCGGTGAGACCTCGGACATTCATGACGAAAGGAGCGCCATGAGCGCCGCCACCCCCCCGCCTGCCCTCGACACGACGCCGCGACAGCTCACTGTTGCCGACCGATGCGACCGCTGCGACGCGCAAGCGTGGCTGAAGACAATCGACAGGTCTGGGCTGGACCTGCTGTGGTGCGCGCACCACGGCCGCACCCACCTGCCGGCGTTCCCGGACAAGGGCCTGGAGGTCGTCGTCGACGAGCGCGAATACCTGAGCGCCGCACTGAACCCGCCCCCGGACGCGGACTGACACGCCCCCGCCCCGCTGGTGCCTGCGCGTCGTCCGGGCGCCCCTGAGAACCGGCACAGCAGCGAGCGCGGCGGCTTCCATCCCCTCTAGCGGAGGGGCCGCGCAACAGGGCTTTACCTCAAGCGAGCTTGAGCTTGAACACTGTCGCCGTGGCCCTCGACGCACCCGCCGCCATCCTTGCCCCTCGGCTCCTCTCGCGCGTCAACGCGCCGCTCGCCCTCGGCGTCGTGGCCCTCGTGACGCTCGGCGCCTTCGAGAACCGTGCCATCTCCACGGCCCTGCCGACGATGCTCACCGAGCTCGACACAGTGAGCGGTTTCGGCGTCGTCACCGCGGCCCCGCTCGCGGCCTACCTCGTCTCGCTCGCGACGGCCGGCTGGTGGGCCGACCGCCGCGGCCCCGCGCCGGTGCTTCGCGCCGGCGCTCTCACCTTCCTGGCCGGCATGCTCGCCACGGCGTTTGCGGCCGGACTGCCGGTCCTCGTCGCCGGCCGACTGCTCGGCGGGCTGGCCGAGGGGCTGCTCGACGTCGGCGTCGCGGTGCTCGCGTGCTCGACCCGCGACTACGTCCCCGCGTCATGGCGCTCTTCGCGGCGGCCTGGGTGCTGCCCTCGGTGCTCGGCCCTGTGCTGACCGGTTACGTCACCGAGGCCGTCGGCTGGCGCTGGGTCTTCGCGGCCGGATCGGTCGTGCTCGTGCCGGTCTGGCTCGGCCTCGTGCTGGCCGTGTCACTCGCAGCCCTCGCGCTGGCCGCGCGCGTTTGCGACGTTGATGGACTTCAGTGGGCCGCTGTTTCGAGGGTGCCTATCTCGATGCTCGTGACGCCCTCGGGACACTCCCAGCGGGCAGAGGCGTCGGACGGTCCGACGGACGCACCTTCCGTCCGCCGATGAGGTGGTGCGTGCCGTGCGAGCAGTGGGTGACGGCCGCCGTGTTCGGGACACGCCGGCCATGTCGGGTCGATGCCACGTTCCCAGAGCAGGACCTGCACGAGCATTTGAACCGCGTCGGCGATGGAAGTCTTGGCCTCAGTGTCGCTGCCCTTGTCTGGGAAGTACTCGGTCGGGCGGCTCTCTGGGTGCAACGCTAGAGAGTCGCCGCCATCGAGCAGTCCGTGGGCATCCCACACCGGCGACTCTGGCCGCAAGCCCACCTCATGGACCACGGCTCCGATCCCAGCCTCCGAATCGACCCATTCGGACACGACTACGCGCACGCCGGCAGTGGCGGCCGCATCCCGAATGAGGGCTTCGCCACGCGCCTGAAGGTGCTCAATCTCCGACATGGATCAGAAGCATCCCACCCGTGCAGGCGACGGGCACATCCTTTCGACGCTCGCGCTCTGGGCACCCTCGGAGAGCGGCATGTCCGGTTATGACGAACGGTGAAGGCGTGACGGACTACTCGGCTGTTGGATCGTCCTCGTGGACAAGAAGTCGGCAGCCTCTAGTGCCCGCGAAGACCGCGCCCGCTACGTCGCCGTCGCCGTGCTCGTGCTCCTGAGACCCAGGGGACCGGCACGCGGTCCGACTGAATGTGGCACGTCGCGGTGTCGTGCGCCGGGGCCACCCAAGCGTCTGGTCGGACCACGCTGCCGAGCATCCCCCGAGACCAGCCTCAGGCCTGCACCTCGAGGTGCTGGTGCCAGGACTGCGTGCGGTAGTCGGTGACCCACCCCATCGCCGAGTAGAGGCCGTCTGCACCGGTCGGTGAGTCGGCGTCCACCTCGAGCCCGACGCGGTTGCGTCTCTGGCCTGCGGCCTCGGTGATGACACGGTTCAGCAGCGCCTTGGCCACGCCGCGACCGCGGGCCCGGCGATGCACGCCGATGTAGTCGATGTAGTTGCCCTCGACGCCGTCGGCGTCGGGCGGCAGCACCGTGGAGACTACCGCGCCGGCGGGCAGCTCGCCGTCGTCGGTCTGGACCGTGGCGAGCCACCAGTGGTCCCAGCGGTGGCCGGGGTCCTCCCGCAGGCGCATGACGAACTCCGGGAAGCTCTCGCGGTAGCTGCTGAAGTGGTCCTGAAACGACTCCTCGAGCACCCGGTGCACGGCCTGCAGGTCGGCAGCCACGGGCAGTCCGTCGTCGTGCTGCTCGACGGGACGCACCGTGACGCCCTGGCGCGGGCCTGGCAGGCTCGTGGCCTCCTCGGGCGTGACCCGCCGGGTCATCTGCAGCCACGTGCGCGTGCACTCGTACCCGGCAGCCGTGAGCCAGGCCTGCTGGCGCGGGTCGTCGGCGTAGGCGCCGGAGTCGAGCAGCGTCGTGCGCAAGCCACGCATCGCGGCGATGTCGAGGGCGTAGCGGCGCCCGGAGGCGAACAGCGCAGCCGCCAGTGCCGTCGCGTCCGCGTCGGGGAGCGTCGGCGCGACCGTCACCTCGAGCACGGTCCGCCCGGCCGCACGGTCGTGCACCGACAACCAGGCGACGAGTGCCCCCGCGGGGTCGTGCACGAGGGCCTGCCGACGCGTCCACGACCCGATCCCGGCGAGTTGGCCGAGCACGGCGTCGGGGTCGACGCCCGAGGACCCCTTGGCGGCGCGCTGGTGCTCCGCGAGCAGTGTGGTCACCGCCGGTGTGTCGTCGGCGTAAGGGACCCGCGCGGTCCACGGGCCGGGCAGGTCGAGGGTCACCGGCAGCTCACGCATGGGCCCACTCTCCCATCCCCTCGGCGCCGAACCGGCAGCGTCGCGCATCCCGCGCCGCACAGGGCAAACGGGACAGCGAGGCACTTCCGACCTTGCCGATCCGCCGGCTCTCGAACATCCCATCGTCGGCATTATGCACGTGATCCGGGTGGGTGCCGGGGTCGCTGAGCGGTCCTTCCTCGCTGCCGAGTGTGTGCCGGTGCTGGTCGGTGTCAACGTCGTTCATGCTCGCTGCGCTGCGCGTGCTCCACGTTGACGCCTCGGGCGCGCCGGCGCGGGGCGGCATGGGTCGAGGAAGGCCCTGTTGTGGCTGGGCCGGCGGGCGGGGTGGGGTGGTCATGTCAGGAGGCCTCGTGGTGGGTGCGGTCGAGGAGGTTGGTGAAGAGCTCGGCTCGGTGGGTCTGTCCTTTGGCGGCCGCGTCGTCGTGCTGGGCGAGCAGGGTGGGCCGGAACTCGATGCTGGTCTGGAAGAAGGTGCACGTTTCGCAGATGTTCTCGAAGGCGCAGTCGAGCGTGGGCGGCCTGGTGCAGTAGCCGTTTCCGAGGTGGCGGTGGTGCTCGCGGGACAGGCGGGCCAGGTTCGGCCCGAGGACGTCGGCGGGCAGCTGGCGGGCCTGTTCATAGAGGGCGTCGACCTTCTCGGTGACGGCGAAGTATTCGTCGGCGACGGTGCGGTTGGCGATCTTGGCGTAGCGCAGGGTCATGTCGAGGGAGCGGTGGCCGAGCATGGCGGCGATGGCCTCGAGGGACATGCCGCGGTTGATGGCTTGGGTGGCCAGGGTGTGGCGCAGGACGTGCGGGTGGAGGTGCGGTAGCCCGGCCGCGGCGGCGACGTTGTTCAGGATCCGGGTGACGGAGTGCCGGTCGGCAGGTCGGCCGTTCTCCCTGGGCAGCAGCAGCGGGTGGCCGGGCGGGACGTACCGGTCGCGGTAGTCATCGATCAGCTGCACGAGCTGGGGGTGCAGCGGCAGGTAGCGGTCCTCGCGGAGCTTGCCGACTGGCACGTGCAGCCACGGGCCGGCGCCGATGAGTACGACGGCGTCGGCGCGTAGCCCGGTGAACTCGCCGACGCGGAGCCCGGTGCGCAGCAGGACCTCGACGGTGACGCGCACGAGCAGCCGGGGGTCGTTGTGCGCGGCCCGGAGCAGCTGCGCGGCGGCGGCGTCGTCGAGCGCCTTGGGTAGCGGGTGGTCCTGGCGGGGCAGGTCCCCGGGAAACATCGGCACCCGGGGCGGGGCCTGCTCCCAGCCCCACTCGTCGATCCGGACGAAGAACATCCGCAGTGTCCCGAGCCGGTGCGCGAGCGTCGCGGTCGATGCACGCGGCTGGTGCTGCCCGGGCCGGGCGGCCAGCCACGGCTTGTAGCCCTCGATGTGGCGGCGGGTCACCATGGCGACGGTGGTGACCTCGGGGGCCTGCTCGAGCAGGAACCCCGCGAACGAGCGCAGCGCCTGGTCGGTGTTGCGGACGCTGCCCGGGCGCAGCACGCAGCCGATCTGCTCGAGGTAGCGGCGCATCGTCGCGGCTAGCTCCGGACGTGCCGCGTCCAGCTCGGCCCAGGTCCGCATTGGCGCCGTGCCGTTGTGGCCGCTGGGGTTACCGGCCGGTGATCCGGGCACCGGGCCGGGCGACGCCGGCCGCTTCACCGCCACCGCGGTGCTCATGGCCGGCTCCCGCCACTGCCGTTCGGGTGGCCGGCGAAGACCTGCGCGTCGATGACCTCGGCGGCCTTGCGGTATTGGCTGGCGAGCCAGTCATCGGCCAGGTGCAGATAGATCCGGGTCGACTCGATCGAGGCGTGCCCGGCCTGGGCCTGGACCGCCTCGAGGGCCATCCCGGCCTCCCGCAACCGGGTCAGGCAGGTGTGCCGCAGCTCGTGACAGGTTCCGTGCGTCAGCCCGGCGCGCCGCCGCGCCCCGGTCAACACCTCGTCGATTCCCCTGACACTCAAAGGATTCCCTCGGTTCGGGCCCTTGAGGACGAGGAACACGCGATCGGTGTCGTCGGTGCCGGTGGTGCGCGGTCGTTCCGCCTCCAGATAGCTGGCCAGCTCGGTGAAGAACCGGGAGGACACCGGCACGAGCCGCTGGTGCCCGCCCTTGCCCTCGGCGACGAACAGCCGGCGCTCGGCCACCCGCACGTCCTGCATCCGCAGCCCGAGGACCTCACACCGACGCAGCCCACCGAGGACCATGGCCGCGACCATCGCCCGGTCCCGGTGGGTGCGCAGCGCGCCGGTCAGCGCGTCGACCTCGGGCGGGGTCAGGATCCGCGGCAGCCGCCGGACCCGACGCGTCAACGGCACACCCTGACTCGGTCGTTGACGCTCACGACGCGTGGGCAGTCCCCGCGGCACCGGGTTGACCGGCACGTCCCCACGCACCTGCAGGTATCCGAAGAACCCCGAGATGCTCGACAGCCGCCGAGCGACCGTGCTCATCGCGACCCCCGCCGGCTCACCGCCGACACCCACCGCCGCGACCAGGCCCGCATCGACGCGGCCGGTCCGCTGGGCGGTGATGAAGCCGAGCACATCAGCCGGCACGACCTCCTGCGGATCCTTCGCCACGACGGTGAAGAACAGCTTCAGGTCGTACGCCGCAGCCAGCACCGTGTTCGGCCGACACCGACCCTCCAGAAACTCCAGATAGTCGTCCACCAGCGGCACCCCGAGACGGACCACCACCTCGCCAGACGGCCGACGAGAACGGATCAGACACGGATACAAGACAGACATCTCAGGCCCTCCAACATCAGAGGCGAGCAGCCACCACGGCTCCTTGAAATGTCCTGCAAGATCACGTGCATAACAAGCATGACAGGTAAAGAACTGCCGTCCAGGGAGCGGGGGAGGTCGACTGGGAGTCGGGGCTCATGTCCGGTTGAGCTCGAAGGTCCACGGCGGACGTCGAGTGTCCGTGGGGAACTCGTGGGGATGTTTCGCTAGCGTCCACATCATTGCTGGTCAACGAATCGCCTTGCCAGGACTGTAAATCCGTCGTGAAAGCTACGAAGGTTCGAATCCTTCACCTGCCACCCAGTGCTCCGAGAGGCCCTGACCAGCGAAAATGCCGGTCAGGGCCTCTCGCTGTACCCCGGGCCCGGCCGCGACCTGGGCCAGCTCGTGCCCTTGCGCGGCTTCGTCTCGGCCCTCTCGCCGAGTTCGAGGGCAGTGAGGCCGCAGCGGGCCCCGGCATCGTCAGGCACGAGTTGGGGGGCGCAATATGTCGCTCACGGCCAGCGCTGTCCTTGTAGCCCGGCAACGGGGGCTCTATCTGTTTTACGCGTACACAGCGGCGTCTCCTGTGTCATCGTTGGGTCAAGGGTTCGTGAAGGATTGCTGCATCGCCGGCGGCAACCACGGGACTTGATCTGGGTAGCGACGAAGGGGAGTGACGGTCGCGCCTCCCTGCGCCGGCGGCCGTAGCGCATCCGTTCCAGTCGAACGATTTCGCCGAATCAGTCAGGGGCGCACCCATGTACCTTCGCTTTGTTCTGACAGCCACCGCCACTGCCGCGCTCGTCGTCGGGTCGGCTACCGTCGGAGACGCCGCCGTGCTCAGTTCGACGCCGGTGTCGTCCTCGCACGCAGACGACGGCACCGTGTACGCGTCCGTCCTGGTGGGCAGCCGGCTGTTCGTCGGGGGCAGCTTCACCAGCATCGACGGGACTCGTCGAGTGCGTCTGGCGGCCCTGGATGCCGCGACGGGGCGGCTTGACACCTCCTTCCGTGCGGATGTGGACGGTGAGGTGCGCTCCTTGGCCAGTGACGGCCGCACCTTGTTCATCGGCGGCAAGTTCACCCTGGTCAACGGTGTCGCGCGGAAGAACCTCGCCGCGGTCAACGCCTCCACGGGCGCGGTCGTGGGCAGCTTCAACCCTGCCCCCTCGGGGATGGTGCGTGGCCTCGCCTACTCCGGCGGCAAGGTCTTCTTCGGAGGCGGATTCACCAAGGTGGGCGCTACCGCCGTCAACTACCTGGCGGCGGCGGACGCGGCCACCGGCGCGGTGAACCGCGCGTTCCCCAGCGCCGACGCCCCGGTCAACGTCGTCAAGGCCGTCGGGGCGAACGTCTGGATCGGTGGGGACTTCACCCACATCGGCTCGGCAACGCGCAGCAGGGTCGCCGCGGTCACGACCTCCGGAGGTGTCCTGGGCTACCAGACCACAGTGGGCGGTCCGGTCGACGATCTGGCGGTGGACAGCGCGGGCGTGTTCCTGGCCGTGGGCGGCGGGGTGGCGACGGGGAACTCCCTGTCCAAGACGACCTCGACCGGGGTGAGGGTCTGGCAAGTCTTCACGGACGGCGACGTGCAGGCCGTCGAGGTCGTGGGCGGCACGGTCTACGCAGGTGGGCACTTCGGGTTCCTCTGCGGGTCTCCGGCGTCAGGATGCACCAAGTCGGCGAAGAAGTCCTTCGTCGCTGACGCCGGCGGAACCACGCCCAACGCCCGAGCCTGGGCGACGTTCAACTCCCCGCTCGGCGTGTGGGACCTGACTGCGGCCGGGACCAACCTCTACGCCCTGGGCGTGTTCACCACGGTCAACGGCAAGTCGGCGCCGCGCCTCGCCCGCTTCCGGGGTTGACGCTGTCGCGCGCGATGAGGCCCTCTGACGGGCGGGGGAACCAGGCGGCGTGACTCCACACGTTGGTGCTACTCCGTACCTCGAAAACCTCACTGCGCCAACGGCTCTCACGAAGCGGGGCTCGTAGCGCCACGACCACATGCCGGGCGCGGGGCACCCGCCACCGGGAACCCCGCAGGGCCATGCCCAGCGGGGTGAGCCGGACCCCCCTCGACGCCCTCGACGCCTCGGTCCATGGATGTTCCATCGCAGATGCTGTCGCGATGCGCGGGGGCAACTGGAGGCGGGGGTCTCGTGCCGACCGGACGAGGAGGCCGCAACGAGATGCAGGGCGCAGGAGCACCGGGCGAGCGGCCCGGGCGTGAAGGGTGACGACCTCGGCGGGTGCCCACCGCCAGGGTGCGCGAGGGACTGGGACTCGGACTACGGCTGTCTGACCGTCGGAGCCTGCTCGGCGAATCGCCTTGTCCGAGCTCAAGATCCGTCGCGAAAACCCCGGCCCCGTCCCCGGCGCGGCCGAGGCCACCAGCGTCACGCCGGGGGCCAACTCGGGTCGAACGGTTCAGTGCTCCGGGAGCCCCGTGAGCCCCGTGAGCTCTGTGATGAGCTGCTGGACGCGGGCACGGATCTCGTCCCGGATGGGCCGGACGTGCTCGAGGTCCTGGCCCGCCGGGTCGTCGAGCACCCAGTCCTCGTAGCGCTTGCCGGGGTGGAACGGGCAGGCGTCGCCACAGCCCATCGTCACCACGACGTCGGCCTCGCGGACTGCGGCGTCGGTGAGCAGCTTCGGCGTCTCGGCGGCGACGTCGATGCCGTCCTCGGCCATGGCCTGCACCGCGACGGAATTGACGTGCTCGGCCGGCTGGGATCCGGCGGACAGGACCTGGATGCGGTCGCCGGCGAGATGCTGCAGGTAGCCGGCTGCCATCTGCGAGCGGCCGGCGTTGTGCACGCAGACGAACAGGACCGTCGGCCGGTCGGCGGGGACTTTGTCGGTCGAGTCGTAGTCGGTCACAGCCGTGCCTTTCAGGTCAGGGAGGTTTCGGCTTCGCGGCGTCTCGGGTGCAGCAGTGCAACCAGGCCGAGTCCGGCGGCGCCGCCCAGGAGCTGGGCGAGGACGAAGGCCGGGACGCTGACCGGTGCGATGCCGGCGAAGGTGTCGGACAGGGTGCGGGCCACGGTGACAGCCGGGTTGGCGAAGGAGGTGGAGCTGGTGAACCAGTACGCCCCCGTGATGTAGCCACCCACGGCGAAGGCGACCCGGCTGCTGTCGGCGCCGTGCAGGGTGCCGAACACGACGACCACCAGCCCCAGCGTGGCAACCACCTCGCCGAGCCACACCCCTGCGCCGGAGCGCACGTGCTGCGCCCCGGAGACGGCGGGCAGGTCGAACATGACGTTGGCGACGACGGCGCCGACCGCGGCGCCGGTCAGCTGGGCCGCGACGAGAGCCGCCGCCACCCGGGTGGAGATCGCCCCGAGCAGGCGCTCCAGCACGGTGATGACCGGGTTGAACGAGGCCGACACGGGATGCAGCGCCAGGATCAACGCGACGAGGACGGCTCCGGTGACGACGGAGTTCTCCAGCAGCTGCAGGCCCACGTCGTGGGGGGACAGCCGGCTGGCCGCCACGCCCGAGCCGATGACGGCGGCGACGAGGAACGCGCTGCCGACGAGCTCGGCTGCGACCTTCTGTCGCAGCTTCACGAGGCGGTGCCGGAGATCAGTGCTGCCAAGGCCGACAGGGCCCTCGGGCTGGAGCGGTAGTAGACCCACACGCCGCGCTTCTCCCGCTCGAGCAGGCCCGCCTCGTGCAGCACCTTCAGATGGTGGCTGATCGTCGGCTGCGACAGCTCGAAGGCGTCGTTGAGGTCGCACACGCAGGCCTCGCCGCCCTCGTGGGAGGCGACCAGCGACAGCAGCCGCAGCCGAACCGGGTCGGCCAGGGCCTTGAGCATCGGTGCGACCCGCTCGGCCGCCTCCTGGGTCAATGGCTCCCGACTCAGCGGGGAGCAGCAGGCCGCGGCCTCCACCGGGGTGAGCTCCAGCATCACAGACTTCGACATGCGTCGATATTGACAGAGGTCGATGGAAGGGTGCAACCTCGAGGGCACATCGACAATGATCGATCTCTTGGAGGGCGATCCCATGAGCCGCATCCAGCTCGCACTCAACGTCGAGAACCTGCAGGCCTCGGTGGCCTTCTACTCGGCATTGTTCGGCTCCGAACCGGCCAAGGTGCGTCCCGGCTACGCCAACTTCGCCATCGAGGAGCCGCCGCTGAAGCTCGTCCTCATCGAGAACCCGGGGCAGGGCGGCAGCCTCAACCACCTCGGCGTCGAGGTCGCCGACGTCGACACCGTGGATGCCGAGCAGACCCGGCTGGCCGAGCACGGCCTGGCCACGCGCGACGAGCGGGGAGCGACGTGCTGCTACGCCGAGCAGGACAAGTTCTGGGTCGAGGGCACCCCGAACGGCGAACGCTGGGAGGTCTACACCGTGCTCGCCGACAGCGCCATCTCCAGCGGCCCGGCGGAGGACGAGACGTCGGGTTGCTGCACCCGCCACGGCCGCTTCCGGCACGTCTCCGACGTGGTCAGCCTCGGATCAGACCCCCGAACGGGTGTATGTATGCCGGATGGGGACCTCTGAGGACTTCGTTACCGGGAAGAGCGCCGCTGGGCCGGCTGGACCGCACGCGGTGCCGTCGCCGCAGGACGAGCGCGAGCCGTCCGACGCTGCCTCGGGCGGCGGCACGGGAAGCCGTGGGCCGTCGCCGGAGATCGGTACGCCGGCCGGCTTCGCGTCGCTCGCACGTGACCTGTTCGAGCTGCAGGGCGTCATGCCCACCCTCCGCGCCGTGGTCACCCGCGCCCTCGACGTCGTCCCCTGCCAGTGGGCGGCCGCCGCGATGACGGACCACCTGACGAAGCACCCCGCCCCGCTCGCGGCCATGACGGACAGCTCGTTGATGCAGCGGGTGGCCTCCATCTCCGCCGAGGCCGGGGACAGCCCCGGGATCGAGGCGTTCAACACCGGCGCGGTGACCGCGTGCCCCGACCTGGCCTCGCCGGAGCTGCCGGAACGGTGGGCGACATACGCTCGCGAGCTGCTCCGGCGCACGGACATCAGGTCCGTGCTGTCGCTGCCCCTGCTCAGACAGGGCAAGACCGTCGGTGTCATGACGGTGTATGCCGACACTGCGGATGCCTTCGGTGCTGCCGCGACCGGTCGCGCGCGCGTGCTGGCCGAGCACGCAGCCATCGTGATCGAGGCGGCCCGCGCCGACGACCGCGCCGAGCATCTCGAGGTGGCCCTCGTCCGCAGCCGCATCATCGGGGCGGCCATGGGAGTCCTCATCGAACGACTGCGCATCGGTCCCGACGAGGCCTTCGCGCTGCTCCGCCAGCTCAGCCAGAACTCGAACCGCAAGCTCGCCGACATCGCGGCGGAGCTGGTCGAGACGGGCACCGTGCCGGGACTCGACGCTCGCGGGCGCGGTTGCGCCGGAGACGCCGTCACCTGAGTCCGCCCGCACCCTGCAGTCACGCGCTGTCACGCCCTGTCACGCGTTCAGAGCTGGAAGACGTGCTCCTGCCGGTAGCCGGTCGTGAGGTCGGTGAGGGACAGCTCGATGATGCCGGCGGGGTCGACGGTGTAGCGCTCCTCGAGCAGCGGACCGGCCTCCATGCGCACGATGGGCACCTCGGGCAGGGGCGACGACTGGCCGGAGCGTCCGTTCCCCGTCCCCGCGACAGCCCTCTGGAGCTCCGGGTCGAACGGGAACACGATCTCGGCCACCGGTGCGAGATCGCCACGCGGCTCGCCCTGGTCGTCGACCGATGAGTACTCGACGAAGCGGAACCAGCCGATGTTGTGAGCAGCCTGGTACCGGCGGGTCACGACCACGGGTTCCGCGCCCGAGGACTCACCCAGCGCATCGGCGGTCCGCAGCGAACGGTCCAGCACCGGGTCGAACGACAGGGTGGTCCCGGCCTCGCGCTCCCGGAAGACGCCGAAGCCGCGAGAGAGCCGGTCGCGCAGCGAGAAGCCCGCGTCGGGGTCGGCCGCGATGGCGAGACCGACCGCAGTGGAGGCGCTCGGCATCGGGGAGCGGTGCACTCGACGGCCGAACCGTGACCGCAGCAGGCGGGGCACCAGTGGCAGCCCGCTGGCCCCGCCGACGATGTAGATGCCGGCCACGCCCTGGAGCTCGTCGCCGTCCCCGTCGGGAGAACCGAGCGACTGCACCAGCGGCTCCATCGCCTCGGTCGTCGCCGCGACCAGCGGCGCGACGGCGGCGTAGAACTCGTCGACCGGAACGGTCACCGCGCTCCCGGCGCGCCCGTCGACCGCAGGGACCTCGACGACGACTCGGCGGGACTGCGGCCCGATGCGCTCCTTGGCCTCGCGGCACTCCTCCAGCAGGCTCGCCCGTGCCGCCTCCGGCAGCTCGCTTCCCGGGCGGCCGGCGACCTGTAGCGCAGCCGCAGCGAGGGCCTCGTCGAAGTCGTCGCCACCGAGCCTGTTCACGCCGAAGGAGTCGAGCACCTCGTGATGGGTGCCCGACAGCCGCAGCAGCGACGCGTCGAAGGTGCCCCCGCCGAGGTCGTAGACGATGACGAGGTCGCGCCGGGAGGTGATCGAGCGGGCCTGCCGGTGCGCGAACTCGAAGCTCGCGGCCGACGGCTCGTTGACCAGGCCGGCGACGTCGAAGCCAGCGCCCCGGCAGGCCTCCAGCGTGAGGAAGCGCTGGGCGCTGCCAGCCTGGGCCGGCACTCCCAGCACGGCCCGGGGCGCAGCCGCCCCGTCGAGCCGGCCCTCGATGCTCGACGCGGTCCGCAGCGCGACCAGCACGGCGGCGAAGAGCCCGGTGAGCACGTCGAAGAGCGGCACCTCGCGCTCGCCGATGCGCATGGGCGTGTCGGGCGTGACGCGAGGCTCGGCGAGCAGGCGCTTGAAGGAGCGGGCAGACGGCATACCCCGTCGTGCCGCCTCCAGGGCGGCGAACCCGTAGACGAGCGTGCCCCCGTCGTCCGCGACGACGGAGGGGAAGTGGTCACGCGCGTCGCCGTCCTCGTCGAGGAAGGCCACGACCGGGTAGTTGCCGCGATCGGCGTGCGCGACCACCGTGTGCGTGGTGCCGAAGTCCAGGCCCAGATCCATCCCCCAAGGCTAGGCCGCCACCCCCGCGAGGAGCGGTTCGGCCCGTATGCCGGTTGCGAACCGGGCGCGGGCCCGAGGCGCAGGTGCACCGGCGGTCACGAGCGGCCCAGAGACCTCGAGCAAACCCCAGACACCGCTCGGAGCCGTGCCTACCGTCGATGACATGGTCGCGGTTCCCCGACGAGACCTGGGCAGGACGATCCGGCTGCTGCTCGCCTTCGTGGTGGTGGCCATCCTGCTCGGGGTGCTGGGGGCGGCCCTGTCGGTACCGTCGGTGGGTGCGCTCGGGCGGCTGACGTCGGCAGGGGACTCGAGCTTCATGTCGCTGCCGAGCACCTTCTCGGCGGCGCAGCTGCCGCGGGGCTCGCGCATCCTCGCCGCCGACGGCTCCGTCATCGCCACCCCCCAGGACCAGAACCGCATGGTCGTGGGGCTCGGCCAGATCGCGCCGGTGATGCGGCAGGCGCAGGTCGCGATCGAGGACAGCCGCTTCTACAGCCACGGCGCGATCGACGTCAAAGCCCTGACGCGGGCGCTCATCCAGGACCTGCGCACCGGCACGGCGAGCGAGGGCGCCTCGACCCTGACCCAGCAGTTCGTCAAGATGACGCTGCAGGCCCAGGCCCTCGCGGAGGGCAGGAACGCGGCGGCCGAGGCAGCGGTGGCCAAGACGCTCCCGCGCAAGCTCACGGAACTGCGGTATGCCGCGTGGCTCGAGCGGACGTGGAGCAAGAACCGAATCCTCGGGGGGTACCTCAACCTGGCCTACTACGGCGACGGCGCCTACGGCGTGGAGGCAGCTGCCCGGCACTACTTCGGTATGCCCGCCAGTGCGCTGACGCTGCCAGAGGCCGCGACCCTCGCCGGCCTCGTGCGGAGCCCCAGCACGAGCGACCCCGTCCACCACCCGACCCAGGCACTGGCGCGGCGCAACCTCGTGCTGGGGCGGATGCACGCCCTCGGCCTGGTCACGACTTCGCAGTGGCGCGCGGCCCTGCGCCGGCCGCTCGCAGCGGACCTGCACGTGACCAATCCGCCCGCCACCTGCGCGGCCTCGCGCCACCCCTACTTCTGCTCCTTCGTGATCAGGTGGCTCGAGCAGCAGCCGGCGCTCGGTGCCACCGCGCAGGCACGCCACGACCTGCTCTTCCGCGGCGGCCTGACGGTGCGCACCACCCTCGACCCGTCCGTCGAGAAGGACGTGAACAAGGCACTGCGCGCGGTCGCCCCGGAGGGCAACTCGCTGGGAGTGGCGGCAGCGGCCTACGTGACGAGGCCGGGCACCGGCGACGTCCTCGCGCTCGGCCAGGACACGGCATACGGCACCGACGCCGGCGCGGGGCAGACGGAGCTCAGCTACTCGGTCGACACGGTGTACGGCGGCTCCCGCGGCTTCCAGTTCGGCTCGACCGCCAAGGCGTTCTCGCTGGTCACCGCGATGGCGCAGGGGGTGGGGCTGCACGCGACCGTCGACGCCCCGGCAGCCGGTCCGCACCAGCCGGCCATCTTCAGCCGCAGCCAGTTCCCCAGGCCGTGCGGTCTCTACAGCAGGTGGAAGGTCTACAACGACGAGGCATGGGGCGGCGGCACGATGTCGCTCATGGCGGCCACCGCCCAGTCGACCAACACCGCCTTCGTCTCGCTCGCGAGCAGGATCGGCGTGTGCGCGATCCACCGGACCATGACCGCGTTCGGGATGCACGACGCGAGCGGTGCACCGATCGGCACCTACCCGCCGCAGGTCGTCCTCGGCGCCCAGCAGGTCTCCCCACAGACCCTCGCGAACGCGTATGCCGCCCTCGCCGCCGGCGGGCTGCTCTGCCGGACCAGGCCCGTCACGAGTGTCACGCAGCATGGCACGGTGCTGCTGGCCCCGCCACCGTCGTGCGCGCGCGTCGCGGACGCCCGCGCCGTGGGCCAGGCCACGCAGTTCCTGATGTACAACATGACCCACGGCTCGGGCATCCTCAACCAGCTGAAAGGGCGGCCCTCCGCGGGCAAGACGGGCACCGCCGACGGCAACGCGCAGTCGTGGTTCGTCGGCTACACCCCGCAGCTGACGACCGCCGTGTGGGTCGGCAACCCCGTCGAGCAGAACCGCCGCATGTTCCACGTGTCCATGGCCGGCAAGAGCTGCACCGCGATGACCGGCGCCTGCTTCGCCGCCCCGATCTGGCGCCGGATCATGAGTGCCGCCCTGGCCGGGCAGCCGGTCGCCCCGATGCCGTGACCGGTGGGCTGCTCGCCGGGGCTGGTGGTTCCGTGTCCGGGAGGCGACCGGTCGACGTGCTACCAGCAGACCGCCCCACGGATGCGTGTGATGCGCGAGGATCAGGACATGGGTTCCCACGCCGAGACGGAGCGGAAGTACGACGTCGACGCTGCCACCGTGTTCCCCAACCTCGCGGAGACGGACGGCGTCGCATCGGTGGGCCAGCCCAACGCGTTCCACCTCGAGGCCGTGTACTTCGACACCGCCGACCTCGACCTGGCCCGGAGCGGCGTGACCCTCCGCCGTCGCACGGGCGGCAAGGATGCGGGCTGGCACCTCAAGCTCCCGGCGGGCGGGGACACCCGCACCGAGCTCGGCGAGCCGCTGGGCGACGACGAGCGGGCCGTGCCCGAGAGCTTCCGGGCTCGGGTGCACGCCCTCTCGCGCGGGCGGGAGCTGCGACCGGTGGCCATCGTGACGACCGAACGTCGTGAGTACGCCCTCACCGATGCCGCGGGCTGCGTCCTCGCGCTCGTCTCGGACGACACCGTGCAGGGGCAGTACCTCGACGGCGACGAGCCGGAGCTCGCGTGGCGCGAGTGGGAGGTCGAGCTGGCCGATGGCTCACCGGAGCTGCTGGACGTCGTCGAGGAACGGCTCCTGGCTGCCGGCGCATCCCCGGCTGCGGTCGGGTCGAAGCTGGCGCGCGTCGTCGGCGTCGCGCCGGCGGCGCTCTCGAAGGCCGGGACGACCACCACTCCGGAGACCGGCAGGGCCAAGCGCAAGGGCAAGGGCAAGGGCAAGGTCGAGACCACCGTCCGGGAGCTGCTGTCGTCGCAGCTCGCGCAGCACCTGGCCCGGCTGCTGGAGCAGGACGCCGGCGTCCGCGCCGACCAGACCGAAGCGGTGCACCGGGTGCGCATCGCGGCCCGGCGGCTCCGGTCGGCGCTGACCACCTTCCGGCCCCTGCTCGACACCTCGGTCACCGACCCCGTGCGGGAGGAGCTGCGCTGGGTGGGAGAGGAGTTCGCGGTCGCCAGGGACGCCCAGGTGCTGCGGGAGCACCTCGGCGAGGTCCTCGCCCACGAGCCGGCGGAGCTCGTGGTCGGTCCCGTGAGCACCCGCCTCGACGAGGAGCTCGGCAAGGCCTACGAGTCGGGCAAGGAGGAGGCCCGGCGAGCGCTGGACAGCGAGCGCTACGTACGGCTCCTCGACACGATCGAGGGGCTCATCTCCGCACCGCCGCTGCAGGGTCACGGCGACCGGCCCGCCCGGAAGGTGCTGCCCGGACTGCTGGCACGAGACGTGAAGCGCCTGGGGCGTGCGGTCCGGGAGATCGAGGCGGCTGCAGACCCGGGCAGCCGCGACCTGGCCGTCCACGAGGCGCGCAAGAAGGCCAAGCGCCTGAGGTATGCCGCGGAGTCGGCCACCCCGGTCCTGGGCAAGCGCGCCAAGTCCCTCGGCGCGGACACCAAGAAGATCCAGGAGACGCTCGGGATCCACCAGGACACGGTCGTCGCCCGTCGACGACTGCGCGAGTTCGCCGTGCAGGCGTACCTCGACGGGCAGAACGCCTTCACCTTCGGCCGCCTGCACGGCCTCGAGCAGGCGCGTGCCGAACGCGCCGAGCGCGACTTCGAGACGCTGTGGGCCGGCTTCGGCAAGAAGCAGCTCCGCCGCTGGGCGCCTTAGCAACCGCGAGGACGTCGGGGGTCCGAGCCGGCCCGCGACCTGCTCGCCATCGCCAGGCGGTGACGCTCGGACCGCCGGTCACGTCGCCAGCCGGGCGCCGGGGCGGGCCGTATGCCGTCCCTCAGGCGGGCGCAGCGGGGCGCCCGACGAGCATCGACGCCAGCAGCGCCGGCGAGAACTCCGCCGCCGTCTGCGCATCGAGCTGGGCGCCCAGGCCGTCGAGCACCCGGGTGAAGAACGAGCGCGCCGCCGCGGCGTAGACGACGTCGGCGACGTCCCGGTCGGTGAGGCCGGCCGCACGCAGCGCGTCGACGTCCGACTGCTCCACCGACGACGCGTCGGTGGCCACCTTGGCGGCGAACGCGTACACCAGCCGGTCCTGCTCGTTCAGCGTCGTGCCGTCCGGCTCGCGGCTGATGGCCTCCAGGCTGGCCTCGTCGCCACAGGCGTCGCGCAGGAACTTCGAGTGCGCAGCGGTGCAGTAGGTCGAGCGGAGCGCTCGGGCTGCGGCGATGGTGGCCAGCTCGAAGCGCCGACGGTCCATCCCGCCGCGGATGGTGCCGTTGAGCGCTGCCCAGGCGCGGGCCACGTCGGGGCGTGCCGAGAACGCGGCGGCGTAGTTGGGCAGGAAGCCCCACGCCTCACGTTGCTGGCTGTAGTACTCGGCGAGCTCGCCCTCCGCTGCGTCCTCGGGGACGGTCTCGATGAACATGTCCCCAGTGTGGACCGAGCCGCAGCGCGACGTCATGGTTCTCGTCGTGCTGCGGCTCGGGGACGGCGGTGACGGCGAGCGGCTGCTCAGGCCGGCTGGCCGTACCACGCCTCGAGGTGCACGGCCTCGGCGACGTGGCGCAGTGACGCGAGGGTCTCTGTCGACAGCGGCACGTCGGTGTCGGTGACGACGTAGCCGTGCTGGCCGCGGGTCGCCAGCGACTGGCCGACGATGTTGGCTCCGGCCGCGGCAAGGGTGTTGTTGATGGCGGCGAGCACCCCGGGGACGTTACGATGCAGCAGCGCCACCCGGAAGCCCCCCTCGGGGGGCGCGGGCGCCACGTCGGGGAGGTTGACCGACAGCGCCGTCGCGCCGTGAAGGATGTAGCCGATCAGCTTGGTCGCGACGAACGTGCCGATCTCCTCCTGGGCCTCCTCGGTGGAGCCTCCGACGTGCGGGGTGAGGATGACGTTGTCGAGGCCGCGCAGCGGCGACTCGAAGAGGTCGCCCTGCGCCTTCGGCTCGATCGGGAACACGTCGATCGCGGCGCCCGAGAGGTGGCCGCTGAGGATGTGCTCGCGCAGCGCGACGTCATCGACCACCATGCCGCGCGAGGCGTTGATGAACACCGATCCGCGCTTCATCTTCGCGAACTGCTCGGCGCCGAAGAGCCCCGCGTTGCCGGGGCGGCCGTCGACGTGGAGGGTGACGACGTCGGACACCTCGAGCAGCTCGTCCAGGGAACCCATGCGCTGCGCGTTGCCGTGCGCGAGGCGGTCTGCGGTGTCGTAGAAGGCGACGCGCATACCGATGGCCTCGGCCACGTTGGACAGCTGGGTGCCGATGTTGCCGTAGCCGACGATGCCCAGGGTCCGGCCGCGGGTCTCGTAGCTGCCCTTGGCGGACTTGTCCCAGATCCCGTCGTGCATGCGCTGGGTCTTCTCGGGGAGGCGACGGGCGAGCGCGAGGATCTCGCCGATGACGAGCTCGACGACGCTGCGCGTGTTGGAGAACGGGGCGTTGAAGACGGCGACGCCGCGCTCGGTCGCGTGGCCCAGGTCGACCTGGTTGGTGCCGATGCAGAAGCAGCCGATGACGCGCAGGTCGGGGGCGGCGTCCAGGACGGCGCGGGTGACCTTGGTGTTGGACCGGATCCCGACCACGGAGACACCGGCGAGGGCCTGCACGAGGTCGGCCTCGCTCAGCGATCCCGGCCGGACCTCGACGTCGAAGCCGTGGCGGCGGAACGCCTCCGCAGCGACGGGGTGGACGTTCTCCAGCAGGAGTACCTTCACGCTTCTCTCCTTGGGGCCGTCCCTGTGCGGGCGGTCCTGCTCGTTGGTGTGTCGTTGGTTTCTCGGTGGAGCTGCCGGTCTCAGGGTGCCCCAGCCGGCGGCGGCCGCGCGTGGTCGTGCAGGGGTTGAGACGGCTGGCAGTTGTGGTCGGGCGGTTGTGGTCGGGCGGTTGTGGTGGTCCGGGTGGAGGCGTGCCGGGCGCTGCCGTCAGGGGTCGGCGGACGAGGAGACCCGGCCAGGGTCGGCGAGGCTCCGGGCGAGCAGCCGCCCGGTGCGCTCGAGGTGGTCGCGCATGGCCCGCTCCGCCGCGTCGCCGTCGCGGCCCAGGATCGCGGAGACGATCGGCTCGTGCTCGTCGCGGATCTGCGCGAGCGTGCGCCCGGCGGTGGTGGTCGGCGGCCCGAGCAGCGCCGTGGTGGCCCGGAGCCGCTCGATGATGGTGGCCGCCCGCCGGTTGCCCCCGGCGTGCATGAGCCGGTCGTGCACGGCGTGGTCGGCGACCCAGAACCGCTCCTCGTCACTCGTCGCGGCACACATGGCCGCGAAGGCCTCCCGGATCTCGTCCCTCTCGGCGTCGCCGGCGAGCTGCGCGGCGCGCCGGGCGGCGGTCGGCTCGAGGGCCAGACGCAGGTCGAAGATCTCCTCGATGTCGTGCGCCTGCGGTGGGAGCACCCGGAAGCCCCGGTTGCGGTCGATCCGGACGAGTCCCGCCTCGGCGAGGCGCAGGAGGGCCTCGCGCACCGGGCTGCGCGAGACGCCCAGCAGGTCCGCAAGCTGGTACACGGAGTAGGTCTGGTCCGGGACGAGCTCACCCGCGGCGATGCCCGAGCGGACGGCGCCGACGACGGCCTCCGCCAGGGACGGTGCTCCGGCGGGGAGCGCGAGCTGGACCATGAGTAACATGTTACCCATGGTGGACGAGGCGGACGTGGTGGGGGCGCTGGAGCGCGCCGGGCTCGAGGTGCGCGCCGACGCGGGCACCCGCAGCATGTACGCGTCCGACGCGTCGCTCTACCGCATCCCCCCGCTCGCCGTGGTCCGCCCGCGGCACGTCGACGACGTGGCAGCCACCCTGGCCGTCTCCCGCGAGACCGGCGTGCCGGTCACCTCTCGCGGAGCGGGCACGTCGGTGGCCGGCAACGCCGTCGGGCGCGGCGTCGTCCTCGACTTCTCCCGGCACCTGAACCGCGTCCTGTCGGTCGACCCCGAGTCGCGGACGGCGGTGGTGGAGCCGGGAACCGTCCACGCCGTGCTGCAGAGGGCAGCCGCGCCACACGGCATACGCTTCGGCCCCGACCCGTCGACGCACCCGCGCTGCACGATCGGCGGGATGATCGGCAACAACGCGTGCGGGTCCCGGTCGCTCGCCTACGGCCGCACCTCCGACAACGTCGCGGGGCTCGACCTGCTCACGGCGGCCGGGCAGACGCTCACCACCGGCTACGACGAGGGCGGTATGCCGTTCGCCCACGGTGCCGACGACGTCGTCTCGGGCGTCCGGACGGTCATGTCGCGGCACCTCGCGACCGCACGCACCGAGTTCGACCGATTCGGCCGGCAGGTCTCCGGCTACGCCGCCCACCACCTGCTGCCGGAGCGGTTCGACCTCACGCAGGCGCTCGTCGGCTCGGAGGGGACGCTCGGGGTGATCACCCGGGCCACCGTGAGGCTCGTCGTCGACGCCTCGGTGCGGGTCGTCGTCGTGCTCGGCTTCCCCGACATCGTCGCCGCCGGGCAGGCCGCGCCCGCCGTCGTGGCCCACGGCCCGACGTCGTGCGAGGGCCTGGACTCCCGGCTCATCGACGTGCTGCGCGCCCGCCGGGGACCCGACGCGATCCCGCCGCTGCCTCGCGGGCGGGCCTGGCTGTTCGTCGAGTTCGCCGGTGAGGACCTGGCCGAGGTCGCCTCCCGTGCCCTCGAGCTGGCGGGGGCGGGGGTTGCCGACGACGCCGTCGTCGTCGAGGACCCGGCCGTCCAGGCCCGGCTGTGGCGCATCCGCGAGGACGGCGCCGGCCTCGCCGGGCGAGCTCCGTCGGGCAAGCCGGCGTGGCCCGGTTGGGAGGACGCTGCGGTGCCGCCGGCCCGTCTGGGGGAGTACCTCGCCGCCTTCGACGAGCTCGTGGGCTCCTATGGCATGACGTCGGCGCCGTTCGGCCACTTCGGCGACGGGTGCATGCACGTGCGGCTGGACTTCCCGCTGGACCGGCCCGACGGTACGACGGTCATGCGGGAGTTCCTGACCGAGTCGGCCCGTCTCGTAGGCGGATTCGGGGGGTCGTTGTCCGGTGAGCACGGTGACGGGCGGGCCCGCTCCGAGCTGCTGCCGCACATGTACTCCGAGGACGCCATCTCCCTCTTCGGCGGGATCAAGCACGCCTTCGACCCGGGCAACCTGCTCAACCCCGGCGTGCTCGTCGACCCCGACCCCGTCGACGCGGACGTGCGGCCGGCCGGGCACTTCCCGGTCCGGAACCTGGCGATGGCCTATCCGCACGACGGCGGCGACCTCGCCCAGGCCGTGCACCGCTGCACCGGGGTCGGCAAGTGCCGCGCCGACAACTCGGCGGCCGGCGGGGTCATGTGCCCGTCCTACCTGGCGACCCGCGAGGAGAAGGACTCGACTCGGGGCCGCGCCCGGGTGCTGCAGGACGTCGTGCGAGGTGAGCTGCCGTGGTCACACCCGTCGGTCCACGACGCCCTGGACCTGTGCCTGTCGTGCAAGGGCTGCGCGTCGGACTGCCCCACGGGCATCGACATGGCGACCTACAAGTCCGAGGTCCTGCACCAGACCTATCGGCGCCGCCTCCGCCCCCGCTCGCACTACACGCTGGGCAGGCTGCCGATGTGGGCGCGCCTCGCCGGTCGGCTGCCGAGGGTGGCCAACCGGGCGCTGACGCTGCCCGTCGTCGGCCCGACGGCCCTGTGGCTGGCGGGGGTCGACCGGCGCCGCTCCATCCCGGCGTTCCCCGACCGGCCCTTCAGGCGGACCTTCGCGCCACGCCGCTCCGACCTGAGACCCGTCGTGCTCTTCGCCGACTCGTTCTCGGACTCCTTCTCGCCCGAGGTCGCCGAGGCGACGGTCCGGGTGCTGCGCGACGCCGGCTACGAGCCGCGCCTGCCCAGTGGGTCGGTGTGCTGCGGGCTCACCTGGATCACCACGGGCCAGCTCGACTCCGCCAAGGAGATCCTGCGACGCACGGTGTCGGCACTCGCGCCCGACGCGAGGGCAGGCCTCCCGATCGTGGGCATCGAGCCGTCGTGCACCGCCGTGCTCCGCTCGGACGTCCACGAGCTGCTGCCCGGCGACGAGGACGCGGCCCTGGTGTCCTCCCGGGTGCGCACCCTCTCCGAGCTGCTCGCCGAGACTCCCGGTTGGGAAGCCCCCGACCTCAGCGGGACGCAGGTCATCGCGCAGCCGCACTGCCACCACCACGCCGTCCTCGGCTGGAAGGCGGACGCCGACCTGCTCGCCGCCACCGGTGCCAGTGTCACCACCCTCGCCGGCTGCTGCGGGCTGGCGGGCAACTTCGGCGTCGAGACCGGCCACTACGAGGTGTCGCTCGCCGTCGCCGACCAGCACCTGCTGCCTGCCGTCGACGCCGCTCCCGACGCCGTCGTGCTGGCCGACGGGTTCTCCTGCCGCACGCAGGTCGCCGACCTCCGGGGACGGCACGCGGTGCACCTCGCCCAGCTGCTCGACCCCGTCGGGCGTCTCGGCCCGCAGGTCGAGGCAGCCGTCGGTGCACCGACTCGAGGGTGAGGGCCTCGGCAGGAAGATGCCGGACGTCGTGTCGGTGGCCGGGGCTAGGGTTTGCCCGTGCCTGAACGCGTGATCCCCGGACCCGCCGAGAGCGTGGTCCGACCCCCGGCTGTCGCTCCAGCCACGGCCCAGGGGCCGACGTCGTCGACCCGGCGTCCCAGCCTCCCGTGGCAGGCGAAGTTCGGTGCGCTCGCCCTCATCTGGGGCTCGAGCTTCCTGCTCATGAAGTATGCGCTGCACTGGTTCGCGCCCATCCAGATCGCGACGGGGCGCATCCTCTTCGGCGCCGTCACGGTGACGCTGCTGCTGCACGTCGTCGGTGGGCGCTTGCCGCGCTCGCGCCGGGTCTGGGCGCACCTGCTCGTCGTCGGGCTGCTCCTGGCCTCCCTGCCCTTCACCCTCTTCCCTTTGGGGGAGGAGCGTGTGGCCTCGGCCCTGGCCGGGATCGGCAATGCCACGACGCCGATGGTGACCGTGCTGGCCACCGCGGCGATGCTGCCGGCGGAGCGGCTGCCGGGCCGCAAGATCGTCGCGGTCGGCGTCGGCTTCCTCGGCGTCCTGGTCATCGCGCAGCCGTGGCAGGCCTCCGGTCGACCGGACCTGGTCGGCTTCGGTTTCACCCTCGTGGCCGGCGCCTCCTACGGCATCGGCTGGACGTGGGTGCGCACGCACCTCGCCAAGGAGGACCTCGGGGGGCTCCAGCTCCCGGCGGCCCTGCTGGTCGTCGCGTCCGCCGAGATGCTGGTCGTCCTCCTCGCCTGGTGGGCCCTGCACCGCAGCGCCTTCGCGGCGCCGTGGTCGTCGGTGACCGGTGCGACCGGTGGCTGGGCCCAGCCGGTGCTGTCCCTGCTGGCGCTCGGGGTCCTCGGCACCGGCGTGGCCTACCTGCTGCAGTTCGACGTCGTGCGGGCGGTCGGCCAGCAGGTCGGGTCGCTCGTCACCTACGTGATCCCCATCGTGTCGGTCGTGCTGGGCTACCTCCTGCTGGGCGAGCGGCTCGGCGTGTGGCAGCTCGTCGGGGCCGCTCTGGTCCTCGGCGCCGCCGTCTTCGTCGCCGGCCCCAACCGGCGGGCGAGCCGGCCTGCGTAGCATTCGTCGTCCCAGCAGTCCGGCGGTGCGCCCCGCGGACCTCGAGCCGTCCCCGGAGGTGTCCGTCGCGCTCCGCGAGCAGATCGCCGAGCGGTACTTCCCGGAGTGGTCGATGGGCTTCCGGGCCCTGACCCGCGAGGAGTCGCAGTCCATGCCCGGCTTCAGCGACCACCTCGAGAGCCGGGCGACGGCGCGCGAGCCCGGCGGCCCTCGCGCCGAGGTGTTCCACCGCGCCTTCCGCATGTTCCTTCCCCAGCGACCCGTCCCGGCGACACTAGCGCGCGCCCGCGTCCGACACGCGCAAGATGTGGGGTCCGCGGACTGTCGAGGCACTAGGGATAGTGTCGGTCCCGCAGCTGGTTCGGCGCCCCAGCCAGGGGCGTCGTCGCAAGAGGGAACCCGGTGAGAGTCCGGGACTGCCCCGCAGCGGTGAGTGGGAACGACCGTCGTCATGAGCACTGGGCCCTGGGCCTGGGAAGCGGCGACCAGTAGGAGACGGACCGTCCGAGCGTTTCGGCCGGTGTGCACGCCCACGAGTCCGAAGACCTGCCAGCGCACCGCGTGAGACCTCACGCGGTGGTCCGGCAGGCCCCGAGGGAGGGCTCGTGGACAACGGCTGAACGACACGTCCGTGGCTCCCCGCGAGCCACCTCGCGGACAGCCGTGGTTCCTCGCAGCTCCTCCCGTCTGGCGGACCGTTCGCCCACGCTGCGAGGAGACAGCCGTGAACACGCAACTGCACGACATGACCGACCGGGCCGGAAGCGCCCGGCCCACGCCCACCGCATACGCCTCCGAGCCCTTCGTCGAGCCCTTCGTCGAGCTCTCAGCCACGCCCGCCACCGCGCCGTCGCGGCTGTCGGTGACCAAGCGCGACGGCTCGCGCGAGCCCTTCGCCGCCGACCGGATCAACCGGGCCGTCGAGCGTGCCACCGAGGGCCTGCCCAACGCCGTCGGTCTGACCGTCCAGATCGCCTCGGAGCTGGCGATCACCCTCTTCGACGGCATCACCACGGAGCAGCTCGACGAGGCCGCCATCCAGGTCGCGGTCCAGAACGTCAAGGACGACCCGGCGTTCGACCGCATCGCGGCCCGCCTGCTGCTCAAGACCGTCTACAAGCGGGTGCTCGGCGCCTACGAGACGCCGCGCGAGCTGAACCTCCTGCACCGGGCCCGCTTCCCCGGCTACGTCCGCGACGCCGCGGAGGCCGGGCTGCTCGACCAGCGCCTCGCCGGCGGCTTCGACCTCGAGCGCCTGGCCGACGAGCTCGACCCGGAGCACGACGAGCTGCTCACCTACATCGGCGTCGTGACCATGCGCAACCGCTACCTGCTGAGCGGCCCGGGCGGCTGGGACGTCGAGGTGCCCCAGTACTTCTGGATGCGCGTCGCGATGGGACTGTCCCTCAACGAGGAGGATGCGACAGCCTCGGCGATCCGCTTCTACCGCGCCATGGCGCGCCTGGAGTATCTGCCGGCCGGCTCGACGCTGGTCAACGCCGGCACCCCGCGGCCGCAGCTGTCCAACTGCTTCGTCATGCAGATGGAGGACGACATCGAGCACATCGCCAAGAGCGTGCGCGACGTCATGTGGATCACCAAGGGAACCGGCGGCATCGGCCTGTCGGTGACGAAGCTGCGCGCCGAGGGCTCACCGATCCGGAGCAACAACACCACCTCGACCGGGCCGGTCCCCTTCATGCACACCATCGACTCCACGCTGCGGGCGATCTCCCGCGGCGGCAAGAAGTTCGGCGCACTGTGCTTCTACATGGAGAACTGGCACCTGGACTTCCCGCAGTTCCTCGACCTCCGGCAGCAGGCCGGTGACCCCTACCGGCGCACCCGCACGGCCAACACCGCGGTCTGGATCTCCGACGAGTTCATGCGCCGGGTCGAGCGCGACGAGACGTGGTACCTCTTCGACCCGCTCGAGGCGCCCGACCTCGTCGAGCTGACCGGCGCCGCCTTCAGCCGGCGCTACGCGGAGTACGTGCAGCTCGCCGAGCAGGGGCGTCTGCGGACCTTCCGCACGGTCCGTGCCCGCGAGCAGCTCACCGCCATCCTCGTCGCCCTGCAGACGGCGTCACACCCGTGGCTGACGTGGAAGGACACCATCAACCTGCGGGCGCTCAACGGCAACACCGGCACGATCCACCTGTCGAACCTCTGCACGGAGATCACGCTCCCGCAGGACCGGGACAACACGGCCGTCTGCAACCTCGCCTCGGTCAACCTCGCCCGGCACCTTCGCACCGGCGCGCTCCCGCGCGCGGGGGAGGCGCCCGACCTCGACGCGGTCATCGACTGGCCGCGGCTGGAGGCGACCGTCCGCACGGCCGTGCGCCAGCTCGACAACCTCATCGACATCACCGTGTCCTCGGTCGCGGAGTCGGAGCGGTCCAACGAGGACAACCGGGCCATCGGCCTGGGCATGATGGGCTTCACCGACCTCGTCGAGCGACTGGGGATCACGTACGGCGGCGAGGCCTCCCTCGAGCTGGTCGACCGCCTCACCGAGTTCATCAGCCACACGGCCATCGACGAGAGCGCGGAGCTCGCCCGCACCCGGGGGAGCTACCCCAACTTCGCGGGGTCGGGATGGTCGCGCGGACGTGTTCCCCTCGACACGATCGACGACCTGGAGGCCGACCGCGGCGTCCCCGTCGACGTGGACCGGTCCTCACGGCTCGACTGGGACGCCTTGCGCGAGAAGGTCGCCGGCGGCATACGCAATGCGACGCTCATGGCCGTCGCACCCACGGCCTCGATCGGGCTCGTCGCCGGCACGACCCCGGGCCTCGACCCGCAGTTCTCCCAGCTGTTCAGCCGCACGACGAGCTCCGGCAAGTTCCTCGAGGTGAACCGCAACCTCGTGGCGATGCTCAAGCGGCTCGGGCTCTGGAAGCAGGTGCGTGAGGAGCTGCTGCGCTCGCAGGGGGACGTGCAGTCGATCGAGGCCATCCCGGCGGACGTGCGGGAGGCGTACCGCACGTCGTTCCAGCTGTCGCCGTACGCCTTCCTCCACGTCGCCGCCCGCGCGCAGAAGTGGGTCGACCAGGCGATCAGCCGGAACATGTACCTCGAGACGCGCGACCTCGCCGAGATGGCGCAGATCTACACGGCCGCCTGGCGCATGGGCGTCAAGACCACCTACTACCTGCACGTCAAGCCGCGCCACACCGCCGAGCAGTCGACGGTGCGGGTCAACAAGGCTACCGCCGCGGGACGCGCGGGGGCGGGCTTCGGCTTCGCCCGAGCCACCCCGAGCACGCAGTCGTCGAAGTCGTCTCAGGTGCCGCCGGTGCCGCTGGTGCCTGTGGTGCCGGTCGGGGGCGAGGCGATCGCCTGCCCCACCGACCCGCAGGAGCGACTGGACTGCGAGGCCTGCCAGTGAGCGACCGCACCGCAACCGGCATCCTGGGCACCGGCCTCTCGGAAGGCCTGCTGCTCAAGCCGATCCGCTACCCGTGGGCGTACGAGCTATACGAGCAGGCCGTCGCCAACACGTGGTTCCCGCACGAGGTCCAGCTCGGCGAGGACCTGGCCGACTTCGCCCGGATGACCGACGAGGAGAAGCACGCCGTCACGTTCCTGATGAGCTACTTCAACCCCAACGAGCTGCTCGTCAACAAGGCACTCGCGTTCGGTGTCTACCCGTACGTGAACGCACCGGAGGCGCACCTCTACCTCGCCAAGCAGATGTGGGAGGAGGCCAACCACTGCGTGGCCTTCGAGTACGTGCTCGAGACGTTTCCCATCGACCGGCAGTCCGCGTATGCCGCCCACGTCGACACCCCGTCGATGGCCGCCAAGGAGGCGTTCGAGGTGCGCTACCTCGGGCGCATGACCGAGCGGACGCTGGACATCACCACGCTCGAGGGCAAGCGCGACTTCGTGCGCAACCTCGTCGCGTACAACGTCATCCTCGAGGGCATCTGGTTCTACAGCGGCTTCATGGTCGCGCTGAGCTTCCGGCAGCGGAACCTGCTGCGCAACTTCGGCTCCCTCGTCGACTGGGTCGTGCGCGACGAGAGCCTGCACCTCAAGTTCGGGATCAACCTGGTCCTCACGGTCCTCGAGGAGAACCCGGAGCTCCAGACGGCCGAGTTCGCCGACGAGATCCGCGGGATGATCCTCGACGCCGTCGAGCTCGAAGAGCGCTACAACCACGACCTGCTGCCGGGCGGGATCCTGGGGCTCAACGCGACCTACCTCAACACCTACGTGCGCTACCTCGCCGACCGTCGCCTGGAGGAGCTCGGGTTCGAGGCGCACTACGGCGTCAGCAACCCGGCCAAGTGGATGGCGGCGGCCAACGACACGCTCGAGCTCGTCAACTTCTTCGAGGCGACGAACACCAGCTACGAAGTGGGCGCCCGCACCCGCTGAGCGCGGCGGGAGGGCCCGGGTCGAAGACGGCGTACGCGTGGAGCCCCACGCGTACGCCGGCTCGGCCCCGCGACGTGCCACGAACGCGGGCACGGACGCAAACGTGGCGAGCAGGCGCTCGGGCGACCCGCATACGCAAGGGGAAGCGGCGACGCGCAAAACGCCGCCGCGAACGGGGTGCGTCCCCGGCGCGCGGATGGCACCCTCAGGACATGAAGAGCACCATGCAGACCTCGCCTCTGCTCATCTCGTCGCTCCTGCGTTTCGGCACCACGATGCACGGCGACAGCGAGGTCGTCACGTGGACACCCGACGGCGGTCGTCGGACCTGCTACCGCGAGCTCGGCCGGCAGGCGGCACAGCTCGCCCACGCGCTGCGCGGGCTCGGCGTCACCGGGGACCAGCGCGTCGGCACGTTCATGTGGAACAACGCCGAGCACCTGATGGCCTATCTCGCGGTGCCGTCGATGGGGGCCGTGCTGCACGCGCTCAACATCCGTCTCTTCCCGGAACAGCTCGTCTACGTCGCCCGGCACGGCGGCAGCCAGGTCGTGATCGTCGACAACTCACTCGCAGAGGCGTTCTCACGGCTGCTGCCACACCTCACGGACGTCAGGCACGTCATCCTCAACGGGTCCGTCGACGAGGCGACCACCAGCGCGCTCGCGGAGCACGCCGAGGGCGTCCACGACCTCGCGACCCTCATCGCGGACGAGCCGACCAGCTTCGACTGGCCCGAGGACCTGTCCGAGGACGACGCGTCGTCGATGTGCTACACCTCCGGCACGACGGGCCACCCCAAGGGCGTCGTCTACTCCCACCGGAGCAACTACCTCCACGCGATGGGCGTCTCCGCGTCGCTCGGGATCACGCAGGCCGACCGGTTCCTCATCGTCGTGCCGCTCTTCCACGCCAACGCGTGGGGCTACCCCTACAGCGCGATGGTCACCGGGGCCACCCTCGTGATGCCCGACCGGTACCTGCAGGCCGAGCCGCTCGCCGCCATGATCGCCGCCGAGGGAGTAACCGGAGGTGCCGGGGTGCCGACGATCTGGAACGACCTGCTCCACTACCTCGACGACCACGAGACGGACGTCTCGGCGTGCCGGATGCTCATGGTGGGCGGCTCGGCCGCACCGCCGGCCCTGATCCGGGCCTTCTCCGACCGCCACGGGATCGACATCGTCCACGGCTGGGGGATGACCGAGACGTCGCCGGTCGCGTCGCTGGCGGTCCCACCGGCGCGCGTCGAGCCCGGATCCGAGGAGTTCTGGCGGTACAAGGCCTCGCAGGGCCGCATCCTCTGCGGTGTCGAGGCACGGCTCGTCGGGCCGGACGGCGACGTGGTTCCCTGCGACGGCGAGGCCGTCGGCGAGGTCGAGGTCCGCGGTCCGTGGATCACCGCTTCCTACTACTCCAACGGCACCGAGCCGCAGGCGGAGCTCGACGAGATGGCGGCGAAGTTCGACGACGGCTGGCTCCGGACCGGCGACGTCGGCCGCCTCTCGGCCGACGGCTACCTCGAGCTGACCGACCGGGCCAAGGACGTCATCAAGTCCGGCGGCGAGTGGATCAGCTCGGTCGACCTCGAGAACGCCATCATGGCCCACCCCGACGTGCTCGAGGCCTCCGTCGTCGGGGTGCCCGACGAGAAGTGGGGCGAGCGCCCGCTCGCCTCCGTCGTGCTGCGGCCCGACGCCGGCGTGACGGTGGAGGGGCTCCGCGAGTTCCTCGAGGGCAGGGTCGCCCACTGGCAGGTGCCGGAGCGGTGGGCCCTCATCGACGAGGTCCCCAAGACGAGCGTCGGCAAGTTCGACAAGAAGGTGCTCCGCAGTCGGTATGCCGCAGGGGAGCTCGAGGTGCAGACGGCGGGCTGACCCCGCCACCGGCGTCACCCGCGGTCCACGCCTGCTGCGCAAGGTGAGCCAGGACATGCACCGCAAGCTGCGGGAGGTGGCAGACGAGGTGGCCTTCTCCGGCGAGCTGCCACTGCGGGACAGCGCGGACGAGCAGGGGCGAACGGTTCGGTGAGAGGTCCGCAGGCGCGTACTCCGAGGCACGGTGTGGCCGCCCGCTGAGCGTTAGGGTGAGGCGATGGAGGTGACTCCGCGAGCCGCGGCCGACGCGGCGGGTGAGCGCGCCCAGCAGCTTGCACGCCGGTGGGACGAGCTGCTGTCAGGCGCTCGGTCCAGCGGTGACGACGTGCTCGAGGCGGCGCGCTCGGCCGAGTGGTCGGCCAGGCGCGCTCGCGCCGCGCGAACGCGGTCGGTGCTGGCGCACGAGCGCGCAGCGGCGGCGCACGACCGGACTGCCGCAGCCCTGGAGCGGCAGGCGCCGCGCACGGAGGAGCCGCGCAGGAGCATCCTGCTCAACGACGCGGCCGCCAATCGGCGCGCGGCTCGCGTGGATCGGCTCGCCGCCGAGCAGGAGCGGGGGCGCTCGACGGACGAGCCTCAGCCGGACGCCTCCTGACGGCGCGGTCGCCGTAGAGGCCACTCGGCCTCGGTCACCCGCTGGGTCGCTCGCGCTGGGTCACCCGCGCTGGGTCACCCGCGCTGGGTCGCGGCTTCGCCGTCCATGACCAGCAGGATGCCGGTCGACTCCTCCCGGGAAAGCAGGGGCGCCACCGTGACGCTGAGGCGCACCGGCCGACCGCGCCGGTTGATCGCATCCACGGTGATCTGCCGCGTCGTGGATGGATGGCCCAGTGCGGCGCGCAGCAGGGCGCGATGGCGTCGGTGGGCAGGCCGCAGTCGAGGCCGAGCAGGTGCGACCCGACGGCCTCGTCGGAGCGCACGCCCCACAGGTCCTGAGCGTTCCTGTTCCAGACCTGCACCGTGAAGTTCCGGTCGAGGACGATCACGGCCGACCTCATGCTGCCGAGGATCGAGTCCATGAAGTCGTTGAGGTCGGCCAGCTGTCCACTGCGTTCGCGCAGCTCCTCGTTGGCGCCCTGGAGCTCGTCGTTCATCGACTGCAGCTCCTCGTTCATGGTCTCGAGCTCCTCGTTGGTCGACTGGAGCTCCTCGTTCGTGGTCCTGAGCTCCTCGACGGTGGACTGGAGCTCCTCGTTCGTGGTCTCGAGCTCCTCGTTGGTCGACTGGAGCTCCTCGGAGGCCGCCTGCAGCTGCTTCGTCGTCTGCTCGAGCTCGCGGTGCACCTGCTGGTAGCGCGTCACGTCGCTGAAGGTCACGAGAGTGCCGGCATAGCCCTCCCCGAGGTCGACGAGGGGCACGAGGTCGATGTCGACGTATGGCGGCGGGCTCTGGTGCGTCCAGCGGACGCCGCGGAGGCGACGCGGCTGACGGCTCTTGCGCGACTCCTGCAGGGCCGGGCGCAGCTCGATCGGCCGGAACGACAGGTCGAGGTCGAGGAACCGCCGCCCGACGTCGGTCTCGCCCAGCTTGGTGAGCTCCTTGGCCGACTCGTTGATCATGGCCAGGGTGCCGTGGGCGTCGATGACCAGCTGGGCCTGCGGCGCAGCGGCGAAGGCGTCGGTGCGCAGGCTCCGCAGCGGATCTGCCACCGCGAACCGCATGGCGGGGGCGGGAGGTCGCGGGACGAGCTGGGGGTCGACCGCGGCGAGCGTGCCTCGCCGGAACAGGCGTCGCTTGATGTCGATCGGGACGAACGTGTCGGTGTGGTCGAGCAGCATCTCGGCCTTGCCCAGCAGCAGCGTGCCGGAGGGCTTCAGGGCGAACGCCAGTCGCGACAGGATCCGTGACTGGGTCTCGGCGTTGAAGTACATCAGGGTGTTGCGGCAGGTGAGCAGGTCGATGCGCGAGATCGGCGCGTCCGTGGTGAGGTAGTTGCGCCCGAAGATCACGCTGCGGCGCAGGTCCTGCCGGAAGACCCTGCCGTTCTGAGCCGGCTCGAAGTACTTCGAGCGCAGGTCGTCCGGGACGCTCTTCATCTCACGCTCGGTGTACGTGGCGGCCCGCGCGTAGCCGAGCGCGTCCTCGTCGATGTCGGTGGCATAGATCTTCACGCGGTCGCGGAACTGCTCGAGTCCCATGGCCTCCGTGAGCATCATGGCCAGGCTGTAGGCCTCCTGGCCGCTGGCGCACCCGGCGCTCCAGACGCGGATCTCGTGGTCTGAGCCCTCGAGCAGGCCCGGGACGATGTTGCTGCTGAGGTATTCCCAGGACTCACGGTCGCGGAAGAAGCTGGTGACGTTGACGAGGATCGTGTTGAAGAGGGGGACGAACTCGTCGGGGTTGACCTCGAGGTAGTCCTGGTAGGCGTCGTACGTGTCGAAGCCCACCGCACGCATCCGGTGGCGGACCCGGCGCACGAGGCTGGGGCGCTTGTAGCCGGTGAAGTCGAACCCGCGGCCCTCCTTCAGGTGGAGCAGAAGACGCTCGAACGCGGCCGAGTCGTCCTCGACAGAGGCTTTGTCCTCGGCGCTCCACTCGGTGGCTTCAGTCATCGACCAGCTCCACACTCGTCACCGGTCGCGACTCGAGCAGCTTGCGCACGCTGTTGGCGGCCTTCCGGGCCTCCGCTGCCTGGTCATGGAACCGAGCCTGGGACAGGGCGCTGCCGCGCGCGGCGGTCCGCTCGGCCAGCTGGGCGGCGCGGGCCGCCTTCTCCTCCAGGCTGCCCAGCGCCATCCACAGGGCGGTGTCCCGCTGCACCGACTTCTCCCCGAGCAGGGCCTTGGTCGTCCATGCACGGCCCGCGCGGCACCGGTACCGCGGGACGCCTCCTTCGTGGATCTCGAACAGCGTTCCCCCGCAGTCGACGACAGGAGAAACCGGCAGCGGCGGCTCCGTCGACGGAGTTCATGGCGTACTCCTCCAGCAGCGCGTGATCGGTTTCGACCTGGAGGACGGACGGCGCAGGCGCGCAGCGTCGACCCCACGGGCGGAGGCGCCGACGACGAGGACGTCACGTCGACTACAGGACGGGTCGGGGAACGTCATCACGCCCTCTCTGTCCGGGGCGGGTCCTCAGCTGCAGGACCGGCGTTGCTGCTCGTGACCAGCCTATGCCAGTGCCTGCTGGACTGCCGCACAAGGTGCTGCAGTCCGTCGCAGACGGCATAATGAAGGAATGGACCGGGGTGATCTCCGACCCAGAGCCTTCGAGGAGTCGGCGACAGCGGCCGAGTCCCGGGCCGCAGAGTGCCGACGGCGGGTGCGCGACCTGCAGGCCGCCGACGCGGTCATCGGCGGGCCGGCTGTGGCCCTCGCCCAGGACCGGTTGGCGCGTGCTCGCGCCAGGGCTGCGGCCGCCGAGCGTCGGCTCGCCGCAGCCGTGAGAAACCACGAGGCGTTGACCATGCTGCGTCAGGCGGGGTCGAGCGTCGAGCCGGTCCGCCCCGCACTGCCCGGGCTGCTCGCCGATGCTGCACCGACGACGCAGGCCGGCGCCCAGACCCTCGCCTGGCTCCGCAGCGGCGCGATCGACCCCGCTGACCTCTGGTGGGACTTCGTGTCGCTCGGTGGGAGAGCCGATTTCGTCGAGTTCGACGCCTACCTCAACGGAGCGTGGACGATGTCCGAACGTGATCGCACCGTCTTGGAGCAGGTCTGCTGGGAGTACGACAGCTTCGGCCGGCTGGGACAGCCCTGAGCAGTCATGCACGACCAGTCGATCCGCAGGGCTCAGCTGACGAAGGGCCCGCTGGCGGGCACGGGCGCCTGGCCAGCGGGGCTCGAGGGCGTCGCGGCCGCGCTGGAGGGACTCCTCACTGCGTCCGCGGGGCTCGGCGGGCGTCTGAGGCATCTCAGCCTCGTCCACCTCCACCTCGACGAGGCCGAGCCGCTCGTGACCACGAGCGCCCTCGCCCTGGCGATGACACGCGGGCAGCTCCGTACGCGCTGCGGACCGGTGTACGAGGCCGTGGAGACCGGTATGCCGGTCATCGTGGCCTCCGGGGAGAGGCCAAGCCGGTTCCCGCCGGCAGCGGCCTCGGCCGCCGAGCAGGAGCCGGCGTCGGAGCTGGCCGTGCCCGTGCGATCTCGCGGGCGACCGGCGGGCGCGCTCAGCGTCTACTGGACGGAGCTTGCCGACGTCGACCTCCCCGTGCTGACCATGGCCGAGGCGCTGGCGGCGCAGGCGGGCGACCTCATAGACCACCGGCGCCAGGTGATGAACCTGCAGGCTGCGATGCGCAGCAGGGAGCTGATCGGCCAGGCCTGCGGCGTCCTGATGAGCCGCTACCGGTTGACCGAGGAGCAGGCGATGCACGCCCTGCGGCTCGTGTCGCAGGAACGCAACGTCAAGCTCCGTGAGGTGTCGGCGGAGGTGGCGGAGTCCGGCACCCTCGTCGAGCTGGACTGACGAGCTGGACTGCCGGGCTGCCGTGACCCGGCCCGGAGACGACCGGGCCATGGGTTCGGCGTCGTGCCGGGCTCAGCCCGGTGACACCGTGGCGCCCACCCCCAGCACCTTGTCGACCTCCCCGACGTTCAGGTGGGTCCGGTAGGTGGAGACGGTGACGATCACCTCGGACAGGAGCGTGATCTCCTCGAGAAGTGTCGAGTCCACCATCTCGGCGCCGCCGCCGCACATGCTGGAAGGCCGGCTAGGAGACAGTCGGTGAGTGCAGTTGCCACCGCCGGGTGGTGGCATGCAGACCTGTTGCACCACTCGCACCGGAGCGGTGCCCTCGGGCTGTTCCATGGCTCTGACCAATGCGTGTGACATGGCCGGTGTCGCCCGTGGGTTACAAGTCGCCGGCAGTACCGAGGTTACGCCAGCAACCGAGTCGTGCGCGCCGGTCGGCACGTGAAACGCAGAAAGGTGCGACCGGTCCGCACCTGCAGGTCGCCCGATGCCCCCAGTCAGGTCCGCGCGCGATGCTCAGCGAGTCCATCGCCCACCGTCGCGGAGGGAGGTTCGCCTTCCGCGGGTGAGAGTCGATGGAACGACGATGACGGGCTGGTTACTGCCGCGTAACCCGCGGCCTGCACGGCTCGTTTCGCACGGTGTCGTCGCTGTGCCCTTCGAACGAATCGGGTCGCCATGTCTCGTCCTCGCCCCACCGTCCGCCCGTCCACGACGCTCGCCGTCTCGGTGCTCGCCCTCGCGGGCGGCCTGACTGTCGCGGCCTCACCCGCGGTCTCGGCCCTCACCCTTCCCTCGCCCATCTCGACCTCCACCCCGAGCGTCCCCACGGTCCCGGCCGTCCCGGGCACCGCCGGGGCGACCGGACTCCTGGGCCAGGTGACCGCTCCGTCGACGGTGGGCCGGACCGGCACCGGCTCGACGGCCTCGACGCGGTCAGGCTCGGCCACGGCGCTCCCCGGGCTTCCTCCCGTGCCCGCCGTGCCCGGCGCGTCTCTCGGCGCGGTGGGATCGGGAGTGAAGTCGGCCCTGTCCACGGTCCGGGCCAAGGCGTCCGGGTCGCCGGTCGCCCCCGTGGTTCCGGGTGCCGGGCCGGGAGGCGTGCTCAACCTGGCGGTCGACGCGTCACCGCTGGCGACGGCCTGCCTCCGGGCGACGGGCAGCGGCACCGCGGTGGCCGACACGACGGTCACCGTCGCCGGTCGCAACGTGAGCGCCCCGCTCGTGCAAGCCCTTCCGGGTCTGCTCGCAGCCTGCCCGGGCGGCTCCGTCCCGTCGACGAACGGCGTCGACGCCTCCGTGCCGGGGCTCGTCGGGGCCTGTGTTCGCGTGACCACGAAGGCCCCGCTGCACGCGAGCCTGCTGGTGCTCGACAAGGAGCTCGTCGCCACCCTGACCCGTTCGGGAGTCCCGCTGGGCCAGGTCGTCGTGCCCTGCCCCGCCGGCGCCGCCCACGTCGTCAAGCCGGGCCAGTCGGGCCGGCCCCGCCAGTCGGGCCAGCACGGTGCCACCGGAACGGCTGGACACCCGGCCGGCACGCACGCCTCGGCTCCCGGCGACGCGACCAGCCACGCCTCGGGCAAGACCGGCGCCTGCGCGCCCGGCACCTCGGACGGCACCTCGCTCGACGCCCGCGCCACGGCCGCCGGGCTCGCGCCGCGCGACGCCCAGCAGGCCCTGCCGTGGGTCCTGCTGGCCCTGGCCCTGGTCGGGCGTCGTCGCCTCGGCAGGATGGTGACCGTGCTGCGCAGCGCCCGGGGCTGAGGGCACGGGGCGGGGACCTCAGGAAAAGTTGACGAGTGCCCCGCCCGACGTCTCCACCGTCGAGCTCCCGGGCTTCCTGACCAGCGTCAGGACCACGCCGCCGGAGGCGGTTCCCGTGACCGAGCCGCTCGCGTCGACGGTGGCCACCACGCCCCCGCTGAGGTCGACCTTGGCGTCCGTCGTGCGGAGGTCGCCGAGCGCGGGGACCGCCCCACCGCTGGCCTGCAGGTTCAGCGCGTCGGCGGACCCGGACAGTGTCGCCCGGGCGCCCCCGGACATCCGCACGTCGACGGTGTCCGCCTTCCCGACACTGCCGCTCGCGCTCGCTCCACCGGACAGCTCGACGGCGGTCAGCCGGGGCACGGTGACCGTCACGACGATGCCGTCAGGGCTCATGAAGCCGCTCGACGTGTCGAGCGTGAGCCGTGCGCCCGTGACGTCGGTCCTCGTGATGTCCACGATGTTCGGTTGGGCGGTGACCACGACCTGCTTCGGCCCGGTCGCGAGCTCCACCTGGATCCCCCCTCCGGCCTGCACCTCGGTGAAGTCACCGACGGTGCGGGACTGCGAGACGACGTCGCCCGCCCCGACCTCGACGTGGCCGGGGGACCCGTAGCCGCAGGCGGCCAAGGCGGTCACCGCCAGGGCGAGGGCGAGGGCGACCGCGAGGGCGCGGACACGGACGATGGGGGATCTCGTCGAGCTCATGGTGGCCTCCGGGACCAGCATGTGTCGGTGGTCGCACCCGTCGGCAGGGCCCAACGTCCCGCCCGTTCGGCACTCCCTGCAGCGTGCGTATGCGGCGGGCCGGGTCGCGCGCCCGAGGCTCACGTCGCGCTGCTCAGCGCTCCCATACGATCCGCGAGGAGCATGGCCACACGGAGCTGCTCGCCGCTCGGGTGGACGACTCGGGTCGAGGTGACGACCCGGAAGTGGCCCACGAGCCGGTCTGCGGCGCGTACCGGAATGGCGGTGTACGACTCGGTCGGCAGGCCGAGACGCCGGACGTCGAGGACGGCCCCGGCCGCGCGTACCTCTCCGTCGGCGTCGACGACCGCGTCGTCCGCGGCGGGCGCGGCGGCCACCCACTCGGTGCGGTCGGCGCCGAGGACCTGGTTGACGGCCGCCGCGATCACCCGGCCGCGCTCGTGCTCGTCGGCCTCGGGCGGCAGGTCGAGCAGGTGCGCGAGGCCCTGCAGGTAGCCGTCACGCCGGAGGGCGGCCGCCTGCTGCCGACGGCCCCAGACCGCGATCTCCGTGACGGCGAGTCCGACCAGGACGAGGGTGACGGCGAGCTGGACGTCGTCCCGGTACGTGATGGCGAGCGAGTAGTAGGGGACCGTCAGGAAGAAGTCGAAGCTCGCGGTGGCCGACAGTGCGGCACCGACGCCCGCGACCCGATCGCCGGTCGCCGCGGCTGCGACGACGGCCAGGACCAGCACCATCGCGGCTGCCGCACTGCTCATGCTGTCGCGCACGAGCACCAGCGCGGCCCCGACGACCACGGGCAGGAGCACGGCGAGCCAGCGCACGGCGACGCGGTGCTCGGCCATCCAGCTCTGGGTCATGACTCCACACAACTCCCTCCGGGCGCCTTCCGCAGCGGTTCCGGACGATGTCGGTGGGGCCGGTGTGCCCACCGGTGCGCGGCCCTCCCGACTGTGCGAGGCACCGGCGGGGAGTGCAAGGATGACTCCTCGTGAAGAGCACCTCCAGGCAGCGGCCCCACGCGGGCCTCGCCGCCCTGACGGTCGGAGCGCTCGGCGTCGTCTTCGGCGACATCGGCACGTCGCCGCTCTATGCGCTGCAGACGGTCTTCTCGATCGACCACAACACGGTCGCAACGACACCGGGCGACGTCTTCGGCGTCATCTCGCTCGTGTTCTGGTCGGTGACGCTCGTCGTCTCGGTCAAGTACGTCGTCTTCATCCTGCGCGCCGACAACGACGGCGAGGGCGGCGTCATGGCGCTCGCGGCCCTGGCGCGCACGGCCGTCCGGCCGGGCGGCAGGCGCTTCGGGCTGGTGATGCTGCTCGGCGTGCTGGGTGCCTCCCTGTTCTACGGCGACAGCGTCATCACGCCGGCCATCTCCGTCATGTCGGCGATCGAGGGGCTGTCGGTCTCGACCCCCGGCGTCGAGCACCTCGTCGTGCCGATCGGGGCCGCGATCATCACGCTGCTCTTCGCCGGCCAACGGTTCGGCACCGAGCTCGTGGGGCGCTTCTTCGGTCCCGTCATGGCGCTCTGGTTCGCCGTGCTCGCCGTCCTCGGGGGAGTGCAGGTCGTCCGCGACCCGTCGGTGCTCGCCGGCCTGTCACCGCACTACGCGGTGCTCTTCGTCCTCGAGCACCCCGGGGTCGCCTTCGTGGCCATGGGTGCGGTCGTGCTCTCGATCACCGGCGCGGAGGCCCTCTACGCCGACATGGGCCACTTCGGCCGGGCCCCGATCCGGCGCGGCTGGTTCCTCGTGGTGTTCCCCGCGCTCACCCTGAACTACCTCGGCCAGGGCGCACTCATCCTCAAGGACCCGTCGACGGCCAAGAGCCCCTTCTTCCACCTGGCCCCCGCCTCCCTCGTCCTCCCGCTCGTCCTCCTGTCGACGCTCGCGACGATCATCGCCTCGCAGGCCGTGATCTCCGGCGCCTTCTCGGTGTCGCGCCAGGCCGAGCGCCTCGGCTACCTGCCGCGGCTCACCGTGCGGCAGACCTCGCGTCGCGAGCACGGGCAGATCTACGTCCCGGCCGTGAACTGGACGCTCTTCGTCGGCGTCATCGCCCTGCTGCTGCTGTTCCGCTCCTCCGAACGCCTCGCGACGGCATACGGCCTCGCGGTGACGGGCACCTTCCTCATCACGACGACCCTCTTCCTCATGTACGCCGAGGCGGCCTGGGGCTGGAGCCGCCGCCAACTGCTCCTGCTCGGCATCCCGCTGGGTGCCCTCGAGCTGACGTACTTCGCTGCCAACCTCACGAAGATCGTGCGCGGCGGCTGGCTGCCGCTGGTCATCGCCACGCTCGTCGCGACCGTGATGCTGACCTGGCAGCGGGGTCGCCAGCTCGTCACCGAGCGCCGGATCGAGCTGGAGGGACCGCTGGAGCCGTTCATCGACTGGCTGCACACCGACCCTGTCGACAAGGTCCCGGGCACCGCCGTGTTCCTGCACCCCGGCAAGCTCTCGACCCCGCTGGCGCTGCGCGAGAACGCGACGTTCAACCACGTCATCCACGAGCTCGTCCTCATCGTCAGCATCTCCTCCGAGAACGTGCCGTTCGTCGACGACTCCGAGCGCATCGAGCTGGACCACCTCGGCGACCCCTACGACGCGATCACACACCTGACGCTGCGCTTCGGCTTCCAGGAGGAGCAGGACGTGCCGCGTGCCCTGGCTCTCTGCCGGGACCAGGAGGTCGTCGACGTCGACCCCGACACGGCGTACTACTTCCTGTCCCGGATCTCCCTCGAGCGCGGGTCGGCGACCACCATGCCGTCGTGGCGCAAGCGGCTCTTCCTCGCGCTCGCGCACAATGCCGCCTCGCCGACGCACTACTTCAAGCTCCCCGAGGACCGGACCGTCACGATGGGCGCCACCGTCAGCATCTGAACCGCGGGCGTATGCCGTGTCGCCGCGTCCACGGCTCACCACCGTCCGCGCATCGACGTTGTCCGGGCCGACTCGGAACGCGACGGTCGCTGACGTCGCCGCGCACCCGACCCGAGCGACGGGAGCTCAGCGGAAGGGGTCGACGACGGTGATGCCCGCGACGGTGGCCCGGTCGAAGGTGGGGAGCAGGGCCGCGGCCTCCTCGAGGCCGATGGTGCGCTCGACCAGCCGTTGCGGCCGCAGCCGGCCCTCCTGGATGAGCTGCATCATGCCGGGGTAGTCGGCGGCGGCCATGCCGTGGCTGCCGAGCAGGTCGAGTTCCCAGGCGATGACTCGAGCCATCGGGACGCGCGGGTGCCCGTCGACGGGCGGCAGGAGACCGACCTGCACGTGCCGGCCGCGACGACGGAGGCTGAGGATCGCGTCCGCGCAGGTCCGCTCGCTGCCGACGGCGTCGACGGACACGTGGCTGCCTCCGCCGGTGAGCTCGGCCACCGCAGCCGGGACGTCGGTGCCATCGGCGAGCACCGTGTGGTCGGCCCCGAGGTCGGCTGCGGCCGCGAGCGCCTCGGGGTTGCGGTCCACCGCGACCACGCGTGCGTCGAGGGCCTTGGCGATCATCACGGAGCTGAGCCCCACACCGCCCGAGCCGACGACGGTCACCCACTCCCCGGCGGTGACCCGCGCGCGACCGACGAGGGCGCGGTAGGCGGTGGCGAACCGGCAGCCGAGGCTTGCCGCGGTGGCGAAGTCGACTTCCTCGGGGACGGCGACGAGGTTGGTGTCGGCGGCATGCAGGACGACCTGCTCGGCGAAGGAACCCCAGTGCGTGAAGCCGGGCTGCTCCTGGTCGGGGCAGACCTGCGCGTCGCCGGCGAGGCACCAGTCGCACGTCCCGCACCCGCAGACGAAGGGAACGGTCACCCAGTCGCCGACCGCCCAGCGGCGGACTCCCTCTCCGACGTCGGTGATGACGCCGGCGAGCTCGTGACCCGGCACATGGGGGAAGGCGATGTCGTCGTGGCCCGCCCAGGCGTGCCAGTCGCTGCGGCACAGGCCGGTCGCCATGACGCGGACGACCACCCCGGCCGGCGGCGCGGTGGGCGCCGGCACCTCGCGCACGTGCGGTTCGGTCCGGACGGCATCGACGACCACTGCTCGCATCCGGTGATCATGGCAGGCGGGCAGACCTCGCCGCGCGGGCCCCCGGCCAGGTCGCCGGCCAGGTCGCCGCTGTCACACTTCGCGCGCCCCGTTCGTCACCATCGCAGAACACCAACGGAGAGCACCGACAAAGGACACGCATAACGCCAACGCAGGCTAGCAACGCAAGACACCAACGCAAGACACCAACGCAAGGCACCAACGAACGGAGTCAAACCATGAAGACGATGAGCTGCCGTGACCTCGGTGGACCCTGCGACCTCGAGCACCGCGGCGAGAACGCCGACGAGATCATCAAGGCCCAGGACCGACACCTCAAGGAGGCGGAGCAAGCCGGGGACGCGACCCACCAGGAGGCTCGCGACGCCATGAAGTCCCGCTGGCGGCACCCGCGCAAGTCGATGGGCTGGTACCGCGACACGAAGGCGGCCTTCGAGCGCCTCCCGGTGAGCTGAGGACCGTCGCGGTCATGGCGGCCGCTTCGAGCGCTCGTGAACAGGACATCGCCGTTGGGCTGCGCCCGGGAGGGTAAGCGCCACCGGTGAGACGAGCCGGCCCGCGGACGAGGGACGTCGACCCCGCCCGGAGCGACGGCGCGGAGCCGCGCTCGGAGGCGGGCGGCATACGCCAGGGGTGAGGACTGATGGGCGCCCGGAAAATGCCGCGACGCTGTCGGTGCCTGGCCATATCGTCAGGACAGTGACCTCCACCCGACTCGACTCGCAGCGGCCGGTGTCGGTTCCCGCGCCGGCCCACGACGTCCACCGCACGGTCGACTGGCGGCGGCTGCGCAACCCGGTGTCGGTGTGGGCGCTCGCGGCCTGTGCCATCGCCGCGGTCGGCTCCTCCGTCGGGTCCCTGGTCGCCGGCCGCCTGGCCGAGCATGCGACCACCGCGCTCGTCGAGCTGCTCGCGCTGTGCGTGGTCGGCGCGGCCCTGCTCGACACCACGGGACGTACGCTCTGGGCCGGCTCGGTCGACCGCGCCGAGGGGCGTCTGCGCGCCGACCTGCTCGATGCCGCGATGCACCAGCCCCTGTCTGCCCTGAACGACCAGGCGGTGGGAGAGGTCCTCGACCGCGTCGACGACGACACGCACGAGGTCGGTGCGCTGCTGCGACAGAGCGCCTGGCAGGCCATCCGCACGGTGCTGGCCTCCGGTCCGCTGTGGATCGTCGCCGGCACGACCTGGTGGCCTGCCTTCTTCCTCTTCCCAATCGCCGGCCTGGGCGCCGTCGCCGTCGTGCGGTCGCTGCTGCCCCAGGTCTCGGCCCGCAAGGTCGAGGAGGAGATGGCCTGGACCGACCATGCCGCGGCACTCGAGGAGGGTGTGGCCGCTCGCGACGACCTGCGCGCCAGCCTCGGCCAGGCCCATGTCGTGCGCCGGTGCACCGAGCTGGCCGCCACCGTGCACCGCCGCTTCGCCGTGGTCCTCGGCCTCGAGAGCCGCATCGGGCGGCGCACCGGCAGCCTGCTGCACGCCGCTCTCGCCGGCACCGCGCTCGTCGGGGTTGCCCTCGTCGTGGGCGACCGCCTGACGACGGCCGCCCTCGTGACGCTCTTCCTCGTCACCACCATGTTCGTCGGGCAGGTCGACATGCTCGCCCGGCACCTGCCTGACCTGCAGGCCGGCTTCGGTGCGGTGCTGAGGCTGCGCGGCCTGCTCGACGCCGAGCGCGAGCCGGTCGGCGGGGCGGCCCTGCCGCCGGGGCCGCTCGACATCGCCTTCTCCGACCTGCACTTTGCGTATGCCGGGGGCCGCTTCGCCCTGCAGCAGGTCGACCTACGCGTCCCCGCCGGCACGACGTGTGCGCTCGTGGGACGCACCGGCTCCGGCAAGTCGACGTTGGCGTCGCTGCTGTCGAGGGCGGTCGAGCCCGAGCGCGGCACGGTGCTGCTCGGCGGCGTCGACGTCCTCGACGTGGACCTGCAGCAGCTGCGCTCCGCCGTCGGCGTGGTCACCCAGCGGACCGAGATCCTGGCCGGCACGCTCGCGGAGAACATCACGCTGTTCGAGCCGGTGTCACGGGCGCAGGTGGAGGGCGCGGTCACCGAGCTGGGGCTGGACGAGTGGGTGGTCGGCCTGCCCGCGGGGCTCGACACCGTGCTGGGGCCGGGCGGCACCACCCTGTCGTCGGGGGAGGAGCAGCTGGTCGCCTTCGCGCGGCTGCTCGTCCGTGACGTCCGCGTGGTGGTCCTCGACGAGGCGACGGCCCGCATGGACCGGGTGACCGAGACGCAGGTCGTCCGGGCCGCCGAACGGCTGCTGGCCGGCCGCACCGGGCTTCTCGTCGCGCACCGGCTCTCGACGACCGAGCGTGCCGAGCAGGTCGCGGTCCTCGACGGCGGCCGCGTGGTGCAGCAGGGCCCGCGCCGCGGCCTGGCCGCGCAGGACGGCCCCTTCCGGGCACTGCTCGAGGCGTCCGCGGAGGTCGGTGACGGCGTCGGGGCAGCGCCCGCGACCGCCGGGCAGGTGGGCACCGCCCGCCGCACCGGCCCGCCGCCTCCCGCCCCGGAGCTCGAGCCGACGCCGGGCCTGGCCCGAGCCACGCTGTCGGCGATGTTCATCGAGCCGCAGTGGGGCCTGGTCAGCATCGGCCTCTTCCTCGGCTCGGCCCTCACGGGCGCCTTCGGCGCTCTGACGGGCTGGATCTGGGGACACCTCGTCGTCGCCCTGCAGCAGGGGGCGAGCCCCACGGCACTGACCGTCGCGCTCGTCGGCTCCCTGATGCTGTCGCCGCTCCTGCTCGCCGAGGCGTTCCGCCGCTTCGCCCGCTCGGCGGTGCTCGTCGGCCAGACCTCGCAGCACCGGCTGGAGCCGACACCGCCGGGTGAGGCAGTCGCCCGAACCATGGACGCCGACCGCCTCGCGCGCTATGCCGACCGCTGGGTGGACTTCGTCAACGGCCTCGTCATCGCGGGGGTGACGGCGGCCGTGGCCGGCAGCTGGGTGGCCGGTGCCGTCCTGCTTGGGGTGATGGTGGCCTCCGCGCTGGCCTCCTCGCTCGGACGGCGGGTCGCCGGTCGCTCCGCCACCGCCTCTGCCGCAGCGCGCGCGACCTTCGGGCGCTCGCTCGTGTCGGCGCTCGACTCGGTGCGCACCGTCAAGCTCGCCGCGTCGACGCCCAGCGTCCACGCCCACCTGCGCGAGGTGGATGCCGGCCGCGTGGATGCCGCCGTGCGCGAGCACCGTGTGCAGGCCCTGCTCGACGGCGTGCCCATCGTCCTGGTGCAGTGCGGCGTCGTTGTTTCCTGGGCCCTTCTCGTGATGGGGGAGTGGGGGCTGGCCACCGCGTTGCTCGTCGCGGGGGCGGTCAACGGCTTCGACTGGTTCGGGCGCGTCGCCGGCTCGGTCATCACCGAGGCACCGGGCACGAAGGCGTGGATGCGCGCCACGAGCCGGTTGGCCGGCGGGGGCGACCTCATGAAGGTCGCTCCGGGGGTGGACCTGGTCGAGGGGGCGGCCCCGGCTCCCGCCCCCGTGGCTCGTGAGCCGCTGCGCACGCTGGAGCTGGCGGGTGTCACGGCGGTCCACGACGACGGGACGCTGGGGGCCACCGACGTCGACCTGACGGTGCGGTCGCGGGAGCTCGTGCTGCTGCTCGGCCAGGTCGGGTCGGGCAAGTCCAGCCTCCTGTCGGCGCTGGCCGGGCTGGTCGGCTCCACCGGGGAGATCCGGTGGAACGGCGAGCCGGTCCGAGACCCGCAGGCTTTCCTGCGCCCCGGCCGGGTGGCCCACGTCGCACAGGTGCCGCGCGTGCTCTCGGGGACCTTCACCGACAACGTCCGGCTCGACCACGCCGACCGCGCGGTGATGCCGGCGCTGCATGCCGCCCGCATGGGCGCCGACGTCGATGCAGCGGGTGGACCCGAGGCGCTGGTCGGCCATCGCGGTGTCCGCCTGTCGGGCGGGCAGGTGCAGCGGCTGGCACTCGCGCGCGCGCTCGCCTGCGAGGCCGAGCTGCTGCTCGCTGACGACGTGTCCTCAGCACTCGACTCGGCGACCGAGATCGAGCTCTGGACCACCCTGCGCGAGCGCGGTGCCACCGTCGTCGGAGCCACGTCCAAGCGGGCTGCCCTGGCGCAAGCCGACCGCGTCGTGGTGCTGGTCGAGGGCCAGGTCGCCGCGGTGGGTCCCTGGACCGAGCTCGCCGACGCCTGGGGGCACCTGGCCGGCTGAGCGTTCGACGCAGGACGGACGACTCGGTGATAGGGCGTCCCGAATGCGTCGGGGACCTGAAGTCCTCGCTCGCAGTCACCCGACCGAGGTGGGACGCGCCCGGGAAAGTAGGCCAGAAAGAGTCCCCGTACGTGCCGGTGGCCCCGCGCGGGTGGGCGGGGTGTGGGGCGGGGCAGTCAGGTGTGCCAGGTGACGCCGGTTGGGGTGACGGTGGCGGTGAGGTCGTGGTCGTGGACCTGGGTGTGGTGTCGCTGGCAGAGCAGGGCGCCGTTGGACACGCTGGTGGGGCCGCCGTGGCGCCAGTGGAGGACGTGGTGGGCGTCGCACCAGGTGGCGGGGACGGTGCAGCCGGGGTAGCTGCAGCCCTGGTCGCGGGCGGTGAGGGCCAGGCGTTGGCTGCGGGTGAAGAGGCGGCGGCTGCGGCCGATGTCGAGCGGGGCGCTGTCGCCGCCGAGGACGACGGGGATGATCTGGGCGTCGCAGGCCATGCGGCGCACGGCGCCGGGGGAGAGGACGTCGCCGGTGAGGGTGGTGCCGCTGCCGCGCACGTCGTCGACGAGGGTGTCGTAGTCGATGAGGACGACGACCTTGGCCTTGTCGGTGGTCGGGATGCCGTCGGCGGAGGCGACGCCGCGCTGCACGATGGTCAGCAGGGCATCCATCGACATCGAGCCGGCGTGCGGTCGTCGGGGGTGGTGGTGCGGCCGTGCTCGTCGGTGACGGGGGTCGGGGCGGCGAGGGGGTCGATGGCGGCCTTGAGGATGGCGGCTGCTTCGGGGTCGAGGACCCCGCGCATGCCGACCATGCCGGTGGGGGTGGGCTGGGTGAACCACAGGCCGCGGGCTGCGCGTCGTTGGTGGTCGAGCCGGTCCTCGTCGTCGGGCTCGTCGCGCGGTGGCCGGATCTGTTCGGTGTGGTGTCGGGCGAGGCGGGCGAGCTCCTCGGGCCGTAGCCGTGGGGCCTGGTCGGTGAGGTCGCCGAGCGCGGTGGTGAGGTCGTCGGGGTCGGCGACGGGGGCTGTGCGGGTGTGGAAGTCGATGATCTGGGCGGCGTTGCCGACGGTGACCTGTTGGGTGGCCACGAGTAGCCGGAGCCGCGCCCAGCGGGCGTCGGTCAGGGCGGTGCCGACGGTGGCGAGGGCCTTGGCTTGTCCGGCGGTCAACGAGGGGTCGTGCCGGCGGAGCCAGTCGGTGCGCGAGAGGCCCTCGGGGGCCTTGATGCCGCGGGAGACCAGCTCGGCGACGATGGTCACGAGGGTGACCTCGTGGGTGCGGCGCTGCGCGGCGACGCGTTCGGCGGCCGCGGTGAGGTCGGCCTCGGCATGGGCCGAGAGGCCGAACCCGGCCATCGCCTCCATCGTGACCGCGTCGACCGCGGCACAATGGCTCCCGACGCCCGCGTCGTGTCCGGCACGAGCCTCCGCGCGCCGGCTGACCGACTCGATCCAGGCCGGGTCCTCGACCATCTCCTCGAAGGCCGCTTCGTCGAGCCAGCGGACGTGGTCCAGGTCCAGCGACTCGAGGTCCTCGGGGGCCAGGTCGGCCCATGGCCCGCTGCACAGGGCCTGCGGTCGGGTGGCCGGGGCCACCGGCCTGCTCGTTGCGCCGGCTCGAGCCCGTCGCCCGGCGCCACCGGTCCGGTGGATGCCGCGTACCCGACTCGTTCGACCCGTCTGACTCGGTTGGCCCGACTGGCTCGGTGGCCCCGTCGGATCGGCCAGCTCACCGTTCGCGCTGAATGCAGTCCCGGCGGGAGACCCGGACGCCGCCGAGGAAGCTGTGGCACCGGCGGAAGCAGACGGCATACGGCCCGCGAAGCGCTCCCAGAACCCCGCCTCGGCGACACCGCCCGTGGCGCGCTGGCGCGCCTCGAGGTCGGTCAGCCGGCTCCGGAGGAGCTCGAGCATCGATGGTTCTGGAGTCATGAGTCGAACATACATTCGACCGCCGACAGTGACTTGTGAGGTGGGCGGAAAGGCCCGATTGTCCGAAGAGTTCGTCCCTGGCCGGGCGACGGGCGGGTAGGGAGACCGCGACGCCCGGCTCTCCGCACTGCGCGAGCGCCAGCCCACCGAGGTTTTCTCGAGCGGGTGCGGTACGTCGGTGAGGCGGGTTGGGTAGGGCGTCAATGTCAGCCGTACGACGTGAGGAAGGAGTGACCGGTGACCGACAACCCGGATCTGGAGTCGAGCGGGGAGCCTCCGCAGCAGAGCCAGTCGTCCGTTCGACGTGCACCTCTCGCAGGCACGCCGGAGGAACGGGAGCCCGAGCAGGACGCGGCCCACGACGCCCCGCGCTCACACGGTGACGGGAGCCAGGACGAGCTCGAGGCCCAGGCCGCCGACGACTTCTACCACGACCGTCCTGCGGCAATGTCCGCTCGGGTCTTCGACGCCGAAGGCACCGCCGGCGAGTGACCCGTCCGCCCGGCTCGACGCCTGCCGGCGCGGCCGGGGAACGAGTGCCGCGAGCGCGAGGTGGTGCTGCACGAGGAGCAGCCGGTTTGTGGACAAGCAGGCCGTTCCGGTCGAGCGGGTACGTCTCGTCAAGGAGCAGGTGATTCAGCAGGAGACCGTCTCGGAGGAGGTGCGCCAGCAGCGCATCGAGGCCGAGGGCCCGGCGTCACCGACGACCGCTCCCGACCGCCCGGGGGCCACCGCCGCCGGTGCCAGCAGACAACGAGAGGAGCTCACCATGAGCTCAGCAGCAGGACCCACCGGCCGTGGACGGGCCGCCGAGGAGGAACTGCACGGCTCGCACCGGGAGGACGAGACGCTACGGGACGGTCGCCGGGACGAGACCCTCGTCGCCGAGACCGTGCCCGCGGACCGGGCCGAGCGGCTTGCCCGCGAGGACGTCGTCCTCGACCAGCGGGACGCCTTCGGCGGCGTCAAGGTCGGCTCCGCCTTCTTCGGCTGGCTGACCGCCACCGGCATGGCGGTGCTGCTGACTGCGCTCGTGGCCGCCGCCGGCACCGCCGTCGGCGTCGCGACGTCGACGAACGTCGACCAGGCTGCCAGCGACGCGAGCCGGAACCCCCAGAGCGTGGGCCTCGTCGGCGGCATCCTCCTGCTCGTCATCCTCTTCGTGGCGTACTTCTGTGGCGGCTACGTGGCTGGTCGGATGGCGCGCTTCGACGGCGCGAAGCAGGGACTGGCGGTGTGGCTGTGGGCCGTGGTCATCGCGCTCGTGGTGGCCGGGCTGGCCGCCGTCGCCGGCAGCAAGTACGACGTGCTGAGCCAGCTGAACAGCTTCCCGCGCATCCCCGTCGACGGGGGCACCCTGAGCAAGGGCGGCATCATCGCCCTCGTCGTCGTCGCCGTGGCGAGCCTGCTCGGCGCACTCCTTGGCGGCCTAGCCGGGATGCACTACCACCGCAAGGTGGACCGCGCCGCCCTCGACGTCTGACCACACGAACGTCGCCCCCCGACGGCTCGATCACCCGACGGCTCGGTATGCCGTGTCCCACTCCTCCCGGGACGGCATACCGAGCCGCTGGCGTGCCCTCGAGGGCACACCCCGCCAGGACTCGCGGGTCAGAGCCCGCCGGCCGTCCCGGTTCCCGCGGCTGCGCCCCGTGGGCCGGGACGCGGACCCCACAGCACACCCCCAGCCCGAGAGGCCCCTCATGTCACCTGCGCAGCCCGGCCGGTTCCGGCTGTTCCCTATCCCCGGCTACTCGAGGACCACGGCGGGCGGCACCCGGGTGTCCTGCGGTGGGTGCTGCCTGGCGCTGCCGATCGGGTGCCTCACGGGCCTCATCGCCGTGGCGGCGCCTGTGGCCGTGAACGTGGTGCGGCGCCGGCGCTCCCGGTCCTGAGTGCCTTCGGTGCGGGGCGTCGTCGACCCGCCGCCCTGGCCCGAGACGCAGAGTTGCGGTCGATGTCGCCGAGCACCGCGTCTGCGTCCCTCTGGTCCTCGACATGACGCGCGCAGTCGCTGAGATCCTTGGCCAGCCGGTCACGGTCGTCGTGGTGCCGGGATTGTCGGCCGACGGCCGTCCTCTTCCAGTCGAACCCGGTCGCGGCGACAGTCTTCGACGGTAGGACGGTGTGCAGGAGTGGGGAAAGCAGCGACCGCCGAGGTGAGCCCTCGGCGGTCGCGTGCTGCGGTGCGCGGCGTCAGAAGCCGAGCTTGCCTCCGAGGTCGCCGAGGCCGCCGCTCAGCAGCTCCTGCGGGTTGATGCCGAACTTGCCGAGGAGGTCGGCGTGCTGGTCGGTGTCGACCTGGTCGGGCAGCTCACTCTCGGCCTGCTGGGCCTGCTGCTGGTCCCCGCGGTTGCGGAGGAGCTCGAGGATCTGCTGCTTGTCGATCTGCATGGTGGCTCTCCTTCGTGGATGCACCGCCAGGCCCGTTAGAGCAACGGCGGAAGGGGCAGTACACGTGCCCTGAGGACGTACCCGCACCGGGCGATGTCGTCGCGGCGGACGCTCGAGGAGCCAGCGGGCGTCCACGAGGCGGTCGGACCCCTCGGTGCTCGACGGACCTCACGTAGGAATTCACGAACGACCGGTTCACTGACGGCCGGGGTCGTGGGACGACGAGCCCCGCGGCACGCATACGGCTCGTCGACCAAGATGGCCCACCCGCGCGTAGGCGGGCCCACGCGGCCCCGGAGTGGGCGGCTGCGGCGCCCCGGTCGAGCCTGCTTTGCCGCTCTCCCAGCGGGTACGCGTTCGGCATGGGCAATGACAACGACGGCGCGCCCGGCGGCGCCGGGGTCACGACCCCGACCTCGACCCGGACACGGACGCCACGATGACAGCGCCAGACGAGGGTCGGCCCGACGGGAAGGGTTGGACGCCGGACGAGGCGACGAGAGGCTCCCACGGCGGCGCGCCCCAGCACCCCCAGAACTCGGCCGCGGCGGTCGTCGAGGCGCAGGAGGAGGAGGGCCCCGCGGACGAGTGATACCCCGAAAACCCCGACAGTCCCCAAAGTCCCGAAAGTCCCGTGAGCCAAGGAGATCCACATGCGTACGTACTCGGTCGGCTACTTCGTCGGCAGCCTGTCCTCAACCTCCATCAACCGGCAGCTGAGCAAGGCGCTGATCCGGGTGGCCCCAGAGGGACTCGAGTTCACCGAGCTGCCCATCGGCAACCTGCCTCTCTACAGCCCCGACTTCGACTCCGACTACCCGCCGGAGGCGAAGGCCCTCAAGGACGCGATCGCCGCGTCCGACGCCGTGCTCTTCGTCAGCCCGGAGTACAACCGCTCCATTCCGGGGGCGCTCAAGAACGCCATCGACTGGGCCTCGCGGCCCTGGGGGCAGAACTCGTTCGACCACGTGCCGGCCGCCGTCATCGGTGCCTCTCCGGGGCAGATCGGCACCGCGGTGGGGCAGCAGAGCCTGCGAGCCGTCCTGAGCTTCTGCAACGCCCGACAGATGACCGCGCCCGAGGCCTACATCATGTTCCCGCCCGGCCTGGTCACCGATGACGGCGAGGTCACCGACCAGACGACGGCGGCGTTCCTGACCGCCTTCATGGGCGAGTTCCGGGACCACGTCGAGCGCGTCCTCACGGTCCTGCCGCGCAGCTGAGCCTCCCCCCGGGCTGCCGGGAAAGGCGGACGACCTACGGCGATTATCACCCGGCGTTACCTGTCCTATAACATGGCGTACGCGATCGTGTGCGGCGCTACCGCCTGCCTTGCGCGCCCCCGTCCCATCGGCGGCGCCACCGGCCCAGCGGTATGCGGCTCGCCCGTTCGCGTCAGACCAGCACCGACGCCGGCCAGTCCTCGGCGTGCCCGGGGATCGTCGCCCCGTCCATCACCGGAGGACCCTCACCATGCTCTCGTCCACGCGCGCCGTCACCGCCTCCGCGGTCGTCCTCGCAGCCCTGTCGCTCACCGCGTGCGGCGGCTCCTCCACCGGTCAGGCGGCCGCGGACAACCCGTACAAGCTCCAGCAGCCCGGTGTGCTCCGCACCGGCACGCTGACCGACGCGCCGCCCAACGTCTACATCAAGAACGGCACCTTCACCGGCTTCGACAACGACCTGCTGACCGCCGTCGCCGGCAAGCTCGGCCTCAAGGTCGAGTTCGTCGGCACCGAGTTCAGCTCGCTCCTCGCGCAGGTCAAGACCGGCAAGTTCGACGTCGGCTCCTCTTCGATCAGCATCACCGAGGCCCGCAAGAAGACCGTCGACTTCACGAACAAGTACGACTTCGGCTTCCTCGGCCTCGACGTGCCGAAGGGCTCGAGCATCACGTCCTTCGACCAGCTCGCCGGCAAGCGCGTCGCGGTCGTGCAGGGCACCGTCCAGGACGACTACGCGACCCGCCAGAACCTCAACCCGGTGCGCGTCCCCGACTACAACGCCGCCCTGAACCAGCTGCGCGCCGGCACCGCCGACGCGTGGATCACGCCCGCCGAGATCGGCGAGAAGACCGCTGCCGACTCCGGCGGAAAGGTCGTGTCCGTGGCCAAGCAGCTCGACCCGGGCGGCATGGCGTATGCCGTCGCGCCGGGCAACGACAAGCTGCGCGCTGCGCTGGACAAGGGGATCGACGAGGTCGTCGCCGACGGCACGTGGGCCAAGCTGCAGAAGCAGTACTACCCCGGCCGCGCGATCCCGGCCTCCTTCAAGCCCGGCACCGCCGGGGCCGCGAAGTAACGGGCGCCGCCCAGCCCTCCACACCGACACGCCTACCGACAGACCACACCAACTCCGGAGAGGGGCCGCATGGACGTCCTGAACACGTTGCGCGAGACGTTCCTCGACTGGGACGCCATGCGGGCCGCCCTGCCCGACCTGCTGCGCGTCGGCCTGGTCAACACCCTCATCCTCGCGTTGTCGTCGGCCGTCATCGGCACGCTGCTCGGGATGTTGCTCGCCGTGGCGGGCCTGTCGTCCCGCCGCTGGCTGCGCTGGCCCGCCCGGGTCTACACGGACGTCTTCCGAGGCCTGCCCGCGGCGGTGACCATCCTGCTCATCGGCGTGGGCCTGTCGCCCCTCGGCCTGAGGATCTGGGGACCGAACCCCTACCCGCTCGGGATCCTGGCCCTGTCGCTGATCGCCAGCGCCTACATCGGCGAGATCTTCCGTTCCGGCATCCAGAGCGTCGACCGTGGCCAGCTCGAGGCTGCCCGGGCCCTCGGCTTCAGCCGCACCTCGGGCATGCGGCTGGTCGTCATCCCGCAGGGGGTTCGCCGGGTCCTGCCGGCTCTCGTCAACCAGTTCATCGCGCTGGTCAAGGAGTCCTCGCTCGTCTACTTCCTCGGGCTGCTCGCCAGCCAACGCGACCTGTTCCGCATCGGCCAGGACGCCGCCGCCAACTCCGGCAACCAGTCCGCGCTGCTGCTGGCCGGCCTGTTCTACCTGCTGATCACCGTGCCCCTGACGCACGTAGTCAACGCGGTCGACCGGCGCCTGCGGGAGGGGCGCAAGGCCGACGGCGCGCACGGCGGTGGCGACCCGGACGACGACGATTCCCTGCCCGCGACCGTAGCCGTCCCCCAGGAGGCCTGATGAGCGCCGTCTCCCCGTCCACCAGCGAGTCGTCCGCGCAGCCCGCGCCGTCCGCGCCGTCCGCCGCCGCCTCCGCCGCACCGTCCGGCAGTCGCCCGGGGGTCGCCGTGGCCACCCGTGACGTCCACCTGGCCTTCGGCTCGAACCGGGTGCTGCGCGGCGTGGACCTCGACGTCGCCGCTGCCACCACCGCCTGCGTCATCGGGCCGTCCGGCTCCGGCAAGTCGACGCTCCTGCGGGTCGTCAACCGCCTTCTCGAGCCCGACCAGGGCGACGTGCTGCTCGACGGCCGAAGCGTTATGGCCGACGACCCCGACGCTCTGCGTCAGCGTGTCGGGATGGTGTTCCAGCACTTCAACCTGTTCCCGCACCAGACGGTCCGCCAGAACGTCACCCTCGGGCTCGTCCACCTCAAGGGGATGTCCAAGGACGAGGCGGCCGAGCGGGCCCACCACCACCTCGACCGCGTGGGCCTGGCGCACAAGGCGGACGTGCGTCCCGGCAACCTCTCGGGCGGCCAGCAGCAGCGCGTCGCCATTGCGCGGGCCCTTGCCATGGAGCCGGAGGTCATGCTCTTCGACGAGGCCACCTCGGCCCTGGACCCCGAGCTCGTCAAGGGCGTGCTGGCCACTATGGCCGACCTCGCAGCCGAGGGCATGACCATGCTCGTGGTCACGCACGAGATGGGTTTCGCGCGGTCCGTCGCCCAGCAGGTGCTCTTCATGGACGGCGGGCGGGTGCTCGAGTCGGGGGAGCCGGACCGGCTCTTCGAGGCCCCGCGCACCGCGCGCCTCCAGCGCTTCCTCTCCCAGGTGCTCTGACGGCATACGCCGTCCGGTGGCCTGGCGGGGAACGCCGGGGAGTGATCACCGATGTGGAATGTCCGCGGTGGCTGTGTAAGGTAAGCCTTACCTACCCCCACGACGAAGGCAACTCACCCATGACCTCTCGCCTCCACCCCACCCTCGGCGTCGCCGCCGCGGCAGCCGGCGCGCTCGTCCTGAGCGCCTGCGGCTCCGGCGCGAGCGGGGGCAGCTCCGCCGCCGAGCCGGGCTCGATCACGCTCTACAACGCCCAGCACGAGAGCCTGACCAAGGACTGGGTCGACGCATTCACGAAGCAGACCGGCATCAAGGTGGTCGTGCGCAACGGCGACGACACCGAGCTGTCCAACCAGATCGTGCAGGAGGGCGCGGCATCGCCGGCCGACGTCTTCCTCACCGAGAACAGCCCCGCGATGACCCAGGTCGAGAACGCCGGCCTCTTCGCCGACGTCGACAAGGCCACTCTGGACCAGGTGCCCGCAGAGTTCCGTCCCTCGACGGGCAAGTGGACCGGCATCGCGGCCCGCTCCACGGTCCTCGTCTACGACAAGCGCAAGCTCCAGGAGAACCAGCTCCCGGCCTCGATGCTCGACCTCGCCAAGCCGGAGTGGAAGGGCCGCTGGGCCGCCTCACCGTCGGGCGCCGACTTCCAGGCCATCGTCTCGGCCCTGCACGAGCTGAAGGGTGAGGCGGCCACCAACGACTGGCTCACCGCCATGAAGACCAACGCCAAGGTCTACAAGGGCAACAGCACCGCGATGAAGGCGGTCAACTCCGGCGAGGTCGACACGGCGCTGATCTACCACTACTACTACTACGGCGACCAGGCCAAGACCGGCGAGAACTCGGCCAACGTCGGCACGCACTACTTCAAGCACCAGGACCCGGGCGCCTTCGTCTCGGTGTCCGGCGGAGGCGTGCTCAAGTCGTCGAAGAACGCCGCCGCAGCGCAGTCGCTGCTGAAGTTCATCACCGGCAAGGCCGGCCAGGAGGTGCTCCAGAAGGGGACGTCGTTCGAGTACGCGGTCGGCTCGGGCGTGCCCTCGAACCCGGCCCTCGTGCCCCTGAAGGACCTCCAGGCGCCGAGAGTCGATCCGGCCAAGCTCAACTCCGCCGCGGTCACCGATCTGATGACCAAGGCCGGTCTGCTGTAGTTGTCGCGTGACCACTGACCTGACCGCACCGGACGCGCGCCGCGCGACCGTCGTCGGCACGGCTGCAGCGCCGGGCCCGGGCACCCGCCCGGGCCCGGCGCCCGGGCGTCGGCGACCGCCCGTCCTCGCGGTCATCGCCGTGCTCATCGCGCTCTTCTCGCTGATGCCGCTCGGCTTCGTCGCCGTCGTGACCGCGACGACCGGATGGGACACCGCGGTCAAGCTGATCTTCCGGGCCCGGGTCGGCGAGCTGCTGCTCAACACGGTCCTGCTCATGCTCGTCTCGGTGCCGCTCTGCGTCGTGCTGGGCGTCGGCGGCGCTTGGCTCGTCGAGCGGACCCGCCTGCGCGGCAACCGGTTCTGGGCCCTGGCGCTCGCCGCGCCGCTGGCCATCCCGGCGTTCGTCAACAGCTACGGCTGGGTCTCCGCGGTGCCCTCGCTCGCCGGCCTGTGGTCCGGAGTGCTCATCTCCGTGCTGTCGTACTTTCCGCTGGTCTACATCCCGGCGGCCGCGACCCTGAGCCGCCTCGACCCGGCGCTGGAGGAGTCGGCGGCCTCGGTCGGGCTCGGGCCGTGGCAGGTCTTCCGCCGCGTCGTGCTGCCGCAGCTGCGCCTGGCCATCACCGGCGGCGCGCTGCTCGTCGGACTGCACCTGCTGTCCGAGTACGGCGCCTTCGCGATGATCCGCTTCGACACCTTCACGACGGCGATCATGGTGCAGTTCCAGTCCACCTTCAACGGCGCCGCCGGAAACATGCTCGCCAGCGTGCTGGTGGTGCTGTGCCTGCTGCTGCTCGTCGCCGAGGTCCGCAGCCGGGGCACGGCGCGCTACGCCCGGGTCGGCTCGGGCGGGCAGGCTGCCCCCGGCCGTATGCCGCTGGGCCGCCTCCACATGCCGGCGCAGCTCGCGCTGCTGCTCCTCGTCGTGCTCGCCGTCGGCGTGCCGATGTGGTTCGTCGTGCGCTGGGTGGTCCTCGGCGGCTCGGCGATCTGGGCGCCGGACGAGCTCCTGCCGGCCCTCGTGCAGACCCTGCTCTACGGCCTGGTCGGGGCCGCGGCGACGACTGTGGTCGCCTTCCCGATGGCCTTCCTCGCGGTGCGCCGCCCGAGCTGGTTCACCCGCTCGCTCGAGCTGTCCAACTACGTGACGAGCTCAATGCCCGGCATCGTCGTGGGCCTCGCCTTCGTGACCGTCAGCATCCGGCTCTTCCCCTCCGTCTACCAGACGGCGTTCGTGCTGGTGGCCGCCTACGTCCTGCTCTTCCTGCCACGCGCCCTCGTCAGCCTGCGCTCGGGTCTGGCCCAGGCGCCGCGCGAGCTGGAGGAGGCCGCCCAGGCGCTCGGCGTGCGCCCCTTCCTCGCGTTCGTGCGGGTCACCCTGCGTCTCGCGGCACCCGCCGCGGCCGGGGGAGCGGCCCTCGTCTTCCTCGCCATCGTCAACGAGCTGACCGCGACCCTGCTCCTCTCGCCCAACGGCACGCGGACGCTTGCGACCCAGTTCTGGGCCAAGAGCAGCGAGATCGACTACGCCGGCGCCGCGCCCTACGCCCTGCTCATGGTGGTGCTCTCCGCGCCCATGACCTACCTGCTCTTCCAGCAGTCGAAGAAAGCGGCCGGACAATGACATCGACAGCCAGGCCTCACGCGTCGAGCGACCCTGCGACAGCCACGAGCGCGCCGGCCGAGCGCGGACGCCTCGAGGTTGCCGGGCTCGCGAAGAGCTTCGGGGGTCAGCAGGTGCTGCGCGGCGTCACGCTCTCCGTCGAGCCCGGCAGCACCACGGCGATCGTCGGACCGTCCGGCTCCGGCAAGACGACCCTGCTGCGCCTGATCGCGGGCTTCGAGCGCGCCGACGCCGGCACGGTCGTGCTGAGTGGTCGAGGCCTCGCCGGCGGCGACCAGTGGGTGCCGGCGCACCACCGCGACGTCGGCTACGTCGCCCAGGACGGCGCCCTCTTCCCGCACCTGACCGTGAGCCAGAACATCGCCTTCGGCATGGAGCGGGCGACGGGTGCCAGGGGGCGGTCCGCGACCCGGACCCGGGTGGCGGAGCTGCTCGAGATGGTGTCGCTCGACGCGGCTCTCGCCGAACGCCGGCCGCACGAGATCTCCGGCGGCCAGCAGCAGCGCGTCGCGCTCGCGCGGGCGCTGGCCCGGGAGCCCGAGCTGATGCTGCTCGACGAGTCCTTCTCCGCGCTCGACGCGGGTCTGCGCGTGGCCACCCGGCGCACCGTCGGGGCGGTGCTGCGCGATGCGGGCATCACGACCGTCCTCGTCACCCACGACCAGGCCGAGGCCCTGTCCTTCGCCGACCAGGTCGCCGTCATGCGAGAGGGTCTCCTCGCCCAGGTCGACAGCCCCCTCGAGGTCTATACCCGACCGGTCGACCGGGCCACGGCCGAGTTCCTCGGCGACGCCGTCCTCCTCGAGGCCTGGGTCGACGGCGACAGCGCGTCCTGCTCACTCGGCTCGGTGCCGCTCGCCCCGACGACGCTGCGCGGACGGGTCCAGCTCATGCTCCGACCCGAGCAGATTCGCGTCGACGAGCACGGCCCCATCCGCGGCGTCGTCCTCGACACCGACTACTTCGGTCCCGAGAGCACGGTGCGGCTCGAGCTGACGTCGGGGCGCGAGCCCGGCTGCGAGACCTCGACGCTGGCGCGTGAGGGCCAGGTGATCAGCATCCGCCACTCCAGCGCCTTCATCGCAGCCAGGGGAACCGAGCTGCGGCTGCGCCTCGAGGGCGAGGCGATCGCCTTCCCGCCGAAGCCCTGAGCCTGCTGCGCGCCGGCTGCACCGACCCGGCCGCGCCCACCGGTCCCGATCCCGGGCCCGATCCCGGCCCCGATTCCCGTCCGGGTCCCGGTCCCGGTCCCGGTCCCGGTCCCGGTCCCGCGAATCATCCACTACGGGTGAGTGACCGACGCCCGAGGCAGGCCACGCTCTAGCCAGGAGCGCGTGCGACGCCGGGTTCGCACGCCACCGGGACGAGGAGGGGCTCATGGAGCAGTCGGACTTCGTGCAGACGGGCCAGAAGGTCGGGCTGGTCATGGCCTCCGTCGTGACACCGGCGACCCTCGCCCCCTCGCTGTCGAAGCGGTCCTGGCAGGACCAGGGCCTCATCACCGGCCTGTCCGCCGGCGCCAGCTACCTGCTCGCGCTGACGTCGCAGGACGTCATCGACGTGGTGGCTCGCGGCGCGGCCACGGCGGCGACCACCTGGTCGCTGTTCCCCGACGGCTGGTCGGCGAAGCGCCGAAGCTCGGTCGCAGCCCTCGGCTGCGAGCTGGCCATGGCGCCGCTGGGGCTCGGCGTGACCGCATACCTCGACCGCAAGGGCGTGCACACGGCCAGGCAGGGCCTCGCGCGGCAGCTCGCCTGGCGGATGGGAGCCACGGCCCTCAGCGGGACGGTGCTCATCGGTGCCACGGCCGGGATGCGCCGGCTGGACCGGGCGCTCGGCGCGCACGGACGCCTCGCAGCCCTCCCGCTGTCCGTCCCCGTGGGTCTCGCCGCTTCGGCCGTCATCGAGCGAGCCCGTGCAACCGGTGCCCAGCACGACCGGGAGGGCGTCGCGGAGCCGGCCGACGACATTCCCAGAGCCGGTGGCCTGGCTGCCGGGGCGGGGGTCCTCACGATCCTCTACGGCGCTGCATGGGCCGAGCGGTGGACCGCCCAACAGGTGCGACGGCTGGCGCCGGGGGCCGCCCGGGGCAGCGGCAGTGGTCTGGGCTGGCAGCTCACCTCGCACGCGGTCTTCGTGGCCGCCGGTTGGGTCGTCCTGAACGCGCTGTGGACCCGTGCCATGCAGCGCGTGGAGGCGGTGACCACGACGGTCGACCCGTGGATGCGGGCGGCGCCCGGTGTATGGACCGACCCCATGGTGAGCGGCGACCCGGCGAGCCTAGTCTCCTGGGACTCGCTCGGCCGCGAGGGGCGACGGCACGCCGTCACGTACGTGCGCCCGGCGCGGGTCGCGGCACCCCCCGTCCTGCCCGACGGCACGGTCCCTGCCGACATGTCCATCTCGACGGTCATGGGCGAGCCGGCCCGCGCGCATCCCGTGCAGGTCTTCGTGGGTCTCGACAGCGCCCCGACGCCGACGGAGCGCGTCGAGCTCGCGATCGCCGAGCTGGACCGCACCAACGCCTGGTCGCGCTCGTTGCTGATGCTCGTGTCGCCGACCGGTACCGGCTACGTCAACTACGTCGCGATCGCCGCCGCCCAGTACCTGACACGCGGTGACGTCGCGAGCGTCACGATGCAGTACTCCAAGCGGCCGTCGCCGCTCTCGCTCGGCAAGGTCCGCGACGCCCGGGAGGCGAACCGCCTGCTCTGGCTGCGCATCCTGCAACGCGTCCGGGACATGGACCCGGACGACCGCCCCGAGGTGGTGCTCTTCGGCGAGTCGCTCGGGGCGCACACCAGCCAGGACGTGCTCCTGGGCTGGGGCACCCTCGGCCCGCAGGCGCTCGGCATCGACCGGGCCCTGTGGATCGGTACCCCGGGCGGCAGCAAGTGGATGCACGAGGTCACGGGAGCCGCCCGGCCCGACGTCGACCCCTCGCTCGTCGCCGTGGTCAACGACCACGAGCAGCTCGTCGCCCTCGGCGAGGAGGCACGCTCGCGGCTGCGCTACGTCCTGCTCAGCCATGACAACGACGGCGTCACGAAGTTCGGCCTGGACCTGCTCAACCGCCGGCCCGCGTGGCTGGGACCCGGCCGCCCCCGCCACGAGGACGTCCCGGGGAGGTCACCACGCGGCATACCGGCCGGTATGCGGTGGCGTCCCGTCACGACGTTCTTCCAGACGCTCGTCGACATGAAGAACGCCCAGGTCCCCGGGGCGTTCCGGGCGTGGGCGCACGACTACCGCGCCGACCTGCCCGAGTTCGTGCGCGACGTCTACGGCCTGCACTGCACCGACGAGCAGATGGCGGCGATCCAGCAGGCGGTGCGCCAGCGGGAGGCGTATCGCGAGGGCGCCTTCTCCTGACGGCGTGCGAATGGCGGGCGACGCGGCGCTCGCCGGGCACGCCGGGCTCAAGAAGGGACGCTGACCAGACCGACCCCGTATGCCGTGTGCGAGAGGGATGCGACAGGCGGGGTCGAGCCGTCAGCGCAGGGCGACCAACACGACCATGGCGAGCGCCCCGACGCCGAACACCCCAGTGGTGAGCGCGGTCCGCACGACGCTGGCGCCGGCGCGGGTGGCGCCGGCTCGCGCGCAGAGAAGCCGTGCCCCGTCGCGGTAGCGCCGCCGTGCGGTGAGCACGAGGTCGAGGCCCCACGCCAGGCCGAGGGCCGACACGGCATACCCGAGGGCGCCCAGCTGTGGCGGGAGCACGCGCAGTCCGACGAGGGAGCCGACGGTGACCGAGAGGGAGGTGCGGCGCCAGGCGAGCGAGGTGCGCTCGGCCTGCATGCCGACCTCGGCCGGTCGGCTCACAGCAGCACCGCGATGAGGACGGCCACCGCCACGATGCCCAGCATGACGGCGATGGGCAGCTTGAGGCCCGAGGAGGGCAGTGGCGTGAGGTGACGCATCGCGCGCTCGGTGCGCACCCACGACAGCCAAGCCTGGATGGTGGCCGCGAGGCCCGCGAGGACGAGGATGACCGCGATGGTGACGCGCAGCCACGACGGCACCGGCACCTGCAGCGCCTCGAGCGCCAGGCCGGCGGCGACGAAGGCGAGGCCGGTGCGGATCCAGGCGAGGAAGGTGCGCTCGTTGGCCAGACTGAACCGCGGGTCCGGGTCCTCGCCCCCCTCGAAGACCGAGCGCGGGAAGCGTCGGCGGTCATCGGTCGCCACGGTGTCCTCCTCGTCGAACCAGGCCGCGGGTGTGCGACGTCCCGATCATCCCGCACCGCCCCGCACTGCTTGCGGGCCGTGTCTCCGCCCTGTTCGAGCGCGGTCAGAAGCCGGTCGGCTCGCGCGGGGTGTACGGCGCCTCCAGGGCGGCGACCTCCTCGTCCGTGAGCTCGACGTCGAGTGCGGCGACGGCGTCGGCCAGGTGGTGCTTCTTGGTGGGCCCCACGATGGGTGCGCTGACCACCGGATGCCGCAGCACCCAGGCCAGTGCCACCTGTGCCATCGGGATGCCGCGGGCCTTGGCGACCTGCTCGACGGCGTCGGCGATCGGCTTGTCGCGGTCGGAGAAGAGCGTCTGCCCGAACGCGTCGCTGCCGGTGCGTTTGGTCTCGGTGCCCCACGGGCGGGCGAGCCTGCCACGGGCGAGCGGGCTCCACGGCACGGCACCGACACCCTGGAAGGCGAGCAGGGGGAACATCTCCCGCTCCTCCTCTCGCTGCATGAGGGAGTACTGGTCCTGCATGGAGACGAACCGGGTCCACCCTCCGAGGTCGGCGGCGTGCTGCATCGTCGCGAACTGCCACGCCCACATCGAGGAGGCGCCGATGTAGCGGGCCTTGCCCGCCTTGACGACGTCGTGCAGGGCCTCCATCGTCTCCTCCACCGGCGTGTCGGGGTCGAAGCGGTGGATCTGGTAGAGGTCGACGTAGTCGGTGCCCAGCCGGGTCAGCGAGGCGTCGATCTGCTCGAGGATCGCCTTGCGCGACAGGCCTGCCCCGCCGGGACCGTCGTGCATGCGCCCGTGCACCTTCGTGGCGAGGACCACGTCCTCACGGCGGGTGTAGGTCTTGATCGCCCGGCCGACGATCTCCTCTGACGAGCCGGCACTGTAGACGTTGGCGGTGTCCCAGAAGGTGATGCCGAGCTCCACTGCCTGACGAAGGAGCGGCGCACTGTCGGTCTCGCTCAGCGACCACGCGTGGTTGCCCCGGCTGCTGTCGCCGAAGCTCATGCAGCCGAGCGCGATCCGGCTGACCTCCAGACCGGACTGTCCGAGGCGGGTGTACTTCATGGTGGTGTCCTTCCGGGTTCGAGCTCGCAGGTGGTGCCGGGTTGGGAACCCGCACCCGGGGGCCATACCCCGCCGTCGCCCAGCCCACCCCTGCGCCTGCCCTTGCGCCGGCCCGGTCGCCGCTGCGTAGGTTGGCCGTCATGGTGACGGTCCCGCAACGCACGCTCTCGGACGGCACGACGCTGCCCGCCATCGGCTTCGGCACGTACCCGCTCAAGGGGCAGGACGGCATACGCGCCGTCGAGTCGGCCCTCCACGCGGGCTACCGGCTGCTCGACACGGCGGTCAACTACGGCAACGAGGCCGAGGTCGGCGAGGCGATCCGCAGGTCCGGGGTGCCTCGCGCGGAGATCGTGGTCCAGACGAAGGTGCCTGGACGCGACCACGCGTACGACAAGGCGATCGCCTCGGTCGAGGGCTCCCTCGAGCGGATGGGGCGCGAGCAGGTCGACGTGGCGCTCATCCACTGGCCCAACCCGAGCGTCGGTCTCTACGTCGAGGCCTACCGGGCGCTGGTGGAGTGCCGGAGACGCGGGCTCGTGCGCTCGGTCGGGGTCAGCAACTTCACCGAGCGACACCTCGCCGACGTGGTCGACGCCACGGGGGTGACCCCGGTGGTCAACCAGGTCGAGCTGCACCCGCTGTTCCCGCAGGAGCGGCTGCGCGCGGCCCACGAGCGGATGGGCGTCCTCACGCAGGCGTGGAGCCCGCTCGGCAAGCGCGACGCACCCTTCGACGCCGACCCGGTGGTGGCGGCGGCCGAGGCGCACGGCGTCACGCCGGCCCAGGTGATCCTGCGCTGGCACGTGCAGCTCGGGGTCGTGCCACTGCCCAAGTCGGCCGACGCCGAGCGCCAGCGCACCAACCTCGACGTCTTCTCCTTCGAGCTGAGCCCGCAGGAGGTGCGCGCCATCACGGGGCTCGGGAGCACGGAGGGCCGGCTCTTCGGAGGCGACCCGGAGACCCACGAGGAGATGTGACGCAGCCCTGGTGTCAGAGGGGGTCGAGCGACCCCGTCTCGACGACCTGGGTGGCGAGGACGTGCAGCTTGACGTTGCGCGCCATGCTGGCCCTCCGCAGCTGCTCGAACGCCTGCTCACGGGTGAGCCGGCCCAGGCCCATGAGGATGCCGATGGCCGCACCGATGTCCCGGCTGTGGGAGAGCGCCGCCTCCAGCTGGATCGCCCGCGACTCTGCCGCGTCGAGGCGTTCGAGGGCGTCGAGCAGGTAGCACTCGACAGGGGTGAGCAGCCCGGGACCGTCTCCCGTCATCCCGAAAGCCGAGTCGACCCCTTCCGATGGTGATGTGCCCGTCAGGGCCTCTGGCTCCATGGACTGCTCCTTCGTCACCCGGCCAGCAGCCTCGTCTCGACCCCGGCCGGTGAACTGCCAAGCCTAGGCGAGAGGACCGACAGTGACGCCGGGGGAGGGGGCCAGGATTCGCGCGATCCCGGATGGTGGCGGACCGGTGAGGCGGCACCCGCTCGGGGGGTCGGGTGCCACCTCATCCGCACCATCGCTGGCCTGCCCGGGGCGTTACACCCGGCACGCCGCTCTCGTCCGCCTTCCCACGTGCCCCTTCTCGGCGCCCCTCACCACGGCGTCACCAGCGCGCTGCTTCCGTATGCCGTTACGGGTGCTCGGGTGGCGAAGCGACGTCCTCGTGGTGCTGGGCTCCGTAGACGGCGGCCTGCGTGCGGCGCTCGAAGCCGAGCTTGGCGAGCAGCCCCGAGACGTAGTTCTTGACGGTCTTCTCGGCGAGGTGCAGCCGCGCACCGATCTGCCGGTTGGTCAGCCCCTCGGCGATGAGGCCGAGGATCTCCTGCTCGCGGTCGGTCAACGCGTCGGAGTGGGCCGACGGTTGGGCCTCCTGCTCGGGGCTGCGCAGGCGCACGAGGAGGCGCTCCACGAGGGCTGGGTCGATGAGGGAGTGGCCCGACGCCACGTGCTCGACCGCCTCCGTCAGCGATGGTCCGCGGATCTGCTTGAGCAGGTAGCCCGAGGCCCCTGCCATGACGGCGGCGAAGAGGGCGTCGTCGTCGTCGTAGGAGGTCAGGATGAGGCAGCGGGTGCCCGGACTGCTCATCTGCACGTCCCGGCAGACGTCGATGCCGCTCCCGTCTGGCAGCCGTGCGTCGAGCAGCGCCACCCGCGGGGCGAGGGTCGGTATCCGGCGCCGGGCCTCGGCGGCCGTGCCCGCCTCGCCCACGACCCGGAAGCCGTCGTGCGCCTCGAGCAGGTCCACCAGGCCGCGGCGCACGATCTCGTGGTCGTCGAGCAGGAAGATCGTCACCGGCTCGTTCTCGTGTCCGCTCACCGGCTCCCTCCATCGGTCAGCCGAGCAGTCCACGTCAGCACCGTCACCCGCTCGTTGGTGGTGAGGATGCAGTCACCGTGCCGGGCGCGGGCCCGGCGCGCGAGGTTCGCCAGGCCGCTCTCGTGTTGCCGGCGCGGGCGCGCGGGAGCGTCGACCGACCCGCCGTTGGCGAGGGGACCATCGTCGCTCACCTCGACCGTCACGTAGTTGTCGGAGACCGCGACGTGGACGTCGACGGCAGAGCAGTGCGAGTGCTTGACGACGTTCGTCAGGCCCTCGCGCAGCACGGCCGTCACGTCGTGGAGCAGGGCGGGCTCCAGTGCCGTGGCGACGGGACCGTCCAGCCTGAGGGCCGGCTCGAAACCAAGGCCTGCCGAGGCCGACGCCATCACCTCGAGCAGCACCGCCCGGGCGTCCCTGGAGGCCGGGTGCACCTGCAGCTCGAAGATCGCCGACCGGATGCGGCGGATGGTGCCGTCCAGGTCCTCGACGGCGCGGCTGAGGGTCTCGCGCACGGTGGGCTCGATGGCCCTGCCTCGCACCGCCTCGAGCGACAGACCGGTCGCGAAGATCCGCTGGATGACGTGGTCGTGCAGGTCCCGGGCGATGCGCTGGCGGTCCTCCAGCACGGCGATGCGCTCCTCGTCCGCACGCCCGTCGGCCAGCTCGAGCGCCATGGCCGCGTGGTTGGCCAGCTGCTCGGCCATCTCCGCCTCCGCCCGGGCGAACACCGGGGCCCCCTTCCTCCGGCCCATCACGACCACGCCGCGCACGCCGGCCTCGCCGGCCAGCGGGCACGCCATCGCGGGGCCGCACGGGCCTCGACCGGCCACCGCGGCCAGTGTCACGGCGTCCGAGGAGGCGTCGGACGAGCGTCCGGACGAGGGACCGGTGACGACGGCACGTCGCTCGCGCATGGCCACGCCGGCGAGCGACCGCTCGGCGGGGTATGCCGTCCCGACCAGGTCGTCGGCTCCCGGGCCGCGCGCGACCTCCACGACGAGCTGGACGGCATAGGCTCCGGTGGCTTCGCCGGTGGCGCCCGGCACGGCGCCGACCTCTGGGAAGTCCAGCGTGACGACGTCGGCGTCGGCCAGGCGCAGCATGGCGTCCGCGATGCGCACGAGCACGTCGCTGCCGAGACCGGGGCGCAGCAGGTCGCTGCTGATCTCCGCCGAGGCGCGCAGCCACTCCTGACGCCGGCGCGACTCCTCGTAGAGCCTGGCGTTCTCGATCGCCACGCCGGCGCTGGCCGCGAGCGCCACGACGAGCTCCTCGTCGTCGTCGGTGAAGTCCGTCCCGTCCACGCGGTCGGCGAGGTAGAGGTTGCCGAAGACCTCTCCCCGGCAGAGCACCGGCACCCCGAGGAAGGCCCGCATCATGGGGTGGCCAGGCGGAAAGCCCACCGACCGGGCGTCATCGGTGATGGCGTGCAGCCGGAGGGGCTGCGGCTGCTCGATGAGCAGGCCGAGGATGCCCTCCCCTGTGGGCGGGTGTCCGACGTGGGCGACGGACGAGTCCTCCATGCCGGAGTGTACGAACTCCTCGAGCCGGCCGTCCGCACCGACGACCCCGAGGGCGGCGAAGCGGGCCCCGGCAACGTCGCGGGCCGCCTCGACGATGCGCCGCAGGACCGCGGAGAGGGTGAGCTCGGAGACGACGGAGCGGTTGGCCGCGAGCAGGCTGCGGAGCCGGTCCTCGGCCGATCCGGGGGAACCGGCTGCTGGTTCGGCGCCGTCGCCCATCAGCAGCCCGCGAGCGCCGTCCGGGGCATAGAGCCCAGCCCGCAGGTCGTGCAGATCGCGGTCATACCCCAAGGCTAGATCGCGGCCGCCGTGTTCGCGGATGTTCGGTGCCGCAGCCTCGGCCTCAGCCGGGAACCCCCTGACTTCGTGAGGACCTGAGGTCGCCGAACGAGCGCCCCGTCACCCGCTCGACCGTGATGCCGATGAAGACGTTGCGCACGCCACCGGCCCACGGGTCCGCACCCTCGACGGTCCACAGATGCGTGAGTAGGGCAGGTGAGGCGACCGCCTGGGCCCGGCCGTGCACGATGACGCTCCACCCCGTGTGCCGTGAGGCGTCCAGCTCGTCCACCTCGAAGACGACTTGCGAGGGCCGGACCAGCTCGGAGAGCACCCCGAAGGGGGAGGTGCGGAAGACGAGGAGGTCGCCCACGCAGGCGTAGCTGACGGGAAGGATCTGCGGACCGCCGCCGGCGTTCCAGCCGATGCGGCCGATGTCGCGCGACTCCAGCAGCACCTGGCACTCGGACAGCGTGAGGTCGGTGTAGTTGAGGCGCCGGGTCGACCGGCGCGGCTGAGCGTCGGGGTGGCCGCGAGGGCCGGCGGGCGTTCTCGAGACGGGCATCTCACACCTCCCTGCCGGTCCCCGCCGGTGACAGCCTGCGGTGGCGGTGCCGACCGTGGCCACTCTCGCGCGCGGCGGGACGAGAGGCCCCGACGAACGGCGGGGTCGGCGCGGTCGGCACGGTCGCCACGACCTGCTCGGTCGCGGACTGCGAGGTCGCCGCCTGCAGCAGCGACCGGCAGTGCCGGAGCTCCGCACGCACGCGGGTCAGCTCGACCCGCAGCTCCAGGTAGCGCACGAGGCTGTCTCCGACCGTCCGGGCCCAGGCATCCACGGCACGCCAGTCGGCTCCCCACGTCATCGGGATGGTCGACTCCCCGCTGCGGTCGGTCTCCGTCGACGGGATCCGGTCCGGCAGGTGCACGCGGCGGGCGAGGCTCTCCTGGCCGGCGGGCCCACCCCGGTGGGTCACTCGCAGACGGTCGACGTCCACGACGAGCTCATATCCGCCCGTCACCGGTGTCGCGACGCACGGCCGGCAGGTCACGTGGTGGCCCGCGAGGCTCAGCTCGTCGGCGATGATCGCCGCGATCGCCTCGTCGATGCCGGCTGTCGCCGACGCCACCGACGCCACCGACGTCCCCGCGGGCTCCGACGCCTCCGCTGGGTCGGTGGGCACCGACGTCCCTGCCGGACCCGCCGTGTCGGGCGTGGCGTCTGGCGTCGTGGCAGGCGGAGCGGAAGGCGTGCTGGCCGGCGCGGTGTCAGGCGTGCTGTCAGGCCCGGTGTCAGGCCCGGTGTCAGGCCCGGTGTCAGGCTGCGTGCCGGAACCGAGCGGCTCTCGCGGTCGCTCGCCGGACGGGCTCGGCGGGGTGGGATACGTGATGAGGACTGTGGTCATGTGCTCTCCGTGGTCGACAGCCGCCCGGTGCGGCACTGCGTCGATCGTCCGTCGGAGGGCGGCGCGCCGATCACGGCCGAAGGTCGGCGGCTCGGCGGGACCAAGGTCCCGGATCGGACAGGACCAACGGACCTGACCAGGCACCGGCGGGGTGGGCAAGTCTGGGGCGGGAGAGGTGAGTTCCATGACCGAGACGACGCGACCGGACGCCGGCCCGACGGAATCTGATCCGTCACGCGTGCAGGAGCGGACTGCGGCAGGAGGGAGTGCCGGGTCCGCCGGGCAGACAGGCCTGATCGTGGTGGGGGTGGACGGCTCGAAGGAGAGCCGGATCGCGCTGCGGTGGGCGTGTGCCGAAGCGCGCGTGCGCGGCTGTGCCGTCCGGGCGGTCTCGGTGTGGCACCTCTACCCGTTGGCGGCCCCGGAACGGGTGGGGGCGTCACCGTGGTGGTTCACGGCCGACCCCGAGGAAGCCACCCGTGTCTTCCTCGGGGAGGTCGTGGACGAGGTCGCCGCCGACCACCCGGGTGTCACGATCGAGCAGCAGGTCGTCTCGGGCCATGCCGCCGAGCAGCTCATCGCGCTCTCGGCGTCGGCCGACGTCCTCGTGCTCGGGGCCACGGGCGCGGGCGGCTTCGTGGGGATGCGACTGGGATCGGTGGCGCGGGCCGTCCTGGAGCACGCGCTCTGCACCGTCGTCGTCGCCCGCTGAGGGCGGCCTTCGGCGCGCGGCGGCAGCAGGACGCGCCGCTCGGGGCCTGGGCGCGGGTAGGAGGCCCGGCCGGCCGCCGGCGTGATCACGCCAGGCCGGCGGCTCGCGGTGGCTGCCCGGCAGCCGTTCTGGTTCGTGCTGCCGCTCCCGGCGTCGCTCGAGATGGCGCATGACCGGAGTCGCGAAGGTGCCGTGCACCATCACCGACAGCAGGATCGTGAACGCGACGGTCGACCACATCCACCGCTCCTCCGGGAACGCGTGCTCGCCGGCGGCGAAGGCGAGGTAGTAGAGCGAGCCCACGCCGCGCACCCCGAAGAACGCCGTCGCCAGCTTCTCGCGGCGTCCCAGACCGCCCGGCAGCTCGGCGGGGCGCGCCCGGACGCTCAGCGACAACCAGCCGGCGAGCGGGCGCACCACGAAGACGAGCGCCACGGCGATCGCCACGCCGCGCCAGTCGAGCTCGTCGAGCACACCCTTGGTCATGCCCATCCCGAGCACCAGCAGGATGATGAGGGTCAGCAGCCGCTCCAGGCGCTGCACCACCTCGTGCATCGACCGGTGGTAGTGGTGGTTGCGCTCCGCCGCGCGCAGCGTCATGCCGCACACGAAGACGGACACGAAGCCGTAGCCGCCCACGAGCTGGCTCAGGCCGTAGGTCATGACGAGCGCTGCGAGCGCCAGCAGCGGCTCGCCCTGCTCGGCGAGCCGCAGCGACGGGCTGGGGGAGCGGAACGCGACTCGTGCCAGCACCCACCCGACGGCGGCACCTGCGGCGACGCCGAGGGCGACCTTGCCCACGAGGTCCCACGCCAGCCACTGCAGCCCCCAGGACTCGATGCCCCCCGCGGTGGCGAGGAGCAGGGCCGCGGTCACGAACGGGAAGGCGAGGCCGTCGTTGAGCCCCGCCTCGGAGGTGAGGGCGAAGCGCACGTCGTCCTTCTCGTCGACGGGCTCGTCCTCGTCGTGGTCGTCCGTGCCCTCGTCGCGCCCGCCCGTCCTGTGGGAGTCGCCGGGCTCGCCGGGGCTGACCTCGTCCTCCTCCCCGACCCTGGGGCCACCGACCTGGACGTCGCTGGCCAGGACCGGGTCGGTGGGCGCCAGGGCGGCGCCGAGCAGCAGGGCCGCCGCGGGGGCCACCCCCAGCCCCCAGCCCAGCAGCGCGATCGCACCGATCGACAGGGGCATGGCGAGCGCGAGCAGCCGCCAGGTCGGGGACCACGAGGACCACGAGGCGCGACTGCGCCAGTCGAAGGACCGGTCGATGGCCAGTCCGACACCCATGAGGGCGACGAGGATCGCGAACTCCGTCACCCGCTCGACCTGCGGGCGTATGAGGACGGGGTCCAGCCGCATGCCCTCCGGCAGGGGCAGCAGCCCGATGCCCATGCCGAGGACGAGGAGGACCATCGCGGCCGACACGGCATACCGCTCGAGGAGGTTGGGCAGGACGGCCGCCAGGAACATGGCACCGCCGGCGATGAGGTAGATCAGGTTGACGGACATGGCGACGTGGACTGCTCCTCCGGTTGGGCCTCTGGTGACCTACCCGCGGGGACGTCCCGCCGGACCGACCGGCGGCCTGCCGGGCGCGGGCGCTTCCGTCTCGTCGCCGCCACGACGAGACCGCACGCACCGCCGACGAGATCCAGTACGCGTTGGGCTCGTGACCGGCACCGACTGAGACGCGCACGGACTCCGAGGACGCCGACCGGGAGGGGTGCTCCCCGGTCGGCGGCCCTGTCAGGAGGCGGTGGTGAGGGCTCGGTCGGTGCCCTGGTGGTCCACCAGGTGGTCGTGCAGGCGCAGCGTGATGCGACGCAGCGTCCGCGAGACCTGCATCTGGCTGACGCCTCGTGCCTCGCCGATCTCCCGCTGCGTCATGCCCTCGACATAGCGCATGAGCAGCAGCTCACGCTCGTCGTCGTCGAGCGCGGTGAGTGCTTCGGAGAGACAGACGCGGTCGTCGGCGCCCGCCATCTCCTCGTCGTCCGCGGCGAGGAAGGCCGCGAGGCCGGGCCGTTCGTCGTCGGCGGGGCTGCAGTCGAGCGACAGCGGGCGGAAGCCCGTCGCCGCCGACGCCACCTCGCGGACGTCCTCCACGGAGACGCCGACGGCCTCGGCGAGATCCGCGTCGCTCGGGGTGGCGCCGAGCTCCTGCTCGAGCTCGGACCGGACGGACTGGAGGTTGACCCGCAGCTCCTGCAGGCGCCGGGGCGGACGGACCACCCAGCCGCGGTCGCGGAACCAGCGCTTCAGCTCTCCCGAGATGGTCGGGACGGCATACGCCGCGAAGGAGGGCGCGTGACCCGGCTCGTAGCGCCGGACGGCCTTGACGAGGGCCAGCCGTGCGACCTGGACGAGGTCGTCGTGCTCGATGCCGCGGCCTTCGTAGCGTCCGGCCATGGTGGTGCACAGGTCGAGGTAGAGGTGCACGATCTGCTCGACGATGCGCTCGGACTCTTCAGCGCTGCCGGATGTTCGCAGCTGTTCGAACAGCTCGGCGGTCTCGAGGTCGCGCTCGGCAAAGGAAATCCGCGGGTACGCAGCGTGAGGCGCCATGACTCATCTCCGATCGTTCGGACGAAAGAGTCGGCGCTGTGATTGGACCGCTCGGACAACTTCGACAGTGTCACGATCGCGACCACTGCGCAATGGCAGGACAGGCCCGGGCCCGTTGGGCCGGCGGTCCTCAGTCCTTGCGGTCCCAGGGCGCGTCCTCGCCCATCTTCGCGTAGTACTTCGCCAGGTGGCTGCGGACGCGGTCGCGGTCCTTGTCGGGAAGGTCGACCCCACCCCGCGAGCCCTGCATGACGGCCGCGGCTGCCATGACGGCGCGGGGGACCGCCGTGAGTTTGCCGTCGACGACGTCGGCGATGAGCAGCTTGTATGCGGTGAAGTTCGTCTTGTTGTCCGCGTCGTACCAGACGTGGGCGTCGCGGTACTTCCCGTTGGGCTCGTCAATCGCACCCGCCCACTCACGCACCCGCCTCTCGGCGGCGGCGCCGTCCCAGTGACGGTCGCGATCGGCGAGGGGCAGGTCCTGGAAGCTCGTCACGCTCATGCTGGTCTCCTTTGTCGTCATCGTCATCGTCATCGGCATCGTCGTCGGCGGTGGCCGGCGGGAGGGCTCAGGGCTGGAGCACGACCTTGAGACACTCGTCCTGCTTCTCCTGGAAGATGCGGTAGAGGTCCGGCGCGTCCTCCAGGCGGGCATGGTGCGTGGCCAGACGCTCGAGGCCGAGCACGTCGCCGTCGGCTCGTGCGATGTCGAGCAGCTCGTCGCTCCACCGGCGCACGTGGCACTGGCCCATGCGGATCGTCAGGCCCTTGTCGAACAGCTCCATCATCGGCATGGGGTCTGCCATGCCGCCGTAGACGCCGCTGATCGAGAGGGTCCCACCACGGCGGACGGCCGCGACAGCGGTGTGCAGGGCGGCCAGCCGGTCGATCCCGAAACGCTCGATCGCCCCGCGTGCAACCGGCTTGGGCAGCCGGCTCGCCGCGCCGATCACCTTCTCCGACAGTGGGTTTCCGTGGGCCTCCATGCCGACCGCGTCGATGACCGCGTCAGGCCCCCTGCCGTCCGTCATGTCGATGAGGGCCTGGGCCACGTCGGTGTCCCGGCCGTCGATGACCTCGGCGCCGTGGGCGCGGGCCAGCTCGACGCGGTCGGGCACGAGGTCCACGCCGATGACGCGGCCGACGCCACGGTGCCGGGCCGAGCGGACGGCGAGCTGGCCGACCGGTCCGAGACCGAGCACGGCCAGGGTGTCGTTGCCGCTCACGTCGGCGTACTCGACGGCCTGCCAGGCGGTGGGGAGGATGTCGGAGAGGTAGAGGAAGCGCTCGTCCGGCAGCTCCTGTGGGATGACGATGGGCCCGAAGTCGGCGTGCGGGACACGGACGTACTCCGCCTGACCGCCGGGCACCGACCCGTAGAGGCTCGTGTAGCCGAAGAGGCTCGCCCCCTTGCCGGTCTCGGTGTTCTGCGTCGTCTCGCACTGCGCGAAGAGCCCGCGCTGGCACATCCAGCACCGGCCGCAGGAGATGTTGAACGGCACGACGACCCGGTCGCCGACGGCAAGCGTCGCGACGTCCGGTCCGACCTCCTCGACGATTCCCATGAACTCGTGGCCGAGCACGTCACCCGGTTGCAGGTACGGCGCGAGCACGCGGTAGAGGTGCAGGTCGGAGCCGCAGATGGCCGTGGACGTGACGCGGACGATCGCGTCGGTCGTGTGTGCGATGACGGGGTCGGGTACGTCGGTCACACGGACGTCCTCGATTCCGTGCCAGGTCAGAGCCTTCATGGCGAGGCCCGTACCCACGCCCGCTCGCCGAAGAACCTTGCAGGAGGCAGCATGGCCCCGACCGGAGCAGCCCACCCGAGTGACCACGAGGCGGTTACGTCGTCCCCAGCCACGTCGTCCCCAGCCACGTCGTCCCCAGCCGCGACGGACGGCGGTTCGCCGGTCACCGACCGGCCCGTCGCGCTCGTGCTCGGAGGCTCTCGTGGGCTCGGGTTCCTCATCGCCCGCGAGCTGTTGGACCGAGGCCACCACGTGATCCTCGCGGCCCGCGACGAGGACGAGCTCGTCCACGCGGGGCAGGCCCTCGAGGGACGGGGGCCCGTGACGGTCGAGCAGTGCGACGTGCGCGACCGTCACCAGGTCGGGGAGCTCATCGGCAAGGTCGAGCACGTCGTCGGACCCATCGAGGTCCTGCTCACGGTGGCCGGGGTCATCCAGGCCGCCCCGTCCGAGTCGCTGGCCCTGCACGAGTTCGAGGACGCCATGGACACCATGGCGTGGGGACCGATTAACGCGGCGATGACAGTGCTGCCGCACATGCGACGGCGCGGCCGCGGTCGCATCGGCACCATCACCTCGATCGGCGGCATGGTCTCGCCTCCACACCTGCTGCCCTACGCCACCGCCAAGTTCGCGGCCGTGGGCTTCTCCGACGGGCTCGCCGCGGCCCTGAGCGGTACTGGCGTCACGGCCACGACCGTCGTCCCGGGGCTGATGCGCACCGGGGGACACGTGCACGCCCGCTTCGGCGGCGACGCCCCGGCCGAGTACGCCTGGTTCGCCCCGGCGGCCTCGCTCCCGTTGGTGTCCGTGGACGCCGAGCGCGCCGCCCGCCGCATCGTCGACGGCGTGCTCGGGGGCAAGGCCATGGTGGTGCTGACGCCGCTCGCCTGGGTGGGCATCCGGGTCCGCGGCCTGGCGCCGGCGACCACCACGCGGCTGATGGGGGTGGCCGCACGGCTGCTCCCGGGACCGGCGCCGAAGGTGGGGGCGAGGACCGTCGAGGGCGCCGAGGCGGGGCGCCGCCTGGGCTCACCGCTCGTCGACCGGCTCTCGACTCTCGGCCACCGGGCCGCGCGGCGTCTGCAGGGCGAGCGCCCGGGGCCGAGGTGAGGGCCCAGCTCGAGAAACCCGTCATCGACTGCCCGGACCCCCGGCAGCTCGCAGCCTTCTACGCGCGCCTGCTGCGCCTGAGGATCCTCGAGAACGCTCCCGACTGGCTCGTCCTGGGCCGGAGGACAGGTATGCGTGAGCTGGCCTTCCAGCGCGTCGAACCCTGGGTGCCGCCGACCTGGCCGGAGCCCGACCAGCCGCAGCAGATGCACCTCGACATCCGGGTCGACGACGTCGACGCGGCCGAGGCACTGGCGCTCTCGCTCGGGGCCCGACGTGCGCGCCGCTCGCCCGAGCAGGGCCACCGCGTCTTCCTCGATCCGGTGGGTCACCCGTTCTGCCTCGTCCATGGCAGGTCGCTGGTCGACGACCCACGCATGGGCTTCGACACCACCAGGTGACGAGCGGTTTTCAGAGGGGCGCCTCCAACGGTGAGGCGATGCACGGCACCGACTGCAACGACCGCTGAGGGGGCGGCACCTGTCAGGGTGCCGCTTGCCAGCCCTTGACGGAGTCGGCCGTGGCGAGCTCGTCGAGCACCGCTCTCGCGAGAAGCGTGTGGCCGCTCGCATTGGGGTGGTCGCCGTCGTCGAGCAGGTCTTCCGTGGGGTCGCGGGTTCCGCTCTCGCCCTTGAGGGGCGTGTAGGCGTCGACGTACCTCGCTCCCGTGGCGAGGGCCACCTGCTGCAGCGTGTCGTTGACCAGCCGGGTGAGCGAGTCGCTGCCGAGGACGAAGGCCTGGCCCAGTGCCCGCCCGACCGCGCCGTCGCGGGTGACGTTCCAGTAGCCGAGGACCCCGATGCGAAGGTCCGGTCGGTGGTCGATCCGGCGGATCGCCGTGATGATCCGTGTCAGGCCGTCACGGACCCCCGCGAGGGTGGGCGACCAGCAGGACGAGCCCGCCGCGGGAAAGCACCCCTGGTCGGCGACCCGGTCCAGGGCGAAGTCGTTGGCGCCCACCTCGATGAGGACGAGGTCGGCGTTCGCGAGGTGGTCACGGGTGGGCGAGGTGTTGACGTCGTTCTCGACGTCGGCCGTGGTCCAGCCGCCGACGGCATCGTTGTGCACTGTCCAGGGACGGTGGGTCAGCCGTTTCAGCTGCGCGCCGACCTGCTCGACGTAGCCGGTGCAGTTGCACGTCTCCGCCGAGGGGACGGAGTCGCCGAGGCCGACGAGCGTCAGGGGGCCGGTCGGCGCGGACTTCGTGGTCGAGGATGCCGTCGAAGGAGGGGTCGACGACGTGGCCGCCGAGCCCCCGAGCGCGGACGTCGACACCGGCGCGCCCACCAGCGGGGCCGCCGGCGCAAGTCCCTGCACCACTCCGGTGACGCCGAGCGCGGCGAGGACGACGAGCGCGACAACTACTGCGAGCACGTGCCTCGGGTGCGGGCCGCCCGCCCGGGCGCGCCAGAGGGGGGAGTGGTGCGCACCGCGCTCGGTGCGGTCATGGGAGGGCTGGGCACCAGGCATACGCCCTCCGGCCTCAGGCACGGAAGCCCGGCAGCGTCTGCGCCAGCCACGAGAGGGCGGCGGGCACGTACGGGGTCAGGACGGCGTCGCGGTGGCCACCGTGGGCGAGGACGTTGCCCGTGACGTCGAGCGGGCTCCGCGCCACGCTGAGGAACTTCGACGAGGTCGGGTACGACAGCGAGTCCTCCCTGGAGGTGAGCACCCACATGGCGACGGGAGGTGGGTCGTTGCGCGCCATGGCGATGAGGTCGTAGCCCCTGCCGCTCTCCGGGGTGAGCGGGTCGTAGGCCGGTGTGAAGTCGGGTCGGAAGTAGCCGAGGAGGACGACCGCTGCGCCGAAGACGTCCGGGTGGCGCATGGTCAGGGAGGCCGCGCACCAGGCGCCGTAGGAATACCCGAGCGTGGCCCACCCCGTGCGGGAGTGCTGGACGCGGAAGTGACGCACCGTCCAGGCGGGGACGTCGCGGGCCAGCCAGGTGTCGGTCTGGGGCTGTCCGGGCCCGCCGTTGACGCACTCGGTGTCGAGGCCTGCGGGAGTGTCGATGCGCGGCACGACGACGATGGACGGCGCGAGGCGGTGCTCGGCGGTCAGGGTGTCGACGGTGCTGAGGAAGTTCAGGTGCAGAAAGCTGCGCGGGCCACCCGGGAAGCCGTGGAGGCCGAGGATGACCGGGTAGCTCCGGCTGCTGCGCGGGTCGTAGCCGACAGGCAGGTAGACGAGGACCTGCCCGCCGGAGTTGGAGTGCCGGTCTGCGACCGTGTAGGTCTGTAGCCGAGAGCCGGGCTGCGGCAGTGCCGGCAGGACGGCGGGCGTCTTCTCGTTGCGGAAGCCGGGTCCCCGCACGGCGGCGGTGACCACCTCCGGAGTGGTCCCGCCGTGGTGGACCTGGACCGACGGCGAGCGGGAACCGAAGAGGTCGGCCCAGCTGGAGTAGAAGAGGTACTGGTCGTTGAGGGCCGCGCCGGCCAGGGCGACGACGAGGACGTTGAGGAGCACTGCCTGGACCCCACGCACCAGCGCGCGCACGACCGGCGTGCCTCGCCGGGGAAGTCCTGCCACGATGAGCGCGAAGACGCCCGCGGCGAGCAGGCCGAGGACGACGACGAGGCTCGTGTCGGTCAGCTCCATGCCGGGCTCGTCTCTCGCTCGGCCCGCCGGCCGTCCACGGGGCGCACGAAGGGGAACGTCAGGACCGACCGGATGGAGGTGTCGGTCAGCAGCATGACCAGCCGGTCGACGCCGATGCCGAGTCCGCCGCTCGGCGGCATGCCCAGCTCGAGTGCCTGCAGGAAGTCCTCGTCGACCTCCATGGCCTCCGGGTCGCCGGCCGCGGCCTTGAGGGACTGCTCCGTGAGGCGCGCCCGCTGGTCGAGCGGGTCGGTCAGCTCGCTGTACGCCGTGCCGATCTCCATCCCGGCCACGACGAGGTCCCAGCGTTCGGCCAGGCCCGGGGCCGTCCGGTGCCGGCGGGTGAGGGGCGAGGTCTCCGTCGGGAAGTCCGTGTAGAACGTCGGCAGAAGCGTGGCCGGCTCGACGAGCTCGGCGTAGAGCTCCTCGATGATCGCACCGGCGCCCATCTCGGGGCGCACCGCGATGCTGTGCTCCTGGGCGAGGTCGAGGAGCACGTCCAGGTCGGTATCGAGGCCTACCGGCCGCCCCACCGCCTCGGAGACCGCCTCGAGCACCGGCACGACCGGCCACTCGCCGCTGATGTCGACGAGCTCGACACCGCCGTCCCCGCCGTCGCCCGCGGCACGTGACCCGGCCCGGGCCGTGCGTGCGCGTGCGGCGGTCGGCAGCGGCATGACCTCGGTGCCGTGGACGCAGCGGGCGGCCTCGCGGACGAGCCGCTCGGTGAGGTGGCGCATCGTCGTGTAGTCGGCGTGCGGCTGGTAGACCTCCAGCGAGGTGAACTCGGGGTTGTGGGTCGAGTCGGCACCCTCGTTGCGGAAGTTGCGGCCGAGCTCGAAGACCGGGCCCAAGCCGGCCACCAGCAGCCGCTTGAGGTGCAGCTCCGGGGCGATCCGCAGGGTCAGGTCCACGCCGTACGCGTTGCTGAAGGTGCGGAACGGGCGCGCGGTGGCGCCGCCGTGCACCGTGTGGAGCACCGGCGTCTCCACCTCGAGGAAGCCGTCGTCGGTGAGGGTCCGGCGGAGTGAGGCGACCACGGCCGAGCGTCGCCGGAGCAGGTCCACCTCTCCTGGGTGGACGAGCAGGTCGGTCGAGCGATGCAGGGCGCGCGCTTCAGGGTCGTCGAAGGCCCGGAACGGGACCGGGTGCAGCGACTTGGCCTCCATCCGCCAGTCGTGCACGAGCAGGCTGCGGGTCCCGGAGCGGGATCGCCCCATCGGCCCCCCGACCCGCACGAGGTCCCCCCCGTCGACGAAGGCCGTGAAGCGTGCCAGGCAGGGCCGGCCCAGGCGAGCGGCGTCGAGCAGCACCTGCACCCGTGCCTCGCCGTCGACGAGCGTCGCGAAGACCACGCCGCCGTGGTCGCGGACCTCTCTGACGCGCCCGACCACCGAGAGGTGTGGGGACGTCCCGGTCTCCGGGGCCCCATGCACGCTACCGGTGCCAGCCGTGGTCCGGGCCTCCGCCACCACCTGGTCGATCCGGGCGATGGCGGTGGTGGGGGTGGAGGCGGCGCCGACGGGGAAGGGTTCGATGCCCGCCTCGCGCATCCGGGCGAGCGTCGACTCCCGGTGGCGGAACTGGTCGGACCGGCGGGGTCCGAGGGTGCGGAGGTCGACCTCCGGCTCCCCGACCGCCGCGGCGAGGGCCAGATGCTCCGGATCGAGCTCCGCCCGGGCCGTCCGCAGCATCGGATAGGGGATGAATCCCTCCAACGCACCGGCTGCGACTGCGACCTGTGGCAGGGAGACGGCGTCGTCGTAGCAGAGGAAGCGCGGCTGCCAGGTCGGCTCGTACTTCTCGTTGGACCGGTAGAGCCGCTCGAGCTGCCAGAAGCGGTCGAAGAGCCCCAGCACCGATGCGCTGACCCGGGTCAGCGAGCCGGACCCGAGCCGCTCGGCGTCCTCGAACACCGCCCTGAACATGCAGAAGTTCAGCGAGACGCGAGACAGGCCCAGTTCGCCGGCCCGCCCGAGCAGCTGGCTCACCATGAGCTCGGTGACGCCGTTGGGCGCGTCGGGCGAGCGTCGCATGACGTCGAGGGACACCCCGGACCGCCCCCACGGCACCAGGGAGAGAACTCCGGCGAGTGACCCGTCGGGACGGTGGGCGGTCACCTGCAGGATGTCCCGGTCGGCGGGGTCGCCGACGCGGTTCAGGGCCATCGAGAAGCCCCGGTCCGTCTCACCGCTGCGCCACGCCTCGGTGCACGCGGCGATCTCGTCGAGCTCCTCGGCACGAAGGTCTCCCTGCCGCCTCACCTGCACCGTGAGGCCGGCCCGGGTGGCGTGCGCCGCGGCACGGCGCACCGGCGTCAGGGCGGCGAGGCGCAGGTCGAAGCGTCGCGTCTCGAGGATGGCCTCGTCGCCGAGGAGCAGCACCCGCATGCCACCCGTGGAGGCGTACGCGCGCGCGGCCTGCTCGCTCGCGCCGAGCACAGCGGGCACCCACCCGAACTCACGGGCCTCGGCACGCCAGGCATCGATGGCCGCCCGCCAGCCGTCCGGGTCACCGACGGGGTCCCCGGAGGCCAGGGACACGCCGCCGACCACGCGGTAGGTGACGGCTGCGCGCCCGTCGGGTGAGAAGACGGAGGCTTTGTCACGGCGGGTGGCGAAGTAGCCCAGGGAGTCGGCGGATCCGTGGTGGGCGAGCAGCTCGCGCAGCGCCACCTCGCGGTCCGCCGACCAGCGGCTGCGAGGACGGGAGGAGGCCAGGAACAGGGTGACCGCCGCGAGGATCGTGAGGCCGGCGAAGACGGCGACGATGTCGATCACCCACAGCGGCACCGAGCTCAGTCCTGCGGGCCGGCTGACGCCGCCGAACACCGAGAGCACCGTGTCGACGAGGGGGTCGACCTGCGACCTCGGTGCGCCGACGGCGCCGATCAGCACCCACGCCACGCCGATGGTGACGGCCGACCCGAGGGCGAGGGCCGCCAGCGACAGCCCCCAGGAGCCTCGTTGGAGCCGACCCGTGAACTCGTCCCGGATGCGCCAGAGCCACCACAGGGCGAGCGCAGCGACGAAGGTGGACACGATGTCGAGCCCACGACCGAGGCCGCCGCGGCTGTCCCACACCTCAGTGAGCGGCACCTCCATCGACGGAAACGCCTCGACCAGACCGATGTAGAGGCCGAAGACCTGGAAGGCCGCGACGAACCACAGCCCGACCCGCTTCCGCCCGAGCAGCGCCCGCGTGGCGAGGGCGAGCACGACAACGGACAAGAAGGTGGGCGCCACCGGGATGTTGAGCAGGCCGAACAGCTGCTCCACGAGCACGGGGTGGCTCCGTCGCCGGTAGAGCAGGGTGATCACGACCGCGACGAACGTCGCGAGCGCGTAGAGCGCGGTGAGCAGTCGCGCGGGCCGGTGCGACACCGGCGCTCGCGACGAGGGGGTGGCCATGTGCACAGGTTCCGCCTCGCTGCTGGGCCTTCGCTGTGCGTCGCCTGAACGCGGCGCTGGGCCCTGCTCCCTCAGCCGGTGTCTGTCGTGGCGGCGATGACGCGCGTCAGCGAGCGGTGGAGCGCCTGGAGCTCGTGGACGGGCAGGCCCAGGCACTCCATGATCTGCGGAGGCACCTCGAGGGCGCGCTCCCGGAGGCGGCGACCGTCCGGTGTCAGCGTGATGGCGAGGGCGCGGTCGTCGTCGGGGTGCCGGTCACGGGTGACGAGTCCCGCCGCCTCCAGACGCTTGACGAGCGGCGAGAGCGTGGCGGGCTCGAGGCTGAGCAGTCGCCCGACCTCCCGCAGGGTGAGCGGCGAGCGCTCCCAGAGGGCGAGCATGACCAGGTACTGGGGGTGGGTCAGGCCGAGCGGTTCGAGGACCGGCCGGTAGAGACCGATGACGCTGCGTGCGGCGACGGCCAGGGCGAAGCAGACCTGCTGGTCGAGCTGCAGCAGCTGCTCGGGAGCCAGGACGGGCGCGGGGCTGGCGTCAGCGGCGGAGGTTCCTCGGGCCTCGGCCTCGGGGGCGCGCGTCACGTCGTCCTCCTTGCAGGCGGGGTGGTCCAGCAGTGCGGGCCGGCGGCGGCACGTGGTTGGTGGGCTCGTGTGGACCGCATGACCGGTGGCGGTACCCTAACAGTTCGTGCACTAACTGAACCGGAGGCCTTCTCGTGTCGAGCTCCAAGCCCAAGAGCGGGCTGTCCATCGGCTACCGCATCGGCTATCGCATCCGCATGTTCGCCCTGACGATCTTCGGGCCGGCGCAGCTGGGTGAGGGCAACGACCCGAAGGCCCGCCTCGAGCGCGAGCGTGCCGCGCGGGTCGCCCGGGCGCAGGCGACCCCGCCGGGGGACGGGAAGTGACGCCGAGGCGCCGGCTGGCAGCTCCGTTCGGGCCCTGACGTGTCCTGACGCGCCCTGCCATGCCGCGTGCGTCGCTGCCGGTGATGTGGGTACGTCCCGGAGGACAGCGACGAAGGAGAGACATGGGTGACCGAGCAGGACTTTTCGTCATGCTGGCGATCGTCGTCGTGCTGGCCGCGATCCTCTGGGTGATGGTCCCGCGGCGGCGCACCAAGGACGACGTGGAGCACGAGACCCTCAACCCCGAGGTCGAGGCCGTGGACGGCGGCCCTGTCGCAGCGCCGGACCAGGACCGACTGGTCGGCAACCCGCCCACCGACCGGCTGGACGCCTCGGGAGAGGGCAGTGCCGTGGCCGGTGCCGGCGCCGGGGGCTGGACACCCGATGCCCGCGATCCCCTGCGGGCTCCGCCCAGCGACGTGGGCCACTCGCCCGACACGACCTGATCCGACCCGAGATGACCCGGTCCGGCCCTCTGTGGTCGGCCCGTACCACTCGTCTTCCAGGTCCGCTTCCCACCACGGCTTCCCACCACTGCGGAGTACTCTCGGCAGTGACGGGGGACCGGACCCTGGAGGTGGCGTCATGGGTGATCGCTTCGGCCTGATCGTCATGCTGGCCGTGGTTGGAATCTTCGTCGTCGGGCTGGTCGTCGTGGGCCCTCGACACCTCTGGCGCGGAGGTGACTCGAACGAGTCGCTGAACCCGCACATCGACGAGACCGAGCGGAGGCGTCGCGACCACCCCGAGGGGGCCGAGCGGTCCCACCTCGTCGGCAACCCACCCGTCGACACGATCTCTGCCGACGGCTGGGGCGTGGCGAGGCCGGGGGAGGGCGCAGAGGCGGTCGACCTGCCCGAGGACGTCCACCCGGAGCTGCACGAGGAGCGCCGGCGCCGTCCCCGCCACTGAGCAGCGGACCGCGCCCGACAGCCTCCCCCTCAGCGCTCGCGGGCGAGGCGCCAGGTGGTCGTGCTCGCGTGCACCTCACCGGCGCGCAGCACCGTGGTGGGAAATGCCGGTTGGTTGGGCGCGTCGGGGAAGCCCTGCGTCTCCAGGGCGATCCCGGCCCTCGGGGCGTATGCCGTCCCGGACGTGCCGGTGACCGTGCCGTCGAAGTGGGCGCCGGTGTAGACCTGCACGCCGGGCTGGTCGCTGGACACCTCGAGCGTCCGTCCTGACCTGCCGCGCAGGGTCGCGACGTGGCGTGGTCCCGCACCGGTGACGACGAAGTTGTGGTCGAGGCCGTTGCCCAAGCGCAGCTGCTCGTCGTCGGATGCCACCACGTCGCCGAGCCGGGTCGGCTGTCGCAGGTCGAAGGCGGTCCCGGTCACCTGACGCAGCTCGCCGGTCGGCAGCAGCTGGGCGTCCGTCGGGGTGAAGGCGTCGGCCGACAGGCGCAGCTCGTGGTCGTCCACCGAACCGCTCGCCTCGCCGTCGAGGTTGAAGTAGCTGTGGTTGGTCAGGTTCACCACGGTGTCGCGGTCGGCGGTGGCGGTGTAGTCGATCCGTACCGTCCCGGGCTGCACCGAGTAGGTCACGGTCACCTCGAGGGCGCCGGGGAAGCCCTGGTCGCCGTCGGGGCTGTGCAGGCCGAGGCGCACGTGCGCCGGGCCCTGGTCCTGCACCTCCCACTGCCGGCGGTCGAAGCCCACGCGGCCGCCGTGCAGGGCGTTGCCGTTCTCGTTGGCGGCCAGGACGTGCTCCATCCCGTCGAGGCTGAACCGCGCCCCGGCGATGCGGTTGCCGAACCGCCCGATGGTGGCGCCCAGATAGCCGCCGTTCACGGCGTACGTCATCGGATCGGCGTGTCCCAGAACGACATTCGCCTCGCCCTCGTCGTCCGTGAGCACGAGGCGACGGACCGCCGCTCCGGCGGCGACGACCTCGAGGAGCAGGCCCCCGGCGACGAGCTCGACCGACATCGGGCCGGTGGCGGACGTGGCTGGCATGGGGCGCTCCTGTGGGGGGTCGGGGTGGGCGGCGCGGTCCGCAGGCGCCGGAACGACGCGACTGCAGGCGGTCCGTTGTCGACAGGCGGGAAGGCGCGCACCGAACGGGATGTCGCCGAGCCGTGGCCGAGGACGGAACGGACCGACGGCAGAATCAGAGCATGGCGGAGACGAACTGGGCTGGCAACCACACCTATCGCGCTCGCATCGAGCGGGTGCGCTCGGTCGAGCACCTTCAGGAGGTCGTCGCGGCTGCGCCCCGCGTCCGGGCCCTCGGGTCGCGGCACAGCTTCACCGACATCACCGACACCGACGGCGGTGTCCTCGTCTCGCTCGCCGACCTCCCGCCGGCGGTGGAGGTCGACCCGGCCTCCCGCACCGCACGCGTGGCGGGCTGGACGACATACGGCCTCGTCGGGACGCAGCTGCAGGCCGAGGGGTGGGCGCTGGCCAACCTCGCCTCGCTGCCCCACATCTCGGTGGCCGGGGCCCTGGCGACGGGAACGCACGGATCGGGGGTCGCAAACGGCTCACTCGCGACGGCCGTCGCCGCGCTCGAGATCGTCGGCGCGAACGGCGAGCTGCGCACCGTGCGCCGCGGCGACCCCGACTTCCACGCCAGCGTCGTCTCCCTCGGAGCACTCGGCGTCGTCACGTCGGTGACCCTGGACATCGAGCCGGCCTATGACGTGCGACAGGCCGTCTACACGGGCCTGCGCTGGGACACCGTCGGTGGTGACCTGGACGCGCTCCTCTCGAGCGCCTACAGCGTCAGCCTCTTCACCCGGTGGGGTGACGAGGTCGAGCAGGTCTGGCTCAAGAGCCGGGCGGACGCCGTGCCCGGGCACCTCTTCGGTGCGCCACCGGCCGCCACTACGATGCACATGCTCGAGGGGGGTGACCCGGAGGCGGTCACCCCGCAGCTCGGCGTCGCCGGCCCCTGGCTCGACCGCCTGCCGCACTTCCGGATGGGTTTCACCCCGAGCCGCGGGGTCGAGCTGCAGAGCGAGTACCTCTTCCCGCGGAGCCACGTCGGCGAGGCCGTCGACCGCCTGAGACGCCTGCGCGAGCTCCTCGCGCCCGTCCTGCAGGCCAGCGAGCTGCGCACGGTGGCCGCCGACGAGCACTGGCTCAGCAGCGCCTACGGCCAGGACGTCGTGGGGGTGCACTTCACGTGGGTGCGCGACGCGCAGCGGGTGTATGCCGTCCTGCCGGTCCTCGAGGACGCCCTGCTGCCGCTCGGGGCCCGCCCCCACTGGGGCAAGTGCTTCGTCGCGGAGGCCGGCCGGCTCGAGCCGCTCTACCCGCGGATGGCCGACTTCCGTGCGCTGCGCGACCGGGTCGACCCCGACCGCGTCTTCGACAACGCCTTCCTGCGACGCGTGATCGGCTGACGCAGGTCGGCGGGACCGGCCGGGTGGGCGCGGTCTGCCCCGTCGGCTCGACCAGCCTGACCGGTGTCGTCAGAAGTCTCCGGCGCTGTCGCGCAGCCGCGTCAGCACGTCGACGAGGGAGCGCACGTCCTCGGCACCGAGGTCCGGCTGCTCGAACACCTCGGCGTTGAGCACCTTCGTCGCGCGCTCGGCCAGCTCGCGGCCGGCGGGCGTGAGCGCCACGAGCATGGCGCGTCGGTCGTCAGGGTGCGTCGAGCGCGTGACGAGCCCGGCGTCCTCGAGACGGTCGACGGCGTTGGTGACGCTCGTGGGGTGCACCTGCAGGCGCGAGCCGATCACCTTCATCGGCAAGGACCCCCGCTTGCTGAACCACAACAGCATCAGGACCTCGTAGCGCGCGAACGTGACCCCCAGGGGCTTGAGCGTGGCCTCGACGCGCGCGAGCACGATCTGGTGGGCGCGCATGAGCGAGGTGATCGCCGCCATGCCGTCGGCGGCTGCCTCCCAGCCCTGGTCGGTCCACTGCTGGCGAGCGCGCGCGATGGGGTCGAAGCCGAGGCCCGTGCCGACAGAGCCGACGGTGCCCGCAGCGTGCGCGCTGCTGGCCGCCGGGGCACTCGATCCCGCAGTCATCCCGTCATCGTACGGGGACGACGCGTTGACGTCCATTATTAGGAAGTCCTAGTATTTTCGCATGTCCGACGCAGCGCAGCGCGAGCACCACCAGCCCTCCCACCACGTCCGCCTCGTCACGGCCAGCAGCCTCTTCGACGGGCACGACGCCTCGATCAACATCATGCGGCGGATCATGCAGACGCAGGGGGCCGAGGTGATCCACCTCGGCCACAACCGCTCGGTCCAGGAGGTCGTCGACGCGGCGATCGAGGAGGACGTGCAGGGCGTCGCGGTCAGCTCCTACCAGGGCGGGCACGTCGAGTACTTCGAGTACCTCGTGCAGCTGCTCAAGGAGAACGGGGCCGGCCACATCCGCGTCGTCGGCGGCGGCGGCGGCGTCATCGTCCCCGAGGAGATCGCGCGGCTGCGCGAGTCCGGGGTCACCATCTTCAGCCCCGAGGACGGCCAGCGGCTTGGCCTCGCCGGGATGATCAACAGCGTCATCGCCGACTGCGACTTCGACCCGTGGGAGATCGGCGCACCGTCGCTCGACGCCGTCCTCGCCGGCGACCGCACGGCCGTGGCGCGCGCCATCACCGGCGCCCAGGAGGGTGAGCTCGACGTCTCGACCCTCGGCGGCATCCGCGAGGCCGCCGCCCGCCGCCGCGTCCCCGTGCTCGGCATCACCGGCACCGGTGGCTCGGGCAAGTCGAGCCTCACCGACGAGCTGATCCGCCGACTGCGCCTCGACCAGCAGGACAAGCTGCGCGTCGCCGTCCTCGCCGTCGACCCCACCCGCAGTCGTGGCGGCGGTGCTCTCCTCGGCGACCGCATCCGGATGAGCTCCCTCGACGGCGACCGCGTCTACTTCCGCAGCCTCGCCACCCGCGGCGGCTCCCAGGTCCCGACGCACCTCGACGACGTGCTCTCCGTCGTCAGGGCCGCCGGCTACGACCTCGTCATCCTCGAGACGCCGGGCATCGGACAGGGCGACGCCGCGATCGTCGACTACGCCGACGTCTCCCTCTACGTCATGACACCCGAGTTCGGCGCCAGCAGCCAGCTCGAGAAGATCGACATGCTCGACCGGGCCGACGTCGTGGCCATCAACAAGTTCGAGCGCCGCGGCGCCGAGGACGCCCTTCGCGACGTGGGGCGCCAGATGGTGCGCAACCGCGAGGCCTTCGGCAAGGGCCCCGCCGACATGCCCGTCTTCGGCACCTCGGCCGCCACCTTCAACGACGACGGCGTGACCGCGCTCTACCAGGAGCTGCGAGACCTGCTGTGCTACAAGGGGATGCCCGTCGCGGAGGGAGTCCTGCCGCGCGTCGCCACCAAGCAGTCGACGCGCATCGCCACCATCGTCCCGGCCTCCCGCGTGCGCTACCTCTCCGAGATCAGCGACACCGTCCGCGGCTACCACGAGGCCACCGAGCGGTATGCCGCCGCAGCGAGTCGCGTGCAGCGCCTCGAGTCCGTGCGGGGCGAGCTGGCAGACGCGGCCGCGGCCGACGAGGTCGGCAGCGCCGGCACCGCGGTCGATGCCGTCGACGCACTGCTCGAGGAGGCCCGCACCGACCTGCCGGCCGAGGTGGCGGGAGCCGTCGCTGCCTGGCCGTCCGTCGTCGAGTCCTACTCCGGCGACGAGCAGGTCGTGCGCATCCGCGGCAAGGAGATCCGCAATGTCCTGACGCGAGAGTCGCTCTCCGGCAACAAGATCCCGCGCGTCGCCCTGCCGCGCTACCGCGACCACGGCGAGCTCGTCAGCTTCCTGCGCCGCGAGAACCTCCCGGGCTACTACCCGTTCACGGCCGGCGTCTTCCCGTTCAAGCGCGAGGGGGAGGACCCCGCGCGCATGTTCGCAGGCGAGGGCGACCCGTTCCGGACCAACCGGCGCTTCAAGCTGCTCTCCGAGGGCCAACCGGCCACGCGACTGTCGACGGCGTTCGACTCCGTCACCCTCTACGGCCGCGACCCCGACCCGCGCCCCGACGTCTACGGCAAGGTCGGCACCTCCGGGGTCTCGATCGCCACCCTCGACGACATGAAGGCGCTCTACGACGGCTTCGACCTCGTCAGCCCGACCACCTCCGTGTCGATGACGATCAACGGTCCCGCGCCGACGATCCTCGCCTTCTTCCTCAACACCGCGATCGACCAGCAGGTCGACGCCTTCCGGGCGCGGGAGGGCCGGGAGCCGAGCGACGAGGAGCGCACCGAGCTGACGGCATACGCCCTCGCCAACGTGCGGGGCACGGTGCAGGCCGACATCCTCAAGGAGGACCAGGGTCAGAACACCTGCATCTTCAGCACCGAGTTCAGCCTCAAGATGATGGCGGACATCCAGGAGTGGTTCATCGAGCACTCGGTGCGCAACTTCTACTCCGTGTCGATCTCCGGGTACCACATCGCCGAGGCCGGGGCCAACCCGATCAGCCAGCTCGCCTTCACCCTCGCCAACGGGTTCACCTACGTCGAGAGCTACCTCGCGCGCGGGATGGCGGTCGACGACTTCGCGCCGAACCTGTCCTTCTTCCTCAGCAACGGCATGGACCCCGAGTACTCCGTCCTCGGCCGCGTCGCCCGCCGCATCTGGGCCGTCGCGATGAAGGAGAGGTACGGCGCGGGGGAGCGCAGCCAGAAGCTGAAGTACCACGTGCAGACGTCGGGCCGCTCCCTGCACGCGCAGGAGATGGACTTCAACGACATCCGCACCACGCTGCAGGCGCTCATCGCGATCTACGACAACGCGAACTCCTTGCACACCAACGCCTTCGACGAGGCCGTGACGACCCCGTCGGAGGAGTCGGTGCGCCGCGCGCTCGCGATCCAGCTCATCATCAACCGCGAGTGGGGCCTCGCGATGAACGAGAACCCGCTCCAGGGCTCGTTCGTCATCGACGAGCTGACCGACCTCGTCGAGGCCGCCGTCCTCAAGGAGTTCGACCGCATCACCGAGCGCGGCGGCGTGCTCGGCGCGATGGAGACCGGCTACCAGCGCGGTCGCATCCAGGACGAGTCGATGCTCTACGAGCACCGCAAGCACGACGGAAGCCTGCCGATCATCGGCGTCAACACCTTCCGCAACCCGCACGAGGGCGAGACGCCCCGCAAGGTCGTCCTCGCCCGCGGCACCGAGGAGGAGAAGCAGAGCCAGCTCTCCCGGGTGCGGGCCTTCCGGGCGACGCACGAGGTCGAGGCGAAGGCGGCGCTCGAGGCCCTCAAGGCCGTGGCCATCGAGGGCGGCAACGTCTTCGACGTCCTCATGCGGGCGGCGCGGGTGTGCTCGCTCCAGCAGGTGACCGAGGCCTTCTTCGAGGTCGGCGGCCAGTACCGCCGCAACGTCTGACCCCCTCCTCACCCGTCGAAAGGCCAAACTCTGCCCGTGCTGCCCAGTCGAGAGGCCACTTCGTGCCGTCCGTGACGCTGTCCGACGACCTGGCGTATGCCGTGTCGTTCCCTGCACCGCCACGCCGGGTCGTGTCGCTGGTGCCGTCCATCACGGAGGCCCTGGCGGCGACGTGCCCCGAGCGGCTGGTCGGGGCGACGGACTGGTGCACGCACCCGAGCAACCTTGCGGTGCAACGCGTCCGGGGTACCAAGAACCCCGACCGTGCCGCCATCGCGGCCCTGCGCCCCGATCTCGTCGTGGCCAACAAGGAGGAGAACCGCGAGCTCGACGTGCAGCGGCTGCGGGCTGACGGCATACGCGTCTGGGTGACCGACATCGAGACCGTGCCGGGCGCGCTCGACTCGCTCGAGCGCCTCTTCGTGGACGTCCTCGACGTCGACACGCCGGGCTGGCTCTCGGCGGCCCGGGAGGAGTGGGCGGGACCGATGCCGGAGCCGGCCCGCGACGTCGCGATCGCGATCTGGCGCGATCCCTGGATGGCCGTCGGCCGCGACACCTTCACCGGTGACGTCGTCGCCAGGCTCGGCTGGCGCAATGTGCTCGCGGGCTCGAGCGACCGCTACCCGCACGTCGACCTGCCGGACCTGGACCGGGACGGACTGATCGTCCTGCTGCCGGACGAGCCGTACGTCTTCACCGCTGACGACGGCCCCGAGGCGTTCACCCGCGCCCGCACGGCGCTCGTGAGCGGCCGGCTCCTCACCTGGTACGGCCCCTCACTCGTCGGTGCCTGGACGGTCCTGACAGCGGCGGTCCAGGGCTGACCGCAGACCCTGGCCTCCGAGACGGTCGGGAGGCGGCCGTCAGTCCTCGACGACGAGGAGGCCGGCGAGCATGAGCCGGCGGGCCAGGTCGAGCCCGACCATGTCGGCGCGCAGCTCACCGTCCGCGACCAGTGCCACGAACGTGCCCACGTCGTGGGCCTCGACCGGGAAGTCGGCCAGCCGGCTGCGCAGCGTCGCGGACCCGTCATCCCCGGGCACGAGACGGGCGGCCACGTGCGGGCGCAGCCGCAGGACCGTGTCGGGGGAGAGGGCGTGCGCGGCTGCCACCTGCGCGAGCGGGCCGACGGGAGCCGGGCGCGAGGCCGCCCGCGCCCGTGCCTCGAGGGCGTCGACGACGGCGGCCGGCTCGATCGACTGAAGGGCGCCCACGAGCGCTGCCCGCACGAGCTCGACGTCGGGCGTGATGGCCCGGTGGTCGAACCCGCCGCTCGACAGCTCGAGGGACGCGCGCACCCGCTCGTCACGGCTCGCCTCGGCCAGCGCCATGGCGACCATCTCGTCGGCGACGTGCCGGCGGGTCCACACGTGGACCCCCAGGGTCAGGTGGATGCTGACGCCGCCGAGCGCCGTGGCGGAGTGCACCCAGCCCCGCGGCAGGTAGAGCACGTCACCAGCACGGAGCGTGAACTCCTGGTCGGGCTCGCGCAGCGCGGCCTCCTGCACCTCGACGCGGTGGCCGGTCCAGGGCTCGTCACGTAGTGGCGCCGCGTGGACCGGACGGCGCACGCGCCAGCGCTTCTCCCCGCGCATCTGGAGCACGAAGACGTCGTGGACGTCGTAGTGGTCGCTGAAGCCGGTGTTCTGGCTGGGCGTGACGTAGGCGTTCGCCTGGACGGGGTGGCCCAGCTCCTCGGCCAGCTGCTGGGTGAAGTCGAGGAGGGGAGCCCAGGTGCGGTGCAGGCCCTGGAGCACGATGGTGGCCCCGTCGGCGAAGTGCCCGAGCAGCCTGTCGTCGCTGACCTGGTCGGCGACCGAGGCACCCACCCCGCCGCCCTGCGTGAACTCCCGGTCGCCGAGCGTCCGGCCGTTCTTCGCCACGCGGAGGAAGGGCGCGCGCAGGCCACGACGCGACACCAGCTCGTCGACCGACTCCTCGCCGAAGAGGTCGGTCAGGCCGTCGGCAAGGTCCGCGGCACGCGTGACGACCGGGGCGCGGGCCCAGTGGGCGCGGGCGAACTCCTCGGGGCTGAACGGGACCAGTCGCTCCAGAGCCGAGTGCCCACGCTCGTGCGTGGGCACCCGGTCCGCCGTGCCAGCGGTCATCAGATGGCGTTCGTCGGGTCCACCCCGGCTCCGCCGTCGGCGCCGCCGTCGTGGCTGCTCGTGTCGGCGCCGCCGTCGGCCGGTCCTTCACCACCCGCGCCACCATCGGCGCCGCCGTCGTGGCTGCTCGTGTCGGCGCCGCCGTCGGCCGGTCCTTCACCACCCGCGCCACCATCGGCGCCGCCGTCGTGGCTGCTGGTGTCGGCGCCGCCGTCCGCGGGACCCTCGGTCAGCGGGTCGTCGCTGGTGGACTCGCCCACCGGGTCGATCGGGGTGTCGCTCATGGCTTCTCCTCCACAGGGTGCGGCTGCGGCGCCGGCTGACGCCGTCGCGGTGCTCCTACCCGCTCGCAGCGACTCTGGCACGTCCCGCCGTGTCGTTTTCTCATCGGATCGTCGAGTCGAGCAGGGCGGGCACCGAGGGCGTCCACCGGGAGTCCGTGCTCGACCCCGGCTGACGGCTCAGGTGAGGTGGTCGAAGTCCCCCCGGGTCCACGCGGCGTGCCGGTCGGCGGACGCCTCCACGACGCCCTTGGCCCCCGCCGGCACGACGGCGCCGAAGTTGTTGTAGAGACGGTCGTAGTGCAGCCTCTCCAGCTGGCTCGCGATGCGCTGGACGACGTTGCCGGACAACGGGATCCGATTGGGGTAGCTGCGCATGAAGCTGACCGAGCGGCGGTCCGGGTTGGGGAACACGGCGTCCCCGGCGAGGAGCACGCCGCGCCCCTGCGCCCCCGCCACCCACTCGACCACGGCCTGACCGCGGAAGTGCCCACCGACGCGGTGGAGGGTCAGACCCGGAGCCACGTCGCGTCGCTCGTCGTAGAGCTCGACGAGCGGGTCACGGCGGCGCACCCACTCGGCGTCGGGCGTCGCGACGAGGACGGGCACCTCGCCCAGTGCCCGTGCCCACTCGGTCTGGACGCCGTACATGTGCGGGTGGCTCGCCGCCACCGCGAGGGTCGGCCCGAGCGACCGCACCTGCTCGACCGCGGCGTCGTCGACGTAGCCGACGCAGTCGAAGAGGAGCACCCCCTCGGGCACGCGGACGACCGTGGTCTGCTGGCCGATGCCCACGGCCGGCTCGGCGCGCAGCCCCCACATGTCCGGCTCGACCTCGGCGACGGTGACCCGGGTGCCCGCGCTGCGGAGCCGCTCGAGGGTCGTCCAGCGCTGGCCCTCCTCCGGCACCCACTGCCTTTCGTCCTCGCAGATCGCACAGGAGTCCGGCGGCTCCGGCAGGTCGGCGGTCTCGACCCCGCAGGTCTCGCAGATCCAGATCACGCGGTCAGCCTGCCGGTCGACGCCGGGCCGCGCCAGCGGTTCTGCGGGAGGATGCTCGGGTGATCCTGCACCTGCGCGCCGCCGTCGAGCAGCTGTATGCCGTCCCGCCCCCTCGCTTCACGCCGGTGCGTTCCGAGCTGGTGGCCCAGGCGAGGTCGGCAGGGGACAAGAAGCTCGCCGCGTCGATCGGCGCACTGCGCAAGCCCACGGTGGCTGCTTGGGCGGTCAACCACTTCGTGCGGGAGCACGCCGACGAGGTCGAGGAGCTCCGGGCCTTCGCCGAGCTGCTCCGCGAGGCCCAGCGCACGCTCGACGCGGACCAGCTGCGGGTGCTCGGTCGCGAGCGGGCCAAGCGGGTCGACGCGGTCGCGGACCGCATCGCCGAGGTGGCGGCGCAGGAGGGGCAGCGGCTCGGTCCAGGGGTCTCCCAGGAGGTGCGCGACACCCTGACGGCCCTCATCGCCGACGAGAGCGCCGAGGCCTCGGTGCTCACCGGGGCTCTCGTCAAGGCCCTCAGCTACTCCGGCTTCGGCTCCGTCGACGTGGCAGACGTCGTCGCGCTCGGCGGCGACGCGGCGGACGGCCGTGACGCCGGTGAGCGCCCTTCCCTCTCGGTGCTGCCCGGCGGCGGAGGCGAGACCGTGGACCTCGAGGAGCGGCGGCGCACCCGCCGGGCCGCCGAGAGGACCCGGCTGCAGACCGCGCTGGAGGCGGCGCGCTCCGAGCTGCGCTCCGCCGACCGGCAGGTCGCGGTGCTGACGGCGCGCCAGGAGGAGGTCGTCGAAGGCGTCGCCGACCTCGAGCGCCGCCTCGCCGCCGCACGGGCGCGGCTCGAGAAGGTCACGGGCGATCTCGAGGAGGCCGGCCGCATACGCGACCAGCGGGAGCAGGAGGAGGCGGCGGCACAGTCCGCAATCAACGAGCACGACCGCGACGAGCACGACGCCGGCGGCGACGGGTGAGCTCACATGCGGGGCGGCGACGCGGGGGCGCTGTCGATTTCGTATCCGCGCAGCCGACCGTGTAGTGTCACGGTCGCACAACAGGTCGACGGAAGGCGTCTCGCGACGGCTTCAGCTCGTCGGCCGTGCCCCAATAGCTCAGTCGGCAGAGCGTTTCCATGGTAAGGAAAAGGTCTAGGGTTCGATTCCCTATTGGGGCTCTGGTCGGTCGCTTCCCCGTCCGTCCGCCGCAGCCGCGGCGGGCCGGGGGATCGGCAGCCTTGGCGGGGTAGCTCAGCTGGTTAGAGCGCACGACTCATAATCGTGAGGTCGCGGGATCGAGTCCCGCTCCCGCTACCACTTCCGCGCGCACCCGGTCCGATTTCTCGAATCGTCCGGGTGTCGCGTAGCCTTGGACGTCGCGCCTGCGTGTCACCCCGGGTAGCCCTCGGGACGCGTGACGCCCCGCGCGACATCCGTCGCAAGACGACAGATCACCGAGTACGTTCCCGAAAGAGCAGGTTGCCGTGGCCAGCAAGAGCACTGACGTCCGTCCCAAGATCACGATGGCGTGCGTGGACTGCAAGGACCGCAACTACATCACCAAGAAGAACCGTCGGAACAACCCCGACCGTCTGGCGATGAACAAGTTCTGCCCGAAGTGCGGCCACCACACGGAGCACCGCGAGACCCGCTGACTCCCAGCGGCGTCCGTCGCACGTCGAACACGCTCCCTCGGCCCAGCGGGCCGGGGGAGCGTCGTCGTCTGCCCGCCCGCAGACGCCGTGAGGCCGTCGACGGTGCCGCTCGGTAGGGTGCGCGTATGCCGGTGAACGCAGACTTCCAGGGGCGGGTCTACCCACCCACCGAGACCTACCGGGTCAGTGCCGCCAAGATCCGAGAGTTCGCCGAGGCGGTCGGCTCGTCCGACCCGGTGCACGTCGATGCCGACGTCGCCCGGTCCCGGGGCTATGCCGACGTCATCGCGCCGCCCACCTTCGCGGTCCTCATCGCCCAGCAGTGCGACGGGCAGCTGATCCGCGACCCCGAGGCCGGCATCGACTTCTCGCGGGTGGTGCACGGCGAGCAGCGGTTCGTCCACCACCGTCCGCTGACCGCCGGAGACGCGATCGTGGGCACCCTGCACGTCGACACCGTGCGCGAGGCCGGCGGCCACTCCATGGTCACGACCCGCACCGAGCTGGCCACCGAGGCGGGCGAGCCCGTCTGCACGGCCACCTCGACCATCGTGATCCGAGGAGCAGAGTGATGAGTGCCCAGTCGAGCAGCCCCGTGGGCGTCCGAGCCTTCGACGAGGTCGCCGTCGGCGACGCCCTGCCGCCCGTCACCGTCCACGTCGACCGGGCCCGCCTCGTGCAGTACGCCGGGGCCTCCCTCGACCGCAACCGCATCCACTGGGACGAGCGGTTCGCCAAGGAGGTCGGCCTGCCTGACGTCATCGCCCACGGCATGTTCACCATGGGCTCTGCCGTCACCCTCGTCACCGACTGGGTCGGCGACGCGGGCCGTGTGGTCGAGTACGGCGTGCGCTTCACCAGGCCGGTCGTCGTCCCCTACGAGGCCGGTGCCGACATCGAGGTCTCCGGCGTGGTCAAGGCCGTCGACCCCGACACGAGGCGCGTCACCGTCGAGCTGACGGCCACGGCGGCCGGCGAGAAGGTCCTCGGCCGGGCCCTGGCCGTCGCCGTGCTGGCCTGATCGGTCGGTTCCCCGCGTGCTCGAGCAGTCCGACGTCCCCCTGTCCACCCTCACGACGATGCGCGTCGGCGGCCCGGCCGCCCGCGTCGTCACGGCCACGACCACCGACGAGCTCGTCGACGCCGTCCGTGAGGTCGACGATGCCGACGAACCCCTCCTCGTCGTCTCCGGCGGCTCCAACCTCATCGTGTCCGACAACGGCTTCGCGGGCACGGTGGTGCGCGTCGCCACCTCCGGCATCACGCCCGAGTCGGCCGACTACTGCGGCGGGGCCGTCGTGCGCGTCGCGGCGGGAGAGGTGTGGGACGACGTCGTGGCCCGGGCCGTCGAGGAGGGTTGGGCCGGGGTGGAGGGCTTGAGCGGCATACCCGGGCTCACGGGCGCCACGCCGATCCAGAACGTCGGCGCCTACGGCCAGGACGTCTCGCAGACCATCGCGCAGGTGCGCACCTGGGACCGCCAGGAGCAGGCCGTGCGCACCTTCATGAACGCCGACTGCGCCTTCACCTACCGCCACTCGCGGTTCAAGGGCCACTCGCGCTACGTCGTGCTCGACGTGCTCTTCCAGTTCGAGGTCGCCGACCTGAGCCGCCCGATCGCGTATGCCGCCCTCGCCAAGGGCCTCGACGTGCCGCTGGGCACGCGCGTGCCCCTCTCAGACGCCCGCGACGCGGTCCTCGAGCAGCGCCGGGCGCGCGGCATGGTGCTCGACGAGGCAGATCCCGACACCTGGTCGTGCGGCTCGTTCTTCACCAACCCGATCCTGGGCCGCCACGAGTTCGACGAGCTGGTCGAGCGGGTCGGCGACCGGCTCGGCTGGGAGGGGCCCACGCCGCCGCGCTTCCCCGAGGCCGACGGGCGGGTCAAGACCAGCGCGGCCTGGCTCATCGAGCACGCCGGTTTCGACAAGGGCTTCGGCCTGCCGGCGCCGGCGTCCCTCTCGACGAAGCACACGCTGGCGGTCACCAACCGCGGCGGGGCGTCCACCTCGGACGTCCTGGCCCTGGCGCGCCAGGTGCGTGACGGCGTCCGTGACGCGTTCGGCGTGACCCTCGTCAACGAGCCGGTCCTCGTGGGCGAGCAGCTCTAGGGCTCGGCCCGGCACTTTGCTAGGCGTGCGCCGGCGCCCGCACGTGCCCCGCGCGTGACGGAGCCCGCTACTTCGTCAGGACGACGGAGAAGCTGTTGGCCGGGATCTTCTTGCCGGTCGTGCTCACCTGGTAGGCGGGCCGGTTGAACGCCAGGCGCAGTGCGCTGCCCGTGCCCCGGTCGACCTTGAAGAAGACCCAGCCGGACGTCGTCTGGGCGCGCTTCGCCGGCTTGAGGGCGGTGGCCCCCCACCGCTTCCCGAACTCGGTGGTCGGGGTGACGGTCTGGGCCGGCTTGGCGGCCACGAGCGCCAGCATCGAGGGGTCGAGCGAGGCCGAGAACCGCGATCCGGCCTGCATGGTCACCCAGACCCCGATGATCTCGAACTGCTTGGCCCCGACCGGCTGTCCGGCGGGCCAGGAGAAGTTGCGGACCACCCGACGTGCGGTGAGGGTGTGCCCCAGGGTCGGGTCCTTGATGCTGGCATTGACCGTCGAGGAGACCGACCGCTGGGCCGGAGCCTGCGTCGTCGCCGGGGCCGCCGCGGCCGTGGTGGGGGCCGTCGTCGTGCTCGACGTCGCGGACGAGGTGCTCGCAGGCGTGGAGGCGGTGGCGTCGGCCGCTCCCGGAGACCCGCCGCTGCATGCCGACAGTGCGACGACGGGGGCCACGAGACCGACGGTGGCCAGACGTCGCAGACGGGCGCCGGAAGCGGTGGACGGGCGTGCGGGGATCAGGGCAGAAGTCTTCATCTTCCGACCAGCATGACCGGCGGCACCGATCCGGGGCAAACTCAGCCCTGCCCAGGCGCACACGGCAACCGGCCGCTGCACCGCACGAGCAGGGCCCGGCGTGCCCGTTACATCCCGATCAGCGGTGTGTCCGGTGTCACCGCGGCCGGCTGGAGCCAGAGCTCGAGGTCGGCGAGCGCAGCCGTGCGCAGGCGGCTCGGCATGCGACTGCCCTCGAGCGAGGCCCGGGCCAGCCCGGCCAGCCCCGGGTCGTCGAAACCGAGGTCCCGCGCCGCCGCATACTGCGCCGACAGCCGAGATCCGAAGAGCAGCGGGTCGTCGGCCCCCAACGCCACCGGGATGCCGGCCTCGACGATGGCCCGCAGCGGCACCTCCTGCGGCTGGGCGTAGACGCCGAGGGCCACGTTGCTGCCCGGGCACACCTCGAGGGTCACCCCAGCCTCCGCAACGGCGTCGAGCACCTGGGGGTCCTCCACGCAGCGCACCCCGTGGCCGATCCGGTCGGGGTCGATGTGCTCGAGCGTCTCCATGACCGACTGGGCCCCGAGCAGCTCGCCGCCGTGGGGCACGAGAGCGAGCCCGGCTCGCCGGGCGATGGCGAAGGCCGGCGCGAAGTCCGAGACGAGGCCCCGGCGCTCGTCGTTGGACAGGCCGAAGCCGACGACGTCGCCTCCCTCCTCGCCCGCGTACCGGGCGGCCAGGCGCGCCAGCGTGCGGGCCTCGAGGGGGTGGCGCATCCGGCTGGCGGCGACGACGATCCCCACGCCGATGCAGCCCGCCGCGGAAACCTTGCGAGCCTCGTCCAGCACGATCTCGAGGGCGGGGGTGATGCCCCCGACGAACGGTGCGTACGACGTCGGGTCCACCTGCAGCTCGAGCCAGCGCGATCCCTCGGCGACGTCGTCCTCGGCTGCCTCGCGCACGATGCGGCGCATGTCCTCCTCGCCGCGCACGCACGCCCTCGCGGCGTCGTAGAGACGCTGGAAGCGGAACCAGCCGCGCTCGTCGGTCGCGCGCGCGAGCCGCGGGGGCCAGTCGGTCAGGAGCGCGTCCGGCAGTCGAATCCCGTGCGACGCGGCGAGCTCGCGCACGGTGCCGATGCGCATGGAGCCGGTGAAGTGCAGGTGCAGGTGCGCCTTGGGAAGGTCCTCGACCGGACGCGTCATGCGGGCCAGTGTGTCATCCCGGTTGCGCCTCTTTCGCGCGCTCCTGTCTCGAGAGCGCGCGAGACAGGGCGCGACTGGTCAGGCCTCGTCGGGCTCGTCGGCGATCTCGTCGATGATGTGCACGGCTGCCTCTTCGGCCGAGGCGGCAGCGCCGTCGATGCCCACATCTTTGGCCCACATCTGCTTCTCGTCGTCCTCGTGGACGCCCTCGTCGTCGGCCACCAGGCGGCCGGCGCGACGGTCGCCGACCTCGTCGTCGCCCAGCCAGTCGTCCTCGGCCGCGATGGCGTCGGGGTCGTCGCCCCCCATGCGCTCCTCGTCGAAGCCGCTCTCGTTCTCGGGTGCGCCGTAGGCGGTGTAGGGGTCGGGCTCCTCCTGCAGGATGCGCTGGTCGATCGTCTCGTCGAGCGACTGCTCGTAGGCGGTCGTGCCGAAGGCGTCGGTGCCGCGCTCCTTCTCGGGCGGGGAGTACCCACGGTCCAGCGGGTCGTCGACGTCGGGGTCCTCCTCTCCTTCGAGGTTCGAGGGCTGGTCCTCGTCGTCGACGCTGTAGCTCGTCAGGTCGGTGTCGATGTTCTCTCTGGAACCGGTGTCGCTCATCGCGAAGCTCCTTCGGTGGCGGGGTGCGTGGGCTCCTGCGACGACGCGGAGCCGTCGCCCTGTCCCCCTACCCCCGCGGCCCGGTCGGCGACCAGCTTCTCCGCGGCCGCCAGTGCCACGCACGTCGCGACGCCGGCCATGGCGGTGCGCACCTCCGCGAGGACGGGAAACGTCGGGGCGAGGCGGATGTTGCGGTCCCGGGGGTCGCGCCCGTGCGGGAAGGACGCGCCGGCCGGGGTCAGCGCGATTCCGGCCTCCTTGGCGAGGGCCACGACACGCGAGGCCGTGCCGTCGAGCACGTCGAGGTTGACGAAGTAGCCGCCGGTCGGGTGGCTCCACTGCGCGATCTCGAGGCCGTCGAGTCCGGTCGTCAGCGCCTCGTCGACGGCGGCGAACTTGGGGGCGATGATCTCGCGGTGGCGGCGCATGTGCGAGCGGACGCCCTCGGCGTCACGGAAGAACTCGACGTGGCGCAGGTGGTTGACCTTGTCGGGGCCGATCGAGCCCATCGCGAGGTGCCCGAGGTACCACTTCACGTTCACCTGGCTGGCGGCGAGGACGGCGACGCCCGCGCCGGCGTAGGTGATCTTGGAGGTGGACGCATACATGATCGGGCGGTTCGGGTGCCCGGAGGCGGCGCTGAGGCTGAGGATGTCGGCGCTCTTGGCCTCCTCCTGCGTCAGGTGGTGGAAGGCGTACGCGTTGTCCCAAAAGATCGTGAAATCGGGCGCGGCGGTCGGCATCGCCGCCAGGCGCGCGGCCACCTCCTGCGACACGACCGCACCCGAGGGGTTGGCGTAGGTCGGCACGATCCAGATGCCCTTGATGCTCGGGTCGTCCTTGACGAGCGCCTCGACGGCCGACATGTCGGGCCCGTCCTGGTGCATGTCGACGGTCACCATCTCGATCCCGAACGACGCGAGCATGGAGAAGTGGCGGTCGTAGCCGGGGACCGGGCAGATGAAGCGGAGCTTCTCCTCCTGGCTCCAGGGCCTCGGGGAGTCCACACCGCCGAAGAGCAGGAAGTCGACGATCGTGCTGTACATCATCGACAGGCTCGAGTTGCCGCCCGCGACCACCTGCGACGGCTCCACCGAGAGCAGCTCGGCGAAGATCTCGCGCAGCTCGGCCAGGCCCTCGAGGCCGCCGTAGTTGCGCACGTCGACGCCGGCGCGGTCCTTCGTCGTCGACGGCAGGCGCAGCAGGTCCTCGGCGAGGTCGAGCTGCGCCGACGAGGGCTTGCCCCGGGTCAGGTCGAGCTTCAGGCCGCGGGACTGCAGGGCCGCGTACGCTGAGCGCTGCTCGGCGAGGAAGCCGGCCAGGTCGTCGTCGGACAGGGACGCGAGGGAGGTGCGCGGGTTCGTCACGTCTCGATCCTGCCACTGCGCGGGCAGCCCGGACGGCCCGGTCCGTATGCCGGTGGCCCGGCTCCCAGCGACCCTGCGCGACGCCTTTCCCGTCGGTTCGCCTTGGAGTGCATCCGTCCCGTATGATCGACGCTCGGACGGCTTCGCTGGCCATGCTGACGCATGCCGTTCCGCCGGAGGCACCCAACGTCTGCGGCGAAGGGCAATAGCTCAATTGGTAGAGCACTGGTCTCCAAAACCAGCGGTTGGGGGTTCGAGTCCCTCTTGCCCTGCGCATCCCGGTGATGTGGTCGTCGTGCAAGGCGGCACGCGGCTTCTGTCCGGACGTGGACCTGATGTGGGTCTCGCGGTCCGGGCGCCTGTCGCGGGCCGACACCCAGGCAGAAAGAAGGAATCGTGACGGAGACGAGCGCCAAGCGCGGGTCCGGCCGTGCCGACAAGGCGCACGGCGGCAACCCGGTGTCGCGCCTCTTCAGCGCGATCAGCCTCTTCGTGCGCCAGATCCTCGACGAGCTGCGCAAGGTCGTGCGGCCCACGGGCCCCGAGCTGGTGCGCTACACCACCGTCGTGGTCGTCTTCGTCGTGATCATGATGGCGCTCGTGTCGGCCCTCGACTTCGGTCTGACCAGGCTGATCTCCTGGGTCTTCACCGGCTCGACGAGCTGACGGACCCGCCCGGGTCAACGGGATGTCACCGCCAGCCGCGATCGGCTGGTCCACGAGCAAGGAAGTAGGTCAGAGCGTGTCCGAGCAGTTCGCCCACGAGGGCGCCCCGAACGGCGAGAGCACCGAGAACGACGTCGTCGACCCCGCGGTCGAGACCGACGAGCTCTCGGCGTCCGACGTCGAGTCGGGTGCTGAGGACACCCGCGCCGACTCCGACTCCCACTCCGATGAGGGCGGCGTCGCCGTCGAGTCCGACGAGGCCGGCGCGGCTGGCGACGATGACGCCGTCGAGCCGGTGGCCGAGGGGAACGGTGACCCCGTCGCCGACTTCAAGCGCGACCTGCGCATGAAGGAGGGTGACTGGTACGTCATCCACTCCTACGCCGGCTACGAGAACCGCGTGAAGGCCAACCTCGAGACGCGCATCCAGACCCTCAACATGGAGGACTTCATCTTCGAGATCGAGGTGCCCATGGAGGAGGTCACCGAGATCAAGAACGGCCAGAAGAAGCAGGTCCGCCGGGTTCGGATGCCCGGATACGTCCTCGTCCGCATGGACCTCACCGACGAGAGCTGGGGCGCGGTGCGCCACACCCCCGGCGTCACCGGTTTCGTGGGCAACGCGCACCAGCCGGTGCCGCTGTCGATCGACGAGGTCTTCACGATGCTCGCCCCGAACTTCGAGGCTGCCGCCGCTGCCGAGGGCACCGGCGCCGCCGCCGCGTCGTCCGCGCGCAAGGACGTGCGCGTCCTCGACTTCGAGGTCGGCGAGTCGGTCACCGTCATGGAGGGGCCCTTCGAGACCCTTCCCGCCACCATCTCCGAGATCAACGCCGACACGCAGAAGCTCAAGGTGCTCGTCTCGATCTTCGGCCGGGAGACCCCGGTCGAGCTCTCCTTCGCCCAGGTCGCCAAGATCTGACGAAGGTCGTAGGACCTCGCGCGGCTGACCGCGCGAGGACATGCAACCGGGTCATCGCCCATCCAGCACCACTGGCGTCGGCCCAGCAACACAGAAGGTAGGCAACCATGCCCCCCAAGAAGAAGGTCTCCGGCTTCATCAAGCTGCAGATCCAGGCCGGACAGGCCACGCCCGCCCCGCCCGTCGGCCCGGCCCTGGGTCAGCACGGCGTGAACATCATGGAGTTCGTCAAGGCGTACAACGCCGCGACGGAGGCCCAGCGCGGCAACGTCATCCCGGTCGAGATCACGGTCTACGAAGACCGCTCGTTCACCTTCGTCACCAAGACGCCGCCGGCCGCCGAGCTGATCAAGAAGGCTGCGGGCATCCCCAAGGGCTCCGGTGAGCCGCACAAGACCAAGGTCGCCAAGCTCAGCCGCGAGCAGGTCCTCGACATCGCCCGCCAGAAGATGGAAGACCTCAACGCCCACGACGAGGAGATGGCGGCGCGCATCATCGCCGGCACCGCTCGTTCGATGGGCGTCGACACCGAGCTCTGAGCCAAGCTCTCCGCTCGAGCGTCACCCCGGCCCCACGGCATACGGACCGTATGCCGTTGGGCCACGTGGGAGGGCCAGCGCTGGTCCGCACCACGACTCCACCACCACGCAAGGAGCAGTACATGAAGCGCAGCAAGAACTACCGCGCAGCCGCCGAGCTCATCCAGCCCGGCAAGGTCTACGCCCCGCTCGAGGCCGTCCGCGTCGCCAAGCAGACCGCCAAGGCCAAGTACGACGAGACCGTCGAGGTCGCCATGCGCCTCGGCGTCGACCCGCGCAAGGCCGACCAGGCCGTCCGCGGCACGGTCAACCTGCCGCACGGCACGGGCAAGACCGCCAAGGTCCTCGTCTTCGCCAACGGCGACAAGGCCGAGGCCGCCCGTGAGGCGGGCGCCGACTACGTCGGCTCCGACGACATGCTCGAGAAGGTCCAGGGCGGCTGGCTCGACTTCGACGCCGTGGTCGCGACCCCTGACCTCATGGGCAAGGTCGGTCGTCTCGGCAAGGTGCTCGGCCCGCGTGGCCTCATGCCCAACCCGAAGACCGGCACCGTGACGATGGACGTCGCCAAGGCCGTCGCCGACATCAAGGGCGGCAAGATCGAGTTCCGCGTCGACAAGCACGCGAACCTCCACTTCATCATCGGCAAGGCGTCCTTCGACGAGTCCAAGCTCGTCGAGAACTACGCCGCCGCGCTGGAGGAGATCCTGCGTCTCAAGCCGTCGAGCTCCAAGGGCCGCTACATCGAGAAGGCCACCGTCTCCACGACGATGGGCCCGGGCATCCCGCTCGACTTCTCCAAGACCCGCAACCTCCTCGAGGAGGAGCAGGCCTGATCGCCTGAGCTTCTCGATCGAGAGCCCGTCGCCCCTTGTGGGTGGCGGGCTCTCGCCGTCTGTGCCTGGGTGGGTGGGCGCCGTGGCGCCCGTAGCCGCTCGCGGCGTGTGGTCGGTCGCGACACCGACCACCGCTCGCGGCGTGGGGCGTCGACGGGCGTATGCGGTCACGCGTGCTCACCGGGACACGCGCCCGTCGCCGATGCCGCTCCCGACGGCCGGCACCGCTCTCTCAGCGGGAACCCGACGGCCGGCACCGCTCTCTCAGCGAGAAGGTGGCCTCGACCCTCTTCCGTGCGTGGCTCTGAATTGGGCGGGGGCTCCGACGGGCGAGGTAGGGGGTGCCGGGCTACGGTCGACGGATGAGTCGTCACAGCGCACGCACAACGACACGTTCACGCTGGGTCCTCGGCGCCCTCGTCGTGGGACTCCCACTCTCGCTGCTCCCGGCCACGGCTGGGGCACAAGCCTCCGTGGCGCCGGCGAAGGCGCCTGGTCACGACCGCGGTTGGCACGGCACGCCGGGAACGCTGCCCAAGGTCCCGGTGATGACCGGGTCGGGGGGAGCGGTCAGCTCGGTCGACCGCGACGCCTCGCAGGTCGGCATCGACGTGCTGGCACGCGGCGGCAACGCGGCTGACGCGGCCGTCGCCACTGCTGCCGCGCTCGGTGTGACCGAGCCCTACAGTGCGGGCATCGGTGGTGGCGGGTTCCTCGTCTACTACGACGCGAGGACGAAGAAGGTCTCGACCATCGACGGTCGCGAGACGGCGCCCGCGACGTTCACCGAGAACACCTTCCGCAACCCGGACGGGTCGCCGATGGACTTCAAAACGGTGGTCAACTCGGGGCTGTCGATCGGCGTGCCCGGGACGCCGGCGCTCTGGGCCAAGGCCCTGCGCGACTACGGCACGCTCTCGTGGAACGAGGCGCTGAAGCCGGCGGAGCGGCTGGCTGCGAAGGGGTTCGTGGTCGACCAGACCTTCCACGACCAGACCGCACAGAATGCCGCCCGCTTCTCGAAGTTCCCCGAGACGGCGCGCGTCTTCCTCCGGGGCGGTAAGGCTCCCGCCGTCGGGTCGGTGTTCGCCAACCCCGACATGGCCAAGGCGTACCGCACGCTCCGGACCCAGGGCGTCGACGTGCTCTACCGCGGGCGGCTGGGCGAGGCGATCGTGCGCGAGTCCAACGCGCCGCACACGGCCCCCGGTGCCAGCGTCATGGGTGGCCAGATGACACTGCGCGATCTGGCGGCCTACCGGGCGCTGACGAAGGCGCCCATCCACTCGCAGTACAAGGGACTCGACGTGTTCGGCATGCCGGTGCCGAGCTCCGGTGGCATCGCCGTCGCCGAGATCCTCAACCTGATGAAGGCCTACGAGCGGCGCACCGGCACGCCGACGTCGCAGGTCTCCGACGTGCAGTACCTCCACCGGTTCTCCGAGGCGTCCGCCACGGCGTTCGCCGACCGCAACCGCTACGTCGGTGACGTGCCGGGTGTTCCCGTCTCCGAGCTGGTGAGCCCGGCGTTCGCGGCGGAGCGGGCCTGCCTCTTCGACCCGGCCAAGGCGCAGCCGCGCCCCATCCCCTTCGGCTCGCCGGACGGCAGCTACACATCCTGCGCCCGGGGCACGACCGCCCAGAAGGAGCCCTACGAAGGCCTCTCGACGACGCACCTGACGGCAATGGACCGCTGGGGCAACGTCGCCTCCTACACGCTGACCATCGAGCAGACCGGTGGCTCGGGCATCACGGTGCCGGGCTGGGGATTCCTGCTCAACAACGAGCTCACCGACTTCAACTTCGCCCCGCTGACGCCTGGGGTCCCCGACCCCAACCTGCCGGGTCCGGGCAAGCGACCGCGCTCGTCCATGAGCCCGACCATCCTGCTCGAGGACGGCAAGCCGTTCCTCGCCGTGGGCTCGCCCGGTGGCGCCACGATCATCACGTCGGTGTCGCAGACGATCCTGGGCTACCTCGACCGCGACCTGTCGCTCGTCGATGCCATCGCCGCGCCGCGCCTCTCGTCGCGCAACGGGACGTCCGAGGGCGCCGAGCCGGCGATCCTTGACGGTCCCACCGGTGCAGCGCTGACTGCGATGGGCCACAAGCTCGCGTCGGCCGGCACACCGAACGAGATCGGCGCGGCCACGGCCACTCGCAGCTTCGGGCACAACAGGTTCATGGCGGCAGCCGAAACCGTCCGCCGCGGCGGTGGCTCGGCCATGGTGGTGCACCCCGACCGCTGACACGACGCCTGCACCTGCAGCGAGGCGAAGTGCCCACTCGACTCACCCGTCGAGTGGGCACTTCCACGCCTGGGGTGAGAGCGGTTTCCTTCATCGAGTGGGCAGCTCGCCGGTGTGAGTGCGCGCGGTGCCGCGTCCGCGTCGACGTCAGGCCGGCTGGGGGGTGGGCCAGGGCCAGGCGGTGCAGCCGTTGAGGCCGTACGTCTGCTGCATCATCACGGGTGCGACCCGGCCCTTGCCGCCGCAGTACTCGTGCGGGTGGCCGATGCCGTGGCCGACCTCGTGGTTGACCAGGTAGGTGCGATAGGCCGCGACGTCGCTGCCGTAGGCCTCGGCGCCGAGGACCCAGCGTCGCAGGTTCAGCACGACGCGCCCGCCGTTGTGGCAGCTGACCTGTCCTCGGGTCTCCAGGGGCGCGCACAGCCGGTCGGTGGTGTCCGGGCTGGCGAGCGTGATGTGGAGGTCGACAGGAGCGCCCTTCGCGGCCTCGGCCGGAGACACGTCGACGAAGCGGACGCCGTCCTTGGTCTGCCAGCCGCGAGGGTCGGTCAGGACAGCCCCGACCGTCGCGGCGAACTCCTGGCCGGAGACGTCCGTGCCGCCCTCGACCTCGACGGTGTAGCGGACCGTGCGTCCGCTCGACGGCTCGGGGCGCAGGGCGGAGGCGGGCATCGCGACGACCGTGAACCGGCCCGAGCCGGACTCGATGACCGCGCCCTTGTCGTCCTTGCCGTCGCCCTTGCCGTCTGTCCTGCCGCTCTTGCTGCTCTTGCCGCTCTTGCCGGCCGCGCCCGAGCGCGCGGGTGAGCTCCCACTGGCCTGTGAGTCGGTGGCAGCGTCCGGCACCTGCTCTGCCTGGTCGACCGGCGGCACGGCCGAGGTGGCGGTCGCGGCGGCACGCGAGACCACTGGAGCGGGGCGGTCGGACACCTGCTCACGGGCGGCGCCGGCGGCCGAGACGGACCAGATGTCGGCTGCGATGCAGAGCAGCACGGCCGCACCCGCCCACGAGCGCCGACGGCGGATCCCCCGCCGCCGCGCCGCGGTCGGGCGGTCGCCTCCATCGCCACTCGCCATGTCCGTCACGCTAGGACACCGACCGGGTGTCATCCGGGAGCCCGCGCCGGACGCGCGGGCCCAGGGTGGGCCGGTGGGCGCTGCCGGATCCGGGGGTTCGCCGATTTGGCCCGCGGCGACCTTGCCCGTACTGTGGTCCACGACCAATGACCGCCGGTTGGAGGCGTGGGCAACCACGATCTCCCGAAGGTTCCGCACGACGCGGGCAGCCAGCGCAGGACACTCAGCCTCACGGCATACGTGATCGTATGCCGCTGCGAGCCCCGAGCGCCCTGCGCCGGGGCTCTTTTCGTGCAGGCCCTCCGGGTCCCCCCACCAGCGGCACCACGCAAGGGAAGGAGGCCCAGATGGCGAACGCCGAGAAGAGCGCAGCCATTGCCGAGATCACGGAGAAGTTCCGTGAGTCCGGTGCGGCCGTTCTCACCGAGTACCGCGGCCTGACCGTGGCCCAGCTCTCGCAGCTGCGCAGCTCGATCCGGGAACACGCCACCTACGCCGTGCTCAAGAACACGCTCACGGAGCGCGCCGCGAAGGAGGCCGGTATCACGGCCTTCGACGGCCACCTCCAGGGCCCGTCGGCCATCGCCTTCATCACCGGTGACCCGGTCGAGGCGGCCAAGGGTCTGCGTGACTTCGCCAAGGCACACCCCCTCCTCGTGATCAAGGCTGGCGTCCTCGACGGCAAGCCCCTCGGTCCCGAGGACATCACGAAGCTCGCGGACCTCGAGTCTCGCGAGGTTCTGCTGGCCAAGCTTGCGGGCGCCATGAAGGGCTCCCTCACCAAGGCCGCCTACCTCTTCGTCGCTCCTCTGTCGCAGACGGCCCGCGTGGTCGACGCCCTGCGCCAGAAGCTCGAGGAGCAGGGCACCGCCACGCCGGCCGCTGCGGCCGACGAGGCAACCACCGACGTCGCCGAGGGTGGCGACGAGAGCTGAGCGCTCCCGCGCACAGCTCGACTTCACAACACGCCACTCACGGCACTATCTAGGAAGGAAGCCACCATGGCGAAGCTCAGCACCGACGAGCTCCTTGACGCTTTCAAGGAGATGACCCTCATCGAGCTCTCCGAGTTCGTGAAGCAGTTCGAGGAGACCTTCGAGGTCACCGCTGCTGCCCCCGTTGCCGCCGCTCCCGCGGCCGGTGGCGGCGCCGCTGCCCCCGCCGAGGAGGAGGAGAAGGACTCGTTCGACGTCGTTCTCGTCGCCGCCGGTGACAAGAAGATCCAGGTCATCAAGGAGGTCCGCGCGCTCACGAGCCTCGGCCTCAAGGAGGCCAAGGACCTCGTCGACGGCGCCCCCAAGCCCGTTCTCGAGGGTGTCGACAAGGCTGCGGCCGAGAAGGCCAAGGAGCAGCTCGAGGGCGCTGGCGCGACCGTCGAGCTCAAGTGATCTGACCCGGCTGAGCCGGGATCACTGCTCTACCGCGAAGGCGGGTCCGACCATCTGGTCGGGCCCGCCTTCTGCTTGTCTCGGGGCCGCGGCGCTCGAAGGGTCGCGCTGCGTGACGGCGCTCGCGGCGTGGAGCGTCGACGGCCGTCCCAGCCCACCGCTCAGTTCGTATGCCGGGTGGCCGCCGCGGATGCCGCTCGCGCCGCCACGCCCCGCTCCCTGCGGAAGCAGTCGCCACGAATCGGCCCGTGCGCCCGCTTTGCCCGCTACATTCAGGCGACTCGTCGTCGATCAGGGGATCCGGTTCACATGTCTTCAAGGCTTCGTCGCGCCCTCGCTGCCTTGGGCGCCGCCCTCGCACTGGGCGTGTCCACGTTCATCAGCCCGACAGCCGGTGCGGCTGACGTCAATGGTGTCGCGCCGGGCCCGATCCTCAAGGCGTGCTTCAACCTGCGCGCGGACACGAGCAACGACAGGTTGATGAACGGCCCGTACACCCTCGCCGTGTACTCCACGGAGGCCCAGCTGACGCAGGACGTCGTCTTCCCGGGAGAGGCGATGGTGGCCTATGAAGCGCTCAACTGGATCAAGTCCGACCTCAGTTCGCCGCCCAGGGCCACGGACCGGACGTACCTGGCTCTCCACTGCAACGGTGACCTGGCCCTCCGGAGGTCGAACGGCACGTTGCTGTGGCACTCCAACACGGCGAACCGCGGGGTCACCCGGCTCGCGCTCACCAACGGCGGCAACCTGTTGCTCCTCAACGGCGCAGGGACGGTGGTGTGGCAGGCGGGCACGGGCTCGTCGACCATGCCGGCGAACTCGGTCCTGGCGAGCAACCGCAAGCTCACGAGCGACCGTGACATGGAGCTCTTCGGCGTCCGGAGGTCGTTGAGCATGCAGACCGACGGCAACCTGGTCCTGCGGGAGAACACCAAGGTGGTGTGGCAGTCGAACACGCATGTCCGCGGTTCACGTGCCGGTCTGACGACGAAGGGACAGCTGGCCGTCATCACCCCGCAGGGGCGCTACATCTGGATGAGCCGTCCTGTCGGCGCGCGGCACTCGTTCCTGGATGTCGGGCTCGGCGGAGTGTACGAGCTCGTCAACAACAACGTGACTCCTGTGTGGGGCTTCCGCTGATCATGGGTCGCTGCAGGTTGTCATGCCTGGGAATCCGCTCCTTCCAGCGCACGAGTCATCGAGCAGGGGAGATCCACCGGATGCCAGGAGTGCTGCGTCGGGCGCTCGCGGCCGTGGGCGTAGCCCTGGCATTGGGCAGTGTGTCCACCGTCATGGGCCCGACAGTCGGCGCCAAGGCCGCCACTGTCGCCTCGCCGGGGCCGACCCTCAAGGCGTGCTACCACCTCAAGGCAGAGACAAACGCAGACCGGCTCGTCAACGGGCGGTTCGTGCTGCGGCTCAGCTCGGACCTCCTCCAGATCGAGGAGACGGCCTGGCTGAACGGGCCGCAGGGACGCGACTACACCTCGACCGGCACCTGGTTCCGTGACGACCCGAACGGCTTCCACCAGGCCGACCACGACCAGACGCTTCTCGCGTTCTACTGCAACGGCGACCTCGCCCTGCGTCACTCGGACGGGGCGCTGCTCTGGCACTCGGACACCGCGAACAAGGGCGCCACCACGCTGGCTCTGACGAGCGGCGGCAACCTCGTCATGACCAACGCCTCTGGGAAAGTGGTGTGGCAGAGCGGTTCGGGCAGCGTGGTGCTGCCCGCCAACTCCGTCCTGCCGAGCAACCGCCGGCTCGTGTCCGCGTGGGCGGACCAGCAGGGTGCTCCGGCCCGGAGCCTGAACATGCAGACCGACGGCAACCTCGTCTACCGGGTCGGCACGGCCGTCCGGTGGCAGACCGGGACGAAGGTGCCCGGGTCGCACGCCGGCGTGACGACCCGGGGGCAGCTCGTCGTCGTGGCCCCGGACGGCCGGGTGCTGTGGAGCAGCGGCAAGACGGGCTCGAGCTACTCAGCTCTCTACGTCAGCCCGTTCTGGATCGAGCAGTACTCCCCGACCATCGCGACGATCTGGTGGTCCGGAGTTGCCTGAGCGCCGTCACATGCCGTCCACGCCTCGCCGTGCAGCAACCGCTGTCGTTGCGGCCCTGGCGCTTCTCGCAGCGCCCGAGCTGACCCTGCCTGCCCACGCCGCCCCGGGCCCCGTACTCAAGGCGTGCTACAACCTGCGTGCGACGACTGAGAACGACCGACTCGTCAACGGGCCGTTCTCGCTCGTGGTGCATTCCGAGGGTCTGGACCTCGAGCAGATGGTGATGATGAACGGGGACAGAGGGCCACAGAACTACCTCACCACCACCTGGTCGCGTGACAACCCGACACCGCCCTGGACATCGACGGACCGGACCTACCTCGCGCTGTACTGCAACGGTGACCTGGCCCTCCGTCGCGCCGGCGGCACCTTGCTGTGGCACTCGAACACCGGGGGGCGCGGGATCGTCCGTCTCGCCCTGACCTCTGGCGGCAACCTCGTGCTCCAGAATGCGACAGGTGCCACCGTGTGGCAGGCGGGCACGGGTCGGGCGGCCATCGCCGCGAACTCGATCCTGCCGAGCAACCAGAAGCTGACGACCGACGCGTTCGTGGCGGGATACGGGGAGCACCACAGCCTGAGCATGCAGACCGACGGCAACCTCGTCTACCGGGCCAACTCGACCGTGAAGTGGCAGAGCAACACCCACGGCAAGGGCGCATACGCACGCCTGACGACGAAGGCGCAGCTGCAGGTGGTCGCGCCGGGCGGCACGCTGCTGTGGAGCAGCCGCCCGACGGGCACGACCTACTCCGTCCTGGACGTCAAGACCATCTACCAGTGGTGGCCCACCGAGAAGCTGGTATGGGGTCCCGGCCTCTAGCTCCTCATCGTGGGACCTGCGCCGCGCGCGAATCCCAACAGGCCGTGCGTGGTGGTCAGGAGAGGGCTCATCAGAAGCCGGCGCCGGGGTTGAGGATGCCCTGCGGGTCGAGGGCGTGCTTGATGCGGTGGGTCAACGCCATGACATCCGGTCCCAGCTGCTCGGGCAACGCCGCGCGCTTCAGGCGGCCGATGCCGTGCTCGCCGGTGATGGTGCCGCCGAGGCTGATGGCGAGGCTCATGACCTCCGAGAAGGCCCGCGCCGCACGCTCCTCGGCCGCCGCGTCCCCGGCGGGGTAGACGATGACGGGGTGCGTGTTGCCGTCACCGGCGTGCGCGACGACCGGGATCTCGACGTCGTGCCGCCGGGAGATCTGCGCGATGCCCGTCAGCAGGTCGGGCAGGCGCGGCACCGGCACGCCGACGTCCTCGAGCATGATGGCTCCACGCCGCTCGATGGCGAGGATGGCGACCCGGCGGGCGGCGACGAACAGCTCGCCCTCGGCGGTGTCCGTCGTGGTGAAGCACTCGCGGGCACCGCCGGCCTCGCACAACCGCTCCATCACGGAGATCTCCTCGCCACGGGCCGCACCCGGTGCGTCGGACTGCGCGAGCAGCATCGCCCCGGCCTCCCGGTCGAGGCCCATGCTGCGGTGGTCCTCGACGGCGTTGATCGAGGCCGAGTCCATCAGCTCCATCATCGATGCGCGCAGGGTGTTGCCGATGGCGACGACGACCCGTGCCGCGTCCTCCACCGTGTCGAAGGTGGCGACGAGGGTCGCCGGCGGCGCCTGGGCGGGCACGAGCCGCAGCGTCACCCTCGTCACGATGCCGAGGGTGCCCTCGCTGCCGACGAAGAGCTTGACGAGCGAGAGCCCCGCGGTGTCCTTGACCCGTTGGCCGCCGAGGTGCACGAGTGTGCCGTCCGCCAGCACGACGTCGAGGCCGAGCACGTAGTCGGTGGTGACGCCGTACTTCACGCAGCACAGGCCCCCCGCGTTGGTCGCGACGTTGCCACCGATGGAGCAGATCTCGAACGACGACGGGTCAGGCGGGTACCAGAGCCCGTGCTCGGCGGCCGCCTGCTTGACCTCGACGTTCAGGGCGCCGGGCTCGACGACGGCCGTGCGCGTGGCCGGGTCGATCTCGACGGCGCGCATTCGCTCCATGCTGAGCACGATGCACCCGTCGACGGCGTTCGCCCCGCCGGAGAGCCCGCTGCCCGCACCACGCGGCACGACGGGGACCCCGTGCTCGGTGGCCCACCGCACGGTGGCCCGGACGTCGGCCGCGCTCGTGGCGCGAACCACGGCCAGCGGCATACCCGCGCCGGCGTCGGCCGTGTAGTCGAAGCGGTAGGCGGCCATGCTCTCGGGCTCCGTCACCAGGGCCCCCGGTGTGAGGGACTCGGCGAGTGCTTCGAGGGCCTGGAGGTCGGGAGCGTCCGTGCTCACTGTCGTCACCGGAACACCGTAGCCACGACCGCCGGCTCCGCGCGTCCCGGGACGAGCGAGGGCGTATGCCGGCCGGCGCGGTCGCGGGCGACACGTCGCGGCCGCGACACGTCAGGGTGGGGAGCAGTCCCGGTAGGTTGACCGGCATGGGATGGCTGTCGCGCACCTTCAGGCCCGCTGGTCCGAGCTCGGAGGCTGCCCAGCCCGGTTCTCCTGCTGGCTCGCCGCCCGTGCCGGTGGCTCCGGGGGCCGGGGCGGAGGCACCCGAGGCGATCCCGCCGGCGGCGTCGGAGGCGGTCCAGGCCATGCCGGCCAAGGGGCCCTCCAGCCCGACCGGCCGCTACGGCCCGCTGGTGAGCGTGAGCCGTTTCGACGTGGCCCCGCCCGAGCTCGAGTGGCAGCTGCCCCTCAACGGCGAGCTCTACCGCCTGATGCCGGGCTCGGACCGCCCGGACTACTCGCTGTTCGTGCTCGAGCGGCCGCTGCACTTCTACCCGCCGGAGGGCTTCGACCTCGCGCGTGTCGAGCCAGGGCGGCTGGTGCAGGACCGCAAGGGCCGCACCATGGTCCGCGTCCACGCGATGCTGCTCTGCGCCCGCTTCGTCGGCCAGCAGCTGCACCCGGGGATGAAGGACCTGGCGGTGAACCTCGCCTACGTGGTCGACAACTCCTTGGCGCGCGACGCCGAGGTCGACTTCGGGAAGATCCACTTCGCGGCCATCGGGTTCCTCAGCGAGGGCCACGCAGCGCGAACTGCAGGGGAGTCGGTCGCGGCGTCTGCCGACGAGCCGGTCGAGGCGTCTGCCGACGCGTCGGTCGAGGACGGCCGGTCCATGGGGGAGGCGGCCGAGCGGCCTACGTCCTCGCACCTCTCCGACGTGCTCGACGAGCTCGCGCGGACGCTGCGCCGCGGCATCGAGGCGCAGCGGGGCACCCGCGTCGACCGACTGACCGCCGCGCTCACGATCGACCCGGAGCACCAGCTCACGGGGCTGTCGGGCAACGCCGACGGCCAGCCTCCGGTGCCCTCACCCGAGACCTTCGACCGCCTCGCCGAGGTGCTCGCACGTCTCGCCCCCCTGGGCGAGGCGGGTCGGGTGGCCGCCGTCACCGTCCGGGTGGAGGGGGATGCCGTGAGCCACGAGGTGACCGCCACCCACGGCTGAGGTCGCCGCCTCGCCCCGCCGGCAACCGACCCGAACCACCTCGAACCCGCGCGTAACTTCCCGCGCCCCCCGTCGTTTCCCCCGTAGCCGAGTCGAGACGGCAGAGAGACATGGTGGAGACCACATGGGTGTGGAGATCGCGGTCAAGGGTCTGACGAAGACCTTCGGGTCGCAGACGATCTGGCGGGATGTGACCCTCACGCTTCCCGCGGGGGAGATCTCGGTGATGCTCGGCCCCTCGGGCACCGGCAAGTCCGTCTTCCTCAAGACGCTGGTCGGGCTGCTCAAGCCGGATGCCGGCTCCATCGTCATCAACGGCCGTGACCTCACGCGCCTGCGTGAGGCCGACCTCTACGAGGTCCGCAAGCTCTTCGGCGTGCTCTTCCAGGACGGCGCGCTCTTCGGCTCGATGACCCTCTACGACAACGTCGCCTTCCCGCTGCGCGAGCACACGAAGAAGACCGAGGCGGAGATCAAGCGCATCGTCACCGAGAAGATGGACCTCGTCGGCCTCTCCGGCGCCGAGGGCAAGCTGCCGGGCGAGATCTCCGGCGGGATGCGCAAGCGCGCCGGCCTCGCCCGGGCCCTGGTGCTCGACCCGGAGATCCTCCTCATCGACGAGCCCGACTCCGGCCTCGACCCGGTCCGCACCTCCTACATCAACCAGCTCTTCATCGACCTCAACGCGCAGATCGACGCGACGTTCCTCATCGTCACCCACGACATCAACACGGCCCGCACCGTGCCCGACAACATCGGCCTGCTCTACCACAAGCACCTCGCGATGTTCGGCCCGCGGGAGATGCTGCTGAGCTCCGAGGAGCCGGTGGTGCGCCAGTTCCTCAACGCCCAGACGGTGGGCCCGATCGGCATGTCGGAGGAGAAGGACGCCGACGAGCTCGCGGCCGAGGAGGGGCAGGAGCTGCCACCGCTGCCGCCGATCGCCCTGCAGCTCGGCACGAGCGACGGCTCGCCGCGCCGCGCCCAACGCCCGGCCGGCGAGTGGTGCCGCGCCAACGGCGTGACCCCGCCGCCCGGGTCGTTCCTCTCGGACAAGGTCGGTGTCCCCGGGGTGCGCCACGACGCGGGCGCCGCGGCGTCGGCAGCGCCGACGGCCGTCCAGCCCGCGGCGACGAACGGTGCCCCGGCCGACTCCTCCCAGCTCGTGGGCGAGGTGAGCTGAGCATGGCTGCACCCCTCACCGGCGCCCTGCGGCAGTCGGGCTCGCTGTTCGCCCTGGCCCTCGACGTCATGCGGGCCCTGCCCAAGCGGCCGTTCCAGGTCAAGGAGTTCATCCAGCAGGCCTGGTTCATCGCCAGCGTCACCATCCTGCCGACGGCGCTCGTCTCGATCCCCTTCGGTGCCGTCATCGCCCTCCAGCTCGGCACGCTGACGCGCCAGCTCGGCGCGCAGTCCTACACCGGCGCCGCGAGCGTGCTGGCGGTGCTGCGCGAGGCGAGCCCGATCGTCACGGCACTGCTCATCGCCGGGGCCGGCGGGTCCGCCATCTGCGCCGACCTCGGCTCGCGCAAGATCCGCGAGGAGATCGACGCCATGGAGGTCCTCGGCATCAGCCCGATCCAGCGTCTGGTCGTCCCGCGCGTGCTCGCCTCGATGCTCGTGGCCGTCCTGCTCAACGGGCTCGTGTCCGTCGTCGGCGTCGTGGGCGGCTACGTCTTCAACGTCATCGTCCAGGGCGGCACGCCCGGCGCGTACATCGCCAGCTTCACCGCCCTGGCCCAGCTGCCCGACCTGTGGACGGCTGAGATCAAGGCACTGATCTTCGGTGCCATCGCGGCGGTCGTGGCGGCCTTCAAGGGCCTGAACGCCGGCGGCGGCCCGAAGGGCGTGGGCGACGCGGTCAACCAGAGCGTGGTGATCACCTTCATGCTCCTGTTCGTGGTCAACTTCGTGATCACGGCCGTCTACTTCCAAGTCGTCCCGCAGAAGATCTGAGGAGGCGACCATGGCGACCAACACCGAGAACCGGACGCGCAGTGCGAGCGCCGAGCGACTGCTCGACCTCGCGAGCCGTCCCTCCCGGGCCCTCGACTCCCTCGGTGAGCAGATGCGCTTCTACGTGCGCTCGCTGGCCTGGAGCGGCCGCACGCTGCGCCGCTACAAGAAGGAGGTCGTGCGCCTACTCGCCGAGGTGTCGCTCGGCACGGGCGCCCTGTCGGTCATCGGCGGGACGGTCGGCGTCATCGCCTTCCTCGCCTTCTTCACCGGCACCGAGGTCGGCCTGCAGGGCTACTCCTCGCTCGAGCAGCTCGGCACGGGCGCCTTCACGGGCTTCTTCTCCGCCTACCTCAACACGCGCGAGATCGCCCCGCTCGTGGCCGGGCTGGCGCTCGCAGCCACGGTCGGCTGCGGCTTCACCGCCCAGCTCGGCGCCATGCGCATCTCCGAGGAGGTCGACGCGCTGGAGGTCATGGGCATCCCGTCGCTGCCCTTCCTCGTGACGACCCGGATGATCGCCGGCTTCATCGCCGTCATCCCGCTCTACGTCCTCGGCCTGCTGAGCTCGTATGCCGCGACGCGCTTCATCTCGACGGCGTACTTCGGGCAGTCGGAGGGCACCTACGACCACTACTTCCACCTGTTCCTGCCCCCTGGCGACGTCTTCTGGTCCTTCGCCAAGGTGATGGTGTTCGCGGTCGTCATCATCCTGATCCACTGCTACTACGGCTACACCGCATCGGGCGGCCCGGCCGGGGTGGGTGTGGCGGTCGGCACCGCGGTCCGGACCTCCATCGTGGCCATCAACATCGTCGACTTCTTCCTGTCCCTCGCGATCTGGGGCGCGACGACCAGCGTGAGGATCGCCGGATGACGACCGCCCCGACCGATCCCGTCACCGACGTCAGCACCGACGCGACGCCCGGCCCCATCACCCAGCACACGCGCAAGCGACTGGGGCAGAAGGGCTACGGTCTGGTCTTCCTCGTCGTCCTGGCGCTCCTGCTGGGCCTGTCCATCGCCTCGTTCCAGAAGCGCTTCACCCCCGTCGTCATGGTGACGCTGGAGACCGACCGGCTCGGCAGCCAGCTGCAGGAGAGCTCCGACGTCAAGCTGCGCGGGCTGCTCGTGGGGGAGGTGCGTCACGTCGAGGCCACGCCCACGGGCGCGCGGCTGCAGCTCGCCCTGCAGCCCGAAGACGTGGACAAGATCCCGTCCAACGTCGTCGCGAGGCTGCTGCCCAAGACTCTCTTCGGTGAGCGCTACGTCGACCTGGAGACCGCCGGGACGCCGGCTCGCCCCATCAGGGCCGGCGACGTCATCCCCCAGGACCGCAGCAAGGTCGCCATCGAGCTCGAGACCGTCTTCGACAACCTCTACCCGCTGCTGCGCACGGTCCAGCCGGCCAAGCTCGCGACGACGCTCAACGCCCTCTCGACCACGCTCGACGGCAGGGGAGAGCAGATCGGGCGCAACCTGACGCTGGTCGACCGCTACTTCAAGGCGCTGAACCCCAGCATGCCCACGATCCAGAAGGACATCAGCCTGCTCGCCGACACCGCCGACCTCTACAACGGTGTCGCCCCGGACTTCTTCCGGCTCACCGAGTCGCTGCGCGTGACGAACAAGACCATCGTGGACAAGGACCAGCAGCTCGCCGCCTTCCTGGTCGGGACGGCCGGCTTCGCCAACGACGCGGCCGGCTTCCTGCGCGACAACGAGCAGCGCATCATCCAGGTGGGCCGCGTCAGCCGGCCGACCCTGCAGCTGCTCGCCGAGTACTCGCCGATCTACCCGTGCGTCGCCTCCGGCCTCGTGAACTGGATCCCGCGGGCCAACGCCGCCTTCGCCGGGGGCACCTTCCACATCACGCTCGAGGTCGTCCCGCCGCGCCAGCCGTACCGTCCAGGGGAGGAGCCGCGCTGGGAGGACAAGCGCGGGCCGCACTGCTACGGCCTGCCCACACCCAACGGCTCGCAGTCGAACCCCTTCAAGGGCAACCACTTCCGCGACGGCACCAAGCCCGCCAGCAACGCGCAGCCCTTCTCAGACATCCCGTCGGCACTGCTGGGCAACGCCTCCGCCGCCGACTCCGGCACGGCCGGCACGGCGGAGGAGCAGCAGGTCATCGGGGCCCTGCTGAGCCGGGACGGGCAGGCAGGCTCGGCAGGAGGGAGCGGCATCCAGACGCTGCTCGCCGGGCCCCTGATGCGCGGAACGGTGGTGAGCACCCAGTGAAGGTCAAGGGCTCGCTCATCAAGCTGATCGTCTTCGCTGCCGTCACCCTCTTCGCGACGAGCATCCTCGCTTTGACGATCGCCAACATCCAGCTCGGCTCCAAGGCCACCTACACCGCTGTCCTCAGCGACGCGACGGGCGTCATCCCCGGTCAGGACGTGCGCATCGCCGGGGTGCGCGTCGGCGAGGTCACCGACGTGCGCGTCGCGCACGACGCCACGTCCGACGGCGCCACCGCAGAGATCGACTTCTCGGTGCTCAAGAGCTCGGTCCTCACGCAGGGCACCGAGGTGACCGTCAAGTACCGCAACCTCGTCGGCCAGCGCTACCTCGCGCTGACCCAGGGAGCCGGCGCCCCGACGGCCCTCCCCGACGGCGCGACGATCCCCCTCTCCCGCACCCACCCCGCCCTCGACCTCACGGTCCTCTTCAACGGTTTCAAGCCGCTCTTCGCGGCCCTCTCACCGAGTGACGTCAACGAGCTGTCGGGTCTGCTCATCCAGACGCTCCAGGGCGAGGGCGGCGACGTGAACACGCTGCTGGCCAGGACCGCGAGCCTCACGTCGGCCATCGCCGACCGCGATGCTGTCATCGGTCGCACCATCGACAACCTCAACGCCGTGCTCGGCACCGTCGATGCCCACGACCAGCAGCTCCTCTCACTCATCGACCAGCTCCAGCGCTTCACCAGTGGCCTGGCCGCCGACCGCGAGACCATCGGCCGCTCGCTCTCGGGGATCAACACGCTCTCGGCAGAGACCGCCGACCTGCTCGTGTCGACGCGTCCGCTCATCAAGGACGACGTCGCCCAGCTGCGCACGCTGGCGACCACCCTCAACAAGCCGGCCAACGTCAAGGAGTTCGAGGCCTTCATCGACAACGCGCCGAACCGGATCGACACGCTGACCCGCACCGCCACCTACGGCTCGTGGTTCAACTTCTACCTCTGCAAGTTCGACAGCAAGAGCCCGATCCTGCCCGGCGTCAGCCCCACCTACGACGTCGCGTCCGCGAGGTGCAAGCCATGAGCATCCCCTTCCGAGAGCGCAACCCGGTTCCGATCGGGGCGGTCGGCCTGCTCGTCATCGCGGTGGTGCTCTACCTGGCGTTCAACGCCTCGAGCCTTCCAATCATCGGCGGCGGGACGGCATACAGCGCAGCCTTCACGGAGGCCGGCGGCATCAAGCCCGACGACGACGTGCGCATCGCCGGCGTCAAGGTCGGCAAGGTCACGGGCGTGGACCTCGAGGGCGGGCACGTCCGGGTGGACTTCACCATCACCGAGGGCGCGAGCTTCGGACCTCAGACCGGCGCCTCCATCCGGATGAAGACGATCCTCGGCGAGAAGTACCTCGCCCTCGACCCCAAGGGCCAGGGGCAGCTCGACCCGGACACGCAGATCCCGGTGGCGAGGACGGTGAGCTCCTACGACGTCGTCAACGCCTTCCAGGACCTCACCACGACGACGGAGCGCATCGACACCGGCCAGCTGGCCAAGTCCCTCACCGTCATCGCGTCGGAGTTCAAAGACAGCCCGCAGTACGTCCGGGCCACCCTCGACGGGCTCTCGCGCCTGTCCCGGACGGTCGCCAGCCGGGACGCCGAGCTCGGCTCGCTGCTGAAGCATGCCAACAGCGTGAGCGGCCTCGTGCGCAGCCGCAATGAGCAGGTCAGCACCCTCATCCGCGACGCCGACCTCCTCATGGTCGAGCTCGTCAAGCGCCGCGACGACATCCGGACGCTCTTCCGCAACACCACGGCGCTCGCCCAGCAGCTGACCGGCCTGGCACGCGACAACCGGGCGCAGCTCAAGCCGGCGCTCGCCGAGCTGGACAAGACGCTGGCGCTGCTGCAGAAGCACGACACCGACCTGAGCAAGACGATCCAGGCCATGGCGCCGTTCACGCGCGTCTACGCCAACACGCTCGGCACCGGGCGCTGGTTCGACACGTGGGTCTCCAACCTCGTCGTCCCGGTGGGGACGCCGGGTCTGGCACTGCCCGGAACCAAGCTGCCCCACCTGCTCCTTCCCGGCACCTCCGGAGGTGGTCGCTGATGCGGGTTCCGAAGCCCCGTATGCCGTTCGGCCGGCTCCACGCGCCGGTGACCGCTCTCGGCAAGGTCGTCGCCGGCCTCCTCGTCGTCGCGCTCGTCGCCGCCGCAGTCGCGTTCTGGCCCAGCCACGGCCAGACCAGCGTCAGCGCGGACTTCACCCGTGCCGTCGGCCTCTACCCCGGATCCGACGTGCGCATCCTCGGGGTCAAGGTCGGTCAGGTCGACAGCGTCAGCCCGGAGGGCGACCACGTGCACGTCACGTTCAGCTATGACGACAAGTACCGCGTGCCGGCGTCGGCCAAGGCCGCGATCGTCGCCCCGTCGCTCGTCTCGGACCGTTACGTCCAGCTGTTGCCCGTCTACCAGTCCGGGCCCGCGCTCACGGCCGGCACGCGGATCCCGTTGGAGCGCACGGCGGTTCCCGTCGAGCTCGACCGCGTCTCGCAGAGCCTCGACGACCTCATGGTGGCGCTCGGTCCCGACGGCGCCAACAAGAACGGCGCCCTGAACGAGCTGCTGCGCACGTCGGCCGCCAACCTCGGCGGCAACGGCGACAAGATCAACGGCACGGTTCACGACCTCTCCACGGCGCTGTCCACCCTCTCGGGCAGCCGCGACGACCTCTTCGGCACCGTGAAGAACCTCCAGTCCTTCACCTCGATGCTCGCCGACAACAACGCCCAGGTGCGCCGTCTCAACTCCGACATGGCGACCGTCGCCGACCAGCTGAGCGAGGAGCGCGAGAACCTCAAGGCGGCGCTCCAGAGCCTCGGCATCGCGGTCGACGAGGTCTCGGGCTTCGTGTCGGACAACCGGGCGCTGCTCAAGAGCAACCTCGACCGGGCCGTGACCGTCACGGACGCCTTCGCCAAGAACCGCCAGGCCCTCGCGCAGCTGCTCGAGAACGCTCCCGTTGCCCTCTCCAACCTGCAGAACGCGTACCACCCGGAGACCGGGACGCTCGACACCCGCAACAACGCCAAGGGACTCGACGACCCGCTCCTGCTCGTCTGCTCGATCCTGACCGGCCCGACGGGCACGGGTAACACGCAGCTGTGCGACGTCCTCAAGAAGGCCCTGGTGCCCCGGCTGCCGCAACTACCCTCACTGCCGAGTGGCAGTGCGCTACAAGGCGTTCCGCAGCCGAGCGGCCTGGTCAACCTTCGCGGTGCCGACCCCACCCTCGGCGGACTGCTCGGAGGCTCGCGATGACGTATGCCGACACGTCGGGGGCCACGCCCCCCGTGCACCCCCCGAGAAGCACCCGCCGGGTGGCCTTCGTCGCAACTCTGACGGCGCTCGCCCTCGGCGGCTGCAGCGCCTACGACCTCCCGCTCCCGGGCGGTGCCGGCACCGGCGACGACTCCTACACGGTGACGGCTGAGTTCGCCGACGTGCTCGACCTGGTCCCGCAGTCGTCGGTCAAGGTCAACCAGGTGACGGTCGGCTCGGTCGAGGACATCCAGGTGACGGGCTGGACGGCGACGGTGCGGCTGCGGCTGCCCCGCAGCGTGGTGCTCCCGGACAACGCGACCGCAGAGCTGAAGCAGACCTCGCTGCTCGGCGAGAAGTACGTCGCGCTCGCAGCCCCGACCGACGTGGCCCCCGAGGGACGGCTCGGTGAGGGGGACCGCATCCCGCTGTCCCGGACGAGCCGGAACCCGGAGGTCGAGGAGGTCCTCGGCGCGATGTCGCTGCTGCTCAACGGCGGTGGGGTGGCACAGCTGAAGACCATCGAGACCGAGCTCAACAACGCCATGCGTGGACGCACCGGCGACATCAGGGACCTCGTCACGCAGCTGAACACCTTCGTCGGCGGCCTCGACACCCAGAAGAGCGAGATCGTGCGCGCCATCGACAGCATCGACCGGCTGTCCAAGACCCTCGCCGACAACCGGTCCAAGATCGCCGCGGCGCTCGACGAGCTCCCCAAGGGCCTGAAGATCCTCGCCGACCAGCGCCGCCAGCTGACCGCGATGCTCACTGCCCTGCGCGACCTCGGCGAGGTCGGCACCCGGGTCATCCGCGGCTCGCGGGCCGACCTCGAGGCCAACCTTCGGGCGGTCAGCCCGATCCTGCGCCAGCTGAACAAGGCTGGTGACGACCTGCCGAAGAGCTACCAGCTGCTGCTGACCTACCCGTTCCCCAACAATGCCCAGAACACCATCAAGGGCGACTACACCAACCTGTGGGCGACCCTGGACACCAACCTCGACACGATCGCCGGCAACCTCGGCGTCGGCCGCCTGCCGAAGGTGCCCGGGCTGCCCGGGGTGCCCCTTCCGTCCGTCCCCGTGCCGTCGGTGCCGCTGCCCTCGGTGCCCCTGCCGTCGGTCACCCTGCCGAAGGTCCCGGTGCCGACCGTCCCCGGCGTGCCCGTCCCCACGACGCTCCCCGGTGGGCTGCTGGGCTCCGGCACGTCGGGCTCCGGCTCCGCCGAGGCGGCGTCGTGGTCCACGCTGTTCCCCACGGGAGGCTCCCGATGATCACCCGTACCGTGCGGCTGCAGCTCGCCGCGTTCGCCCTGCTTTCGGTGACCCTCGTGGCGATCCTGTCCGCGAGCTACGTCGGACTCACCGACAAGATCGCCGGCGGCAGCTACGTCGTCTCCGCGGACCTCGCCCAGTCGGGCGGCATCTTCGTGGGCGCGGAGGTCACCTACCGCGGCGTCACGGTGGGCAAGGTCGAGGCGCTCAGACTGTCGGGCAACGGGGTCGCGGTCGACGCACGGCTCGACCGCGGCACTCAGATCCCGAAGGACACCAAGGCGGTCGTGGAGAACCGGTCCGCGGTGGGCGAGCAGTACCTGGACCTGCAGCCGCGCGGCGCGAGCGCGCCGTTCCTCGCCGCGGGCGACGTCATCCCACGGGACCGCACCGCCTTCCCCATCCGCATCGACCAGCTCCTGCAGCACGTGGACGACACGGTCGCGTCGGTCCCGCGGGCGTCGCTCGTGACGACGGTGGACGAGCTCGCCAAGGCGTTCCAGGGCGGCGGCACCGACCTGCAGCGACTGATCGACTCGGGCAACTCCCTGACCGCCGCGGCGACCGAGGCGCTGCCGCAGACCACTCGGCTCATCGACGATGGCCGGATCGTCCTCGACACGCAGGTCAAGAGCGGTGCCGACATCCGCCGGAGCGTCTCGGGGTTCGCCGACGTCGCCGACGCGCTGCGCCAGGCCGACCCCGACCTGCGCCTGGTGCTGGACCGTGGGTCGGTCGCGACCTCGCAGCTCGACGCTCTCATCACCGAGAACAAGCAGAGCCTCGCGGCCCTGCTGGCCAACTTCATCACGATCGGCAACGTCACCACCGCTCGGCTGGACGGCATCGAGCAGCTGCTGGTGACCTACCCCGACGTCGTGACCGGTGGCTTCACCGTTCTCCCCGGCGACGGCACGGCCCACTTCGGGCTCGTCCTCAACGCCGACGATCCCAAGGCCTGCGAGGTCGGCTACGAGGGCACGACGAAGACCGACCCGCACCGCACCACCGGTCTCCCGCCGCTCAACCGCGACGCGCACTGCGCTGCCGCGCGAGGCTCCGGGGTCAACGTGCGGGGTGCCCAGAACGCACCAAAGCCGACGCCCGGCGGCCAGGGCGGACGCAGCTACCCGATGGCCTTCGGCGCCACCCCGGTCGCCCTGGGCAACCCGGCCGTGACCTCCGGCCGCCCTGCCTCGTTGTCAGTCCAGTCGCCGGTCGCCCCGACCGGTGACGGACGGACCGACAACGGCACGAGCTGGCTCTGGATGATGCAGGAGGCGCTCCGCTAGCCGGTGACGGAAGGAACCCCTCGATGACGATGGCCCCCACCCGCTCGGACACCGAGCGGCCCCCGCGGACGCGCGAGACGCCCGACGATGCCGCACTGATCGCAGATCCCGACGCCCGCGACCCGGGTGCCGGTCCGGTCACCTCCGACACGCCACGTGCGGGCCACAGGGGAGTCCGCACGTGGCGTCCCTCCACCCGTCTGCTCTGGGCCGTGACCGCCCTGCTGGTCGTCGCCGCGGTCGCGGTGGCAGCCACCGCGGGCCGGTCCGCGTGGCAGCATCAGCGCGACGAGGACGCGGGAGCGGCCGCTCTGGCCGCCGGCCGTCAGATCGCCGTCAACTTCGTGACGATGAACGCCTCGACCTTCGACGCCGACACCAAGCGCGTCCTCGACGAGTCCACCGGCACCTTCGCGAAGGAGTACGCGTCCACGCTCGCCCAGCTCAAGCCCGTCGTGACGGCCAACAAGACCGTGTCGACGGTCGAGCGGGCCGAGGCCGCCCTCGTCTCGGGCGACCAGGACTCCGCCAAGGTCATCGTGGGGGTGGTCGCCCCCACCTCCAACGCCTCGACGCCCAAGCCCGAGAAGAAGACGTACCGGCTCCGCCTCGACCTGGTGAAGGTCGGCGACGCGTGGAAGGTGAGCACCCTTGACTTCGTCAGCTGACCCCCGTCGCACGACCTCGGCTGCCGGGAGCCCGCGCAAGCGCGTGGCCGGCACCCGACGTCGGTCCCAGTCCACGTCCGAGGCCGCCTCCGTGCCTGCCTCCGTGCCCACTTCCGGGCGCCCCGAGGTGTCCCCGGTTGCGGCTGGCAGCGCCCGCACCGCGACCGCGACGCTCGAGCGCCCCACCGACGTTGCGTTCCCCGACGAGGAGCTCCGCGCCGCCCCGTCCGGCCGCCACTCGGGACCGTCCGTCGCGGGCGATACGGACGACTCGGACGACGCCCTCGAGCAGCGCCCGCACGGCGACGCCACTGCGGAGGCACCCGCCCGACGCTCCACCCGGATCTGGCCGGCGATCGTCGCGGCCGTCCTGGCCACCGCTCTGCTCGGCGCCGCGCTCGTCTACGCGCTGCGCCCGACGGTGTCCGACGCAAACCGGACGGCTGCCGTGAGCTCGGCTCGCACGACGCTCGAGAGCCTCCTCAGCTACAGCGGCTCGTCCTTCGACAAGCACGTCGAGGAGGTGCTGCCGCAGCTCACCTCGCCGTTCAAGGACCAGTTCACCAAGGTCGCAGCGACCGACATCAAGCCGATGGCGGTCAAGAACGCGGCGACCGTCCAGGCCAAGGTCTACGAGGCTGGCGTCATGGACGCGTCCGGCGACGGCGGCGAGGGCACGACGGTCCGCGTCATGGCCTTCGTCAACCAGGCCACCACCACGAAGGCGCAGCCGGCCCCCGCGATCGACCAGAACCGCGTCATCGCCACGATGCGCAAGACCGGCGACCGCTGGCTCCTTAGCGACCTCGCGGCGTACTGAGCCCACCTGACCCCACCCCGGGAGCCCGGGACTCGGCCGAGGCCGTGTCCCGGGCTCCTCGCGGTTGGCATACTGCCGCTGTGAAACTCATCCAGGCCAATGGCGTCCCAGAGTCCCTAGCCCGCGTCCACGACCCCGAGACGGTCCCCGTGCGGGTCGCCCTCGTCCAGCACGAGTGGCTCGACGACCCCGAAAGCCTCGTCGAGACCCTCCGCGACGGCATCCGCACGGCGGCGGAGGCCGGTGCGCGCATCGTCTTCCTGCCGGAGCTGACCCTCTCGCGCTACCCCGCCGACACCCTGCCGCAGGGCACGCCCTCGGCCACAGCCGAGGACCTCGAGACCGGCCCCACGGTGACCTTCGCCCGCGCGGCCGCCCGTGACTTCGACGTCCACGTGCACGCCTCGCTCTACGAGCGCGCCGACGAGGGCGACGGGCTCGGCTTCAACACCGCTGTGGTCATCGCCCCGAGCGGGGAGATGGTGGCCCGCACCCGCAAGACGCACATCCCGGTCACGGCCGGCTACCACGAGGACAAGTACTTCCGTCCCGGGCCGGCAGACGACGCCTACCCGCTCGTCGAGCTGGACGACCCGTCGCTTCGGCTCGGCCTGCCCACGTGCTGGGACGAGTGGTTCCCCGAGGTGGCCCGGCTCTACTCCCTGGCCGGCGCGCAGGTGCTCTGCTACCCGACGGCCATCGGCTCCGAGCCGGACCACCCGGACTTCGACACCCAGCCGCTGTGGCAGCAGGTCATCGTCGGCAACGGCATCGCCAACGGGCTGTTCATGGTCGTGCCCAACCGTTTCGGCACCGAGGGCCTGATCACCTTCTACGGCAGCTCCTTCATCTCCGACCCCTACGGCCGGGTCCTCGTGCAGGCACCGCGCGACGAGGCGGCCGTCCTCGTCGCAGACCTCGACCTGGCGCAGCGGCGCGACTGGCTCGAGCTCTTCCCCTTCCTCGAGACGCGCCGTCCCGACTCGTATGCCGCCCTGACGACCCCGGTGCGCGAGGAGCACCGTCGCGAGGTGGCTGGGTGACCGAGCCCGTCCCGCCGCCCGGGAGAACATCGGCGGGCTGGCTGATGCCGTCGGAGACCGCCCGGCACGAGCGCACCTGGATGGCCTGGCCGAGCGCGGGCTACACGCTCGGGGACACGGCGCAGGAGGCAGCCGTCGCGCGAGCGACGTGGGCCGCCGTCGCGAACGCGGTGGCCGAGTTCGAGCCGGTCCGCATGGTGGCCGTGCCGGACGACGTGCCGGTGGCGCGGGAGCACCTGCATCCGGACGTCGAGCTGGTGGAGGCGGACCTCGACGACGCCTGGATGCGCGACATCGGCCCCACCTTCGTCCGATCCGCCGACGGCGCGCGGCTCGGTGCCGTCGACTGGGTCTTCAACGGCTGGGGCGGCCAGTCCTGGGCGTCCTGGGAGCACGACGCGCGCATCGCCGCGCTCGTCACCGGCGTCGCGGGTGCCGAGGCCATCGGCTCGAGCCTGGTCAACGAGGGCGGGGGCATCCACGTCGACGGCCTGGGCACCGTGCTGCTCACCGAGACCGTCCAGCTCGACCCCGGCCGCAACCCCGGACTGACCCGCCTCGACGTGGAGGCCGAGCTGGCCCGCACGATCGGTGCGACGACGTGCATCTGGCTGCCTCGCGGGCTGACCCGCGACTACGACGAGTTCGGCACTCGCGGCCACGTCGACATCGTCGCGACCATCCCGAGCCCAGGTGTCCTGCTGCTCCACGAGCAGCAGGAGCCCTCCCACCCCGACCACGCAGTGTCGCGGCAGCTGCGCGAGCTGCTCGAGGAGGCCCGTGACGCGCGGGGGGAGCGCTTCGAGGTCGTGGGAGTTCCCGCGCCGCGCACGCTGGCGGACGCGGAGGGGCCGGTCGACTGGTCCTACCTCAACCACCTCGTCGTCAACGACGGCGTCATCGCCTGCACCTTCGGGGACGAGCAGGACGACGCGTCCCTGGGCGTGCTCGCCGACGCATACCCCGGCCGGCGCGTGGTGGGCGTGGACGCCCGCCCGCTCTTCGACCGTGGTGGCGGCATCCACTGCATCACCCAGCAGCAGCCCGCCCTCTGAGGCCGGGCACCCTCAGGGCACGTCGAGTGGGTCCCTTACCGATGGAAAGGGCCCACTCGACCTCATGCGGCGGCGTGCTGGTCAGGCGGGATGGTCAGGCGGGATGGTCAGGCATGGGGGAGCCGCTTGTGGATGTCCTCGCTCATCCGGACGACGGAGAGGTAGAACTCCAGGGTCATCCTGACGATGGCGAGGTAGATGACGAGCAGGATCGGCCCGAGCAGGAGCACCACGAGGCCGGAGGTGACGCTGCTGGCGAAGGCGGCGACCAGGAAGATGAACCAGGTGACCACGAGTGCCACGGTCGCCAGCACGTAGACGATCCGGACGAGGATCGGCGTCACGAAGTTCGTGAAGCTGAAGTCGAAGAGCGCCGTGAAGAAACCGGCGCCCTCGCGAGGGGGCTCGGGGATGCTCGACAGGCCGCTCGGACCGCTCGGACCGCTCGGACCGCTGGGGCTGGTCGGGGCGCCGGGACCGGACGACGCGCTGGGGCCGCCCCCGGCGCCCGGACCCGGCGGCGGGGGCGCCACGGGCGGCGGGGGAGAGGGTGTCGGGCCTGCTCCCTGGTCCGGTGTCCGCGGCGACTCGCCGCTGGAGATGGGCGTCGTGGGCCGGCTGCCGGCCGGCAGGTTGAAGGACGGCTGCTCGGGCGGGTTCGGATCGGACATGGCTTCCCTCTCTGAAGGAGCTGCGGATCGTCGGTCCTCCCATGCTAGGTGCGCAGCGAGGCGCGGACCGGGGCCAACGTCGTGCCCGGGGGCGGCGTCACTGCAGGTCAGCGGGGTCGTGGCAGCCCCGTTGCGAGGCGTGGCGACGCGCCTGCGGGGCGACAGGTCTTGACGCGAAGGGCGCAGAGGGCCATATTCGTCGCGTTCGCATTGCGAGCCCCCGGTCCGGGGGGCGTGGCAGGTCACGCCGAGGCGCACGGCCGTTCGAGGCCGCGTGGCACCTCGGTCGACGATCTCCGCTCCTTGACCCGGCTGGACACTCCTGCCCTTTGCGGGTAGGCTAGGCCTTTGCGCTGCCCATGCCCTCCCTTTCGCGACTCCGTCAGGCCACCCACCGTGCCACCCGGCATTCGGTATGACCTCCGGGACCCGCGAGCGGAGCCATGCGCAACGCGGATCTGAAGATTCGAAAAAGGCCCGTGGAAGGACCCTCCTTGGCTGCCTCGCGTACCGCGACGAACATGTCCACCGCACAGACCCCCTCCGGGCGTCTGTCCTTCGCGAAGATTCGCGAACCACTCGAGGTCCCCGACCTCCTGGCCCTTCAGACGGAGAGTTTCGACTGGCTGCTCGGCAACGAGCGCTGGCAGGCTCGCGTCGCTGCGGCCAAGGCCGAGGGGCGCACCGACGTCCCCGACCGGTCCGGGCTCGAGGAGATCTTCGAGGAGATCTCCCCGATCGAGGACTTCAGCGGCTCCATGTCGCTGTCGTTCCGCGACCACCGCTTCGAGGAGACCCGCAAGACGATCGAGTCGTGCAAGGAGCGCGATCAGACGTACGACGCGCCGCTCTTCGTCACCGCCGAGTTCATGAACGCCCAGACGGGTGAGATCAAGAGCCAGACGGTCTTCATGGGCGACTTCCCGCTCATGACCGAGCGCGGCACCTTCATCATCAACGGCACCGAGCGTGTCGTCGTCTCGCAGCTCGTCCGCAGCCCGGGCGTCTACTTCGAGCGCACGCCCGACAAGACGTCCGACAAGGACATCTACACGGCCAAGATCATCCCGAGCCGCGGTGCCTGGCTCGAGTTCGAGATCGACAAGCGCGACATGGTCGGCGTCCGCGTCGACCGCAAGCGCAAGCAGTCGGTCACCGTGCTCCTGAAGGCCCTGGGCTGGACCGAGGCCCAGATCCTCGAGGAGTTCGGCGAGTTCGAGTCGATGCGCCTGACCCTCGAGAAGGACCACACGCAGGGCCAGGACGACGCGCTGCTCGACATCTACCGCAAGCTGCGCCCGGGCGAGCCGCCGACGAAGGAGGCCGCGCAGACGCTGCTCGACAACCTCTACTTCAACGGCAAGCGATACGACCTGGCCAAGGTCGGCCGCTACAAGGTCAACAAGAAGCTCGGTCTCGACGCCTCGATCAACGACTCGACCCTGTCGATCGACGACATCGTCAAGACGATCAAGTTCATCGTCACGCTGCACGACGGCCAGGACTCGATGAAGGGCGTCAAGAACGGCGAGGAGGTCGACGTCCGCGTCGAGGTCGACGACATCGACCACTTCGGCAACCGTCGCCTCCGCTCTGTCGGCGAGCTCATCCAGAACCAGGTCCGCACCGGCCTCTCCCGCATGGAGCGCGTCGTCCGCGAGCGCATGACCACGCAGGACGTCGAGGCGATCACCCCGCAGACCCTGATCAACATCCGCCCGGTGGTGGCGTCGATCAAGGAGTTCTTCGGGACCTCGCAGCTGTCGCAGTTCATGGACCAGAACAACCCGCTCGCGGGTCTGACGCACAAGCGTCGCCTGTCCGCGCTCGGCCCGGGTGGTATCTCCCGTGACCGTGCCCAGATGGAGGTCCGTGACGTCCACCCGTCGCACTACGGCCGCATGTGCCCGATCGAGACGCCTGAAGGCCCGAACATCGGCCTCATCGGCTCGCTCGCGTCCTACGGTCGCATCAACGCGTTCGGCTTCATCGAGACGCCGTACCGCAAGGTGGTCGACGGTCACGTCACCGACGACATCGACTACCTGTCCGCCGACGAGGAGGACCGCTTCGTCGTCGCCCAGGCCAACGCGCCGCTCGACAAGCAGAACAACTTCACCGAGGACCGCGTGCTCGTGCGCACCAAGGGTGGAGAGGTCGAGCTCGTCCCCGGCGACGAGGTCGACTACATGGACGTCTCACCGCGCCAGATGGTCTCGGCCGCGACCGCGATGATCCCGTTCCTCGAGCACGACGACGCCAACCGTGCGCTCATGGGCGCCAACATGCAGCGCCAGGCCGTCCCGCTCGTCAAGAGCGAGGCGCCGATCGTCGGCACCGGCATGGAGTTCCGCGCCGCCCTCGACTCGGGCGACGTCGTCCGCGCCGAGAAGGCCGGTGTCGTGCAGGAGGTGTCGGCTGACCTGGTCACCGTCGCCAACGACGACGGCACCTACCAGACCTACCGCATCGCCAAGTTCGCGCGCTCCAACCAGGGCACGAGCTACAATCAGGTCGTCGTCGTCAACGAGGGCGACCGGCTGGAGGCCGGCGGCGTCATCGCCGACGGTCCCGCGACCGACGGTGGCGAGATGGCGCTCGGGCGCAACCTGCTCGTGGCGTTCATGTCGTGGGAGGGCCACAACTACGAGGACGCGATCATCCTCAGCCAGCGCCTGGTCCAGGACGACGTCCTGTCCTCGATCCACATCGAGGAGCACGAGGTCGACGCCCGCGACACCAAGCTCGGCCCCGAGGAGATCACCCGGGACATCCCGAACGTCTCCGAGGAGGTCCTGGCCGACCTCGACGAGCGCGGCATCATCCGCGTCGGCGCCGAGGTCCGCGACGGCGACCTGCTCGTCGGCAAGGTCACGCCCAAGGGCGAGACCGAGCTGACCCCGGAGGAGCGCCTGCTGCGCGCCATCTTCGGTGAGAAGGCCCGCGAGGTCCGCGACACCTCGCTGAAGGTGCCGCACGGCGAGACCGGCACGGTCATCGGTGTCAAGGAGTTCCGCGCCGACCTCGGCGACGACCTGCCGCCGGGCGTCAACCAGCTCGTCCGCGTCTACGTGGCCAACAAGCGCAAGATCACCGACGGTGACAAGCTCGCCGGCCGCCACGGCAACAAGGGTGTCATCTCTAAGATCCTCCCGGTCGAGGACATGCCCTTCCTCGAGGACGGCACGCCGGTCGACGTCGTGCTCAACCCGCACGGTGTTCCGCGTCGTATGAACCTCGGCCAGATCCTCGAGCTGCACCTCGGCTGGGCCGCCTCGCGCGGATGGAAGATCGAGGGCAACCCGGAGTGGGCCAAGGAGATCGCGCCCGACGCGCACGAGGCCCCCGCGGGCTCGCGCGTGGCGACGCCGGTCTTCGACGGTGCCTCCGAGGACGTGGTCACGGGTCTGCTCGACTCGACGCTCAAGACGCGCGACGGGGTCCGCCTCATCGACGCCTCGGGCAAGACGCGCCTGTTCGACGGCCGCTCCGGCGAGCCGTTCCCCGAGCCGGTGGCCGTCGGCTACATGTACATCCTCAAGCTCCACCACCTCGTCGACGACAAGATCCACGCTCGCTCCACGGGTCCCTACTCGATGATCACCCAGCAGCCGCTCGGCGGTAAGGCCCAGTTCGGTGGCCAGCGCTTCGGTGAGATGGAGGTCTGGGCACTCGAGGCGTACGGCGCCGCCTACACGCTCCAGGAGCTGCTGACGATCAAGTCGGACGACGTTCCCGGCCGCGTGAAGGTCTACGAGGCCATCGTCAAGGGCGAGAACATCCCCGACTCGGGCATCCCGGAGTCGTTCAAGGTCCTCCTCAAGGAGATGCAGTCGCTGTGTCTCAACGTCGAGGTCCTGAGCTCCGACGGCACGACGATCGAGATGAAGGAGTCCGACGAGGAGGTCTTCCGCGCTGCGGAGGAGCTCGGCATCGACCTGAGCCGGCGTGAGCCGTCCAGCGTCGAAGAGGTCTGAGAAGGCCCCACCCGACGAAGGGGGCGTATGCCGTGAGGCCCGCCTGACGGCATACGCCACCCCCCGTCCCCCGAAACCACTCAGACCAAAGACTCAACGAGAGTTACGAGAGAAGGAACCACGTGCTCGACGTCAACTTCTTTGACGAGCTGCGTATCGGCCTCGCCACGGCCGACTCCATCCGCCAGTGGAGCCATGGTGAGGTCAAGAAGCCCGAGACCATCAACTACCGCACCCTCAAGCCGGAGAAGGAGGGCCTGTTCTGCGAGCGCATCTTCGGCCCCACCCGGGACTGGGAGTGCAACTGCGGCAAGTACAAGCGCGTCCGCTTCAAGGGCATCATCTGTGAGCGCTGTGGCGTCGAGGTCACCCGCGCCAAGGTGCGCCGTGAGCGGATGGGCCACATCGAGCTCGCCGCCCCCGTCACCCACATCTGGTACTTCAAGGGCGTGCCGAGCCGCCTCGGCTACCTGCTCGACCTCGCCCCGAAGGACCTCGAGAAGGTCATCTACTTCGCGGCCTACATGATCACCTCCGTCGACGAGGAGCAGCGTCACGCCGACCTGCCCTCGCTCGAGGCGCAGATCCAGGTCGAGAAGAAGGAGATCGAGAACCGTCGCGACGCCGACATCGAGGCCCGCGCGCAGCTGCTCGAGCGCAACCTCGCCGAGCTCGAGGCCGAAGGCGCCAAGGCCGACGCCAAGCGCAAGGTCCGCGACCAGGCCGAGCGCGAGATGAACAACATCCGCAAGCGCGCCGACCAGCAGATCGAGCGCCTCGAGCAGGTCTGGGACCGGTTCAAGAACCTCAAGGTCCAGGACCTCGAGGGCGACGAGATCCTCTACCGCGAGATGCGTGACCGCTTCGGTCTGTACTTCGAGGGCGGCATGGGCGCCGCGGCGATCCAGAAGCGCCTCGAGTCCTTCGACCTCGACGCCGAGGCGGAGCTGCTCCAGGAGATCATCGCCACGGGCAAGGGCCAGAAGAAGACCCGCGCCATCAAGCGCCTCAAGGTCGTCAACGCCTTCCAGATGACGACGAACCACCCGTCGGGCATGGTCCTCGACGCGATCCCGGTCATCCCCCCGGACCTGCGCCCGATGGTGCAGCTCGACGGTGGCCGCTTCGCGACCTCGGACCTCAACGACCTCTACCGTCGCGTCATCAACCGCAACAACCGCCTGAAGCGTCTGCTCGACCTCGGTGCCCCCGAGATCATCGTCAACAACGAGAAGCGCATGCTCCAGGAGGCCGTCGACAGCCTCTTCGACAACGGCCGTCGTGGTCGCCCGGTCACGGGCCCCGGCAACCGTCCGCTCAAGTCGCTGTCCGACATGCTCAAGGGCAAGCAGGGTCGTTTCCGCCAGAACCTGCTCGGCAAGCGCGTCGACTACTCCGGCCGTTCGGTCATCGTCGTCGGCCCGCAGCTGAAGCTGCACCAGTGCGGTCTGCCCAAGCAGATGGCGCTCGAGCTGTTCAAGCCGTTCGTGATGAAGCGCCTGGTCGACCTCGACCACGCGCAGAACATCAAGTCGGCCAAGCGCATGGTCGAGCGCGCCCGCCCGGTCGTGTGGGACGTCCTCGAAGAGGTCATCACGGAGCACCCGGTGCTGCTCAACCGCGCACCCACGCTGCACCGTCTCGGCATCCAGGCGTTCGAGCCGCAACTGGTCGAGGGCAAGGCCATCCAGATCCACCCGCTCGTCTGCTCGGCCTTCAACGCCGACTTCGACGGTGACCAGATGGCCGTCCACGTGCCGCTGTCGGCAGAGGCGCAGGCCGAGGCCCGCATCCTCATGCTCTCGAGCAACAACATCCTGAAGCCGGCCGACGGTCGCCCCGTGACCATGCCGACCCAGGACATGATCACCGGCATCTACCACCTGACCGACGCCGTCGACGGCGGCGGCCCGGGTGCCGGTCGTGCGTTCTCGTCCCCGTCCGAGGCCCGCATGGCCTTCGACCGTGGCGAGATCCTGCTCGGCTCGGCGATCAAGCTGCGTCTGACGGACGCGGTGGCCCCCGCCGGCTACGAGCTGCCCGAGGGTGTCGAGCCCGACGAGCGTGGACTCATCCCGAGCCTGACGCTCGAGACGACGCTCGGCCGTGCGATCTTCAACGACACGCTGCCGGTCGACTACCCGTTCGAGAACCGCCCGGTCGACCGCAAGCGCCTGTCGGCGATCGTCAACGACCTCGCGGAGCGCTACTCCAAGGTCCAGGTGGCCGCGTCCCTCGACGCCCTGAAGGAGGCCGGTTTCCACTGGTCGACCCGCTCGGGCTGCACCGTCGCGATCTCCGACGTCACGACGCCGGACAACAAGACGGAGATCCTCGAGGCCTACGAGGCCAAGGCCGCCAAGGTCCAGACCCAGTACGAGCGTGGTCTGATCACCGACGACGAGCGCCGCCAGGAGCTCGTCGAGATCTGGACCCAGGCGTCCAACCAGGTCGCCAAGGAGATGGAGACCAACTTCCCGCGCACGAACCCCATCTACCGGATGGTGTCCTCTGGTGCGGGTGGTAACTGGTTCCAGATCCGCCAGATCGCCGGCATGCGAGGCCTGATGGCCAACCCGAAGGGCGAGATCATCCCGCGCCCGATCAAGGCGAACTTCCGCGAGGGTCTCACGGTGCTCGAGTTCTTCATCTCGACGCACGGTGCCCGTAAGGGTCTGGCCGACACGGCTCTGCGTACCGCCGACTCGGGCTACCTCACGCGTCGTCTCGTCGACGTGTCGCAGGACGTCATCATCCGTGAGGACGACTGTGGCACCGAGCGTGGCCTCAAGCTGCCGATCGCCCAGGTCAACGAGACCACCGGCACGCGCACGCTGAGCGAGGTCGTCGAGGCCTCGGTCTACGCCCGCACCCTCGCCGAGGACGTCGTCGGTCCCGACGGCTCCGTCCTCGCCGAGGCCGGCATCGACCTCGGTGACGTCGTCATCGGTGCGCTCTACGCCGCGGGTGTCGACGAGGTCCGGGTCCGTTCGGTCCTGACCTGCGACAGCAAGGTCGGCACGTGTGCGAAGTGCTACGGCCGTTCGCTCGCGACCGGCAAGCTCGTCGACATCGGCGAGGCCGTCGGCATCATCGCGGCCCAGTCGATCGGTGAGCCCGGCACGCAGCTGACGATGCGTACCTTCCACACCGGTGGCGCCGCGGCGGCCGACGACATCACGCAGGGTCTGCCGCGTGTCGTCGAGCTGTTCGAGGCTCGCACCCCCAAGGGTGTGGCCCCGATCGCCGAGGCCACCGGCCGCATCGAGATCGAGGACACCGACAAGGCCCGTCGCATCCTGCTCACGCCCGACGACGGCTCCGAGCAGCACGCGTACCCGGTCAGCAAGCGTTCGCGCCTGCTCGTCGCCGACGGCGACCACGTCGAGGTCGGCACCAAGCTGGTCCAGGGCGCGATCGACCCCAAGCAGGTCCTTCGCATCCTCGGCCCGCGCGCTGCGCAGAAGCACCTGGTGGACGAGGTCCAGCGCGTGTACCGCCAGCAGGGTGTGTCGATCCACGACAAGCACATCGAGGTCATCGTGCGCCAGATGCTGCGTCGCGTGACGATCATCGAGGCCGGCGATGCCGACCTGCTGCCCGGCGAGCTGGCCGAGCGCGGTCGCTTCGAGGACGAGAACCGTCGCGTCATGGCCGAGGGTGGCCGTCCGGCCGCCGGTCGTCCCGAGCTCATGGGCATCACCAAGGCCTCGCTCGCGACCGAGTCGTGGCTGTCGGCCGCGTCCTTCCAGGAGACGACCCGCGTGCTCACGCAGGCCGCCATGGAGGCCAAGTCCGACCCGCTGCTCGGCCTCAAGGAGAACGTCATCCTCGGAAAGCTCATCCCTGCCGGCACGGGCCTGCCCCGCTACCGGAACGTCAAGGTCGAGCCCACCGAGGAGGCCAAGGCCGCGATGTACTCGCTGCCGAGCTACGACGCCTACGACTACGCAGGCTTCGGCTCGGGCACCGGCGAGGCCATCCGTCTCGACGACGAGGCACTCGGTCTCGACCAGTTCTGACCGGTTCCCGGTGGCTGCGCGAGCGGCCATCGGGTGACCACCACGGATGCCGCTGGGCCGGCTCCCCTTCGGGGGGAGCCGGCCCTCGGCGTTCCCGCCTCGATCTCGCCGCGCCGAAACGGGCATAACGGACTAGCCTCGCCGTCAGGGAAGGTCGTGCGGCGGCACCAGGGCCAGCCGGCGGCATCCGTCGGGAGGTCGTCGTGGTCCGTGCACCGACAGAAGTCCGGACGCGCGGGGCCACGCGAGGAGCGTGGGCGCGCACCAGCCCCGGCCGGTGGCGCGTCGCGCCCGTCGCTGCGGCCCTCGCCGTCGCCGCTGTGCTCTCCGCAGCGTCAGGCGGCTCGAGCGCGACCGTCTACGACTCGCGTGACGCGGCCCTGCGCCGCGAGGTCGGCAAGGTCATGGCCGACCCGCGGGTGACCGCGTCGACGGCCAGGGTCGGTATGGTGGTGGCCGACGCCTCCACCCGGCGGCCCGTCTACCTGCGCGGCGCCGACACCCCGCTGGCTCCGGCCTCGACCCAGAAGGCGTTCACCGCGGCCGCGGCCCTCACGCGGCTCGGCCCCGGCTTCCGCTGGACCACCGACGCCTACGCCGCCCCCGTCGGCGCCGGGGGAGTGGTGCCCGGTCGGCTCTACCTCAAGGGCAGTGGCGACCCGACGCTGCTGGAGCGTGACCTCAGCTCGCTGGTCGCCGGACTGCGTGCCAAGGGAGTCAAGCGGATCACGGGCGACGTCGTCGCCGACGCCTCCGCCTTCGACGAGGTGCGCTACAACCCCTACTGGTCCACCTCGTACGCGTCGAGCTACTACGCGGGCCAGGTGTCGGCCCTCACCCTGTCGCCCGACACCGACTACGACGCCGGGACGGTCATCGTCACGGCCAGCCCGGGCACCTCCACCTCGGCGCTGCCCCGGATCACCGTCACACCGGCCTCGGCCGCCTCGCACCTGCGGATCGTCAACCGCTCCCGCACGTCGGCGAGCGGCACCGCGACGACGATCGCCGTCAGCCGTGCGGGCGGCACCAACACCGTGACCGTCACCGGACAAGTGCCCGTCCGCCACACGGCGGCTCGCAAGTGGGTCACGGTCGACAACCCCGCGCTCATGGTCGGTCGTGCCCTGCGAAGCAGGCTCGTCGCCGCCGGCATCCGGGTCGACGGCACCGCGGTCCGCGGCACGACGCCGAGCGGCCGCACGCTGCTGGCCCGGCACTACTCGATGACCCTCGGGCAGCTGATGGTGCCCTTCCTCAAGCTGAGCAACAACTCCCACGCCGAGGCGATCACCAAGACGCTCGGCCACCGGACCGGCCGTCCCGGCAGCTGGGCCGACGGCACGTCCGCGCTGCGGGCGTATGCCGCCGGCATCGGCATCCCCACGAGTGGCCTGCGCTTCGTCGACGGCTCGGGTCTCGCCCGCGCCAACCGCCTGACGCCGGGCCAGCTGGCCCTGCTCCTCGACAAGGCCCAGCGCGCCTCCTGGTGGCCGACGTTCCGGGCAGCGCTGCCGGTGGCTGGGGTCGATCCCGTGCGCTGGCAGGGCGGCACGCTGGCCTCCCGGATGCGAGCCACCCCCGCAGCCGGCAACCTGCGCGCCAAGAACGGCAGCCTGACCGGGGTCACCTCGCTCGCCGGCTACGTCAACGGCGCCGACGGACGGCGCTACGTCTTCGTCATGATGAGCAGCTTCTCCGGCACCTCGCCCCGACCGGTGGAGGACCGTCTCGGCATGCTGCTCGCCCGGTGGCGCATGACGAACCGGTGAGGCGCGTGCTGCCGCGCCCTCGGTAGGGTTGGGTCCATGACCGAGCCCACGGCCGCCGCGCCGCACGCGACCGAGCCCGTCGAACCCACCCCAGCCACCGCGCCGACCGGAACGGCGGCGTCCGGCGAGACGTCCGCGCAAGCAGAGAGCGGACCCGCCCCGGCCATCATCGTGCTCACCGAGGAGGCCCTCAAGCCGGTCGACGTCGACAAGATCGTGGCCCTGCACGAGGACCAGGCGCCGTCCTACCGGGTGCTCGTGCCGGCCGACACCGACCGCAACCTGCTGAGCTCGTTCCTCGACCACCTGAGCCTCTTCGAGATGCGTGAGGCCCTCGAGGCGCTCAAGCCCGTGGACCGGGCCGAGGCGCACGCCGACGCCACCACCGCCCTGTCCGAGTCGCTGGTGGAGTTCCAGCGCCACGACGTCGTCGTCACCGGCGAGATCACCGCGGACGACCCCATGCCCACCCTCGTCGAGGAGGTGGCCCGCCTCGGCGCCCACGAGGTCGTGGTCGTGACCGAGCCGCATGCGGTCGAGGACACCTTCCACACCGACTGGGCCTCCCGCGCCCGCGACGAGCTCGGCGTCCCCGTGCTGCACATGTACGCCGGCGACTGGCGGCTGGGCTGAGCACCCGGCATACCTCATCGGCGCGGTCGGGCCCGCTCTAACCGATTTGGTCGGCGTGCCGCGCCCCGGTATTCTAGAGAACTGTGTCTGAGGCACGCCCTCAGGCATGCGCGATGACGGCCACGGTGCCCTGTCCGCCCCGCCCCCGGCGGACGTGACATCACTGCGGTCCAGAGCACACCTCTCGCCGGGCAACCTTCCCGAACGGCCGCCAGCTGCGGACGTGGGAGGGGAGTGCAGGGGAGAGAACCGGCGCCGACACGCCCGACCTCGGGGGTCGAGGTGCCGAAACAGCCAAGGAGCCGTCCTCCGGGACGACCGACAACCACCGTTATGGAGTAACCAGGTTGCCTACCATCAACCAGCTGGTCCGCAAGGGCCGCCAGGACAAGGCCAGCAAGGCCAAGACCCCGGCGCTGAAGGGCTCGCCCCAGCGTCGCGGCGTGTGCACCCGCGTGTACACCACCACCCCCAAGAAGCCGAACTCCGCCCTGCGCAAGGTCGCCCGTGTGCGCCTCAGCTCCGGCATCGAGGTCACGGCCTACATCCCCGGCGTCGGCCACAACCTGCAGGAGCACTCGATCGTGCTCGTCCGCGGTGGTCGTGTGAAGGACCTCCCGGGTGTGCGCTACAAGATCGTCCGCGGCACGCTCGACACCCAGGGTGTCAAGAACCGCAAGCAGGCTCGTAGCCGTTACGGCGCGAAGAAGGAGAAGAGCTGATGCCTCGTAAGGGACCCGCTCCGAAGCGCCCGCTCGTCGTCGACCCGGTCTACTCCAGCCCGCTCGTCACGCAGCTCGTCAACAAGATCCTCCTCGACGGCAAGAAGTCGATCGCCGAGACGATCGTCTACGGCGCCCTCGAGGGCTGCCGCCAGAAGACCGGCACCGACCCCGTCGCCACGCTCAAGCGCGCGCTCGACAACGTCAAGCCGGCCATGGAGGTCAAGAGCCGTCGCGTCGGTGGTGCGACCTACCAGGTGCCGATCGAGGTCAAGCCCAACCGCTCGACCACCCTCGCCCTGCGCTGGCTCGTCGGTTACTCGCGCCAGCGTCGCGAGAAGACGATGACCGAGCGCCTCATGAACGAGATCCTCGACGCCAGCAACGGCCTCGGCGCCGCTGTCAAGCGCCGCGAGGACACCCACAAGATGGCCGAGTCCAACAAGGCCTTCGCGCACTACCGCTGGTGACCAGCGGTCCGGTCGGTATGCCGGGGAGCGCGCTCCACGGCATACCGACCGGGCACGCGCCCGCCCGTCCCGCGACGCGGCCCGGCGCCCAGAGATTCACTACACGACGAATGAGACGAGAAACCTGACGTGGCACTCGACGTCCTGACGGACCTCAAGAAGGTCCGCAACATCGGCATCATGGCGCACATCGACGCTGGCAAGACCACGGTGACGGAGCGCATCCTCTTCTACACCGGTGTCAACCGCAAGATCGGTGAGACCCACGACGGTGCGTCGACGACCGACTGGATGGAGCAGGAGAAGGAGCGCGGCATCACGATCACGTCTGCCGCCGTGACCTCCTTCTGGGAGGGCAACCAGATCAACATCATCGACACCCCCGGACACGTGGACTTCACGGTCGAGGTCGAGCGCTCGCTGCGCGTCCTCGACGGTGCCGTCGCTGTGTTCGACGGCAAGGAGGGTGTCGAGCCCCAGTCCGAGACGGTGTGGCGTCAGGCCGACAAGTACGACGTGCCGCGCATCTGCTTCGTCAACAAGATGGACAAGCTCGGCGCCGACTTCTACTTCACGGTGCAGACGATCAAGGACCGCCTCGGTGCGGAGCCGCTCGTCATGCAGCTGCCGATCGGTGCCGAGAACGACTTCGTCGGCGTCGTCGACCTCGTCTACAAGCGTGCCCTCGTGTGGCCCGGCGACGCCAAGGGCGACGTGACCATGGGTGCCAAGTACGAGATCCAGGAGATCCCGGCCGACCTGCAGGAGAAGGCCGAGGAGTACCGCATGGCCCTCGTCGAGCGTGTCGCCGAGTCCGACGACGAGCTCATGGAGAAGTACCTCGGCGGCGAGGAGCTCACCGTCGACGAGCTCAAGGCCGGCATCCGCAAGCTCACCGTGAACTCCGAGATCTACCCGGTGTTCTGCGGGTCCGCCTTCAAGAACCGCGGCGTGCAGCCGATGCTCGACGCCGTCGTCGACTACCTCCCGTCGCCGCTCGACGTCCCCCCGATGATCGGCCACAAGCCGGGCAACGAGGAGATCGAGCTGACGCGTGCGCCCAGCCTCGACGAGCCGTTCTCGGCCCTGGCCTTCAAGGTCGCCACGCACCCGTTCTTCGGCACGCTGACCTTCATCCGCGTCTACTCCGGCCACATCTCCTCCGGCACCCAGGTCATCAACTCGACCAAGGGCAAGAAGGAGCGCATCGGCAAGCTCTTCCAGATGCACGCCAACAAGGAGAACCCGGTCGACGAGGCCATGGCCGGCCACATCTACGCCGCCATCGGCCTCAAGGACACGACGACCGGCGACACGCTCTCGGACATCAACGACCAGATCGTGCTCGAGTCGATGACGTTCCCCGACCCGGTCATCCAGGTCGCCATCGAGCCCAAGACGAAGGGTGACCAGGAGAAGCTCTCCACGGCCATCCAGAAGCTCTCGGCCGAGGACCCCACCTTCCAGGTGCACCTCGACGAGGACACGGGCCAGACGATCATCGCCGGCATGGGCGAGCTGCACCTCGACATCCTCGTCGACCGCATGAAGCGCGAGTTCAAGGTCGAGGCCAACGTCGGCAAGCCGCAGGTGGCCTACCGCGAGACGATCCGTCGTGCGGTCGAGAAGTACGACTACACGCACAAGAAGCAGACCGGTGGCTCCGGCCAGTTCGCGAAGGTGCAGGTCAGCTTCGAGCCCCTCGGTGAGACCGAGGACGGTTCGCTGTACGAGTTCGTCAACGCCGTCACCGGTGGTCGCGTCCCGCGCGAGTACATCCCGTCGGTCGACGCCGGTATCCAGGACGCGATGCAGTACGGCGTGCTCGCCGGCTACCCGCTCGTGGGCATCAAGGCGACGCTGAACGACGGCGCGTACCACGACGTCGACTCCTCGGAGATGGCGTTCAAGATCGCCGGCTCGATGGTCTTCAAGGAGGCCATCAAGAAGGCGGACCCGGTGCTTCTCGAGCCGATGATGGCCGTCGAGGTCCGCACGCCCGAGGACTACATGGGCGACGTCATCGGTGACATCAACTCCCGCCGTGGCCAGATCCAGGGCATGGAGGACATCAGCGGCGCCAAGGTCGTCAAGGGCCTGGTCCCGCTGTCCGAGATGTTCGGCTACGTCGGCGACCTGCGGTCCAAGACGCAGGGCCGCGCTAGCTTCTCCATGGAGTTCGACTCCTACGCAGAGGTCCCCAAGGCCGTTGCCGAGGAGATCATCAAGAAGACCCGCGGGGAGTGACCTGCGGGACATCCCGTAGGCTCTTCCATCGGAATCCACCCCACCGCGCCACGTCCTGCCCTGGTCGTACGGCGTAACACTAGAAAGTCCTGAGGAGGACCACAGTGGCGAAGGCAAAGTTCGAGCGGACCAAGCCGCACGTCAACATCGGCACCATCGGTCACATCGACCACGGCAAGACGACGCTGACGGCTGCGATTTCCAAGGTTCTGCACGACAAGTACCCCGACCTGAACCCCCAGTTCGCGTTCGAGGACATCGACAAGGCTCCCGAGGAGCGCCAGCGCGGTATCACCATCTCCATCGCGCACATCGAGTACCAGACGGAGGGCCGCCACTACGCCCACGTCGACTGCCCCGGCCACGCTGACTACGTGAAGAACATGATCACGGGTGCGGCCCAGATGGACGGCGCGATCCTCGTGGTCGCCGCCACCGACGGCCCCATGCCGCAGACGAAGGAGCACGTCCTCCTGGCCCGCCAGGTCGGCGTCCCCTACATCGTCGTGGCGCTCAACAAGGCCGACATGGTCGACGACGAGGAGATCCTCGAGCTCGTCGAGATGGAGGTCCGTGAGCTCCTGTCGCAGTACGAGTTCCCGGGCGACGACCTGCCGGTCGTGCAGGTCTCGGCGCTCAAGGCGCTCGAGGGCGACGAGAAGTGGGGCCAGTCGGTCCTCGACCTCATGGACGCCGTCGACAACTCCATCCCGGAGCCCGAGCGTGACATCGACAAGCCGTTCCTGATGCCCGTCGAGGACGTCTTCACGATCACCGGTCGTGGCACGGTCGTCACCGGCCGCATCGAGCGCGGTGTCCTCAAGGTCAACGAGGAGGTCGAGATCGTCGGCATCCACACCGGCCCGCCGGCCAAGACCACGGTCACCGGTGTCGAGATGTTCCGCAAGCTCCTCGACGAGGGTCGCGCCGGCGAGAACGTCGGTCTGCTCCTTCGTGGCACCAAGCGCGAGGACGTCGAGCGCGGCCAGGTCGTCGTCAAGCCCGGCTCGATCACCCCGCACACGGACTTCGAGGCGCAGGTCTACATCCTGTCCAAGGACGAGGGCGGCCGTCACACGCCGTTCTACGACAACTACCGCCCGCAGTTCTACTTCCGCACCACGGACGTGACGGGTGTCGTGCACCTGCCCGAGGGCACCGAGATGGTCATGCCCGGCGACAACACCGACATGACGGTCGAGCTCATCCAGCCGATCGCCATGGAGGACGGCCTCAAGTTCGCCATCCGTGAGGGTGGCCGCACGGTCGGCGCCGGTCGCGTCACGAAGATCATCAAGTGATCTGACGCTGCACCTGCAGCACCTGCTTCACCGGTAGGGCCCGTTCCGCTTCGGCGGGGCGGGCCCTTCCGCATGTCCACGTCAGGCCCGCTCGGGGGTCGCACAGGGGCGTCGCAGGGCGACCGACGGTCCTCGCGGCGTGCGGGTCGCGACGCGCCTGACGACCCTCGGGGCGTGGAGCGTCGGCGGTCGTATGCGGGCAGGGCTCTCCCAGCGCCAGGTGGCCGCCGCCGATTCCCCTCGCGCCGTCAGGCGCCCCGCTCCCTTTTTCGCACGTGGGTGCTTCCCGCCTGCACGGCTGTGTGTCCTTCTCGGGGTCATGACCCCGAAAGGTGCGCACGGCCTCGAGGAGTCGCCCAGGGGGAGAGGCTCGCCCTGGTCGAGTGGTTGCTGGCTGACGGCATCCTGTGCACGATGGGCCGCGCTGACGTCGGGCCTGCCCGCTCGGCATCACGTGTGGGACGGATAGGGTCGGGGGCCATGGCGCACTCGTTCGACACCGACACCGAAGCCCAGGGTCTGATCGACTTCGTCGACGACTCGCCCACCCCCTTCCACGCCTGCGAGCAGGCCGCGGCCCGCCTGGCTGCGGAGGGTTTCACCGAGGTCGTCGAAACGGCGGCATGGCCCACCGAACCGGGCCGGCACTACCTCGTGCGCGGCGGGTCCCTGATCGCCTGGGACACCACCGGCGCCCACGGCGCGGGGGCAGGTCCGGCCGCGGGCTTCCGGGTCGTCGGGGCCCACACCGACAGCCCCAACCTCCGCATCAAGCCCAATCCCGATCACTCGCGCGTGGGCTGGCAGCTGCTCGGCGTCGAGCCCTACGGCGGGCTGCTCCTCAGCTCGTGGCTCGACCGCGACCTGGGCCTGGCCGGCCGAGTCGCCGTCCGCGGCGCGGACGGCGTCGAGTCGCGGACCTTCCACGGGCGCGAGGCGCTGCTGCGGGTGGCACAGCTGGCCATCCACCTCGACCGCAGCCAGAACGACGGTCTGACCCTCAACAAGCAGGCCCACATGGAGCCGCTCTGGGGCCTCGGCGACGAGCCCGGCGACTTCGTCGGCTACCTCGCCGAGCAGGTCGGCGTCGACCACGAGGACGTGCTCTCGTGGGACGTCATGACGCACCCCGTACAGCCGTCGACCCGGCTCGGGCGCTCACGCGAGCTCATCGCCGCACCCCGCCTCGACAACCTCGCCACCTCGTATGCCGGGGTTCGTGCCCTGCTCGACGCGGTGGCCACCGAGCCCGCCCACGTGCCGGTCCTCGTGCTGTTCGACCACGAGGAGATCGGCAGCACCTCCGAGCGCGGAGCCACCTCGACGCTGCTCCCGTCCGTGCTCGAGCGCATCGTCACGGCCGGAGGCGGCAGCCGCGACGACTACTGGCGGGCCCTGGCCGCGACGGTCATCGCCTCCGGCGACATGGGCCATGCCACCCACCCCAACTACGCCGACCGTCACGAGCCGATGCACCAGATCAGCGTCAACGGCGGTCCGGTCCTCAAGGTCAACACCAACCTGCGCTACGCGACCGACTCGGTGGGCGCCGCAGCCTTCCGCCTCGCGTGCGAGCAGGCGGGGGTGCCGATGCAGACCTTCGTCACCCGCAGCGACCTGCCGTGCGGCTCCACCGTCGGGCCGGTCACCTCGTCGCTGACGGGAGCGACCACCGTCGACTTCGGGGCGGCGCTGCTGTCGATGCACAGCACCCGCGAGCTCATGGGGGCCGAGGACCCGGCCATGTACGCCGCCGCGCTGAGCGCCTTCCTCGCCCCGGCCTGAGCGCGGGTGGCGGTTGGCGCCCGGTCGACGCGCGGGGGAGCGCGGGCCTCGGAACGATGCTGACGGCATACGTCGGCGATGCTTCGTCGCGCACCGGCCGGAAGCGGGCGACGCGCCACGTCTGCGCCCCTGGCGGGCCCGCTCGGCCCGATTTGATAGTGCAGTGGCCGCTCTGGCACACTGTTCAGGTTGCTTGACGCGCGTCGCTGACCCATGTCGGTGGCGCCGCCCCTTGAGAGCCTCCTGACGGGGACTCGCCCGGACTCCTGTCGGAGGCCCGAGGGAAGCGCAAGTTACCCGGTTCGGCCGGGCAATCCACACGAGAGTGGCACTGAATTGTGCAGCTTTCGCCGCGAAGCGGGCGCGACACGCCCGACCTCGGGGGTCGGATGGGCCAAGGGAACCGGTAGTCAGAAGCGAGAGAGAGACGTTCATCAGATGGCGGGACAGAAGATCCGCATCCGGCTGAAGTCGTACGACCACGAGGTCATCGACAACTCGGCCCGGAAGATCGTTGACACAGTGACGCGCGCCGGCGCGACCGTGGTGGGCCCCGTCCCGCTGCCGACGGAGAAGAACGTGTACGTCGTCATCCGGTCGCCGCACAAGTACAAGGACAGCCGCGAGCACTTCGAGATGCGCACGCACAAGCGCCTCATCGACATCATCGACCCGACGCCCAAGGCCGTCGACTCGCTGATGCGTCTCGACCTGCCGGCGGACGTCAACATCGAGATCAAGCTCTGAGGCGGTTGTTGAGATGACTGTTGCTCAGAAGAACGTCAAGGGCGTGCTCGGCGAGAAGCTCGGCATGACCCAGGTGTGGGACGCCGACAACAAGCTCGTCCCCGTGACCGTGGTCAAGGCCGGCCCCTGCGTCGTCACGCAGGTGCGTGCCGACGAGACCGACGGCTACTCCGCGGTCCAGATCGCCTTCGGTGCGATCGACCCGCGCAAGGTGAACAAGCCGATGGCCGGGCACTTCGAGAAGGCCGGCGTCACGCCGCGTCGTCACCTCGTCGAGCTGCGCACGGCCGACGCCGGCACCTACGAGCTCGGCCAGGAGATCACGGCCGAGTCCTTCGAGGCGGGCCAGCGCGTCGACGCGACCGGCACGACCAAGGGCAAGGGCTTCGCGGGTGTCATGAAGCGTCACGGCTTCGCCGGCGTCTCCTCCTCGCACGGTGCGCACCGCAACCACCGCAAGCCGGGCTCCATCGGCGGCTGCTCGACCCCCGGCCGTGTCTTCAAGGGCATGCGCATGGCTGGTCGCATGGGTGGCGTTCGCCAGACGACCCAGAACCTCCAGATCCACGCCGTTGACGCCGAGAAGGGTCTGCTGCTGATCAAGGGTGCCGTCCCCGGCCCCCGCGGTGGCATCGTCCTGATCCGCACGGCTGCGAAGGGCTGAACGACATGACGAACCTTCCTGCTGACATCTTCGATGTCCAGACCAACGTGCCGCTGATCCACCAGGTCGTGGTGGCCCAGCTCGCGGCCGCTCGTCAGGGCACGCACTCGACCAAGACCCGCGGCGAGGTCCGCGGCGGTGGGCGCAAGCCCTACCGCCAGAAGGGCACCGGCCGCGCCCGTCAGGGCTCGACCCGCGCCCCGCAGTTCGCCGGCGGTGGCACGGTCCACGGCCCGCAGCCGCGTGACTACGCGCAGCGCACCCCCAAGAAGATGAAGGCCGCCGCCCTGCGCGGTGCCCTCTCCGACCGGGCCCGCTTCGACCGCATCCACGTCGTCGACTCCATCGTCTCGGGCGAGGTGCCCTCGGCGAAGGACGCCGCGGCCCTGCTCGCCGGTCTGACCGAGCGCCGCAACCTGCTCGTCGTGCTCGAGCGCGGTGACGAGGTGTCGTTCAAGTCGGTCCGCAACCTGCAGAACGTCCACGTCCTGGTCGCCGACCAGCTCAACACGTACGACGTCCTGTGCGCCGACGACATCGTCTTCACCCAGGCCGCCCTCGACGCGTTCGTCGCCGGTCCCGTGAAGGCCGACAAGGCCGACAAGGAGGCCACCAAGTGAGCATCCACACCAAGGACCCCCGCGACATCCTGATCGCGCCGGTCGTCTCCGAGAAGTCCTACGGGCTGCTCGACGAGGGCAAGTACACCTTCATCGTCGACCCCCGTGCGAACAAGACGGAGATCAAGATCGCCATCGAGCAGATCTTCAACGTCAAGGTCGACAAGGTCCACACCCTGAACCGCCAGGGCAAGACCCGTCGCACCCGATTCGGCCTCGGCAAGCGCAAGGACACCAAGCGTGCGATCGTCTCTCTCCGCGAGGGCTCGATCGACATCTTCGGTGCGGGCGCCTGAGATCGACGAAGAACAAGGACTGAGCCAACATGGGTATCCGTAAGTACAAGCCGACCACGCCGGGCCGTCGTGGCTCGTCGGTCGCCGACTTCGTCGAGATCACGCGTTCGACTCCCGAGAAGTCGCTCGTTCGCCCCCTGTCCAAGACGGGTGGCCGCAACAACGCCGGTCGCATCACCACGCGTCACATCGGTGGTGGCCACAAGCGTGCCTACCGCGTCATCGACTTCCGTCGCCATGACAAGGACGGCGTGCCGGCCAAGGTCGCTCACATCGAGTACGACCCCAACCGCACCGCGCGCATCGCGCTCGTGCAGTACGCCGACGGCGAGAAGCGCTACATCCTGGCGCCGAACCGCCTCAAGCAGGGCGACCCGATCGAGAACGGCCCCGCCGCCGACATCAAGCCGGGCAACAGCCTCCCGCTGCGCAACATCCCGGTCGGTACCGTCGTGCACGCGATCGAGCTCAAGCCCGGCGGCGGCGCCAAGATCGCCCGCTCCGCCGGTGCTCGCGTCCAGCTCGTCGCCAAGGACGGTCCCTACGCCCAGCTGCGTATGCCGTCCGGCGAGATCCGCAACGTCGACGCGCGCTGCCGCGCGACCGTCGGCGAGGTGGGCAACGCGGAGCAGAGCAACATCAACTGGGGCAAGGCCGGCCGCATGCGCTGGAAGGGCAAGCGCCCGACCGTCCGTGGTGTCGCCATGAACCCGGTCGACCACCCGCACGGTGGTGGTGAGGGCAAGACGTCCGGTGGACGTCACCCCGTCAGCCCCTGGGGCCAGGCCGAGGGCCGCACCCGCAAGGGACACAAGGAAAGCGACAAGCTCATCGTGCGTCGCCGTCGTACTGGCAAGAAGCGCTGATAAGGAGCCTTTGGAATGCCTCGTAGCCTGAAGAAGGGCCCCTTCATCGACGACCACCTTCAGAAGAAGGTGGACGCCCAGAACGAAGCGGGCACCAAGACCGTCATCAAGACCTGGTCGCGCCGTTCGGTCATCAGCCCGGACATGCTCGGCCACACCTTCGCCGTCCACGACGGCCGCAAGCACGTCCCGGTGTTCGTCACCGAGTCGATGGTCGGCCACAAGCTCGGCGAGTTCGCGCCGACCCGCACGTTCAAGGGTCACGTGAAGGACGACAAGAAGGGTCGTCGTCGCTGATGGCCATCGAATCCAAGGAAGAAGTCATGGAAGCCAAGGCTTCGGCGCGGCACGTCCGTGTCAGCCCGCAGAAGGCTCGCCGTGTCGTGGACCTCATCCGCGGCAAGGCCGCCACCGACGCCGTCACGGTGCTCACCTTCGCCCCGCAGTCGGCCTCCGAGCCGGTCAAGAAGGTCCTCGAGAGCGCTATCGCCAACGCCCGCGTCAAGGCCGACCGCGAGTCGGTCGCCTTCGACGAGCGCAACCTGGTCATCACGGCCGCGTTCGTGGACGAGGGCCCGACGATGAAGCGCTTCCGGCCGCGTGCCCAGGGCCGCGCCGGTCGCATCAACAAGCGCACGAGCCACATCACCGTGGTCGTCACGCAGCCGGAGAACAAGAAGGGAGCCCGCTGATGGGTCAGAAGGTCAACCCCTATGGCTTCCGTCTCGGCATCACGACGGACCACAAGAGCCGCTGGTTCGCCGACTCGACCAAGTCGGGTCAGCGCTACCGCGACTACGTCAAGGAAGATGTCGCCATCCGTCGCCTGATGGAGAAGGGCATGGAGCGGGCCGGCATCGCCTCGGTCGAGATCGAGCGCACCCGCGACCGCGTCCGCGTCGACATCCACACCGCCCGCCCCGGCATCGTCATCGGTCGCCGCGGCGCCGAGGCCGACCGCATCCGCGGCGAGCTCGAGAAGCTCACGGGCAAGCAGGTCCAGCTGAACATCCTCGAGGTCAAGAACCCCGAGATCGTCTCCCAGCTGGTCGCCCAGGGCATCGCCGAGCAGCTCTCGGCCCGCGTCGCCTTCCGTCGCGCCATGCGCAAGGGCATGCAGTCCGCCCAGCGCGCCGGTGCCAAGGGCATCCGTGTGCAGGTCTCCGGCCGCCTCAACGGCGCCGAGATGAGCCGCACGGAGTTCTACCGCGAGGGTCGCGTGCCGCTGCACACGCTGCGTGCGCAGATCGACTACGGCTTCTACGAGGCCCGGACCACGTTCGGCCGCATCGGCGTCAAGGTGTGGATCTACAAGGGCGACATGACGGCCAAGGAGCTGGCTGCCCAGCAGGCCGCCGCCCCGCGCCCGTCGCGTGGCCCGCGTCGTGACGGCGGTGACCGTCCGAACCGCGCCCGTCGTGGTGACCGCAACGAGACCGCCGCTGCCCCGGCAGTGAACGAGACCGCTGCTGCCGAGGCGCCCGCCGCGGCCAGCACCGAGAATGAGCAGGCCTGACCATGTTGATTCCCCGTCGAGTCAAGCACCGCAAGCAGCACCACCCGGACCGCCACGGCAAGGCCAAGGGTGGCACCACGATCGCGTTCGGTGACTACGGCATCCAGGCTCTCGAGCCGGCCTACGTGACCAACCGCCAGATCGAGTCCGCTCGTATCGCGATGACCCGCTACATGAAGCGTGGCGGCAAGGTGTGGATCAACATCTACCCCGACCGTCCGCTCACCAAGAAGCCCGCCGAGACCCGCATGGGTTCCGGTAAGGGTTCCCCCGAGTGGTGGATCGCCAACGTCAAGCCGGGCCGCGTCATGTTCGAGATCTCGGGCGTGGCAGAGCCGGTGGCGCGGGAGGCCATGCGCCTCGCGATGCACAAGCTCCCCATGAAGTGCCGCTTCGTCCAGCGTGAGGGTGGTGACATCTGATGGCAGTCGGAACCAAGGACCTGGCTCCCGAGCAGCTGCGTGGTCTCGACGACACCAAGCTGGCGGACGAGCTGAAGAAGGCCAAGGAAGAGCTGTTCAACCTGCGTTTCCAGTCGGCCACCGGCCAGCTGGACAACCACGGTCGTCTGCGCGCGGTCAAGAAGGACATCGCGCGGATCTACACCGAGATGCGCGAGCGCGAGCTCGGCATCGGCTCGGCCCCCGCCGCCCCCAAGGCGGAGGAGAAGGCCGACAAGAAGGCCGACAAGTCCGAGAAGGCTGACAAGGCCGAGAAGAAGGCCAAGAAGGCTGACGAGGCGCAGGAGGCTGACGCATGAGCGAGCAGGAGCAGGTCGTGAGCGACCGGACGAGTGAGCGCAACTACCGCAAGACCCGCCAGGGCTACGTGGTGAGCGACAAGATGGACAAGACCGTCGTCGTCGAGGTCGAGGACCGCGTCAAGCACGCCCTCTACAGCAAGGTCATCCGCCGCACCAGCAAGGTGAAGGCGCACGACGAGCAGAACGCTGCCGGCGTCGGCGACCGCGTCCTCATCATGGAGACGCGTCCACTCTCCGCGACGAAGCGCTGGCGCGTCGTCGAGATCCTCGAGAAGGCCAAGTAAGCAACCCACCCGGGGGCTCGTCCCCTGTGTGCCCCCCATCCGTTCGGCAAGGCTTCACCCAGCGGGTGAAGAACCAGCACGACGACAGGAGTTAGACAGTGATTCAGCAGGAGTCGCGGCTGCGCGTCGCCGACAACACCGGTGCCAAGGAGATCCTGTGCATCCGTGTTCTCGGCGGTTCGGGCCGTCGGTACGCCGGCATCGGCGACACGATCGTCGCCACCGTCAAGGACGCGATCCCAGGCGGCAACGTGAAGAAGGGTGACGTCGTCAAGGCCGTCATCGTCCGCACCGTCAAGGAGCGTCGGCGTGCCGACGGGTCCTACATCAAGTTCGACGAGAACGCCGCGGTCATCCTCAAGGCCGACGGTGACCCGCGTGGCACCCGCATCTTCGGCCCGGTGGGTCGTGAGCTGCGCGAGAAGAAGTTCATGAAGATCATCTCGCTGGCTCCGGAGGTGCTGTGAACATGGCGACCACCAACAAGCAGGCGAAGATGAAGATCAAGAAGGGTGACCTCGTCCAGGTCATCTCCGGCCGCAGCCAGAAGAACGGCGGCGACCGTGGCAAGCAGGGCAAGGTCATCGCGGTCTACCCGGAGACCCAGCGCGTGCTGGTCGAGGGCATCAACCGCGTCACCAAGCACGTCAAGGCCGGCGCGACCGCCCGTGGCACCCGCACCGGTGGCCTGACCCACACCGAGGCCGCGATCCACGTGAGCAACGTCGCGATCGTCGACCCCGAGTCGAAGAAGCCGACCCGCGTGAAGACGCGTGTCGAGACCGTCGAGCGCAATGGCCGCCAGAAGGCGTCCCGCGTCCGTGTCGCGGTCAAGTCGGACAAGGACCTCTGAGAATGACTGAGACCACCACCATCTCCACGACGAAGCCGCGCCTCAAGCAGCGCTACCAGGACGAGATCAAGAGCTCGCTGCTCGAGCAGTTCGGCTACGCCAACGTCATGCAGGTTCCCGGCGTCGTCAAGGTCGTCGTGAACATGGGTGTCGGCGACGCGGCCAAGGACAGCAAGCTGATCGAGGGCGCTGTCCGTGACCTCTCCGCCATCACCGGCCAGAAGCCGGTCGTGACGAAGGCGCGCAAGTCCATCGCGCAGTTCAAGCTGCGCGAGGGTATGCCGATCGGTGCCCACACGACGCTGCGCGGCGACCGGATGTGGGAGTTCCTCGACCGTCTCGTGACGATCGCCCTCCCGCGCATCCGTGACTTCCGCGGGCTCTCGCCCAAGCAGTTCGACGGACACGGCAACTACACGTTCGGCCTCAACGAGCAGTCGATGTTCCACGAGATCGACCAGGACAAGATCGACCGCGTCCGGGGCATGGACATCACCGTGGTCACCACGGCGACCAACGATGACGAGGGGCGCGCGCTGCTCAGGCAGCTCGGCTTCCCCTTCAAGGAGAACTGACATGGCCAAGACCGCGCTGATCGTCAAGGCGAACCGGAAGCCGAAGTTCAAGGTCCGCGCGTACACCCGTTGCCAGAAGTGCGGCCGCCCGCACTCGGTGTACCGCAAGTTCGGCCTCTGCCGCATCTGCCTTCGCGAGATGGCTCACGCGGGCGAGCTGCCGGGCGTGACCAAGAGCTCCTGGTAACCGGCTCCCGAGCCGCGAGCACCCAGAGCAAACCCAAGACCAACACACCTCTGACACCGTAGGTCGGCCCCACGGCACACGCCGAGCGGCATCACTGCCAAAGGTCGAAACCCCGGTGAGGAAGGGCGGAGAGCCCACCATGACCATGACTGACCCGATTGCGGACATGCTGACCCGCGTCCGGAACGCCAACTCGGCGCACCACGACGTCGTCTCCATGCCGTACTCGAAGCTGAAGAAGAACATCGCCGAGATCCTCCAGGCCGAGGGCTACATCGCCTCGTGGAAGATCGAGGAGGCAGAGGTCGGCCAGACGCTGACCATCGACCTCAAGTACGGCCCCAACCGCGAGCGCTCCATCGCCGGCGTGCGTCGCGTGAGCAAGCCCGGTCTGCGCGTCTACGCAAAGTCCACGAACCTCCCGCGGGTTCTCGGTGGCCTCGGCGTGGCGATCCTGTCGACGTCGAACGGTCTGCTGACCGACCGCCAGGCACACGAGAAGGGCGTGGGTGGGGAAGTCCTCGCCTACGTCTGGTAAGGAGACACTGACATGTCGCGAATCGGACGACTCCCGGTCTCCATCCCCTCGGGTGTGGACATCAAGGTCGAGGGCCAGGACGTCATCGTCAAGGGTCCCAAGGGTGAGCTCTCGCTGACCGTCGTGCAGCCGATCACGGTCGAGCTGGCCGAGGGCAACCTCGAGGTCAAGCGCCCCGACGACGAGCGTGACTCGCGCTCGCGCCACGGCCTGACGCGGTCGCTCATCAACAACATGGTCCTCGGTGTCACCGAGGGCTACGAGAAGAAGATGGAGATCCACGGCACGGGTTACCGTGTCGCCGCGAAGGGCTCGGACCTCGAGTTCTCGCTCGGATACTCGCACCCGATCCTCATCCAGGCTCCCGCCGGCATCAGCTTCGCCGTCGAGAACCCGACCCGCTTCTCGGTGCAGGGCATCGACAAGCAGCTCGTCGGTGAGGTCGCGGCGAACATCCGCAAGCTGCGCAAGCCCGACCCGTACAAGGGCAAGGGCGTTCGCTACGCGGGCGAGCAGATCCGTCGCAAGGTTGGAAAGGCCGGTAAGTAAGCCATGGCAATGATCATCAAGCGCGGCAAGTCCAAGGCTGCCGCCCGCATCCGTCGCCAGGTGCGCGGTCGCAAGAAGATCGCCGGCACCGCGGCCCGCCCCCGCCTCGTCGTGTCGCGGTCCAGCCGTCACCTCTTCGTGCAGGTCGTCGACGACACCGTCGGCAAGACCGTCGCCTCGGCCTCGACGATGGAGGCCGACCTGCGCGCCTTCGACGGCGACAAGACGGCCAAGGCCAAGCGGGTGGGCGAGCTCGTCGCCGCCCGTGCCAAGGACGCCGGCATCGAGGCCGTCGTGTTCGACCGTGGTGGCAACAAGTACCACGGCCGTGTCGCGGCGATCGCCGAGGGCGCCCGCGAAGGCGGTCTGGCCCTGTGAGCAACTTCGTGAACGCAACCGTTGAGATGAGGAAAATCTGATGCCCGGACAGCAGCGTCGAGGCACCGGCCCCGCCGGTGGCGGCGAGCGCACCGAGCGCGGAGACCGCCGCGACAACCGCGGTGGCCGCGACAACCGCGACAGCCGTGACGACAAGAACCAGTACGTCGAGCGCGTCGTGACCATCAACCGTGTCGCCAAGGTCGTCAAGGGTGGTCGTCGCTTCAGCTTCACCGCCCTGGTCGTCGTCGGTGACGGTGACGGCACGGTGGGTGTCGGCTACGGCAAGGCCAAGGAAGTTCCCGCGGCCATCGCCAAGGGTGTCGAGGAGGCCAAGAAGAACTTCTTCAAGGTCCCGCGCATCCAGGGCACCATCCCGCACCCCGTCCAGGGTGAGGCGGCTGCCGGTGTGGTCATGCTGCGCCCCGCCGCCCCCGGTACCGGTGTCATCGCCGGTGGCGCAGTGCGTGCGGTGCTCGAGTGCGCCGGCATCCACGACGTCCTCAGCAAGTCGCTGGGATCCGACAACGCCATCAACATCGTGCACGCCACAGCCCAGGCCCTGCGCGAGCTCGAGCGTCCCGAGGCGGTCGCCGCCCGCCGTGGCAAGGCCCTCGAGGACGTCGCCCCGGCCGCCATGCTCAAGGCCCGTGCCGTCGGCATCGCCGAGGCCCAGGCCGCGAAGGCTGGTGTCTGATGGCTCGTCTGAAGGTGACCCAGACCCGTTCCGAGATCGGTGGCAAGCAGAACCAGCGTGACACGCTGCGCAGCCTCGGTCTGAAGCGCATTGGCGACGTCGTCGTCAAGGAGGACCGTCCCGAGATCCGCGGGATGGTCAAGACGGTGACGCACCTCGTGACCGTCGAGGAGGTTGACTGACCATGGCCGACAACGCCAAGAAGTCGGGCGAGTCCGCCCTCAAGGTCCACCACCTGCGTCCGGCCCCCGGAGCCAAGACCGCCAAGACCCGCGTCGGTCGTGGCGAGGGCTCCAAGGGCAAGACCGCAGGTCGTGGCACCAAGGGCACCAGCGCCCGCTACCAGGTTCCGGCGCGTTTCGAGGGTGGCTCGATGCCCTTGCACATGCGTCTGCCCAAGCTGCGCGGCTTCAAGAACCCGTTCCGCACCGAGTACCAGGTCGTGAACCTGGACCGCCTGCAGCTGCTCTTCCCGGAGGGTGGTCAGGTGTCCGTCGCCGACCTCGTCGCCAAGGGTGCCGTCCGTGACGGCTTCCCGGTGAAGGTGCTGGGCACCGGCGAGATCTCCGTCAAGGTCGAGGTCGAGGCGCACAAGTTCTCGGCCTCCGCCAAGGAGAAGATCGAGGCCGCGGGCGGCACGGTCACGGCTCTCGCCGGCTGAGCGACCCGGGACCCCGAGAAGCTCCGAGAAGTCGAAGAGCTGACTCGAGTGACCACCACACACCTCGTGTGAGCAGCGCCCCGGGCGCCCACCGTGAGCCGACGTGACGTCGGTAACCGCGGGAGGGAGCCCGGGGCGCTGCGTCTTTGCGTTAACCTTCCACGGATTGCATGACTTACGCCGCGCCACCGCGCGGCCCCCAGGAGGACCCAGTGCTCGCCGCTTTCGTACGCGCGTTCCGTACCCCGGACCTGCGCAAGAAGCTGCTCTTCACGCTCGGCATCATCGTGCTGTTCCGGCTCGGATCGCACGTCCCGACGCCCGGCATCAGCTACAGCCTCGTCCAGCAGTGCCTCCAGGCCGGCAAGGCCCGGGGCGGTAGCGACCAGAGCGGGTTCCTCAACCTCGCCAACCTCTTCAGCGGGGGAGCGCTGCTGCAGCTGTCGGTGTTTGCGCTGGGGATCATGCCCTACATCACGGCCAGCATCATCATCCAGCTGCTCACGGTCGTCATCCCGCGCTTCGAGGCGCTCAAGGAGGAGGGCCAGTCGGGGCAGACCAAGCTCACGCAGTACACCCGCTACCTGACGATCGGCCTGGCCATCCTGCAGTCGGCCACCCTCGTGACGTTCGCGCGCAACCCCTCGAGCCTCTTCGGCGGCGACTGTTCCACGATCATGGTCGACCAGTCGATGGTCACGATCCTGATCATGGTCCTGACCATGACCGCCGGCACCGGCCTGATCATGTGGTTCGGCGAGCTCATCACCGACAAGGGTGTCGGCAACGGCATGTCGCTGATGATCTTCACCTCGATCGCCGCAGGCTTCCCGGCCTCGCTGTGGAGCATCAAGAACAACAAGGGCTGGGGCACCTTCCTCGGCATCCTGATCCTCGGCGTCTTCGTCATCGCCGCAGTGGTCTTCGTCGAGCAGTCCCAGCGCCGGATCCCGGTGCAGTACGCCAAGCGCATGGTGGGCCGGCGGATGTACGGCGGCACGTCGACCTACATCCCGCTCAAGGTCAACATGGCCGGCGTCATCCCGGTCATCTTCGCCAGCTCGCTGCTCGCGCTGCCGGGGCTCGTCGCCCAGTTCAACACCAAGGCCAACGGCGACAACCCGGCCTGGGTGGACTGGGTCCAGGCCAACCTGGTCAAGGGTGACCACCCCATCTACATGATCACCTACGTCGCCCTCATCCTGTTCTTCACCTTCTTCTACGTCTCGATCACGTTCAACCCGACCGAGGTCGCGGAGAACATGAAGAAGTACGGCGGCTTCATCCCGGGTATCCGGGCCGGGCGACCCACGGCCGAGTACCTCAACTACGTCCTGACCCGAATCACCGTGCCGGGTGCCATCTACCTCGCGATCGTCTCGCTCATCCCGCTCATCGCGCTCGTGCTCGTGGGCGCCAACCAGAACTTCCCGTTCGGTGGCACCTCGATCCTCATCGTCGTCGGTGTGGGCCTCGAGACGGTCAAGCAGATCGAGGCGCAGCTGCAGCAGCGTCACTACGAAGGGTTCCTCCGTTAATGCGACTGATCATCCTCGGGCCGCCCGGTGCCGGTAAGGGCACGCAGGCCGCCCGGATCGCCGAGCGGCTCGGCATCCCGGCCATCTCGACCGGCGACATCTTCCGCGCCAACATCAAGGACCGCACCCCGCTCGGCGTCAAGGTCGACGAGATCATCAAGTCCGGTGGCTACGTCTCCGACGAGATCACCAACGAGATCGTCGAGGACCGCCTCTCCTGGGACGACGCGGCCCAGGGGTTCCTGCTCGACGGTTACCCGCGCACGGCCGGCCAGGTCGAGGCCCTCGACGCGATGCTGTCGCGCCAGGGACACCCCCTCGATGCGGTCCTCGAGCTCGAGGTCGACGAGGACGCGATCGTCCAGCGGCTGCTCAAGCGCGCCCAGACCGAGGGTCGGGTCGACGACACCGAGGACGTGATCCGCGAGCGCCAGGCGATCTACCGCAAGGAGACCGCGCCGCTGGCCCAGCACTACGAGCAGGTCGGCCTGCTCGTCAAGGTCGACGGCATGGGCGACGTCGACGAGGTCACCGACCGCGTCATGGCCGCTCTGCCGCAGCACGCCTGAGCGGCAGCTGCCGCCCATCCGCATGGAGCCGCGAAGGCGGCCACGCGCGTACAACCCAGAAGGACCACCGATGTTCGGACGCCGTAACCGGCTCCAGGGCCGCACCGACGAGCAGCTCCTCCTCATGCGTGAGGCGGGCCTGCTCGTCGGTCGCACCCTCGAAGTGCTGGCGAGGGAGCTGCGCCCGGGGATGACCACCCTCGAGCTCGACCGCCTGGCGGAGGACTTCATCCGCAGCCACGGCGGCATCCCGAACTTCCAGCTCGTCCCCGGCTACAGCCACACGCTGTGCACGAGCGTGAACGACGAGGTCGTGCACGGCATCCCCGGCCCGCGGGTGCTCGAGGCCGGCGACATCGTCTCGGTCGACTGCGGCGCCGAGGTCCAGGGCTGGAACGGTGACGCCGCGTTCACGGCGGTCGTCGGCGGGCGTGAGGCCGGACGCCCCGAGGACCTGGCTCTCATCGACGCCACCGAGGCGAGCCTCTACGCCGGCATCGCCGCCATGCAGGTCGGCGGACGCCTCTACGCCGTCGGCGACGCCGTCGAGGCGAGCATCGAGGCGGCGGCGGAGCGCGACGGGCTGACCTACGGCGTCATCGACGAGTACGTCGGCCACGGCATCGGCACCCAGATGCACATGGACCCGCAGATCCCCAACTACGCGGTGCGCGAGACCGGGCCCAAGCTCGTCGACGGCTTCACCGGCGCGATCGAGCCCATGGTGACGCTCGGCGGGACCGACACGAAGGTGCTCGCCGACGACTGGACGGTCGTCACGACCGATGCCACCCGGGCGGCCCACTGGGAGCACTCGGTGGCCGTCCGCGACGGCGGGCTCTGGATCCTCACCGCCGTCGACGGCGGCAAGGCCGCGCTCGCAGCGGCCGGGGCGGCCTACGCCCCGCTCGACGCCGCCTGACCCGGGCGCCCCACCCGGCACGCCCAGTGCGTAGCCTCGCGTCCATGAGCCTTCCCCGCAGCACCCCGTCGGCGCAGGGCGTGGACGCCACCGGCATCCTCGCGTTCGTCGACGCCGCAGAGCGCGACGACCTCGGCCTGCACAGCCTCATGGTCGTGCGCCACGGCCACGTCGTCGCCGAGGGCTGGTGGGCGCCGTATGCCGCCGGCCGCGTCCACCTCGCCTACTCCCTGTCGAAGACGGTGACGGCCACGGCTGTCGGCCTCCTCGTGCAGGAGGGCCGCCTCTCCCTCGACGACCCGGTCCTCGACCACTTCCCGGACCTCGACCGCAGCGCCGTCGCGCCGGGCTGGGGACCGGTGCGCGTCAAGCACTGCCTGTCGATGACGGTCGGTCACAAGGAGGACGCCTGGGGGCGCGTCTTCGACCGGATGAGCGGCAGCGACCTGGGCGACGAGGACGACTGGGTGCCCAGGGTCTTCGCCACCGAGCCGACCCGCGAGCCGGGCACCGTCTTCGCCTACAACCAGGTCGCGACCTACCTGCTGTCGCTGATCGTGCGCCGGGTGGCAGGGGTCGGCGTCGCCGAGTACCTGCGCCCGCGCCTGCTCGACCCGCTCGAGCTGCCGGACATCCCGTGGCACCGCGACCCGCTCGGGCGCGAGCTCGGGTTCACCGGCGCGCACCTGACGACCGAGGCGATCGCCTCCATCGCCCAGCTCTACCTGGACGGCGGCCGCCGGCAGGGGGAGCAGCTGCTGTCGGAGGCCTGGGTCACGGAGGCAACCCGAGCCTTCGGGCCCCTCAACCAGGACCCCGGCGCCGAGCCGGACTGGTGCCGCGGCTACGGCTGCTCCTTCTGGATGCAGCGTCACGGCTACCGGGGCGACGGGGCCTTCGGGCAGTTCCTCATCGTGCTGCCCGAGCAGGACACGGTGGTGGCCATCACCGCCGAGCAGGAGCGGATGCAGTCGACCCTCGACCTGCTCTGGGAGCACGTGCTGCCGGCGATCGGGGCCGCCGGGTCCTGCGAGGCGGACGAGCAGCTCGCACAGCGCCTGGCCGCTCTCGCGATCCCGGCGCCGACCGGTGAGGCGCTCGGTCCCGACCACGCCGAGTTCGCACGGTCGCAGGCCTCCGACCTCGCCGACGGCTACTCCGCCGTCTCCGTCACGCGTGACGGTGCCGGCCACGTGCTGGGCCTCGAACGGCGCGGCGAGTGGCTCCGGGTGCCCGTCGGGCGCGGTAGGTGGCGCGAGGGGGAGCTCGTCGCCGGGGGAGCGACCGTGCCGGTGGTGGCGAGCGGCGGCTGGGTCGACGAGGACGTCTTCCGGGCCGAGGTCATCGCCATCGAGTCGCCCCACCGCTTGCGGGTCGAGGCGCGGCTGCGCAGCGGCGACGCCGACCTGACCTGGCGCATGGTCCCGCTCACCGGGCCCGACCCACTCTGGCTCGCCACCCGCTGACCTCCTAGCGGCCGAGCGTTCCGGCGCGGCCGCCGACGTGCACGACCATGCGCTCGGCGACGACGCGGGCGTTGGCGCGCAGCACGTCCAGCGGCACGCGTGGGAGGTTCTCCTCCCAGTCGATGAGCGGCGAGCCGCGGAACTGGAGCATCCGGGCCGGCCGGCCGAGGAACACCAGGTGCAGGTGCGCACTCCCGTCGCCCCACTTGGCGAGCTGGACACGCCCGACGCTGGGCACGTGCTCGACCGCGTCGGCGGTCGCGACGACCAACTGCCCCATCTCGGCGGCGAGCTCGCCGGGCAGCGAGGTGAGGTCGTGGTGCTCGAGCGGCTGCAGCACCAGCATGACCGGCAGGCCGGTGTCGGGGGAGAGGCCGAGCCGCCACCGTTCGTTCGACCAGACCACCTCAGGACCGCCGCCGCCCTCAGGGCTGCGCGCACACCAGCACTCGGCGGGGTCCTCGCCGCGGCGCGCCGGCTCCTCGTCGGCGGGTGGGCGGACGGGCTTCAGGCGCAGCCCGTCGAGCTCGTAGGGGAAGATGTCCCAGCCGGGCATCTCCTCGACCGCCACGGGCAGGCGGCCGTCCTCCCCGGCCGCGGCCGCGATCCGGGCGTAGTAGGCCTCCACGTCCTCCGCCTCGGCAGGGGGAGCGCTGACCACGTCGGTGTGGTCCTCCGGAGCCTCGGCGATCGGCGTGGTGGGCGGTTCGGGCGCACTGGCGCCGGTCTCGGTCATCCGGCCAGTATGCCGTCGCGCGTGACCGCGGGCCGGCGCGAACGAGCGGTGCCACGGCTCACCGCATACGGCATACGGGCCCGCGCACGAGTGTGCCGGTGGCACGCTCGGTGAATGGGCACGATCGGGGACTACCTCGCCGGCCTCCCCGCCGAGCAGAGGGAGGCGCTGCAGCACGTCGTCGACGTCGCTGCGCGGGTGGCACCCGACGCCGTCGAGGGCACCAGCTACGGCATGCCCGCGCTGCGCCTCGACAGGCACCCGCTGATCGGGGTGCGGGCCGCCGCCGGACACCTGTCGGTGTATCCCTTCAGCCCGGCCGTCGTCGAGGCGGTCGCCGCCGACCTCGACGGCTTCTCGACCAGCAAGGGCACGATCCGCTTCGCGCCCGGTCACCTCCTGCCCGACGAGGTCGTCGAGCGGCTCGTACGGCTGAGGCGGGCCGAGGTCGAGGGCGACGAGCGGTGAACCCGGGATGACACGGGCGCACGGGCGCCACGAACGGGCGCCCGCCCCCTCCGGACCTCCTGCGCCGATTTCAGGAACGGCGCCATCTGGCGTAACCTTGACCGTTGGGTGTCGCGTGCCACGACGCCCGGTCTCCGGTCGTGCCTCCAGCACGACCACCAGGCACGTCACAAGGCCGGCTCATTCCGGGTCGGCCACCAACAGTTAGACGGAGGATATGGCCAAGAAGGACGGTGTCATCGAGATCGAGGGCACGATCGTCGAGGCTCTCCCGAACGCGATGTTCCGGGTGGAGCTCTCCAACGGTCACAAGGTGCTCGCACACATCTCGGGCAAGATGCGACAGCACTACATCCGGATCCTCCCCGAGGACCGTGTCGTGGTGGAGCTCTCGCCCTATGACCTGACCCGCGGTCGGATCGTCTTCCGCTACCGCTGAGCACCAGCTCCGGCCCCGACCAACCCGCGCGAGCGGGCCGACGGGCCGGGACGAGTGCGAGGCACCACTCCCGATTACACAACCAAGCACCTGGTCGTCACACGCCCTCCGGGGCGTGCGAGGAACGGGCGCGCGATCCGAAGACAGCAGGCAGATGAAGGTTCAGCCGAGCGTCAAGAAGATCTGCGACAAGTGCAAGGTGATCCGCCGCAACGGTCGGGTCATGGTGATCTGCGAGAACCTGCGCCACAAGCAGCGCCAGGGCTGAGCAGAGCCACCACCCTCGCCGTCGACAGACTTTCGACAGCACGCGAAAAAGTGAATGAAAGCAGCACCCGGCCCCTGATGACCGACCGTCGTGTCGGCGCAGGACGTCACCCCCGGCACGGAGGCCGGGGACCGGTGGCCCGTCCTTCTGAGTGGCGGGCCGTGACCCCGGATCGGTGACCTGCTCCAGACCTCCGCGAAACAGAAATCAGGAGACAACCCAACATGGCTCGTCTTGTTGGAGTCGACCTTCCGCGCGAGAAGCGCGTCGAGGTCGCACTGACCTACATCTTCGGTGTCGGTCGCACCCGTTCCAAGGAGACGCTGGTTGCCACCGGCGTCAACCCCGACACCCGCGTCAAGGACCTCGGTGAGGCCGAGCTCGTTGCGCTTCGTGACTTCCTCGAGGGCCACTACCGCCTCGAGGGTGACCTTCGCCGTGAGGTGCAGGCCGACATCCGCCGCAAGGTCGAGATCGGCTCCTACGAGGGTCTTCGTCACCGACGTGGTCTGCCCGTGCGCGGCCAGCGCACCAAGACCAACGCGCGCACCCGCAAGGGCCCGAAGCGCACCGTGGCCGGCAAGAAGAAGGCCCGCTGACGTTGATCGCCCCGCGATCGCGTCTCACCGACATTCAGTTCTGACGTAGGAGAAACATGCCTCCCAAGGCTCGCGTGACGAAGGTTCGTCGCAAGGAGAAGAAGAACGTCGCCCACGGGCACGCTCACATCAAGAGCACGTTCAACAACACGATCATCTCGATCACGGACCCCACCGGCGCCGTGATCGCGTGGGCGTCTGCCGGCCAGGTCGGCTTCAAGGGCTCCCGCAAGTCCACCCCGTTCGCCGCCCAGATGGCTGCCGAGGCTGCTGCCCGCCGCGCCATGGAGCACGGCATGCGCAAGGTCGACGTCTTCGTCAAGGGCCCGGGTTCGGGCCGCGAGACGGCGATCCGCTCGCTCACCGCCACCGGCCTCGAGGTCGGCGCGATCAGCGACGTCACGCCCACGCCGCACAACGGTGTCCGTCCGCCCAAGCGCCGTCGCGTCTGATCCGGCCCTGAGCGAGAGAGAGAACTAGAGACATGGCTCGTTACACCGGCCCGATCACCAAGAAGTCCCGCCGCCTGAAGATGGACCTCGTCGGCGGCGACAAGAACTTCGAGCTCCGTCCCTTCCCGCCCGGCCAGCACGGCCGTCGCCGGATCCAGGAGAAGGAGTACCTGACGCAGCTGCAGGAGAAGCAGCGCGCCCGTTTCCAGTACGGCGTCATGGAGAAGCAGTTCGTCCGGTACTACCAGGAGGCGGCCCGCCGCCCCGGCAAGACCGGTGAGAACCTGCTCACCATCCTCGAGTCGCGCCTCGACAACGTGATCTACCGTGCCGGCCTGGCCCGCACGCGTCGTCACGCCCGTCAGCTCGTCACGCACGGGCACTTCGAGGTCAACGGCGTGCGCGTCGACGTCCCGAGCTACCGCGTCGAGCAGTACGACATCATCACGGTCCGCAAGCAGTCCGTCGAGAGCTTCCCGTTCGAGCTGGCCCGCCAGACGTTCGGCGAGCGTCCCGTGCCGGCCTGGATGCAGGTCGTCGAGGGCTCGCTGCAGGTCCTCATCCACCAGCTCCCGGTGCGCGCGCAGATCGACTCGCAGCTCACCGAGCAGCTGATCGTCGAGCTCTACTCGAAGAACTGATCCAAGGCGGCGTATGCCGTCCGCTCGCCGGACGGCATACGCCCGCTCTTGTGCCCACAGGGGCCGCGTTCGCAGACAGAGGCGAACCGGCCCGCCCGGGTCACGACCGGGCAGTGTCACGAGGCGTCATATGGCGGTCGCCCGTGGGAAGGAAAAGAACAGTGCTCATCGCACAGCGTCCCGTGCTCTCCGAAGAGGCCGTCGCGGGCAACCGCAGCCGCTTCACCATCGAGCCGCTCGAGCCCGGCTTCGGCTACACGCTCGGCAACTCCATGCGTCGCACCCTGCTCTCGAGCATCCCGGGCGCGGCAGTCACCTCCATCCGCATCGACGGCGTGCTCCACGAGTTCACGACCGTTCCGGGCGTGAAGGAGGACGTCACCGAGATGATCCTCAACATCAAGGGCCTCGTCGTCTCCTCGGAGCACGACGAGCCGGTCGTCATGTACCTGCGCAAGCAGGGCCCTGGTGCGGTCACCGCCGCCGACATCACGCCGCCGGCTGGTGTCGAGGTGCACAACCCCGACCTGCACATCGCGACGCTGAACGACAAGGGCAAGCTCGAGATGGAGCTGACCGTGGAGCGTGGCCGTGGCTACGTCTCGGCGCAGCAGAACAAGTCCGGTGACCAGGAGATCGGCCGCATCCCGGTCGACTCGATCTACAGCCCGGTGCTCACCGTGACCTACAAGGTCGAGGCGACCCGTGTCGAGCAGCGCACCGACTTCGACAAGCTCATCGTCGACGTCGAGACGAAGAACTCGATGACCCCGCGCGACGCCATGGCCTCGGCCGGCAAGACGCTGGTCGAGCTCTTCGGCCTGGCCCGCGAGCTCAACGTCGAGGCCGAGGGCATCGACATGGGCCCGTCGCCGACGGACGCCGCGCTCGCCGCGGACCTCGCCCTGCCGATCGAGGACCTGGACCTGACCGTTCGTTCCTACAACTGCCTCAAGCGCGAGGGCATCCACACCGTGGGTGAGCTCGTGGGCCGCAGCGAGGCCGACCTGCTCGACATCCGCAACTTCGGTGCGAAGTCGATCGACGAGGTCAAGGCCAAGCTCGTCGGCATGGGTCTGGCCCTCAAGGACAGCCCGCCCGGGTTCGACCCGTCGGCCCTGGTCGACGGCTACGGCGACGATGACTACAGCGACGACGACGACCAGTCGTTCGTCGAGGACGAGCGTCTCTGACCAACCGCTTCTTGACCGAGCCCTCGGCGCACCGCTCGAGAACGGCCTGGTCGGACTTCTAGGAGAAACGAAATGCCCACCCCCACCAAGGGTCCCCGCGTCGGTGGCGGCCCCGCCCACGAGCGGCTGATCCTGGCCAACCTCGCGACGTCGCTCTTCGAGAACGACAGGATCACCACGACCGAGGCCAAGGCCAAGCGCCTGCGCCCGCTCGCCGAGCGCATGATCACCTTCGCCAAGCGCGGTGACCTGCACGCCCGTCGCCGAGTCCTCACGGTCGTGCGCGACAAGGGTGTCGTCCACCGTCTGTTCGCCGAGATCGCCCCCGACATGGCGGCTCGCGAGGGCGGCTACACCCGCATCACGAAGATCGGCGCCCGCAAGGGTGACAACGCCCCCATGGTCGTCATCGAGCTCGTCCGCGAGCCGCTCTCGGCCAAGAAGGCGACCGTCAAGGAGGCCGAGGCCGCCACCAAGCGCGCTGCCAAGCAGAGCGAGTCGAAGCCGGCTGCCGAGGAGGCTCACGCCGAGGCGCCTGCCGAGGACGCCGCCGTCGAGCCTGCCGCGGACGAGGCCGCCGTCGAGCCGGCCGCTGACACCGCGGCCTCCGACGAGGCCGAGGACGACGCGAAGGCCGACGCCTGACGCTCTGTCCTGAGCAGATCCAGAGAGCAGTCCGCCCCGCGTGGGGCGGGCTGCTCTTTGGTCTCTGCCGTGGAGTCTTCTCCGGCGAGTCTCCCGCGTGTCGGCTCGTCAGTGCGAGGGGCTCGGGATCACCAGCGGTGTGCCACGTCGACGACGAGGTGCCGGCCCCCGTCGGTGTCGGTCAGCACGAACACCTGCATCGGTAGCCGGGCACGCACACCGAGGCCGTAGTCGGTGTAGCCCTCGAAACTGCCGAGGCTCTTGAGCTGGCGGAACGTGCGCCAGTCGTCGAAGGTCCTCGTGGTCGCGGCGAGGGTCGACGGGGCGTTGACGGTGATCTGGAGCTTCGCGTCTCCGCGGATCGGTACGGGCAGACCGCTGCCGGGGCCGGTCAGCTGGTCGACGTACCGGACGTCGTACCCGAGCCGTCCGGTGCCGGGAGCGACGTCGAGGACCAGCCGGTCGTAGCAGGCGTGCCGGCCGGCTCTCACCCCGGTGACCGCACCGGTCCACAGGTTGCCGGGACCCGTGGCCTTCGGACGCGAACCCCAGGTGATGCCGCAGAAGGGCGCTGCGCTCGTGGCGGCTGCGCCTGCGCCTGTGGCTGTCGCTGCGGCGGAGGTGGTGGCGACGGAGACGGCAACGGGCGTGGCCAGTGCCGTGACGAGGCCGACGGCCGCCAGACTGCGTCGTGTGGTGGTGTGCATGAGGAACCCTCCATCCCCGGATGTCGGGCACCGTCGCCCGACGTCCACTGAGAGGACGCGCTCGGGCCGGCCTCGGTTGACGCCGTCGCAGATCCTGCGCCGCGTGGGACGACCCGCGCAGCGACTAGGCTCGGGCGCCATGAGCGAGCCGAGCAGGACGAGCGAGCCGAGCGCGTCCAGCCGGTCGGGCGCGCCGCACGAGGCTGGCCCGTTGCGGGTGCGGCTCGACCTCGCCTACGACGGCACGGACTTCTCCGGCTGGGCAGCACAGCCGAGCCTGCGCACAGTGCAGGGCGAGCTGTCGAGGGCGCTGGCCACCGTGCTGCGCAGCCCCGAGCCCGTACGCGTGACCGTGGCCGGGCGTACCGACGCCGGGGTCCACGCCCGGGGCCAGGTCGCCCACGTCGACCTCGACGCGGCCGCCTGGACAGCGTTGCCCGGGCGCTCCGACCGGCCACCCGGCGAGGCGCTCGTCAGCCGTCTGGGCGGCGTCCTTCCGCACGACGTCGTCGTGCGCCGAGCGGTTCCTGCCCCGCCCGGCTTCGACGCCCGCTTTTCCGCCGTGGAGCGGCGCTACGTCTATCGACTCGCCGACGCCGACGCGCTGCGGGACCCGCTGCGGCGCCACGACACCGTCTGGTGGCGGCGTCCGCTGGACGTCGCGGCGATGGACGAGGCGTCGCGGGCGTTGGTCGGCCTGCGCGACTTCGCGGCCTTCTGCAAGCAGCGTGAGGGTGCCACGACGGTCCGGACGCTGCTCGACTTCTCGTGGACGCGGCTGCCCGACGGCGTCCTCGAGGCGACGGTGCGCGCCGACGCGTTCTGCCACTCGATGGTGCGCTCGCTCGTGGGGGCCATCGTCCCGGTGGGGGAGGGCCGACGGGACCGGGCCTGGCCGTGGTCCCTGCAGCAGCGAGCCGAGCGGGGTTCGGGGCTGCACGTCATGCCGCCGCACGGCCTCAGCCTCGAGGAGGTCGTCTACCCCGACGACGCCGACCTCGCGGCTCGGGCCCTGATGACGCGTGCCCGCCGCGACCCGGCCGACGGGCGTCGGCCCGAGCAGGCCGAGCGGGCGAGCACGTAACCCGCGTGACGGGAGCACACGGCATACGAGAGGCTTGGCTCTCGTGGGCCACGTCGATGTCAACTCCGTCTCCTTCAGCCTGCCCGACGGCAGGCCGCTGCTCAACGACGTCTCCCTCCGGGTGGGTGAGGGCGCGAAGATCGCGTTGGTCGGCCCGAACGGCACCGGCAAGACGACGCTGACCCGGATCATCGCCGGTGACCTCGCGGCCCACGAGGGCGCCGTGACGCGCTCCGGCGGGCTCGGTGTCATGCGCCAGTTCATCGGCAAGGTCCGCGACGACACGACCGTGCGCGACCTGCTGGTGTCGGTGGCGCCCGACCGGCTGCGCGCGGCCGCCGAGGAGGTGGACCGCACCGAGCTGCTCATGATGGAGCGCGACTCCGAGGCCGACCAGATGGCGTACGCGCACGCCCTCGTCGAGTGGGGCGAGGCCGGCGGCTACGAGCAGGAGACCCTCTGGGACAAGTGCACCGTGGCCGCTCTCGGCGTGCCCTACGACAAGGCCCAGTGGCGCAAGGTGACCACCCTGTCCGGCGGGGAGCAGAAGAGGCTGGTCCTCGAGGCCCTGCTGCGCGGCCCCGAGGAGGTGCTGCTGCTCGACGAGCCGGACAACTATCTCGACGTGCCGACGAAGCGCTGGCTCGAGGAGGCGCTCGTGGCCTCGCCGAAGACGGTGCTCTTCATCAGCCACGACCGCGAGCTGCTCGACCGGGTGGCCACCCGGGTCGCCACTCTCGAGCCGGGGCCGGCCGGCGCCACCCTGTGGGTGCACCCGGGCCGCTTCGCGACGTATGCGCAGGCCCGCACCGACCGCAACGCCCGCCTCGAGGAGCTGCGCCGGCGCTGGGACGAGGAGCACGTCAAGCTCAAGACGCTCGTGCAGACCCTGAAGGTCAAGGCCAAGTTCAACGACGGGATGGCCTCGCGCTACCAGGCCGCCCAGACCCGCCTCGCCAAGTTCGAGGAGGCAGGGCCGCCGGAGGAGACGCCGATGACGCAGTCGGTGAAGATGCGCCTCACCGGCGGCCGCACCGCCAAGCGGGCGATCGTCGCCACAGGCCTGGAGCTGACCGGCCTGATGAAGCCCTTCGACCTCGAGGTCTGGTACGGCGAGCGCGTCGCCATCCTGGGTAGCAACGGGTCGGGCAAGTCGCACTTCCTGCGGCTGCTGGCGTGCGGCGGCACCGACCCGGAGCGCGAGCACCAGCCCGTGGGGGACGTGCGGCCGGTGCCCGTGCAGCACTCCGGCGTCGTGCGGCTCGGCTCACGCGTGCGGCCCGGCTGGTTCGCGCAGACGCACGAGCACCCCTCGCTCATGGGCCGCACGCTCCTCGAGATCCTGCACCGCGGCGACGAGCACCGCGAGGGCCGGCCGCGGGAGCAGGCAGCCCGGGCGCTCGACCGCTACGAGCTGGCGCGCTCGGGGGAGCAGAGGTTCGAGTCGCTCTCCGGCGGGCAGCAGGCGCGTTTCCAGATCCTGCTGCTCGAGCTGTCCGGCGCCACGATGCTGCTGCTCGACGAGCCCACCGACAACCTCGACCTGCAGTCGGCCGAGGCGCTCGAGGAGGGGCTCGACGCCTTCGAGGGCACCGTCGTCGCGGTGACGCACGACCGGTGGTTCGCCCGCGGCTTCGACCGCTTCCTCGTCTTCGGTTCCGACGGGCGCGTCTACGAGTCGTCCGAGCCCGTGTGGGACGAGGGACGGGTCGTCCGTCCGCGCTGACGGGAGTAGCGTCGGGCCATGCTGCTGCGCTCGGTCGAGACCGGCGTCGTCGGCGCCCCGATGGCCGGGGGCCCGACGACTCCCGAGCTCGTGGCGGCGGTCGGCGACGCTGGTGGGCTGGGCATCCTGGCCGGCGGCTACCTCACCGCGCCACAGCTCGCCGCGGCCATCGCCGACGTCTGGGACGCCACCTCGCGACCCTTCGGGGTCAACCTCTTCGTCCCCGCCCAGGCCAACGCGTATGCCGTGGGGCCGGGCGAGCTGACGGGCGCCGAGCGGGCGGACGCCGTGGCGGCCTACCGGGACACCTTGGGGGAGGAGGCCCGGTCCGTGGGGGCCGAGCCCGGTGAGCCGAGGGCAGGCGACGACGACGACTGGGAGCGCAAGCTGGACCTGGTCGTTCGCGAACGAGTTCCGCTGGTGTCCTTCACGTTTGGGCTGCCGAGCACTGCGGTCCTCGGCGAGCTGAGACGGGCCGGCGCCGAGACCCTGATGACCGTCACGGACATCGACGAGGCACGGGCCGCGCTCGACGCCGGGGTCGACGCCCTCTGCGTGCAGGGGACGTGCGCCGGCGGTCACCGCGGCACGCTCGACCCGGTCAAGCAGCCGTCCGAGGCCGACCTGGTCGACCTCGTCGCGGCGGTCCGGGCCGAGACCGACGTGCCGATCGTCGCGGCCGGCGGCGTCTCGAGCGCCGAGCGGGCCGCCGAGGTGCGTGCCGCCGGCGCCGACGCGGTGCAGGTCGGCACGGCGCTGCTCCTCACGCCCGAGGCCGGAACCGGCCTGGCCTACCGGCGCGCGCTCGGCGACCCCGCCCACGAGCGCACCGCGGTCACCCGCGCCTACTCCGGGCGCCTCGCCCGCGGCCTCGAGACGGAGTTCGTCCGGCGGCACGACGCGCACGCCCCGGCCGCCTACCCCGAGGTGCACCACGTGACGGTGCCGCTCCGGCGGGCCTCGGCGGCGGTCGACCGACCCGACCTGCTGGCGTTGTGGGCTGGTACGGGGTGGCGGACCGCGCAGGCCGTGCCGGCCGCCACGGTCGTGGCCGGGCTGGCCGGCTGACCCTGCGCTGCGCCGCCGCCATCCTCGTTCTCGCCGGGAGGCGGACGGCATACGCTCTGCGCATGCCCAGTGCCGAAGGAAACCTGACGTGGGTGGCCGCCGCGGAGCGGCCCGACCTGCTCGCGCCGTCGGTCGCTGCAGCGCTCGAGCACGTGCCGGGGGCGCGGGTGGCGCCCATCGACGCATCGCTCGCCGACACGGCCGCGTTCTGCGAGGCGTACGACGTGGCGCCGGAGGCGTCGGCCAACTGCGTCGTCGTGGAGGCGCGGCGAGGTGAGACGACGACGCACGCCGCGGTGATGGTGCTGGCCACGGACCGGGCCGACATCAACCGGGTCGTGCGGCGACACCTCGGGGCGCGCAAGATCTCCTTCGCCGACCAGGCCCTGGCGCAGGAGGCCACCGGCATGCAGCAGGGCGGGATCACGCCCGTCGGGCTCCCCGCCGACTGGCCGGTGCTCGTCGACGAGGCCGTCGCGGCCGCCGGCCTCGTGGTGGTCGGGGCAGGGGTGCGCGGTGCGAAGCTGCTGCTCGACGGCGCGGACCTGGCGGGGCTGCCGACGGCCGAGGTCATCGCGCTCGCCGTCCGCTGAGGGACGCGCGCACGGAGCGCTTCGCTGGGGGCCCGACCTGCTGATTCGAGCGGCAGGCACCACCTGACGTCACGAGCAAGAACTGCGCAACTTCCTGAGCGCGAATGCAAGAAGTTGCAGCCCAGGTCTGGCGCGATGTCCGATCTGGGCGTTACGTTCTCCTCCGGTGGTCGAGCGTCCAGTCACGGGCGGGAGCGACCGAGCCCACAAAGGAGTGCGCATGCGCCGTCGCCCGGCCCTGTCCGTCGCCAGCATCTCGGCCCTCGTCCTGGCCGGACTGGCCGTCCCGCTGACGGGGACACCCTCAGCCCGGGCCGAGGCGCCTCGCACGGCGACTCTCGTGGGCTCCCTGCAGAGCGAGCTGGGGTGCAGCGACGACTGGCAGCCCGACTGCACGAGGACGGACCTCACCCTCGAGCCCGGCACGACGACGTATGCCGCCGAGTTCCGCGTGCCTGCCGGCAGCTACGAGCTCAAGGTCGCCATCAACCACTCGTGGGCCGAGAGTTATGGCCAGGACGGCGGCAACGTGCCGCTCGTCCTCGCGGGTCCCGCCACCCTGCGCTTCACCTACGACGACACGACGCACGCGGTGGGGATCGCCCCGACCGACCTGCCGGGGGCAGCGACCGCGGCCGACGCCAAGCTGGCCTCGCCGTCGCTGCGCAACCTCGCGACGAGGGAGCGTTTCTACTTCGTCATGGCCGACCGCTTCGCCAACGGGGACACCGCCAACGACCGGGGTGGCCTGACCGGCGGACCGATGACCACCGGCTTCGACCCGAGCAACGAGGGCTTCTACCACGGCGGCGACCTCAAGGGCCTGACGAGCAAGCTCGACTACATCAAGGGCCTCGGCACCACGGCGATCTGGCTCACGCCGTCGTTCAAGAACCGCCCCGTCCAGGGCGCCGGCTCCGACGCCAGCGCCGGCTACCACGGCTACTGGATCACCGACTTCACCCGGATCGACCCGCACCTCGGCACGAACGCCGACATGAAGACGCTCATCTCCGCCGCGCACGCGAAGGGGATGAAGGTCTACTTCGACATCATCACCAACCACACCGCCGACGTGATCTCCTACGACGGCGGCACCTACACCTACGTCAACAAGGCGACGAAGCCCTACAAGGACGCCCAGGGCAACGCGTTCGACGACGCAGCCGTGGCCGGCAAGCCGGCCTGCACCGGCGCTGCCACGGTCCCGGACTGCTTCCCGGCGATGTCGGCGGCCACGTCCTTCCCCTACGTGCCGAAGGTCGCCGACGCCGACAAGGACGCGAAGGTCCCGGCGTGGCTCAACGACCCGACGCTCTACCACAACCGCGGCGACTCGACGTATGCCGGTGAGTCGGCGACCTACGGCGACTTCTCGGGGCTCGACGACCTCTTCACCGAGAACCCCAAGGTCGTCTCCGGCATGGAGGACATCTACAAGTCCTGGGTCGACTTCGGCGTCGACGGCTTCCGCATCGACACCGTCAAGCACGTGAACATGCAGTTCTGGCAGGCCTTCTCGCCTGCGGTCCTCGACCACGCCAAGGCCACGGGCAAGAAGAACTTCTTCATGTTCGGCGAGGTCTACGACGGCAACCCCTCCTACACCAGCCAGTTCACGACGCAGGGCAAGCTGCCGGCGACGCTCGACTTCGGCTTCCAGGGCGCGGCGCTCGGCTTCGCGCAGGGCAAGGCGACGACCGGCATGCGTGACCTGTTCGCCGGCGACGACTACTACACCGACACCGACTCCAACGCCTACGAGCTGCCGACCTTCCTCGGCAACCACGACATGGGCCGCGTCGGGGCGATGCTCCTGGCGGGCGGCGCCAAGGGCGCCGACCTGCTCGCCCGTGACCAGCTCGCCACCTCGCTGATGTTCCTCACCCGCGGCCAGCCGGTCGTCTACTACGGCGACGAGCAGGGCTTCACCGGGCCGACCAGCGACTTCGGTGACAAGCGGGCACGCCAGGACATGTTCGGCACGCAGACGCCGATCTACCAGGACGACGTCATCGTCGGCAGCGACAAACCGGAAGGCGCCGCGGCCCACTACGACACCAACGCCCCGCTGTACCGGCAGATCAAGGCGCTCTCCGCCCTGCGCGCCGCCAACCCGGCGCTCGCCGACGGCGCCCAGGTGCACCGCTACGCCTCCGACGCGGCCGGCATCTACGCCTTCAGCCGCATCGACAAGGCAGCCAAGCGCGAGTACGTCGTGGTGGCCAACAACGCCACGACCGCCAGGACGGCGACCTTCTCCACCTACTCCGCCCGCTCGAAGCTCGTGCCACTCCTCGGCGCCAGGTCCGACCTGCGGGTGGCTGGCGACGGCCGGGTCACGGTGACCGTGCCGCCGCTGTCGGTGGCCGTCTACCGCGCCGACGGCACCATGGCGAAGCCGAAGTCGGCGCCCGCGATCTACCCGACGTCGCCCGGCGCGGGCGGCGTGGTGGGCGGCCGCGCCGAGATCGGTGCAGCCCTGCCAGGCAACACGTTTGCCGAGGTGACCTTCCTCCAGCGCCCGGTCGGCACGTCCACCTGGACGCCGGTCGGCACCGACGACAACGCCCCGTACCGCGTCTTCCACGACGTGTCGGGGGTCGCCAAGGGCACCCTGCTCGAGTACCGCATGGTCGCCAAGGACATCGCGGGACACGTGTCCGCCACCTCCACCTACGGCATCGTCGGTCAGCCGGCGAGTTCGGGCGGCGGCAGCACCGGCGGCGTCGGCCCCGTCACCCAGCCCGGCAACGTGAGCGTCCCGGGCAACCACAACTCGGAGATGGGCTGCCCCGGAGACTGGCAGCCGGGCTGCACGCAGGCCCAGCTGGCCCTCGACCCCAAGGACGAGATCTGGAAGGGCTCCTACGACTCGATCCCCGCCGGTGACTACGAGTACAAGGCCGCCATCGACAAGTCGTGGGACGAGAACTACGGCGCCGGCGGCGCCAAGGGCGGCGGCAACATCGGCTACACCGCACCCGGCGGGAAGCGCGTCACCTTCTACTACGACCACCGCACGCACTGGGTCACCAGCGACGCCCAGGGCCCGATCATCACGGCGCCCGGCAGCTTCCAGAGCACGTTGGGCTGCCCCGGTGACTGGGACCCCTCGTGCATGCGCTCCTGGCTCGAGGACCAGGACGGCGACGGGACGTACACGTTCACGACCGACCAGATCCCGGCCGGCAGCTACGAGTTCAAGATCGCCCACGGCCTCGGCTGGGACGAGAACTACGGTGCGGGTGGCGCCCCCGGTGGCGCCAACGTCGCCTTCAGCGTCCGGGCCGACGGCGTCCTGACGACGATCACCTACGTCCTGTCCACGCACGCGATCTCTGTCAAGACCAGCCGGGCCGGCGCCGCTCCGGACCTGACGAAGTCCAAGGCCTACGTCGTGGGTCCCGACCTCGTGGCATGGCCCGCCTCCGCACTGCCGGCCGGCACCGATCCGGCAACCCTCTCGTGGCGCCTGCACTGGTCCGCCACCGGTGGCCTCGGGCTCGACGCCGAGGCCGTCACCGGAGGTTCCGTGGCCGGCCTGACCCGCGACCCGGCCGGCCTGCCGGCGTCGCTCGTCGCCGCCCACCCCGAGCTCAAGGGCTACGTCGCCCTGCGTCTCGACAAGGCCACCACCAGGAAGCTGCCGGAGATCCTCGAGGGTCAGGTCGCCGTCGCGATGTACGACTCCACCGGGTCGTTGCTCGACGCCACCGGCGCCCAGACGGCCATCGCCCTGGACGCCCTGTATGCCGCGTCCGCGCGAACCCGCTCCTACGGCGTCAGCGTCGCCGGCTCCGGCAAGGTCGGCTTCCGCCTCTGGGCGCCCACCGCGCAACAGGTGACCCTGCTGACGTGGCCGGCCGATAGCGCCGACCAGCCCGTCGACACCGCGCGGCGCACGGCGATGACGCGCGACAGGTCCGGGGCGTGGAGCGCCTCGCTCGGCGCGTCGGCGCGAAACGCCCGCTACCTCTACGAGGTCAAGGTGTGGGCGCCCACCACCGGCAAGGTCGAGACCAACGTCGTGACCGACCCCAGCTCGGTGGCCCTCACCCTGAACTCGACCCGCTCGGTCGCCGTCGACCTGCGCGACCCGGCGTTCATGCCGACGGCGTGGCGCACGACGCCCTCGCCGAAGCTCGCCCAGCACGTCGACTCCACGATCTACGAGCTGCACATCCGGGACTACTCCATGTCCGACGCGAAGGTCCCGGCGGCGCTGCGCGGCAGCTACCTGGCCTTCGCGGCCGACGGCGACGGGCGCGCCCACCTCAAGGCGCTGGCGAAGGCCGGCCTCAACACCGTCCATCTGCTGCCGAGCTTCGACATCGCCTCCATCGAGGAGGACCCGGCCAAGCAGGAGACGCCGAAGTGCGACCTCGCCGCCTACGCGCCCGACAGCGAGGAGCAGCAGAAGTGCGTGGGCGCGGTCGCCTCGAAGGACGCCTTCAACTGGGGTTACGACCCCTACCACTGGAGCGCACCGGACGGCTCGTACGCGTCGAGTGCCACCGCCGCCGACGGCGGCGCCCGCGTCGCCGAGTTCCGCACGATGGTGGGGGCGCTGCACCAGGACGGCCTGCGGGTCGTGCTCGACCAGGTCTTCAACCACACTGCCGCCTCGGGCCAGGCCGACAAGTCGGTGCTCGACAAGATCGTGCCCGGCTACTACCACCGACTCAACGCGAGCGGAGCGGTCGAGACCTCGACGTGCTGCCAGAACGTCGCCACCGAGCACGCCATGGGCGAGAAGCTCATGGTCGACTCGGTCGTGTCGTGGGCCCGCAACTACCACGTCGACGGGTTCCGCTTCGACCTCATGGGACACGCGAGCAGGGCCAACGTGCTGGCCGTGCGTGCCGCCCTCGACACGCTGACGCTCCAGAAGGACGGCGTCGACGGCAAGTCCATGTACCTCTACGGGGAGGGCTGGAACTTCGGCGAGGTCGCCGACAACAAGCTGTTCGTGCAGGCCACGCAGGGCCAGCTCGGCGGCACCGGCATCGGCACCTTCTCCGACCGGCTGCGCGACGCCGTCCGCGGTGGCGGGCCCTTCGACGAGGACCCGCGCCGCCAGGGCTTCGGCTCCGGCGAGGCGACGGACCCGAACGGGGCGGCCGTCAACGCCGAGGCGACGACCCGCCTGGCGAGCGACACCGACCTCGTCGAGCTCGGCCTCGCCGGCAACCTCCGGTCCTTCACGTTCCGCAGCCAGAAGAGCGGGGCCGTCGTCCGCGGCAGCCAGGTCGACTACAACGGTGCGCCGGCGGGATATGCCGACCAGCCGGACGAGGTCGTCAGCTACGTCGACGCGCACGACAACGAGACGCTCTTCGACTCGTTGACGTACAAGCTGCCCGTCGCGACGTCCATGCAGGATCGCGTCCGCATGAACACCCTGTCGCTGGCTACGACCGCCCTCGCGCAGACGCCGTCGTTCTGGCACGCCGGGGCAGACCTGCTGCGCAGCAAGTCGCTCAACCGCGACTCCTACGACAGCGGTGACTGGTTCAACCGTCTCGACTGGACGGGCGCCGACAACGGCTTCGGCCACGGCCTGCCGCCGCAGGAGCAGAACTCGGCGAAGTGGCCCTACATGAAGCCGCTGCTGGCCGACCCGGCGCTGAAGCCCAGCGCCGCGGACGTGCGCAGTGCCGACGCGATGGCCCAGGACCTGCTGCGACTTCGCTTCAGCACCAAGCTGTTCCGTCTCGGAAGCGCCGACGCCATCAACGCCAAGATCACCTTCCCGGTGTCGGGCACGGCCGACGCGAAGCAGGGCGTCATCGTCATGCGCATCGACGACACCGTGGGCGCCGACGTCGATCCGGCGCTGCGTGGGGCGATCGTCGTCTTCAACGCGACGCCCGACGCCGTCAGCCAGAAGGTGCCCGGCATCTCCGGGTCGGTGCAGCTGAGCCCGGTGCAGGCCAAGGGTGCCGACAGTGTCGTCAAGCAGGCGGCATACGACAGCGGCTCGGGCTCGTTCTCGGTGCCGGCGCGCACGGTGGCGGTCTTCGTCCAGCCGAACTGAGCGCCCCGTCCCGGAAGGCCGGTGCCCGCCTCGGCGGGTGCCGGCTTTCGCCGTGCGTCGCAACTGCCCTGTCGCGCGCCCGCCGCCCGGCATACGTTGGACCGGTGACGACTCCAGACATGACCTACCGCCAGGTCGGCGACAGCGGCCTCACCGTGTCCACCGTGGGGCTCGGCTGCAACAACTTCGGCCGTCGCCTCGACCAGGACGGCACCAACGCCGTCGTGCGCCAAGCCCTCGAGTGCGGCATCACCCTGTTCGACACCGCCGACATCTACGGCCTGGGGGCGAGCGAGGAGATGCTGGGTCTCGCCCTCGGCTCCGAACGGGAGAACGTCGTCGTCGCAACGAAGTTCGGCATGGACATGCAGGGAGCCAACGGGCCCGACTGGGGCGTGCGCGGCTCCCGCCGCTACATCCGCAAGGCGGTCGAGGCCAGTCTGCGTCGTCTCGGGACCGACTGGATCGACCTCTACCAGATGCACCGTCCCGACCCGAAGACGCCGATCGACGAGACGCTCGCGGCGCTCGACGACCTGGTCCGGGATGGCAAGGTGCGCTACCTCGGCAGCAGCAACTTCACCGGCTGGCAGGTCGTCGACGCCGACTGGACGGCCCGCGCGGCGGGGACGTCACGGTTCGTCTCGGCTCAGAACGAGTACTCGCTGCTCGAGCGCGACGTGGAGGAGGAGCTGGTGCCGGCGTGCGAGCACGTGGGCGTGGGACTGCTGCCCTTCTTCCCGCTCGCCTCCGGCCTGCTCACGGGGAAGTACCGCCGCGGTCAGGCGGCGCCCGAGGGCACCCGTCTCGCCGGGATGGCCGACCGGCTCGCCTCCGCCGACTGGGAGACTATCGAGCGGCTCGAGGCGTATGCCGCCGAGCGAGGTCTGCGCCCCATCGACGTCGCGATCGGCGGGCTCGCGGCCCAACCCGCGGTGGCCTCCGTCATCGCGGGTGCGACACGACCGGAGCAGGTCGTCGAGAACGTCCAGGCGGCCCTGTGGGTGCCGAGCGCCGAGGACCTCGCCGAGCTCGACGACATCACCGCTCCCGCCGCCTGACTCGCTCCCGGTCGAGGGGCCCAGCCGACGGGCCTCAGTCGACGGATACGTGGTGCTCACCCGAGGGCAGGCTCGCGGGGGTGGTGGCCGCCGGCCTCTCGGCCCGAAGGCTGTGGCGGTAGAACCACGCGCCGACGATGCTGAACGCCCCGGCGCACACCATCGCCAGCTGGGTGGACGTCCGGTCGGCGAGCACCCCGAAGAGGGGAGCGGCCACGCCGAACGCGACCGAGGCGACCATCGAGTTCATCGAGAGCACGGTGGCCCGGTTGCGCGCCTGCGCCTCGCGGTGCAGCAGGGCCGAGTGCATCGGTCCGGCCGACCCGTGCAGCAGGTAGGTCACGCCGTAGGCGGCGACCAGGGCTGCCGGACCGGCCACGAAGCCCATGACGACGGCACCGAGCCCGTTGAGGATGCGGGCGAGGATCGCGGTGCGGGCGACGCCCACGCGCCGGCTCGCCCACCCGGCCAGGGCGGCGCCGAGGGCGAAGACCGCCCACCCGGCCGCAGCGACCGGACCCATCAGGGCACCGGCGCGCTCCTCGCCGCCGACGAGCTCGGCGAGCCGGATCGGCTGGAAGGTCTCGAAGACGATCATCGCGACCGACCAGAAGAGCTCGACGGTCACGATGCCCCGCAGGACCACGTTGTCGCGCAGCATGCCGAGGCCCTCGCGCACCACGGCCGGGGACTGCTTGGCCGAGGCGAGGGCGCGCCGCGCCCCAGAGGTGTCGAGGTGCTCTGCGGAGGGCGGCTCGCGCAGGAGGATGAGCACCGCGAGGAGGTGCACGACGTTTAGCCCGACGAAGACGGCGACCGGCAGCACGAGCGCCGAGGCGTCCGCGAACGGATGCCACCAGACGAGTCCACCGGAGAGCAGCGCGCCGACCGCGATGCCGCCGCCCAGCGCGGTGCCCTGCGCCGAGAGCGCACCGTCGACGTCGGCGCCCGGCGTCGTCGCGTGCACGGTGTCGACGAACCAGGCCTCGAGAGGTCCCGAGTCCAGGGCCCGGAAGACGCCGGTGAGCACCGATGCGGCGAGGAAGGCCCAGAACGAGTGGGCCACGAGCAGGATCCCGCTCGCCACGACGTTGACCACGGCGGACACGACGAAGACCGGACGGCGCCCGAAGGCGTCGGCGAAACCGCTCGTCGGCAGTTCGAGCGCGAAGATCGTCAGGCCGGCGGCCGACGTCACCGTCATGGCCTGGCCCACCGTCAGGCCCCGCTCGAGCTGCCAGAGGGTGAGCAGCCCGACGACGAGGCCGACCGGGAACCAGCGGGTGAGGGTGAGCGTCAGGAAGACGCGGCGGGCCGCCGTGGGGGAGAGGACGGCATACGTGCTCGTCGCCGTTGTGCTCATCGGGACGGCTCGCGGCTGGTGTCAGCCGGGGGGCGGTCGAGGTCGAGCGGGTACGCGAAGGCGTAGACCGCGATGCGACGGGCCTGCGGGTTGCCCTGCCCCACGCGACGGTAGCGCTCGATGAGGTCCCACATCTCCTCGCGGAGCGACTCGAGCGCCTCGGGCGTGACCAGCACGGAGGCGTCGCTCGAGCCGCAGGCGTCCTGCCAGGCGGTGGGCCAGGTCGTGGAGACGTCGAGCCACTTGTCGTACTGCTCGCTGAAGTGGCGGGCGTAGTCGCGGGTGAGCCAGTTCAGGGCGGTCTCGGAGTCCTCGTCGCCCTCGAAGTCGCTCGGGTGCCACGAGTGGTACTCCGAGCTCGCCCGCCACAGCCGCCGCTTGCCCTCACCCTCCTCCGTGTCCTGGACCAGACCGACGGACTCGAGCTTGCGCAGGTGGTAGCTCGTGGCGCCGGAGTTGGTGCCGAGGAGCGTCGCGAGGTCGGTGGCCGTCGAGGGGCCGTGGCGTCGGAGGGCGCTGAGCAGGCGGGAGCGCAGTGGGTGGGCGAGCACGCGCAGGCTCTCGGGAGTGAGCCAGACGCTGTCGTCGGAAGGCGGGTGTGTGGGGTCCGGTGCAGCCATAGTGTGCACAATACCTTTGCACAGTATGGCTGCACAATAGTTCTGCACAGGTGGCCGGGAATGGTGTTTGCGCAGGTCAGCCCGCATGTCTCGGCCTCGGAGCAGCGATTTGGGCAGCAGACGGGGACCCCGTAACATGGATGAAGTTGTGCACCGGGCCGTCAGGCGAACCCAGCTCAGCCGCCGATCGAGAGCGAGCGCGCGGGCGACGCGGACCGAGCCCAGCGGCATTCACACTGCTCCACCATTTCAAGCGAAGGCAGACTCCATTGCGCACGTACACCCCGAAGCCCGGCGAGGTCACTCGCACGTGGCACGTCATCGACGCGACCGACGTCGTGCTCGGCCGTCTCGCGAGCCAGGCCGCTGTCCTGCTCCGGGGCAAGCACAAGCCGCAGTTCGCGCCGCACGTCGACACCGGTGACTTCGTCATCATCGTCAACGCCGACAAGGTCGCCCTCACCGGCGCCAAGCTCGAGCAGAAGAAGGCCTACCGCCACTCCGGCTTCCCGGGCGGTCTGCGGTCGACCTCCTACACCGAGCTGCTCGCCAAGAGCCCCGAGAAGGCCGTCGAGAAGGCCATCCGCGGCATGCTCCCGAAGAACTCGCTGGCTCGCCAGCAGCTCTCCAAGCTCAAGGTCTACCGCGGTGCCGAGCACCCGCACGCGGCCCAGCAGCCCGTCCCCTTCGAGATCACCCAGGTTGCGCAGTAAGCCCCCGGCTGCTGCGTAGAAAGCGACAAGACACGTGACTGACATCGTGAACGAGGACGTCCTCGACACCGACGAGCCCGAGCTGACCGAGTACACCAGCGAGTCCTCGACGTCCGACTCCGCCCTCGGTGAGCCCCGCCGCGCCCGCCAGGTCTCGACCCCCGGCGCTGCCACCGGCCGTCGCAAGCAGGCCATCGCCCGCGTGCGCATCGTCCCCGGCACCGGCGACTGGAAGATCAACGGCCGCACGCTCGACGCCTACTTCCCCAACAAGGTGCACCAGCAGATCGTCAAGGAGCCGCTGACGCTCCTCGAGCTCGACGGCTCGTACGACGTCCTGGTCCGCGTGCACGGTGGTGGCCCCTCCGGCCAGGCAGGCGCCGTGCGCCTCGGCGTGGCCCGCTCGCTGAACGCCGTCGACGAGGAGCTGAACCGTCCGGCCCTCAAGAAGGCCGGCTTCCTCACGCGTGACCCGCGCGTGCCCGAGCGCAAGAAGGCCGGTCTCAAGAAGGCCCGCAAGGCCCCGCAGTACTCCAAGCGCTGATCCTGGCAAGCCAGGCTCGTCGCTTGGCTCCAGTCGCGCTGATGCGTCGGCTGGCGCCGAGCATCACCGCTAGGCTCCAGTCGCGCTGATCCTGGCAAGCCAGGCTCGTCGCTTGGCTCCAGTCGCGCTGACGTCCGAAGCCCCCGAGCACTGCTCGGGGGCTTCGGACGTTCCCGACCGTCCTCGCCGACGCGTGCAGCCGGTGCTCCGAAGGTTGTCAGGCGTTCCCAAGATCGCATGGGACCCTCTGTGCATGCGCAGTCGGATCGTGGGCCAGGCGTGCCTGCTGGGGGTGGCCGGGGGCGCCCTCGCGGTCGCGTGGGTGTCGACCGGGTCGTCCCCGGGCCTGGTGGCGTGGTGGCTTGCAGTCGTGCTGTTCGGTGTCCTCCTGCCCGGGTGGGTGCTCACGCGCTGCCTCCGCAGCGGTCCCATCAGCGCCACGGACCTCGGATGGGCCGGGCCGGGCGGGCTGGTGCTGGCCCTGGCGACCTGGCTCGTGGGGCACCTCGTAGGTCACCCGCTACCAACTCTCGTCGTGGGCCCCCTGGTCGCGGGCGTGCTGCTCGCCGTGCCGGCGACCCGTCGGCGGGTCCTGGTGAGGTCAGCGGCCGGTGACGAGCGGACGCCCTGGCCGGCGTGGGCTGCACTCGCGCTGATCGTCCTCGCGCTCGTGCGCTGGATGTGGGTCCTGGGGCTGTCCAAGACGGCGCCCCGGCCGACCGCACGCTTCCAGCTCTACTACCAGGACCTGCTCTACCAGGCAGCGCTGACCGGCGAGGCGCGGCGCAGCCTCGTGCCCGGCTATCCCATGGTCAACGGCGAGCCGCTCGGATACCACTGGTTCTTCCACGCCGTCGCCGCGCAGCTGAGCGGCACGGGCCTGGACGACCTCGACGTCGTCACGCGCCTCCTCCCGTCTGTCCTGGTCGTCATGCTGGTGCTGCTCGCTGCAGCGGTGGGGCGCCAGGTGACGGGGCACTGGAGCGGCGGCCTCGGCGCCGCGGCAGGGGTCGCGCTCGTGCGCCCGGTCGCGTCGGACGTCTGGACCGAGGGCGGCCTCAGCCCCGTGCCCGGCTACTGGGAGGTGAGCCCCACGGCCCTGTTGGGCTGGGTCTTCGGCCTCGCCCTCGTGGGCTGCTTGATCGCCGTGCTCCGGCGGTCCGCCGACGACTCCCGGGCACCGGTAGCCCTGCTGCCCTTCTTCGCCGTCGGCGCCGCGGGTGCCAAGTCGGCCCAGCTGCCGGTCATCCTCGGCGGAGTGGCCCTGGCCGGGCTCGTCGCCCTTCTCCTCGAGCTGCGTCACCGGCGGGCCGCTCCCGGAGCCCTGAAGGGCCTGGTGCTGCGGTATGCCGTGTGTCTCGGAGTCCTCGTCGCCGTCATGGTCCTGGCCGTGCTGGTGATCTACCCCGGTTCCTACGGCCTGCGCCTGGACCCCAGCGCATGGCCGGCGGCGCAGTCCTCGCTGGTGTACGGACACCAGGTCACCGACCCGGGGGCCGAGACCACGGCAGTCCTCGTCAGCCTCCTGCGCCGGTGGGTCCCCACCCTGTTGCCGGCCCTCGGGCTCCTCGTCCTGCTACGGCGACGCCCCGGCGACCCGGCCGGGTGGATCGGAACCGGCACGGTGCTCGCGGGTGTCCTGGCCGCGATGGCGTTCACCCACCCCAGTGCCAGCCAGTACTACTTCACCATGGCGGCCCTGCCGATCGGGTACGCCCTGTCGGGCGCGGGGGTCGCGGAGCTCGTGAGGACCGAGCTGGGCCTGGGTGACGGGTCGGACAAGACGACGTTCGCACGGGTGCGAAGTCGCGGGCTCGTGCTGCTGGGCGTGGCGGCGGCCGGCCTCCTGACCGTCGCGGTCGTACGCCGGTTGCTCCCGTCGAGCGGTCGACGGCCGACGGACCTCGCCGGCCTGACCGGCACCGCCGAGATCGCCGGGACGTGGCTCGCGCCGACGCTGACGACCTTGGGCGTGCTGGTGCTGGTCGTCACCCTGGTGTGGCTCGTCGCGCGTCGCTCGCTCGACGTCCTGCACCGCGGCACCTGGGCCGCGCTGCTCGTGGTGGCCGCGGTGGGCGCGGGAGGCTTCGGGGTCCTGCAGTCGCTGGCCCCGCTGTCCGACCCGGGCGCGCCCCGGAGCGCCTCGCCGGCGACGGACCGGGCGAAGCGACCGGCGATCAGCCCAGCGCTGTTCCAGGCAGGCCAGTACCTCAGGTCGCACGCGTCGCCGAGCGACATCGTGGCGACCAACCGCGTGTGGAGCGGACTGTCCCCGGCCGGCCGCCGGGACAACCGCGACTTCTCCGTGTCGGCGCTGTCCGGACTGCGCACCGACGTCGGCGGCTACGGCTACGCCCCGCGACTGCTGGAGACGCTGCAGCCGGGCGTGCCCTACACGGTCGCCCCGTTCTGGGACCAGCCGCGCCTGGACGCGGAGCTGGCCCTGGTCCGGGCCCCCACCGCGGCGCGCTTGGAGGCCGCCTACCGGACCAAGGGGGTGCGCTGGATCGTCGCCGACGAGCGCTCCGGCCCCGTCTCGCCCGACCTGGGCCGCCTGACCGACGTCGTCAGTCGGGTCGACGGCGTGTGGCTGGCGCGGCTTCGGCCCGGTGGGGCCTGAGAGGGCGTGCGACGGGGGTGACCCGCAGGTGGGGGTATCGTCGTCCGAGCACAGATCAGGGTGGCCGACCCGGCCACACTTCGGGAAGGCACTCACGCGTGGCTCGACTCTTCGGCACGGACGGCGTCCGTGGTGTGGCAAACCAGGACATCACCGCGGAGCTGGCGTTGGACCTCTCCGTCGCTGCGGCGCACGTCCTCGGGGAGGTGGGCGCGTTCAAGGGCCACCGTCCGGTCGCCGTCGTGGGACGTGACCCACGAGCTTCCGGCGAGTTCCTGGCAGCCGCGACGGTGGCGGGCCTGGCCTCCTCGGGGGTCGACGTGCGCGACGCGGGAGTCCTCCCGACCCCGGCCATCGCCTACCTCGTCGGCGAGCAGGATGCCGACCTCGGGGCAATGCTCTCGGCGTCCCACAACCCGATGCCCGACAACGGCATCAAGTTCTTCGCCCGAGGCGGCCACAAGCTCGCCGACGACCTCGAGGACCGCATCGAGGGACGGCTCCGCGAGGACTGGCAGCGTCCCACCGGCGCGGACGTCGGCCGGATCACGCAGCTGGCCGACGGCGCCGACCGGTATGTCGCCCACCTGCTCTCGGTGCTGCCGAACCGCCTCGACGGGCTCCACATCGTCATCGACGCCGCGCACGGCGCCGCCTTCGAGGTGGCGCCGCGGGCCTTCCGTGAAGCTGGCGCCCGTGTCACCGTGATCGGGGGCGAGCCCGACGGCCTCAACATCAACGACGGCTACGGCTCCACCCACGTCGAGCACCTGCGGCAGGCGGTCGTGGCAGAGCGCGCTGACTTCGGCATCGCCCTCGACGGCGACGCCGACCGCTGCCTGGCCGTGGACGCCACGGGCCGCGACGTCGACGGCGACCAGATCATGGCGATCCTCGCGCTCGCCATGAAGGAGCAGGGGGTCCTGCACGGTGACACGCTGGTCGCGACGGTGATGTCCAACCTCGGCATGATCCAGGCCCTCGGCAGCGCCGGCATCAAGGTCGTGCAGACCGCCGTCGGCGACCGCTACGTGCTCGAGGAGATGAAGACCGGCAGCTACACGCTGGGCGGTGAGCAGTCGGGACACGTCGTCATGCTCGACCACGGGACGACGGGCGACGGCACCCTCACGGGTCTCATGCTGGCCTCGCGCGTCGCGGCCACGGGGCGCACGCTGGCTGACCTCGCCGGCATCATGACCCACTTCCCGCAGGTGCTGGTCAACGTCAAGGACGTCGACAAGTCGGCCCTCGAGGCCAACGCTGCCGTGGCCGACGCCGTGCGCGTCGCGGAGGGCGAGCTGGGCGACAACGGGCGTGTGCTGCTGCGCAAGTCGGGCACCGAGCCGGTCGTGCGCGTCATGGTCGAGGCGGCCGACGGTGAGCAGGCGCGCACCCTGGCCGACCGCCTTGTCGGAGTGGTCAAGGCCGAGCTCTCGCTCTGAGCGGCCCCGTCCGAGCCGGCGCGACGGCATACGCCCTCTGCCCGGGCGGACCTGGACGTACGAAAGGTGCCCACCCGACGACGAACGTCGGGTGGGCACCTGCTCGTCGAGCGAGATCAGTCGACGGACCGGAGCAGTCCCGAGTCGACGTCGTAGACGAAGCCGCCGACGAGGGTGCCCTCGGCGATCAGCGGGTGCGTGCGCACCTTGGCCAGGTCCTCGCGCAGCGCGCGCTCCTGGTCCTCGATGGCGTGGAACGTCATCCACGACGCGTCCTTGCCGGCGCTGGACCCCACCCGCTCGCGCAGCTCGACCTCGCTGTTGGACGCCATCGCGCAGCGGGTGTGTGGGACGACCAGGATTCGGTCGACACCGAGCAGGTGCGTGGCCAGGACCAGCGCCTCCAGGGCCGAGGAGCCCACGCGCCCGCCGGGGTTGCGGAAGATCTTGGCGTCACCCGGCTTCAGGCCGACCAGCCCCAACGGGTCGATGCGGGAGTCCATGCACGTGACGATCGCGACGCCGGCGCGCGCGATGCCGTCGAAGCCCGCCATGTCGAAGGTGTCCGCGTAGGCGCGGTTGGCCGCGAGGAGGTCGTCGAACCCCTTGCCGGCAGAAGCGTTCTGGCTCATCTGTGTCCTCTCTCGTCACTCACTGGAGACCGGGTCGCTTGGAGATCGTGAAGGCCATCGGCTTGCTCACCTCGGCGAAGAAGTCGTTGCCCTTGTCGTCGACGACGATGAAGGCGGGGAAGTCCTCGACCTCGATCTTCCACACCGCCTCCATGCCCAGCTCGGGGTACTCGAGCACCTCGACGTGCTTGATGCAGTCCTGGGCGAGGCGGGCCGCCGGGCCGCCGATCGAGCCGAGGTAGAAGCCGCGGTGCGCCGCGCACGCGTCGGTGACCTGCGTGCTGCGGTTGCCCTTGGCGAGCATGACCCTCGAGCCGCCGGCGGCCTGGAACTGGTCGACGTAGGAGTCCATGCGTCCCGCCGTCGTGGGCCCGAACGAGCCGGACGGCATGCCCTCGGGCGTCTTGGCGGGGCCGGCATAGTAGACGGGGTGGTCCTTGAGGTACTGCGGCATCGGCTCGCCCGCGTCGAGGCGCTCCTTGATCTTGGCGTGGGCGATGTCGCGAGCGACGACGAGCGGGCCGGTCAGCGACAGCCGCGTCTTGACCGGGTGCTTCGACAGCTCGGCCAGGATGTCGTCCATCGGCTGGGTCAGGTCGACCTTGACGACGACGTTGCGGCTCGTGGAGCTGACGCCGATGGCGTCGTCCTCGTGCTCGGCGAGGTCGACGGCTCCGGCGTCGGGCAGGAACCGGGCGGGGTCGGTCTCGAGCTGCTCGATGAAGACGCCGTCGGCGGTGATCTTGCCCAGCACCTGGCGGTCGGCCGAGCACGAGACGGCAATGGCCACAGGCAGGCTCGCGCCGTGGCGGGGGAGACGCACGACCCGGACGTCGTGGCAGAAGTACTTGCCGCCGAACTGGGCGCCGATGCCGAACTGCCGGGTGAGCTCGAGGACCCTCTGCTCGAGCTCGGTGTCGCGGAAGCCGTGAGCGGTGACCGGATCGCCCGACTTGGGGAGCGTGTCGAGGTACTTCGCCGACGCGTACTTGGCTGTCTTGAGGGCGAACTCGGCGCTCGTGCCACCGATCACGATGGCGAGGTGGTAGGGCGGGCACGCTGCGGTGCCGAGGGAGCGCAGCTTCTCGTCGAGGAAGCGCATCATCGCGTCCTCGTTGAGGATCGCCTTGGTCTCCTGGTAGAGGTAGCTCTTGTTGGCGGAGCCGCCACCCTTGGCCATGAAGAGGAACTTGTACTGCGCCTCGTGGCCGGGGGCGGTGTCGGCGTAGAGCTCGACCTGCGCGGGGAGGTTGGAGCCGGTGTTCCTCTCCTCCCACGTCGTGATGGGGGCCATCTGCGAGTAGCGCAGGTTCAGGCGGGTGTATGCGTCGTAGACGCCCTCGCTGATCGCCCGCTCGTCGGTGCCCTGGGTCAGCACGTGCTGGCCACGCTTGCCCATGACGATGGCGGTGCCGGTGTCCTGGCACATCGGCAGCACTCCGCCGGCGGCGATGTTGGCGTTCTTGAGCAGGTCGAGGGCCACGAACTTGTCGTTGTTGCTGGCCTCGTCGTCGTCCAGGATGTTGCGCAGCTGCTGCAGGTGGCCGGGGCGCAGGTAGTGCGCGATGTCGTGCATCGCCGTCTCGGTGAGCAGCCGGAGGGCCTCCGGGTCCACCTCGAGGAAGCTGCGACCCCCCAGCCCCTCGACGGCGCGCACGCCCTCGGTCGTCAGCAGCCGGTAGGGCGTCTCGTCGGCGCCGATGGGCAGCAGGTCCTCGTAGGCGAACTCGGCCATCTCTTCGTGTCCTCGATGTCGTTCCTCGGGGCGGCCCGTCGTGACGGCCCACCCCCGCGCCGTCGTCGCACGACGCCGCCTGCGAGCCTAATCGGTCGCTCCGGCACCGCGGCAGGTGGCTCAGCCGCGCGGCATACGGAGGGAATGCCCGAATCCGGCTCTGGGAGAGGTGGGCCGACCGGGGACAACACGATCCGTGTAGTAACAACTTCGGCAAAACCTTTGTAGAGGTGTGGCGGGTGTCACTGTTGTGGTGTTCAGTGTGATCTACATGACCAAGTGATCGACCGAGGCGGGCGACGAACCGTCAGCAGCAGCACCGCCCGACGGTGACGCCGGGCACACCCTGTTTTGGATCCGGCATGAGACGTGACCGGTCAGCTTTGGGGCCGATGGAGCCCCCAACCCTCCAAGGAGGAGCAGGCATGATCAATCGCAGGTCTGGCGTGACAGCGTTGGTGGGGATCGGTGTCGCCGGTCTTGCAGCGGGGTGTCTGTCGTCGAACACGGGTGGCAGCACCTCCAACGGCTCGGCCGCCAGCGGCCCGGGCAAGACCACCATCGAGGTCATGTACGGCCTCGGCCCGGACACCGAGCCCGGCTTCAAGGCCGACGTGTCGAAGTGGGCGGCCGACAACAAGATCACGGTCAAGTTCACCAAGTCGGCCTCCTGGGACACCGAGATCCGCACCCGCGTGCAGGGCGGCAACCCGCCTGACGTCGGCCTCTTCCCCCAGCCCGGGCTGATGTGCGACCTGGCCAAGCAGAAGAAGCTGATCCCGTTCGACGACGCGACTGTCGCCACCAACAAGGAGACGCTCGTCCCCGGCCTGGTGGAGGCCGGCACGTGCGCCGACGGCAAGGTCTACGGGCTCCCCAACGAGGTCAGCGTCAAGAGCATCCTGTGGACCGACGCCCCGGCCTTCAAGAGCCTCGGCGTCCAGGCCCCCGCCACGCTTGACGACCTGCTCACCCTGACCCAGAAGATCAAGTCCGAGGGCAAGACCCCGTGGTGCATCGCCGCCGAGTCCGGCCAGGCGACCGGCTGGCCGATCACCGACTGGATCGAGGACCTCGTGCTGCGCTTCGCCGGGCCCGAGAACTATGACAAGTGGGTCAAGGGCCAGCTGAAGTTCAACAGCCCGGAGATCAAGCCGGCGTGGGAGTACTTCCAGAAGATCGCCTTCGGCGACGGCTACGTCCGCGGTGGCACCAAGGCGATCCCGGCGACCAACTTCCAGACCGGTGGCAACGCCCTCTTCACCCAGCCCCCCGGCTGCTACCTGTTCAAGCAGGCGACCTTCGTGGCCAACAAGGGCGGCTTCCCCGACGCGGTGATCGCCAAGCTCGACACCGAGACGAACCCGCTGCCCTTCCCGCCGAAGACGGCGGGCGACAACCCGGTGCTCGTCGCCGGTGACCTCGCGGCGGCCTTCAACAACGACGCCAACGTGCTCAAGCTGCGCAACTTCATCGCCAGCAAGGAGAACGGCACCCAGCAGGCCAAGAACGGCGCCTTCTCTCCGCACAAGACGGCCGACGTGTCGCTGCTGCCGAACAAGACGCTGCAGAAGATCGCCTCGGACGTGCTCTACAAGGCGACCGCTGCTCGCTTCGACGGGTCTGACGCCATGCCGGCCAAGGTCGGTGCGGGCACCTTCTGGACCGAGCCGGTCAAGTGGCTCTCGGGCCAGCAGGACCTCGACACGACCCTCAACAACATCGACCAAAGCTTCCCGAAGACCGGTAGCTGACGCGGCCTGACCGCGAGGGCGACCGACCGGGCCGCCCTCGCGGTCGACAGCGCATTCTTTCAACGAAGAGAGGAAGTGCCATGGCCATCAAGATCGCCAACGCGGTGATCGCGATCATCGGGGGCATCGGCGGCGCCATCATCATCTTCTGGATCCTCAACAAGCTGGCCGAGTCGCTCAAGGGCCGGTGGGAGGACCGCGTCAAACCGTGGATGTTCGCGGGGCCGGCGATCCTCGCGATCGCCGTCTACCTCATCTACCCGGCGATCGTGACGATCCAGTACAGCTTCGCCAACGAGGACTCGACGGCGTACGTCGGCTTCCAGAACTACAAGGACCTGCTGACGGACAACTCGTTCCTGCAGGTCCTGCTCAACAACGTGCTGTGGATCATCATCGTGCCCGCGACGACGGTGGTCCTCGGCCTCGGTGTCGCGGTCCTGGCCGACCGTCTGCGGGCCCGAGGCGAGAAGACGACGAAGACGTTCATCTTCCTGCCGATGGCCATCAGCATGGTCGGGGCCGCGACCATCTGGCGCACCGTCTACGACTACCAGCCGGTGGGCGCGCCCCAGACCGGCATCCTCAACGCCATCCTGGGCTTCTTCGGCAAGGAGCCCGTCTTCTGGTACGGACAGAGCACCTTCCACCTCAACAGCCTGCTGCTGATGATCATCCTGATCTGGACGCAGGTCGGCTACTCGATGGTGCTGCTCTCGGCTGCCATCAAGGGCGTCCCCGAGGACACCGTCGAGGCGGGCCGCATCGACGGCGCCGGTGAGCGGCGGATCTTCTTCAACATCATCGTCCCCCAGATCTGGCCGACCGTGATCACGGTCTTCATCACCGTCCTGATCGGCGTCATGAAGGTGTTCGACGTCGTCTACGTGACGACGAACGGCGCCTACAACACCGACGTGATCGGCCGGCGCTTCTACGACGAGCTCTACACCCAGGGCAACAACGGCTACGCGTCGGCGATCGTCGTCATCCTGCTGCTCGCCGTCATCCCGGTACTCATCTACCAGGTCCGCCACTTCAGGGCCGAGGAGGCAGCACGATGACCACCACGTTGCAGCCGGGCACGGGCGCCCCCGCCGACGAGCCCCAGGTCATCCGGCAGAGCAAGCCCGGCTCCGGCACGGGGTCCGCCAACTGGCCGGTGCGCATCGGCCTGCTCGTCCTCTGCGTCGCGTGGATGATCCCGGCGCTCGGCATGCTCGTCAACTCGTTCCGTCCCCGGGACGAGCAGTTCGCCTCGGGTTGGTGGACGGCGTTCTTCAACCCCTTCGGGTCCTCGTGGACGATCCAGAACTACACCACCGTGCTGACCTCGGATGCGGCCGGCATCCCGATGGCGCAGGCCTTCCTCAACAGCCTCATCGTGGCGCTGCCCGCGACCGTGATCCCGATCCTCATCGCGGCCTTCGCGGCCTACGCGTTCACCTTCATGCAGTGGAGGGGCCGCGACGTCGTCTTCGTCATCATCGTGGGACTGCTCGTCGTGCCCAACCAGGTCGCGTTCGTCCCGCTCGTCAAGCTCTACTCGGGCATCGGCCTGAACGGCACCTTCCTCGCCGTGTGGCTCGCACACATCGGGTTCGGCATGCCGCTCGCCATCTACATCCTCCGCAGCTACATGTCGGGCCTGCCCACGGCGGTCATCGAGTCGGCGAAGATCGACGGCGCGAGCCACTTCACGACGTTCTGGCGGCTCATCATGCCGATGTCGATGCCGGCGCTGGCCTCGTTCGCCATCTTCCAGTTCCTGTGGGTGTGGAACGACCTGCTCGTCGCCCTGATCTTCCTCGGCCGCGGCGAGAACACCGTCGCGACGGTGGCCCTGCAAGGCTTGCAGGGACAGACCGGAGCGGGCCGGGAGCTCATCCCGGCAGCCGGCTACATCACGATCATCGTCCCGATCATCGTGTTCCTCTCGCTGCAGCGGTACTTCATCCGCGGCATGACCTCGGGAGCCGTCAAGGGCTGACGCTCCACACGTCGAAGGGTCGTGGTCTCTGCGGAGCTGCGGCCCTTCGTCATGGGGCGGGTGGCTGCAGCGGAACAGAACCGGCTCTCCGGGGTCAGGCAGGTCGGGCAGGTCAGGCAGGTCGTTGCCCGACGCCCGGGCGGCGCTCCTGCGGCTCGGGTCCGACGGCGCTCGCGCCGTCGGCGTGCCGGGGCCGGTGGAGCGACGCGGCGGGCACCAGAGGCAGCTGCGCCGCACCGGTCCCCGGGGCGGCCAGGCGGGCGCTTCGCCAGACGAGGCCGCCGACGATGCCGGCCGCCAGCAGCAGCAGGACGACGACACCCACGACGATGCGGCTGCGCAGGCGGGCAGCGCGCTCGGCACGCTCGGCACGCTCGGCCTCGAGGGCCTCACGTCTGGCGCGGCTCTCGATCAGGCTCTGCTCGTAGGGGCCGATACGACGTCGGGGAGGGGTGGGGTCGGACACGAGGTGTTCCTCACAGGAGGGCGCCCCGACACCGGGGCGTCAGCCGGACCTGCCGGCCGATCTCACCGGCAGGCCGTCCAGCATCGTGCCCGAGTCACCTGGCGCTTGTCGAATGCCCGACAGGTCCCGGGCTCAGGTCGATCCGCGTCGGTGCGTGGGCCCCGGCGCGCTGGACCGTGACGGCGGCGGTGCGCAGGGCGCGGTCCACGGCCGGCAGCACCGCGCCGAGCGTCGCCTGGCGCAGGCGCCCCCGCGCCTCCGGTCCGCCCAGCAGCCCGGCGTCGAGGAGCCCCGACACCAGGCCGGCCATGAAGGAGTCCCCGGCTCCGACGGTGTCGACCACCTGCACCGCCGGTGCCGGAAGCGCCTGCTGCTCACCGGTTGCGGTGACGCGGACGACAGCGCCCTCACCCCCGCGGGTCACCACGAGGAGCGCCGGGCCGAGCTCGCCCCACCCGCGGATCACGGCGTCGAGCGACTCGCCGGGGCACAGCCACGCGATGTCCTCGTCACTGACCTTCACGACATCCGAGAGGGCCACCCCGCTCTCGATCGAGCGGCGCGCCTGCTCGGGTCGACCCATGAGGGAGGGGCGGGCGTTCGGGTCGTAGGACACGGTTGCACCGAGACTGCGCGCCTCGGCGAGGATCTCGCGCACCTGGGCACCGCCGGGCTCCAGCACGGCGCCGATGCTGCCGGTGTGCACGTGGCCGTATGCCGTGAGGCCGGGGACGGGCGCCACCTGCCACTCGAGGTCGAAGACGTACGTCGCGGCGCCGTCGGCGCCGAGCGTCGCGTGGGCGACCGACGTGAAGGCTGCCCCCTGCGAACCCGGGGTCAGGGTGACGCCGCGCTGACGGCATACCTCCTCGATGCGGCGGCCGCGCTCGTCGGTGGCGACCCATGTGGCGAGGTCGACGGGGTGCGCGAGCGCGGCGAGGCCGAAGGCGACGTTGGCGGGGCTGCCGCCCACGTGCTCGATCGTGCTCCCGCCCGGGGTGGTGACCGCGTCGACGAGCGCCTCGCCGACGACGAGGGTTCGCACGGTGGCGGTGGTGTCGGTCACAGCGCGTCTCCTCAGGCGTCGATCATGTCGGTGCTGCCGAACCAGCCGGGCCGGTCGAACCGGTGCTCGCTGTCGATGGTCCGGATGGTGCCGCTGCGCGAGCGCATGACGAGCGAGTTGGTGCGGGCCGACTTCGCGCCGTAGCGGACGCCTCGGAGCAGCTCGCCGTCCGTGATGCCGGTCGCGACGAAGAAGCACTCGCCGACGACGAGGTCGTCGGTGGCGAGGACCCGGTCGAGGTCGTGGCCGGCGTCGAGGGCCTTCTGGCGCTCGTCGTCGTCCCGGGGCCACAGCCGGCCCTGGATGACGCCGCCGGTGCACTTGATCGCGCACGCCGCGATGATGCCCTCGGGTGTGCCGCCGACTCCGAGGAGCAGGTCCACGCCGGTGCCCGGCCGGGCCGCCATGACGGCGCCCGCGACGTCGCCGTCGACGATGTAGCGGATCCGGGCGCCGGTCGCACGGATCTCCTCGGCGAGCCCCTGGTGGCGCGGACGGTCGAGCATCACCACGGTCACGTCGGCGGGCGTCTCCTTCTTCGCCTTGGCGATGCGGCGGATGTTCTCGGCGACGGGAAGGCGGATGTCGACGACGTCGGCGGCGTCCGGGCCCGTCGCGATCTTGTCCATGTAGAAGACGGCGGATGGGTCGTACATCGCGCCGCGGTTGGCCACGGCCATCACCGCGACGGCGTTGTTCATGCCTTTGGCCGTCAGGGTCGTGCCGTCGATCGGGTCCACGGCGACGTCGACCTCGGGACCGGTCCCGTCACCGACCTGCTCGCCGTTGAAGAGCATCGGCGCGTTGTCCTTCTCGCCCTCGCCGATGACGACGACGCCGCGCATGCTGACGGTGGAGATCATCGCGCGCATGGCCTCGACGGCGGCCCCGTCGGCCTTGTTCTTCTCGCCGCGCCCGACCCAGCGGCCCCCGGCCATGGCTGCAGCCTCGGTCACCCTGACCAGCTCGAGGGCGAGGTTGCGATCCGGCTGGCTGTGCTTCATCAAGGTGGTCCTCCGTCGGCGCAGAACGAGTCGGCGCCAGCCTATCGGTGGGCAGGCCCCGGTTTGGACCGCGCCGTCGAGTCGGGGACGATGAAGGCATGAGCACCCCGTCGACGTCGTCGACACCATCGCCTGAGGCCGCCCCTCCAACCCTGGGCGACCCCGGCGACCCCGGCGACCCCGGCGACCCCGGCGACCCGGGCGACCCGGGCGACGTGGGCGACCCGGGCACCGGAGGGCAGCCGGCGCCGGCAGCGCCGCCGAGCCGATACTCGCTCGGGACCTTCCCCAACATGATCCGCTCGATGGTCGTCATCGGCCTGTTCGTGCTCGCCCTGGTGGCGATCGTCCCGAGGGTCAGCCAGGTGCAGCGCCCGGCCGTCGACGCATCCGGCAAGGCGGCCCAGGTCGCGGCCCAGACGTCGTGGTCGTTGGTGATGCCTCAAGGGCTCGGCAAGGGCTGGGTGTCGACCGTCGCGACGTATGCGCCGGGCACTGACCGAGTGCCGACCTTCACCACGGTGTGGACCACACCGACCGGTGCGACCATCGCCCTCAAGCAGGCGGCGGGGGCGACCCAGGGCTGGCTGAGCAGGTCGGTCAACGACGGACAGGCCACCGGGACCGTCACCGTCTCAGGTCGTGGCTTCGAGAAGTACGTGGCGAGTGCCGTGAACCAGATCGCCTATGTCGCCAAGGGCGCCGGGGCCAAGGGAGTCACGGTGGTGGCGAGCGGCACCGCGCCCGAGGACGAGCTCAAGGGCTTCGTGGCCGCGCTCGCCCCCGTCAGACCGGCAACCGGTGTGAAGCCGGCCCCCTCGCCCACGCCGTAGCGCCCGCACCCCTGGCCGCCGTCACCTCGGACGTCAGCGGCGGACTGGCGCGGGACGGCTCAGGAGTCGTCCTCGTCGAAGATCTCGTCGTCGGCGTGCAGCTCGGTGCCGCTCGCGGCGGGTCGGGTGGCCCGCTCGATCTCGGCCTGTGCGCCGTCGAGCCAGGTCGAGCAGTGCGCGGCGAGGGCCTCGCCTCGCCGCCAGAGTTGCATGGAGTCCTCGAGGGGCGCCTGCCCGGCCTCGAGCTTGGCCACGATCGCGATGAGCTCCTCGCGAGCGTCCTCGTAGCGCATGCCGGCGATGTCGGGGAAGCCGTCGGTCGTCGTCGCGTCAGCCATGTGCGCCACCTTACGACCCCGCCCCGTCAGCGGATCCAGCCGCAGAGCGCCCGGCCGTGGAGTCCCCGGCCGCCCGCGACTTCCTCGGCCCGGAGGCCTTGGCGGCCGTGTCGTCGACGCCGGCGCTCACCGGACGCACCCCGAAGTCGCCGCGGGCCACGCGGACCCGCAGCAGCTCGCCGACCCCGACGTCGTCCGGGTCCATGACGATGCGCCCGTCGCGGTGCTGCACGACGGCATACCCCCGCTCGAGCGTCGACTGCGGGGACAGGGCGAGGACCTGGCGGCGCAGGTGCTCGACCTGGTCGCCGGCACGGTGCAGGCGGGCCTCCATGCGAGCCGTCGCACGGACGCGAAGGGCAGCGACCTCCTGCCGGCGGGCGCGCACGAGCGCGACGGGGTCGGCCATCACGGGCCGCGAGACCAGGGAGCGCAGGCCGGACCGCTCCGCCTCGACACGACGGGCCAGCGCGCGGCGGATGCGGTCGCGGGCGGCCTCGACGAGGGCGCGTTCGTGGGCGGCGTCGGGAACGACCTTCTTGCCCGCATCCGTGGGGGTGGATGCGCGCCAGTCGGCGACGAGGTCGAGCAGCGGCTGGTCGACGTCGTGGCCGATGGCGCTGATGACCGGCGTGCGGGCCTGCGCGACGGCCCGGATCATGGCCTCGTTGGAGAAGGGCAGCAGCTCCTCGAGCGCGCCGCCGCCACGCGCGATGACGATGACGTCGACGGCCGGGATCGCGTCGAGCTCGCGCAGCGCCTCGACCACCTCGGTGACCGCCGACGTGCCCTGGACCGCCACCTCGCGGATCTCGAAGGCCACCGCCGGCCAGCGGCGGCGGGCGTTCTCGACCACGTCCTTCTCGGCTGCCGAGTTGCGGCCCGTGATGAGGCCGACGCGGTGGGGGAGGAAGGGGATCGGCCGCTTGCGCTGCGCGTCGAAGACGCCCTCGGCCGCGAGAGTCCGCTTGAGGATCTCGACGCGGGCCAGCAGGTCGCCGATGCCCACCGGCCGGATCTGGCGGGCCTCGAGCTGGAGGGTGCCGCGCTTCGTCCAGAAGGTCGGTTTGGCCTGCAGCACCACCCGTGCGCCCTGGGCGAGCGGGATCGGCATCGCGTTGACCGCGTTCATGGGGACGGACACCGACAGCGACATGTCGACGTCGGGGTCGCGGAGCGTGAGGAACGCGGTGCCGCCGCGCGGGTTGAACTGCACGACCTGGCCCTCGACCCACAGCTGGCTCATCCGGTCGACGTAGTCGGAGATCTTGAGGCTGAGCACCCGGACCGGCCACGGCTGCTCGGCCGTGGTGTCGGCGGCCTTGTCGGGCAGCGGGCTCGTCATGCTCACCCGCGTCACCCTACGGGGCGGCGCCCACGGTCGGACGATGCCGTGGCGCCGCGACGCCGAGCGGCGCGTGAGCACCGCCCGAGCCTGCCCGCGCAGCGCCCGAAGGGAGCGCCGAGCAGCGCCGGAGGGCCCGGCTCAGGCGGCGAATCGGGCACCGGGTGCCGGTCCCCGTACGATGGGAGCATGAGCCAGCCCGCCGAGCAGACGTCCGCCAAGAAGGTCCTCCTCGCGGCGCCACGCGGCTACTGCGCCGGTGTCGACCGGGCCGTCGTGACCGTCGAGAAGGCCCTTGAGCTCTATGGGCCCCCGGTCTACGTCCGCAAGCAGATCGTGCACAACAAGCACGTCGTGACGACGCTCGAGAAGCGCGGCGCGATCTTCGTCGACGAGACCGACGAGGTGCCCGAGGGCGCCACCGTCATCTTCTCCGCGCACGGCGTGGCCCCGGTCGTGCACGACGAGGCGCGCGCTCGCAGCCTCAAGACGATCGACGCCACGTGCCCGCTCGTCACCAAGGTGCACCGGGAGGCAGTGCGCTTCGCCGACGACGACTTCGACATCCTGCTCATCGGCCACGAAGGCCACGAGGAGGTCATCGGCACCTCCGGCGAGGCCCCCGAGCACATCACGCTCGTCGACGGCCCCGACGACGTCGACAACGTCACGGTCCGAGACCCCGAGAAGGTCGTCTGGCTGTCCCAGACCACGCTGTCGGTCGACGAGACCATGGAGACGGTCGCGCGCCTGAAGGAGAAGTTCCCGGCGCTGCAGAGCCCTCCGTCCGACGACATCTGCTACGCCACGCAGAACCGCCAGCTGGCGGTCAAGCAGATGGCGAAGGACACCGACCTCATGATCGTGGTCGGCTCCCGCAACTCCTCCAACTCGGTGCGACTGGTCGAGGTGGCGCTCGAGCACGGTGCCCGGGACGGGCACCTGGTCGACTTCGCCGACGAGATCCAGCCCGAGTGGCTCGAGGGCGTCTCGACGGTCGGCGTCACCTCCGGCGCGAGCGTTCCCGAGGTGCTCGTCCGCGATGTCCTCTCGTGGCTCGCCGAGCACGGCTACGGCGAGGTCGAGCCGGTGGTCGCCGCCGAGGAGTCGCTGCTCTTCTCGCTGCCGCGTGAGCTGCGCCGCGACCTCAAGGCGCGCGACGGGGCGGACGCCGGCACGGTCCGGCACGACGCCGCCTTCGAGGACTCCGGCTCGCTTCACTGACCTCGCCCGTCCCCGAACTGCCACCCAACTGCGCCGTGGCGCAGTTCCAGGGGGGATCGAGGCTGGGCGGGGGCCTGTAGCTGCGCCGTGGCGCAGTTCCAGGGGGGATCGAGGCTGGACGGGACCTGCAACTGCGCCGTAGCGCAGTTTCAGGGGGGATCGAGGCTGGACGGGACCTGCAACTGCGCCGTGGCGCGGTTTCAGGGGGATCGAGGCTGGGCGGGGCCTGCAACTGCGCCGTGGCGCAGTTCCAGCCAGCCGGCACCTGCTCGAACCGGGTCCGGATGGGTCCTCGCCGGTCAGGCGGAGGCCTCTCCTCCGGCGGCCAGTCGGTGCGACGCCTCCCGCTCGAGGTAGGCGTCGTCGCGCGTTGCGCGGCCGAGGTCGTCGGTCAGCTCGGCAGCGCTCAGTGACCGCGGCGCGACCTCGAGCGGCACCAGCGCCGGCGGCTGCTCGCTCGCCAGGTGCAGCTCGTGCATGCGCCGGGCCGTGACGAGGACCCGCGACTCGAGCGTGCCGACGAACTTGTTGTACTGCTCGACCGAGCGCGACAGGGACTGGCCCATCGACGTCACGTGGCCGCCCAGCGTGTTCAGACGTGAGTAGAGCTCCTGGCCGATGGCGAGCAGCTCGCGTGCGTTCTGCTCGAGAGCGTCCTGCTGCCAGATGGCGCCGATGGTGCGCAGCACCGCGAAGAGGGTGCCGGGCGAGGCGAGGACGACCTTGCGCGACAGCGCGTGCTCGTAGAGACCCGGGTCGTCGGAGAGTGCCGTTGCGAGGATGGCCTCGCCGGGGACGAAGCAGATGACGACCTCGGGGGAGCGGGCGAAGGCGGTCCAGTACGCCTTGGCGGCGAGGCCCTCGACGTGCCGGCGCAGGGCCGTCGCGTGCGCAGCCAGCAGCTCGGCGCGCTCGGCCTCCGACACGGTGTCGCCGTGCGCCTGGAGGAAGTGCGACATGGGGGCCTTCGAGTCGACCACCACGTGGCGGGAGCCGGGCAGGTTGACCACCGCGTCCGGCCGCACCGTGGCACCGTGGCGGCTGACCCGGGTCACCTGCTCGTCGAAGTCGCACCGCGCGAGCAGTCCCGCCAGCTCGAGCACCCGGCGCAGCTGGACCTCGCCCCAGGCGCCGCGCACCGTCGAGGCGTTGAGAGCGCTGGCCAGCGTGGCCGTCTCGGACCGCAGCGACTCGGTCGAACGGCTCACCTCGGTCAGGCGCTCGCCGAGCTGGCCGAACTGCAGCGAGCGGTCGCGCTCGAGCGCCCCGACCTGTCGCTCCACCCGGCCGATGGTGTCGCGCAGGGGAGCGAGCAGGCTGGCGGTGGCGTCGTCGACCTCACGAGCCGCCTCGAGATCGCCGACCCGCTCGCGCAGCACGTCGCGCTCGGCCTCGGCCGCGGCGGAGCGGGCGAGCAGGGCCGACCGCGCCGACAGCCAGGCGACGACGGCGCCGACCAGCCCTCCGACGAGGAGCCCGACGAGCAGCGCGGTGGTGTCCATGGCCATACCGTCCCAGAGCGCACCGACACGACCGTGGACCACGCTGGGCGGGTCGCGGCCCAGCACACGGTTCAACCGCCGGACCCGCGACGCCCCCCAGCCGGGTCAGCCGAGCTCGAAGTGCTGGTAGTCCTTATAGTACCAGTTGCCGCCCCAGATGCCCCCGCGGGAAACGACCTGTCGCGTGATCGTCGAGGTCCTGAAGATCATCCCCGCGTCGCGCAGCGACCGGTCGACCCAGCGCAGGCCGTTGGGCGGGTACCACCTCCCGTTGGCCGCGCGGTAGGGGTTGCGCATCGTGTTGACGTCGATGGCCGTGCCGTACGAGTGCGGCGACAGCCGAGAGCTGTTGCCGGTCACGCGCCTGCAGTTGAACGCCGAGGTGTTGTCCGCCTTCATCATCGCCTCGTCGTTGCCGTACCAGAGGTTGGGGTTGTCCATCCGTCGGATGCGGAAGCCAGCGAGGTAGGCCGCCCTGAAGATCGCCGCTGTCTGGGCGGCCTTGTCGTCGCGGACGATGAGCAGACCACGCTTGACCTTGCCGTCGTAGCCGCGGAAGTTCATCTCGACGGCCCGCAGCCTGCTCGGCGGGACCGGGCAGCCGGCCCGGTAGGTGTACCTGACGTCGGCAGCCGTCACCCGACGGATCGTCGCCCGGATCGGGTCGGTCGTCGCGGCCGTCGCCGTGAGCGGGAGGTCCTGGGCGGCGGCCGGGGGCCGTGCGGTCGCGCGGGACGCAGGGGAAGCCGGCGCCTGCGAGGTCAGGAGGAGGGACAGGGTCGTCGCGACGGCGGCGGCGAGCCCGATGCCGCCGCGCCGGTGGGAAGCAGTCATGAGTCGTCCTTCGTCGAGGTCCGACGTGGGCGTGTCTGCTGCGGCGGTGAACGGCCGGGTGGTCGTTCGGTGTCGGCGACGGCACGATCCCCCGAGGGGCCGTGAGGGTGCAGCCTGGTGTCCGTTTGATACCCGTTCGCCCGTTTCGGCAGTCATCTTCCGCGATGCCCTCGTGCTGCCACGGTGCCCGTCTGCTAGACAGACGGCGTGACCGAGTACGACGACGCGACCCGGCTCGAGACCGGCGACGACCCCACGCAGCGGCACGGCACCTTCTCCGAGGAGTGGATGATCGGCAACGCCGTCAACGGCGGCCTCGTCATGACCACCGCACTGCGCGCCCTCGGTGAGCACCTCGCGGCAGACCCGGGCGAGACGACCGAGCACGTCGACCCGGTGGTGCTCTCGGCATACTTCATGACTGCCTCGCAACCCGGCCCGTTCACCGTCACCACGGAGATCATGCGCTGCGGGCGCAAGCTCTCCACCGGGCAGATGACGGTCCACCAGACCGGCGACGACGGGCGGCCGGTGGAGCGGATGCGCGCCATCGGCTCGTTCGGCAACCTCACCGACCTCGACGTGCAGCGCCAGGCGTCCCCGCCCGAGATGCCGCCGCCCGAGGAGTGCCTCTCGGCCGAGCAGGCGCCCCCGGGCTTCCTCTCCAACGCCAAGTTCCTCGACCGCCTTGATCTGCGGCTCGACCCCGACACCGCGGGTTGGGCGCTCGGAAAGCCCTCGATGCGCGGCGTCATGCGGGGCTGGCTTCGCCTTCGGGACGGACGAGAGCCCGACACCACCCTGCTCATGCTGGCGCTCGACGCCCTGCCCCCGGTCGCCTTCGACCTCGGGCTCTTCGGCTGGACGCCCACGCTCGAGTTCACCGGCCACGTGCGCCGAAGGCCCGAGCCGGGCTGGCTGCAGGTCGCGCTCGGCAGCGACACCCTCGGCGGCGGCATGATGGAGGAGGACGCGATGATCTGGGACTCCGCCGGCAACCTCGTCGCCCAGTCGCGCCAGCTCTGCGGCGTGCGCATGCCGCGCTGAGGTCATGACGCGGATGAGCGTCCAGCTGGTCTACGAGACGCACTCGGTCACCGAGGACAACGAGCTGCCGGGACGCCTCTCGGAGCACGGCCGGATGCTCGCCGCCGAGCTGGGTCGGCGCCGCCCTGCCGGCGGGTTCGCGGCCGTCTACTCGTCGGACCTCGCCCGCGCCGTCGAGACGGCCGAGCTGGCGTATGCCGGCAGCGGCGTGCCGCTGCACGCCGACGCCCGTCTGCGCGAGTGCGACTACGGCGCCCTCAACGGGTGCTCCGTGGCCGAGCTGGCACGGCTGCGCCCCCGCCACGTCGACGCGCCCTTCCCAGGCGGGGGCCAGAGCTACCGGGACGCGCTGCCGTGAGCCCGGCGACACGGCACACGCCCTCGTGGTCGGGGGCCCGCCCGAACGCAACTAGACTCTTGTCCTCGTGGCACTCACCATCGGAATCGTCGGTCTACCCAACGTCGGCAAGTCGACGCTCTTCAACGCGCTGACCAAGAACAATGTGCTCGCCGCGAACTACCCGTTCGCGACGATCGAGCCGAACGTCGGCGTCGTGCCACTGCCCGACCCTCGACTGAAGGTGCTCGCCGAGATCTTCAGCTCGGAGAAGATCCTTCCCGCCACCGTCAGCTTCGTCGACATCGCCGGCATCGTGCGCGGCGCGAGCGAGGGGGAGGGGCTCGGCAACAAGTTCCTCGCCAACATCCGTGAGGCCGACGCGATCTGCCAGGTCGTGCGCGCCTTCGAGGACGGCGACGTCGTGCACGTCGACGGCAAGGTCAGCCCGGCGAGCGACATCGAGACGATCCACACCGAGCTCATCCTCGCCGACCTGCAGACCCTCGAGAAGGCCGTGCCGCGCCTCGAGAAGGAGGCCCGGGTCAACAAGGACAAGAAGGCAGCCGTCGACCTCGCGGTTGCCGCCCAGAAGGTCCTCGAAGCGGGCGACACGCTGTATGCCGCCGGGCCGGCCGCCGGGGTCGACCTGGCGGAGGCGAAGCAGCTGGGTCTGCTGACGACCAAGCCGTTCATCTACGTCTTCAACCTCGACGAGGAGCAGCTGGCCGACACCGAGCTGCAGGCGTCGCTGCGCGAGCTCGCCGCTCCCGCCGACGCGGTGTTCCTCAACGCCAAGCTCGAGATGGACCTCATGGAGATGGAGCCGGACGAGGCCCTCGAGCTGCTCCAGAGCTTCGGCGCCGAGGAGTCCGGGCTCGACCAGCTGGCCCGCACCGGCTTCCACACCCTCGGCCTGCAGACCTACCTGACGGCCGGCCCCAAGGAGTCCCGCGCGTGGACCATCGGCAAGGGCTGGACCGCCCCGCAGGCGGCCGGCGTCATCCACACCGACTTCCAGCGCGGCTTCATCAAGGCCGAGGTCGTCAGCTTCGACGACCTGGTGGCGGCCGGGAACATGAACGCCGCCAAGGCAGCCGGCAAGGTGCGCATCGAGGGCAAGGACTACGTCATGACCGACGGCGACGTCGTGGAGTTCCGCTTCAACGTCTGAGACCTGGTGCACCGACGGGGGCGGATCCATCGATCCGCGGGTGCGGCCAGGGGCGCACGGATAGGCTGATAGGTGGCCTCGGGTAGGCCGGGGCTCCCTTTCTCCCAAGGGGGAAGCCGTGAGAAGACTCGTTTCCACTCTTGCCGCGCTCGCGCTCGCCGCCGCTGTGCCGGTGGCCGCCGCCGGGAGCGCCTCCGCCCACGAGGGCGATCACCACCACGTCACGACGGTCTGGGTCAAGGGGGACGGCTCTCATGTGTCGCTGAGCCGCTCGCACGTCGACGCGGGCCCCGTCATCTTCCATCAGTCCACCTCGAACTCCGGGCCCGGAGGAAGCCAGATCAGTCTCTTCCGGCTCCTCGGCAAGGCCACGGTCAACACGTTCAAGGCAGACCTGGCCCACGAGTTCTCGTCGAACCCGGCCACCGCCGCCAAGGGCACCCGAGAGCTCAATCGCGACATCAGGGCGGCCGGGCTGGCAGACGTCCAGAAGGGCTACCCGGCCTCCGTCCGGGTCAACCTGCGACCCGGCACGTACTACCTGATGGACCTCGGGAGCTTCTTCGGGGCCACGGGTCCGTCGGGAGCGCCCAACCCCGCGCTCACCAGGCTCGTCGTGCGCGGCACCGAACGGGACAGTGCGGCCTGGAAGGACGACTCGGGTTGGGACACACCCACCATCTGGCTCACCTCCGCGGACCGCTTCGTCGGACCGAGCCATCTGCCGGCAGACGGGAGCGTGACCTTCCGCAACGTCGCTGACACGATCCACATCGCGCAGTTCTCGCCGGTGAAGAAGGGCACGACCGACGCGCAGGTCCAGGCGTACTACGACTCCGGGGTGATGACCCCGCCGCCGTTCGCGCTCAACGGGCCCTCCTTCGGTCTGGACGTCCTGTCCGGTGGCACCCACGCCACCCTGACCTACGACATGCCGCCGGGCACCTACGTCCTGCAGTGCTTCGTGGCCGATGACGTCACCGGTATGCCGCACGCCATCATGGGGATGCACAAGGTCGTCGTCCTGAAGTGACCTAGCGGTCCGACGAGCGACGCACATCCCGGCCGTCCGGGTCACCGGTGCCCGGACGGCCCCTCCAGTCCTGTGCTTCGCTGGCGGCCATCTCGTAGTTGAACGCCAGGCGCCGCCACCGGTCCCTGTCGGCTCGCAGGTTGGCGTGCTCGGCGTCGGCCGCCGCCATGACGGCCGCGTATGCCGCGTGCCACCAACCTGGCGGGCCACCGACCGACGACCGCAGCCATGCCAAGGCATCCCGGTAGGGGTCGATGCGCTCCCCGATGGCGGCCGGCCGGGAGCCGTTCGAGTGGCCGTCTGTTGCGTCTTTCACTGTTCCTCCTGCGCCGGGCGCACACGAGTTCACACCTCGAAGGGATGGTCACCCCGAGTGCGCGCGCTGCGGCCGACGATCTTTCTCCTACCCATCGCGCCCCGGCTCATCGACCTCATGGGCCCGTTCTCGTGGCGTGGGGACAACCGCCCGGCGTCGTCACACGTGTGGCGATGCGCGCACCCGGTCCCCAACGGGCGTCGCTCATCCCACGGGGGTGATGCGCCGGGCACGGCATCCAGGGGACGTTACGGGTGACGACGTGACGTGACGTGAGGTGATGCCGGTGATGCAGCGGGTTCCAGGGGTCGCGCTGCTCAGGTCATACCGCCGGGAGTGGCTCGCCAAGGACCTCGTCGCAGGAGTGGTCCTGACGACGCTGCTCGTACCCCAGGGCATGGCCTACGCGGAACTGGCCGGCCTGCCGCCGATCACGGGCCTCTACACGACGATCATGTGCCTGCTCGCCTATGCCGTCTTCGGCCCGTCGCGGATCCTCGTGCTGGGGCCGGACTCCTCGCTCGGTCCCATGATCGCCGCGACGGTGCTGCCTCTCGTCGGCGCGGGCGGCGACCCGCAGAGAGCCGTCGCGCTGGCGTCGGTGCTCGCGATCCTGGTGGCCGCGATCATGATCGTGGCAGCGGTGGCCAGGCTGGGCTTCGTCGCGGACCTGCTGTCCAAGCCGACGATGCTCGGCTACATGAACGGCCTGGCCCTGACCATTCTCGTGGGCCAGCTGCCGAAGCTCTTCGGGTTCAAGGTGGACGCCGACGGGTTGGTCGGAGAGGTCGTCGGCTTCGTGCAGGGGGTGGCCCACGGCGAGGCAGTCCCTGCGGCGGTGGCGGTCGGCGTGGTCGGCATCGCCCTGGTCCTCGCGCTCCAGCGCTGGGTGCCGCGCGTGCCCGCCATCATGGTGATGGTCGTGCTGGCGATCATCGCGACATCCGTCTTCGGGCTGGCCGCACGCGGCGTCGACCTCGTGGGAGTCCTTCCGAAGGGGTTCCCGCCGTTCACGATCCCGGAGATCCAACGTGGGGACATCGCGCTGCTCCTCGGCGGAGCCATCGGCATCGCGACGATATCGCTCGCCGACACGATCTCCACGTCGTCGGCGTTCGCCGCGAGGAGCGGCCAGGAGGTCCACGGGAACCAGGAGATGATCGGCATCGGGGCGGCGAACCTCGCCGCGGGCCTGTTCCAGGGGTTCCCGGTGAGCACCAGCGGCTCGCGCACCGCCGTCGCCGAGCGCTCCGGCGCCAAGACGCAGCTGACCGGGGTCGTCGGGGCCGGTCTGATCATCGTGATGATCGTGCTGGTCCCGGGGCTGCTGCAGAACCTCCCGCAGCCGGCGCTCGCCGCCGTCGTCATCACCGCGTCGCTGTCGCTCGCCGACGTCCCCGGCACCGTGCGCCTGTGGAGGCAGCGGCGGGTCGAGTTCGTCCTGTCGATCGCGGCGTTCCTCGGCGTCGCGCTGCTCGGCGTGCTGCCCGGCATCGCCATCGCGATCGGCCTGTCGATCCTCAACGTCTTCCGGCGGGCGTGGCTGCCCTACGAGACCGTCCTGGGGAAGGTCGACGGGCTCGAGGGGTACCACGACGTGCGCTCGTACCCGGACGCGCGGCGCCTCCCGGGCCTGGTGATCTACCGCTTCGACGCGCCGTTGTTCTTCGCCAACGCCAAGACCTTCCGCGACGAGATCAGGAAGCTCGCGCGGACCGAACCCCCTCCGCGGTGGATCCTCGTGGCGGCGGAGCCGATCACCGATGTCGACACCACCGCGTCCGACGTGCTCCTGGAGCTCGACGAGGAGCTGGACCGCGCCGGCACCCACCTGGTGTTCGCCGAGCTCAAGGACCCGGTCCGGCGCAAGATCGACCGGTACGGGCTCACCCGCCAGATCGAGGCCCGGCACTTCTTCCCGACGCTCGAGTCGGCAGTGAGCGCCTACCAGCTGGAGACCGGCGCGCACTGGCAGCGAAGCGAGGCCAGCCGGACCGCCTCCGCCTCGGAGTCCGCGGGACGAGACACGTTCATTTGACTCGTTCCAGAACACGGGACATCCTGCTCGCATGACCACGGACTTCAGCTCCGTGTTGCGCGAGGCCTCCTTGCGCGTGACTCGCCCACGACTGGCCGTCCTGGCCGCGGTGCACCAGCGCCCGCACGTCGACACCGAAGCGGTGATCGACCGCGTGCGCGCCGACCTGGGCACCGTCTCGCACCAAGCCGTCTACGACGTCCTGCGGGCGCTGACCGCTGCGGGCCTGCTGCGGCGCATCCAGCCCGCCGGCGGCCCTGCCCTCTACGAGGCGCGGGTGGACGACAACCACCACCACGTCGTATGCCGTTCGTGCGGTGCCGTCGCCGACGTGGACTGCGCGACGGGTCAGGCCCCGTGCCTCGCCGCCCCCGCCGACCACGGCTTCTCGATCGACGAGGCCGAGGTCACCTACTGGGGCACCTGCCCCGACTGCTCCACCGACCACCCACTGAAGTGACACCGAAGCCCGGAAGGAAGCCCTCATGACCGAGAGCCAGGACAGCATCACGCCAGAGAGCCCACAGGGAGTGGGCCGCAAGGACGAGGCCGGATGCCCGGTCATGCACGACTCGGCCGCGGCGAGGCGCAGCGAGAGCGAGAACCCTGCGATCCCCTCGCCCACTCCCAAGACCGGTGGCCGTCCGCACACGATCAAGGACTGGTGGCCCAACCACCTCGACCTCTCGGTGCTCAAGGCGCACTCGCCGCAGGGCAACCCGCTCGGGGAGGGGTTCGACTACGCCAAGGAGTTCGAGAAGCTCGACCTCGAGGGGATCAAGCACGACATCGCCGAGGTGCTGCACACCTCGCAGGACTGGTGGCCCGCCGACTTCGGCCACTACGGCGGCCTGATGATCCGCATGAGCTGGCACGCCGCCGGCACGTACCGCATCTTCGACGGGCGTGGTGGCGCCGGTGACGGCGCGCAGCGGTTCGCGCCGCTCAACAGCTGGCCCGACAACGCCAACCTCGACAAGGCCCGCCGCCTGCTGTGGCCGGTGAAGCAGAAGTACGGCCAGAAGATCTCGTGGGCCGACCTGATCGTCCTCGCCGGCAACGTGGCGCTCGAGGACATGGGCTTCGAGACCTTCGGCTTCGGATTCGGCCGCGAGGACGTCTGGGAGCCGGAGGAGGTCTTCTGGGGTCCGGAGGACACCTGGCTCGGTGACGAGCGATACACGGGCGAGCGCGAGCTCGAGGAGACCCTCGGCGCCGTGCAGATGGGCCTGATCTACGTCAACCCGGAGGGGCCCAACGGCAACCCGGACCCGGTGGCCTCGGCGAAGGACATCCGGGTGACCTTCGCCCGCATGGCGATGAACGACGAGGAGACCGTGGCCCTGATCGCCGGTGGCCACACCTTCGGCAAGACCCACGGCGCCGGTGACCCCGACCTCGTCGGTCCCGAGCCGGAGGGTGCTCCCATCGAGGAGCAGGGGCTCGGCTGGAAGAGCGCCTACGAGTCCGGCAAGGGCAAGGACGCCATCACCTCGGGGCTCGAGGTGACGTGGACCTACCACCCGACCCGCTGGGACAACGAGTTCTTCGAGATCCTCTTCGGCTACGAGTGGGAGCTGGAGAAGTCCCCGGCCGGTGCGAACCAGTGGGTTGCCAAGGACGCCGAGGCGCTCGTCACCGGTCCGACCGCGGACTCGCCCAAGCGCCGCCCGACGATGCTGACCTCCGACCTGGCGCTGCGCTTCGACCCGGAGTACGAGAAGATCTCGCGCCGCTTCCTCGAGAACCCCGAGGAGTTCCGCCTCGCCTTCGCCAAGGCCTGGTACAAGCTGCTCCACCGCGACATGGGTCCCGTCTCGCGCTACCTCGGCCCGTGGGTGCCCGAGCCCCAGCTGTGGCAGGACCCCGTGCCGCCCGCCCCGGCCGAGCTCGTCGGTGACGCCGACGTCGCAGCCCTCAAGGCCGCCGTGCTGGCCTCGGGCCTGTCCGTGTCCGAGCTCGTCTCGACGGCGTGGGCCTCTGCGGCCAGCTTCCGGTACACCGACAGGCGCGGCGGCGCCAACGGTGCCCGCATCCGCCTCGAGCCGCAGCGCAGCTGGACCGCCAACCAGCCCGAGCAGCTCGCCAAGGTCCTCGGCAGGCTCGAGGAGGTCCGGGCCGAGTTCAACGGCCGGGGCGGTGCCCAGGTGTCGCTGGCCGACCTCATCGTGCTCGCCGGTTCGGCAGCGGTCGAGAAGGCCGCCAAGGATGCGGGTGTGGAGGTGACCGTGCCCTTCCACCCAGGACGCACCGACGCCTCGCAAGAGCAGACCGACGTGGACTCGTTCCGGGTCCTCGAGCCCCGTGCCGACGGCTTCCGCAACTACCTGCGCGACGGCGAGAAGCTCGAGCCCGAGGTGCTGCTCGTGGATCGGGCGTACATGCTGAACCTCACGCCGCCCGAGATGACCGTCCTCGTCGGCGGACTGCGGGCCCTGGGCAACAACCACGGCGGCGTCGCGCACGGCGTGCTGACCGACCGGCCCGGGCAGCTGACCAACGACTTCTTCGTCAACCTGCTCGCCCCCGGCACGCAGTGGAGGGCATCGAAGTCCGAGGAGAACGTCTACGACATCCTCGACGCCTCGACGGGTGACCGGAAGTGGACCGCCACCGCAGTCGACCTGATCTTCGGCTCCAACTCGGAGCTGCGGGCCCTCAGCGAGGTCTACGCCAGCGACGACGCACGTGAGAAGTTCGTGCGCGACTTCGCGGCCGCGTGGACCAAGGTGATGGAGCTCGACCGGTTCGACCTGCGCTGACCCGCCTGACGAGCGCACGACCCCATGCGAAGCGGGGCCTCATCCACCTGGAGGGGCTCCGCTTCGCTGTAGTGAACCTTTTTGCAGACTTTTCCGGACGGATCGCCAGCGCCGCCCTAGCCTAAGGACACCGGCGTCGAGGCCGGGTGGGCCCGGGGGGGAATCCAGATGTCGTCTGTGTCGCATCACGTCCGAATGGCGCTCGTCGGCGTCGTCACTGCTGTCTTGGCCGTCGTCATGGCGACGTCGTCGCAGGCTGCGGTGCCGACCGCGCCGGCGCAGACCTGGGGGGTCAACGGGAGGGTCTCGGCCATCCTGCCGCTGCCGAGCGGCAAGGTCGTCGTCGGCGGGTCGTTCACGGCCGTGGTCGACGGCGCGGGCGCCACCCAGTTCACGGCGACCAACGTCGCCCTGTTCGACCCGGCCACCGGGCGCTTCGACCCGACCTGGCGGCCGAGTGTCAACGGCTCCGTGAACGCGCTGGCGACCGATGGCGCGCGGCTGTTCCTCGGAGGCGCGTTCACCAAGGTGGGGGGTGTCAACCGCGACAAGGTTGCGGCACTCAGCCTCAGCACCGGCGCGCTCGACTCGGCCTGGGTCGGTCCCAAGTTCGACGGCCCCGTCGACGTGATGCGCCTCAGCGCCGGAGCCCTCTTCGTGGGCGGGAACTGGAACACCGTCACCGCGGGCACGACCGCGTATGCGCAGGCGAAGGCCGCCAAGCTCGCCGCCTCGACAGGTGCCTTCGACACGGCCTTCCGGCCGACCGCCAACCCGACACCGGGCGACGTGCCCCCGAGCGGCCGGGTCTGGGCGCTGCTCGTGCTGGGCAACGGGAACGTCGTGCTCGGCGGGGACTTCGGCGACATCAACGGCGCGCCGTCCACGCGGCGGATCGCCGTCGTCAACCCAGTCACAGGGGTGCCTGTGAAGGGCTTCGCGTCCACCGCCAACAACGGCACGAGCACCGCCACGATCCTCGACCTCGCCACCGACGGGACCACGATCTACGAGGCTGTCGCAGGAGGTGGGGGTGCCTGCACCGCCGTCGACGCCACCACCGGCGCTCGCCGCTGGACCTGGCACTCCAACGGCAACGGGCAGTCGGTGCGCGTGGTGGGGTCCACCGTCTACTGCGGCGGACACTTCAGCGGGACCGGCTCGTTCGGCGGTCAGACGCGGAGCAAGATCGCCGCCGTCGACGCGGGGACCGGAACGATCCTGCCGTGGGCCCCGGTGATCAACAGTGCTCTCGGGGTGTGGTCCATGGGGTCCGACGCCACACGGCTCTACCTCGGCGGTGACTTCACCAAGGCGGGCGGGGTGTCCCAGCAGCACTTCGCGATGTGGGTCGACGGCGCCGCGGCATCGGTCCCGAGTGCGCCGGTGCTCGGTGGCAGCGCAGGCGACGGTGTCGTGCACCTGAGCTGGCAGCCTCCCTCCAGCGACGGCGGGTCGACGATCCAGCGGTACAAGCTGTGGCGCAAGCCGGCCAGCAGCACCAGCTACCCCAACGCGGCCCTCGCCACCGTCTCCACGGGGACGACGTACGACGACGCGACGGTGACCAACGGCACCGCGTACACGTACCGGGTCCTGGCGGTGAACGGGGTCGGCAGCGGTCCGTACAGCAACGAGTTCACGGTGACACCCGGGACCACGGCGCAGTCCGCTCCGTCGGCTCCCACACGCCTGGCCGCCGCGGTCGGCGGCACCACGGTCTCGCTCACCTGGACGGCACCCGCACTGGCGGGGAACCCCGCCTTCACGAGGTACGACATCTATCGCGGCACGACGTCGGGGCAGCGCAGCCTGCTCACCAGCGTGCCGGTGGGCACCACCACCTACAGCGAGTCCCTGCCACCGTCCGGCACGACCTACTTCTATGCGGTCAGGGCCGTCAACACCGTCGGCTCCAGTCCCGACTCCAACGAGGTCAGCACGGCCGGCTCTTCGAGCGGTGCGCCGACCCAGCCGACCCTGAGCGCCACGGTGCGTGCCGGCGGAGTCGACCTGTCGTGGACCGCGGGGAGCGGCGGGGGAGCCGCGGACAAGTGGGTCATCCTGCGGGACAACGTCCAGCTCACGCGGCTCACCGACCCCGCCGCCAGGGGCTATCGCGACACGACGGTCGTCTCGGGCACGACCTACACCTACAAGGTCCGGGCGGTGAACGCGGCCGGGAGCAGTCCCAACTCCAACGCCGTCACGGTCACCGTGCCCTGAGCGGTCCGGTGCGCACGTCCACTCCTCAGGCAGGGGGGAGCACGACGCCGAAGCCGGCCACGGCAAGGCGCAGCAGCACCTGGCCCGGCGCCAGCAGGTCGGCGATGCGAGCGGCGCTCAGCACCTCCAGCTCGCCGAGGCGGACGGCATACGCGTCGGGGCCGGCGAGCCGGGCCCGCTGCAGCTCTGCCGTGTTGTGCCAGACCTTCGCGCGCGCCTCGCGCAGGAAGCGCGCGGAGGCGGCGCGGTTGAGTGGGGTGAGTGTCCGGTCGAGGGCGCTCTTGCGGCCCTGTGCGCTCAGCTCGTCGTCCTCCGCGGCGACGCGCGCCGACAGCACGGCGTCGATGCGCTCATGGTCCCGGCGGCGGCGACCGAGCAGCACGGGGTCCTCGAAGTCCGCATCGGTGATGACCCGGAGGAGCGCCTGCGGCAGGTCGTAGTTGATGTGCGCGTTGATGCCGAGCAGCAGGTGGCGCAGCGGTGGCAGGTCGGCGGGGGCGCCGAAGGCGAGGCGCCACGGACGGGAGGGCCGGCATCCGGGGTCGCCGGACAGGTCGGCGTCGAGGGCGTCGAGGTAGAGGTCGGCGAAGGCGACGTCCCAGACCTGCACCCAGGCGGGGTCCTCGAACGCGCCGTACGCGAGTGCCTCACCGACCGCGCGCGTCGTCCGCTGGTAGGCGGCGAGGAAGGCCCGTCGGGAGGCGAGCTCGCGCGGCATCGTCTCCAGGGTCGACGTCATCCGGCCGAGGACGTCATCGAGCGTGCGGCCACCCACCGTTCCGGTCACGGGTTCTCCTCGTGCAGGCCCCTACGTGCTCCTATTCTGGAGCGATACCTGTGGAGGCGTCAGTCCAACGTCGTGGGCTGCCGCTGCGGGTCCGCCCCCTGGTCGAGGAGGCCGCTTGGGAGCCCGGACACCGGGGCCGAGGTCGTTCGACGCGGTGGTGGTCGCACAGCTTGAGACGCAGGCGTGGGTCGCCTACTACCGGCGCGAGTGGCCGGCCTTCCTGCGGGCGTCCGTCGGGATGGTGGCGGACGGCTTCGGCATGACCCGCCGTGACACGCTGCGTGGCGCCTGGCTCGTCCTGCGCGCCAACCAGGCGTGGGCCCCCGTCCCGGACAACGACCCGCAGCGGGCGCAGGCGCTGATGCGCCGGTTCTACTCGCTGGTGGTCGCCGACGGGGACCTGGCCTTCGACCCGCAACGGGCTGCGGCTCTGGAGGTGGGCTGGTGGCGGGCTCACCGCGAGCACCAGCACGACCGGAACGTGACGTCCGACGACCTCGTCGACGCGCTGGTGGCGCTCTACGGCTACGTCTACACCGTGGACGCGCACAGCGTGCACGCCGCCGCCACCTCCCGGGTCGAGGCGATGGACCTCTCGGACGCCTGGGTTCGCGCGGGGTGCTCACGGTCCGACCCGCTCCTGTCCGCGGAGCGACGTGCGCTGGTGGCGTCCTACTCGGCACTGCTGGACGCCGTGGAGCGTTCGAGGGTGTGACCAGCCGTGGTCCGGGCCCGTCGAGACGAGTCTCCGGCGCAGGCGTCGCAGCGGGACGACCGGGTGCTCACCGCGACGCGAGTCCTGGCCGTCGCGCTCGTGCCGATCCTCCTGACGGCGTTCGTCATCCTCTACGCCTTCCCGGGCGACACGGCGCGGCTCTTCGCCTGGACCATCAGGCCGGAGCTGACCCCGATGGTGCTGGCGTCGGCCTACCTCGGTGGCGCCTGGTTCTTCGTCCGGGTGGCGCGTGAGCGACGGTGGGCCCGGATCGGCGCCGGACTGCTTGCCGTGGCCCTCTTCGCCGCCCTGCTCGGCATCGCGACGGCCCTGCACTGGGACCGGTTCAACCACGGTCACCCCGCCTTCTGGCTCTGGGCAGCGCTCTACTTCACGGCCCCGCTCCTCGTGCTCGCCGTCTGGGTGGCCAACCAGCAGGTGGCAGCGCCGCCGCGCCCGGACGAGCTGCGCCTCCCGCCGGTGGCCCGGGCCCTGATCGCCGTCGTCGGCGCACTCGCACTCGCGCAGGGACTCCTGATGTTCGCCGCTCCCTCCGCCGTCATCCCTGACTGGCCCTGGACCCTGACCCCGCTGACGTGCCGGGTCGTGGGCGCCGTCTTCTGCCTGGGCAGCGCCGGCCTCGTCGTCCTCGTCGACAGCCGGTGGGTGCGCGTGAGCCTCATGGTCGAGGTCGAGGTGGTCATGCTGACGCTCATGCTGGTCGCAGGGCTGCGTGCGCGAGGTGACCTCCACGGCGAGCGCGCCCTGACCTGGCTCCTGCTCACCGGCCTCGTGCTCACGCTGCTGGCCTCCCTGCGTCTCTGGTGGGTCATGGCGACCGCCGACCGTGCGACCCGGTCGTGCCTCAGGGGGCCCGGCACGGGGTGACGAGGAGGTACTCCCACACCATCCGGCCCTGGCGTCCGGGGTCCGCACCGACACGAGCGGCGCGGTGTGACGGGCGGCGGCCCACGGGCGATGGCGGGTGCAGAAGAGGCGTCACCCGAGCCCCGAGTGGGTGACGCCTCTTCTTCGCTTCTTCGCGTATGCCGTCCCGGACCCGGGTGGGCCCGCTCGGTCAGCCCGGGGACCCCGGCACCGCGCCGTCCGCGGAGCTGGGAGCCGAGCTGTCGGCGGAGCCGGCAGCGGTGGAGGACTGCAGGGCCGCCGGGTCGCTGGAGCCGGGCGCATCGACGTTCTCCGGGAAGTGGCAGGCGACCAGGTGCCGCGGCGCGAGCTCGGCAAGCGGGGGCTTCACGGTGCGGCAGATCTCCTGCGCCTTCCAGCACCGGGTGTGGAAGCGGCAGGCCGGCGGCGGGTTGACCGGGCTGGGGACGTCACCCTCGAGGCGGATGCGCTCGCGCTTGGTGCGTCGCTGGGTGTCGGGGATCGGGACCGCCGACAGCAGCGCCACCGTGTACGGGTGCATCGGGCGCGTGTAGAGCTCGTCGCGGTCGGCGAGCTCTACGAGGTTGCCGAGGTACATGACGGCGACGCGGTCGGACATGTGCCGCACCACGGACAGGTCGTGGGCGATGACGACGTACGTCAGGCCGAGCTCGTCCTGGAGGTCCTCGAGCAGGTTGATGACCTGTGCCTGGATCGACACGTCGAGGGCCGAGACGGGCTCGTCGGCGATGATGAGCTTGGGCTTGAGGGCGAGCGACCGTGCGATGCCGATGCGCTGGCGCTGACCGCCGGAGAACTCGTGCGGGTAGCGGTTGTAGTGCTCGGGGTTGAGCCCGACCAGCTGCAGCAGGTCCTGCACCTCCCGCTTGATGCCGCGCTCGGTCTTGATGCCCTGCAGGTGGTAGGGCGCACCGACGATCGTGCCGACCGTGTGACGCGGGTTGAGCGAGCCGTAGGGGTCCTGGAAGATCATCTGCACATCGCGGCGCAGGGGCCGCAGCTTGCCGGTCGACCAGTGGGTGATGTCGTGGCCCTCGAGCAGGATCGTGCCCGCGGTGGGCTCGAGCAGTCGCGTGAGCATGCGGCCGGTCGTCGTCTTGCCGCAGCCGGACTCGCCGACGAGGGAGAGCGTCTCGCCCCGTGTCACGTTGAAGGTGAGGCCGTCGACCGCCTGGACGGCCCCGACCTGGCGCTGCAGCAGCCCGCGGCGGATCGGGAAGTGCTTCGTCAGGTCGGTGACCTGCAGCAGCGACTCGCCCGCCTGCTTCGAGGCGGTCGGCTTGACGTGGGTGGTGGTCACGATCGTGCTCCTGTGATGAGGACTCGGTTCGCCGGGCCCGAGGGGGCGTGGCCGGACGCGCGGTGCGACGGTGCGCGCCTCACAGCGTCGGCCTGATGTCGGTCTCCCAGATGGCCGTCTTCTCCTCGGGGCTGAGGTGGCACGCCGAGAAGTGGCCGGGATACGTCTCGGCGAAGGGCGGGCGAACCGTCTGGCTCAGCCCGTCGGTGCGGTCGGCGTAGGCGCAGCGGGGGTGGAAGGGGCACCCGGAGGGCACGTTGATCAGGCTGGGGGGAGCGCCCGGGATGGGGAGCAGCCGCTCCGTGCGCACGCGGTCCAGTCGCGGCATCGAGCCGAGCAGCCCCCAGGTGTAGGGATGCTGCGGTCGGGTGAAGACCTCGTCCGCCGAGGAGTACTCGACGGAGCGACCGGCATACATCACCATGATGTGGTCGGAGAGCTCGGCGACGACGCCGAGGTCGTGCGTGATCAGGATGACGGCGGAGTTGAACTCCGACTGCAGGTCGCGGATCAGGTCGAGGATCTGCGCCTGCACGGTCACGTCGAGCGCCGTCGTCGGCTCGTCGGCGATGAGCAGCTCCGGGTCGCACGAGAGCGCCATGGCGATCATCGCGCGCTGGCGCATACCGCCCGAGAACTGGTGCGGGTAGTCGTCCACCCGTCTCGAGGGCTGCGGGATGCCGACCCGGCCGAGCATGTCGATGGCGTGCTTGCGCGCGACCGAGGTGCTGACCTTGTTGTGGATCCGGTAGGCCTCGATGATCTGGTGGCCCACCGTGTAGAAGGGGTGCATCGCCGAGAGCGGGTCCTGGAAGATCATCGCCATCCGCTTGCCCCGCAGCGCGCGCACCTGCTCGGGCTTGGCGCCGACGAGCTCGGTGCCGTCCAGCTTGATGGAGCCGGTCATGCGGACGGTCCCAGGCTTGTGCAGCCCCATGACCGACATGCTCGTGACGCTCTTGCCCGAGCCGGACTCACCGACGATGCCCAGGGTCTTGCCGCGGGCCACGTCGAAGGAGAGCCCGTCGACAGACTTCACGAGGCCGTCGTCGGTGGGGAAGTGCACCCTCAGGTCGCGGACGGAGAGGAACGCGTCCGGACTGGGGGCCCCCATGCCGCCGATGCCGTCGAGCGTGTTGACGGACGCACTCCTTGCCCCGCGGCGCGTCCTCCCGTTCGCCTCGGTGCTGGTGCCGTTCGTCGCGGCATCGGTGTCCGCGCCGGCATCGGTGGACTCGTTGGTGGACTGGCTCATGAGGTACGCACCCTGGGGTCGACGACGGCGTAGAGGAGATCGACGATGAGACTGGCGATGATGACGAACACCGCGGCGACGAGCGTGACACCGAGGACCTTGGGCAGGTCGTTGTTGTTGATGGCCTGGACGGCGTAGTAGCCGATTCCCTGCAGCGAGAAGGTGGTCTCGGTCAGGACCGCGCCGCCGAGGAGCAGGCCCAGGTCGAGGCCGAAGATCGTCAGGATGGGCGTCAGCGCCGAGCGCAGCCCGTGCTTGGTGACGACGTCGCGCTCGGGGAGCCCCTTGGCGCGTGCGGTGCGGATGTAGTCCTCGTTCATCGTCTCGAGCATGCCGGCCCGCGTCAGGCGGGCGTAGGCCGCGGCATACAGGAAGGCGAGCGTGATCCACGGCAGGAGCATGCGGTGGACGAGGTCGAGCGGACTGGTGGCGTCCATGGGACTGGCGCCACCGGCATACGTCCACTTCAGGCCGTAGCTGAAGATGGACAGGGCCAGCAGGCCGGTGAAGAAGATCGGGAGGGACACGCCCGCCAGGGCGATGCCCATGAAGGCGCGGTCGAGGGCGGTGCCGCGCCGGAGCGCGGAGATGACGCCGATGCTGACGCCGCCGACGAGCCAGAGGACGGCGGCTCCTGCGGCGAGGATCAACGTGACGGGCAGCCGGTCGAGGATGTCGGGCAGGACGGGGTTCTGGGTGATGTACGAGTAGCCGAGGCACGGAGCGGGGCAGTGGTCGATGCCGGCGCCGGTGTTGTAGTCGGCGCCGGCGACGATGCCCTTGACGAAGCGGCCGTACTGGACCCAGATCGGGTCGGTGAAGCCGAGCCGGACCGCGGTCTCGTGGATCTGCGCCTGGCCGGCGCTCTTGCCGACGTAGCGGGACGCGAGGTCGTCCACGCTCGCCCCCCCGATGCGGGGGACGAGGAAGAAGATGGCGAAGACGACCGCGCTCACGATGGCGAGCAGCAGGACGGCGGCGAGGAGCCGGCGGATGAGGTACGTCAGCACTGGAGGGCGGCCGGCGCGGTGGGGGTGCCTGGGTGCACCCGGCGCGCTGTGCCTTCACCTACTTTCGGGGAATGGGTGGGGCTGCAAGGCCCCGGTGCCAGGCGGTGACCCGCCTGGCACCGGGGTCTGCTGGGGGTCACGGGTTGGTGACGCCCGCCGCGGCGTAGTCGTAGTACGAGTAGCCGTTGTTGACGAAGATGTTCGAGACGGTGTCGGGGCGGAACAGCAGTGCCTTGTTCCAGATGCCCGGGATCACCTGGGCGTTCTCCATGACGAGCTTGTCGATCTGGCCCCAGATGGCCTCGCGCTTGGTCTTGTCGTTCTCCGACAGGGCCTGGTCCATGAGCTTGTCGACCTCGGGCAGCTTGATGCCGAGGTTGGTGTTGCCCGCAGGACGGATGACGCGGCTGTCGACGATCTGCTGGAGGAAGCCGAAGCCGTCCGGCCAGTCGGCCCCCCAGCTCATCACCATGAGGCCGAGCTTGTTGGCCTTGGCGAAGTCCGGCTTGCCGGCGTAGAGCTTGAAGTAGTCACCCTGCGGGTAGCCCTTGAGGTTGGCCTTGATGCCGACCTTGGCGAGGGCCTGCTGCATCGACTCAGCGGCGGCCTTCTCCTTCGGGCGCTCGGGCCGGTAGGAGATGTTGGTCTCGAAGCCGTTCGGCTGGCCGCACTTGGCGAGCTCGGCCTTCGCGGAGTCGATGTCGCCCTGCGGCTTCGACTTCGCGTTGTAGAGATCCATCTCCTGGAAGCCCGGGACGACCGGGGGAAGCAGGCCGGTGGCGATGTCGGCACCGATGTTGCCGCCGTAGGCGCGCTGGTAGCCCGTCTTGTCGTAGGCGAAGATGACGGCCTTGCGGCAGTCGATGTTGTCGAACGGTGCGACGTCGCTGTTGATCTGCGTGTAGCTCGAGCGCGCGCTGACGACGTTGTCCGTCTTGGCCTTGAGGGTCGGGTCGGCGAGGATCTTGCCCTGGGCCTGGGCCTGGACGCCCGTGCCGGCGAGGTCGATGTCGAGGTCACCGGCCATGAGGCGGTTGTCGAGGTCGGTCGCGTTGACGCCGATCTCGACGGTGATCTTGTCGGGAAGCGCCCTGCGGCCGGTGTCCGGGTCGGTCTTCGGGTCGTACTGGTCGTTGCGGACCAGCTCGACGCGCTTGCCCGGCTGGTAGACCGAGAACTTGTAGGGGCCCGACGCGATGACGTGCTCCTTGTACTTCGTGCCGGTGTCCTTGGCCGCCGGGACGGGGGCCGTGGCGGGCAGCTGGGCGAAGTAGTCGAAGCCCGAGAACGGCTTGTTGAGGTGGAAGACGATCGTCTTGTCGTCGGGCGTGTCGATGGCCTTGAGGTCGTCGAGGTTCTTGTCCTTGTAGACCGAGTAGTTCGCCGGCACGTTCGCCAGGAAGTCGTTGAAGTACGTCGGGCCGTTGGGGAAGGTGTTCTTGTCGAGCTGGCGCGCGACGGCGTACTTGACGTCCTTGCTCGTGATCGGCGTGCCGTCCTCGAACTTGAGGCCGTCACGCAGGGTGTACGTCCACGTCTTGTTGTCGGCGCTCGGCTTGCCGAGGCCCGTGGCGAGGTCACCGACGAGCTGGTTGCCCTGGTCGCCCGGGGCCGCCTTGAACGCGACGAGCGTGCGGGCGTAGTTGCGCAGGAAGTCCCACGAGAGGCCGTAGTAGGTGTCACCGGTGTCGACCGAGTCCCAGTCACTGGTGATCCCGAAGCGGAGGGTCCCGCCCTTCTTGTCCGTCGGCCGGACGATCGCGTTCAGGGCCGCATTGGCGGCCGGAGCCGCACCAGCGCCACCCCCACCGCCGCTGGAGGAGGTGCCCGGGGTCTGGCTGCCGGCGCAGGCAGACAGTCCCAGGGCGAGGGCGGCCGCGGTTGCGACCGCCATCACGCGTGTGTTCTTCATGACTGGATGCGCTCCTTCTGTAACGGGATGCGGGTGCGGTGGTTACCGCGACCGCGGGTCGAGGGCGTCGCGAAGGCCGTCCCCGAAGAGGTTGAAGGCCAGCACCGTCACGAAGATCGCGAGGCCCGGCCAGAGCATGAACCACGGGTCGATCTGGTACCACTGGGCGGCGTCGGAGAGCATGCCTCCCCAGGTGGCCGTGGGGGCCTGGACACCGACACCGAGGAACGAGAGACCCGCCTCGAACAGGATGTTGCTGGGGATCAGCAACGTGGCGTAGACGAGGATCGGCGCGACGAGGTTGGGCAGCAGCTCCTTGAAGAGGATGTACGGCGTGCGCGCTCCCATGCTGCGTGCGGCGTCGACGAACTCGCGCTCGCGCAGTGACAGTGTCTGGCCGCGGATGATGCGGCCGATGTAGGGCCAGTTGAAGAAGCCGATGATGAAGATGATCACGGCGATGCGCAGCGAGTCGCCCTTGAGGCCGAACGCCTGGTCGGGCACGACGCCGGCGAGGGCCAGCGCGAACACGAGCAGCGGGAAGGCGAGGAAGACGTCCATCGTCCGGCTGATGACGGTGTCGACGGCGCCGCCGAAGTACGCGGCGACGACACCGAGGACCGTGCCGATGACGACGGAGAGAAGGGTCGCGAAGAAGGCGATGAGCAGCGAGATCCGGGCCCCGTAGACGACCCGGCTGAAGATGTCGCGGCCGTTGACCGGCTCGAGTCCGAAGAGGAAGTCCCGAGACATGCCGCCGTACGGGCCGATCGGGATCTGGGTGTTGGGGTCGATGAGCTCCTGGTGGAACTCGTTCGGCGGGTGGCCGAGCACCCCGACGATGAGTGGCGCGCAGATGGCGACGACGATGAGGAACAGCACGAAGGCGCCGCCGCCGAGGGCGACCTTGTCGCGCTTGAGGCGCGACCAGGCGATCTGGCCCAGTGAGCGCCCCTCGATGCCTTTCCCAGCCGCGAGCACCGAGTCGGGCGGTGCCGACGTCGCGCCGGGCTCGAGCTCAAGGGGAGTGCTCATCGATGCGCCACCTCCGGGTCGTGGTCGATGCCGGGGGCGCGGTTCGGCCGTCCAACATGCTGTGCAGCAGCCGCAACCTACCGCCCCCCGCAGCCGCGCGCCCCATCTTTCAGGCGCACGACACGGTCAGCAACCAACTTGGCCGAATCGTGACGCGGTGGAGATCATTGTGGAGATCTTCCGGCGATCCGGTGTCCGGAACGAGAAGTCTGCCCGCCCAGCGGCGACGCCTCAGGCGTCCGTCTCGTCGTCGAACCGGCCGAGGACCTGCTCGAGAAGGTCCTCCATGGTGACGAGGCCCAGCGGTCCGGACGGCCCGTCGACGAGGACCAGCTGCGCGTGCCGCAGCCGCATCAGCGACAGCGCGTCGAGGAGGGAGAGCCCCGCGTCGACGTGCAGGGCCGGTGTGGTGACCGTGGCCACCGGGGCGCCCGGGTGAGCCCGCACGACGTCCCGGACGTGGGCGACCCCCACCGGGATCTCGCCCTCGCGAACCACCAGCCGGGAGCGCCCGGTCTCCCTCGAGACCGCCTCCGCCTGCGCGCAGGTGGCGGTCGTGAGGACGCCGACCACCTGCGCGGAGGGCACGACGAGGTCGGCCACCGGGATGGTGTCGAGGTCGATCGCGCCGGCGAGGACGCGGTGCTCGGGCTCGGCCAGCATCCCGTGGTCCTTGGAGCTGGCGAGGAGCAGCTGCAGCTCCTTGGGGCCGTGGACCTGCCCGAGCTCGTCCTGGGGCGTGACGCCGACGATGCGCAGGCAGCCGTTGGCCAGCGCGTTGAGCAGTCGCAGGGCAGGGAGCATGACCCGGGTGAACGCACGGAAGGGCAGCGCGAGCAGCACGGCGGAGCGCTCCGGGTGGGCGATCGCCCAGGACTTCGGCGCCATCTCGCCCACGACCATGTGCAGGAACACGACGATGCCGACGGCGAGCACCACCGAGACGACGTAGGCCGCCGCGTCAGGGACACGCGCGAAGGTGAACACCGGCGTCAGCAGCTCCGCCACGGCCGGCTTGGCGAGCGACCCGAGTCCCAACGTGCAGAGCGTGATGCCGAGCTGGGCACCGGCCAGCATGAGCGAGAGCTCGCGGCTGCCGCGCACGGCGGCACGTGCCGCGGCGCTGCCGCGCTCGGCGAGGTCCTCGAGCCGGTGACGCTTGCTCGCCACGAGAGCGAACTCGGCCGCGACGAAGAAGGCGTTGAGCGCCAGGAGCAGGAGCGAGACGAGCAGGGCGGCGGTCATCGTCCGGCCCCCGTGCCGTCGTGGCCGGGCCGGTCGGTCGCGGCGAGCTCTGACGGCGAGACCTCCGGGTGGGCGAGCAGGTCGACGACGTGCACGCGCACCACCGACGGTACGTGGCGCTCCACCGCCTCGACGGTCAGCCGGACCAGGGCCTCACGGTGTCGGGGCTCATCATCCTCGTCACGCGCCTCGACGGGTGCGTCGGTCCGGCTCTCGATGCGGGCCTGGACGTCGGCCTGGTCGCCGACGACGGCCGTGCGGCCGAGCCGCTCGAGGATGAGCCCGCTGATCGTGGAGTGGGTGTCGCTGCCCGACAGGCGCAGCTCCGTGGCCGTGTCGAGCTCGTCGAGGCGCAGGTGCCCGGGGACGACCCAGGCATCGGGGCCGGCCACCACCACACCGGGTCCGGCGACGTCGTCCTCGTCGAGGATCTCCCCGACGACCTCCTCGGCGATGTCCTCGAACGTCACGATGCCGGCGAAGCCGCCGTGCTCGTCGACCACCACGGCCAGCTGGCGGTGGTCGGCGCGGATCTGCTCCAGCACGCGCGGCAGCGGAGCGCTCGTCGGGACCACCGTCGGCTCCGCGGCGACGGAGCCCACGGTCGTGCCCGGTCTGAGGTCGGGCTCCACCGAGAGGAGCTCGGCGATGCCGGCCACCCCGACGATGTCGTCGCCGTCGCGCCCGGTGACGGGGAAGCGGGACCAGCCGGTGTCGAGCAGGTCGGCCAGCTGCGAGACGGGGGCGTCGGCGCGCACCGTCGTGACGCGTACGCGTGGGGTCATGACGTCTCCCGCGTCGAGCTGGCGGAAGCGCAGGCCGCCCTCGAGCACGCCGGAGAGGTCGTCGTCGAGCAGGCCTCCGGCATGCGACTCGCCGATGATCCGGGTGAGGTCCTCGGCGGTGGCCCCCTGCTCCAGCTCCTCGACCGGCTCGATCCCCACCTTGCGCAGCAGCGCGGTCGAGGCACGGTCGAAGAGGCGCACGACGGGGCCGGCGACCGTGAGGTAGACGAGGGTCCAGCGGCTCAGGGCCCGGGCCAGCGGGACCGTGCGGGCGATCGCGTAGTTCTTGGGTGCCAGCTCGCCGAAGACCATCTGCACGACAGTGGAGAAGACGAGGACGACGGTGACCGCGATGCTGAGGCGGGCGGCATACGGCATGTCGGCGTCGAGCAGCTGTGCCAGGCCCACGCCGACGAGGGGTTCGGAGACGTAGCCGACGAGCAGGGCGGTGACGGTGATGCCGAACTGCGCGGCCGACAGGGTGAACGAGAGCTGCGAGGTCACCCGCAGCGCGCGCTCGGCGGGGGCGTCGCCCTGGCCGGCCAGCTGCTGCAGGGCATGGCGGTCGACGGCGACGTAGGCGAACTCCTGGGCCACGAAGTAGCCGGTCGCCGCGGTCAGGGCGAGGATCAGCACGATGCCCAGCCCGATGCCGAGGGCGGTGCTCACGCGGTCACCCCATTGGCGGCCGAGCGGGGTGTCGGGGACGGCCGGACGGGGTCCGGCCAGGGACTATGGCCCTCCTGTGACTCGGAACGCGAGCCGGAGCGTGAGTGCGATCGCATGAGGCGATCCTAAGTTATGCGGTGCTTTGCGCCCCTCGGCGTCCAGCCTCCTGGCTGATCTGGTGGGCGAGCTCGACGTCGAGCTGGGTGAGGCCGCCCTCGGAGTGCGTCGACAGGGTGAACGTCACGGTGCGCCACCGGATGTCGATGTCGGGGTGGTGGTCCATGGCCTCCGCGGCCGCCGCCACGTCCTGCACGAGCGCGACACCCGCCAGGAAGTCGGGCGCCTCGAACGAGGCGTGGATGCTCTCGCCCTCGCGTGCCCAGCCGGGCAGGTCGCCGAGCTGTCGCTCGATCTCCTCGTCGGTCAGTCGTCGTGCCATGGCTCCCAGTAAACCCGCCGAGGCGGCCGTATGCCCTGGGCAGGGCCGCCCGGGCACGATCGGCTCGTGCCCCCGGCTGTGGCACTATCGACGACGCCATGACCGCAGCCTCACAGCCCCGCGTCCGCCTCGTCGTCGGGGCGGCCATCGTCGACGACCTCGAGCGGCCGACCCGGCTGCTGTCGGCGCGGCGCACCGAGCCCTCGGCGCTCGCCGGCGGCTGGGAGCTGCCCGGCGGGAAGGTCGACGAGGGGGAGTCCCCGCTGTCGGCCCTGCACCGGGAGGTCCTCGAGGAGCTCGGCGTGCGCATCCGGCTCGGGACCCACGTGCCCGGCCCGCGGCCGGGCTCCACCTGGCCGCTCGGTGAGCGTTACGAGATGCTGGTGTGGCTCGCCGAGGTCGTCGAGGGCGATCCCCAGCCCATCGAGGACCACGACGAGCTGCGCTGGCTGGCACTGGACGACCTCGGTGCCGTCGGCTGGCTACCGGCCGACCTGCCCATCGTCGAAAGGCTCGAAGCCATGCTCGCGAGCCCGCCCCAGCCGTGACCGGCGACCGGTCCACCCTGATTCACCCTGATCCACCCCACGACGACGTGGTCCGAAGCACCCCGAAAACCCTGAGAGACTGTTCCTCATGCCCATGAAGACCCGCGCGGACATCCGCAACGTCGCCATCGTCGCCCACGTCGACCACGGCAAGACCACCCTCGTCGACAAGATGCTCTGGCAGTCCGGCGCGTTCGGTGAGCACCAGCACGTGGACGAGCGCGCGATGGACTCCGGCGACCTGGAGCGTGAGAAGGGCATCACGATCCTCGCCAAGAACACCGCGGTGCACTACACGGGCAAGGCCGCCGTCGACCGGGGCCTGACCGACGGCGTCACCATCAACATCATCGACACCCCGGGGCACGCGGACTTCGGTGGAGAGGTCGAGCGCGGCCTGTCCATGGTCGACGGCGTCGTGCTGCTCGTCGACGCGTCGGAGGGCCCGCTCCCGCAGACGCGATTCGTGCTGCGCAAGGCGCTCGCCGCGAAGATGCCGGTCATCCTCTGCATCAACAAGGTCGACCGCCCCGACTCGCGCATCGCCGAGGTCGTCGACGAGGCCTACGAGCTCTTCCTCGACCTCGAGGCCACGGAGGAGCAGATCGACTTCCCGATCGTCTATGCCTCCGCCAAGGCCGGCCGCGCGTCGCTCGAGCGTCCCGAGAACGGTGGCCTGCCCGCCGGCGAGGACCTCGAGGCCCTCTTCGAGACGATCCTCGAGACCATCCCGGCCCCGACGTACGACGACGAGGCCCCGCTGCAGGCGCACGTCACCAACCTCGACGCGTCGAACTTCCTCGGCCGCCTCGCCCTGCTCCGCGTCTTCAACGGCACCATCAAGAAGGGGCAGCAGGTCATGTGGTGCCGCCACGACGGCTCCCAGCAGCGCGTGAAGATCACCGAGCTGCTCATGACCGAGGCCCTCGAGCGCAAGCCGGCCGAGGAGGCCGGCCCCGGCGACATCATCGCCGTCGCCGGCATCCCCGACATCACCATCGGCGAGACCCTCGCCGATCCCGAGAACCCCGTCCCGCTGCCGCTCATCACGGTCGACGAGCCCGCGATCTCGATGACCATCGGCACCAACACGAGCCCGATGGTCGGCAAGGTCCGGGGCTCGAAGGTCACCGCCCGCATGGTCAAGGACCGCCTCGACAAGGAGCTCATCGGCAACGTGTCGCTGCGCATCCTGCCGACCGAGCGCCCCGACGCCTGGGAGGTCCAGGGCCGAGGCGAGCTCGCGCTCGCGATCCTCGTCGAGCAGATGCGCCGCGAGGGCTACGAGCTGACCGTCGGCAAGCCGCAGGTCGTCACGCGGGAGATCGACGGCAAGGTGCACGAGCCGGTCGAGCGCCTCACCATCGACACCCCCGAGGAGTTCCTCGGCCCGATCACCCAGATCATGGCCGCCCGCAAGGGCCGCATGGAGCAGATGACCAACCACGGCACCGGCTGGATCCGCATGGAGTTCCTCGTGCCGAGCCGTGGCCTCATCGGCTTCCGCACCGAGTTCCTCACCGAGACGCGCGGCACGGGCATCGCCCACCACGTGTTCGAGGACTACGAGCCGTGGTTCGGCACCATCACGACCCGCACGAGCGGCTCGCTGGTCTCCGACCGCAAGGGCGTCGTCACCTCCTACGCGATGGTCAACCTACAGGAGCGCGGCACGCTCTTCGTCGACCCGACCACCGAGGTCTACGAGGGCATGATCGTGGGCGAGAACTCCCGCGCCGACGACATGGACGTCAACATCACCAAGGAGAAGAAGCTCACCAACGTGCGTGCCTCCTCCTCGGACAACTTCGAGAAGATCGTGCCCCCGCGCAAGCTCAGCCTCGAGCAGAGCCTCGAGTTCTGCCGCGAGGACGAGTGCGTCGAGGTGACGCCCGAGTCGGTCCGCATCCGCAAGGTCGTCCTCGACGCGGGCGAGCGCGCCCGCACAGCGTCTCGCGCGCGGTCGGCGGCCAAGGCCGAAGGCTGACCGACCCGTGCCTGTCGTGGGACGGGATGCAGGTCGCGGCGTCGCGCAGAAGGTGAGGCGGTCGCTGACCGCTGCGGCCGGGGCTGCCCTGCTGGCAGCGGGCGTCGCGGCGTGCTCGTCCACGGCAGGACCCTCGTCCGCGTCGCAACCCGCGGGCACCGCCCCGCCGTCCGCGGCGGGGCAGCCCCAGCCGGGTGGCACGCTGCAGGTCCTCGTCTCCGGGGACATCGCGACGTGGGACCCCCAGCAGATGTACGTGGGCCCCGAGGCCTTCTTCGCCCAGCGCACCTTCGCGCGGGGACTGACGGCATACGGCACGGGTGCGCACCAGCGCGACATCGAGGCCGACCTCGCGACCGACACGGGCACGGCGGCCGACGGGGGCCGCACGTGGTCCTTCACCCTGCGCCCCGATGTCACCTGGCAGGACGGCTCGCCCATCACGTGCGATGACGTGCGCCACGGCGTCGCACGCACCTTCGACCGGCGCACCCACGTCAACGGCACCAACTACGCCAGCTACCTGCTGGCCATGCCCACCACGGTGACGCCCGAGGGAGTCGAGAAGCCGGTGTACGCCGGCCCGGGTGACAGGGCGCACCAGCGGGACTTCGACCGGGCCGTGTCCTGCTCCGGGCGCACCGTCACCTTCCGCCTGCGCGACGCCGAGCCCGACTTCCCGCACATCGTGGCCCTGCCGGAGTTCGCGCCGCGCAGGGCGTCCGCCGACACGAAGACCGACGGCAAGCCGTCGTATGCCGTCATGTCGAGCGGGCCCTACCGCCTCCGCGGCGCGTGGGTCGTCGGACAGGGCGGCACGTTCGTGCGCAACGAGCACTGGAACCGGCGCACCGACCCGATCCGGCAGGCCTATCCCGACACGATCCACGTCAGCACGGGGCTGGGGGACTCCGCCGTCATCCAGCGCCTGCTCAACCAGCAGGACGACGACGCGTACGCCGTCTCGTGGGTGCAGGCCAGCCCGACGCTGCGCAACCAGGCCGGCACGGCCCTCCAGGCTCGGCTGACCTTCCCCTACACGGGCAACGTCGACTACCTCGCCGTCAACATGCGCAGCAAGGTGATGGCCGACCCGGCCGTGCGCAAGGCGCTCGCCCTCTCCACCAACCGCGCCACCTACGTGACCGCGACGGGCGGCGAGGGAGCCGGCACGCCCACGTGGTCGCTCCTGTCGCCCGCGGTCGACCCCCGCTCGGTCGACGTCCCGCCCGGTGCGCGCGTCGAGGGGGACCCCGAGGCGGCTCGCCGGGTGCTCCAGCAGGCCGGCGTCAAGCTGCCCGTGCGCCTACGCGTCGTCTACGCGCGCTCCGTGCTCGGCGACAAGGCGTACGCGTCGCTGGCCGCCGGGTGGGAGCGCGCCGGCTTCGAGGTGGAGCTGACCGGCGTGGCGCCGGAGCAGTACTACGAGACGATCGAGAAGCAGACCTCGGTGGCCTCCTACGACCTGTTCCGCGGTGCTTGGACGCCCGACTGGCCCTCAGCCGGTGGGGTGCTGCCCGCCCTGTTCGACCCGCGCATCAACCTCGACTCGTCCGGCCCCGGCCAGGACGTCGGCTACTTCAGCGACGACGCCGTCGACGCGCTCTTCGACAAGGCCGACGCCACCCCCGACCCGCGGGCGCGGGCCGCCGTGTGGGCGCAGGCCGACCGGGCCATCCGCGACAAGGGCGGCTACCTCGCGCTCTCGGCGACCAAGGCGCTCTACCTGCACGGCTCGGGCGTCACCTCCTACGAGGACCACGCGGTCGGTGGCATCGTCGACGTCGCCACCGTCTCCGTGCGCTGACCTTCCCGACCCGAGAGGATCCTCGTGCCGCGCCTGCTCTTCGTGCACGCCCACCCCGACGACGAGACCCTGACCTGCGGCATCGCGATGGCCCACCACGTGGCTCACGGGGACGAGGTGCACGTCCTCACCTGCACGCTGGGTGAGGAGGGCGAGGTCATCCCGCCCGGCCTGGCACACCTGGAGGGCCACCCCGCCGACCGGCTCGGTCCCTTCCGGCACGGTGAGCTGACCCAGGCCCTGTCGCGCATCGGCGCCGTCAGCCACGTGCTGGGGGCCGACCCGGCCCGCGGGCGGCTCTCGCGCTACCGCGACTCGGGCATGGTGGGATCTCCGGCCGCGGCCCGACCCGAGGCGTTCGCCGCGGCCCACCTCGACGAGGTGGGCGGCCTCGTCGCCGACGTGGTGCGGGAGCTGGCTCCGGACGTCGTGGTCACCTACGACGAGCACGGCGGCTACGGGCACCCGGACCACATCCAGACGCACCGGGCGACGCGACGGGCCCTCCAGCTGCTCGAGGAGCCGGAGCTGCCGCGACGCACCTACGAGATCATCACACCGCTCGGCTGGGCGCGCGAGGACCGGGCGTGGCTCCGGCGCGCGGACCCGGCCCTGCTCGACCCGAGCCGGTGGTGGGGCGAGCAGGAGCTCGGCGACGGTCGGCCCGAGGCGCCGACCCTGGTCGTCCCGGCAGAGGGGGACCCGTTCGCGCCCTCGGTCGTCGACGACAACCTCGTGACCCACGTGGTCGCGGACGAGGCCGCCCGGGCCGTCAAGAACGACGCGCTGCGCGCCCACGCCACGCAGGTCATCGTGGCCAGCGAGGACGTCCACGCCCTGTCGAACCTCGTGGCCGCGCGGACCACGGCCCATGAGGGCTTCCGCCAGGTCGACCCGCGGACGTGGCAGCCGACCGGCCGGCGGGGGAGCGAGCTGCTCGACTGACGGGGCAGGCGCGCAGCTCCGGCGACACCCGGCCCCCGACGGTGGCCGCCTCTGCGGATTCGGCCACGCGAGCCGTTACCTTCGTGCCATCTGCAACCCCGCACGGAGAGCCGCATGTCCGACGACTGGCACGACGACCGCCGCGAACGGCGCTCGACCGCCGTGCGCCTGCTGGTGGCCGCCGTGGTCCTCGGCGGTGGGTATGCGGGGCTGTGCGCCTGGTCGGCGCAGCACGCGCCGGCCACGGTGTCGATCGGCGGCGTCCAGGTCGGCGGCATGACCCCCGAGGCGGCGCGGTCGGCGATCACGCGCGGGTCACGCTCCCTGCTGTCCACGCCCATCGCCCTGGCCGTGCCGGGCCGCCCCGCGCCCGTCCAGGTCGTCCCCCAGGATGCGGGCCTGAGTGTGGACGTCGACCGCTCGCTCGACGGGCTCGTCGGCTTCACGCTCGACCCGAGGGTCATCTGGGGCAAGCTCACCGGGACGGTCCGGGCGCCCCTGCTCACGAAGGCGGACGACGACGCGCTGACGGCCTACCTCGAGCGGCTGGCCCCGAGCCTGGCCGTCCCGCCGGTCGAAGGTCGGGTCTCGTTCCCGGGCGGCTCCCTGTCGGTGGACCTGCCCGAGCCCGGGCACACCCTCGACATCGCCGGCACCAAGCTGGCGCTGCGCAGGGCCTTCCCCGACTCGACCTCGGCCACTGCTGCCCTGCGCGAGACACAGCCGCGCATCGACGCCGACGCGGTTCAGCGGGTGGCCTCGCAGTTCGGCAGCACGGCGATGTCCCGGCCCCTCACCCTCGTCTCCGGCACGACGAAGGTCCTGCTCCCACCGGCCGACTACGCCCCGATGGTCTCGGTCGTCCCGGATGCGTCCGGTGGGCTGGTGCCCCGCTTCGACGGGCCGGGTCTCGCGCGGCTGGTCGCCGGCAAGGTCAAGGTGTCGACGCGGGCGGCGACCAGCGCCCGCTGGGTCTTCGAGCCGAACAACGGCAAGCCGAAGCTCGTCCCGTCGGTCGACGGCCTGGTCATCGACGAGGACGCCCTCGCCAAGCGCGTGGTGGCCGCCATCTCCGGCGACAACCGCACCGTCGACATGAGCCCGTCCGTCGCGCAGCCGCCCTTCACCACCGCGGACGCGCAGAAGGCAGGCGTCACGACGCTCGTCGCCGACTTCCGCTCGCCCTTCCCGACGAACGACCCGACCCGGACCAAGAACCTCGTCGTCGCGACCAACCGGATCAACGGCACCTACGTGCCGCCGGGCGGGACGTTCACCCTCAACGGGATCCTCGGCGAGCGCACCGAGGACAAGGGGTATGCCGACGGCACCGTCATCATCGACGGCCGCCTCACGCGGGGGACCGGTGGCGGCATCAGCCAGGTGTCCACCGTGGTCTACAACGTCGCCTACTTCGCGGGGGCGCGCTTCCTGGAGTTCAGCCCGCACGCCTTCTTCATCCCGCGCTACCCCGAGGGCCGCGAGGCCACGGTCTACTGGCCGACGATCGACAACAAGTGGAAGAACGACACCCCGCACGGGATGCTGCTGCAGACCTGGGTCGAGGCTGGGTTCGTCCACGGGCGGATGTGGAGCACCAAGACCTGGGACATCACGTCGGTCAAGGGGCCGCGGCGAGACGTCGTGCCGCCCAAGACGATTCGCAGCAACAGCCTGAAGTGCTACCCGCAGCAGCCCAACCCGGGCTTCGACGTGACGGTGACCCGTGAGTGGCGCCGCCCCGGGTCGCCGGAGCCGGTCAGGAGCGAGCCGGTGACCACGCACTACGTGCCGGAGGACCACATCGTCTGCACCAACCCCAGGGCGACGCCGCCGTGACCGCGCCTCATGAGGCCGGGCGCACCAGGTAGGTGTACTCGTGGTGCACCGCGAAGCCGAGGCTCTCCCAGAAGGCCACGCCCTCGCCGTTGTCGGCGGAGACCTGCAGGTAGATGGCGGGCATGTTGTTCTCCCGCGCGACCATGGCGACCGCTGACACCAGCGTCGAGCCCAGACCTTCGTGACGGTGGTCCGGGTGGACCCAGAGGCCGAAGATGCCGGCCCATCCGGGGTGGATCGCCATGCGCGCCAGCGCGGTGATCCGGCCGCTGCCGGGATCGCGGGCCGAGAGGAAGAGCTGTCCCTCGCTACCCGTCAGGACGGCCTCCGTCGCGCCGGGGACGATCGAGCGCTGCTCGCCGTAGGCCATGAGCCAGTCGAGCTGCAGCTCGGCGTCCGCCGTGACGGGGACCGACTCCTCCGTGAGCGGTGGCACGGCGGCCGACAGCCCGGTCATGACGAGCACCCGCTCCCACTGCGCACGGCCGCCGCCCGGGGTGTAGCCGCGGTCGAGCAGGGCGGCGCCGGTGGGGTCGGAGGAGATCTCGAACCCGGGACGCCCGTGGACCTGGAACATCGCCGGGAGCCCGCGCTCGGCGTACCACCGCTCGACGAATTCGATCGCCTTGACGAGCGGCAGGCTCGGGTCGCCGACGACCAGGGCGGAGTTGGCCCGACCGGTGAACCCCTCGGAGGCCCGCAGCACCCAGTCGCCGAGGCCGCCGCGGTCGAGCGCCTGCCAGCCCTTGGCCATCAGCTTCTCGAGGTCGTCGGCCGAGACCCGCTCGTGCGCCCGGCCCGGGCGGCTCGCCGGGGGAGGCACGTCCTTGGCCGCGATGATGTCGGCCCGGATGAGCTTGACCCGCTCGATCTTGGTGTCGACGACGAGGAAGTCGTCGTTGCGGGCGACGAGCTCGCCCAGGAAGTCGGTGGCGGAGGCCTCGGCGCCCTCGAGCCGGTAGCGCACCACGACCCGGCTGCCGACGGTGAGCCCGGCGCTGACGCGGTGGCCCTCGGTGTCCTGCGCACTGGTGGCGCCGCCGTCCGAAGGGGCGCCGGGACGGCTGTCCCCGGCGGCGTGCGACGTGCCCGTCGAGGCCGTCTCGTCCGCGGGGCCGTGCGTGGGATCGCCAGTCATGTCTGGAATACTAGGAGGTGCAGCATCCGCTCCCGAACGGTCCACAGCAGGAGGCCCGCTACCCATGACCTACGTCATCGCCCAGCCATGCGTCGACCTGAAGGACCGCGCCTGCATCGAGGAGTGTCCGGTCGACTGCATCTACGAGGGCAAGCGGTCGCTCTACATCCACCCCGACGAGTGCGTCGACTGTGGCGCCTGCGAGCCGGTCTGCCCGGTCGAGGCGATCTACTACGAGGACGACGTCCCCGAGCAGTGGGCCGACTACTACAACGCCAACGTCGAGTTCTTCAACGACCTCGGCAGCCCCGGCGGCGCCGCCAAGCTCGGCGTCATCGACAAGGACCACCCGCTCATCGCGGCCCTGCCGCCGCAGGTCCACGACGAGTGATCACCCCGCTCGACCTTCCTGACTTCCCCTGGGACTCGCTCGCGCCCTACAAGGCGCGAGCGGTCGCGCATCCGGAGGGCATCGTCGACCTGTCGGTCGGCACCCCCGTCGACCCGACGCCCGAGCTCGTACGCCGTGCTCTGGCCGAGGCGGCCGACGCCCCCGGCTACCCGCTGACCGTCGGCACCACCGACCTGCGCACCGCCATCTGCGAGTGGTTCGAGCGCCGTCGGGGCGTGCCGGGGCTCGGCCTCGACGCCGTCCTGCCGACGGTCGGCAGCAAGGAGCTCGTCGCCTGGCTGCCGACGCTCCTCGGCCTCGGGGCCGGCGACGTCGTCGGCATCCCTGCCGTCGCCTACCCGACGTACGACATCGGAGCCCGCATCGCCGGTGCGAGCAGCGTCGTCGCGCAGTCGCTGACGGGCCTGGGGCCGCTGACCGCCTCGACCACGCCGAAGCTGCTGTGGCTCAACAGCCCCGGCAACCCCCACGGCCAGGTCCTCGGCGTCGAGCACCTGCGCAAGGTCGTCGAATGGGCCCGCCGACACGGCGTCGTCGTGGCCAGCGACGAGTGCTACGCCGAGCTCGACTGGCGCGAGGGCCAGTTCGGCACGTCGACCCCGAGCATCCTGCACCCCGACGTCTGCGACGGCTCCCACGAGGGCCTGCTCGCCGTCTACTCGCTCTCCAAGCAGTCCAACCTCGCCGGCTACCGCGCCGCCTTCGTCGCCGGCGACCCGACGCTCGTCGCCGCCATCCTCGCGGTGCGCAAGCACGCCGGGATGATCATGCCGACCCCGGTCCAGCACGCCATGGCGGTCGCCCTGCGCGACGACACGCACGTCGCGACGCAGCGGACGGCATACGCCCGCAGGCGAGAGCAGCTGCTCGCCGCGGTCACGCGCGCGGGACTGCGGGTCGACCACTCCGAAGCCGGGCTCTACCTGTGGGCCACGCGCGGGGAGGACTGCTGGACAACGGTGTCCGAGCTCGCCGACCGCGGCATCCTCGTCGCGCCGGGCTCGTTCTACGGCGCCGCGGGGCAGCGGCACGTGCGCATTGCCCTCACCGCGACCGACGAGCGCATCGCGGCGGCCTGCACCCGGCTCTGAGCGCGAGAGGGCGACGTCCGGGCTCGCGGGCGCCGGTCAGGTGCCTCCGGAGGACCTGTTTTCTTGCTGGACAGACGCTGGGGTAACGTCGCTCGCGGATATGTCCGGCGACGTTTGTGCCGGAGCTACAGGAGGCGAGGAACAGTGACGAAGGCAGTGGACGCGACGCTCAGGGTCGCAGACAAGGAACTCACCCTCCCGGGTGTCGAGGCAGTCGAGGGAAACGACGGGCTCGGGGTGGGGTCCCTGCTGAAGGAGACCGGCCTCGTCACCTACGACGTCGGCTTCGTCAACACCGCCTCGTGCAAGAGCGCGATCACCTACATCGACGGCGACCAGGGCATCCTGCGCTACCGCGGCTACCCGATCGCGGAGCTGGCCGAGAAGTCGACGTTCGTCGAGGTCGCCTACCTGCTCATCTACGGCGAGCTGCCGACCCCCGAGGAGCTCACGCGCTTCGAGGACTCCATCCGCCGGCACACGATGCTGCACGAGGACCTCCGCGCCTTCTTCAACGGCTTCCCGCGCGACGCGCACCCGATGCCGGTGCTCAGCTCGGCCGTCTCGGCGCTCGGCACGTTCTACCAGGACAGCCTCGACCCCTTCGACCAGGAGCAGGTCGAGATCTCCACCGTCCGTCTCCTCGCCAAGCTGCCGACCATCGCGGCGATGGCGCACAAGAAGAGCGTCGGCCAGCCGTACATGTACCCCGACAACTCGCTGTCGTTCGTCGAGAACTTCCTCCGGATGACGTTCGGCTACCCGGTCGAGCCCTACGAGGTCGACCCGACCGTCGCCAAGGCCCTCGACCTGCTGTTCATCCTGCACGCCGACCACGAGCAGAACTGCTCGACCTCGACGGTGCGCCTCGTCGGCTCGGCCCACGCCAACCTCTTCAACTCGGTCTCGGCCGGCATCCACGCCCTGTCGGGCCCGCTGCACGGCGGCGCCAACCAGGCCGTCCTCGAGATGCTCGGCAAGCTCCACGCCTCGGGGGACGACCCGAAGAAGTTCATGGAGAAGGTCAAGAACAAGGAGGACGGTGTCCGCCTGATGGGCTTCGGACACCGCGTCTACAAGAACTACGACCCGCGCGCGGCCATCATCAAGAAGGCCGCCGACGACATCCTGGAGAAGCTCGGCCAGAACGACCCCCTGCTCGAGATCGCCAAGGGCCTCGAGGAGATCGCGCTGGCCGACGACTACTTCGTCGAGCGCAAGCTCTACCCGAACGTCGACTTCTACACCGGCCTGATCTACAAGGCCATGGGCTTCGAGTCGAAGATGTTCACCGTGCTCTTCGCCATCGGCCGTCTCCCCGGCTGGATCGCCCAGTGGCGCGAGATGATGCACGACCCGGAGACGAAGATCGGCCGTCCGCGCCAGATCTACACCGGCGAGCGCGAGCGCAGCTACCCGGCCTGACGCCGGCCTCGACAGCCTCGCGAGTCACATCGCCTCGGCCCGTCCCGCACAGCGGGGCGGGCCGTTCGCGTGTCCGCGCCCTCGCGCGTGGGCCATCCGGCTCAGCCCAGGCTGACGGTGACCGTCGTCCCGTCACGCCCGGACGACCAGCCCTGGTCCCCGGACGAGCGCTGCCAGGCCCGGTCGCCGACCGTGACCTTGGTGGCGCCGTAGAGGTCGGCGCGCGCCACGGTCCACTGCGCCACCGCCCAGGCCGCGGTCGTGGAGGGGGCCGTCACGGTGAGGAAACCGTCCCCGGAGCGGACGGTGCTGACGCCCATCTGGTCGGCCAGCTCGCGGGCGACCCGCTGCGGTGTCGCGGCGCCCTTCACGGCGTCGAGCCGGCAGGTGAGCCCTGCGGGGGAGTGCCCGGTGAGCGTCGACGCCAGCACCCGGCCCTGTCCCTCGTGGTCGCGGTAGGCCTCGGGGTAGCCGCTCTTCTGGACCTGCTGGGCGATCGTGGTGATGTCGGCCGTCGCGTAGCCCGGGTACCTCGTCAGCGCGTCGTAGAACGCGTTGGACGCGTGGACGGGGTCGAGGATCTGCGCCGCGGTGCCCCAGCCCTGGCTCGGCCGCTGCTGGAACAGACCCAGCGAGTCCCGGTCGCCGAAGCGCAGGTTGCGGATCTTCGACTCCTGGAAGGCGGTCGTCAGGGCGATCGTGGCCGCTCGCGGCGGCAGGTTGCGCTTGACCGACAGGGCTGCGATGAGGGCGGCGTTGGCCGTCTGCTCCGGATCGAAGGTCTCCTTCATGCCGGCCGCGGAGATCGTGCACTGCGGGCTGACGACGCTCCGGACGAGCGCGCGCGCCCCGAACCAGCCCCCGGTCACGACGACTGCGAGCACGAGCAGGAGGGCCAGCCTGCGACGTCGACGACGCACGTCCACTCGCTGTCGCGAGCGGGCAGCCGCCGTGCCGGGGCGCTTGGTGGGCATGAGGTCCTTCGGGGTCGCCGGCTCTGGTCTGAACCGGGTCGGGCCGGGTCGGTCAGTCGTTCGTATGGAGCGCGTCGTTGAGGGTGATACCCGTCCCCTTGCGGTCGCGGGCCTCGACGGCACCGGTGACGCTGTTGCGCAGGAACAGGATGTTGCTCGAGCCCGAGAGCTCCCTGGCCTTGACCACGGAGCCGTCGGGGAGCGTCACCTTGGTCCCCGCCGTCACGTAGAGCCCGGCCTCGACGACGCAGTCGTCGCCGAGCGCGATGCCGATGCCGCCGTTGGCTCCGACGAGACAACGTTCGCCGATGCGGACGCGTTCCGTGCCGCCGCCCGAGAGGGTGCCCATGATCGAGGCGCCGGCGCCGATGTCGGACCCGTCCCCGACGACGACCCCCTGCACGATGCGTCCCTCGACCATGGAGGTGCCGAGCGTGCCGGCGTTGAAGTTGCAGAAGCCCTCGTGCATCACGGTGGTGCCGGGGGAGAGGTGCGCGCCCAGGCGGACGCGGTCGGCGTCGGCGATGCGGACGCCCTGCGGCACCACGAAGTCGGTCATCCTCGGGAACTTGTCGACCCCGTGGACCGAGACGTGCTGGCCGGCGTTGCGCAGGCGCATCCGCGTCTGCTCGAAGCCCTCGACCGGGCAGGCGCCCAGGTTCGTCCACACGATGTTGGGCAGGACGCCGAAGATGCCGTCCAGGTTGATGGTGTTCGGCTGCACGAGGCGGTGCGAGAGCAGGTGCAGTCGCAGGTAGGCGTCAGGCGCGTCGACGGGGGCGGCGTCGAGGTCGACCTCGACCAGGCGCATCTCGGTGCCCACCCGGCGCACGGTGTCGTGGCCGGCGAGCGAGGCGAGTCCCGTGGGGGCGGCCGCGTCAGCCGGCGGCGTTCCGAGCGCGGGCCGCGGGAACCACGTGTCGAGCACCTGCCCGTCGTCGCTGATCGTCGTCAGTCCGTGTCCCCATGCGCTGCGCTCCGACATGGCGGCAAGGATATGTGGCATCGGTGACCGCCGTGAAACGTGACCTCGGCGCGGACGGTGCCACGCACCCGTGCCCCGGCCTGCGGCTAGCCTTCCCGTATGCCGTCCAGCCAGCAGTCCGCCCAGCCGTCCGCCCCCGCAGGTCGCGCCCCCGCACCTGCCAGCGTCGACGGGGCGAACCCTGCGACCGGCGCGGCCCTCGACCTCTCGCAGGACGTCACCACGCTGACGGCGGCCATCTGCGACATCGAGTCGGTCAGCCACGACGAGGCCCGGCTCGCCGATGCGATCGAGGCGGCGCTGCGACCGCTCGAGCACCTGGAGGTCACGCGCGACGGCAACACCGTCGTGGCGCGCACCTCGCTCGGGCGCGCCGAGAGGATCGTGCTGGCCGGCCACATCGACACCGTGCCGCTCACGACGGTGCCCAACCTGCCCACCCGGAACGTCAACGGTGAGCTGTGGGGGCGTGGCACCGTCGACATGAAGGGTGGGGTCGCGGTCATGCTCCGCGTCGCTGCCGAGCTGACGGAGCCGACCCGCGACCTCACCTTCCTCTTCTACGAGTGCGAGGAGATCGAGGCGACCTACAACGGGCTGGCCCGCATCGCCGAGACCGCCCCGCAGCTGCTGGAGGGCGACTTCGCCGTGCTGCTCGAGCCGACCAACGGCGGGATCGAGGGTGGCTGCAAGGGCACCTTGCGCGTCGAGATCGTCACCCAGGGCATCGCGGCGCATTCCGCCCGGCCCTGGAAGGGGCACAACGCGATCCACGACGCGGCCGCCGTGCTGTCGCGCCTGACGGCCTACGAGGCGGAGACTGTCACCATCGACGGGCTCGACTACCACGAGGCGCTCCAAGCGGTCGGCATCGCCGGCGGCATCGCCGGCAACGTGGTGCCCGACTCGTGCACCGTCACGGTCAACTACCGCTACGCGCCCGACAAGAACACCGAGGAGGCGTTCGCCCACGTGCGCCAGGTCTTCGACGGGTTCGACGTCTCGCTCACCGATGCGGCCGACGGCGCGAGACCCGGCCTGCAGCTGCCGGCGGCCCGGGCCTTCATCGACGCGCTCGGGGTCCCGGTCAACCCGAAGGAGGGCTGGACCGACGTCGCCCGCTTCTCGGCGCTCGGCATCCCGGCCGTCAACTTCGGGCCGGGCGACCCGAACCTGGCGCACATGGACGACGAGCGCTGCCCGGTCGAGCAGTACGCCAGCGCCGAGGCCGCCCTGATGCGCTGGCTCGCCTGACCACAGCGCATAGGGTGGCGCTGTGACGACCGACCCCCAGCCCGCACCCGTCACCCCGGCAGCTTCTCGAGGGCGCCGCCGCCAGACCGGCCCGGTGACCCTGCGTGGTCAGAAGGTGCCGTTGACGACGACCGACCAGCGCCTGCTCGAGCGGCGCCAGCCCACCGACTGGCTGCACACCGACCCATGGCGCGTCATGCGGATCCAGTCCGAGTTCGTCGAGGGCTTCGGGACGCTGGCGGAGCTCGGCCCCGCGGCCGCGGTGTTCGGCTCGGCGCGCACCCTGCCCGGCGACCCGGCATACGTCACCGGGGAGGAGGTGGGACGGCTGCTCGCGGAAGCTGGCTACGCCGTGATCACCGGAGGCGGCCCCGGCGCCATGGAGGCGGCCAACAAGGGAGCGTTCCAGGCGGGTGGCACCTCGGTGGGGCTCGGGATCGAGCTGCCGTTCGAGACCGGGCTCAACGAGTACGTCGACCTCGGCATCAACTTCCGCTACTTCTTCGCCCGCAAGGTGATGTTCCTCAAGTACTCCCGGGGCTTCATCGTGCTGCCGGGGGGCTTCGGCACCCTCGACGAGCTCTTCGAGGCCGTGACGCTGGCCCAGACCCAGAAGGTCACCCAGTTCCCCGTCGTGCTGATGGGGGTCGCCTACTGGCAGGGTCTCATCGACTGGCTCCGTGCCACCGTGCTCGAGGGCGGGATGATCAACCCTTCCGACCTCGACCGGCTCATCCTCACGGACGACCCGCACGAGGCCGTCCAGGCGATTCGCACCTACGAGGAGAACCACCAGTGAAGTGGTTCATCCTCCTCGTGGGGATCGTCGTGCTCTGCTTCCTGGTGGCGCTGGTCCTGGGGCTGGCCGGCGGCGGGATGGGTCGTCCCACCTCCAGCCTCAGCCACGAGCCGCTGCCCGACGACCCGATCCGGGACACCGACTTCGACGACCTCGTCTTCGACGTCGGTCTGCGCGGCTACCGGATGAGCCAGGTCGACGGAGTCGTCGACCGGCTGCGGCGCGAGCTCCGCGAGAAGGACGAGGAGATCGCCGTCCTGCGCGGTGAGCAGTCGCACCTCGACGAAGACCATGAGTGAGCTGCCGTCCCTTCGGCCCCGCCGTGTGTTCGTCGCCTGGGTCCTGGCGGTCTACGCGCTGACCCGCGTCGTCTCCACGACCATCCTGCTCGTCGTCATGCAGCACCAGGTGCCGAGCGGCATGACCGGCGGCGACGCCGTGCCTGTCAGCTACTTCCCGTTCACGGCGCTCTGGGACGGGCAGTGGTACCAGATCATCGCCGAGCAGGGCTATCCCACGACGCTGCCCCGGAGCGAGAGCGGATCCGTCCAGCAGAACGCCTGGGCGTTCTACCCCCTCTTCCCGATGCTCGCCCGCGTCGGCATGGCGCTGACGGGCCTGCACTTCCCGGCGGTCGGCTCCACGATCGCCCTGCTCTGTGGCGCCGGGGCCGCGGTGCTGATGGGCCTGCTGCTGCGCGAGCGCATCGGTGAACCCGCGGCCTACCTCGTCGTGGCGCTCTGGGCCGGCTTTCCCGCCTCCGTCACCCTGCAGCTGGCCTACACCGAGTCGCTCGCGATGCTCCTGCTCGTCGGTTACCTCTACGCCCTCGCCAGGGAGCGCTGGCCGGTCGCAAGCGTCGTGGCTCTGCTCCTGGGGCTCTCGCGGCCCATCGCCGTCCCGCTCGCGGTCGTCACCCTCGTCGTCGTCGTGGTGCGCTGGCGCCGGCGCCGGGCTCGTCCCATCTCCAGGGGGACGTACGCCGCCATGGCCGCCGCGCTCGTCGCGTGCGGTGTGGCGGGGCTGCTGTGGCCTGCGATCGCCTGGTGGCGCACCGGGGTGCGGTCGGCCTACACCGACACCATGGCGACCTGGCGCTCATCCGGCACGGTGGAGCTGTTCAAGCCGTGGGTGGGCATGTCGACCTACGTCTTCGGCGACACGTGGGGGCCGGTGATGCTCCTCGTCATGCCGCTGCTCCTCGTCGCGGTCGTGGCCGGCCCGTGGGCGCACAACCTGCGGGCCGACCTGCGCACCTGGACGCTGGCCTACCCGGCCTACCTGGCCGCAGTGCTCGACCCGTTCACCAGCATCTTCCGCTACCTCCTGCCGCTGTTCCCCGTCCTGGTCGTGATGCTCGGGGCGGGGTGGAAGGACCGACGCGGCAACGGCTGGAGGCGGCTGCTGTGGCGGTTCGTGCCGCTCGCGGTGCTCTGTGTGGTGGGTCAGTACTACTGGACCGACATCCTGTGGCGGTTCATCCCGCCGAGCGACTACCCGCCGTGACCCCTGTGCGTTGAGTCGTGGAGTGACCCAACCGCGGCGGCGACGGCGGGAGGAGCGGCCCCGACCGCACTGGGTAACCGGGTGACCCAACGCACCGGGCCAGGCGGGTCCGGTTGGGACGCGCGTGCCCGGGCCTCGTGGCGCGGTGTCGGGTCAGGAGCCGGTGTAGGTGGGCTTCTCCTTGGCCAGGAACGCGTCCACGGCGGCCCGGTGGTCGCTGCTGCGACCGGTCAGCTCCATCAGCGTCGCCTCGTGGGCCAGGGCGTCGGCGAGGTCGGTGCCGGCGGAGTGCGCCACGGCCCGACGGATCGAGCCGTAGGCGAGGGTCGGCCCCTCGGCGAGGGTGCGCGCCAGCTCGGTCACGGTGGCATCCAGCTCGTCGGCCGCCACGACCCTGGTCACGAGCCCCATCGCCAGGGCCTCCTGCGCGGACACGGTGCGCGGCATCATGAGCAGCTCCTTCGCGCGGGCCGGGCCGACCAGCCGGGGGAGGGTCCACGACGCGCCCGAGTCGCACGACAGGGCGATGCCCGCGAAGGAGGTGTTGAGCCCCGCCTGCTCGGACGCGATCCGGAAGTCGCAGGCCAGCGCGAAGCTCATCCCCGCGCCCGCCGCGACCCCGTTGAGGGCCGCGACGACGGGCTTGTTCATCGTCGAGAGCGCCAGGACGATCGGGTTGTAGTGGTCCGTGACCGTCGTGGCCAGCGTCGAGGTGGGGTCACCGAGGCTGCGCACGTGCTCCTTGAGGTCCTGGCCGACACAGAAGGCCCGACCGGTGCCGGTCAGCACGACGCAGCGCACCGCAGGGTCGTCGCCGACCTCGCGCAGGGCCGCGACGAGGGCGTCCTTGAGGGCGTTGTCGAGGCTGTTCATCGCCTCGGGCCGGTTGAGCCGCAGCCAGGCGATGCCATCGGCCACCTCGACGAGGAGCGGTGCGGGAGCGGGCGAGTCGGGGGTCTGCGTCATGGGCGCCACTCTCTCCCAACCAGCCCCGATCCGGAAGCGTGGCGGCCCTGCGACGCGCCCACCGTGCGCTCCGTCACACGCCCAATTAGGTCTCGCAAACCAGACACGGAATAATGGAGCCAAAGACCCAGGATTCCTAGGGAAGGGGAACCATGGCAGCAATGAAGCCGAGGACCGGCGATGGCCCGCTCGAGGTCGTCAAGGAGGGCCGCGGCATCGTGCTGCGCATGCCTCTCGAGGGCGGCGGCCGGCTCGTCGTCGAGATGACTCCGGACGAGGCTGCGGCCCTTCGTGACGCGATCCAGGGATGCGACGGCGTCAGCTGACTCTGCTGCCTGACCCAGGCCCGACGACCCCCGCCCTCACGGTCGGGGGTCGTCTCGCGTTCCGGGGCCGGGACGGGTGGGACGTATGCCGTCCGGCCGGCCGGACGGCATACGTGCTCTCAGCGCTTGACGGCCGTGAGCAGGCCGTCGCCCACCGGCAGCAGCGAGACGATGAACCGGCCCTGGTCGCGGATCGTGCGGCCGACCTCGCGCAGCGTTCGCGTCTCGGCGTCTCGGCTGGCGGGGTCGGACTCCTTGTCGGTCCACGTCATGACGAGGGTGCCGCCCGAGCGCAGCAGGCGCGTGGCCTGGGCGAGGTACTCGGGGTACTCCTGCTTGTCGGCATCGACGACGACGAGGTCGTAGGCGCCGTCCGTCATGCGGGGGAGCACCTCGAGGGCCCTTCCGGCGATGACGCGCGTACGCTGGTGGGCGAAGCCCGCCGCGGCGAACACCTGCCGAGCCGCACGCTGGTGCTCGGTCTCGAGGTCGATCGTCGTGAGGATGCCGTCGGCCGGCATGCCGCCGAGGAGCCACAGGCCGGAGGCGCCGGCGCCGGTGCCGACCTCCATGACCGCCTTGGCGCCGGTGGCGGCTGCGAGCATCTGCAGGACGGCTCCGACCCCGTTGCCGACGGGCTCCGCGCCCAGCTCCTCACCGCGCAGTCCAGCCTCCTCGACGTGCTCGCTCGGAGCGACGAACTCCTCTGCGTGCGACCAGGCGGCGACCTTCTGCGTGCTCATGACCGCAACCCTACTGTGGCGATGCGAACCGTTTCGGCATGCGCGCGCCCGGAGCGGGTAAGGATCGCGTCATGAGCGACCAGGACCTGCCGACCCCGGACCACCAGCGCCCCGACGGGGTCGACGACGCCACCATCGAGGCCCTGGGTAAGCTCTCGGAGGCGCTGGAGGTCGTCGAGGACGCCCGCGGCCACCTCTACGGCTTCCACCGGTTGACCGGCACCGCCGACCTCGCCCTCGGCGAGGCCGTCGACCTGCTGCGCAAGGCCGGCCACGAGGAGATCGCCGACCGGCTCCAGACGGAGCTCGTCGGGCGCAACGTCATCGAGGGCCGGTGGACCTTCCAGATCGTCGAGGACTACGACGACTCCTACTACTCCGCCTTCAAGCGGCTGGAGGCGGACGCGCGGAACGACCTGGCCGAAGGCCGCCGCCACCTCTTCGAGGCCGAGATGAAGGAGGCCCGTCGCACTCACGGGCGCCGCCACCACGAGGCCACCCCGAGAGACGGGAGCCCGCAGATGCGGTGACCCACAGCGGTGACCCACAGCGGTGACCCACAGCCTGCGCACAGGTTGTCGCCACGACCCGGACAGGCCCGTCCGGCACCCTCATGGGAACGAATCGAACCGTGGCGGCGTTCTAGTCGTTGATCCCTCGCCCGAAAGGCAAGCCCCGAAGTGAGCACCAGCGTGACGTCCACCTCTCCCACCTCGGTGGAGCAGGCCGACGCGGCATGGACCCCTCCGACCTGGGAGGAGATCGTCGAGCAGCACTCGGCGCGGGTCTACCGCCTCGCCTACCGCCTCACGGGCAACCCGCACGACGCCGAGGACCTCACCCACGACGTCTTCGTGCGCGTCTTCCGCTCGCTGAACTCCTACCAGCCCGGGACGTTCGAGGGCTGGCTGCACCGCATCACCACCAACGTCTTCCTCGACAAGATGCGGCGCAAGCAGCGCATCCGCTTCGACGCCCTCCCCGAGGACGCGGCGGGCCGGCTCCCCAGCCAGGAGAAGGGTCCCGAGCAGAGCTACCACGACGCCCGCTTCGACGACGACGTCCAACGCGCCCTCGACGCGCTGGCCCCGGAGTTCCGGGCCGCCGTGGTCCTGTGCGACATCGAGGGCCTCAGCTACGAGGAGATCAGCGCCACCCTGGGCGTCAAGCTCGGCACGGTCCGCTCGCGCATCCACCGTGGCCGCGCCCAGCTGCGCGAGGCCCTGGCCCACCGCGCGCCCGAGGTGGCCGCCGCCACCCGACCCGCCAAGCCCGAGTCCCGTCCCGCCCGCGCCGGCCTGCGCCTGCCCGGCCGCCGGGTGGTGGCGAGCCAGCGATGAGACCCGAGGTGATGTCGTGACGCCGCATCTGAAGGGACACGTCCGCGCCTACGTCGACCGGGCACTGCCCCCGGCGATGCTGCATCTCTTCGACAAGCACCTCGTGGTCTGCACGGTGTGCCGCGCCGCCGCCGACCAGGAGCGCCGCATCGTCGCCGCGCTGCGCGCCGACACCGGCGTCCCGACGAGCCTGCGCACGTCCCTGATCAGCCTCGCGTCGGCGGCCGCGGCCTCCGCCTCGGCCGGGGCGGAGGCGAACCCTCCGCGTGTCCCGGTCCCTCCCGTCGGCTTCCGTATGCCGCCTGCCCCGGCTCACGAGCCCGTGCCGACCGTGCCCCCGACCGCTCCGGCGCTGCACCGTTCGCCGATGCGCGCGGCGGTCGTCGCCTCCATCGCCGCCGGCGCCTCGGTCGCCGCAGCCTGGGGGCTGGCGGTCTCGCCGGTCCCGGGGGGCGGGGCTTCGTCCGTGCGCGGACCGGTGGCCAACCTGAGTGCCGGCCCCGCGAGTGCCGTGAACCTCGGCGGCGCGGTCCTGCCGGGCACCCGGGTCGCGCGGGTCTCCCGTGACCCCGGCCGAGCTGGCGGGCTCGACTCCAGGAGCCCGTTCTGGGTCGTGTCGACGCGGTCGGCGGCGCCGGTGGGCACCTCTGCCGCGGCGGTCGGCTCCGGTGTGGTGTCCGGGCTGGTGACCTCCGTTCGGATCACGACCTCCCGTTCGGCACAATCACGACCATGAGCGACGAGTCGAGGGCGCCGGAGCCCGGGCCTGCGGAAGCCCCCGACCCCGCATCCGCACCCGAGACCGCATCAGCACCCGAGCCGTCCCGTTATGCCCCTGGCGGACCCGGTGCGACCGGTGACCCCGAGCCGACCGGCATCATCGACCTGCACGACACCCGCGCCATCCCCTCGCCGGCGTCCTCGTCCGTCGTGCCACCGGCTTCGTCGCCAGCAGGGACGGCTGAGGGCACGTCGACCGGCCAGGAGGGCCAGCACCACTCCGACGACGCGTGGTTCGACGTCTTCGGCGGCGACCGCGCGTCGCGCGCAGCGGGTGTCCCTCCGAGGGCCGACGAGCCCTGGAACGACGACCGACCTGACGGCATCCCTGCCGGCCCCTCGCCGTATGCGCCGCCCGTTGCGGGCACCCGACCCGACCCCGGTGCGGACGGAGGCGGCGCCGAGGGGGCCGCTGCCGGCGTACTCCTCGCCGACCCTGCTCCACCCACGCGGCGGCGCGGGCGAGGCCGGCTGGTGGCGGCGGTGGCAGGTCTCTGCCTGCTCTCCGGAGTCGTGGGAGGCGTGGCGGGGCAGCTTGCCCAGGACCGCATCAACCTCGCCGGCTCGACGCTGCCCGACCCCGGCCCGGGAGCCACCCAACGGCCGGCCGGGTCGGTGGCCAACATCGCCGCAGTGGCCCTGCCCAGCGTCGTCACCATCAAGGTCGATGCCGGCAGTGAGGGCTCCGCCACCGGGTCGGGCTTCGTGGTCGACGCCAAGGGCCACATCCTCACCAACAACCACGTCGTGCAGGCGAGCGTCAACGGCGACATCGAGGTCGTGCTGAGCAACGGCGACACGGAGAAGGCGACGGTGGTCGGGCGCGACGCCAGCTACGACCTCGCCGTGCTGAGGATCAAGCGAACCGACCTGAAGCCCCTGCAGCTCGGGCGGTCGGACAAGGTGGTCGTCGGTGACCAGGTCATCGCCGTGGGTGCTCCGCTCGGGCTCGACCAGACCGTCACCACGGGCATCGTCAGCGCGTTGAACCGCCCGGTGACGCCGGGCGAGGGCACCGAGGCCTCCTACATCAACGCCATCCAGACCGACGCGGCCATCAACCCCGGAAACTCCGGCGGACCCCTGCTCGACATGACGGGCAAGGTCATCGGCGTCAACAGCGCCATCGCCCGCGTGCCCGGCACGAGCGGCTCGACCGGCGGGAGCATCGGGCTCGGCTTCGCCATCCCGAGCGACCAGGCCCGGCGCACAGCCGACCAGCTCATCGCGACCGGGAAGGCCACCCACCCGGTCATCGGGGTCCAGCTGAGCCGGACCTTCACGGGCGAGGGGGCGGAGGTCGCCGACACGGCCGGCGCCGTGACGGCCGAAGGCCCTGCGGCTAAGGCCGGCGTCAGGCCGGGCGACGTCATCGTGGGCTTCGAGGGCAAGCGCATCCGCACCCCCGACCAGCTCGTCGTCTCCATCCGCGCCCGCGGTGTGGGCGACACCGTCACGCTCAAGGTCAGGCGCGGCCAGGCCGAGCTCGAGCTCCGGATGACGCTGGAAGCCGATCCGGGCAGCTAGGGCTCGGGTGGCAGCCGTAGGATTGGCGCCGCCGGTACGCGTGGAAGCGAGGGACTGTGTTCGACATCAACGGGTGGGAGCTGCTCCTGCTCGGTGTGCTCGCCATCGTCATCCTGGGACCCGAGCGCCTGCCCGACTACGCCGCGAAGTTCGGGCGGTTCGTGCGTCAGGCGCGTGCCATGGCCGACCGTGCCAAGCAGCAGCTCAAGGACGAGATGGGGCCGGAGTTCTCGGACGTCGACTGGAAGGCCTACGACCCGCGCCAGTACGACCCCCGCAAGATCGTGCGCGACGCGCTGTCGTCGCCGCCCGACGAGGACTACGCGCCGTCCCCGGCCGTCGACAAGCCGGTGAGCACGCCGCGCGGGCACGACCCGTCCGTCCCGACACCGTGGGACTCCGAGGCCACCTGACCGTCGCAGCAAGAACAATCTGACCCAGAGGCATCTGTGTCGGAGGGGCGGGTTATCGTCGGCTCCTGATGCCAGACAAAGCCGACTCCCAGCCGCCCGCGACCGCCCGATCGCTGTGGCGGCTTCGCGGCTACCTGCGCCCCCACCGAGGCGCGCTCGTGGTCATGTTCGCGGCCTCGATCGCCGGCGTGGGGCTCTCGATCGCCATCCCTCTCGTGACGCGCGCCATCATCGACGGCCCCATCACCCGGCACGAGCTCGCACCGGTCCTGCCGCTCGGGCTGCTCGCGCTCGCGCTCGGGGTGCTGGAGGCCGTCCTCATCTTCGTGCGTCGATGGGTGCAGTCCAATGCCGTGCTCGGCCTCGAGACCGAGCTGCGCCGCGACCTCTACGCGCGGCTGCAGAGCCTGCCGATGAGCTTCCACACCCGGTGGCAGTCCGGCCAGCTGCTGTCGCGGGCGACGACCGACCTCTCGGCGATCCGGCGCTTCAGCGGGTTCGGCCTGCTCTTCCTCGTCGTCAACGTGCTGCAGCTGGTGACCGTCACCGTCGTCCTGCTGACGATGTACTGGCCGCTCGGACTGGTCGTCGCGGCTGTCGCCGTGCCGATCACCTGGCTGTCGATGCGGTTCGAGAAGGCCTACGTCGTCATCTCGCGGCGCGTCCAGGACCAGCAGGGCGATCTCGCCACCCAGGCCGAGGAGGGCGCCGTGGGCGTTCGCGTCATCAGGTCCTTCGGGCGCAGCGACCACGTCGCCCGGCGCTACGACCAGGCCGCGCTCGAGCTGCGGGCGACCAGCATCGACAAGGTCCGGCTGTCGGCGAAGTTCTGGACCTTCCTCGAGGTCATCCCCAACCTCGCCGTCGTGGTGGTGCTCCTGCTCGGGGCCATCGGGGTCGGCCGCGGCGACCTCACGCCCGGCGAGCTCGTCGCCTTCATCACCCTCATGCTCTCGCTCGTGTGGCCGGTGTCGTCGCTCGGGGTCATCCTCGCCATGGCCCAGGAGGCCATGACCGCCGCTGCGCGCGTCCTCGAGATCTTCGACACCGAGCCCGACATCGTCTCTGGTCCCGGACCGGCCGAGGTGTCGGCCCCGCGCGGCCACCTGCGCTTCGAGCACGTCGACTTCGCCTTCCCGGACGCGCCGGACCAGATGGTCCTGCGCGACGTGAACCTCGACCTGGCCCCGGGCGAGACGGTCGCCCTCGTCGGTGCGACCGGCACGGGCAAGACCGCCCTGACTGCTCTCGTACCGCGGCTCTTCGACGTGACCGGTGGCCGCATCACCATCGACGGCGTCGACGTGCGTGACCTGCAGCTGACCGAGCTGCGCAGCCTCGTGGCCACCGCCTTCGAGGAGCCCACCCTCTTCTCGATGAGCGCGCGCGAGAACGTCACGCTCGGACGCTCCGACGCCCCCGAGGACGAGGTGCTGGCGGCGCTCGAGGTGGCGCAGGCCGGGTTCGTCCACGACCTCCCGTGGGGTCTCGACACCCGCATCGGCGAGCAGGGCTTGTCGCTGTCGGGAGGTCAGCGCCAGCGGCTCGCCCTGGCCCGGGCGGTGCTCTCCAGACCGGCCGTGCTCGTTCTCGACGACACGCTGTCAGCGCTCGACGTGCACACCGAGAAGCTCGTCGAGCAGGCCCTGGCCAACGTCCTGTCCGAGACCACCGGCCTGATCGTGGCCCACCGCGCCTCGACGGTCATGCTCGCCGACAAGGTCGCCCTGCTGCAGGACGGCACCATCACCCACGTCGGCACGCACCGGCGGCTGCTCGACACGGTGCCCGCCTACCGCGACCTGCTCGCTGCCGACGGCGCCGACACCGCCCCCACCGAGGAGGCGCCGGACCGGGCAGGGTCGCACGAGGTGCTGCACGACGCCCACGGCCCGTCCGACCCGGCGAGCAGGGAGGTCTCCGCATGAGCTCGCAGACGCAGGACTGGCGGGGTGTGGCTGCCGACGACATCGAGGGGGACCTGACCGCCGAGGCATCCGCAGGGCTGGCCACCCGATCACGCCGGCTGCTCGGGGAGGTGCTGCGGCCGTGGCGGCGCGCGCTGTGGTGGCTCATGGTCGTGGTGGTCGTCGAGAACGCCGCCCGGCTGTCGATCCCGTACCTCGTCAAGGAGGGCATCGACGTCGGCATCCCGCCCATCCGTGAGTCCGGCGACCTCGGGCCCCTGCTGCTCGTCGTCGGACTAGTGCTGTTCGCGACCGTGACCCAGGCCGTGTCCCGCAACCTCTTCCTCGTCCGGTCGGGCGAGATCGGCCAGGACATCCTGCTGCTGATCCGGCGCCGCGTCTTCCGGCACTTCCAGCGGCTGAGCCCGGCCTTCCACGACCGCTACACCTCGGGCCGCGTCATCTCGCGCCAGACCTCCGACGTGGACGCGATCTACGAGATGCTCGAGACGGGCTTCGACGGGCTCGTCACGGCCGCCCTGACCCTGGTCGGCACGTCGGTGCTGCTGCTCGTCCTCGACCTCAAGCTGGGACTCGTGGCGCTGCTCTGCGGCCCCGCGCTGGCGCTGCTGACCAACTGGTTCCGCAAGGAGTCGGCGCGCACCTACCGGACCACCCGCGAGAAGGTGGCGCTCGTCATCGTCCACTTCGTGGAGTCGATGAACGGCATCCGTGCGGTCCAGGCGTTCCGCCGGGAGCCGCGCAACCAGGCGATCTTCGAGGACGTCAACGACCAGTACCGCCAGGCCAACCTCGTCGCGTTCCGGCTCGTCGCGTGGTTCATGCCGGGCATCCGGCTCATCGGCAACGTGACGATCGCCGTCGTGCTGCTCTACGGCGGCTACCTCGCCTACCAGGGCGACGTCACCGTCGGCGTCCTCGCGGCCTTCCTGCTCTACCTGCGCCAGTTCTTCGAGCCGATGCAGGAGATCTCGCAGTTCTACAACACGTTCCAGTCCGCCTCCGCCGCCCTCGAGAAGCTGTCGGGCGTGCTCGATGAGGTGCCCGACGTCCCCGAGCCGGAGCACCCCGTCGCCCTCGACGACCCGCGCGGAGAGGTGCGCTTCGACCACGTGCGGTTCGAGTACGTCGCCGGCTCGTCGGTGCTGCCCGACCTCGACCTGACGATCCCCGCCGGGCAGACCATCGCGCTCGTGGGCACCACCGGCGCGGGCAAGACCACCCTGGCCAAGCTCGCGACCCGCTTCTACGACCCGACCGGCGGGCGAGTCCTCCTCGACGGCGTCGACCTGCGGCGCCTCGCCGAGGACGACCTGCACCGGGCCGTCGTCATGGTGACGCAGGAGAACTACCTGTTCAGCGGCTCGGTCGCCGACAACATCCGGTTCGGTCGGCCGGACGCCTCCGACCAGCAGGTCGAGGCGGCCGCCCGTGAGCTCGGCGCGCACGGCTTCATCTCGGCCCTTCCCGAGGGCTACGCGACCCAGGTCTCCAACCGCGGTGGCCTGCTCAGCGCGGGCCAGCGCCAGCTCGTCGCGTTCGCTCGCGCGTTCCTCGCCGACCCGGCTGTCCTCATCCTCGACGAGGCGACCTCCTCGCTCGACATCCCGTCCGAGCGGCTGGTGCAGCGGGCCCTGCAGACGATCCTCGCGGGGCGCACGGCGATCGTCATCGCCCACCGCCTCTCGACCGTCGAGATCGCCGACCGGGTGCTCGTCATGGAGCACGGTCGGATCGTCGAGGACGGCGCCCCCGGTCAGCTCATCGCCACGGGGTCAGGCCGGTTCTCCGACCTGCACCGCGCCTGGGTGGACTCCCTGGCCTGACCCGGACGTCGACAAGGCCACAGACCGGGCAGGATGCCCCCGGTGTGTGGCCTCTCGACGTGCGGGAAGCCGGCTCAGCGGCCGGCGGGCGTCAGACCGAGGGAGCGGCCCGCGAGACCGCGGGCGCGGGTGCCCAGACGGCGGGCGATGCCGCGCAGGGCGACGCCCGCAGCGGAGTCGGGCGCGCCGAGCACGACCGGGGTGCCGGAGTCGCCGCCCTCGCGCAGGCGGGTGTCGAGCGGGATCTGACCGAGCAGCTCGACGGGCGCGCCGATGCTCCGGGTCAGCGAGTCGGCGACGGCCTGGCCACCGCCCGAGCCGAAGATCTCCTGGCGCGTGCCGTCGGGCAGCTCGAGCCAGCTCATGTTCTCGATGACGCCGACGACCCGCTGGTGCGTCTGCAGGGCGATCGAGCCGGCGCGCTCGGCCACCTCGGCCGCGGCCTGCTGCGGTGTCGTGACGACGAGGATCTCAGCGGTCGGGATGAGCTGGGCCACGGAGATGGCGATGTCACCGGTGCCGGGCGGCAGGTCGAGCAGCAGCACGTCGAGGTCTCCCCAGAAGACGTCGCCGAGGAACTGCTGCAGCGCGCGGTGCAGCATGGGGCCACGCCACACGACCGGCTGGTTGCCGGGGACGAACATGCCGATCGAGATGACCTTCACGTCATGGCTCACGGGCGGGAGGATCATGTCGTCGACCTGCGTCGGGCGCTGCTCGACGCCCAGCATGCGCGGCACCGAGAAGCCGTAGACGTCGGCGTCGACGACGCCTACGCGCAGCCCCTGCTCGGCCATGGCCGCGGCGAGGTTGACGGTCACCGAGGACTTGCCGACGCCACCCTTGCCGGACGCGACGGCATACACCCGCGTGAGGCTGTTGGGCCTTGCGAAGGGGATCTCCTTCTCGGGGGCGCCGCCGCGCAGCTGCGTGCGCAGCGCGGCACGCTGCTCGTCGCTCATGACGTCCAGCTCGACCTCGACGGAGGTGACGCCGTCGAGCGCGAGCAGGGCGTTGCTCGTGTCGCGGGTCAGCGTCTCCTTCATCGGGCAGCCGGAGACGGTGAGGAAGATGGCGAGGTCGACCTTGCCGGCGTCGTCGACCTCGACCGACTTGACCATGCCGAGCTCGGTGATCGGCTTGCGGATCTCCGGGTCGTTGACCTTCGAGAGTGCCGTGAGCAGGGCGTCACGGCTCGGTAGTGCGACGGCAGACATGTGTTCCATCGTATGCCGCGGCGCACGGCTCCCCGACGCCGGCCGGCGTGCGCTCGCTCACCCCGAGCGGCGACGCGGGACCGTCAGCCCGGGTCGCCGGCCGGCTCGTCGGCGCCGCGGATGAGGGCGCGGTCCTCGAGCTCCTCGAGCAGGCTGCGCAGCTCGGACCGGACGAAGTCTCGGGTGGCCTGCTCGCGCAGCGCCAGTCGCAGAGAGGCGACCTCGCGAGTCAGGAACTCGGTGTCGGCGAGGTTGCGCTCGTCGCGGGCGCGGTCCTGCTCGAGGGCGACGCGGTCGCGGTCGGCCTGACGGTTCTGGGCGAGGAGGATGAGGGGGGCGGCATACGACGCCTGCAGGCTCAGCATCAGCGTGAGGAAGATGAACGGGTACTCGTCGAAGCGCAGGCTGCCAGGCGCCAGGACGTTCCAGCCGACCCAGACGAGCACGAAGACCGTCATGCCGATGAGGAACTGCGCCGTGCCCATGAAGCGCGCGAACTTCTCGGACAGGACGCCGAACGCCTCCTGGGAGAATGTCATCGGCGGCAGGAAGCTCGCTCTCTGCTCCTGCGGCTGGTCGAGCCGGTCGCTGCGCTGGTGGCGTGCCCCGGCCCTGCGCTCGCCGCGCTCGGCACGCTCGCTCACGGCTTCACCCGCAGCTCGTGCCGCTCCTCGCGCCAGTCCTCCGGCAGGATGTGGTCGAGCACGTCGTCGACCGTGACCGCGCCGATGAGCCGTCCGTCGTCGTCGACGACGGGCAGGGAGACGAGGTTGTAGGTCGCGAGGGTCCGCGTGACGGTCTCGAGGGAGGCCGTGGCCGGCAGCGGCTCGATCTCCTTGTCGATGATCGAGCCCACGGCGCCGTGCGGCGGCTCCCGCAGCAGGCGCTGGATGTGGACGAGCCCGAGGTAGCGGCCCGTCGGTGCCTCGAGCGGCGGACGGCACACGTAGACCATGGAGGCTAGCGCCGGTGCGAGCTCCTCGCGGCGGACCGTCGCCAGCGCCTCGGCGATGGTCGCCTCGGGTCCGAGGATCACGGGCTCGGTCGTCATCATGCCGCCGGCGGTGTTCTCGTCGTAGGCGAGCAGGCGCCGGAGGGGGGCGGCCTCGTCGGGCTCCATGAGCTGGAGCAGCTGCTCGGCCTGGTCCGGCGGCAGGTCGGCGAGCAGGTCTGCGGCGTCGTCGGGCTCCATGGCCTCGAGGACGTCGGCCGCGCGCTCGTTGGCCAGGCCCGCGAGGATCTCGACCTGGTCGTCCTCGGGCAGCTCCTCCAGGAGGTCGGCGAGGCGCTCGTCGTCGAGGGCGGCGGCCACCTCGGCGCGGCGCTTGGGGTTGAGGTCGTGGATGACCTCGGCCAGGTCGGCGACCTTGAGGTCGTCGTAGGTCTCGAGGAGGCGCTCGGCGCTCTGGGCGCCGGGCTGCTCGTGCAGTCCCACCACGTCGCGGATGTCGACGAGCATCGTCTTGCCGGAGCGGCGGCGGGTCAGGCGCGACATGGCCTTCGACGCCGAGGAGACGCCCTCGGTCATCTGCCGCACGAAGACCCGGGTGCCGATCCAGTCCCTCCGGGGCCCCTGCTCGATGGCGAGGTCCTCGACGAGGGCTGTCGCGAACCCGGCCTCGATCGCCTCCGGCGTGGTGACCCGCACGATGCGGTCGAACAGCTCCGCGGCGACGAGGACCTCGTTGGTGCGCTGCTCGAACCGGCGCATGTTGACCAGGCCCGTGGTGATGACGGCGCCGGCGTCGATGGAGGTGACCCGGGTCATCGGCACGAAGACGCGGCGGCGGCCCGGCACCTCGACGACGAGGCCGATGACGCGAGGCTCGGGCCGGTTCGCCGAGAACATCACGACGACGTCCCTCACCCGCCCGACCTGGTCACCGAGCGGGTCGAAGACGCTCAGTCCGGTCAGGCGGGCGACGAAGACTCGCGTGCTCGCACTCATGGGCCAAGGCTATGGGGTCAGAGTCCACGCAGACGTCCGCCACGGCGCTGGCGCTTCTTGCGCAGCTTCGCGCGCTCCTTGGCAGCCTTGCGAGCGGCCTTCGCCTCGGCGCGCACCCGCTTGCGCGCGACCCGCTCCTCGCCGCGCCCGCCGAGGTGCCAGGGCCGCCACGAGGTGGTGGTGGCGGCGGTGCGGGCCGGCGCCCGGCGGTGGTCGTCGGCGGCATACGCACCCGGGGACTCCAGGGGGCTGTCGAAGGGCACGAGGGCGGTGATCGTGCACTGCGCGGCCCAGCGGGTGACGCAGTCATCGACGGCGTTGAGCCGGGAGGCCCGCAGCAGCTCCGCGGCGCGCTCCCACTGAGGAGAACCTGGTTCGAGGACGTAGCTGTGCGCGCGGACCGTCAGCAGCCGCCCGCCGGTGTCCTTGCTGCGCAGGATGAGGCGCACCTCGGCCGGCAGCCACGGCAGGGGCTGCTCACCGGGGCCGCTGACGACGAGCGCGGCGCCCTCGTCCCAGACGTGCCAGGCCGGCCACGTGCGGTCGTCGGCGACGTCGATCCAGAGCAGGCCCGACTTCGTCATCGCCTCGGCCAGCAGGGCGCTCGCCTTCGACTGCTGCGGGTCGGTCGCCTCGGTCACAAAGCCACCATAGTGATACCGCCCTCATCCACGGCAGGCGTGACTGTCGTCATAACGCAGCCCGTCGGGCCGTTGCTACGTTGGCGCGCATGCGCAGCGCCAAGGACTTCTTCCGCCCGCTCGCGGTGGGGGCGCCGACGCCCCTGACGCAGGTGCCGGCCCGCCCGTCCCGGGTGATCCACTTCTTCGACCCGAGCAATCCCAAGATGGCCGCCAAGGTGCCGGGCATGGTCGGGACCGTCGACGTCCTCCTCGGCAACCTCGAGGACGCCGTCAAGGCCGACCGCAAGGAGGCGGCGCGGGCCGGGCTCGTCGAGATCGCGAAGGCCACCGACTTCGGCGAGAACACCCAGCTCTGGACGCGCGTCAACGCCCTCGACAGCCCGTGGGCGCTCGACGACCTGACGACCCTCGTCACCGAGATCGGCGACAAGCTCGACGTCGTGATGGTGCCCAAGGTGCAGGGCGCCGAGGACATCCACTACGTCGACCGCCTGCTCGCCCAGCTCGAGGCCAAGGCTGGCCTGACCCGCCCGATCCTGGTCCACGCGATCCTCGAGACGGCTCGCGGGATGGTCAACGTCGAGGAGATCTGCGGCGCCTCGCCGCGCATGCAGGGCCTGTCCCTGGGTCCTGCCGACCTCGCAGCCGACCGCCGCATGAAGACGACCCGCGTCGGGGGCGGCCACCCCGGCTACCTCGTGCGCACCGACCCCGTCGACGGCGACATCCGCGGGCAGCGCGCCACGGCCCAGCAGGACCTCTGGCACTACACGATCGCCCGCATGGTCGACGCCTGCGCGATGCACGGGATCTACCCCTACTACGGCCCGTTCGGCGACATCGAGGACGTCGTCGCCTGCGAGGACCAGTTCCGCAACGCCTTCCTCCTCGGCTGCGTCGGCACGTGGTCGCTGCACCCGGTGCAGATCGAGATCGCCAAGCGCGTCTTCAGCCCGTCGGCCGAGGACGTTGCGCACGCGCGCCGCGTCGTCGCCGCCATGGGAGACGGCACCGGCGCGGTGATGCTCGACGGCAAGATGGAGGACGACGCGAGCCTCAAGCAGTGCCTCGTCATCGTCGAGCTCGCCGAGCGCCTCTCGAAGACCGACCCCGCGCTCGCGGACCTGTATGCCGCCGCGCCCGCCACGAAGGAGGGCTGACCCGATGACGGAGCAGACGGCATACCGCCCGCGCCGCTCGGTGCTCTACATGCCGAGCTCCAACGAGCGGGCGCTCGAGAAGGCGAAGACGCTGCCCGTCGACGCGCTGATCCTCGACCTCGAGGACGCGGTCGCGCCGGAGGCGAAGGAGGCAGCCCGCGAGAAGGCCTGTGCAGCAGTGCGGTCCGGCGAGTACGGCCGGCGCGAGCTGACGATCCGGGTCAACGGGCTCGGGTCGCAGTGGCACGACGCCGACCTCGCCGCGGCGGCTGCCGCCGGCCCCGACGCCATCGTCGTGCCGAAGGTCGGCTCGGCCGACGAGGTGCGGGCGCTCGTGGAGGCCATGGATGCTGCGGGGGCGCCGGAGCGCACCCGCCTCTGGGCCATGGTCGAGACGCCGGTGGCGGTGCTCCACGCCGAGGAGATCGCGCGCGCCTCGGACCGGCTGGCCTGCCTCGTGCTCGGCACGAACGACCTCTACAAGGAGCTCGGGGCCACCTTCGCGCCGGGGCGGGCAGCGATCCAGACGTCCCTGCAGCTCGCCGTCCTCGCCGCACGCGCGGCCGGCGTCTCCGTGGTCGACGGCGTCTACAACGACGTCAAGGACGCCGGGGGCTTCCTCGCGGAGGCACGCCAGGGGCGCGAGCTCGGCTTCGACGGCAAGACCCTCATCCATCCCGGCCAGGTCGAGCCGTGCAACGAGGTCTTCGCGCCGAGCGCCGCGCAGGTGGAGCAGGCGCGCGCCGTCATCGAGGCCTTCGAGGCCGCACAGGCGCAGGGCCGCGGCGTCGCCACCCTCGACGGCCGGCTCATCGAGAACCTCCACGTCGACTCCGCCCGGAAGGTGCTGGCCACGGCCGAGGCCATCGCCGCTCTGCGCTGACGGGCTCACCACCTCGCCGAGAAGACGAGTGTGCCGGCGGCATCACGCAGGTCGTGGCCGAAGCTCGTCCGCGCGGTGACGGCAACCTACGGCGGGACCCCGGCAGCGCCGGCGCAGGAGGGTGGGTCACGCGCGGCCTGACAACCACGCCATCTCGGCCGATGCGTGCGCGGCCCACCACGGGTCCTCGTGGTCGCCGGGCTCGAAGTGCGTCTCGACCCGCGCGAGCCGGCCGGCGAGCGCCCGGTTGGCTGCGACGAAGGGGTCGGAGAGGCCGCAGTCGAGCCTGACGGGAAGGGTGTCAAGCCGGTCGACGCGGTCGAAGATCGAGTGCCGGTCGAAGTCGGCCCTCCCGTCGAAGGCGACCGCCGGCGTCTCGGCACCGGTGCGCCAGAGCGCAGCGCTCGCGGCCACGACCCCCGCCACCCGCCGCGGTCCCAGGTCGCTCGTGAGCAGCAGCGCGCCGAACCCGCCCATCGACCAGCCGAGCAGGCCCACCCTCGACGTCGCCGGCAGGCCCGCCCGGCGGAGCACCAACGGGATGAGCTCCTCGCGCACCATCGCACCGCTGTCGGTGCCGTCGGAGCGCCGGTGCCAGTAGCCGTCACCTCCGTCTATGGACGCGAGGGCCAGGCCGGTGGACGCCACGGCATCGCCGTAGCCGAGGTCGAAGGCCGAGTCGGCGTCACCGCCGAACCCGTGGAGGGCGACCACCAGCCCCCGCGCGGACCGGCCTTCAGGGACGGCCAGCCTCCATCGCGGCCTGTCGAGGCCGTGCCGCGTGTTCAGCACCCCATCGGCGAGCACCGCGCCGGCAGGGTCGCGGCCGCGCCCCGTCACGAGGCGTGCCGCCACGGCACCCGCGCCGACCCCCAAGGCGCCCCGCAGGACCGACCGCCGTCGGGGGAGCGGGCGGGCGGTCATGCCGGGAGGCTAGGCCCCCATGCCCGTGCGTTCGGGGAGCCGCGCTCACGGGGGGGCGGTGAGCCCGCACGGCGCCGGAGCGCGTCGGGTCGGCGCTGCTGGCCGCCGTGCGCGGTGGGGCGGCTCCGCTGAGCCCCGTGGCCCCGCTCGCCCCGGAAAACCCACCTGCGCCACGGACCGCCGCGGGTGTTGGATGACGGCGTGATCGTCATGGGTGAGCCCGGAGTACGGGAGCTGGACGGCGTCGTGGAGGCGATGCGGGCGTGGCAGTTCCCTGGTGCGCCCGTGCAGCTGCACCCCGGCGACCTCGGCTGGCACTGGAGGTTCGGGGCGGACACGCTCGCAGCGGCGCTGCGCACCTGGAGCCGCGACGGGCAGATGGTGGCGGTCGGCATGCTCGACAGCCCCAGCGTGCTGCGGCTCGCCGTCGCGCCCGGGGCGCAGGACGACGAGGAGCTGGCACGTCAGCTCCTCGACGACGTGGGGGACCCGGACCGCGGCGTCCTGCAGCAGGGGAGCCTCGACGTGGAGGCCCGGTGCGGCGGGGTCGTGCGGCAGGTGCTGCTGGACGACGGGTGGGTTGCCGGTGAGGCGTGGACGCCCCTCGAGCGCGACCTGGCCGAGCCGGTGGAGGACAGCGGGGTCCGGGTGGCGACGGTCGGTCCCCGGCAGGCGGGCGCACGGACGGCGGTCCAGCGCGCCGCCTTCGAGCGGTCGACCTTCACCGAGGAGCGCTGGCACGCGATGGCTGCCGGGTCGCCCTACGCGGACGCCCGCTGCCTCCTCGCCTTCGACGACGAGGGGAGGCCGGTGGCGGCCGCGACGGTCTGGTCCGCCGGTCCGGGGAGACCGGGACTGCTCGAGCCCGTGGGCGTGCACCCGGACCACCGTGGGCGCGGCTACGGCCGGGCGGTCTCGTGCGCCGCGGCCTCGGCGCTGCGGGAGATGGGCTCCTCCAGTGCGGTTGTCTGCACGCAGGCCGCAAACGTCGGGGCCGTCGCCACCTACGCGTCGGCCGGCTACCGTCGCCTACCGGACGTGCCCGACCTGCACCGCGCCGAGCGCGGCGAGCCCGGCGCAGGCTGACGGCGCGCGCCGGGCAACCAGGCGGGAAACCTGAGGTCGCCTGACGCGTTGGAGCAGTCATGACACCGGACGCCGGGGCGGGGAGCGCCGAGCACGCCGGACGACGGAGGCAAGGGTCGCCCGGCCCCACCCGCCGCGGGCTGCTGCTCGGCGGGGCAGGCGCCGTCGCCGCCGCCGGGGCGTATGCCGTGTCGCGCGGACCCGATCTCCCGAACCTCTTGCGGTCGGCCGGCTTCGCGGAACCGGCCCCACCGGAGCTGCGCATCGAGCCGCGGCCGGTGGACCGCACCGCTCTCACGGCGAGGCGGAAGGTCGGCGCCGCAACCCACGCGTACGAGGTGACCGGGCGCCCCGCCACCTACTACGTGACCGAGCCGTTCGGCGCCCGGCTCGACCGGTGGCTCACCCTGCACCGGCGCCACGTCGGTCAGGTGCCCGACGAGATCCGGTCCTACGGTGCCTGGGTCCGGGCATCGCCGACGTCGTGGCACAGCTCCGGTGAGGCGATCGACATCGCGCGCCTGCGGGCCGGCGGTCGTGACCTCACGTCGCTGCGCCACGACCTGTGGCGCGATGCTCCGGCGACCGAGCTGCGCCGGCGGCTCGCGCTCTACTGGCGCACCGCCGCGGGGCTGCACCACGAGTTCGCCGACGTGCTGACCTACCTCTTCGACGCGGCGCACGCGAACCACATCCACGTCGACGTCGGACGGTTCGGCCCCGAGCGGCCCCGGCTGATCCGCCGGTCCCGCGCGCAGGTGCAGGCGGTCCAGGCCATGTGCCGCCACGTCTGGGGGCGGACCGAGGTCGAGACCTCCGGCGACTTCGACGACGTGACCCGCGACGCCACGACACGCATACTCGAGCGGGTCGGTGGACCCGGCGAGCTCGCGGACTCCCGCGAGGCGTGGCAGGCCTTCCTCGTCGCCACGATGCAGCGCGGTTGACGTTCGGAAAACCCCGAGGGTCATGCTGCGCACCGACCGTAGGATCGGGCGCATGCCCCAGACCGTGCTGACCCCTCAGTCCGAGGACTTCCCCCGCTGGTACCAGGACGTCGTCGCGAAGGCGGAGCTGGCCGACAACGGGCCGGTGCGCGGCACCATGGTCATCCGACCGTACGGCTACGCCATCTGGGAGCGCATGCAGGCCGACATGGACCGGCGCATCAAGGAGGCCGGGGCACGCAACGCCTACTTCCCGCTCTTCATCCCCGAGTCGTACCTCACGCGCGAGGCCGAGCACGTCGAGGGCTTCAGCCCGGAGCTCGCCGTCGTGACGCACGCGGGCGGCAAGGAGCTCGAGGAGAAGGTCGTCGTGCGCCCGACGTCCGAGACGGTCATCGGGGAGTACCTCGCGAAGTGGACGCAGAGCTACCGCGACCTGCCGCTGCTCCTCAACCAGTGGGCCAACGTCGTGCGCTGGGAGCTGCGGCCGCGGATCTTCCTGCGCACCAGCGAGTTCCTGTGGCAGGAGGGGCACACGGCCCACGCCACCGAGAAGGACGCGCGGGCGTACGCGAAGCGGATCCACGAGGAGGTCTATGCCGCCTTCATGCGCGAGATGCTGGCCCTGCCGGTGGTGCTCGGTCGCAAGACGGCACGCGAGCGCTTCGCCGGCGCGACGAACACCCTTGCGCTGGAAGCGATGATGCGTGACGGCAAGGCCCTGCAGATGGGCACGAGCCACGAGCTGGGGCAGAACTTCGCCAAGGCGTTCGACATCACCTACCTCTCCGAGCACGGGCGCCAGGAGATGTGCTGGACCACGTCGTGGGGCACCTCGACGCGCATGCTCGGCGGCCTCATCATGGGCCACGGCGACGACCAGGGGCTGCGCGTGCCGCCTCGGCTGGCACCGGTCCAGGCGCTCGTGATGGTCGTCAAGGACGGCGAGGGCGTCGTGGCGGCGGCTCGCCAGCTCCTCTCCGACCTCCTGGCCCGCGGGGTGCGTGCCGAGCTGGACGCGCGCGTCGACACGCCTTTCGGGCGGCGCGCCGTCGACGCCGAGCTCAAGGGCATCCCGGTGCGGGTGGAGGTCGGTCCCCGCGACCTCGCGGACGGCGCCGTCACCCTCGCCCGTCGGATCGCCGGCGGCAAGTCCGCGGTGCCGCTGGGGGCGGTCGTCGACACCGTCTGCGAGGCGCTCGATGAGGACCACGAGGCGCTGTATGCCGCCGCGCTGGCCCACCGGGACGCCAACACCTCCGCGGTCGAGTCGCTCGAGGACGCCGCCGAGGCGGCCCGCACCGGGTGGGCCACGATCCCGTGGGCGACGCTGGGGCCGGTGGGGGAGGCCCGGCTGGCTGAGTCGTCCGTGACCGTGCGGTGCCTGACGATGCCCGACGGGTCGGTGCCCGAGTCGGAGTCGGCCGACGGGGTGCTGGCCGTCGTGGCACGCGCGTACTGACCGACGTGGTGGCGCCCACAGACCCGTGGGGAAGAGCCGTGCGTCCGGGATCGTTGAGTGGTGCGTGACGACGGTTGAGGCAGCATGACTGACGAGGCGACGACGAAGGTGACCGGACGGCATGCGCCCTTGGTGACCCCGGCGCAGCCGGAGACCCTCACCCCGCTGCTGCGCGACCGCGAGAGCGTCATGGTCTACCACCGCGCCCACGAGCTGCGGCCCGAGGAGCTGCGGGCCATCCTCGAGGCGGCGCGCTGGTCCCCGTCGGCCGGCAACTCCCAGCCCTGGGGCTTCCTCGTGGGCCTGCGCGGTGACGACACGCACGCCGCGATGGTCGAGGCCCTGTCCTCGGCCAACCAGGCATGGGCGCCCTCGGCGTCGGCGATCATCCTGACGCTGCACCAGGTGGCGACCGACGAGGACCACGAGATCGCCTACAGCGACTACGCGATGTTCGACCTCGGGCAGGCGGTCGCCCACATCACCGTGCAGGCCCGGTCCATGGGCCTGCAGGTGCGCCAGTTCGGCGGCTTCGACCACCGGGCCGCCACCGAGCGGTTCGCGGTGCCCCGCACTGGGCCGTCACCACGGGCATCGCCCTGGGGCTGCCCGGCGGTCCCGACGACGACGCCGAGGTGCCGGAGTGGGTGCGCACCCGGGCCCGCCTGCCGCGCTCGCGACTGCCGCTCGAGGCGTTCGTGCACTCGGGCAAGTTCGGCCACACGGCCGACTTCCTCACCGACCACTGACGGCCAGGCCCCGGCCCGAGGCCGGGGCGGATGGAGGTCACCCCACGAACGGGCGGCCTCCATCTCGTCCCCGGCGCCTCGGCGCCCTCACCAGCGCGACGTCGCCGCCGCCATGAGGTCCCCGAAGAGCAGGCCTTCGTCCACGGAGTACCCACGTCGAGTGAACCAGTCACACATGTTGCGTGTGTCGCGTTCGAGGAACTCCGGTCCGTGCGGGTTGCCGATGACGTCGACCACCTGCGGCCAGTCGATGAGGACGAGCCGGGCCTGCTCGCCCTCGCCGTCCAGCAGCACGTTGTACGGCGACAGGTCCCCGTGCGCCCAACCGAGCTCGGCCAGCCGCAGCATCGCCTCGCGCAGCTGCTCGAAGAGGCCGGGCAGCAGCGCAGGGTCGGGGCGCACCTGCGCGAGACGTGGGGCGGCCAGCCCGTCGGAGGTGCCGATGAACTCCATCAGCATCTCGTCGTCGGACATCTGCACCGGGTAGGGCACCGGCAGCCCCTCGTCCCACAGGCGGACCAGCGTCTCGAACTCGGCGAAGGCCCAGAGGCCGCTGATCAGCTCCTTGCCGAACGAGGTCCGGGTCCGGATGGCCCGCGTCTCGCGCGACTTCCGCACGCGCCGCCCCTCGAGGTAGCCCGCGTCGCGGTGGAACATGCGGTGCTTGCTCGACCGGTAGCGCTTCCCGGCCATGAGCACGTCCCGGTCGGGTGAGCCGGGGACCCACCGGCGCACCAGGTGGACGTCGGCCTCCTTGCCGGTCTTGAGGATGCCGAGGTCGGTCTCCACCGCGCCCAGGTCGGTGATGACCCAGTCCGGTCTCGGCTTGGGACCGTGGGTCGCCCCGTCCCAGCTGGACCACCGATCGCCCTCCGGAGGGCCGTCGGGGTCCGTGTCGACCGCGTACTGCTCGGGGTCGAGGTCGGAGGCGCGCCGGTCGGTCAGCGGGGCGTCGAAGACCTCGAGGTCGTCTTCGTGAAAAGCGTTGAATGACAAGAGAACTCCAAGGAAGAAGAAACGTGGGCAGGCATGCCCGAGGCCGTCATCGACATGTCACCCTCCTTGGGTCCGGTGCGCCGGTCGTCCACCGTCGCGGTCGACACCGAGGGTCGCGCACCTACGCTGGATCGCGCAACGCATTTATCCGGGTCGGTGGTCCACTCGTCACCACCACCCGCTGCCGGTGACCGACGACACAGGTGTCGACCCTCACAGCCTGCGCCGGTGACCGCCCACCCGGCGCGACGGCATACTCGGTCGAAGTCGACCCGAGACCAGACGCAAGGTGGCGATCCGAGCATGTCCCGACTGCAGCAGACCGACGGCCTCACCGAGGAGCAGACCGAGCTGGTCAAGCTCGTCCGCGAGTTCGTCGACGAGCAGATCCTGCCCGTCGCGACCGAGCTCGAGCACCGGGACGAGTACCCGACGGAGATCGTCGAGGGCATGAAGGAGATGGGGATCTTCGGCCTGATGATCCCGGAGGAGTACGGCGGCCTGGGGGAGTCGCTGCTGACCTACGCCCTCTGCGTCGAGGAGATCGCCCGCGGCTGGATGAGCGTCAGCGGCATCATCAACACCCACTTCATCGTCGCCTACCTGCTGCTCCAGCACGGCACCGAGGAGCAGAAGCAGCGCTACCTGCCGAGGATGGCCACCGGTGAGGTCCGCGGGGCCTTCTCGATGAGCGAGCCGGGCTGCGGCTCCGACGTCTCGGCGATCAAGACCAAGGCGGTCAAGGGAGACGACGGCGACTGGACCATCAACGGCCAGAAGATGTGGCTGACCAACGGCGGCTCGGCGAACCTCGTCGCGGTCCTCGTCAAGACCGACACCGGCGCCGACTCGGTCTACCGCAACATGACGACCTTCCTCGTCGAGAAGGAGCCGGGCTTCGGCGAGACCGCGCAGGGGATCACCGTGCCGGGCAAGATCGACAAGATGGGCTACAAGGGCGTCGACACGACCGAGCTCATCCTCGACGGGCACCGCACCACCGACGCCCAGGTCCTCGGCGGCGAGCCGGGCAAGGGCTTCTACCAGATGATGGACGGCGTCGAGGTGGGGCGCGTCAACGTCGCCGCCCGCGGATGCGGTGTCGCGCGAAGGGCCTTCGAGCTCGGCGTCTCCTACGCGCAGCAGCGGGAGACCTTCGGCAAGAAGATCGTCGACCACCAGGCCGTGCTCTTCCGCCTCGCCGACATGGCCGTCAAGGTCGAGGCCGCCCACGAGATGATGGTCAAGGCCGCTCGGAAGAAGGACTCGGGCCAGCGCAACGACCTCGAGGCCGGCATGGCGAAGTACCTTGCCTCCGAGTACTGCTCGCAGGTCGTCGAGGACAGCTTCCGCATCCACGGCGGCTACGGCTACTCGAAGGAGTACGAGATCGAGCGGCTCTACCGAGAGGCGCCCATGCTCCTCATCGGCGAGGGCACCGCCGACATCCAGCGGATGATCATCGGGCGTCGGCTCGTGGAGGACTACAAGCTCCGGTCCTGAGGCCCCCGCGCGTCCTGCAGCGGGATGCGAGGATGGAGTCATGAGCCTGCAACCGAAGGGTCCGGGGGGACGCCAGGGATTCGCGACGCTCTCGCTCGAGTACCCCATGTCGCTGGGGGTCTTCGAGCAGTACGTCGACGCGCAGAAGGCCGTCGACACCCTGTCCGACAACCACTTCCCGGTCGAGAACTGCCTCATCGTCGGCACCGACCTCAAGCAGATGGAGCGGGTGACCGCCCGCCTGACCTGGGGCCGGGTGTCGGTCGGTGGGCTGCTCTCCGGTGTGTGGCTCGGGCTCTTCGTGGGCCTGATCCTCTCGCTCTTCTCCCGACCCTCCGACCCGCTGTCGCTGCTGCTCCTGACCTCCCTCTACGGCGCCCTGTTCGGGCTCATCTGGTCGGTCGTCGGCTACGCGTTCACCCGTGGCGCCCGCGACTTCTCGTCGGTGAGCCAGGTGGTGGCGACCCGCTACGAGGTGTTCTGCGAGCACAGGTTCGCCCAGCAGGCGCGCGAGATCCTCGCCCAGGCCGGGCTCGGGTCCGGGCTTGGGTCCGGCCTCGGCTCCGGTCTCGGCGCGGGCGTGCACCCCGGCGCGCCACCGATGGCCACGCCCCCGTCAGCCCCGCCGTCGTCGGGGCCGCCGAGCGACCCGCCCTCAGGACCGGCCGCCGGCTGACCGCGACCCACCGAGAACGCACCAACCCCCGACGGTCACGACCGTCGGGGGTTGGTGGCGTCCCGGTGGGGTTGCGGGGTGGCCCAGACCGGCCTCAGGCCCTGGCAGCCCAGATGCCCGCGATCCACTGCTCGACCTCGGAGGCGCTGCGCGGCATCGCGGCCGAGAGGTTCTCATGGCCGTCCTCGGTGATGAGGATGTCGTCCTCGATGCGAACGCCGTTGCCACGGAACTCTGCGGGGACGAGCTCGTCGTCGGCCTTGAAGTAGAGGCCCGGCTCGACCGTGAGGATCATGCCGGGACGCAGCTCGGCGTCGTTGTACTCCTCACGCGTGGCGAGCGCGCAGTCGTGCACGTCGATGCCGAGGTGGTGGCTCGTGCCGTGCACCATCCACCGGCGGTGGTACTGCCCGTGCTCGGCGTCGAGGGTGCCCTCGACGTCGACGCCCTCGGGCAGCAGGCCCCACGCGTGCAGGTGCTCGGCGATCACGCGGATGGCGGCGGCGTGCACGTCGCTGAACCTGTTGCCCGGCCGGCAGGCGGCGATCCCGGCCTCCTGGGCGGCATACACTGCGTCGTAGATCGTGCGCTGGACGTCGGTGAAGGTGCCGCTGACGGGCAGCGTGCGGGTGATGTCCGCGGTGAAGAGCGAGTCGACCTCGACGCCGGCGTCGAGCAGCAGCAGGTCACCCTCGCGGATCTCGCCGGTGTTCTTGATCCAGTGCAGCGTGTTGGCGTGGTCGCCGCTCGCGCAGATGGAGTCGTAGCCGACGCCGTTGCCGTGGTGCCGGGCGTGCAGGCCGAAGACGCCCTCGACCCAGCGCTCACCGCGGCCCCGCCGGACGGCCTCGGGCAGGTCGGCGATGACGGCGTCGAAGCCCTTGTGGGTGCCGGCGACGGCATCGCGCATCTGCTCGACCTCCCACTCGTCCTTGACGAAGCGCAGCCTGGACAGGAAGGCAGCCAGCTCCTCGTCGGCCCCGCGCTGGACCTCGACCCGCGTCTCGGCCTCGATGGCCTCCTGCGTCTCCGAGGCGGCAGCCCGGGCCTGGTCGATGAGCGCGGCGACCTCGGCGTCCGCGTCGCGGACGACCCGGATCGTGACGTGGCCGGCGTCCTTGGCGACGGCGCCGGCGAACTCGTCGATGTGACGGGCGGTGACACCGAGCTCGGACTCGATGTCGGCGAGGGTCGGCCGGGCACCGACCCAGAACTCGCCGTAGCGGGAGTCGCCGAAGAACTCCTCGGTGTCGCGGTCGGCCAGCGGGCGGAAGTAGAGGATCGCCTCGTGCCCGTGGGTGCTCTGGCCGCCGGGGGTCCGGTTGGGCTCGAGGACGAGGACCGCGTCGGGCTCGCGGTCGCTGCCGAGCCCGGTGAGGTGGGCGAAGGCGCTGTGCGGCCGGAAGACGTAGTCGGTGTCGTTGCTGCGGACCTTGAGCCCACCGGCCGGGATGACGAGCCGCTCGCCGGGGAAGGCGGCGCTCACGGCCTCACGGCGCCGGGCGGCGTGGTCGGCCACCTCGGCGCGAGGGGTCACCCCGGTGCCGCGGGGCGCCCAGCCGCTGGCCACGAACGCGCGGAACTCGTCGGTCGTCGGGCGCTTGCGGCCCGGCGACGTCTTCTGCTCTTCACTCATCCCGTCATCGTGTCACGGCAGGCCGGACCCACGACAACCAGATTGCCCGGCGTGCGCTCCTGCCCCCGGCGGGGCCGAGCAGAGGGCCGGGCAATACAGTCGTCAGGTGCCCCGCACCGATCGCGACCGCACCCTCCGGCCGACCTCGGCGCGTGCCAGCCTCCCGTCCCTGCGAGCGAGCACGCGGCGGGCCATGCGCCCGAGCCGGCCGCCCACCGACGAGATCCCCATCTGGACCACCCCCGACGGGGTGGACCCGCTGACCGCCCAGGCCGTGATCGACCTGGCCATGCGGGCCGGGGTCGCGATGATCGCGACCGGCGCGGCGGCCGCCGACGTCACGGCGACCGTGCTCACCCTCACGAAGGCGTACGGGCTCAGCTCGGTCCACGTGGACGTGACCTACACGTCGGTCACCGTCTCGTACCACCGCGGGCCGCACGCCGACCCGATCACCGTGCTGCGCATCGTGCGCTTCCGCGTCCAGGACTACACGCGGCTCGAGCGCCTGCGCAGCCTCATCGTCGACCTGTCGATCGACCCGGTGCCGGTCGACGAGGCGCGGGTGCGCTTCGACGGGGTCATCACGGCGCCGCATCCCTACCGGCGCTGGCTCGTGACGGTGGCCGGTGGTGCGCTCGCGGCCGGAGCCGCCGGGCTCGTCGGCGCAGGACCCTTCATCATCCTGCTCAGCTTCCTCACGGCGACTCTCGTCAACCGGGTGATCGGGTGGCTGACGAACGCCGGGATCGCAGCCTTCTTCGCACAGTGCGTCGGCGCCGCCATCCCGACCGCGGTCGCCACGCTCCTCGTCGTGGCCCAGTCGGCGGGGATCGGTTTCGTCGGCGACGTCTCACCGTCCCTCGTCGTGGCCTCAGGCATCGTGCTGCTGCTGGCCGGCCTGTCGGTCGTCGGCGCCGCGGAGGACGCCCTCGAGGGCTACTACGTCACCGCGGGTGCCCGCGGCTTCGAGGTCGTCGTCCTCTCCCTCGGCATCGCCGTGGGCATCTCGGTCGTGCTGTCGCTCGGCAAGCGTCTGGACTACCCGATCGCGATCACGTCCCAGACGCTGCTCAGCGACAACGTCGTCGTGCAGGTCGTCTGTGCAGTCGTGATCTCCGTGGCCTTCGCCGTCATGTCCTACTCGAGCGGCCGGGCCGTCGCCGTTGCGGGCGTCGCGGGCGGGCTGGGCTGGGTCGTGCTGGCGCTGGGGGAGCGCACCCTCGCGCTCGGAGCCGTCACCGCCTCGGCGACCGCCGCCCTCGTCATCGGTTTCGCCGCTCGCCTGCTCGCCAGGCGCCTGACGATCTCGGCGCTCGCCGTGACCACGGCGGCCATCGTGCCGCTGCTGCCCGGCCGGATGGCCTACGAGGGCATCTCGCAGCTCGTCACCGACCCCGACGGCAACGGCTTCGCGGTCGGGGTGCCCACGCTGGTGCAGGCCTTCGGCCTCGGGCTGGGCCTGGCCGCGGGCGTGTCCCTCGGCACCTACTTCGCGGGCCTGCTCGCCGTTCGCAGCACCGGCCTGCGACCCCGCCCGGCCGCCGGCGCGACCCTGCAGACCGACCCCGACCCCGACGCGCCCGGCAGCACCGCACCCCTGCTGTCGGACGCGCCCGCCGCCACCGACGTGGCGGCGGCCACGACGTCTCCCCAGCCCGTCGCCGACGAGCGCGCGCAACCGTGAGCAAGCACACGGCATACGGACGTGGGCGTATGCCGTCCGCTCGGGCAGGCTGGTAGCCGCTCGTCCCAGCGGGGCCGGGCGAGTTCTCGCGACGAGGAGTGGGCATGCAGTTCGGGCGCAGCTACGAGGAGTTCGAGGTCGGCGCGGTCTACCAGCACTGGCCCGGCAAGACGGTCACCGAGTACGACGACCACCTCTTCTGCCTGCTGACCATGAACCACCACCCGCTCCACCTCGACACCCACTACGCCGCCGGCTCGACGCAGTTCGGGCAGAACGTCGTCGTGGGCAACTACGTCTACTCGCTGCTGCTCGGCATGTCGGTGCCGGACGTGTCGGGCAAGGCCATCGCCAACCTCGAGATCGAGTCGCTCCGGCACGTCGCGCCCACCTTCCACGGCGACACCATCTACGGCGAGACGACGGTGCTCGACAAGTGGGAGTCCAGCTCGAAGGACGACCGAGGCGTCGTGCACGTCGAGACGATCGGCTACAAGCAGGACGGCACGGTGGTCTGCATCTTCCGGCGCAAGGTCATGGTGCCCAAGGCCAACTACCTCGAGGCGCGCGGCGGCGAGCAGCCGGGCCGCCCGGTGCCCGTGCCCGACCGCAACTGGCCCGGCCGCGAGCCGGTGGCCCAGGACTGACGACCCGGGACCGACGGCCCGAGCCGGTCAGGGCTGCGGGTCCCAGGCCGCGAGCGTCTGGGTCTCGCCGCCTCCAGACACCGTCACGGTGCCCTTGACCTCGGGTCGGCCCGATCGAGCCACGAACGGAGTGCGGCCGCCGACCGGGTCCCCGTAGGAGAGGGTGAAGGAGTCCTGCGGATCCGAGGACGTCAGTTGCACCGAGCCACCGGCGACCCAGCCGACGGCCATGTCGTTCTCCGTGCCGGCGACGGCCGCCGAGTGCGGATCGACGCCCACCTGCAGCGCGCCGGCGTCGGAGAACGCCGGCGCATGCTGCCCGAAGGAGAACCGGTCGCCGTCGCGCCACAGCAGCACCGAGGTGCGCGAGCTCACTGTCACGACGGTGGCGTCGACCCCGCCCCGTCGGTCGGTGCGCAGGGCCGCGCCGTCGCCGAGCACGACGACGCTTGTCGTGGTGGGCTTGGTCCGGTTCCAGGAGACGCCGACCAGCTCCTCGGGGCGCTTGAGTCCGAAGCAGAAGATGGAACCGACGGGGGACCTGGTGGACGTGCTCAGCAGGCTGCCGCCGCTACCCGTGCCATTGCCGAGGAGGCCATCGGGGGCCATGACCGGTTGGGTCATGACGTAGCCCTTGTCGGGTCCCTGCGGCCCGGTCAGGAGGTAGCCGTAGACCATCCCCTTCTGCTTGGACTGCGCCGGCATGAGAAAGCTCGCCTGCCCGGCGCGCAGGGCAGGAACCGTCCGCGTCACGGTGCCCAGCCGGGTGGCTCCGTCGTACATGGTCCACGTCTCGCGCACAGTGCCCTCGCCGGCGGGGACCGCGGAGACATCGACGCTCGTGCCCTGGCGGAAGCCGTCACTGGCGGTGGTGCCCGAGAGCGGGCCGGATGGCGTGGTCGTGGTCGACACCGCCGGTGGCAGTGCCGGGAGGGCCCGGCGCTGGCCCGTGCCGAGCTGGACCGCCACGACGGCGACGACGGCGGTCGCCGCTGCGGCCGCTCCGGCGGTGACGAGGCGTCGCCGGCGCACGACCCGGCGCCCGCGGGTCAGTACGGCGTCGGGGTCGAAGGTCAGCCCGGTGACGTCGGTGGCTTGCTCGAGCGCTGCACGGACGTCCGCGGCTGGCGTGGTGCTCATCGGGCGCTCCTCTCGGGAGTGGTTCGGGCGACGCCTCCGGGCCCGGCCTGGGTGGTGTCGGGAGCGTCGTACTCGTCGGCTGTGGCCAGCGCCGCGCGCAGGGCCGCGAGGCCGCGGGATCCGGACGAGCTCGCGACGCGTCGCCCGCCAGACGTCGGTGCGGTGGTTGACGAGGATGCGTCGTGCGTACGCCAGTGCCTCGCCCTCGCGGACCCGTGGCCAGGCGACGTACGTCTTGACGAGCGAGGCCTGGGTCAGCTCCTGTGCCCTGTCGTGGTCGCCGGTCAGCAGCCAGGCGGTGCGGAGCAGAGCCGGACCGGCCTGCGTCATGAAGGCGGTGAAGTCGGCGTCGCGTGCGTCGCTGCGGCGGCTCACTCGGTTCCCCTGTCCCTGTCCATGCCCCATCTACGGGCGGTGCCGCACAATGGTTGCCAGCGCCGCGGCCCGGACGCCCGTCGCCGCGCGCCCGAGCGTCGAAACGGGAGGATCGTGCGTCTCGGCCCCTACGCTGAGGAACGTGACACCGACCGGGAGCGCAGGCGCGGAGCTCGCGCGTCCCGTCATCGACCTGCACGCCCACTCCTCGGTCAGCGACGGCACCGAGACGCCTGCCGAGCTCCTCGCCGCGGCGGCCGCCGCGGGCATCGACGTCCTCGCGATCACCGACCATGACAGCGTCGCCGGCTGGGACGAGGCCGCCGCGGCGGCGCACGAGCACGGCGTCACCCTGGTGCGCGGCATCGAGATCTCCTGCGCCTGGCGCCACTCCTCGATCCACCTGCTGGGCTACCTGCCGGACCCCCAGGACCGCCCCCTGCGCCAGGAGCTCGCCCGCGCCCGCGACTCGCGCTCCACCCGGCTGGAACGGATGGTCGAGCGGATGTCGGCGGACGGCATACCCGTGACGTATGCCGAGGTGCTGGCGCAGGTGGCGCCGGGGGCCACGCCGGGGCGGCCGCACATCGCCGACGCCCTCATCGCCAACGGGACCATCGAGCACCGCGACGAGGCGTTCACCTCGTGGCTGGGGGACGACTCGCCGTACTACGTCGGCCACTACGCGCCCCACCCCGTCCGCGCGGTCGAGCTCGTCCGGGCGGCCGGCGGCGTCCCCGTGCTGGCCCACCCCTTCACGCGCACCCGGTCCGCCTCGGTCGACGACGCGCTCATCAGCCGTATGCATGAGGCGGGGCTCGCGGGCCTGGAGGCGTACCACCGCGACCACGGCCCGGACGAGGTGCGGCACGCGGAGGAGCTGGCCGCACGGCTGGGCCTGCTGCTCACCGGGTCGAGCGACTACCACGGCACCGGCAAGCGCAACCGGCTCGGCGAGAACACGACGGCCCCCGAGGTGCTCGAGGCCATCGAGGCGGCCTCGAGCGGGGTCACCGAGGTGCTGCGGCCCTGAACGTCGGGGCGCTGGTGTCCTCGCCGGCCCTGTGCGCGGCTGCCGCGTCCTGTCGGCGCCCGGCCGTAGGGTGGCCGCGTGACGACGGGTGCCGCTGAGCAGACGACCTTCGCCGGCATGCCCACGCCGCTCTACTCCGGCTCGCCGTCGCGGCTGCTGGCGTGGCTCGACTGCCCGCGCCGCTACCGCATGCAGTACCTCGACCGTCCCCGTCCCCAGGCGCGGCCGCAGCGCGCGCACACCTCGGTCGGCATCGCGACGCACAACGTGCTGCGCGACTTCTGGGACCTGCCGGCGAGCCGGCGCACGCCCGCCGGCGTGGCCGAGCTCGTCCGCACGTCGTGGATCGACGTCGGCTTCCGCGACCCCGAGCAGTCCGCCGCCTGGCGCCTGCGGGTGCGCGACGCCGTCACCGACTACCTGCGCCGCAGCGAGCGCGACAACCAGCCGGTGGGCATCGAGCGCAGCGTCTCCCTCAAGACGGAGGCCGTCGCCATCACCGGCCGCATCGACCGGCTCGACGACCGCGATGGCGAGCTCGTCGTCGTCGACTACAAGACGGGCCGCCAGGTGCCCACCGACGACGACGCCCGCACGTCGCTGGCCCTCGCGCTGTATGCCGTCGCGGCCTCCCGGATGTTCCGCCGGCGCTGCCACCGGGTCGAGCTCCACCACGTGCCCTCGGGCACGGTCGCCTCGCACGAGCACACCGACGAGTCGCTCGGGCGCAAGGTTGCCGAGGCCGAGTCGATCGCCTCGGACCTGCGGCGTGCCGACGCGGAGTTCAAGGAGGTCGGCGTCGAGTCGACCCGGTTCCCTCCCCGCACCTCCGCCATCTGCTCGTGGTGCGACTTCCGCGCCCACTGCCCCGAGGGCCAGCAGATGGGACCCGAGAAGTCCGACTGGGCCGGCCTCGAGGCGGCCGGCTACGACACGGCGGCCACCCCACGCGCCGACGCCTGAGCGCACCGCGGCCGCCCGCCGCCGGACGCCTTGCGGGAGTCCGGTGTCGACTCCGTCACGTCCATGCGTGGGAGCGGCGCGGCCAGACCGCCCGGCTCAGCGGACCTGACAGACTGGGACCCATGGCGCCCCGCACCCGCACGAGCGACAGGTCCACCGCCTCCAGCACCTCCAGGGGCACCAGGAGGGCGACGCCCGAGACCCGCCCGACGGTCATCGCGCTGGCGAACCAGAAGGGTGGCGTCGCCAAGACCACGTCGGTCGCCAGCATCGGTGCCGCGCTGGCGGAGCTCGGCAAGCGCGTCCTCCTCGTCGACCTCGACCCCCAGGCGTGCCTGACCTTCTCCCTCGGGGTCGACCCCGACACGGTGGAGCGCTCGGTGCACGACGTGCTCACCGGGGGAGCGCAGCCGGCGGACATCGTCGTCGCCTGCGAGGAGGGCGTCGACCTGCTTCCCTCCGCCATCGAGCTCGCCGGCGCCGAGGCCATGCTGCTGCCCCGTCCCGGGCGCGAGTACGTCCTGCGCTCGGCGCTGGAAGGCCTCGACACGGCATACGACATCGTCCTGCTGGACTGCTCGCCGAGCCTCGGCGTCCTGACGCTCAACGCCCTCACGGCGGCCGACGCCCTCATCATCCCGATGCCCTGCGAGATGCTCAGCCACCGCGGGGTGGGGCAGCTGCTCGACACCGTCGCCGACGTGCAGAAGATCCTCAACCGCGACCTCGAGGTCTGGGGCATCCTGCCGACGCTCTTCGACGGGCGCAGCAACCACGCGCGCGAGGTGCTCGCCGACGTGGGGGAGCGCTACGAGCTGCCGGTGCTCGACCCGCCGATCCCCAAGACGGTGCGCTTCGCAGAGGCGCCGGCCGTGGGCCGCTCGATCCTGGCGACGGCACGCACCTCCAAGGGCGCGCAGGCCTACCGGGACGTGGCGGCGGGCCTGCTCGCCCGGCTCTGACACGCCGGCGGGGCCGGCCCGCCGGTTCGGGAAGTCCCGAAGGTGGGGAATGAACCGTTGTGGGGCGGTGCTGGACCTGAGAGCGTCGCCAACCCACCACGAAGGAGACCCCCTTGATTTCCACGCCTGCACTGGTCGCACCGAGCGCCGGAGCCGCCTTCGAGGCCCGGACCGTCGAGCACCGCGACCTGCGCGACGACGACGTCCTCATCGACATCAAGTTCGCCGGCATCTGCCACAGCGACATCCACCAGGTCCGCGAGGAGTGGGGCAGCGCAATCTTCCCCATGGTCCCGGGCCACGAGATCGCCGGCGTCGTCTCGGCCGTCGGTGACGGCGTCACCAAGCACAAGGTCGGCGACCGCGTCGGCGTCGGCTGCATGGTCGACTCGTGCGGCGAGTGCGAGTTCTGCAAGAACGGCGAGGAGCAGTTCTGCGCCAAGGGCGCCGTCATGACCTACAACGGCAAGGGCTACGACGGCGAGCCGACCAAGGGCGGCTACGCCCAGCAGGTCGTCGTCTCCGAGCGCTTCGCCGTGGCGATCCCGGACGGCATCGAGCTCGATGTCGCCGCGCCGCTGCTCTGCGCCGGCATCACGGTCTACTCCCCGCTCAAGCGCTGGGGCGCCGGTCCCGGCAGGAAGGTCGCCGTCATCGGCCTCGGCGGCCTGGGCCACATGGCCGTCAAGCTCGCCGCTGCGATGGGCGCCGAGGTCAGCGTCCTCAGCCGCACCGACGCCAAGAAGAGCGATGGTGAGGCTCTCGGCGCGACGAGCTACTACTCCACCGGCGACGACGGCGTGCTGAAGAGCCTCAAGGGCAGCTTCGACCTCATCATCAACACGGTGAGCGCGGACCTGCCGATGCAGACCTACATCGGCCTGCTGCGCCCGCTCGGTGTCATCGCCAACGTCGGGCTGCCCACGGGCAACTACGACTTCGCGCCCGGCGCGGTCGTCGGCGGCAGCCGAGTCGTGGCCGGCTCGAACATCGGCGGCATCCCCGCCACGGCCGAGATGCTCGAGTTCTGCGCCGAGCACGGCATCGGCGCGACGATCGAGAAGATCTCGGCCGACGAGGTCGACGCGGCCTACGACCGCGTGGTCGCCGGCGACGTGCGCTACCGCTTCGTCATCGACACCGCGACGATCGCCTCCTGATCCCAGCGACCAGACGAGGGCGTATGCGTCCGGCCGGGTCCCAGCTGGGGCCCGGCCGTTCGCGTCCCCGGGCACCCGCTGCCGCCTCGCCGCAGCCCTGATCCGCTGTGTCGGCGGGGTCGATCGGCCGGATCGACTGGCCCGGAACCGGCCGTGGAGCGGGTTCAGTGGGTTCGCTCCGGCCGGTCGGGCCGCGCTATCGGGGTCACGAACCGCTCGGCTGGGGTCCCGGCTCGATCACTGCGCGGGAACGTCGAGCGCCGGCAGGCCATCGATGGACGCGCCGTTCTTCGTGGTCCGGTACGACGCCAGCCGCTCCTCGCCGCGGTTGGCCGCCCAGCGCGTCAGGAGGTCGCGGTCGCCGTCGTGGGTCATGAGCGGGACGGCGTAGCCGCAGGAGTCGGAGACACGCTCGACGTCGACCACGACGATGCCTCGGGCTCCTGGATGGTCGGCGAAGAGCGAGCGATGCTCGTCGAACTCGCTCTGCCCGAGCGCGAGGTAGCGCCCGGTGCCGTGCAGTCGCACCACGTTGGGCGGACCCTGGAACGCACAGAACATCACGGTGACTCGACCGTTCTCGCGCAGGTGCGCGACCGTCTCGGCACCGCTGCCCGTCAGGTCGAGGTAGGCCACGCGGTGCTCGTCGAGGACCGCGAAAGTGCCCGCCATCCCCTTGGGGGAGACGTTGACGTGACCGTCGGCGGCCAGGGGCGCCGTCGCGACGAAGAAGACGTGCTGCGTCTCGATGAACGAGCGCAGGCGCTGGTCGATGCCGTCGTGAAGCTTCATGGGAGGTCTCCTGAGGGTTCCGCGCGTCCGTCATCAGCCTAGGGAGGCCACCCTGCGGTGTCGCCGAGGCGGTCACGGCGTGGACTGCTCGCGCCTGTCCGCCACGTCGCCGATCTGCGGGCGGTCCACGTCGAGCTCCGGCCGAGGCAAGAAGAGAGGCCCTGGCGGGCACACCGTGGTGTGCCCGCCAGGGCCGGTCTCAGGCTGTCTCAGTCGTGGTGGTCGACGTGGGGGCGGGAGCCGCGACCTCGTCGGGTCACTCGTCGGGTCACTCGGAGGCCGTGGCAGTGGCGCCCGCTGCTGCGCTCTCGCCGCGACTGGCGCCTCCGCGACGGCGGCGTCGTGGCCGGCGCGAACCGCCGTCGTCCGCGGAGTCCCCCGCAGCAGCCGGCGACTCCTCGCCGCCGGTCGCGCCGGCGGCACCGGCTGCCGCGGCCCCGGCACCACGCGTACGCCGGCGGTTGCGGCTGCGACGGGGGCGGCTCTCGCCGTCCTCCGAGGACGGCCCGCTCGACTCCGCCGACGCGACGCCGCCGTCACGGTCCGACCGCGGGCGACCACGACGGCCTCCGTCGTCGCCGCGACCGGCACCGGCACCACCACGTCCGGCGCTGCCGCCACGACCGTGGCGCTTGCCCGTCTCGCCCAGGTCCTCGATCTCCTCCGCGCCGAGGCCGGCGAGCTTCTGCTCCGAGCGTCGGAGGCGGCCCCTGGCATCGGTGGGGATGTCGAGGTCGGTGTAGAGGTGCTCGGAACTGGAGTAGGTCTCCTGCGGCTCCGGGATGCCGAGGTCGAGGGCCTTGTTGATGAGCGTCCAGCGGTGCAGGTCGTCCCAGTCGACGAAGGTCACCGCGACACCGGTGTTGCCAGCACGTGCCGTGCGGCCGATGCGGTGCAGGTAGGTCTTCTCGTCCTCAGGACACTGGTAGTTGATGACGTGCGTGACGTTCTCGACGTCGATGCCGCGGGCCGCCACGTCGGTGGCGACGAGGATGTCGACCTTGCCGTTGCGGAACGCGCGGAGGGCCTGCTCCCGGGCGCCCTGGCCGAGGTCGCCGTGGATGGCTGCGGCAGCGAAGCCGCGCTCGACGAGCTCCTCGGCGACCTTGGCGGCGGTGCGCTTGGTGCGGCTGAAGATGATGGTCAGGCCGCGGCCGTTGGCCTGCAGCATGCGCGAGAGCATCTCGACCTTGTCCATGGCGTGCGCGCGGTAGACGAACTGCTCGACGGCCTTGACGGTGTGGGCGTTCTCGTTCTCGTCGCCCATGGCGCGGATGTGCGTCGGCTGCGACATGTAGCGGCGGGCCAGGGCCACGATGGCGCCGGGCATCGTCGCGGAGAAGAGCATCGTCTGCCGGGAGGCCGGCGTCAGCGACATCAGGGTCTCGACGTCGGGCAGGAAGCCGAGGTCGAGCATCTCGTCGGCCTCGTCGAGCACCACCGTGCGGGCCTGCGACAGGTCGAGGTGGCCCTGCTTGGACAGGTCGATGAGGCGCCCGGGCGTGCCGACGACGACCTCGACACCCGTCTTGAGAGCCTCGATCTGCGGCTCGTAGGCGCGGCCGCCGTAGACGGTGAGCACGCGGATGCCGCGTCGCTTGCCGGCCCGCTGCAGGTCGGCGGCCACCTGGACGGCGAGCTCGCGGGTCGGTGCGACGGCGAGCGCCTGGGGCTTGCCGGGCCGCGTCAGCGACTCGAAGCCCGCGTCGCCGGGAGCGACGACGCGGTTGAGGATCGGCACGCCGAAACCCAGGGTCTTGCCGGTTCCGGTCTTGGCCTGCCCGATGATGTCGTGGCCGGCGAGGGCCACGGGGAGGGTCATCGCCTGGATCGGGAACGGGTGGACGATGCCGCTCTCGGCGAGCGAGGCGACGATGTCGGGGTGGACGTCGAAGTCGGCGAACGTCAGCTCGGGGACGTCGTGTGCAGGAGCGGCAGCGGGCGCGTCGGGCACCGCGGGCGCGTCGATGGCGACCTCCGCGTCGGCGGCGGTCTCGTGGTGCTGGGTCATGGGCATCTCTCGATCGGCACGAGCACCCCGGCTGTGCGGGAGCTCAGTGGCGCGTGACGGGCCGATCGGAGACTGTCAGGGACGGTGGGTGGCACTCGCACCTGCTTCTCGCCGTGTGCGGGCTCCACCGGTGCGCGGCAGATCGCCGCGAGCACCATCTGGGTAAACCTTCGGGCCGACCGGGCACCGAGTTGTCCGGCTCAGTCTACCGGCATACGGGGCGAAGGCCCGAACTCGTTCACTAGATTGTGCGCATGAGCGACGACGGGACGCCCGTGACCATCGGTGAGAGCACGGACGAGCCCGGCTACCTCGCGGCCGTCACCGACCTGCTCGGGGCGCTTGCGTACGGCGAGCTGCGCGCCTTCAGCCAGCTGGCCCGGGATGCCGACCTCGCGCCGACCCTGCGCCACAGGTCGGCGCTCGCCATGCTGGCGGCGCACGAGCTGAAGAACTACGCGGTTCTCACCGAGCGGCTCCAGTCGCTCGGCGTCGAGCCCGAGACGGCGATGGGGCCGTTCATGCCGGCGGTCGACGCCTTCCACGAGCGCACGAGTGCGTCGGACTGGCTCGAGGGCCTGGTCAAGGCCTACGTCGGCGAGGGCATCGCACAGGACTTCTACCGTGAGATCTCCCGGTACGTCGACGACGACACCCGCTCCCTCGTCGTCAGCGTCCTGGAGGACACCGGTCAGGCCGACTTCGCCGTCAGCGTTGTGCGCGAGGCCATCGCCGCAGACCCCCGTCTGGCGGGCCGGCTCGCGCTGTGGGGGCGGCGCCTCGTCGGCGAGGCGATCACCCAGGCTCAGCGGGTCGGGGTCGAGCGCGACGCGCTCGCCAGCATCCTCGTCGGGGCGCCGGGACGCGCCGGTGCCGACCTCGCCGAGCTCGGCCGCATGTTCGTGCGGCTCACCGACGAGCACTCGCGGCGCATGGAACGCCTCGGCCTCTCGGCCTAGCCCGGTTGTACGCCGCGTCGCCCGCCGTCCAGGGAGATGACCGGTTCGCCCCACCCCGGGTGACGGCATACGCGCTCTCGCTGGTCGGGAGACGACGAGCCGCACACGACGAAGGGCCCGACCACGTGGTCGGGCCCTCCGTCAGGCAGTCCGGCGAGGCGTCACACCGACTTGTGGCTCATGCGGCCGTAGACGACGATCAGGATCGCCGCGACGATCGCACCCAGGATCAGCGGGATCCACGCGATGCCGCCCGATGAGTTCGAGTAGCCCAGCTGGCGCACGACGAAGGTCACGATGACGTTGGCGACGATGCCGATGAGGATCGTCATGACCATGGAGATGTTCTGCTTGCCAGGGAGGATGAGTCGACCGAGGGCACCGATGATGGCACCCACGACGATGGCCGCGATGATTGTTCCGATCATGTGAGGCTCCTTCTGGCCGCCGTTGCGGCGACCGATTGGTCCGCAAGGCTGCGGACACTTCATTGCGACGAGATCAATGTCCCACCGCGAGGGGTTGTAGGGGTGGACGTGGGCGGTTGCATTTCCATATGGATCCACCGTCCGGGGCACGAGCGTGGCGAAGCAGGCCCGGGCCGGCGCCCCGGGCTGGCTGCCGGCCCAGCGGAACTCAGCGGGTCTGGCGATTGCCCGTGATCATTCCGTAGCCGACGATCAGCGCCGCGGCCACGACGACACCGATGAGCCCGGAGATCCAGTCGATCCCCTTTGTGTCGCTGACCCCGGTGGCCTTGTAGTAGATGAACGCACCGATGAGTGACCCGATCGCGCCGAGCACCACGGTGAGCAGGACGCCCATGTGCTGCTTGCCGGGCAGCACCAGCCGTGCGAGCGGCCCCACGATCGCACCTGCCACCAGGGCGGCCAGGACGGTTCCGATCATTGTGTGCGCCTCCTCCTTCGTGCCTGCTGCGGGCGACGGCGTGCCGACGGTCCGGCCCGCTCGGTGACCATGTACCCGCATCTCACGTCGCCGCCACACCCCTCCGGGAGGTTTGTCCCCAGACGCGCCGAAGGCCGCCGACCGTGCGGTCGGCGGCCCTCGGGACCGGGGTTCGTCGCTCGGTGTTGACGGAACCCCTTGTATGAGTGATGTTTCGGTATGCCGTCAGTGGGCGCCGAAGCCGACGCCGGCCTTGCGCTCTGCACCCGTCGTCACGTAGCCGATCGACGCGGAGGGGACGATGATGCGGCCGCCCTTGTCGTCGGTCAGCTCGAGGACGTCGGCCCCGAGCGCCGCCTTGACGGCGGCATAGATCTCGTCGCTCGACTGCGTCGTCTCGAAGGTGATCTCGCGTGCCACGTGCTGCACTCCGATGCGGACCTCCACGTCGAACCTGCTTTCTCAGATGTCTGCGTTGTGGGCTGACGCGGTCGACCGCGCCCTGTCGTCACCTTAACCAGCAGGCGTGCTCACGGATTCCCGAGCCGCGCCCTCGCCCGTGCTCTCGCCGCTGGTGTCGCCCCTGCCCTCGCGACCGATGTCGGCGGCCGCGTCGGCGCGCCCCGCGAGCGGGAAGGCCCCGAAGCCGCGCCGGATCAGGGCGGCGGTGATGCGCACGGCGGTCTCCTTCGACAGGGTCGCCTCGTGCGTCAGCCAGTGGCGCGCCGACGTCTGGGCCAGGCTCACGAAGGCCACGCCGACGAGCACGGCCTCCTCCTGGTCCATGGACGTCTCGCTGCGGATGATCTCGGCCATCGCCTCGGCGCAGGTGAGGTCGATCTGGTCGAGCCGCCGGCGAACCTCCGGCTCGTTGGCGAGGTCGGACTCGAAGATGAGCCGGAAGGCCGCACCCTCCTGCCCGACGAAGTCGAAGTACGCGCGCGTCATGGTGTTGATGCGCGCCTTGTTGTCGGCCAGGGCCAGCGCGTCGCGCACGAGCTGCTCGAGCTCGCCGGTGTGCTGGTCGATGAGCGCGAGGTAGAGCTCCAGCTTGCCGGGGAAGTGCTGGTAGAGAACCGGTTTCGAGACCCCGGCCCGCGCCGCGATGTCGTCCATCGCTGCCGCGTGGTAGCCGTTCTCCACGAAGACGCCAAGGGCTGCGTCGAGCAGCTGCGCGCGGCGCTCGGATCGGGGCAGCCGCTGGCCGCGGCCCGGCGGGGTGGTCTCGTCTGCCATGCGGGTCCTCTTCGCGCGTGGCCGCGCAGCTCGTCAGGTCGCCGTCCGTCCCTGCGAACGACCGTGTCCCTCTCACCATACCGAGCAGTACGGTGAGGGCATGTCGACGGAGCCGCTGGTCAGGACCGGTCGAGCGCTGAGCAAGGCCGAGACGACCAGGTACGCCCGCCACGTCCTGCTGCCCGACGTCGGCCGGGACGGGCAGGAGCGCCTGGCCGCAGCGCGGGTCCTCGTCGTCGGCGCCGGGGGCCTCGGCTCGCCTGCGCTGCTCTACCTGGCCGCTGCGGGGGTCGGCACCATCGGTGTCGTCGACGCCGACGTCGTCGACCTCACCAACCTGCACCGGCAGGTGATCCACTCCGACGCCGACATCGGCAGGCCCAAGACAGAGTCAGCCGAGGCCGCCGTGCACCGCGTCAACCCGCACGTGACGGTCGTGCGCCACGACGTCGCGCTGGACTCGGCCAACGCCCTGGAGGTCATCGCCGACTACGACCTCGTCGTCGACGGCACCGACAATTTCCCGACGCGCTACCTCGTCAACGACGCCTGCGCCCTGCTCGGCAAGCCGCACGTCTGGGGCTCGATCCTGCGTTTCGACGGGCAGGTCTCGGTGTGGTGGGCGGGTCGGGGACCCTGCTACCGCTGCGTCTTCCCGGAGCCGCCGCCCCCGGGCTCGGTGCCCAGCTGCGCGGAGGGCGGCGTCCTCGGGGTGCTGTGCGCGGCCATCGGGTCCGTCCAGTCGACCGAGGCGATCAAGCTGCTGCTCGGCATCGGTGAGCCGCTCCTGGGCAGGCTCCTCGTCCACGACGCGCTGCGCCAGACCTGGGACACGCTGACGGTGCGAGCCGACCCGGACTGCCCGGTGTGCGGGACCAGCCCCACGGTCACCGAGCTGGTCGACTATGTCGAGTTCTGCGGCGTGCCCGGGGCCGCCGCCCATGACGAGGGCGACCTGCCCACGGTGACGGTGCTCGAGATGGCGGCCGAGCTGTCCGGGCCGCAGCCGCCGCTCCTGGTCGACGTCCGGGGTGCGGAGGAGCGGGCCATCGCCTCCATCCCCGGCTCCGTCCCGATCCACCTCGATCGGTTCCGTTCCGGCGAGGCCTTCGACGAGCTGCCTTCGGACAGAAGAGTGCTCATCCACTGCAAGGTAGGCGCGCGGTCGGCCGAGGCGACGCGACTGGCGCTCCGGGCGGGGTTCTCGGACGTCGCGAACGTCGCGGGCGGCATACTCGCCTACCTTCGGGAGATCGACCCGAGCCAACCCGAGTACTGAGAGGACACCCGTGCCGCTGGAGGACCATGCCGACCGGGTGCTCGACCTCGTGGCCACCATTCCGGAGGGCCGCGTGCTCGCGTACGGCGACATCGCGAAGCGCCTCGGCGGGATGGGGCCGCGGACGGTCGGGACGGTCATGAGCCGCTACGGCTCGGACGTGCCGTGGTGGCGCGTCATCCGTTCCGACGGGCGCCCACCTCAGGGGCTCGAGGACGAGGCGCTCGAGCACTGGCGCGCCGAGGGGACGCCCATGGTCCGTGGGCTCCTCGACGGGGGGCGCGCCGACATGGCGAGGGCCAGGTGGGACTTCGGGGGTGCCCCGTCGAGTGCCGGCGGAGGCGCAGGAGCGCGCGGGGCGCTGCACCACGTCGAGATCTGGGTCGACGACATCACGGTGGCCGGGCGCGAGTGGGGGTGGCTGCTCGGCCGGCTCGGCTTCCACCTCGGCGACGACTGGGGGCACGGCCAGGCGTGGGAGCTCGGCTCGGTCTACATCGTCCTCGAGGCTGGTCCCGACGTCGTGGCGGGTCGGCACGAACGTCGGCGTGCCGGCCTGAACCACCTGGCCTTCCACGGTGGCTCCCGTGCGGAGGTCGACGCACTCGTCGACGACTGCGCCGAGGGCGGCTGGGCGCTGATGTTCGCCGACCGGCACCCGTATGCCGGCGGCCCGCATCACTACGCCGCCTACCTCGAGAGCAGCGAGGGCTTCGAGGTCGAGGTCGTCGCGTCTGCCTAGCTCCTGTCGGTGGTGCGGCTGGTGCGCCCGGCGTCCGAGGTGCCGGAGACCTCCGAGGCGCGGTCACGGCGGCGGCGGCCCCGAGCGCGAAGGGGCTCGAGCCCGCGCGGGTAGGGCCGGTCCGGGTGGGGCAGCACGTCGTGGACGAGCCTCGGCAGCTGGGCGAGCGGCCGGCCCTGCTGCTGCTCCTTCCACTGCTGGTGCAACCGGGCGCGGTTCTCGAGGTCGAGCTGCGCGAGCACCTGCTCGACCGCGGCCAGGATCGAGCCGCGCAGCAGCCACGACGACGACGTGTCCGCCCGAACGCGCACGAGGATGAGCTCGGTCAGGATGGCCTGGGTCTCCCGCAGGATGTCGAGAGTCTGCGCCAGGGCCGCCTCGGCGTCCTCCTCGCGACCTTCGGACTCCGCGACCACGAGGGCTCCGAACGCGCGCAGGCAGTCGGCGGTGTCCTCCAGCACCACCGCGAACGCCGTGCGCAGCTCGTCGCCGTAGGGGTCCTCCCGTGCGCTCTCGGGCGGCAGCTCGACGCGCAGCACGGTGAAGAGGGCGCGGATGGCGAGCAGGCAGTGCTCGAGGTTGTCGAGCGCCGTCGCGAGCACCGGCTCCACGTCGACCGTGCCCAGCGCGCGGGGGTTGAACCGGCGGCTGTCCTTCAGCTGGCCGATCAGCTCGCTGGCGCGCGCGACCTCGACGGTCCCGGACCGAACCAGGTCGATCCACTCGCCGACCTGCTCCCGGCTGACGGGTCCGGCCCTGAAGGCCCGGGCGGCGACGTCCAGCGCCGACGCCCCGACCTCGACGACGCGCAGGAGGGACCGTCTCGCCGCGTCCGTCGGCATGGCGGGTGGGTAGAGCACGCTGAACGCCACGCCGACGGCGGCGCCGATGAGCGTGTTGACGATCCTCGTCTCGGCCGCCACGTCGTGGTTGCTCACCCCGAGGATGAGCATCGCGCTGATGGGCGTCTCGAGGGCCTGCTCTCCCAGGCGCAGCACCTTCGCCAGCAGGAGCGAGGCGGCGATGGCCGCGCCGAGGCTCCACCACGTGAGGCCGAACCTCGTCGACAGCAGCGTGGCGACGAGGATCCCCACGAGGACCGCCCCCACCCGCACCGCGCCCATCTTGATGGTCGAGAAGGCGGACGCCTGGACGACCAGCAGCGCGGTCAGGGGCCCGGTCAGGTCGAGCGTGCCGCCGGTGACGAGCTGTGAGAGCACGTATGCCAAGACGGCGGCGGTCGTGAGTCGGAACACCGTGGCCAGCGTCGGCTGCAGCCGTGCCGGCACGTCGCGCCAACGCAGGGGATGTCTCGGCCAGGCCCACCTGAGCAGACGACTCCACGGGGTGGGCTCGACGCCCTTCTCTGGTGACATGCGCCGCCCTCGGGTTGCGATGTGGTCAACGGGTCCCGGCGTCCCTCTGCGAACCACCCGCGCCTCTCAAATCGTACGAGGACCTCGGGCCGGGCGCTGTCAGGGGCCCGTGATGGAATCTCGCCGTGGTCATCCTGCGCCGAGCCCCCGCCCCTGCCAAGGTGCAGGTGCGGCTCGACGAACGCCAGCAGGCAGCCATCGACTCCTCGGCTCGCATCCTCCGGGTTCTCGGTGGACCGGGCTCCGGCAAGTCCACCCTCGCGGTCGAGCTCGTCGCCGACGCCGTGCTGAGCCACGGCCTGCGCGCCGACTCGTGCCTGGTCCTGACGTCCAGTCGGCGGGCAGCGGCCGAGCTGCGCCAGCAGGTGACGGCCCGCCTCGGGGGCACGTCCACGGAGTCGCTGGCTCGCACCTGGCAGGCCTTCGGCTTCAGTGTGCTGCGCGCCGAGGCGGCGCTCCGGGGCGAGCCTGCCCCCCGGCTGCTCAACGGTCCCGAGCAGGACGTAATCCTGCGGGACCTCCTGGCCGGGCACGCCTCCGGCGACGTTCCCGGGCCCGCGTGGCCCGAGCAGCTGCACGAGGCCCTCGCCACCCGCGGCTTCCGCAACGAGCTGCGCGACCTGCTGATGCGCGCGGTCGAGCTGGGACAGACGCCCGACGACCTCGCGAGACGTGCCGTCGAGCACGACCGACCGGAGTGGGCGGCCGCCGCGCAGGTGCTGCGCGAGTACGACGAGGTCACCTCGCTCAGCCGGCACGGCTCCTACGACCCCGCCTGGGTGCTCACGGCCGTGGCCGAGCTCCTCGACGACGACCCGTCCGCCCTCGACCGACTGCACGAGGGGATCCGGCTCGTGGTCGTCGACGACGCGCAGGAGCTGACATCGGCCGCCGCTCGGCTGCTGCGGGTCGTCGCCAGGCCCGGAGGGCCGCGTGTCGTGCTGATCGGCGATCCCGACGTGGCGGTGCAGACCTTCCGCGGGGCCGACCCACGATTCCTCGCCGACGGCTGGCACGACCTGGCCGGGGCCGGGCGCGACCCGCGCTTCGTCGGCGGCCTGTTCGACCTGATCGACGACCTCGGAGGCGAGGCCTCGAGCGAGACCCTCGTCCTCGACCGGAGCCACCGCCTGGGGCCTGACCTGGTGGACGTCGCAGACCGCGTGTCGCGACGCATCGGAGCCCTCGGCGGGGGCGAGCAGCGGCGCATGACCCCCGCCGCCGACGCCACCCGTGGCACCGCCGAGGTGGCCCTGCTGCGGTCGGCGGCGCAGGAGACGGCGCACGTCGCGACGCTGCTGCGTCGCGCGCACCTGGTGCAGGGGGTGCCGTGGAGCGACATGGCCGTCATCGTCCGGGGCTCCGCCCGCGCCGACGGCATGCGACGCCTGCTCGCACACGCCGGGGTGCCGGTCGAGGCGGGCTCGGCCGAGACCCCGGTCCGCGACGAGAGCGCGGTCCGTCCGCTCCTGCACCTCCTCGAGGAGAGCATCGCGACGGCCCGTGCCGAGCACCGCGGCGAGGGCCACGTCATCGACCCGGTCCGTGCGTCCGACCTGCTCCTGTCCCCGGTGGGCGGGTCCGACACGGTCGCCCTGAGGCGGCTGCGCCGGCTGCTGCGCCAGGACGAGCTCGCCTCGGGTGGCGGCCGCTCCAGCGACGAGCTCCTCGGCGAGCTGGTCCAGGCGCCGGCACGCGCGGCCCTGCTCGGGTCCACGGCCCGGCCCGCGGCCCGCATCGCGACCGCGCTCGCGGCGGGCGCCGCTGCCGCCGAGGTCGGGGACGACGGCCGCTGGGCGCCGGGCGTCACGGCCGAGTCGGTGCTCTGGGCGATCTGGCAGGGGCTCGGCCTGGCCGAGACCTGGCGCCGGCAGGCCCTCTCCGGTGGCACGTCGGGCGAGCGCGCCGACCGGGACCTCGACGCCGTGCTGGCGCTCTTCGACGCCGCAGGAGCGTTCGTCGACCGCCTGCCGACGGCCGGCCCCGACAAGTTCCTCGAGCACATCCAAGGTCAGGACGTCCCGGGCGACACCCTGCTCGTCGGCGGCCAGTCGGGCGGCCGCGTCGCCCTGCTGACGCCGCAGACGGCGGCCGGGCGCCAGTGGCGCATCGTCGTCGTTGCAGGGGTCCAGGAGGGTGTCTGGCCCGACCTGCGCCTGCGGGGCTCGGTCCTCGGCTCCGAGGACCTCGTCGACGTCGTCGCCCAGCGCCCTCTCGGTTTCCGCGCAGCCCAGGCGGCGGTGCGCTACGACGAGACACGGCTCTTCCTCGTGGCCGTCACCCGCGCCACCGAGCGCCTGCTGGTGACCGCCGTCAGCAACGAGGACGAGCAGCCGTCCGTCTACCTCGACCTCGTCGACCCACCCGCCTCGACCCGCCTCGCCGACGAGGTGCGGCCCTACACCGAGGTCGCGCGCACGATGACGCTGCCCGGACTGGTGGCCGAGCTGCGCCGCGAGGCCGTCAATCCCGACCCGGGCGTCGCCGAGCCGGCCCTCGCCCTGCTCGCGGCAGCCGCCAGAGAGGGTGTGCGCGGCGCCGACCCGGGATCGTGGTGGGCCCTGCGATCGGTCACCAGCGAGCGGCCGGTGCGCCGGCCCGACGAGCCGGTCCCGGTGTCCCCGTCGAAGGTCACCTACTTCGCCGAGTGCGCGATGCGCTGGTTCCTCACCTCGGTCGGCGGTGAGGGGGTCTCCCTCGGTGCTGCGTCCGTCGGCACGTTCGTCCACGACATCGTCGCCGAGCTGCCCGACGCGCCGCTCGAGACCCTGCAGCGGGAGGTCGACGAGCGCTGGGGACGCCTCGGGCTCAAGCCGGGGTGGGCGACCGAGCGCACGCGCAAGGAGGCGCACGACATGGTGGCCCGGTTCACGGCATACCGTGACGCCGCAGAGAGGGACTGGGAGCGCGTCGGCATCGAGACCGACTTCCGCGTCACGGTCGGCCGCGCCGTCGTCGCAGGGCGCGTCGACCGCATCGAGCGCAACGCCGAGGGGCACGTCCGCATCGTCGACCTCAAGACCGGCAAGTCCAAACCCACCCGGGCCGAGCTGGCCGAGCACGGCCAGCTCGGCGCCTACCAGGTCGCGGTCGAGGAGGGCGGCTTCGAGCAGCTCGGTGACCGGAGCGCCGGCGCGGCACTCGTCTTCATCGGCAAGGGCGGCCTGTCCGGGCTGAAGCCGAGCGTCCTGACGCAGGACCCCCTGGCCGGCAGCGCCGACCCCACCTGGGCCCGCACCCTCGTCGAGGAGACCGCCGACGGGATGGGCGCCGCCGAGTTCCGCGCGTCCCAGGGCAAGGCCTGCGAGACGTGCCCAGTCCGCTCCTCGTGTCCCGTCCAGCCGGAAGGCGACGCCCTGTGACCTCCGTCGACACCGACCTCCGCACGTCCGCCGACACGGACGGCACCTCGAGAGCCCGGCACAGCGCGCTCGACATCGCCCGGGCCCTGGAGATGCCGCCGCCCACCGACGAGCAGGCAGCCGTCATCGAGGCAGGTGCCCGGCCGTTGCTCGTCGTCGCGGGCGCCGGCTCCGGCAAGACCGAGACGATGGCCGCGCGCGTCGTCTGGCTGGTGGCCAACGGGTTCGTCGACCCCGACCAGGTGCTCGGGCTGACGTTCACCCGCAAGGCCGCGGCCGAGCTGTCGCAGCGCATCGCCAAGCGCCTGCGGGGCCTCGAGCGGGCCGGCCTCTGGACGCCGCCCGCCGACGACGGCAGCGGCGCCGAGGTCCTCGGCGGCACCCCCACCGTCTCCACCTACCACGCCTATGCCGGCCGGCTGGTCCGGGAGCACGCCCTCCGGGTGGGCATCGAGCCGGAGTTCCGCATCCTCACCGAGGCCGGCGCCTGGCAGCTCGCCGCCGAGGCCGTCTCGCGGTGGGACGGCCCCATGGACGACGTCGTCAAGAGCGAAGCCACCGTGATCCAGGCCGTCATGGCGCTCGCAGGCGAGATGGCCGAGCACGTGCGCACGCCCGGCGAGGTCGTCGAGCACCTCGACGGCGTTCTGGCGCGGTTCGACGCGCTGCCCGACGGCGACGGGCGCGGATCCCTCACGGCAGCTCGCGAGGCCATCGCGGTGCTGCGCGAGCGGCGCACCGTGCTGCCGATCGTCGCGGCGTTCCTCGCCCTCAAGCGCGAGCGCGAGTCACTCGACTTCGCCGACCAGATGGCCATCGCCGCCCGCCTGTCGCGTTCGGTCCCGGCCGTGGCAGAGATGGAGCGGGAGCGATTCCGGGCGGTGCTGCTCGACGAGTTCCAGGACACCTCCGAGGCGCAGCTGGAGCTGTTGCGATCGCTCTTCCACCATCCGGGTGTCGCGCTGACGGCGGTCGGCGACCCCAACCAGTCCATCTACGGCTGGCGCGGCGCGAGCGCCACCACCCTGCTGCGGTTCCCGAGCGAGTTCGCCGACGACGCAGGGCCCGCCGACGTGCTCCCGCTGTCCACGAGCTGGCGCAACGACTCCCTCATCCTCGACGCCGCCAACGCCGTGGCCACACCGCTCGCGACGGAGCACGTGCAGCCGCTCCGTCCACGGCCGGGCGCCGGGGAGGGCGCCATCCAGGTGGCGCGCCTCGAGACCGCCGAGGAGGAGGCCGACCACCTCGCCGGCTGGATCGCCGCCCACTGGTTCAGCCCCAGCGGACGCCGGACCGGCCGCAGCGCCGCCGTGCTGTGCCGTCGCCGGTCCACCTTCCCGCTCGTGCTCGAGGCGCTGCGCCGGCGCCAGCTCCCCGTCGAGGTGGTCGGCCTCGGTGGCCTGCTCGTCACGCCCGAGGTCAGCGACCTCGTGTCGGCGTTGTGGGTCGTGCAGGACCCCACGCGCGGGGACCAGCTGATGCGTCTGCTGACCGGGCCGGTCGTCCGTCTGGGTGCTGCCGACCTCGCCGGCCTCTGGGCGTGGGCGCGCGAGCTGCACTCGCGCCCCGCCCGCGGGTCGGACTCCGGCGATGCACCGGCGGACGTGCAGCCGGCCTCCGGGACGGCGGAGCAGCCGGTGGGCGCCGCGACTCGAGGCTCCGCCGAGACAGTCGAGGTTCCTGAGGCTCCTGAGGCTCAGGAGGCGTCGCCGGAGGCGCAGACCGACCGCCGCGGCTCCGACCTCGCCGCCGACAGCGCCGACACGGCCACGCTCGTCGAGGCCCTGGACGACCTTCCCCGTCCGGGGTGGACCAGCCGCGACGGCGCCACCATCAGCGGCGAGGCGCTGGTCCGCCTGCGCGAGCTCGGCGACGTGGTGCGCCGGCTGCGCCGCCTGACGGCGCTGCCCCTCGTCGACCTCGTCGCCGAGGCCGAGGTGGCGATCGGGCTCGACATCGAGGTGCTGGCTCGCGCCGAGCACACCGCCTCGACCGCCCGCGTCCACCTCGACGCGTTCGCCGACGTCGCCGCCCGCTACGCCACGACCGCCGACCGGCCGACGCTCTCGGGCTTCCTCAGCTGGCTCGATGCGGCCCGCGAGCAGGAGCGGGGCCTCGACGCCGGTCACGTGGAGTCCGATGCCGACGCGGTGCAGGTGCTCACCGTCCACGCGGCCAAGGGGCTCGAGTGGGACGTCGTGGCCGTCCCCACCATGGTCGAGGGCATCTTCCCGGCACACAACGCGACTGCCGTGACGCCGGTCCTCGACAGCGATCCCGTCGACTACGCCTGCTCGGGTGAGGTCAAGGACAAGGGCTGGCTCATCGGCCTCGACTCGCTGCCCTACGACCTGCGTGGCGACCGCGACGGCCTGCCGCACCTGGACTGGCGAGGAGCGCCGGACCGCAAGGCGCTCAGCGTGGCCATCGACGCATTCGTCCTCGACGGTGGACGCCACGCCATTGCCGAGGAGCGTCGCCTGGCCTACGTCGCACTGACCCGCGCCAGATCGGCCATGCTCCTCACGACGCACCTGTGGGGGGCCGCGAAGAAGACGCTGTCGGTCCCCTCGCGCTTCCTCGTCGAGGTCGAGGACGCCCTACCCCAGGCCGTCTCCCGCACCGCGTGGGTGGCTGCGCCCGAACCGGTCGTCGACGACAAGGGCAAGGCGTCGGCGCCCACCAACCCGCATCTGGCCGTCCCCCTCTCGCGTCAGTGGCCGCACGACCCGATGGCCGCCCGTCGAGCGGGGCTGCTCGACGCCCACCGACGGGTCGCCGAGCTGATCGAGTCAGGTCCGCCCCTCCTGCACGGCGACCGGCGAGTGGACGACCTCCGCATCCTCCTCGCCGAACAGGCGGCGCGCCGGTCCCGTGGCGAGCCGGTCGTCGACGTCCCACGACACCTCTCCGCCTCGGCCGTGGTGTCGCTGGCGCGCGACGCAGAGGCCTTCGCCATGGCGTTGCGGCGTCCCATGCCGAGCCCGCCGGCCGCTGCCGCACGCCAGGGCACCGCCTTCCACGCCTGGATCGAGGAGCACTACTCCCGCGCTGCCTTCGTCGACCTGCTCGAGCTGCCCGGCAGTGCCGACGAGGGCGTGGCCGACGACGGCGACCTCGATGCGATGAAGGAGCGCTTCCTCGGGAGCGAGTGGGCCGACCGCATCCCCGACGAGGTCGAGCTGTCCATCGAGACGGTGATCGACGGCATCGCCGTCCGGGGCCGGGTCGACGCCGTCTTCACGCGCGACGACGGCGGCTGGACGGTCGTGGACTGGAAGACCGGGACGCGTCCCAGCGGCCGCGACGCGGCTGTCCGCGCCCTGCAGCTCGGGGCGTATGCCGTCGCGTTCGCTCGCCTGCGGGGCGTCTCCCCGTCCCTCGTCGACGCTGCCTTCTACTACGCACGGGAGGGCGTCACGGTACGTCCTGACCTCCCCGACGAGAAGGCCCTAGTCGACCTTCTACGCACCCTTCCGGAGTAGGACGACGGGCCCACGAAGCCGGGCGCCGGCCCGTCAGCGGTGGTCGCCGGGCTCCTGGTCGTCGGGCCGGCCGACCGGCACGAATCCGGAGGCGCCCTCGTGCAGGTCCAGCACGGCGTCCCCCTGCGGCAGCGCCTCGACCTCGTCGATCTCGAACGTGGACGCGTCGGCACCCGGAGCCACGAGCGGCACCGGCTGGGACTCCTCGGCCGGCCGCGGCTCCTCCTCGGTCGCCGTCCCCGCAGTGCTGCCGGTGCGGTGCTCCGGGGGCGTGTCGGCCGCGCTGGAGGTGGCTGACTCGTCGGTCGTCGTCCAGGCCGTGCTGCCGGTGCGGGGCCCGGGACCCGGGCCGTCCGCCGGGATGGTGGACGGCCCGGTGGAGGGGCCGGGCTGGGCATCCGCTGCGGTCGGCCCCCCGTCGACTGACGAGGTCGTGGAGATGGCCTGGGTGGCGCCGAGCACGGGGAAGGGCACGTGCGGCTGGGTCGCGTCCCAGTCAGGCTCGGGGCTGTGCTCGTCGGACGCCGGGCCGGGCTGCTCGCGCTCCGCCTCGGCGGCGGCCCGCTGTCGACCCTGCTCAGCACGTTCAGCGCGCCTCGCGTCTTCACGGGCGTGCCGGCGGTCCTGCTCCTCGACCCTGCCCTCGAGCGCCCGCAGCTGCTCCGCGGTGCTCTCCACGACCTCTGGCTGGCCCGCCGACAGCGCGCGCAGGAGCCGGCGCAACGGGGTCAGCTCCGCCGCCAGGCGGGCACGACGCACGAGGTGGACGTCCGGTCGCTCGATCCGCGAGTCGGCGTACGCCTCGAGGACCGCGTCGAGGGTCGCCGGCCTCGCAACGCTGGCGAGCTCGGCAAAGTCGTCGGCGGGGTCGCCGACCCGGCTCTCCTCCCACGCGAGCACGCCGCGCACCCGGCCGGTGGAGGCATCGTCCTCGTCCTCGAAGGAGGCGAGGACGTTGTCGCCGGTGAAGGTGCCGTGGACGGCGCTGGGGGCGAACCGCCACAACGACACGTCCTCCAGCGCGTGCTCCCAGCGGGTGAGCAGGCCGGTGGGCACGTGCCCGGTGGCGGCGGCACGATCGAGCTCGGAGAGCTGACGCCGGCGGTGCGCCTCGGCGTCATAGGTGGGGCGGCCTGCCTCCTCGAAGATCACGAGCTCGATGTTGTGGATGTGGGCGAGCGTCCGACCGACTTCGACCGCCAGCGGGCCCGGCTCGAGTCCGGAGAACTGCAGCGGGCGGCCCGGCAGGCGCAGGTAGACGGCGGCCCGTCCCTCCGGCACCGCCGCGTAGCCGCGCACCATGGGGATCGCGACGTCGATCCGGCGACCGAGCAGTCCCGACAGCGCCGAAACGTCGTCCAGCATCGCGCCGGCGGCGGCGGTGCACGGCGCCTTGACGACCCAGCGCCGGTCCTGGCCGTCCTGCACGTAGGCGGTCTCGAAGAGGTCACCCGGCCGGGACGGCACGCCCTGGACACGCACCGGGTCCAGGCCCGGCACGGCCGAGCTCGCCAGGGCGGCGAGGAAGAGCGGGCTGCGGGTCACGCCTCCACCGTAGGCGGAGCGGTGCGAGGAGCGTGGGAGGCGACGCCCGAGCGGCTCGCGTCCTGGCAGCCGCGGCACCGGTCGGCACCGGTCGGCACCGGTCGGCACCGGTCGGCACCGCGGGCCGGCCACCTAGGGTGGGGAGCGTGGTAGTGACCGACGAGCCCCTGGCCGACCTCGCGCTCTCGCGCAGCTCACTCGACAGGGTGGCCCTCGAGCGCCTGCGCCCGGAGGTCCTGGCCGAGCTGCTCGACGACCCGCGCACCCGGGTGGCGGAGATCCGCGGTGACCGCATGCAGGTCGTGGACCCCGGCGACCTGTCAGCGGCGGCACCACCGGAAGCGTCCGGCCGGGACGGGGGCCGGCCACGCCCGGCCGGATCGCTGGGCCTCGTCCTCAGGGCACCGCAGCCCGAGGACCGTGAGCGGCTCGTGCTGCACCTCGGTCGCGACGCAGACGGGACGGCATACGTCGGCGTCGTGTCACCCGAACCGCGGGACGACGCGGCGGAGCCGAACTGGCTCAGCCTCCGCCAGGCGGGGGAGGCGCTCGCCACGCGCGACGCGGGCCTCTTCACGACGGGCCTGGCGCTCGCGAACTGGCACGCCACACACCGGTTCTGCCCTCGCTGTGGTGCGCCCACCGAGCCGACCCAGGGCGGGTGGGTCCGGCGATGTGAGCGCGAGGGGAGCGAGCACTACCCGCGCACCGACCCCGCGGTCATCATGTCTGTCGTCGACCCCGATGACCGGCTGCTGCTCGGTCGCGGTGCGCACTGGCCAGAAGGCCGGTTCTCGGTGCTTGCCGGCTTCGTCGAGCCCGGCGAGTCCTTCGAGGCTGCCGTCGCGCGCGAGGTGGCCGAGGAGGTGGGCATCGCCGTCGACGACGCCCGCTACCTCGGCAACCAGCCGTGGCCGTTCCCGTCGTCGGTGATGATCGGCTTCGCGGCCACGACTCGCCAGACCGAGCTGACGATCGATCCCGTCGAGATGGCCGAGGCCCGCTGGGTGACGCGGGAGGAGTACCGCGACCTGCTACGCGAGGGGACGATCCGCACGCCGAGCGGCATCTCCATCGCCAAGCGCATCATCGAACGCTGGCTCGGGGCCACCGTCGAGTCGGTGACGGGAGGCACGCCACCGCGCTGGTGAGCGGCGCGGGTCGGGGAGCGTCAGCCGGCGAGAGCCGTCAGTCCGCGAGGCGCTGCTTGACCTCGGCGAGCGAGGGGTTCGTCGCGGCACTGCCGTCTGGGAAGACCACGGTCGGCACGGTGCGGTTGCCGCCGTTGACCTCCTCGACGAAGTCGATGTGCTCGGGGCTGTCCTCGAGGTTGATCTCGGTGAAGGGGACGCCCTCGCGGCTCAGCTGGCCCTTGAGCCGGGTGCAGTAGCCGCACCACGACGTCGTGAACATCGTGATCGAGCCCTCGTCGGGGGTGACCTTCGGCATGCCGTTCCTTCTCGCTGTCTGTCGTGCTGACTGTCGTGCTTCTCGTTCAGCGCAGGCGGGCCGCAGATTCTTCCCGCCTGGGGACGGTCGTCCCGCGTGTCGCACCTCGATGCAAGGATGACTCCATGGCCTCCCACGGTGCAAAACGACCTCGGAAGATGGATCTGGAGGTCTACGAAGCCGAGGTCCGTCGCCTGCAGGCCGAGCTCGTGGCCTTCCAGGAGTGGGTCCGCTCCACGGGGCACCGCGTCGTCGTCGTCTTCGAGGGCCGCGACGCCGCCGGCAAGGGCTCGGCGATCAAGCGGATCACCGAGTACCTCAACCCGCGCGTCGTGCGCATTGCAGCCCTGCCCGCACCCACCGACCGAGAGCGCACCCAGTGGTACTTCCAGCGCTATGTCTCGCAGCTGCCGGCCGCCGGTGAGATCGTCCTGTTCGACCGGTCCTGGTACAACCGCGCGGGGGTCGAGCGTGTCATGGGCTTCTGCACCGACGCGCAGTACCACCGGTTCCTCACCCAGGCGCCGGTGCTCGAGCGGATGCTCGTCGACGACGGCATCATCCTGCGCAAGTACTGGTTCAGCGTGTCCGACGTGGAGCAGGAGCGCCGGTTCCGCTCGCGCGCCAAGGACCCGATGCGCCAGTGGAAGCTGTCCCCGATGGACCTCGAGTCGATCACCCGCTGGGAGGACTACTCCGAGGCCAAGGACGTCATGATGGCGGCGACGAGCACGGAGTGGGCGCCGTGGCACGTCGTCGAGTCCGAGGACAAGCGTCGCTCGCGCATCAACGTCATGCACCACCTGCTGACCTCGATCCCGCACGAGCCGATGACGCCCGCCGTGCCCCCGATGCCCGACCGTCCGGCCCCCCGGGGCTACGAACGCCCGCCGCAGCACGAGCAGAACTACGTGCCCGACCACGCCGCAACCCTGCTGGCCACCTCGAAGGGTGATCGCTCCTGAGTGCAGTCCCGTCCGCCGACCAGATCCTCGCGGGTCTCGACCCCGAGCAGCGTGAGGTCGCCATGGCCCCGCCGGGTCCCCTGTGCATCCTCGCCGGTGCCGGCACCGGCAAGACCCGGGCCATCACCCACCGCATCGCGTATGCCGTCCACTCCGGCGCGCAGCAGCCGCAGCGGGTGCTCGCGCTGACCTTCACGGCGCGCGCCGCGGGCGAGATGCGCACCCGGCTGCGCGGGCTGGGCGTCCAGGGCGTGCAGGCGCGCACCTTCCACGCGGCCGCCCTGCGCCAGCTGCACTTCTTCTGGCCCCAGGCCATCGGGGGCGCGGCGCCCGAGGTGATGAGCCACAAGGCGGCGGCCGTCGCCGAGGCGGCGAGCCGGCTGCGCATGCAGTTCGACCGCACGACGGTGCGCGACCTCGCCGCCGAGATCGAGTGGGCCAAGGTCAACCTGCTGACCCCGCAGTCGTATGCGGCCCGCGCCCGCGAGCAGCGCCGTGAGCCCCCGGGGCTCGACCTCACGGCGATGGCCCGGCTCTTCGAGGCCTACGAGGACGTCAAGCAGCGGCGCGGGGTCATCGACTTCGAGGACGTGCTGCTCCTGACCGTCGGCATCCTCGACGAGCGCGAGGACATCGCCCGCACCGTCCGCGGCCAGTACCGCCAGTTCGTCGTCGACGAGTACCAGGACGTCAACGACCTGCAGCAGCGTCTGCTCGACCAGTGGCTCGGCGAGCGCAAGGACCTGACGGTCGTGGGCGACCCGGCCCAGACCATCTACTCCTTCACGGGTGCCAGTCCCCGTCACCTCGTCGGCTTCCCCAAGCGGTTCCCGGAGGCACACGTCGTCCGCCTGGTGCGCAACTACCGCTCCACGCCGCAGATCGTGGGCCTCGCCAACACCATCGTCGCCTCGGGCACCCAGGCGGCTCGCGACGGGGCCGTGCGCCTGCTCGCCCAGGGTGAGCCGGGGCCGGCGCCCGAGCTGACGAGCTACCCCGATGACCCCGCCGAGGCGAGTGCCGTCGCCGAACGCATCCGCCGGCTCGTCGACGGGGGGCACCCGGCCGCCGACATCGCGATCCTCTTCCGCACCAATGCCCAGTCCGAGGCCTTCGAGTCGGCCCTGACCGACGCCGGTGTGCCCTACCTCGTGCGCGGTGGCGAGCGCTTCTTCGCGCGCAAGGAGGTGCGCGACGCGATCCTGCTCCTGCGCGGCGCCGCCCGCAGCGACGACGGCGACAAGCCCCTGGGCGAGATCGCCCGCGACGTCATCACGGGAGCCGGGTGGTCGCACGAACCGCCGTCCGGGGGTGGCGCCACCCGCGAGCGGTGGGAGTCCCTCAGCGCCCTGGCGACCCTCGCCGACGACATCGCGGCTGCCGCGCCCGACGCCCGGCTCCCCGAGCTGGTGGCCGAGCTCGACCGCCGCGCCGCCGAGCAGCACGCGCCCGCCGTGCAGGGTGTGACGCTGGCGAGCCTGCACGCCGCGAAGGGGCTGGAGTGGGACACCGTCTTCCTCGTCGGGGCCTCCGACGGGCTCATGCCGATCTCCATGGCCGAGGGCCCCGACGCCATCGAGGAGGAGCGTCGGCTGCTCTACGTGGGACTCACACGGGCGCGCCGACAGCTGTTCCTCTCCTGGGCCGGCGCTCGCACCCCGGGCGCCCGCGCCACTCGCCGGGTCTCCCGCTTCCTCGGCCCTGCAGCCGACATCCTCGGCCAGGGCGCCCGCACCGAGGCGCGCTCAGGCGGCTCCAAGCGGGCGGCGCCCAAGGTCGCACGCATCGCCCACTGCCGCGGCTGCGGGGTCGAGCTGGCCACCGCCGCCCAGCGCAAGACCGGCCGGTGTGACAGCTGCCCACCCACCTACGACGAGGCGACGTTCGAGAGGCTTCGCACCTGGCGGCTCGCGGTCGCCCGTGAGGCGAGCGTGCCGGCATACGTCGTCTTCACCGACGCGACGCTGACCGCGATCGCCGAGCAGAACCCGCCCGACGAGCGCGCCCTCTCGGGCATCAGCGGGGTCGGAGTCCGCAAGCTCGAGCAGTACGGCGCGCACGTCCTGGCCATCCTTGGCGGAGCCGACCCGCAAGAGCTTCTCGAAAACGGTTCTGCTGCAGTCGAATCCACCGACTTGGACTAAACGACGCAAAGAAGTTACAGAAACTTCGTTAAATCAGTTGTTCGCCCGCGCGGCGCACGCGTAACCTTGACGAAGTCAAGCCCAGCGGTCTCGGTGGCCGGTTGGGGCCCATGAGCAGAAGTGAGGAGGTCGGCCTGATGGACAACACCACGATGACGATGAACGCAGTCTCCTGCGTCCTTTCCGTGCGCCTGCGGCCGACCACCGGCCAGGTCCGTGTTGCGACCGCCGACGCTTCGGTTCAGGGGACTGCTGTGTCCGTCGCCGCCATGGGCGCCCGTGTCGCCGATCTGCGTTCCCCGATCCAGGGAGACGTCTCGGTCGCCGGCCTCACGTACGCCCCCGCCTTCAAGATCCTCGATGTCGTTCGCTCCCGCTCTGGGAGGCCACCGGTCTGACAAGACCCGAAGCCTCACCTCCAGGCCGCGAACCCGACATCACCGGGTCCGCGGCCTTCGTGTTTCTCCGGCACTTCCACCGGCCGAATGCCGCTCCACCGCACAACCGACACCACCAGGAAGCACCCGACGGGGTGCCCGACAGATCAGGGACACAGATGACTCCCCGGATGCCGAGCAGCAGGACCGAGACGCGCACCACCGGTGCAGGGCTTCGGACCAGACCAGACACGAGTGAGCAGGGGCGGCCCATGGACGCCCAGGAGACGGAGGTGAGAACGATGCAGCTGAGCGAGCTTCTCGACCTGAGGGTCGAGGCCGAGCAGGTCGGCGAGACCATTCCCTGCCGGGACTACGACGCAGAGCTCTGGTTCGCCGAGCGGCCCGAGGACGTCGAGTTCGCCAAGACGCTCTGCGGGCTGTGCCCGGCGCGCGTCCAGTGCCTTGCGGGTGCCCTCGAGCGGCAGGAGCCGTGGGGCGTGTGGGGCGGGCAGCTGCTCGTCCAGGGCGCCGTCGTGGCTCGGAAGCGGCCTCGTGGCCGTCCGCGCAAGCACCCCGTGGCTGCCTGAGCCTGCGTGACACCGCATGAACCCGGCAGCAACAACACCACAGCACAAGCCTTTTCACAGATCAGGAGAACGTCATGAACCAGCTCGAGATGCTGGCTCGGGACCGGATCAACCAGCGCAGTCAGCGCCAGGACCGCAGCGGCACCCGTCGCAGCGCCCGGCTGATCGCGCAGGAGATCCGCACCGGTCGGCGCCACAGCCAGAAGTGAACGATCGCGCCACGGAGCGCGTTGCAGGACAACTGAATCGAGTGAGCGAGCCGCGGGTGACGCGCACGTCACCCGCGGTTCCTCATGCCCGGGGCCGTTCGCTCCCCGTGTCAACGGCCCCGGACACGAGGAACCGCGGGAGGTCGGCGTCCGGGCGAGGTGCGCGGCGTCTGCGCGAACCGTCGCCCGCCAGCTGCCCGGGTGGATACTCGAGGTGAAGGGAGGACTCGTGGACGACACCCCTGCCGATGTGCCAATGCCCGACCGGGAGCCCGTCTGCTTCGTGTGCGGCGCAGTCCCACCCGCCGACCAGCGAGCCGCGGCCCGTCTCACCTGGAGTCGCTGCAGGGACGGGGAGCGCACGACGTGGACCTGCGATCGGTGCAGCCGCGTGAACGTCCGATCGATCGAGGGCAAGCTCGACCCGGCCTGGTGGTGACCGGCCCGGCTCAGTCGTGCCAGTCGTCGCCCACCGGCGGCAGGTCGGCGCCGGGGAGCAGCTCGTCGACGATCGCGCGCCCGCGCACGGTGCCCCCGAGCTGGCTCAACACACCGATCCCGCCACCCCACACGCGGTGGATCAGGAGGTACTCGGGCGGCAGGTTGAGCTTGAAGGCGACCGCGTAGTTGGGCTGGCGCGGGTCGTTGATGTGAGCGAACACCCCGCGCAGCCAGTCCCGGCTGAAGGTGAAGGTGTCGTGCCGGAAGGGCGCCATGAACGGCTCGAGGTAGTCGAGCAGACGCTGGGCGTCGAGGTCGATGTTCTCCTTGACGAATCCGATCTCGCGCAGCCCGACGAGGACGTCCTCGGCGCTCCCACCGAGCCCGATGGTGAGCAGCTCGCCGATCTCGGGGGGCATGCCGTCGGGCAGGCGGTTGACGGCCCCGAAATCGATCACCCCGAGCCGGCCCTCGGGAGTGATGCGGAAGTTGCCGGGGTGGGGGTCCGCGTGCAGCAGTCCCGCCTGAGCCGGACCAGCGAGCAGGAAGCGCAGGTAGAGCCGTGAGGCGGTGTCGCGCTGCTCGTCGGTGCCCTCGGCGATGATGCGCGACAGGGGCAGGCCGTCCTGCCACTCCGAGACGATGACATGCTCGCGCGCGTCCACGACGTGGGGGATGGCGAAGTCGACGTCACCCTCGAACGCCGCGGCGAAGGCCGCCTGCGACTCCGCCTCGAGGCGGTAGTCGAGCTCCTCGGCCATCCGGTCGCGCAGCTCGTCGAGGATCGGCCCGAGCTCGATGCCCGGGACCCAGCTGCCGGTCACCTTGGCGACGCGGCTGATCTGCCGGATGTCGCTCATCAGGGCCGCGCCGGCGCCGGGGTACTGGATCTTCACGGCGACCTCGCGGCCGTCCTTCCAGACGGCCCGGTGCACCTGACCGATGGAGGCGGACGCGACCGGCTCGTCGTCGAAGGAGGTGAACTTGGCGCGCCACCGCGTGCCGAGATTGGTGCGCAGCACGCCGTGGACCGAGCTCGTCGGCATCGGGGGCGCGCTGTCCTGCAGCTTGGTCAGCAGGGCGCGGTAGTGGACGGCGAGGTCCTCGGGGAGGGCCGCCTCGAAGATCGAGAGCGCCTGGCCGAACTTCATCGCCCCGCCCTTGAGCTCGCCGAGCACCTGGAAGAGCTGCTGGGCGGTGCGGGCCTGCAGCTCGGCGGCCACGATCTCGGCCGGGCGGCCGCCGAGGCGCTTGCCGAGACCGAGCGCGGTGCGACCGGCGAAGCCCAGCGGCACCGAAGCGAGCTTGGCCGAACGCACGACGGCCTTGCGTGGCAGGTCGGTCACGGCGCACCTCCTCGGGAGTGTCGGTCTCGTGCGGGCCGGTGGCCGGACATCACCCGCGGACGGTGGGTCACACCGTTGGGGGCGCGGCCCACCGACGACTCTATGTCTACCCGAGGGTGAAGCTGCGTCGGCCCTTCTGTCCAGCGGTATGCGGCGGTCTGCGGCGGTATGCGGCACGTGCTGGCGGCAGGGGCCCCTTCGGCCCGGCAGGTCAGGTCACGCGCCCCGGGGGAGGAGGTCCTGGTGGCCCGGGTGCGCGCGATCCGGACCGACATCGCGACCGACGTCCAGGCCGAGGGCGCGGCCGGGGTCCTGGCATCCGGAAGCGGCTTCCCGTGCGTCGCCGGGACCGGGGTGGGACGGACAGAGGGGATGGGGCGGCCAGCGCCGGTGGTCCATCCGCGGCCACGGCAGGCTCACCTCGACGGAGACGCCGGGCGGCGGTCGATGACCTTCCATCAGCCCCGTGACGAGCAGCGTCACGCTGCCCACGACGATGTGGGTGAGGCCGGACGGAAGGGCGTCGTGCAGGCCGTCGGGAGCGACGGGCAGCGCCGGCCCCGGCGCAGGAGCGGCCTGGCTCATGACCACGGGCCAGGTGTCGTCCCGGTCGGTGCGGTGCCGGTCCAGGCACCACAGGCACGGGGCGCCCGCGGAGCCGTCGACGAGCGGCCCGACGACCGTGCGCGGCGCCGCGGGCGTCACGGGCAGGTGCGGCACGCCGTGGCGCAGCCACAGGTCGCCGCGGCGTGGGTCCACGACCGGGGAGCCGACCAGCACGACGAGGTCGGGGCGGGGTCGGCGCGGAGCGGCGACGGCTCGGTCGACCGCGGCCCGGCCGTGGGCGACGGTGAGTCCGGCGCGAGAGAGTGCGTCCGCGATCCGGGCCGCGACGTCACCGCAGCCGTCGACGACGACCCGGCCCGCGCCTCCGACGCGCTCCTGCTGGGCCTCCGCGGCGCGATCAGCGAGGACGCCCAGGCCGGTGACGAGCTCGAGCAGGGCGCGCCACCGCTCGGGTGGGACGCCAGCGTCGGCGGCGACACGATCGGTGGAGGCCAGGGGGAGGGACCCGTCGAGGCGCGCCAGCAGGGCCGCCTCCGTGTCGGTGATGCCGGCGACGACAGGCCCGCCGGGCAGCACGCCGAACTGCACCTCGCCCTGCCGTCGCCTCAGGGGCCGCAGCCAGATGGGCACACGCGGGTGGGGCGGCACGGCAGCGGTGGACATCGGACCTCCAGACCCGGCGGTTCCCCCAGCGGAGCCGCCCTCGGTCGTCAGGCTCGCAGTCGCCGGGTCGTGCCCGTGGGCGTCGTCCACAGCCCGAGCGGTTCGAGGAAGCCGGGGACGCGCGAGGGGGCGGGACCGTGTGGTCCCGCCCCCTCGTCTGCGGCGTTCAGCGACGCCGGCGTGACCTGGTCAGGCCTTGCCCAGGATGCGGTTCAGGTTGGTGCCACAGACGGGGCACTGTCCCTTGGCCATGCGGCGACCGTTGTCGGAAACGACAACCTTGCCCTCGGCCTCGCGCTTCTCCTTGCACTTCACGCAGTAGAACTCGCCCTTGTAGGTCTCGTCAGCCATTGATGTCTCCTTGTAGACGGCACCCATCCGACGGGCGCCTCGACTCGTTCAACCCTAAGGCACGCTGAGCACGAATTCATGCTCATCCCCGCTGGGCGCGCCCTCGGCCCGATGCGGTAGGGAGCCGTGGGCCGGGCGGTTGCTCCGGTCCTCGTCGTCGTTGTCACCGCCCTGTCCTACCCTGCCCTCATGGCGACGGCAGGACGGGATGTGGTGCAGACGGTGGTCGACGGGGTGACCGTCGAGGTCCGCCGCAGCGCCAAGCGCCGCCGCACGGTGTCGGCCTACCGCCAGGAGGGGCGCCTGGTCGTCCTCGTTCCCGCGCGGATGAGCCGCGCCGAGGAGGGGGAGTGGGTGCGCACCATGGTCGCCCGGGTGGCCGCCTCCGAGCAGCGTCGTCAGCGCACCGACGGCGACCTCGAGCAGCGCGCCCTGGCGCTGTCGCGCGAGCACCTCGGCGGTCGGGCGGTTCCGTCCAGCGTGCGCTGGGTCTCCAACCAGCGGTCGCGGTGGGGTTCGTGCACACCGGCCGAGGGGTCGATCCGCCTCTCCGACAAGCTCCAGGGCATGCCTGGGTGGGTCGTGGACTACGTCCTCCTGCACGAGCTGGCGCACCTTCTGCAGCCGGGACACGGGCCAGAGTTCTGGCAGCTGCTTCACGGCTACCCGCGTCTCGAACGCGCCCGAGGCTACCTCCAGGGCGTCTCTGCCGCAGCGGGACTCGACCTCAGCGACGAGTGAGCGACGCCGGCGAGCGGCTGCCGCCTGACGGCATACGGGGGCGTATGCCGTCAGCTCGCTTCGCGTCGAAGCCTCCTCTGCGGCAAGGCAGTCCGCCGACGCTCCGGCGAGGACCGAGAGGCCTACGCCTCCGCTCCGCCGATCGCCGGTCCTCACCGACGGTGGGTTCACCACTCGTGTGCGGTGTCACCCGGGCCGCCGCCCAGTCAGCCCTGGGTGCGTCCCGGCAGTAGGGCACGCGCGGCGGCGACGAGGGGCCGCAGCTCGCCCTTCGTGCCGTCGGGGAGTGCGTCGACGGGCCACCAGCGCACGTCGATGGACTCGGCACTGACGGCCGACCGGGCGCCCGCTGGCGCCACGGCCGCGAAGCGGATGTCGAGGTGCTCGCGACACGTGCCGAAGGCGCCGACGAGCACGTGCCGGTCGAGCTGCACGATCTCGGGCAGCACCGGGATGTCGGGGATACCCGACTCCTCGCGCGCCTCGCGGGTGGCGGCATGCCAGACGGAGGCATCGCGCGGCTCGAAGTGACCACCGAACTGGAACCACTCGCGCGCCTTGCGGTGCAGGGTCAGCAGGGCCGACGTGCCGGGCTCGTCGAGCACGATCACGCTGCCCGTCAGGTGGGCCGATGGACCGCCCTTGCTCATGGCGTCAGGGTGCGCGCGGAGGTGGTCGAGGAACTCGCGACGCAGCTGCTCCTGCTGCTCGTCCGGGGCGGTCCACGCCTCCAGCCGGGCGACGGCGTCGCCGTGCAGCCGGCGCCAGGAGTCGCTCTCACGGGCGCCGGCGGGCGTCATGCCCGCGCCCGGCGTCGCACACGCGTCAGGCGGCCGGCTAATGCCGTGCACTGACCTGCGGCGAGGACTGCAGCCCCCGTCACCGGCTCGTGCCCGCGTCGCCCTCGGCCTCCGGCTCCTCGCCGCCGGGCTTCTCGCCGGATATGTCGCTGCCGTCGGCAGCGGAGCTCCCGCCGGGCGTCCCGCCGGGTGACGTGCCGCGCTCGCGGTCCGCCTCCTCGAGAATGCCCTGCAGCACCGAGTCCAGGTCGGCGCCGAAGCCCGCCCCCGACGCTTCCGCTGCTTCACCGGTCGAGCGGTCGCCGGGCGCCGTCCCGCCGCTCTCGCCGGTCGCCTTCTCGACGAAGCCGATCACGTCGTCCAGGTCCTTCGACGTGGGTGCCAGGTCGGGGTGCGCCCAGCGCCCGTCGCGCAGGGCGGCGCCTCCGGTGCTCTCGAGGGCAGCCCACAGGTTGGCGGCATCGCGAAGGCGACGCGGCCGCAGCTCGAGCCCAACCAGGCCCGCGAACGTCTTCTGGGCGGCTCCGCCGACGCGCCGGCGACGGATCGTCTCGGCCAGCGCCGCCGACTGGGGCAGGTGCCGGGCGGTCGTGCGGTCGGTGACGTGGTCGACCCAACCCTCGGCGAGCGCGAGGAGCGTCTCGAGGCGGTCGAGGGCCGCGCGCTGCGCCGGTGTGGGCTGCGGTCGGAAGAGGTTGCCCTGCAAGGCTGAACGCAGCGCCTCCGGGTCGGACGGGTCGATCGTCGACAGGGCCGACTCGATGGCGTCGGTGTCGATGGTGATGTTGCGGGCGTAGTCGGAGACCGCGGAGAGCAGCTGCGGACCGAGCCACGGCACCTCGGCGAAGAGGCGGACCCGGGCGGCCTCGCGCACGGCGAGGTAGAGGCGCACCTGGGCGACGTCGATCTCCAGCGACTCGGCGAGCTGCGACACGTTGCCGGGCAGCAGGGCTACGAGGCCGGGCTCGGTGAGCGGCAGCCCGACCTCGGTCCCGCTCACCACCTCGGTGGCCAGAGTGCCGACGGCCTGGCCGAGCTGCGCCGAGAACATCTGGCGGCTCAGGTTGCCGAGCATCGGGGCCCACTGCTCGACCATCTGCCGCGGGTCGAAGCCCTCGGGCAGGCCCTCGGGAAGGGCATCGCCGAACGCCTCGGGGCCGAGGTCGCCGACCTGCTTGCGCATCGCGTCGGACGTGGCCGCGGTGACACCGTCGGACACCGGCTCGATCAGCTCGAACCAGCGCGGCATCGTCGCCTCGACCCACTCGGCGCGGCTCAGGCCCGTGGCGCGCCAGACCGGTGACGACAAGGTGGTCTGCTCGTCGAGCCACAGCGTCGCCACGGCGACCGCGTCGGCGACCGCACGAGCCGCCGCCTCGTCGTGCACGTCGTTGCCCTCCACGGCCATGACGTGCCGCCGGGCGACGTCGGTGGCGAGGTCACGTGACCCGGTGGGGGAGTCCTGGGCGGCCATGAACGTGCCGAGCTGGGCCCGCATCGCCGCCTGTGTCGCGGGGTCCGTCGGGTCGACGCCCATGCTGCGCATGGCCTCCGCCAGCTCCGGGTTGCTGGCTGCCTCGCCCAGCACCTTCTCGAGCATCGCGCCGAGGTCGGAGGGATCGACACCGCCGAGGTCGGGCAGGTCGGCGAAGCCCCCACCGCCGCCGAACCCGCTGCCGAAGCCGGCCCCGAAACCTGCCGGTCCGGAGCCGCTGCCGGGTGAGCCCGACCCGGGCCGGTTCAGGGGCAGCCCGAAGGGGGACTCGCCGGGCTCGGAACCAGGCGCGTCGGACCGGCCGGCCTCGTCGCTCTGCTCGAGCTCGCCCTGGTCCGGGTTCTGGTCTCGGCTCTGGTCGGCGCCGGGCTCGTCGTCCCGGTCGCCGTGCTTGTCGTCACCGCGTCCACGGTCGTCGGCCATGCCTGCTCATCCCCACTCGAACTCTGTGTCGAACCTTGGTGTCGAAGCTCTGGTGTGGGCCATCCGGCCCTACCCCAAGACAACCACGGATGGGGCCGGTTGGTTCCCCCCGCCCATGGCGGAACGTGGGGCCGCGGGCGCGGCATACGATTGCCGTCGTGACGGTCACCCTTGCCGAGATCCGCGAGAGCCCTCTGTCGGTCGACGAGGTGCTTTCGAGCGTCTCCTCACCGCGTGCGGGAGGGGTGTGCCTGTTCGTCGGCACCGTGCGGGACCACGACGGCCTCCACGACAGCCCCGATGGCGAGTCCGACACGTCCGACGACAAGTCCGTCGCGGCCCTCGACTACTCAGCGCACCCCCAGGCGGCCGAGGCGGCGCGGGAGCTCGCGGATCGGATCGCGGCCGACGGCCGCTCGGTCCGCATCGCGGTCGTGCACCGGGTCGGGCACCTCGAGGTCGGCGACATCGCCGTGGTCGTCGGCGTCAGCGCCGAGCACCGCGGGGAAGCCTTCGCCGTCTGCCGTGAGCTGATCGACGAGTTCAAGGCCACCATCCCGATCTGGAAGCACCAGCGGTTCACCGACGGCGCCGACGAGTGGGTCGGACTGCCGTGAGGACCATCAAGCGGGTGCCGGAGCAGCCCGCCGGCACCGAACCGGTCACGCCTGCCCACGCGGTCGACGGGGGCACCCGTGGCCGCCTGACCCGCGGCAACAAGGCCTTGCTCGCGGGCTTCTTCCTCTTCCTCGTGGTCGTCGTCGTCGGCTCGCTCGTGCACCTGCCGTATGCCGTCATGAGTCCCGGCCCGACCGAGAACACCCTGGGCGCCTCCGCCGACGGAGGCAAGCCGATCATCGCCGTGTCCGGGCTGCCCACCTATCCGACCGACGGGGCGCTGCGCTTCACCACCGTCCGTGTCGAAGGCGGGCCCGGCTACCCCGTGAACGTCTGGGACGTCCTGCAGGCCTGGGTCGACCCGTCCCGTGACGTCCTGCCGGTCGACCGGGTCTTCGACCCGCAGGTCAGCAAGGAGCAGGTCGCGGAGGAGAACGCCATCCAGATGGAGGGCTCCCAGGAGGAAGCGACCGCCGTCGCTCTCCGGGCCCTCGGCAAGAAGGTGCCCACCCACGTCGCGATCGCCGGCATCACCGACGGCTCCAAGGCCAAGGGGCTGCTGGCGGTGGGGGACCGGCTCGAGCGCATCGGCGGCGAGCCCATCACCAGCACCCAGCAGGTGCGTGACGTGCTCCAGCGGACCAAACCGGGCGACCCCGTCTCCCTCACGGTCACGCGTCAGGGCAAGCCGCGCACGGTGCAGGTTCCCACGATCAGCGGCCAGGAAGGACGAACCGCACTCGGCGTGCTCCTCGGGCTGACGCACGACTTCCCGGCCAAGATCGCGGTCGACGCGGGCTCCATCGGCGGGCCCTCGGCCGGTCTCATGTTCTCGCTCGGCATCTACGACAAGCTGACGCCGGGGCCCCTGGCCGGTGGCAACCAGATCGCCGGCACCGGCACCATCGACGAACAGGGCGCCGTGGGCCCCATCGGCGGCATCCGCCAGAAGCTGGCCGGGGCTCGCGCCGACGGCGCGCAGTACTTCCTGGCGCCGGCCGGCAACTGCGACGAGGTGGTCGGCCACGAGCCCGACGGCCTCTCCGTGTTCAAGGTCGGCACCTTCGACCAGGCCCGGACGGCGGTCGAGGACATCGCCAAGCACCAGACGCAGTCGCTGCCCCGCTGCTGAGCTCGGCGAGCGGCTCAGTCCTCGAACGACGCCTTGAGGGCCTCGACCAGTCCCGGGGCGATGTCCTTGCCGGTCGCGACGGCGTCGTCGGAGTCGTGGTCGCGCTGGCGCAGCAGGCAGATCGAGGACCCGTCGCGCAGCACCGCCACGAGGAGGCGGACGTCCTTGCGGTCGGGGTGGGCGGCCAGCAGGTCGACGGCGTCGTCGCCTCGCGTCGGGAGCTCCCTCTCGGCCTCGGGCGGTACGACCATCCGCTCGATGGCGAAGGCGCAGCCGTCGACCTCGGCCGGCCAGGCGAGTCGGCCCAGGAGGCTCTCGAGTGAGCTCGTCGCGGGCAGTCCCTCCTGCTCGATGGCGGTCAGCGCGCCCTCGGCGAGGTCGGACGGGCCCATCTGGCCGCGCAGCTGAGGCTCCCGCTCGAGGAGGTCGGCCGTGCGCACGAGCGCGAACAGGCGCGCGGGCTGGTCCCAGCCGGCTGCTGCGACGTGGCGCTCGGTGTCGAGCGCGGCGATGGCCAGAGGGTCGATCACGGGTTGGGAGTTCACGACGACCATGCTGCCGTATGCCGTCGACCCCCGTGCGCGCGCGGGGGCTGGCCGGCCCCGCGCGGCGTGAGCCCGACGGCGGGCCGAACGGGCCGGCATACGGCCCGGCGTACGGCCCGGCATACGGCCCGGCCTCCTGCCCGTCTCGTGGCGGGTCTCGTGCCGGTCACGTTGCCGCGGCTCGCGGGGGCACGCCTAGGAGCCCGGGTTATGGTTTGCGCAAGCGGCCAAAGGAGGCCGCCCCGGGTCCGCCCGACCACCTGCCCGCCCTCGCACCCAAGGCACTCCACGTGAGCGACAGCAACTTCGGCCCCCCGCCGGGCAACTTCAACGACGACAGCTCCGGCCCGCCCCGAAGGGGTGATGCGGACAGGCTGCCTCCCACGCGGCGCCCCCTTGTCACCGCCCTCGTCGTGGCGGCCGCCCTGCTGGTCGTGATCGCCATCGCGGCGCAGTTCTGGACCGAGGTGCTGTGGTACCAGTCGGTCGACTACGCCGGCGTCTTCAGCACGCAGATCGTCACGAAGGTCCTGCTCGGGATCATCGGCGGCCTCCTCACGGCGGCCATGGTGTGGTCGAGCATCCACTTCGCCTACCGCAGCCGTCCCATCTACGCCCCGTCGCCCGACACCCAGGCGATGGAGCACTACCGCGAGCTCGTCGAGCCGATGCGCCGCACGGCGACGGTGGCGGCGCCCCTGGCCGTCGGCCTCTTCGCCGGGCTGTCCGCCGCCACCCAGTGGGACACCTTCCTGCTCTGGCGCAACGGCAGCTCGTTCGGCAAGTCGGACCCAGCGTTCGGCCTCGACATCGGCTTCTTCGTCTTCGACCTGCCGTGGATCAACTTCGTCATCGCGTTCCTGACGATGACGCTCGTGATCGGCTTCATCACGGCCGCCTTCACGCACTACCTCTACGGCGGCATCGTCGCCGGCAGCAAGATGCGGTCGACGCAGGCCGCCCGCGTGCACCTGTCGGTGATCGCCGCCGCCCTCGTGCTGGTGCGGGCCATCGGGTTCTGGGTCGACCGCTACAACCTCGCCACCGCCGAGTCGACGAAGATCACCGGCATCCAGTACACCCAGGCCCACGCGGACATCCCCACCAAGGGCATCCTCGCCGTCGCGGCCGTGATGTGCGCGATCATGTTCCTCACGACGATCTGGACCCGTTCGTGGCGGCTGCCTCTCGTCGGGGTCGCGGTCCTGGCGGTCATCGTGGTGGCGGTCGGCGGCATCTACCCAGCCCTGGTGCAGTCGCTCAAGGTGCGCCCGTCCGAGAAGTCGCTCGAGCTCGAGTACATCCAGCGCAACATCAACGCGACCAGGGCGGCGTACGGGGTCGACGGCATCGAGGTCAAGTCGTACGACACCAAGACCGTGGCGCAGCCCAATGCGCTGCGCAGCGATGCCGACACGGTGCCGGGCATCCGCCTCATCGACCCCAACATCGTCAGCCCCACCTTCAAGCAGCTGCAGGCCAGCAAGGGCTACTACCAGTTCGCCGACGTGCTCGACGTCGACCGCTACCAGATCGACGGCAAGCCGCAGGACACCGTGATCGCCGCCCGCGAGCTCGACCTGCGCGGCGTGCCGGAGGGCCAGCGCAACTGGCTCAACGACCACACCGTCTACACCCACGGCTACGGCGTCGTCGCGGCCAAGGGCAACACCCGCGAGAGCGACGGCAGCCCCGACTTCCTCGAGTCGCAGATCGGCACGCAGGGAGCCCTGGGCACGTACGAGCCGCGCATCTACTTCGGCGAGAACTCGCCCGAGTACTCCATCGTCGGCGGCAACAAGCAGGAGTTCGACTACCCGGACCCCAAGAGCACCGGGCAGATCAACTACACCTACGCGGGCAATGGGGGCGTGCCGCTGGACGGCCTCAAGCGCCTCGCGTATGCCGTCAAGTACCGCGAGATCAACTTCCTCCTCTCCGACGCGGTGACCAACGACTCGCGCATCCTCGACCACCGCACGCCTCGGGAGCGGGTGCAGCGCGTGGCACCTTGGCTGACCCTCGACGGCAACGCGTACCCCGCTGTCGTGAACGGCCGGGTGCTCTGGATCCTCGACGGCTACACGACCTCCTCGGACTACCCGTACTCGGAGAGCACGACCCTGGACCAGGCCACCGAGGACGCCGTGACGAGCACGCGCAACTCCGTGAGGGCCGTGCAGGGCGGCCAGGTCAACTACGTGCGCAACTCCGTCAAGGCGACCGTGGACGCCTACGACGGCACCGTCACCCTCTACCAGTGGGACGAGCAGGACCCGGTCCTCAAGGCCTGGATGTCGATCTTCCCCGGCACGGTCAAGCCGATCAGCGACATCGGCGGCTCGCTCATGTCGCACCTGCGCTACCCCGAGGACCTGTTCAAGGTCCAGCGGGACCTCTTGCAGAAGTACCACGACACCAACGCCGGCTCCTTCTACGGCGGCAACAACTTCTGGCGCGTGCCCGACGACCCGACGCAGGCGGAGGCGCTACCGCAGCCGCCGTACTACCTCTCGCTCGCGATGCCGGGCCAGAGCAAGCCCGCCTTCTCGCTGACCTCGACCTTCATGCCCACGGGTGACCGGAACGTGCTGTCGGGCTTCCTCGCCGTCGACGGCGACGCGGGCTCGCAGAACGGGAAGAAGTCGCCGAGCTACGGCTCCATGCGGCTCCTCGACATGGGCGGGGGCACGGTGAGCGGCCCGGGGCAGGTCTACAACGAGATGCGCAGCTCGGCCGTGTCGTCCAAGGACCCGCAGCTGCCGACGACCCTCGCCCAGTACATCGGGACGACGAACTCCAACGGCAACGCGGTCATCTTCGGCAACCAGCTGACCCTGCCCGTGGGCGGCGGTCTGCTCTACGTCCAGCCGATCTACTCGCAGGCGCGCTCGCAGTCGGGCTCCTACCCCCGGCTCGTCGCGGTGGCCGTGGCCTTCGGCAGCAAGATCGCCTGGGCCAGCTCACTCGACCTGGCACTCAACGACCTCTTCGGCGGTTCGTCCGGGGCCCCCGCCGGCGACAACGGGACGACAGCTCCGCCCACCCCGACGCCCGGAAGCACCTCGACGCCCACGCCGACCCCGAGCAGCACGGCCACGGGCCAGCCCGCGCCGTCGGGCACCCCGAACTCCGCCGCCCTGACGCAAGCGCTCAAGGATGCCGAGAGCGCCTACACCGAGGGGGAGGCAGCCCTCAAGCGTGGCGACTTCGCGGCGTACGGGCAGGCGCAGACCAAGCTGAAGGACGCCCTGAAGCAGGCTGTCGCGGCGTCACCGCAGTCGGCGCCCACGACGAAACCCTGACCGAGCCGTTCAAGGCCGGGACAAGGCGGTGACAAGGCCCTGAGGGGCGGATTCTTCACAGAACCACTGCGGCAGCGCGAACGATGCGCTGCCGCAGTGGTTTTCGTCATCAAGAGGCGCGTCCTGGAGGACAGCATCGCCTCGATTTGGTCCAACGCGACGTTTCGCGTAACGTTGCTCTTGCCGACGCGGGGTGGAGCAGCTCGGTAGCTCGCCGGGCTCATAACCCGGAGGTCGCAGGTTCAAATCCTGCCCCCGCTACAAAATACGAAGGCCCGGACCAGTGGTCCGGGCCTTCGGCCTTCTCTGCACGGCTTGTGACTCCTGGACGGGTATGGGAGTCGGGATTCGCCGTCTCGCTTGTGCGGTTGCTCCGACTCCCGGACCATGACCGTATGGACCGCGAAGCGGAGACCAAGGCTCTCGAGGACGTCCGAAGGCGTCTGGAGCAGCGGTTCCCCTGGCTTCACCGTGACGTCGTCGCAGCCGCGGTGAGCCTCGCCCACTCGCGTTTGAGGGGGCCGGTGCGCGACTTCGTCCCACTCCTGGTGGAGCACGCTGCGCGTGACCGGCTCGCCATGGTGGAGCGGGCCGAGCCGGGCGAGGTGTGGGCCCCGCACATTCCCGACGGCCACGACGCCGCGGTGCTCGTGGAGGTCGTCGACGTGGTGGAGGTCGTGGAGGCGGTTGAGGTCGCGCAGACCCCGGAGGGTCTCGACACCGAAGAGGTCCACTGAGCGCCTGGTCGGCCGGCTCGGCGGCCACTTCCTCCCGGCGCAGTGTCGTGCTGCGGCTCGTCGAGGTGCGGGAGCCGGCATCACCGCTCGGGTTGGACGGGACCGAGCGCAGGCGCGTCGAGGAGGCCACGAGCCCCGTCACGGCGGCCCGCCGTTCTGCCGGCTACCACCTGGTCCGACGAGCCGTCGCAGAGGTGCTGGGTGCACGACCAGCGGACGTCCGGATAGACCGCAGCTGTCGCCGATGCGGCGCTGCCCACGGCCCGGTGCGCGTCACCGACGATCCTGGGCTGTTCGTGTCGGTCAGCCACGTGGCTGCGGGCACCGACAGCGCCTCACCGGCCCCCGCGCTCACGGCCGTCGCGCTGACGCGGCTGGCGCCCGTCGGGCTCGACCTCGTCCGTGTCGGCGACGTGGGGTTCCCGGGGTTCGACTCCGTGGCCTTGCACCCAGAGGACCGACCGTCGCCGGGTCTCGAGTCGCGGGCGCGCATCTGGGCGCGCAAGGAGGCCGTGCTGAAGTCGCTCGGCACCGGGCTGGACATCGACCCGGCCTCGTTCCCGGCAGGCGGTCTCGGCGTCCTGGGCCCACTGGCGCCGCGGGACGAGATGGTGGTCGTCGATGACCTCGATCTCGGCATGCCGGCAGGGCCACAACGGTGGCCGTGGTCCGCACCCGCCGGCGTGGACCACGAGACCGTGGTGGGCGCCGTCGCGCTCGTCGGTGTGCGAGTCACCGTCCCAGTGACGTGGGCCGGAGAAGGGGCGCAGCAGACGGCTCAGGGGAGGGCGGGCAGCGCCGGCTGAGCGAGCCACCTCTCGAGCAGCTGCCGCACCTCGAGCGCATGCTCGCCGGCGTGGTCGGCAGCGGCGGCGCAGAACTCGTCCGTGCTGACGGTGCCGTCGGCATACGTGGCGGTCCAGTCGCGCAGGAGCCCGAAGAAGGTGTCGTCACCCATGACGCGGCGCAGCGCGTGCAGGGCCAGCGCCCCCCGCTTGTAGACGACGTCGTCGAACATCTCCCGGGCGCCGGGGTCGCGCAGGACGAGGTCCTGGGGGAGGCGCGAGAGCCGAGCGTGGTGGCAGCGGGCGTTGACGTCGGCCGGCACGTCGTCCGCGGCCTCGGCCCACAGCCACTCCGCGTAGCAGGCGAACCCCTCGTGCAGCCAGATGTCGCTCCAGGTCGCCGCCGTCAGGCTGTTGCCGAACCACTGGTGGGCCAGCTCGTGGGCCACCAGGCGCTCATGGCGGCGGTCTCCCCGCAGCCAGTTCGCCCCGAAGGTGGCCATCCCCTGGGCCTCGAGAGGGATCTCCAGGTCGTCGGAGGTGACGATCACCCGGTAGTCGCGGAACGGATAGGGCCCGAACCGGTCGGCCAGCACGTGGATCATCTCGGGCAGGCGGCCCAGCTCGTGGCACGCCGTGGCCGCGTGCTCAGGCGGAGTGAAGAGGGTCACGGGGACCGGCTCGTCGGCGAGCCGGCGCTCGGAGTAGCGGCCCACGTGGACCGACGCGAGGTACGTCGCCATGGGATGCGTCTGCTCGAACACCCGGCGGGTGCGGCTGCCCCGGGTCCGGATCTCGGTCAGGGTGCCGGTGGCGGTGACGGCGAAGGGGGAGTCGCACTCGATGCCGATGCGGTAGGTCGACTTGATGCTCGGGTGGTCGTTGCACGGAAACCACGTCGGCGCCCCGGTGGGCTGGGAGGCGACGAGCGCACCCTCGCTCAGCTCCTCCCAGCCGAGGGTGCCCCACAGGGTGCGGGTCGGTCCGGGCGTGCCGGAGTACGCGACCGCGACCTCCGCGACGGCGCCGGCGGCGAGCGTTCGGGGCAGGCGCACCACCAGCGCGCCGCCCCGCTGCGTCCACTTCGCGTCAGCGCCGTCCACGCGCACCCTGCCCACGCGCAGACCCACGAGGTCGAGACGAAGGCTGTCGACCCGCTCCACGGTCCGCACCGTGAGCACCGCACGGGCGGCCAGGCGGTTGCTGCTCACGCGGTAGTCGAGGTCCAGGTCGTAGTGGTCGACGACGAAGGAGGGGTCGCCGCGTTCGGGGGTGTACGGGTCGAGCACCGGCGAGGAGGCGTCACCGACCTTGGCGGGGACCGTGCCCATTCAGGTGGCCGGCTTCTCGCGCCACGGCGCGATGGGGTTGCCGGTCCACCTGCTGCCCGCAGGTACACGCTCGCCACGGAGCACGAGCGAGCCGGGTCCGACGGTGGCGGCAGTCGCGATGCTGGCAGCCGGGAGGATGACCCCGTGGGGCCCGAGCGTGGCTCCCTGGTCGAGGGTGACGGTGTCCATGCTCATGATCCGATCATGGAACAGGTGCGTCTGCAGAACGCAGCCCCGGTTGACCGTGGCACCGTCACCCAGGGTCACGAGGTCGGCCTCGGGTAGCCAGTAGGTCTCGCACCAGACGCCTCGCCCGATGCGCGCCCCGAGGCTGCGCAGCCAGACGTTGATCGCCGGCGTGCCGGTCGCCGTCCACGCGAACCACGGCCCGGCGACCATCTCGACGAAGGTGTCGACGACCTCGTTGCGCCACACGAACGAGCTCCACAGCGGGTGCTCGACGGCCTCGATCCGCCCCACGACCACCCACTTGGCCGCGGTCGTGACGGCGGCAGCCACGGCACCCGCCGCCGCCAGCAGCACTCCGCCGAGCAGGGACGCCGCCGTCCAGCCCCATTGCCGCGCAAGCATCTCGAGCGCCGCGAGGACCAGGACCGCGAGGGCCACGGTGACCATGACGGGCACGACCCGGCACACCTCGACGAGCGCCCGCGCCAGCTTGAGCCGGGTGGGCGGCTGGTAGGTGCGCTCGGTGTCGCTGCCCTGGGGCGCGCGACGCAGCCGCACGGGCGGGCTGCCGAGCCAGCTCGTTCCCGCCTTGGACTTCGGCGGGGCGGCCGACAGCACCGCGACGAGGCCGTACTTGGGGACGCGGCGTCCGGGCGCCGTCATGCCGCTGTTGCCGAGGAAGGCGCGCTTGCCGATCTTCACCGGCGCGATGTGGACCCAGCCTCGCGAGAGCTCGTAGCTGCCGACCATCGTGTCGTCCGCCAGGAAGGCCCCGCTGGCGACGGTCGTCATGGAGGGCAGAAGCAGCACCGTGGACGCCTCGACGTCGCGGCCGACCTTGGCGCCGAGGGCGCGCAGCCACACCGGCGTGAAGAGGCTGGCGTAGAGCGGGAACAGCAGCGTGCGCGCCTGGTCCAGGAGCCGCTCGGTCATCCAGACCTGCCACCCGACCCGGCCCCGCACGGGGTGGAAGCCCTCGTGCACCCCGAGGGCGAGCAGGCGCACGAGCACCACGGTCAGCACCGCCAGCCCGACCATCCCGAGCACGGTCACGACCGGCACCCAGGCCAACGCGGCTGCCGTCGCCTGGGCCACACCGGTCGTCGGCCGCAGGGCGTGACCGAGCACGAGCAGCGCCGGCCAGATGGCGACGAAGGGCATCAGTGAGAGCAGCGCTCCCGAGAGGCCGTAGAGCACGACCCACCACGGGCGTCGCGGCGCGTGCTCGGCCGGGAAGCCGAGGTGGGCCGGGTCGTGGACGCGCCGGGCGGGGGAACCGGCGACGACGCGTCCGGCCGGTACGGAGGTCAGCACCGTGGAGCCCGCCTCGACGACCGCGCCGCGGCCGACGTGCACGTGGGGCCCGAGCGTGCTGCGGGCGCCGATGACGGCGTCGCGGCCGATGTGTACCGACCCGACGTGGACGACGTCACCGTCCATCCAGTAGCCGGACAGGTCGACCTCGGGCTCGATGCTCGCTCCGGGCCCGATCCGAAGCATGCCGGTGACCGGGGGAACAGTGTGCAGGTCGACGTCCGGGCCGATGGTCGCGCCGAGCAACCGCGCGTAGTGCACTATCCACGGGGCGCCGGCCATGGTGACCGCGCCCATCGCGTCGGCGAACCGCTCGGCCGCCCACAGGCGCATCTGGACCGAGCCACCCCGCGGGTAGGACCCGGGCTTGAGGCCGCGCAGCAGCAGCCGGCACGCCAGGGCGGTGATGCCCATGCGCCCGAGGGGGCTGACGAACGCGACGAGGCCGACACCCACGGCCCACCACGAGATGGGGCGGGTCCACAGGGCCACTCCGCCGGCTCGCAGCAGCTCGGTCGCCAGGGCCAGCGCCACGAGCCACTGCAGTCCCTTGATCGTCAGCAGGACGACCGAGACGACGGTCTGCAGCAGCTGGGTGCGCCGGGGGATCTGGCGGACCGTTCGGTCCGGCGGTTTCGGACCGCCGTCGCCGACCGGCGCGAAGGACTCGAGGAGCTCGGCCTGAGCGCCGAGTCGCGGGTGGGCGTGGACATCGGCAACCGTCACGGTCGGGAAGCGTTCACGCAGCCGCGACACGAGGCGCGCCGAGGACAGGCTCCCGCCGCCGAGGGTGAAGAAGTCGGCGTCCGGCGAGCGCACGGAGACACCGAGCACGGAGGACCAGTGGCTCGCCAGCCAAGCCGTGACGCCCTCGAGCGGGCTGTCCTCGTCGGCGGACCCCGTCTCCAGGGGCCAGGGCAGCGCCGCACGGTCGACCTTGCCCGACGTGCGGGTCGGGATGGTCTCGACGAGGGCCAGCACAGGGACGAGCGCAGCCGGCAGCTCCTCACGCAGCCGCGCCAGCGCGGTGTCGGTGTCGAACGCCTCGGCGTCGGCCGGTACGAGGTAACCCACCAGCAGCTGCGTGCCGGCAGGGGTGCTCTGGACCGCCGCTGCGGCGCCCGTGACCCCCGGAAGGGCCTGCAGCGCGGCGTCGACCTCCCCGAGCTCGATGCGGCGACCACCGAGCTTGACCTGCTCGTCGGCGCGGCCGACGAACAGCAGCCCGGCCGGGTCGTTGACGACGAGGTCGCCCGACCGATAGGCCCGCCCCCAGCCGAGGGTCGGCATCGGGGCGAACTTCTCGGCGTCCTTGGCGGGGTCGAGGTAACGGGCCAGCCCGACTCCGCCGATGATGAGCTGGCCGGTCTCGCCGGCCGCGACCGGGTGCTCGTCCGCGCCCACGACGGCCAGGTCCCAGCCGTCGAGGGGCAGGCCGATGCGGACCGGGCCGGTGCTCTCCAGCCGGGCGGCACACGCGACGACCGTGGCCTCGGTGGGGCCGTAGGTGTTCCACACCTCGCGGTCCGGCGTCGCGAGCCGAGCCGCCAGCTCAGGCGGGCACGCCTCGCCGCCGAAGATCAGCAGCCGCACCGGCTCCAGCGCCTCCGCCGGCCACAGGGCGGCGAGCGTGGGCACCGTCGATACGACCGTGATGTCCTGCGCGACGAGCCACGGGCCGAGGTCCTGACCGGTGCGCACCAGCGACCGAGGGGCCGGCACCAGGCAGGCACCGTGCCGCCAGGCCAGCCACATCTCCTCGCACGAGGCGTCGAAGGCGACCGAGAGCCCCGCCAGCACCCGGTCGCCGGGTCCGATCGGCTCGTGCTGCAAGAAGATTCGTGACTCGGCATCGACGAAGGCCGCAGCCGAACGGTGCGACACCGCGACCCCCTTCGGGACGCCGGTCGAGCCCGACGTGAAGATCACCCACGCGTCGTGGTCGGAGGTGACCGCGGCGACGCGGCGGCCCTGCTCGGGGCGCTCGGGGGCAGCACCCGGCATACCTCGTCGCGCCACTGGCCGGATGCGACGGCGCGCCCCCACGACCGCGCTGACGCCGGCCTCGGCGAAGACGAGGTCGGCGCGCTCCTGGGGATCGTCGGCGTCGACGGGCACGTATGCCGCGCCGGCGTGGAGGATGCCCAGGATCGCCACGTAGAGGTCGACGTGCCCCGACGGCGCGCGCACCCCCACCCGGTCACCGGGGCGCACGCCCGCGGCGTGCAGCTCGGCAGCGAAGGACCGGGCCGCCTCGGTCAGCTCCGCGTAGGTCAGCACGGTGCTCGTGTCGTCGACCGCGGCGGCGTCCGGGTGGGCTGCCGCGGTGGCCCCGAGCACGTCGACGAGGGTGCGCGGTGCGGCGGCGCGCCCTGCGGCGCGGAGGGGGTCGTTCACCGGGCTGCTGCCTCCAGGTACGGGGGGTGTGTCCTCACGACGGTAGAGCGAGGAGGTGAACAGCAGAAGACCGCGAGGGGCGGCGACCTCCGGCGACGCCCTTCACGCCGCCCCCCTGAGCTGAGTCCTCCACGTCCAGCCATACTTCACCGGGTGACCCCGCCCGTGGACCGACGACCGAAGCTGCGCACCGTCGAACACGTCGACGGCAGGCTGGCTTGAGATGCCGGCACGCTCGCGGCGACGGGTGAGCTCTGCGTCCGTCGCCGGTCTCGTGCTGGGCCTGGCTTTCCTCGGTACGTCCTGGGTGGCCGGACACGGCGTCCGGGGACCGGTGGACCAGCCGGCGACACGGCAGCTCGTCGACATCGTCGACGCCACGGCCCTGTCGCAGCCGGCCGTCCGGGCCAGGACGTCGTCCGGCACCCGCGGCACGACGAGCCCACGCCCGGACCGCGTGGTCGAGCCCGACCGGGCGTGGGTCAGGCGCACGGCCCATCGCACCGGGATCCCCGTCGTGGCCGTGCGGGCCTACGGTCGTGCCTCGCTCCTGGCAGCGCGCTCGCGTCCGGGCTGCGGCCTCGGCTGGACCACGCTCGCGGCCATCGGGCAGGTCGAGTCCGCCCATGGGACGCAGGGCGGCGCACGGCTGCTGCCGGACGGGCGCACCTCGACCCCGGTCCTCGGTCCGGCCCTGGACGGCGAGGGAGGGGTGGCCGCAATCCGATCGGACGCCGAGGGCCAGCGCCTGCACGGCGACGCCACGTGGGACCACGCCGTCGGCCCCATGCAGTTCCTCATGTCCTCGTGGCGGGTCTTCGGCGCAGACGCCGACGGCGACGGGGTCGCGGACCCCACGGACATCGACGACGCCGCGTGGGCAGCGGCGCGCCACCTGTGCGCGGGAGGCGTCGACCTGCGCAGCGGGCGGGGCTGGACACAGGCCGTCCTCGGCTACAACGCCTCCGGGGAGTACGTGCGCAGCGTCTTCGACGTGGCGACGCGGTACGCCCGCGCTGCCGCCCGATCCTGACCCCGGAGGCTCCGCGGTCAGGGTGATCAGACGGTGGTGACGAGCGCGCCCCGCGCCCTCTCCGGGGAGAGGTCCAGGGAGAAGTCCGCGGGCAGGCCCTCCACCGTCACCTCACCCGAGGCGTCCACGACGACGGAGACCGTGGCCTCACCCACGCGCAGGCCCTTGACCGTCATCGCCCCGAACGGCAGGGGTGATGACGGGCTGACCGTCACCCTGCGGCCCGGGACGTCGACGGAGAGGCCGAGGGCGACCGTGAGCATCGCAACGGCCGATGCGGCGGCCCAGGCCTGGGGACGGCAGGATGCCGGGTAGGGCGCCCACTGCCCGATGGTGGCGGAGTCGGCGAAGAGCTCCGGGAACCGGTAGCCGAACGCCTCGCCGACATCCAGCAGCCTGCCGACCACGGACGCGGCCTCCGGGCGGTGACCCTCGCTTGCCATGCCGAGGGCACAGATGGCGGTGTCGTGGACCCATACCGAGCCGGTGTGGTAACCGATCGGGTTGAAACCGCCGTTGTCGGTCGCCAGCGTGGCGATGCCGAAGTTGCCCAGCATCGTGGGTCCCACGAGCAGGTCGGTCACCTGCCGGGCCTCTGCCGGCGTCAGTGCACCAGTGCCCAGGACGTGGCCCATGTTCGAGCCGACCCCGTCCACCGGACGGGCGGTGCTGTCGATGGCCATCGCGAGGTAGCGCTGCTCCGGTGGACCCACCCAGAAGCGGGCCCGGATGCGCTCCCGCAGCGCGTCGGCCCACTCCTCGAGCTGCCCAGCACGCACGGCATCGCCGGCGGGGGTGCCCGCCCCGGCGACGTCCGGGGACCGGTCTCCGAGCTCTCGCAGGAGGGTCGCAGCCCCGAGCGCCGCCTCGACGGCGTACGCCTGTGCCTCGACCAGGGCGATGGGGGCGACGGCGAGTGAGCCGTCGCGGAACCGCATCGAGTCCCCGGAGTCCTTCCAGCCCTGGTTGGCCAGGCCACGTCCGCTCTCGTCGACGTACTTGATGAGCCCGTCGTCGTCCGGCATGGCGTGGTCGGTCAGCCACGAGGCCGCGGCGCGCAGCTGCGGGAGCAGGGATCGCACCTCGTCGGCCGGCATGCCCCAGCGCCATGCGTCGTGAAGCAGGCAGATCCACAGCGCCGTGGCGTCCACGGTGCCCCAGTAGACCGTCGGCAGGGTGAAGTCGACCGTCTCGTCCTGGTAGGTCGTGCGCCGCAGCTCGTGCGGGATCTTGCCGGGCGCCTCGGCCGTCTCGGGGTCCCAGGCGCGGCCCTGCCGACGCGCGAGCGCACGAAGGGTTCCAGCCGCGAGTGTCGTGCCGAGGGGCAGCAGCATACGTGCAGTCCAGAGGGAGTCGCGGCCGAACAGGGTGAGGTACCAAGGGGTTCCGGCGGCGGCGAACACGTCGTCCGGGTCGACCGGGTCGCGCAGGAGCAGGCTGCGCAGGTCGGCCAGGGAGGTGTCCATCAGCCGGCCCAGACGCGGGTCGCTCGCGTCGACCTGCAGCGTCTCGGGCCAGTCGACGGCGTCGCCGCCGGGGTCGGCCGGGAAGTGGCTCGCGCGTCGGCGCTCGGTGCTCACCATCACCTCGACCACGGCCTGGGAGCCGGGGGCCACGGAGAGCGGGAAGGTGGCGGTCACCCCGTCGGTGCCCGCCCGGAGGTCAGCCGGGGCGTGGGAGAAGGTGACCACGGTCCGCAGCGCCTCGGTCTCCCACTCGGCGGACGCGAAGGCCGGCTCGCCGAGCGCCTGGTCATGCGCCTGGTCGGGCGCTTGACCGGGGAGGCGGCCCAGCCGGGCCTCGAGCAGCCGCCCCGTGGCGACGCCGGCCTTGACGGGCCCGATGTCGGCGCCGTCACCGCCGACGGTGACGACCAGCGGAGCCTCGAGGGTGCGGGAGGCCCGTGAGGCGACGACGATGCTCTCGGTCAGGGTGCCGCCCGCGACCCGCCGACGGCGGTGCAGCTCGACGGTGGGGTCGGGGCCGGGGTCGCCGAGACCGCGGGCCGAGGTGAAGAACTCGCTGCGAGCCCCACGGCTCGAATGCGCGACCTTGACGGACTGGGCGTCCCCGAGCGCCGCCGTGAAGACGGAGAGGACCCGCTGGTCGTCGACGAAGAAGCCATGCGCGCCACGCCCGGTCATGGACCCGTCGGCATCGCTGAGGGCGGTGCCGTTGCCGGCGACGCAGACCGCGAGGTCGTGCAGCCACGGCTGCTGCCCCGGCCGCACGCCCGGGGTGGACGATGCTGCACTGGCGTTCTCGGTGCCGGGCCGGGTCACTGGCTCTCCTGGTCGTGTTCGTGGCGCCGCTGAACGGCGGCTCGGTGATCGGGCGTGGTGGTGTTGCGTGCATTCCGGGCTGACGACGGGCGCCGCGAGCGCGACCGGAGAGCCCCCTTGACACTCCGACTTCACGGGCACAGTATCCGGATCGGCAATTATGCGGTTAAATCGCCACGGTTTGAACGTTCCATCACACGGAGACGGCGTCAAGGGTGACTGCGAGCTCATCCGCCACACGGCGGGCGACAATCCTCGATGTCGCGCGCGCTGCGTCGGTCTCCCGCCAGACCGTGAGCAACGTCGTCAACGCCCCCGAGCGCGTCGCACCCGCGACCCTCGCCCGGGTGCAGGCGGAGATCCGCCGACTGGGCTTCCGACCCAGCAGGGCCGCCCAGACCCTCAAGCAGGAGCGCGCCGGCGCCTGGGGACTCGAGCTCGACTCGAGCGGGTTCGGACGGCTCGGGGCGATCCTCGACACCTTCCTCGTCGAGCTCACGGCGGGTGCCTCGGCCCGCGGGTCCCACGTGGTGCCCTTCACGGCGTCGGACCCGGCCGCCCCCCTCGCCGCCTACGACCGCCTCGTCGCCAGCCGCGTGGTCGACGGCTTCGTCCTCACCGACACACGCCGCGGCGACCCTCGGCCCGCCTGGCTGGAGGAGCACGAGATCCCGTATGCCGCGTTCGGCCGGGTGTGGGACGACCCGAGCATCACGGCGTGGGTCGACGTCGACGGAGCCGCGGGGGTGGAGGCGGCCGTGCACCACCTCGCCGCGCAGGGCTACGAGCGCATCGGCTACCTCGGCTGGCCGGAGGGCTCGCCCGTCGGTGACGACCGGCGCTCCGGCTGGGTCCGGGCCACGACGCGGCTCGGCGTCCACAACCCGCACTGGCAGGCGACGAGCGTGCAGGCCCTCGAGCAGGCCTCCCGGGCGGCGGCACGCCTGCTCGACGACCTGGGTCGGGGGGCTGCCCTCGTGTGCGCGTCCGACGCCCTGGCCCTGGGCGCCTGGCGCGTCCTTCTCGAGCGCGGCCTGCGCCCGGGCGCCGACGTGGGCCTCGTGTGCTTCGACGACACGGACATCGCCCAGGCCCTCGACCTCAGCAGCCTCCACCAGCCCCTCGACCGGGTGGCCGACCGCGTGCTCCACGTGCTCGGCGCCCGTTCCGCCTCCCGCGACCCAGCGGGCGGTCTGCTCCTCCCACCAGAGCTTGTCGTCAGGTCGAGCTCGAAACCTGCGGGCGACCGCACCACACCGAAAGAGAAGTGACATGAGAGCACGCACCACGCGCGGTGCAGCCGTCCTCGCCCTCGCCGCCACGGGAGCGCTCGTCCTGAGCGCCTGCGGTGGCGGCGGGTTCAGCAGCGGCAGCAACAACGCCCCGCAGAGCAGCGCCAAGGGCCCGGTCAAGCTGACCGTCATGATCGGCAGCTCCGGCGACGCGGAGACCGCGGCGGTCAAGAAGGCGACCGAGGCCTGGGCCAAGAAGTCCGGCAACACGGTCGAGGTCATCGCCGCCTCCGACCTCGGGCAGCAGCTCGGACAGGCCTTCGCCTCGACGACCCCGCCGGACGTCTTCTACACCGACGCCTCCAAGGTCGGCACCTTCGCCAAGGCGGGCAACCTCTACGCCTACGGTGACCAGGTCAAGGACGCGAACTTCCTGCCGGCCCTGGTGCAGGCGTTCACCTACAACGACAAGTTCTACTGCGCGCCGAAGGACTACTCGACCCTGGCCCTCGAGATCAACACTGAGCTCTGGAGCAAGGCCGGCCTCACCGACGCCGACATCCCCAAGGACTGGGCGAGCCTCGAGGCCGTCGCCAAGAAGCTCACGTCGGGCAAGGTCACCGGCCTGGTCATCGGCAACGACATCAACCGCAGCGGTGCGTTCATCAAGCAGGCAGGCGGCTGGGTCGTCTCGCCGGACGGCAAGACCATGACCGCCAACAGCGCGCCGGCCAAGCAGGGCCTTGCCGAGGTGCAGAAGCTGATGAAGGAGGGTGTGCTGAAGTTCAGCTCCGACACCTCCCCGGCAACCGGGTGGGGCGGCGAGGCGCTGGGCAAGGGCGTGGCCGCCATGACCATCGAGGGCAACTGGATCAGCGGTGCCAAGAAGGACTTCCCCAACCTGAAGTACAAGGTGGCAGAGCTTCCCGCTGGTCCCGCCGGCAAGGGCACCCTGCTCTTCAGCAACTGCTGGGGGATCGCCGCCAAGTCCCAGCACCAGGCCCAGGCCGTGGAGCTGGTCAAGTCGCTCATCACCACGGACCAGCAGATGGCCTTCGCCGACGCCTTCGGCGTCATGCCCTCCACGCAGGAGGGCGCCAAGGCCTTCGCCCAGAAGTACCCCGAGTCCCAGCCCTTCGTCGCGGGCGGCCAGTACGCCCAGGGCCCGGTCAACCTGCCCGGCTTCGACGACGTGATGGCCAAGTTCAACTCGCAGCTGGCCACGCTCGGCAAGGGCGGCAACCCCGACGCCTGGCTCGAGGAGCTGCAGAAGAACGGCACGGCAGCAATGGCGGGCTGAGCCCCGTCCTCCCTGATCGACGGTGTCCGCCCGCCTTCCGCAGGCGGGCGGACACCGTCCCCATCGGCCACCCAACCCCCAGGAGCACTCATGGCGCGCATCGACGACGAACGTCCGGTGGAGGACGTCGTCACCCCAGCCGGTGCACGGTCCACCCAGGTCGCCTCGGTCTCGGCGGGCACGCCCATCGGACAGGCCGGCGTGCCCGGCCTCACCGCCAACCGCACGCGGGGCGGCATACGCGGGCCTGAAGGCATCGCCGGGTGGCTGTTCGTCGCCCCGATGGTGATCATCCTGGGGCTCTTCCTCGTCATCCCCATCGGCATGGCGTTGTGGGTGAGCTTCACCAACTGGCAAGGGAACACGAACCCGTTCGCGGTCGGGCAGGGCACCGACGTCGTGGGCCTGAAGAACTACACCGACCTGTTCGCCCGTGACGGCCTGACCCGCGACAACTTCATGCAGTCGATCGGCAACACCTTCTACTACGTGCTCCTCGTCGTCCCGCTCCAGACCATCCTCGCGCTCGGCCTCGCCCTGCTCGTCAACAACGCCCGGCTCAGGGGCCGCGGCTTCTTCCGGACGGCCTTCTACTTCCCCTCCGTGACGAGCTCCATCGCGATCGCCACCGTCTTCCTCTTCCTCTTCTCCAACACCGGCGCCGTGAACGCCTTCCTCGGGTTCTTCGGTGTCGACGGGCCGCAGTGGTTCAACGACAGCCGTGGCCTGCTGCACCTGGCGTTCAACGCGATCGGCGTCGACAACCCGGGCTGGGCGCAGGGAGAGATCCTGGGCCGCAGCCTCTGGGACTGGCTCTCGGGCCCCTCCGTCGCGATGTTCGTCATCATCTTCCTCGTCATCTGGACGACGTCCGGCACGTTCATGCTGATGTTCATCGCAGCGCTGCAGGACCTGCCCGTCGAGGTCGAGGAGGCGGCTGCGCTGGACGGCACCACGGGCTGGCAGAAGCTGCGGCACGTCACGTTGCCGATGATCAAGCCGGCCCTGTTCCTGGTGATCACCCTCGGGCTGATCGGCACCTGGCAGGTCTTCGACCAGATCTACGTCATGGGCAAGGGAGCACCTGCGGGCACGACCCTCAGTCCGGCCTTCCTGTCGTACCAGCAGAGCTTCGGCAACTTCCGCTACGGCTCGGGCGCGGCGATGGCCTTCGTCGTCTTCCTCATCATCGTCGTGCTGACCTGGCTGCAGCGGCGCGCCCTGACCGACAAGGACGAACGCAAGCCACTCCTGGTCGCCGTGAGGGCCAAGATGGCTTCCGGCGGGCAGATGGACCCGACCTCCGGACTCGGAGGCGGCAAGTGAACGTCCGCAGGTCCAGCCCGGTCAAGACGATCGTGCTCTACACGGCGCTGCTCGCCTTCGCCGTGCTGTTCATCTACCCGTTCCTCATCCAGATCGCGACGTCGTTCAAGACCGACCCCGACGCCGCGAGCAACCCGCTGTCGCTCGTGCCGAACCCGGTCACCAGCCAGGTCTGGCAGCACATCTTCGGCCAGTCCGGCGACTCCGCGGTCCCGGTCACGACGTGGGTGAGGAACTCCGTCCTCATCACGGTCGTCGTCACGGTCGGCCGCGTCTTCCTCGACTCCCTGGCCGGCTACGCGCTCTCCCGACTGCAGTTCCGCGGTCGCAGAGCGGTGTTCGCCGGGGTGCTGGCCGTGATGGCCGTGCCCGGGGTGGCCCTGCTGATCCCGAAGTTCCTGATGGTCAACTACCTCCAGATCTACGACACCTACACCGCGATGATCCTCCCGCTCATCGTCGACGCCGCGGGCGTCTTCATCATGAAGCAGTTCTTCGACTCGGTGCCGGTGTCCATCGAGGAGGCGGCCCGCATGGACGGTGCCAGCATCTTCCGCACCTTCTGGTCGGTGGTGCTGCCCATGGCCAAGCCGGCCCTGATCACCCTGACCATCCTGTCGTTCCAGGGCTCCTGGAACGAGTTCTCGCACTTCCTGGTGGTGACGCGCGGGACCCCCGAGCACCAGACCCTCGTCACCGGACTGGCCAGCATGACGAGCGGCCAGCTCGGGGCCGGCACGCAGTACCCGCTCAAGCTCGGCACGGCCCTGCTGACGACGATCCCGGTCGCCCTGCTCTTCTTCGCGCTGCAGCGCTACTTCATCCGCGGTGCCAACGAGGGCGGCATCAAGGGCTGAGCCGGCCCCCGAGGACGCGAAGCCGGTTCAGCGCGAGACGGAGCGCAAGGGCAGCTCGAACCACCTGAGGTGGTCGAAGTCGACGTTCACGTGCGCCTCGTCGCACCGTTCCGGCGTGGCGGCCGCCAGGATCGCCCGTGCCTCGGCGAGGTAGCCGGAGAGCGCCTCCTCGCCGGCGCGCTCATGCTGGACCGGGTGGGCGAGCCGACCGCCATCGAAGACCACCTGGCCCAGCCGCAGCGGGGGCTCGACGGGGCCGTCGTGGTGGCGCCACAGCCCGGTGGCGGGATCGAAGTCGTAGTCGCCCAGCAGGCGCCAGCCGTCGCGGGCCACCAGGCGCACCGCCTCGATGACGTAGTCGGCGACGACGTCGGAGATGAAGTAGTTGAAGTTGACGCGCACCCAGCCCGGCTTGATGCCCTCGCAGCCCCGTCCGATCTCGCGCTCGAACTCGTGGGAGCGATCGAGGTCGATGCCCAGCAGGTGGTGGCCGTAGGGGCCGGCGCAGGAGCAGCCGCCCCGGGCCTGGATGCCGAAGAGGTCGTTGAGGACCGCGACGACGAAGTTGTGGTGCAGGTAGCGACCGCCCAGGCCGTGCACGACGAACGAGACGATCGAGAGGCGCTCGGCGTCGAGGTTGCCGAGGATCTCGATGGCGGGCTCCTCGTGCCAGGCGGTGACGGCACGCTCGAGGAAGTACGCCTCGCGCGCGCGGATGGTGGAGGTGCCCACCGCGTCCTTGAGCTTGAAGACGAGCCCGGCACGGATCGACTCGAGAATGGCCGGCGTGCCGCCCTCCTCGCGGTGGGCCGGGTCGGACAGGTAGTCGTGGTCGTCCGGGTTGACGTAGGCGACGGTGCCGCCCCCGGGCACGTCGGGCACCCGGTTCGTCATCAGCTCACGGCGCACCACGAGGATGCCGGGAGTGCTCGGACCACCGATGAACTTGTGTGGGCTGAGGAACACCGCGTCCTTGTATGCCGTCGGGTCGGCGACCCGACGACCGCCCCGGCCGTACATCTCGATGTCGACGTACGGGGCCGCTGCGGCGAAGTCCCAGAAGGCCAGGGCGCCGTGTTCGTGCAGCAGCGAGGAGATCCTGTCCGTGTCGGTGACGATCCCGGTGACGTTGCTCGCGGCGGAGAAGGACCCGATGAGCAGCGGGCGGTGGGAGTGCTCGACGAGGCGCTCGCGCAGGACGTCGACGTCGATGTGGCCGTCGAGGTCCTGCGGGATCACGACGACGTCCGCGACGCACTCACGCCACATCACCTCGTTGGAGTGGTGCTCGTACGGTCCGATGAAGACCACCGGTCGCTGGTCGGCGGGGACGAGATCGCTGGCGTGCCAACGGTCTTCGAAGTTGGAGGGCACCCGCAGCCCGAGGATGCCCACGAGCTTGTCGATGGCTCCCGTGCAGCCGGAACCGGCGAAGACGACGACGGTCTCGTCGTCCCCACCGACGCAGTCGCGGATCGTCCGACGGGCGTCCTCGCGCAGCCGTGTCGTCTGCAGGCCCGTGCCCGAGCTCTCGGTGTGGGTGTTGGCGTAGCGGGGGAGCACCTCGTCGCGGATGAAGTCCTCGATGAACGTCAGGCCCCTTCCCGAAGCGGTGTAGTCCGCGTAGGTGACCCGCCGCGGGCCGTACGGGCCGTACATCACGTGGTCCTCACCGATGACACTCGCGCGGATGGTGTCCAGCAGGTCGTGGTGCGGCGCCGTTCCCATGGTCCGCAGCATACCGCCGTCTAATGGTTCGTCACACTGGCATAACATCCAGTTACTCGACGGATCAGGAGCGGCATACCCACAGGGAGCGGAGGACGGGCGCGAGCGGTCACCCTCGCGGCTCGGTCGCATAGGGTCGGCCCGTGACCTCGATCTCCTACCCGCTCGCCGAGCGCACGCTGGCCAACGGCCTGCGCGTGATCGTCAGCGAGGACCACACGGTGCCCAACGTCGCAGTGAACCTGTGGGTCGGCGTCGGCTCCCGCCACGAGACGCCCGGCCGCACCGGGTTCGCCCACCTCTTCGAGCACCTGATGTTCCAGGGCAGCCGCAACGTCGCCTCGGGAGAGCACTTCTCGGCCCTCATGGACGAGGGTGCTCGGCTCAACGCCACGACGTGGTTCGACCGCACCAACTACTTCGAGACGGTGCCGACAGGAGCCCTCGAGCTCGCGCTGTGGCTCGAGGCGGACCGGCACGGTCACCTGCTCGACGCCGTCACGCAGGAGAACCTCGACAACCAGCGGGACGTGGTCAAGGAGGAGAAGCGCCAGCGCTACGACAACGTCCCGTACGGCTCGGCGCTCATCGACATCTACGCGACGGTCTTCCCGGAGGACCACCCGTACCACCACCCGACCATCGGGTCGATGGAGGACCTCGACGCCGCGACCCTCGAGGACGTGCACGAGTTCTACCGGGCGCACTACGGCCCCAACAACACGGTGCTGACCCTCGTCGGCGACGTCACACCCGAGGAGGGCTTCGCCGCGGCCGAGAGGTACTTCGGACCGCTGCCGGCGATCGAGCTGCGCTCCCGGGGCCGGCAACCACAGCTGCCGCCCGTGCCCGAGCCCGTGCGCCTCGACCGGGTTGGGGACGTCCCCAACGACCGCCTCTACATCTCCTTCCGGCTCCCGGTCGACACGACTCCCGACTACCTCGCCTGCCAGGTGGCGGTCGACGTGATCGGTGGTCTCGCGAGCTCGCGGCTCGTGCGCCGGCTGGTGCGCGGCGACGAGAGCGCCGTGGCCGTGGGCGGATGGACGATGGGCCTCGTCGACGGGTCGGGGCTCGGCACCATCACCGTCGACGTGGCCGCCGGAGCGGATCCCGACGAGGTCGAGGCCGCCGTGTGCGAGGAGATCCGCCGTTTCCTCGACGAAGGGCCGGACGCGGCCGAGCTCGAGTCGGTGATCGCCGACACGGAGCGGTCCTGGCTCAGTGCGCTGGCGAGCCTGGAGGAGCGTGCCGACCACATCAGCCACCACGCCCTGCTCACCGGCGACCCCGCCTACGTCAACAGCTTCGTCGACCGCATCCGCGGCGTGACCGCCGAGCAGGCGAGGGAGGCCGCGCAGGCGTGGCTCGACCCGCAGTCCCGCGTGGTCGTGCGCTACCTCGCCGGTTCGAGCGAGGATGCCGGGGAGCAGGACACCGCCGACAGCGGCGACCGGAGCGAGAAGGATCCCGAGGAGGCCGCATGACCGCCGTTGCCCGCCCCGTCGTCGCACCACCGGAGCCGTGGGACTTCCCCGAGGGCACGACGCACGACCTGCCCAACGGCCTGCGCCTCGTCACCTACGACGTGCCCGGCCAGTACGTCCTGTCCGTGCGGCTCGGGCTGCCCGTCTCGCTGCGCGACGAGCCTCGTGATCGCGAGGGCGTGGCCTCGATCATGGCCCGGACCCTCGACGAGGGCACGGCGAACCACACGGCCGAGGAGTTCGCCCTGCTGATGGAGCGCAAGGGCGTGAGCTTCGGCGCCGGGATGGCCGACTCGGGCCTGTCCGTCGACCTCGACGTCGTCAAGGGCAACCTCGAGCCCGCCCTCGACCTGCTCCGCCAGATCCTCACCGAGCCGGTCTTCCCGCAGTCCGAGGTCGCCCGCCAGGTGCGGACCCGCATCGCCGAGATCGACCAGGAGCGGTCGGTCGCCGCCCACCGGGCGGGCCTCGAGTTCGTGCGGACCTTCTACGCCGCCGACGACCGCTCGTCGCGCCCGACCGGGGGCACCCGCGAGACGGTCTCGTCCATCACCCGCGAGGATGTGGCCGACTTCCACGCCCGTCACGTCGTCGCGGCCGGGGTCACCGCCGTGGTGGCCGGCGACCTCGAGGGCCTCGACGTGCCGGCCCTGGTCGAGCAGGCGCTCGGCGGGTGGACCGCAGGCCCCGACCGCGAGCGGCACCTGGAGCACGCGGCCGCCCTCGCACCCGACCGCGGCCGCATCGTGCTGGTGTCGCGTCCGGGCTCCGTCCAGACCGAGCTCGTCATCGGGGCCCCCGGCCCCGACCGGTCCGTCGAGGGTGGGTGGGCGCCCTACCCCGTGCTCGGCTTCGTCCTCGGTGGCTCGCCGAACGCCCGGATCGACGCCGTCTTGCGCGAGGAGAAGGGCTACACCTACGGCATCCGCTCCGGTTTCCGTCCGCGCAGGCGTGGCGGTGTCTTCGTCACCTCTGGCTCGGTCCGGGCCGACTCGACCGCCGAGTCGCTGCGGCTGCTCGTGGAGATCCTCGAGAGCGGCCGAAAGGGCTTCACCGACAAGGAGGTCCGGTCGGGAGTGGACTTCATCTCCAAGACCGCGCCGGGCCGCTACGCGACGGCCGACTCGATCGCCGACGAGGCGGTGAGCATGGCCCTGGACGGGCGCACGACGGCGTTCACGACGGCCAACCTGCGCGACCTGGCCACGGTCGACCGCGACCGGGTGCAGGCGGCATACGACCGCTTCGCGCGGGAGGCCCGCATCGGCGACGGCACCCCAGGTGCCGGCTGGACGATCGTGCTGGCCGGTGACGCCGATGCCCACCTCCGCGGCCTCGAGGCCCTCGGCCTCGGCGACGTCACGGTCGTGACCGACGCCTGACCCCGCGCGGTTGATGCCCCACCGGAGGGGCGACCGTCAGGGGTGAGGCGCCAGGGCGTGCTCCATCACGTAGTCGTCCTCGAAGACGCCCCCGACGAGGAAGCGCTTGGTGCCCACCCGTTCGAACCCGCTCTTGGCGTAGAAGCGCTGCGCCCGCTCGTTCTGCTGGTTGACCCCGAGCCACACTCCGGCGGCGCCCGTGCCCGCTGCCCAGTCCAGCCCGCGGGCCATCAGCAGCGCGGCGGCGCCCGTGCCGTGGGCCTCGGGCAGGACGTAGATCTTGGACAGCTCGACCGTCGGCCTGAGGCGGATGGCGGAGCGCACGTCGGCGTCGCCCGGTTCGCCGGAGACCAGCATGACGTAGCCCAGGGCCTTGCCCTCGCCCTCGGCGAGGAGCAGGTGCCGCTCGGGATCCGCCAGGTAGCCGGCGAAGCGGGCGGGGGAGAGCACCTCCGCCACGAAGGCCTTGACGCGCTCCCTCGTCATCGATGGAGGGCAGGCCAGCCCGAAGGTCACGGCGGCGACGGCCGCCAGGGTCTCGGCGTCCTCGGCGCTCGCGGCCCGGACGGTGGCGGTGCTCGCGGCGGCGCGAGGGAGGTCGGCGGCGGCGCTCATGACGGAAGGCTAGACGCGCCGACCGATCCCATCGAACGGGGTCTCAGGGCGAGGGCATGCCGATGCGCGAGAGGACCTCGTCGTGGAGGAGGCCGTTCGTGGCCAGGGCATTGCCGCTCCAGCAGCCGTCCCTGCCGTCGAGCCCGGTGAAGCGGCCTCCTGCCTCCTCGACGATCGCGACCAGCGCCGCCATGTCGTGCACGGCGAGCTCGGGCTCGGCGGCGATGTCGGCAGCGCCCTCGGCGACGAGCATGTAGGACCAGAAGTCGCCGTAGGCGCGGGTGCGCCAGCAGTCGTCCATGAGGTCGACGAAGTCGTCGCGGCGGCCGCGGACGCGCCATCCCGAGAGGGAGGAGTAGGACAGTGACGCGTCACCGAGCCGGCCGACCTGCGAGACCGAGATGCGGCGGGCCGACGAGATCGAGCGACCCGTCCACGCGCCTGACCCCGTCGCGGCCCACCAGCGGCGCTGCAGGGCGGGGGCGGCGACCAGACCGAGGACCGGCTTCGCGTCGACCACGAGGCCGATGAGGGTGGCCCACACCGGCACGCCGCGGACGAAGTTCTTGGTCCCGTCGATCGGGTCGATGATCCACCGGCGCGAGCCGTGGCCCGTCGTGTCGAACTCCTCGCCCTGCACGGCGTCCCGCGGGCGTGTGCGCTTCAGCTGCGACCGGACGAGCTCCTCGGCAGCCCGGTCGGCGTCGGTGACCGGCGTCAGGTCGGGCTTGTTCTCGACGACGAGGTCGGCTGCGCGGAAGCGCGACATGGTCACGCGTTCGACGGCATCGGCGAGGACGTGGGCGAGCCGGAGGTCGTCGTCGTAGGAGGTCACCGGGTCAACCTAGCGGGAACCCCCCGACGCGTCCCGGCGGGCGCCGGGCACCGAGGACGTATGCCGCTCGGCTCAGTGGTCCTCGCCGGCGCGGCTCGCGAGCAGGCGACGCAGCGAGGCCAGACGTGACGCCCCGGCCGGCCCGGCGTGCCCCTCGGCGACCCAGGCGTCGAGGGCGCACTCCTCCTCGTCGTGCGTGCAACCACGTGGACAGTTCTCGGTCCCCGCGGCGAGGTCCGGGAAGTGGTCGATGATGCGGTCGACGTCGATGTGCGCTAGCCCGAAGGAGCGGATGCCCGGAGTGTCGATGACCCAGCCGTCGTCGGTCCCGTCAGGGGCGCGCAGCCGCAGCGCCACGGCGTTGGTCGAGGTGTGGCGGCCTCGTCCGGTCGTGTCGTTGACGACCCCGGTCGCCCGCAGCGCCCCGGGCACGAGCCCGTTGACCAGGGTGCTCTTGCCGACGCCGGAATGGCCCACGAGCACGGAGACCTTTCCTGAGAGTCGGGCGCGCAGCTCCTCGAGGCCCGAGAAGTCGCCGTCGCGCCACGAGGTCACGACGTGCTCGACCTCGAGCGGCGTGTAGTTGGCGAGGAAGGCGCTGGGGTCCACGAGGTCGGCCTTGGTCAGGGCGAGCAGCGGCTCGAGGTCGGCGTCGTAGGCGGCCACCAGACAGCGGTCGACCATGCGGGGTCGCGGCTCCGGGTCGGCCAGGGCGGTCACGATGACGAGCTGGTCGGCGTTCGCGACGATGATGCGCTCGTAGGGGTCGGTGTCGTCGGCGGTGCGCCGCAGCACCGAGCGGCGCTCCTCGATCCGCACGATCCGGGCCAGGGCGTCCGGCCCGCCGGCGAGGTCACCGACGAGCGCGACCTCGTCGCCGACCACGACTCGGGTGCGCCCGATCTCGCGTGCCTTCATCGCGGTGACGACGCGCTCGGGCTCCTTCCTGCCGAGCGACCCCTTCGGGATGAGGCACGTGTAGCGGCCCCTGTCGACACCGATGACCATGGCGACCACGGCGTCGTCGTGCGCGGGGCGTTCCTTCGTGCGTGGTCGGGAGCCCTTGCGGTTGGGGCGGACCCGGACGTCCCCCTCGTCGAGGTCGCGCCAGCTCATCGCGGCGCGACCACGGGGGCGGTGCTGTCGAGCATGCCCCGCCAGAGGCCCACGAAGTCAGGCAGCGTCTTGCCGGTCGTGCCGATGTCCTCGACCTGGACGCCCGGGACACGCAGTCCGAGGATGGCGCCGGCGGTCGCCATGCGGTGGTCGTGGTAGCTGCGGAAGCGTCCGCCGTGCAGGCGTGCCGGAGAGATGCGCAGCCCGTCCTCGGTCTCGACGACATGGGCTCCGAGGCCGCCCAGCTCGGCGGTCAGGGCCGCGAGCCGGTCGGTCTCGTGCCCGCGGATGTGGGCCACGCCGCGGATCCACGTCGGGGTCGAGGCGAGTGCTGCCAGGGCGGCCACCGTGGGTGTGAGCTCGGCCGCGTCGTGCAGGTCGATGTCGATGCCGACCAGCTCGCCGGTGCCGGTGACGCTCAGCCCCGAGCGGTCGAGGCGGACGTCGGCACCCATCGTGTCGAGGATCTCGCGCAGCAGGTCGCCGGCCTGGGTCGTGTGCTGCGGCCACCCCGGCACCCTGACGGTACCGCCGGCCACCAGGGCCGCCGCCACGAACGGCCCGGCGTTGGACAGGTCGGGCTCCACGGAGACGTCGAGGGCGTTGATGTCGGACGGCTCGACGCGCCAGGTGTCACGCTCGCTGTCGTCGACGATGGCTCCGGCGTCGCGCAGGGTCTCGACGGTCATGAGGATGTGCGGTTCGCTCGGCACCGGCTCGCCCTCGTGGTGCACCGTGATGCCCTCGTCGAAGCGGGCCCCGGCCAGCAGGAGTGCCGAGATGAACTGCGACGAGGCGGAGGCGTCCATCGTGACGGCGCCGCCTCGCACACGCCCGCGTCCGTGCACCGTCACGGGCAGATGGCCGCGGTCGTCGTCGACCTCCACCCCGATCGCCCGCAGCGCGTCGATGACCGGCCGCATCGGGCGTACGCGTGCCTGAGGGTCGCCGTCGAGGCGGACGGGCCCGTCGGCCAGGGCCGCGACCGCCGGCAGGAAGCGCATCACCGTGCCGGCCAGGCCGCAGTGGACGGACACGTCACCGCGCAACTGCGCGGGAGGCGTGACCACCCAGTCCGGCACCGCCCCGTCCGGTGCGTCGCCCTCGGGCGTCACGTCGTCGATGCGGACCCCGAGCGCGCGCAGCGCCTCGGCCATGAGCAGCGTGTCGCGCGAGCGGAGCGGGGCTCGCAGGCGCGAGCGGTCGCTCGCCAGGGCCGCCAGCACGAGGTAGCGGTTGGTGAGGGACTTGCTGCCCGGCAGCACCACGGTCGCCTCGAGCGGCCCCTGCGACGTGGGGGCAGCCCAGTCGGGCTCCGCCGTCACCGGCTGACGGTGGAGCTCGGCGGACGCAGTGGATGCGGCGGACGGGAGAGGAGGGGAAGCGTCGGTGGGACTCAAGTCAGCTCACGACGTCCTGGGCTCGATGGGCGAGCAGGCGCGCCTCGCGCTTGGCGGAGCGCTGGGCGTGACGCGCCTGGCGGCGCGTCGTCTTCGTGGCGTGCTGGGCGCGCCAGGCGAGTCCGGGCCGGCCCTCGGTGTCGACGGCGGCGAGCAGCAGCCCGCCGAGGAGGCCGACGTTCTTGAGGAAGAGGCTGCGCGCCTGTGCCTTGCGGGTCGGGTCGGTCTCCTCCCAGAAGGCGTGCTCGATGGCGGTGGTGGGCACCACGGAGGCGGCGAGGACGGTGGAGGCCAGGCGCGGCATACGGCCGGTGGCCAGGAGCAGCCCTCCGCCCAGCAGCACTGCGCCGTTGACGCGCACGAACAGGTCCGGGTCCTTGGCGGCCACCTCGGCCCCCGGCACCTGCCCGGGCACCTTCTCGAGCAGGTGGGCGGCCTGGTCGGTGCGCGCGGCGGGGTTGCGCAGGGCCTCGATCCCTGCGGCGACGAACACGGACGCGAGCAGCGGGCGGGCGAGACGGCGGACGATCATGCGACTTCCTCCTCTGGCGACCGCGCGCCGGAGCGCGCCGTGGCCGTCGTGGATGATGTGGGCACCTACGGTATCCACATACCCCCGTCCCGGGGGACGGTGCCCGGCTCCGTCAGCGGTCCCCGTGCGCAGGGCGCCCGACGGGGCGCTCGATGCCCAGTCGGCGGCGCCCGGCGGCAGGCCCGTGGGGGGACGTGGGTGGCGGCGCGGCGGCATACGCTGTGGCGCATGTGCGGGAGGTATGCCGCGAGCGCGCGGCCCGACGAGCTCATCGAGGCGTTCGACGTCGACGAGGACCACACCGCCGACCCCGCCCGCAGCATCCTCAAGAACCCCCAGAGCCCGCCGCCCGGCGAACCCGACTGGAACATGGCCCCGTCGAAGCAGGCGCCGGTCGTCCTGACGCGCCACCCCCGGGGCCAGGACGACGACGAGGCGGCGGCGACGCGGCAGCTGCGCCTCCTGACCTGGGGACTGGTCCCCTCATGGGCCGAGGACGTCACGATGGGACTGCGGATGACCAACGCGCGCGCCGAGTCGGTGCTGGGCAAGGGCGCCTTCGCCAAGGCCGCGCTGTCGCGGCGCTGCATCGTGCCCGCCGACGGGTGGTACGAGTGGCAGGTCTCACCGACCGCGGTGGACGCCAAGGGGAAGCCTCGCAAGCAGCCCTTCTTCATCCACCGCGCCGACGGGGACCCCGTGGGCTTCGCCGGGCTCTACGAGTTCTGGCGCGACCGCAGCCTGCCCGAGAGCGACCCCGGCGCCTGGCTCACGACGTTCACGATCATCACGACGGCGGCCGACCCCGACATGGACCGTATCCACGATCGCCAGCCGCTCGTCCTCGACCGCGAGCAGTGGGAGCGGTGGCTGGATCCCGACGAGAAGGACGCCGACTACGTGCAGGGGGTCCTCGAGTTCACGCGGCCGGGCCGCTTCGAGGCGTACCCGGTCGGCCGGGCCGTCGGCGCGACGCGCAACAACGGGCCGGCGCTTGTGGAGCCGGTCCCCGCCTCCGAGCTCGAAGGCGTGGTCGACCCCATGACGGGTGAGGTGCTGGGGGCGTGACCGGACCGGTCCGCCCCAGCGTGCGTGAGATCGAGACCCCCGGTGGTCCGGGCCGGGCCCACGTCTGCGCACCACCGGGTCCGCGGGGCACGGTCGTCCTCGGCCACGGCGCCGGGGGAGGGCTCGGAGCCATCGACCTGGCCATCGCCCGGGAGGTGCTGGTCGGCGCCGGCTGGGCCGTCGTGCTCGTGGAGCAGCCCTGGCTCGTGGCCGGACGCCGGGTCGCCGGGCGCCCTCCGACGCTCGACGCCGCCTGGGTCCCGATCGTCGAGGCGCTCCTCACCGGCCGCGGCCGGCTGCCCCGGCCCCTCGTCGTCGGCGGCCGCAGCGCCGGTGCCCGCGTCGCCTGCCGCACCGCCGGGCCGCTCGAGGCCGACTCGGCGCTGCTGCTCAGCTTCCCGCTGCACCCGCCGGGGCAGCCGGACAAGTCGCGAGCCCACGAGCTCGCGCTGGCGCCCGACCCGAGCTGGGTCGTGCAGGGCACGAGTGACGCGTTCGGCACGCCCGAGGAGGTGCGGCCGCACCTTCCCGCCGGTGCGACGCTCCTCGAGGTGGGCGGCGCCCACAGCTTCCCCAAGGGCTCACGCAGCGCGCTCACCGAGGCCCTGACCACGGTCGCGGGAATGCTCCCCGGCTAGGCGTCGTTGCATGGTGCATGGTCACCTGCCCCACCCTCGAGTCCCGGAGCGAGCCCGCCGTGCCCGTCCGGCAGGCGGTCCTGCCGGCTGCCGACAGTCGGTTCGAGCCGGTCACCGGTCTAGGCTGGGGGGCGATGGCAAAGGACAAGAAGACCGAACCCGGCGCGGCCGGGCGAGTGGCAGGGCCGGGCACCGACAGCGGCACGAGCAGGTCGCGGGCGAGCAGCCGGGCGAGTTCCGCAGCAGCCGTGGCCGACCCGGCCGATCCGTCGACGGATCTGGCGGCCGACGCGGTGACGGCACGCGAGGAGCGCGCCCGCGCCGACGCCGCCGTGGACGTCGCGAGCGAGAGCGAGCCCGACCGCCGCGAGCGCTTCGAGCGCGAGGCGATGCCGCTGCTGGACCAGCTCTACAGCGCAGCCCTGCGCACCACCCGCAACCCGAGCGACGCCGAGGACCTGGTCCAGGAGACGTTCGCGAAGGCGTACGCGGCCTTCCACCAGTACAAGCCCGGCACCAACCTCAAGGCCTGGATGTACCGCATCCTCACCAACACGTACATCAACAGCTATCGCAAGAAGCAGCGCCAGCCGCTGGAGTCCGACTCGGCCGAGATCGAGGACTACCAGCTCGCCCGCGCCGAGTCGCACACCTCGGTGGGGCTGCGCTCCGCCGAGGCCGAGGCGCTCGACCACCTTCCCGACAGCGACGTCAAGCGCGCCCTCCAGGCGATCCCCGAGGAGTTCCGCCTCGCGGTGTACTTCGCCGACGTGGAGGGCTACTCCTACAAGGAGATCGCCGAGATCATGGAGACGCCCATCGGCACCGTCATGAGCCGCCTGCACCGTGGGCGACGCCAGCTGCGCGACCTGCTCTCGGAGTATGCCGCCGAGCGAGGTTTCGTGGCCGCGGGCAGCTCTGCCGGTGCCGCCTCCGGCAACGGGGCGGGCGCGGACACGGAAGGAGGCCGCTCATGACCGACCAGACGCACACCGACTGCTCCGAGGCGCTGCTTCGGGTCTACGAGTACCTCGACGGCGAGCTCGGCCCGGAGGAGGTCGCCAAGATCCAGGCGCACCTCGACGAGTGCGGACCGTGCCTGAAGGAGTACGACCTCGACACCACGCTGAAGTCGCTCATCAAGCGCTCCTGCGAGTGCGAGCAGGCGCCCGAGGCGCTGCGGCTGACGATCATGTCCCGGATCTCCATGACCGTGATCCAGGTCGACCGCGGCTGACCGCGCCCGGCGACGACCAAAGCAGCCACGAAGCTGGTACGACGAAGGCCCGCCCCGAGCGATCGGGTGCGGGCCTTTGACGTCTGCGGCTCAGGCGTTGGGCTTGCGGCCGTGGTTGGCGGCGTTGCCCTTGCGGGAGCGGCGCTTGCGGGCGCGCTTGCTCATCGTCGGCTCTCCTTGGGTCGTACTCTCGTTCCGGGCCCGTGCGGACACCGAAGCCCCGATTCTTCCACATCGGGTGAGAGGCGCCCAATTCCCTGCGGTGGATACGAGGACGACATTAAAATCTTGGTATAGATCCGTCCGAAATGGCCGGGTCTACTTCCATGCGCCGGGTTGGTCTTGGCATCATGCCGCTGAGGGAAACCTCAGTGTTCTGTGCTGCCGCGAGCAACGCCCCTCCATGGCGCACGCATCCGGAACATCACGCAATTAGGAGCCCACCATGTTCGCTGCCCTGCTCTCGGCCCTCGCCTCCACCTCTGACTTCACGACCAACGCGCTCGCGTCGTTCGCCAGCATCTGGGGCTGGAACGGCTGAGTCCACCCCCTAGAACCATCTCGGACGGCACCGGGGTCCCACGCGGACCCGGTGCCGTCGCGCTACCGTGACTGACGTGAAGCACCCAGCCACCGGCACCGTGAGGTCCCGGTGGCTGTCGGCCTACCTTGTTGCCGTCGGTGTGGGTTCTCTGACCGTCGGAGGGCTGGCCTGGCTTGCCAGACCCCCCCAGCCCATGCTTGGACCGCTGGTGCTGCTGTGCCTCATGGGAGTCGTCAGTTTCCAGGTCCGCGAGCCCGAACTCGGCACGCGCGTCAGCTTCTCCTTCCTGTCGATCATCCTCGTTGCCTCAGCGGCCATCGTCGGCGGCTTCGGAGCGTGGGTGGTCGGGTCTGTCTCCATGCTGGTCGACCGCCGTCAGGCACGGTTGTCCGCGACCATGTTCAACGCCGCCATGAGTGGCTTGGTGGGTGCCGCCGTAGGGTTCGTCTACGGACACCTCGGCGGGGCCGAGGGATCAGCTATGGTCGGCATGGACTCCGGGGAACTGGCGCTCCGCGTCGGACTCCCCCTTCTCGCCGCCGACGTCGTGGCCTGCCTCATCAATGCCGCTCTGCTCTCGGGCGTCATCCACCTCGACCAGGGCATCCCCTTCGGCATTCAGCTGCGCCGTGTGCTCAGCGGTTCCGGGGTGGCCTATGTGGGCTACGGCATCATCAGCCTCCTCTTCGTCATCCTCTGGTTCCCCGCGGGCCTGGGTGCGTTCAGTGCCCTGCTGGTCCTTCCGCCCCTGCTCGCCGCCCGCTGGGCGTTCATCCAGTACGGCGAGGAGCTCCGTTCCCATGAGCGCACGGTCGACACGCTCGTGACGGCTCTCGGCACCAAGGAGCCTCCGGCCGTCGAACGCAGTCGGCGCACCGCGAACCTGGCCCAGTGGATCGCCGAGGAGCTGGGCCTCACGCCGGGACAGATCGGCACGGTTCGGTATGCCGCCACGCTGCACGAGGTGGGCCACCTGGGCGTCCCCACCCGGCTACTGCGTCGTTCACGCGCGTCCCTCAGCCCCAGCGAGCTGCGTCTCATCGACGGCCACTGCGTGGTCGGGGCACGCATGATCGATGGCATCGACTTCCTCGAGAGCGCGAGGTCCGGCATCCGCCACCAGGGCGAGCGGTTCGACGGCACCGGTCGTCCCGACGGCCTGGCGGGCCAGGACATCCCGGTCGCGGCGCGCATCGTGGCGGTGGCGGCGGCCGTGGACGATGCCCTCCGCGACGGTCCGGGGGAGGCCGTCGTCTCGGCAGCCGATGCCATCCAGAAGCTGCGCGCCGACGCCGGTCGCTTCGACCCCGACGTCGTCGCAGCGGCCGTCATCGCGCTCGACAAGCACGGCTGGCCGGCGTCCGCGCCTGTGGCGGTCGCCTCATGAACGGTGTGTTGCGCCGCGAGCCGCTGGCCGGGGCCTTTGGGGTTCTGTGCCTCGTCGCGTCCGTCGTGGCCGCTGTCCAGCTGGACGACGTCCCATCGTTCGGCCACCGGGAAACGATCTGGATGGTGGCAGCGTTCGCAGTGACCATTCTCCTCGGCGAGTGGTTCCACATCTCGGCTCCGGGTTTCCGCGAGGCGGCGCCGGTGGCGATGGCGGCGGCCTTCGCCCTGGCGTTGACCACGTCCCTCCCGGGTGGGGTGCTCCTGCCCTACGGGGCCCCGTTCGCGCTGGCGGTCACAGCGGTGGCCATGGCGCTGGGCACGACGGTGCGGGTGGCGGCACGGCGCGACACGAGTCTGGTGGATGCCGCGGGCCGGTTCGTGGCCATCGTCGTGGTGGCCCTCATCTACCGCGTGGCGGTCCTGGCCCCGGGCTCGCAGTCCCCGCTGCACGCGATGGTGGCCGTCCCATGGCAACGAGCCGTGCTGCTGGTTGCCATCTGCCTGCTGGCCCTGGTCACGGATGCCCTGTTCACCTCGCTCCTGAGGGCTCTCTCCGCCGGCGCCAGCATCCGGCGGACGTTCGCCGAGGAGCTCCGCTCCTCCTTCACGTTGTCGACCGCGGTCGCGGTGACGGGCGTGCTCATCGCCCTTGCCACCCCGCCACTGGGCATCGCCGCCCTCCCGCTCTTCCTCATCCCGCTCGTGCTGACGCTGTTCGCCTTCCGCCGCTACGTCAGCATCCGGGCCACGTACCTCCAGAGCATCCGCACCCTCTCGCGCCTGACGGACGCCGCCGGCTACACCCCTTCCGGGCACTCCGAGCGGGTCGCGGCGCTCGCCGTCCGGGTCGGGCGCGAGCTCGGCCTCTCGGAGCGCGAGCTGCTCGATCTCGAGTACGCCGCGCTGCTCCACGACATCGGGCAGGTCGCCCTCGTCGAGCCCATCCCCGGGGGCGCCACCGTCCTCGCCGCGCCTGCCGACCAGCGCCGCATCGAGGCCGACACCGTCGCCATCGTCCGCGAGACCGGCGTCCTCGAGGAAGTCGCCCGGATCCTCGAGCACCAGACGACGCCCTACCGCCAGGTCCGCGAGCTCGGCGAGGAGATCCCGCTGACAAGCCGGATCGTCAAGGTCGCCAACGCCTACGAGGACCTCACTGCGGGCGCGCGGAGCCTGCGTGCGCGAGAGGCAGCCGTCGAGCGGATCTACCTCGGGCTCGGCTACGAGTACGACCCTCGAGTGGTCGACGCGCTCCTCAAGTCACTCGACGACGCCGGCGCCCCGGACTGAGAGAGCCGTCACACCGGTCGCCGGCCCCTTGGGTGCGGCCCGCGGGGCGTGCCATAGTGGCGACTTCGGGCAACCCCCGTCGCGAGAACGAGCTTGCAGGCCAGACCCCCGGCACTGTTCCACCAGTGAGGGCCCCTGCCCTCTTCTCCCCATGCGAACGAGGTGTTCCAGCATGAGTGCGTTGCCCGCCCACCAGCTCTTCGACCCCAGTGACCCGGTCTTCCGGGCCCACCTGGGCGGAAAGCTCGGGGTACACGCCACGTCGGAGCTGCGAGACGCGTCCGACCTCTCCCTCCTCTACACGCCGGGGGTCGCCCAGGTGTCCCGCGCCATCGCGGCAGACCCGGGGCTCGCGGCGCTGTACACGAGCCGCCGCAACACCGTCGCAGTGGTCAGCGACGGCACGGCGGTCCTCGGCCTGGGAGCAGTCGGTCCGCTGGCAGCGATGCCGGTGATGGAGGGCAAGGCGGTCCTCTTCAAGCACTTCGCCGACGTCGATGCCGTACCTGTGTGCATGCAGACCGGCAGCGTCGAGGAGATCGTCGAGGCGGTCGTGCGCATCGCACCCACCTACGGCGGTATCAACCTCGAGGACATCTCCGCCCCCCGGTGCTTCGAGATCGAGCGCCGTCTGCAGGAGCGGCTGGACATCCCGGTCTTCCACGACGACCAGCACGGCACGGCCATCGTGACGCTGGCCGCTCTGCTCAACGCAGCCCGCGTTGTCGAGAAGGCCCTCGGGGAGCTGACCGTCGTCGTGTCCGGCGCAGGTGCGGCGGGTGCCGCCGTGAGCCGGATCCTGCTCTCGGCGGGCGTGGGCGACGTCGTCGTCGTCGACTCGCGCGGCATCCTCGGTCCCGACCGGGTGGAGCTTCCCCCGCACAAGGATCAGCTGCGTGAGGCCACCAACAGGCGGGGCGTCACCGGGACGCTCGCAGACGCACTGTCGGGTGCAGACGTTCTGGTCGGCGTCTCGGGCGGCACGGTCGCCGAGAAGGACCTGATGCGGATGGCGCCACGAGCCGTCGTCTTCGCGCTCGCCAACCCCGATCCCGAGGTGCACCCGGTGGTGGCCTCGAGGTTCGCGGAGGTCGTGGCCACCGGACGGTCGGACTTCCCCAACCAGATCAACAACGTGCTCGCCTTCCCGGGCATCTTCCGCGGCGCCCTGGACTCCGGTGCGCGCCGCATCACGGAGGAGATGAAGCTCGCGTCCGCCCGTGCCATCGCGCAGCTGGTGGAGGACCCGACGGCTGACCGCATCGTCCCCAGCGTCTTCGACGAGCGGGTGGCACCTGCCGTGGCGGCGGCGGTCTCGGCCCTGGCCGTCTGCGAGGCGACGAGCTAGCCGGGCGAGTCCGTGTTCCCGGCCCGGTCCGGGCCGGGAGCACCGCCGGGACCACCACCGGGACCGCCTCCGGAACCACGTGCGCCGCGCGACCCGTCGCCTGCATCGTCCGACGGGTCGGTGAGGCCCCGAGCAGCGAGGGCCTCTCCGGTCGAGCGTGCGAACGCCACGACGTGCACCACCGTGGGCACCACGACGGCGCGCGGGCTGCGGTCGAGCCCCCGCGCCCGGGCGGACTGCCGGACGCTGGAGAAGGAGCCGGCCACCCACGGGACGGAGCGCACCACGATCCCGAGGGTGAGCGCGACGACCTCGGGGTCGACGGTCCGCCGGAACGGCCGGGCCGCCCGCACCACGCCGTCGAGCAGCTCGGTGACGGACGTCGTCGCCGTGAGGACGCCCGCGGCCAGGTATGCGTTGACGATCCCGAGGACGACGCGAGCGGCATACGACGGGCCGTTGGACCACCACTGGAAGGCGAGCAGCAGGACAAGCAAGGGCACGAGCCCGCGCATCGACCGCAGCAGCCTCCCCGCGGGCAGACGCGCGAGAAGAGCACACCCGATGACGACGGCCGTCACCAGCAGCATCGGGACGAGCGACCTGGCGAACCACGACGCGGCGCCGACGGCCAAGACCCCGGCGAGCTTGAGCCACAACGGCGCCCGGTGCACGGGCGAGGTTCCCGAGACGTACCCGGCGAACAGGCCGGTACTGCTCACGGCTGGTCCACGAGGGTGACGTAGTGGCGCACTGCGTCGGCCGGAGAGCCGTCGAAGACGATCCGCCCGGCGTCGACCACGAGCGTGCGATCGGCCTGCAGTGCGAGGTCGAGGTCGTGCGTGGCGACCACCAGCGACTGGGGCAGGTCGTCCAGCAGGCCTCGCAGCCGCAGCGTGTTCCGGCGGTCCAGGAGGGTCGTCGGCTCGTCGAGCACCAGAAGTGCGGGCTCGACCGCGAGGACGACTGCGAGCGCCATGAGCTGCCGCTCACCGCCGGAGAGGTCGTGGACGCTCTGGTCGGCCAGAGCGGTGAGGCCGAACCGCTCGAGGACCGCCTCGGCGGCGAGCCGGCGCTCCGCCCGCGAGCGGTGCAGCCGGCGCAGCGAGAGCTCGACGTCCTCGCGCCCCGTGGGCATGACCAGCTGCGAGAGCGGGTCGGTGAAGGCGAATGCGACCCGGCGGCGGACCCTCGCGCCGTGGCGGACGGTGTCCAGGCCGTCGACGGAGACGGCGCCGGAGGCAGGGGCGACGAGGCCGTTGAGCAGTCGCAGCAGCGTCGACTTGCCCGAGCCGTTGGCGCCGATGACGCTGACACGAGCCTCGGTGAGAAGCAGGTCGACCGGGCCCAGGACCGTCCGCATGCGGTGGCCGGCGGCGTCGTCGACGGGCACCGACACCGTGGCCGCGTCGAGACGGACGCGAGTCACCTGCTGCGCAGCCGGAATGCCGCCCGGCCTGGGGTGGACGCTCGTCTCACGAGGCCGTCGGACGTCGCTTGCCCGCGCGGGCGAGCACGTCGGGGAAGGCACGGTGCACCGCCACCGCCGCGACCACCGCCACGACGTCCTTGAGCAGGTCGCCGGGCAGGAACGGCAGGTCGGCGCTGACGGCCGCCGACAGCGGCAGATGCAGGTTGACCATCATGCCGGCGATCCCGAGGACGTGGACGACGGCGAGGGTCGTGACGAAGGAGGCCGTCACGAGCAGCGGCACCCACAGGCTGCGCCGCGTGTGGCGCAGGACGGCACGCGCGGCCAGCCCGACGACCACCGCGGCAAGGAGGAACGACAGGAGGTATCCGGCGGTGGGGCCGCTCAGGACCTGCAGGCCCGACTGGCCGCGGCTGAAGACCGGCAGGCCCACGAAGCCCAGGAGCAGGTAGAGCAGGACCGCGAGGCCGGCGCGCAGCGGGCCGAGCACGAGACCCGTCAGCATCACGGCCAGGGTCTGCAGGGTGATCGGCACGCCGAACCCGCCCACCGGGATCCCGGGCACGACCGCTGCGGCGACGAGCAGCGCCGTGAAGACGGCCACGAGCGCGACGGCCTGCGCGTCGACGCCGGGGCGGTCCGGGGTGCCGGCGTGGGCAGGCTCCGCCTCACCGCTCCGGGTCAACGTCGCCAGCTGCGGGTCCGCGCGGCGCGCAGGGGTGTTGTCGGTCACGGGCGAGACCCTACCGGGGCCCTCTGAGGGGCCCGGTCACTATGGTGCAGGAATGCTCGCTGCCTACGCTGCCAGTCAGTCCGCCTCCGACCCGCTCTCCGGCCTCGTGGTGGGGGAGCGGCCGGACCCCGAGGTGCGGCCCGGATGGCAGGTCGTGGACCTGCGCGCCGCGGCCCTCAACCACCACGACGTCTGGTCCCTGCGCGGCGTCGGGCTCGCCGCCGACCGGCTGCCCATGATCCTGGGCTGCGACGGGGCCGGCGTCGACGACGAGGGCAACGAGGTCATCGTCCACGCGGTCATCCCCTCGGACGGCTGGCGCGGCGACGAGACGCTCGACCCGCGCCGGACGCTGCTCTCGGAGCTGCACGACGGGACGCTCGCGCAGAAGGTGCTCGTCCCGGCCGGGAACGTGGTGCCCAAGCCGGAGTCGATGTCCTGGCAGACCGCCGCGTGCCTCTCGACGGCGTGGCTCACGGCATACCGGATGCTCTTCACCAACTCGGGTGTGCAGCCGGGGGGCACCGTGCTGGTCCAGGGCGCGGGCGGCGGCGTGGCGACCGCCCTCATCCAGCTCGGCTCGACCGCCGGCTACCGGATGTGGGCGACGTCGCGCGACGAGACCCGCGGGAAGCGCGCGCTCGAGATCGGCGCCGACCGCGTCTTCGGCTCGGGCGAGCGTCTCCCCGAGCGCGTCGACGCCGTCATGGAAACCGTCGGTGCGGCGACCTGGTCGCACTCGGTCAACTCGCTCCGGCCCGGCGGCACCATCGTCATCTCCGGCGCGACGTCGGGTGACGCCCCGGCCAAGGCGGAGCTGACGAAGATCTTCTTCAAGCAGCTGAGGGTCGTCGGGTCCACCATGGGCAGCCGCGAGGAGCTGGCTCAGCTCGCCCGGTTCGTGCAGCAGCAGGGCATCGAGCCGGTCGTCGACTCCGTGGTGCCCCTCGAGCGGGCCCGGGACGGCTTCGCCCGGATGGTCGACGGCGACGTGTTCGGGAAGGTCGTCTTCACCGTCGGGTAGGGCGCCACCGGCCGCGGCGCGGTCGGGCGGTCGGAGCGGTGGGGCCGGTCGGAGCTGTCAGGGCAGCGGCGCGGCCGAGACGTGCACGACCGCCGACAGCCCGTCGGCGGAGGGCGGCCCAGCCCTGCCGACCAGCCACTCGCACCACAGGGCTGCCTGCAGCCGGGCCACGAGGTGGCCGAGCTCGTAGGAGCTGTCGGCGCCCAGGGTCACCGACAGCTGCCCGATGTCGGCCGTGCCGGACTCGAACCCGTGCAGAGCCGTGCGGACGGCGCGGGACAGCGCCTCGCGCCGGCTCTCGCCGGCGGCCTGGGCGATGCCCACCTCGGCGGCCTCGGGACTGCCCGGCTCGATGCCGAGGGCTGCCCGGACCGCCTCGACCCGGCCGTAGCCGAACCAGTCGGCGGGGCCGGTGCGCACGAGGTCCCGCCCGCGCAGGTGCTCCTCGGACGGCTCGTCGACGAGCACGCCGTTCAGGCCCCGGAGCACCGCCGCGGGGACCCCCGACACCTTGCCCTTGGCCAGGTCGGCGGCCGCCGCGATCTCGTCGGCCACGGCGCGAGCCGTCACCTCGAGCGGCTTGCCGTCGGCGTCGGCCCCGCCGCGCAGGTCGTCGAGGACGTTCAGCCCGTGCGCGCCGAGCGCGAAGTCGACCTGGCCGACCCGCCACGGGCGGCCGGCCGTGTCGCTGAGCACGATCCCGACATGCGCGCCGTGCCGGGCCAGCAGGGCGTCGTGCAGCTGCTCGCAGACGCCGTCGGGGTCGTGGGGGAGGAGCAGCAGGCCCCCGCGCTCGCCCGTGTTGGACCCGTCGACGCCGGCCGCTGCCATGACGGGCCCAGCCTTGGCCCGCACCACGCGGGTCACCTGGTCGCCGACCGCGCGCTCGGCCACGACGTACTCGCTCTCACCGCGCACGACGCGGTCCCTGTCGGCGTCGTGGGTCACCAGGCCCAAGGCCTTGCTGGCGATCTTGCTCGACACCACGACGACGTCGCCGTCCTCCAACCGCAGGCCCGCGTGTTCGAGGCCGACCTGGAGCACGTCGGCGAGGTCGTCGCCCTCGCGCACCTCGGGTATGCCGGTGAGCGGGGTGACGACGACGGGGGCGGTCACGCGCTCGCTCGCTCGGCGCGCAGCCGCAGGCCGAGGTCGAGGGCCGCGCCCGCCATGTCGGCGGCCGCCTCGACCGAGCTCATCAGCAGGGGCCGGCGCAGCACCTCGAGGCCACGCCGGTCGGGCATCGGGTCGTCCTCGTCCACGAGCCAGCCGGCGAGGAAGTCGGAGTAGAGCCCGGCAACGGCGGCGCTCGACTCCTCGACACCGATGGTGCGCAGGCACACGTCGGCGTGGCCACGGACCGGCCGGCCTCCGACGAGCGGCGACACCCCGACGACGGGGGCACGGCTACCACGCAGTGCGTCGCGCACCCCGGGGACACCGAGGATGATGCCGATCGAGACCACCGGGTTGCTCGGGGGCAGGAGGACCACGTCAGCCTCGCGGATCGCGTCGAGCACGCCCGGCGCCGCCGTGGCGCGATCGAGTCCCGCGACGACGAACCGTTCGGCGGGCAGAGCGGCGCGGTGGCGCACCCACCACTCCTGGAAGTGGATCGCGCGCTGCTCCCCGGCCTCCTCCACGACGACGTGGGTCTCGACGGGGGTGTCGGTCATGGGTAGGAGGCGCACGCCCTGCTCGGGCAGCCCCCAACGGGCGGAGAGTCGATCGACGACCGCGCTGAGCGGCATACCCTGCCCGAGCAGCTGCGAGCGGTGGACGTGGGTGGCGAAGTCCTTGTCGCCCAGCGTGAACCACTGTGGCTCGGCGCCGAGCGCGGCCAGCTCCTCCGCGACGTGGTGCGTCTCGTCCGCCCGTCCCCAGCCCTGTCCCTCGTGGACCCCGCCGCCCAGGGTGTAGAGCAGCGTGTCGATGTCGGGGCACACGCGCAGCCCGAAGAGCGTGATGTCGTCCCCGGTGTTGCCGACGACCGTCAGCTCGAGCCGGTCGGAGTCGTTGCCCCCCGATGTCTGCGGGGCGGTGCGTCGGGCGTGGTGGAGCAGGCCACGGAGGAACCGGGCGCCGCCGACTCCTCCGGCCAGGGCGGTGATGCGCATGCGCCGATCCTCTCAGCACGGCGGCGCCGACCGGTTGCGCGGGGTGCTGCGCGGCTTCCCGTGCACCCTCCCCGTGCACCCGTTCGAGCCATCACTTCCAGCGAATATCACCAACCCGCTTGACGTGATGGGTATGACACGCATGTAATTTCATTGTTGTATTCGGTCGGGGTCACGAGCTGGAGCGTATGGACGCGTTTGTCCAGAACCTCCGGAGAACGATGCCGCTCGATGCGACAGTGCTGGCACACAGTGCAGTCAGGGTCGAGGAGGGGTCAATGCACGAGTTGATGGTGGTCTGGTCGGACACGGGCGAGCAGGAGGGCGAGCTCTCCTGGCAGGAGCGCTCGCTCTGTGCCCAGACCGACCCGGAGGCGTTCTTCCCGGAGAAGGGCGGCTCCACACGCGAGGCCAAGAAGGTCTGCGTGGGTTGTGAGGTGCGGTCCGAGTGCCTCGAGTACGCGCTGTCCAACGACGAGAGGTTCGGCATCTGGGGCGGACTGTCCGAGCGTGAGCGGCGCAAGCTGAAGAAGCGCGCGGTCTGACCGTGATGGACAAGCCCGGTCCGTTCCTGGCGTCCGGGTGAAGGTAGCCGCTGTGCCCGACGAGCTCGCCCAAGACCTCAGTGCCCCCGCTGCTGCGGGGAGTGCGTCGTACGTGTCGCTGCCCGCCCCTCCCTCCACCGGGCAGCGCACGAGCGGGACGGTCGACGCGGTGGTCGTCGTGCACAACGGAGCCACGTGGCTGGCCCAGTGTCTCGACGGCCTCGCCGCCCAGACGCTGCCGCCGGCGCGGCTCGTCATCGTCGACGTGGCGAGCACCGACACCTCGGGTGCCGTCGCGCGCGCGCACTCAGGCGTGCGCCGGGTCGTTCCCTCGGTCGAGGTCCTGCGCCTCGAGCAGGCCGTCCCGGTCGGTCGTGCCATCGAGCGTGGCATCGCGGCCATGCCCGCCGGCCAGGACCCCTCGGACAGCTGGGTCTGGGTGCTGCACGACGACACCGTTCCCCGCGCCAACGCCCTGGCGCAGCTGCTGCAGGCGGGTCTGCGCTCCAGGTCCGTCGGTGTCGCCGGGCCGAAGATCGTCAGCTGGGAGGACCCGAGGCGCCTGGTCGAGATGGGCCTGCAGATCACCCGCACCGGGCGACGGCTCGCGTCCCCGGCTCGCGGCGAGACCGACCAGGGTCAGTACGACCACCGCGCGGACGTCCTCGCGGTCAGCACGAGCGGCATGCTCGTGCGGCGCTCCGTCTGGGACGACCTGGGCGGGTTCGACCGCACCTTCGCCGAGCACGGCGCCGATCTGGACTTCGGCTGGCGCGCCCAGCTCGCTGGTCACCGCGTCGTCGTCGTCCCCGCAGCGGTCGTGCGCGACGCCTCGGCCGGCCTCGACGGCGAGCGGCCGGGCGCGCCCAGGCCGCGTGAGCTCGAGCGTCGTGGACGCCGGGCGGCGCGCCAGGTGACGCTCGCGAGGTGCTCGCCCCTCGCCGCCCCCTTCCTCGCGCTGTGGATGGCGCTCTCGGCCGTCGTGGCGTCGCTGACACTGCTCGTGGCCAAGCGCCCACGGCTGGCGTGGCGCGAGCTCACCGACGTGACCGCGCTGCTGCACCCCTTCGCCACCGTGGGCGCACGGTGGCGCGGTCGGTCCACCAAGCGGCTGCGCCGCAACCACCTGGCGACCCTCTTCGTGGCCCCCACCGTCGCCGCACGCACCACCGTCGACCACATCCAGGACGCCATCACTCCCGAGCGCACCCGTGCCCGGCGCGAGGCGGCTGCCACCACCGAGACGGGCCCCGTCGCCGACGACTCCGAGTCGCTCGACAACCTGCCCGCCTCGCTGCCGCGGCGCGTCGTCGGCCACCCAGGCTTCCTCGCCGTCGCTGCGGTGCTCGTCGCCACCGTCGCCGCCTGGCGCGACGCGCTCCGGGCCGGAGCCCTCTCGCCGAGCCGCGCGGGCGTCGCCGGCGGCGAGCTGCGGCCGGTCACCAGCAACGCCTACGGGCTCTGGCACGCCTTCCGGGACGCCTGGCACGGCGCGGGCCTCGGGACCGGTGCTGAGTCCGGACCGCACCTGGCGGTGCTCTCGGCGCTGACCTGGCTCGCCGAGCGGCTGCCGGGCGTGGCCGAGAGCCGGTCGAGCGCAGGGGTCACCATCGCCTGGCTGCTCTTCCTGACGCCGGTGCTCGCCACGTGGTCGGCCTACCTGGCCGGCCGGGTGGTCTCCTCCTCGCGCCTGGCGCGCGCCCTGGGTGCCGTTGCCTGGGGCACGGCGGGAGTCGCGGCCACGGCCCTGGCCTCCGGCCGGGTCACGGTGTCGGTGGTGCACATCCTGCTGCCCTTCGTCCTGGCCGGCTTCTGCCTGGCGGCACGCCGCGATGGCACCTTCACCGCCACGTTCGCCACCGCCCTGGCCACGGCGGTCGTCGGCGCGTTCGCCCCACCGCTGCTGGCCCTCTCCGCCGTCGCGGCCCTGCTGCTGCTCGTCCTCGGCCCGGGCCTTCGGCGTGCTCGCGCCGTGGTCCTGCTCCTCGTTCCCGCCGCCCTGCTGGGGCCCTGGGTGGCCCGCTTCGTCGAGGACCCCCGCCTGTTCCTGTCCGGGCCGGGACTGCTGTCGACCACCGACGACCGCGGCCCGTGGGGAGTGCTCGCCCTCCTGCTGGGTGCGCCGGGAGGCACCACCTGGGCGGTCTGGCTGGGCGCCCCGCTCGTGGTCCTCGGCGTCCTGGGCCCGGCATCCCGCAGTCGCAGCCGTGCGCAGTCCTTGGGCCTGGCGGTCGGCGGGCTGCTGGCTCTCCTCGGCCTTGCCGGTGCGCTCGCCTCCTCCCACGTCGTGCTCGGTTCGGCCGAGACCGGTGTCGGAAGGTCGGCCCCTGCCCACCTCTGGTCCGGGCTCGGGCTGCAGCTCTGGCTCGCGGGGCTCGTGGTGGGGCTTCTCGCCGGCAGCCGGTCCGTGCTCGCCTCGCTCGCGCGCCCCCGCCGGCGCTGGGGCTTCGTCGCAGCCGTCGGCGCCGCCGCTCTGGCCGTCGCCCCCGTGCTCGCTGCTGCTGCGCTCTGGGGCGTCCATGGCATCGGCCGCACCCTCTCGGTCGGTCAGGCGACCCTGCCTGCAGTGGCGATCGAGCAGGGGAGCGGCCCTCTGGGCAACCGGCTGCTGCTCCTGCGTCCCTCAGACGACGTGGTCGACTTCGTGCTCGCCGGGCAGGAGCCCGGAGAGCTGCTGCGCGACCTCGACCGGGCACCCGACGCGGACGAGACCCCGCTCGTCGGGGCCGTCGCCGACATCGTCGGCGGACGGGGCGCCGACTCGCTGGACTCGACGGCCCTTGCCCGCCTCGGCATCGGCTTCGTGCAGGTGCGCGGCACGGCCGACTCTCCGCTCGCGCGGCGCCTCGACTCCTCGCAGGGCTTGAGTCGCCTCGGCACCAGCGAGCGCGGCATCCTATGGAAGGTCCAGCCGCTCCGGGCCGCGGACAGTCAGTCGCCGGCGACGGCCCCGTCTCGGGCGCGACTCGTCGACGCCGACGGCGGCCTGCTGCAGGTCGTGCCCACGTCCGGTCCGCACGCGGCGGTCGACACGACCCTCCCCGCGGGTCGCGGCCCGCGGTTCCTCGTGCTGGCCGAGCCGGCCGAGTGGGCCGGACAGGCGCTCGTGACCTTCGACGGCAGGCGGCTCGAGCCCGTGGCAGGCAGCGCGCAGCCGACGTATGCCCTGCCACCCACCGCGGGGGCACTCGAGGTCGACCTCGCGGCCGCCCGCCCCTGGTGGCGACTCGGCCAGGCGGTCCTGCTCGGCTTCGTCGTCTTCATGGCAGTGCCCTTCGGCAACCGACGTTCGAGGAGGCGCTCGTGACAAACGTGACCGGCATCGTCCGCGCCGGGGTTGTGGCCGTCGGGGTCGCCGCCCTCGCGGTGGGGGCCACCCGAGTCGATGGCGCGGATGGCACGGTGCAGCTCGCCCCCGCCAATGCCCGCGCCGGCCTCCCGGAGTCGTCCGACGTCCTCGTCGACCAGGCGTCGCTCGTGTGCCCGGGGCAGCAGCGGCTGGGCGCCACCGGGCTGCGCGACGTCAAGGGCACCGTCACCGTGGCGGCCGCCTCGCCCGCCGACGGCGTCGTCGAGGGCGGTCCCACCACCGGCACGGGCACGGTTCAGCTGCTCGCGGGACCGTCGTCCGGCGGTCTCGGCCAGACGTCCGACCAGGGGGCCGCGGTGTCGGCCCGCCTCTCGAGCGCAGACCCCGTCCTGGCGCGGGCGACCGGTGCCCTGGCCCCCGGCCTCGTCGCCACCCAGGTCTGGCGCCACGGCGGTGACGACGACCGCGGACTGGCCGTCACCCCGTGCCAGCTGCCGTCCTCGGACGTGTGGCTGGTCGGCGGCGGCAACGGCGCCTCGCGCACCGAGCGCGTCCTCGTCAGCAACCCGGGAGCCAACGCGGTCTCCGTCTCCTTCGAGGTGCTCGGCCACAGCGGTCGCATCGACGCCGCAGCCGGCCGCACCGTCTCGGTGCCACCCCTGTCGCGCGAGGTCCTCTCGCTCGACGCCGTCGCGCCCGACGAGCCCTCGCCCGTCGTCCACGTCACGGCGACCGGAGGGGTGGTCTCCGCGGTGCTCGACGAGCAGTGGATCGACGGCGCCACCGCACGCGGCATCGACGACTCGACCCGCGCGGCCGCGCCCGGCACGGATCTCGTCGTGCCGGGGGTCGAGACCGGCGGCACCGTCAGGCTCAGGCTGGGCAACCCGGCCGGCACCGAGGCACTGGCACAGGTGCGACTGCTCGGCGCCAAGGGCGCGGTGCAGCCCGACAACCTCAGGGCCGTGCGCGTTCCTGCCGGCGCGACCGTCGACGTCGCCCTGCCGCCCAGCACCACCGCCATGGGGCTCGGCATCCGTTCCGACCAGCCGCTCGTGGCCGCTGCCTGGACCGAGCGTCGGGCCGCGACTGCCGACCAGATGGGTGACTTCGCCTGGACTCCGGCGACACCCGCGTTGCGCGGCGTCGCCGGAGTGCTGCTGCCCGACCTGCGGGGAACCACGAAACGCCTTCTGCTGACAGCCGGTCCGGGCCCTGCGACCGTCCAGGTTCGCCTCGGGTCCGGTCCGGGGGCCCGGCTCTCCCAGGTGACGGTGCCCGCCGACTCGACGTCAGTGGTCGATGCGGGCGACGCCGACGCCGTCTGGGTGGTGCCGGGCACGGGCACCGTTCGGGGAGCCGTCTCCGTGGCCGGCGTCGATGCCGGTGTGCCGTTCTTCTCGGTGGCCTCCCTCAGCGAGGCCCCGGTGCGAGCGCTCTCCGTCCCCGTGCGCCAGGTGCGCAACTAACGCGGGGTCCCGCCGGCCGCCGGCCGCCAGCCGGTGCTCGTGTCGTGATCGTGTCCTGCTCGTGTCGGTGGCCGTGTGCGACGAGGGTGGCCGCCCATCCGGTCACTCGCCGAAACCGGGATCCAGCTCCTCGGGCGAGACGCCCAGCAGGCCCGCCACCTGCTCGGTGACGATGTCGGCGACGAGAGCGGCCACGTCCCGCCGGTCGGTGACCCGGGTCTCCACGGGGCGGCGGTACACGACGATGCGAGCCGGGCGGGCTCCGGTCGCCGGGTAGAGGCGCCCGAGGGGAACCTCGCGGTGGTCCCACGGAGCCGGGCCGCGGGGAACGTCCTCCACCGCGAACTCCACGGCGGGGAAGGCCCGTCCGCAGGTGGCTTCGAGCCGGGCCGCGGCGTCGAGGACGAAGTCGTCGAACTCGTCGCGGCGCGACACCATCGCCGGCACCGGTGGCCAGGCCAACGGCCCGCGCCGACCACGGCCGTGGCGGTCGCGGCGGCGGTGCCCGGTGACGCGGGGCTGGGCAGGATCCACGGCTCCACTGTAGATCGGCGGACGCGGCGGTCGGCGTCGACGCTCCAGCGGGGCAGCGTGTCCCGGCCCGGCGGCATACGCTCTCGGGAGCCTCGCGAACCCCGGTATCGGGGCTCCGACGGCGTGGTGATTCGTCCTCTCCGGGAGGGCGGGGCTAGAGTCCCCGATCGTGGGTCTGACACGTGGTTGCTCGAAGACGGGATGCGCTCGTCCGGCCGTCGCCACCCTGACCTACGCGTACGCCGACCGTGCGGTCGTCGTGGGTCCGCTGGCGACGTATGCCGAGCCGCACACCTACGACCTGTGCCTCGAGCACGCGGAGCGGATGACCGCTCCTCGCGGTTGGGAGGTCGTACGCGTGGGTGGCGAGTTCCCGGAGCCGACGCTCGCGACCGACGACCTGCTGGCGCTCGCCGACGCCGTGCGCGAGGCCGGAAAGCCCCGCGCCAGCCGTCCTGTCGACAGCCGCTCACCGTCCCGGGGGCAGGCGAGCACCGAGGCGGAGTCCGGCGCCGTCGAGTCGGGCCGTCGTGGCCACCTGCGCATCCTCAAGGACTCGTGACCACTAGTCTGATCGGCGTGCCGCACCTCGCAGACTTCGTCAAGGCCTACGACGTACGTGGGATCGTCCCCGACCAGCTCTCGCCGGAGGTGGCCCACGCGATCGGTGCCGCCTTCGCCGAGGTCGTCGCCGTCCCCGACGGAGCCGACGGCGTCGTCATCGGGCACGACATGCGGCCGAGCTCGCCCGAGCTGTCCGCGGCCTTCGCCGCCGGGGTGACCTCGCGCGGCGTCGACGTCACCGTGATCGGGCTGTGCTCCACCGACGGGCTCTACTACGCCAGTGGCGCGCTGAACCTGCCCGGCGCGATGTTCACCGCCAGCCACAACCCAGCTCGCTACAACGGCATCAAGCTGTGCCGCTCGGCGGCCCGGCCCGTGGGCCAGGACTCCGGGCTGGCCGAGATCCGCGACCTCGCGCAGTGGATGCTCGACGGCGGCAGCGGCCTGGCGCACCCGGCCGGCGGTCCCGGCTCCGTGACGACGCGTGACCTGCTCGGCGACTACGCCGCCTTCCTGCGAGGCCTCGTCGACCTCTCGGGGTCGCGCCCGCTCAAGGTCGTGGTCGACGCAGGCAACGGCATGGGCGGACACACCGTCCCCGCCGTCCTCGGTACGAGCGCCGGCCTGCCCGAGCTGCCGCTCGAGATCGTGCCGCTCTACTTCGAGCTCGACGGCACCTTCCCCAACCACGAGGCCAACCCGCTCGACCCCGCCAACCTCGTCGACCTGCAGGCCGCGGTGCGTCAGCACGGGGCCGACATCGGCCTCGCCTTCGACGGCGACGCCGACCGCTGCTTCGTGGTGGACGCCGACGGCGAACCCGTCTCTCCCAGCGCGGTCACCGGCCTCGTCGCGGTCCGCGAGATCGCCCGGGCCCGTGCGGGCGGAGACGCCGAGGTGGCCGTGGTGCACAACGTCATCTCGAGCACCGCGGTGCGCGAGGTCATCCTCGAGTCCGGGGCCACTCCGGTGCGCACCCGCGTCGGCCACTCGTTCATCAAGGCCGAGATGGCACGTGCCGGAGCCGTATTCGGCGGCGAGCACTCGGCGCACTACTACTTCCGCGACTTCTGGTTCGCCGACACCGGGATGCTCGCCGCCATGCACGTCCTGGCGGCGCTCGGCGAGCAGGACCGACCGCTCTCCGAGCTCTGCGCCGAGTACGAGCGCTACGTCGCCTCCGGCGAGATCAACTCCACCGTGAGCGACCAGCCCGCCGTCGTCGAGCAGGTGCGTGCCTGGGCGCAGGTCCGGGGCGCCCGCACCGACGAGCTCGACGGGCTCACGGTGACCTGTCCCGAGGGCCAGTCGCCCTCGTGGTGGTTCAACGTCCGCGCCTCCAACACCGAGCCGCTGCTGCGCCTGAACGTCGAGGCGGCCGACCGTGAGACGATGCAGGACGTGCGCGACGAGCTGCTCGCCCTGATCCGGGCGGGCTCCTCACAGGCCGACCCGGTCGACCGCACGCACGACGACACACCGAACAGTCCCTCCACCCCTGCCGCAGGAGATGCTTCGTGACCCAGAGCCAGCAGACCATCGAGCCGTGGCTGCGCGGCATCATCCGGTGCCCCCAGTGCAAGGGGGAGCTCACGGACGCCGTCCACGGAGCCGGTGAGGGCGCCGGGCACGGCGAAGCGAACCCGGAGACCGCCGAGCTGCGTTGCGCCACGTGCCGCCTCGCCTACCCCGTCGAGGGTGGCGTGCCGGTCCTGCTGGTCGAGCTCTCCCGGCGCACCGACGGCTGAGCGCCGTGGGCGCCGTGTTCGAGGAGTCCCGCCTCGACGACGAGGGCGCCCTGGCGTCGCTCGACTCCACCGACACCCTGCGGGCGCTGGCCGGAGCCGGGGCGCAGGTGCGCCGCACGATCGCCGCGGCGAGCGAGGCCGGGCTCGGCAGGCTGCGTGACGTCGGCCCTCGCGGCGTCGTCGTGGCGGCCGCCGGTGGCTCGGTCGCCGTTGCGGACATCTTCGAGGCGGTCTCGCGCGGGGCCTCCGCCCTGCCCGTCCAGAGCTGCACCTCCGGGTCGCTGCCCGGGTGGGTCGGGGCTCTCGACGTGGTCCTTGCCGTGTCCCAGTCCGGCCGTGCGGCCGGCACGCTCGCCCTGGCGGCCGAGGGCGCCCGACGGGGTGCCTTCCTGGTGACCGTGGGCGCCGCGGACTCGCCGCTGGCCGAGGTGTCTGCCCGCGCGCACGGGGTCCACGTGCCCATCGCCGTGACCGGGGCCTCGTCGCGCACCTCGGTGTGGGCGCAGGCCACGCCGGCGCTCCTCGCGGCAGACGCCATGGGCATCGCCACGGTGGACCACGAGACGCTCGTCGGCCTCGCCGACGTGCTCGACCGCACGGCTTCCGAGGTCGGCCCGTCGTCCGAGTCGTTCACCAACCCCGCCAAGCTGCTCGCCATCGAGCTGTCCGAGTCGACGCCGATCGTGCTGGGGGAGGGTGCCTTCGGCGACGTGACGGCGCGACGGGCGGCCGCCATGTTCGGGCGCACCGGACGCGTCCCGGTAGCCCACGGCTGCCTGCCGGACGCCGCGAGCCAGATCGTCGCCTGCTTCGACGGCCCGCTGGCTCCCGGCCAGTCGAACGGCGGCGGCAACGACGACATCTTCGCCGACCCCTTCCTCGACGGGCCGAGCCGACCGCCCCTGCGCCTCGTGATGCTACGCGACGCCTCGGAAGGCGCCGGCCACGGGCTCGCCGACACCATCGTGTCGGTGGCCCAGGACGCGGGCGTGCGAGTGTCCCTCGTCGACGCCGCGGCGGCCGAGCCGTTGCTGCGGCTCGCGCAGCACGTGGCGCTGACGGACTTCGCCGCCACGTACCTCGCGCTCGGCTTCGGCTTCGACCCGGCCACCTCGCCGCACGTGCGCCTGCTCCGTGGGGCCCGCGAGATGCGAGACGCGCAAGGCTGAGCGTGCCGGGTGCGCGCTGCGCCCGCGGCCCGTTCGGTCTGGGCCCCTGACGGCATGCTCGGCGGCGACGCAGCCGGCCCACCGCCGGCGTACGCACGGGGCTGCGTGACGAGCCCCCGCGACGTGCCTGCGACATAGGCTGCCCCGGTGGATCCGCACTTCGACCTGGCCATCCTCGGCAGCGGCTCGGGCAACGCCCTCGTGACGCCGGACTTCGACGACCGGCGCGTCGCCGTGATCGATGGCGGCACCTTCGGCGGGACCTGCCTCAACGTCGGCTGCATCCCGACCAAGATGTTCGTCTACGCCGCCGACCTGGCCCGCAACGCCCAGGACGCCGGCCGCTACGGCGTCGACGCCACGCTCCAAGGCGTGCGCTGGTCCGACGTGCGCGACCGCATCTTCGCCCGGATCGACCCCATCTCGGAGGCGGGCAAGAAGTACCGCCTGGAGGGACCCAACACGAGCGCCTACCTCGGCCACGCCCGCTTCACCGGCGACCGCAGGCTCACGGTGGCCCTCCCCGACGGGCGCGAGGAGAGCCTGACCGCTGACCAGGTCGTCGTGGCCGCCGGCGCCCACCCGGTGGTGCCCGACGTCGTCGCCGAGTCGGGTGTGCCCTTCCACACCTCCGAGACCATCATGCGGATCGACGAGCTGCCCGAGCGCCTCGCGATCCTCGGCGGCGGCTTCATCGCGGCCGAGATGGCCCATGTCTTCGCCTCGTTCGGCGTGCACGTCACCGTGCTGGCGCGGGCCTCGCACCTGCTGCGCCACCTCGACGCCGGCATCGCCCAGCGGTTCACCGACCTGGCCGGGGAGCGGTGGGACGTGCGCACCGGCACCAACGTCGTGGGCGTCGAGCGAGGCGCCGGGGGAGCGGGCGTGCGGCTGCACCTCGACAGCGTCGCGGTCGTCGAGGCGGACCTGCTCCTCGTCGCCACCGGCCGGCGCGCCAACACGGCCGGGCTCGGCACCGAGGCGGGCGGACTGCGGCTGCTTGAGGACGGTCGCATCGAGGTCGACGAGTACGGCCGCACCAGCGCTCCGGGAGTGTGGGCCCTGGGCGACGTCAGCGCTCCGTACCAGCTCAAGCACGTGGCCAACGCCGAGGCGAGGACCATCGCCCACAACCTCGTGCACCCGGACGACCTTCGGCCGCTGCCCCACCGCCACGTCCCGTCCGGGGTCTTCAGCCACCCCCAGATCGCGACCGTGGGGCTCACGGAGGAGGAGTGCATCGACAGGGGGATCGCCCACGTCAGCCACGTCCAGGCCTACGGCGACACGGCATACGGCTGGGCGATGGAGGACACGACGAGCGTGTGCAAGCTCCTCGCCGACCCGTCGACCGGGCTGCTGCTCGGCGCCCACCTGATGGGGCCGCAGGCCACGACACTCATCCAGCCGCTGGTGCAGGGCATGGCCTTCGGCACGACGGTCCACCAGCTCGCCAGGGACCAGTACTGGATCCACCCGGCGCTGGCCGAAGTCGTCGAGAACGCGCTGCTGGGCCTGCGGGTCGAGCCCCCCGCGTTCTCAGGTGACTCCCAGACCGCCCTAGGATGACGGAATGGCAGGCGGACTCGTAGCGCTCCTCGACGACATCGCGGCTCTCGTGAAGCTCGCCGCCGCGTCGGTCGACGACGTGGGGGCCGCCGCTGCCAAGGCCAGTGCCAAGGCCACCGGTGTCATCGTCGACGACACCGCGGTGACACCCCGCTACGTGGAGGGCCTGGCCCCGGAGCGTGAGCTGCCGATCATCCGGCGGATCGCCGTGGGCTCCCTGCGCAACAAGCTGCTCGTCATCCTGCCCGTCATCATGGTGCTCAGCCAGTTCGTGCCGTGGCTGCTGACCCCGATCCTGATGGTCGGCGGCGGCTACCTCGCCTACGAGGGCGCCGAGAAGGTGTGGGAGATCGTCTCCGGACACCGCGAGGAGAAGGCCGCGGCCGGGACGGTCGACGAGGACGCCGTGGTGACGGGCGCCGTCCGCACCGACTTCATCCTCTCGGCGGAGATCATGGTCATCGCCCTGAACGAGGTCGACACCGAGCCCTTCCTCTCGCGTCTCATCGTGCTGGTCATCGTCGCCGTGCTCATCACCGTGCTCGTCTACGGCGTGGTCGGCCTGATCGTGAAGATGGACGACGTCGGACTCTCGCTCGCACGGCGGAGTTCGGGTGCCTCGCAGCGCGTCGGGCACGCCCTCGTCAAGGGGATGCCCCGGCTGCTCTCGGTCCTCTCGACGGTCGGGATCGCCGCCATGCTGTGGGTCGGGGGCCACATCCTGCTGGTCGGGGCCGACGAGCTCGGCTGGCACTGGCTCTACGCGCAGGTGCACCACCTCGAGGAGGCGGTGCACGGTGTCGCCGGCATCGGGGGACTGCTCGCCTGGATCGCCAACACGCTGGCGTCCGCGCTCATCGGCCTCGTCGTCGGTGCGGTCGTCGTGGCCGTCCTGCACGTCGTCCCGCGCAGCAAGAAGCACGACCGGACCGCCGCAGCTCACTGACCGTCGACACGGCATTCGGGCGCGCGGCGGGGCCGCCGCTAGACTGGGCCACTGCCGGCGTGGGTGATGACCCGCCACAACAGCCCAGAGGGGCGCGCCGGGTCTGCAGACCGACGATCAAGGGAAACGATCACTCATGTCCTTCGACTACAAGGTTGCCGACCTGAGCCTCGCCGAGGCCGGCCGACACCAGCTGCGACTCGCCGAGCACGAGATGCCCGGCCTCATGTCGATCCGCGAGGAGTACGCCGAGGCCCAGCCCCTCAAGGGCGCGCGCATCGCGGGCTCGCTGCACATGACCGTGCAGACGGCCGTCCTCATCGAGACGCTCACCGCGCTCGGCGCCGAGGTCCGCTGGGCCTCCTGCAACATCTACTCCACCCAGGACGAGGCCGCCGCCGCCGTCGTGGTCGGTCCGAACGGCACCCCCGAGGACCTGCAGGGCGTGCCCGTCTTCGCCTGGAAGGGCGAGACCCTCCCCGAGTACTGGTGGTGCACCGACCAGATCCTCACCTGGCCCGGCGGCGAGGGCCCCAACATGATCCTCGACGACGGCGGCGACGCCACGATGCTCGTGCACAAGGGTCGCGAGTGGGAGCAGGCCGGCCAGGTGCCGCCCACCACCGACGAGGACTCCGAGGAGTTCGGCGTCTTCAAGGAGCTCGTGCGCCAGACGCTGGCCACCGACCCGCAGAAGTGGACCACGGTCGCCGCCGGTATCAAGGGCGTCACCGAGGAAACCACGACCGGTGTCCACCGCCTCTACCAGCTGGCCGAGGCCGGCGACCTGCTCTTCCCGGCCATCAACGTCAACGACGCGGTGACCAAGAGCAAGTTCGACAACACGTACGGCTGCCGCCACTCGCTCATCGACGGACTCAACCGCGCCACCGATGTCCTCATCGGGGGCAAGGTCGCCGTCGTCGCCGGCTACGGCGACGTGGGCAAGGGCTGCGCCGAGTCGCTCCGTGGCCAGGGCGCCCGCGTCATCGTCACCGAGATCGACCCGATCTGCGCGCTGCAGGCCGCCATGGAGGGCTTCCAGGTCGCCCGCCTCGAGGACGTCGTCGAGACCGCCGACATCTTCATCACCACGACCGGCTGCTACGACGTCATCACCGCCGATCACATGACGAAGATGAAGAACAAGGCGATCGTGGCCAACATCGGCCACTTCGACAACGAGATCGACATGGCCGGTCTCGCTCGCGTCCCCGGCATCCAGAAGACGCAGATCAAGCCGCAGGTGCACGAGTGGACCTTCGAGAGCGGCAGCTCGATCATCGTGCTGTCCGAGGGTCGCCTGATGAACCTCGGCAACGCCACCGGCCACCCGAGCTTCGTCATGAGCAACAGCTTCAGCAACCAGACGATCGCCCAGATCGAGCTCTTCACGAAGACCGGTGACTACGAGAAGCAGGTCTACACGCTGCCGAAGCACCTCGACGAGAAGGTCGCGCGCCTGCACCTCGACGCTCTCGGTGTCCAGCTCACCGAGCTGACCAAGGCCCAGGCCGAGTACCTCGGCGTCGACGTCGCCGGCCCGTACAAGCCGGACCACTACCGCTACTGAGCGATCGGGCCCACGGGCCTGCACTCACGGCTTGCGTATGCCGCCCACCTCGCGAGGTGGGCGGCATACGTCCGTCCGGGGCGGGATCGAACGCGAGGCTCAGCGCGGCGCGCGCAGCAGGACGTACTGGCTGCCCCGCCGGGCGACCGTCCACTGCGCCCGGGCGGTGAGGGCCTCGACGACGGACTGGTCCCTGCCGAGCAGCGCGTACGTGCAGTGGGTGCGCGCGAGGTAGGACTGCCAGCCGGGGGCAGCCCGCTCGAAGTCGATGTGCTCCTTGACGTGGCCGGCGGCGTAGACCTCGACCCGGCCGTCGATGGTGGGCCGCACGTTCGGGTGCGCCCAGATGAGCCAGCCGCCGACGCCGTAGTCGTTGCACAGGACCGTCCCGGCAGGCAGCGCGGACAGCGGTGCGTCGAGGTCGCCGGCGCCCCAGCCCGGCACGGTGGCCCGGGCCGGCAGGACCAGGGCGGCGACGAGCAGCCCCAGGGCGGTCAGGCCCAGCGTCAGCCGGACCTCGCGCCGGGCCACCGGCTCTCGGTCGGGCGGCAGGAGGGTCTGGACGGTGGCCGCCGCCACCGGGGCGATGACCGCAGCGCCCATGGCGACCGTGCGGCTGTACAGCAGGGCCAGGCCGATGGACAGGCCCACGAGCAGCACCTCGGTCCAGGGGACCGCGCGGCGGGAGCGCGCCCAGACGAGCACCACCGTGGCTGCGAGCGCGAGGAAGCCGAGGAACCCCGGCTGGTGCAGCGACGGGGGCATCCACTCCTCGATGTACTGGGTCGTCTCGTTGACGGCGAAGGGCGACAGCAGCAGCGAGGGGCCGGTGGGTGTCAGGGCGGCGGCCGCCAGCGACGCGAGCGACACGGCAGCGAGGCGCAGCCACTGGCGCAGGCCCACGACCCGGTCCAGGGCGATTCCCAGCAGCGCGACCGCGCCGATGACGACGCCGAAGAACCACATGCCGTGGCAACACGCCCAGAGCCAGGTCACGGGGACCAGCCACCAGCGCGGTCGGCCGTCGCGGGCCGAGCGCAGCCACGCAGCCGTGAACGCCACGGCGAAGGCGAAGGAGAGCAGGTGCGGGCGCAGCGACAGGCTCTGGCTCATCGCGACGAACGTGACCGACGTGACCGCGGCGGAGGCCAGCAGCGAGGCCCGGGGGCGGATGGCGCGCCAGAGGGTGAGCCCGATGGCGGCGGCTCCGAGCGGCAGGAGCCACGCCACCGCGGCCAGGCCGAGCAGCTGCTGCACCGCGCTCATCAGCAGCTCGGGGAGCCACTCGTGCAGCCGCCACGGCTGCGTCGACATGGTGCTCCACGGGTCCGGGCCGTTGAAGGTCCACGTCCGGCGCAGGTAGTCACCGGCCGCGAGGTGCCAGAAGGTGTCGGGGTCGCCGACGGGTCGCGCCACCAGCATGACCGCGACGAGGATGACGAGCCCGGGCAGGCCCTGGCGCACGGCAAGGGGCAGCGGCCCCCGCCGAGCGGGTCCGCCGATCCCCAGGGGCTCCTCGGCTCTGGTGGGGGCGGCGGGCCCGGCGTGCGAGCCGCTGTCGTGAGCGTCGACGGCGGTCGCTCGGGCCTGCGGCTCGGCTGTCGCGGCGCTGCCCCTGCTGTCGCTCGTCACCCGCAGATCATCGCGGCTCCGGCGTCCGGACGGGGCGTTTTGTGTGGATTGGGGCTCGTGCAGCGCCTCCCGGGACGCGTGCCGGGGGCTCGCGTGACAGGATTGGCAGACCGACCGACCGTCCACCTCTTCTGGCAGGGACCTCCATGAAGAAGCTCTTGACCGGTGCGCTCGCACTGGCACTGTCCGTCTCCCTCGCCGCCTGCTCGAAGTCGGGTGCAGGGGACGGCGGGCCGTCGGCGACTGCTCCGGTCGGGTCGAGCACGTCGAGTGCGCCGGGCCCGACGAGCACGGACACCGGGACGGCGACCGACACCGTGCCCCCAACGCCCACGGACGGCTCAGGCACCACCGCAGGCACCGCCATCCCCAGCGTGACGGCGGGCCCCGCTGACCAGTCCACGCCGGAGGCGGCCATGACCTCCTGGCTCGCCGCGATGGTCTCGGGCGACGGCAACACCGTCTGCCGGCTGATGTCCACGGGCGGCAAGCCGATCCCCAGCATCCCCGGTGCGGCAGCCGCCTGCGGCACGAGGATCACGCCCATGCTCGACCAGCTCAAGGAGCTGGGCGCCGCCTTCAAGGGCCTCCGGATCACCGGAGCCACGGTCAAGGGCGACACCGCGACCTTCGACAGCGTCACCACCGAGCCGGCGCTGGCCGCCGACGTCGTCCGCAGCTTCAAGGCGGTCCGCATCGGCGGCAAGTGGTACATCACGCAGGGCTGAGTCCGCACGGCTGACCCTCCTTCAGGGCGTATGCCGGCCCGCGCGGTCCGCGGGCGCGACCGGACGGCATACGGCTCGGGACACGACGGCACCCGGCCGGGGGCGTGCCCGCGCGTCGCTGCGGCGCGGTCGCAGCACGTCAGCGTCCGGTCAGGCGTGTGTGATGATTTGGTCAGGACGTACGGGGCCGCGTCAACCGCGGGCTCCGGGGAGGAGTGTGTCGTGAAGGGTCGGGTACTGGTCGTCGACGACGACCTCGCACTCGCCGAGATGCTCGGGATCGTGCTGCGCAACGAGGGGCTCGAGGTCACCCACGTGGCCGATGGCTCCGAGGCCGTGGCCGCCTTCCGTGACTCGCGAGCCGACCTGGTGCTGCTCGACGTCATGCTTCCCGGGCTCGACGGCATGGAGGTGTGCCGCCGCATCCGCGCCGAGAGCGGTGTGCCGATCGTCATGCTGACCGCCCGCACCGACACCGTCGACGTCGTCGTGGGCCTCGAGTCCGGCGCCGACGACTACGTCGTCAAGCCCTTCAAGCCCCAGGAGCTCATCGCCCGGGTGCGGGCCCGGCTGCGCCGCGGCGACGAGCCCGCACCGGAGAAGCTCGCCATCGGCGACCTGGACATCGACGTCGCCGGCCACTCGGTCAAGCGCGACGGTCAGCCCCTGTCGCTGACGCCGCTCGAGTTCGACCTGCTGGTCGCCCTCGCGCGCAAGCCGTGGCAGGTGTTCACCCGCGAGGTCCTCCTCGAGCAGGTGTGGGGCTACCGCCACGCGGGCGACACCCGCCTCGTCAACGTCCACGTCCAGCGGCTGCGGTCCAAGATCGAGCACGACCCCGAGCGCCCCGAGATCGTCGTCACCGTCCGGGGCGTCGGCTACAAGGCGGGCCCGTCCTGACATGAGCCAGCGCGCGGCCACCGGTGGACCCGCGGGCCTGGCCTCGCGGGCCGGCTCGCTGCTGCGCGGCCTCTGGCAGCGGGTCCTGCACCTGTGGCGGGCCTCGCTCGGCTTCCGCGTCGTCGTCGTGACGATGCTGCTCGGCATCCTCGTGCTCGCCGCCGTCGGCACCTACCTCTACGGCTCCATCGCGCAGGGCCTCGTCGACAGTCGCCAGCGCATCGCCGCCGAGGACAGCCTGCGCGACGCGACCGACGCCCAGGGCCAGTTCGACTCGACCGACCAGACCGACACGCAGGCCAAGCTCACTCAGTTCGCCACCACGCTCATCAACTCCTACCGGCGCGACGCCGGGAACGAGACGCGCTACGTCGTGCTGACGCGCTTCGACGACAACTCCTCCCCGGTGATCGTCGGGCCCATCGAGAGCGGCAGCGTCGGAGTGCGCTTCATCCCCGACGAGCTGCGCCGGCAGGTCGCGGCCCAGCCGAGCCGCCAGCACCTGCAGGTGGCGACCATCGACGAGGGCAACAGCAGCGTCTCAGCGGTGATCGTCGGGCAGAAGGTCGTGCTGCCCGTGGCCGGCGACTACGGCCTCTACTTCATCTACCCGATGGACCGCGAGCGCGAGATCATCAGCTTCATCGGCCAGACCTTCCTCTTCGGAGGTGCGGCCCTGACGGTGCTGATCGGCGCCATCGCCTTCGTCGTGACGAGACTCGTCGCCGACCCGGTCCGGCGCGCAGCGGCCGTCGCCGAGCGCTTCGCCGAGGGCAACCTCGGCGAGCGCATGCGGGCCAAGGGCGAGGACGACCTCGCCCGGCTCGCCAACTCGTTCAACGGCATGGCGGCCTCGATCCAGCAGCAGATCGCCCAGCTGGAGAACCTCTCCCGCGTCCAGCAGCGGTTCGTCTCGGACGTCTCGCACGAGCTGCGCACCCCCCTGACGACCATCCGGATGGCGGGCGACCTCATCCACGACTCCCGCGCCGACTTCGAGCCGACGGTGGCCCGCTCGGCCGAGCTGCTCCGCGGCGAGCTCGACCGGTTCGAGGAGCTGCTCGCCGACCTGCTCGAGATCTCCCGCTTCGACGCCGGTGCGGCGCAGCTCGAGGTCGAGGCCGTCGACCTGCGCAGCTGTGTGGAGCGCGCCGTCGACGCGCACCGCACCCTCGCGGCGCGCAAGGGCACGCAGCTCGTCGTGCGCACGCCCGCCACGCCGGTGCTGGCCGACATGGACTCGCGCCGCATCGAGCGCATCCTGCGCAACCTGGTCTCCAACGCCGTCGAGCACGGCGAGGGCAAGCCCGTCGAGGTGACGGTGGCGGACAACGACACGGCTGTCGCCGTCACCGTGCGCGACCACGGCGTCGGGCTGCGCCCGGGGGAGGCGGCACTGGTCTTCACCCGGTTCTGGCGAGCCGACCCCGCTCGGGCGCGCACGACCGGGGGCACGGGCCTCGGGCTCGCCATCGCCCTGGAGGACGCACGCCTCCACGGCGGGCGGCTGGAGGCGTGGGGCGCCCTCGGCGAGGGCTCCTGCTTCCGGCTCACGCTGCCGCGGAGGGCCAATGCCACCATCACCGGCTCCCCGCTCCCGCTGAGCCCCCTCATCGCTGAGGCCGCTCGGGCCCGCGCACTGCGCGACGGCAAGCCGGGCTCGCAACCGACGGGGCCGACCGGTCAGGGCGGTCAGGCCGGCGAGGCGGGGGCGAACGGACCGGCGGACGACGACACCGTCCGCCTGCGTCGCATCGTCGTCGAGCGATCGCCATGACGCCCCTCAGCGTGAGGGCGCGTGTGCTCGTGTGCCTGCTGATGGCGGCCTGCTCCCTGCTGGCCGGCTGCGGTGGGTTGCCGGGCACCGGGCCGGTCGTCGAGGGGCGAGCGCTCGGTGAGGTGCTCAACGAGCCCGTACGGGTGGTGGCCGTGGGTCCCGTCGACGGGGCGAGCCAGGAGGCCATCGTGCGCGGCTTCCTGCGCGCGGGGGAGGACATCGACGAGACGCACGCGACGGGCCGCTCCTTCCTGGCGCCCCAGTCCGTGGACCTGTGGCGCTGGTCGAGCGAGGACGTCGTCGTCTACGACGGGGACCTGTCCCTGCGCCGCGTCGGCGACGACCAGGTCGAGGTCAGCGCAGCCGCCCTGGCCAGGCTCACGCCGGACGGTCGCTACCTGGAGGAGCCGCCGGGGGCGCGCGAGAAGGTCACCTTCGGGCTGACCAAGGTCGGCGGTGAGTGGCGGCTCGAGCTGCCCCGGGACGGTTTCGGGCTCTGGCTCGACAACGATCAGTTCAACCGTGTCTACACCAACCGCTTCGTCTACTACGTGGGCCGCGGGGGTCGCGACCTCGTGCCCGACTCGCGGTGGTTCCCCATCGGCACCCGCCTGGCCACGACGCTGGCCCGTGCACAGCTCAGTGCCGTTCCCGACCACCTCGCCGGTGCTGTCACGACCGGCGTCCCGGCCGGCACCCAGCTCGCCGTCAACGCCGTGCCGGTGACCGGGGGCAAGGCACAGGTCAACCTCAGCAGCGAGGCGCTGTCGGCCGACCCTGCCGCGCGAGCTGCCATGTGGGCGCAGCTGACCAAGACGCTGAGCCAGATCTCGTCCGTGGGGTCGGTCTCCTTGGCGGTCGACAACACCCCGCTCGAGCTCCCCGGGGGCGTCACGTCGGTGACCTCGGCCGCGGACCTCGGTTACGACGTGGCACAGAAGAGCTTCTCCGACACCGCCCTGCTGCGCAGCGGCGACACGATCCGCCGCATCGACCCGCGCTACGTGCCGGACACCGGCGCGGCCAGGCGACCGGACCTCAAGCCCAAGGGTGGTGACGTCGGCCAGATCCCGGACGCCTGGGTCGACCTCGCGCTGTCCGTCGACAGCAGGCAGGTGGCGGCGCTGTCTGCGGACCGCGGCGTCCTGTCGGTCTGGCGCACCACCGAGCAGACGCGCCGGTTCCCGTCCTTCGCGACGTCCCTGACCCGGCCGGTCTTCGACATCAACGGCTACGTCTGGGTCGCGGGTCGCGACGGCTCCGGGCACGGCCGGGTCTTCGTGCTCGACTCGGTGTCCAGCGACCCGGCCTCGTCCCCCAAGCCGATCAGCACGCCGTGGCTGGGCGGTCGTCGGGTCAAGGCCCTGTCCGTGTCGGCCGACGGCGCCCGCGTGCTCCTGGTGACGACCAACGCCTCGGGCGGCGACGAGCAGCTCGGCCTCAGCGGGATCGTGCGAGCGACGAACGGCGAGCCGCAGTCACTGGCCCGCCCGCTGCGCCAGGCGCAGTCGCTCACCCGCATCCAGGCCGTCACGTGGCTCGATGCGTACAGCTATGCGGTGCTGGGCCAGATCGGCGCCACCGACCCCATGCGTCCCTGGCTCGCGACGATCGGCGCGGGGGTGGACGGCACGCGAGCCGGCCTGGGGCGCCTGAGCGCCGTGCCCGGCGCGGTCGCCATCACGACGGTGGGTGGACCCCGAGGCCTGCTGCTCATCACGAGCGACAACCGGGTCCTGGCCCGAGCCGGTTCCACCTGGCCGCTCATCGAGCACGGCAGTGACGTGCTCGTTCCCGGCGGCTGAGCGACACCGTCGACACCGTCGGCACCGTCGGCACCGTCGGGCCCAGGGCAATTCGTCCACACCCCCGGTCGCGAGAGCTCGCTCCTCCACAGGCGTACGCGTCGGCTCGTCCTCGTCCCGGCTTTCCGCTGGTCTGGGACTGATGCCGACGTCGCGGTTGCGGTCGGGTGCGCCTGCGCCGGTGCCCACCGCGCGGGAGCCGGGCTGCCGGTGGAGCGTCGAAAGGTCGAGGGAGGTCGGGTGGGCCCGGATGGTGACGGCTGGTCACTCACGTCGTCGGCGGCGACCGCGTTGTCGCGGCTGCGCGCCTCGGACCTCGTCGACCTCGTCCTGCCTCGCCAGTGCGGCGGATGCCTGCGAGCGGGCGACGACTGGTGTCCCCGGTGCGCCCGCGCCCTCGCCGGCCTGGCCTTCGACACCTCCGCCGGCGGCAGGGGGACCGCGAGGGGCACGGGCCCGCAGACGGCCGACGTCGGCGTCGGCGTCGGGGGAGGAGGCCCGTGGGTGGTGCCGCACCCCGCTCCCGACGGCATGCCACGGGTGTACGCCTGGGGTGTCTACGCCGACCCGTTGCGCGCCGCCGTGTCGGCGTGGAAGGACGCCGGGCGTCGTGACCTGCGCGCCGTCCTGGCGCCCCTGCTGGCCGAGTCGATCGCCGGGGCCCTGCGGGGCGGCGGATGGCAGGACGGAGTGGTGCTCGTCATCCCTGCGCCGTCGTCCCGGCGCGCCGTGCGGCAGCGGGGAGACACGCCGATGGAGGGCCTGTGCCAAGGGGCCGTCGCGGCGCTCGCCGGTCACCCCGGTCCGGTCCTGCGGGTTGCCCCCGCCCTGCGCCACCTTCGCCGCGTCGAGGACCAGTCAGGGCTCGGCACGTCGGAGCGCAGGGGCAACCTGTCCGGCGCGCTGGAGGTGAAGCCTTTGTGGCAGAGGGTCGTTCACGGCCGTCGGTGTGTCCTGGTCGACGACGTGGTCACGACGGGCGCCACTCTCGCGGAGGCTGCTCGAGCCCTCCGTCGTGCCGGCGCGGGCGCCGTGGTGGGGGCCTCCATGGCCGCGACCCAGCGCACGAGAGGGTGACTCGACACGGCCCCCGAGGGTAGGTGAGGCGCACATCGGAGGCGGTCTCGTGTGATGTTCGATGCCTTGGTGGGCATGCCTTCCAGTGAGAGCGCCACGCCACTAGGGTCGAGTCATGAACCCCCGTCCCGGGGGTGCGGCACAGGGGCCGCCCGCCAAGGGGACGCGATCGACAGGAAGGGGTGGTGCGGCAGCATCGGCGGGCCTGTCCAAGGTGACCAGAGCCCTTGAACCACTCTCACTGCACCGCACGAAGAAGACGTGCGCGATCAAGGAGGAACTGTGGAGATCGTCGTCACTGGACGCCACGTCCAGATCCCCGACCGATTCCGTGAGCAGCTCGACGAGCGGCTGGCCAAGGTTCCGGCCCTCGCCCCCAAGGTCCATCGCATCGACGTCGTGGTCACCCACGAGCCCGTCGGGCATGGGTCCGAGAAGGTCGAGATCACGTGCCACGCGAAGGGCCCCGTGATCCGGGCCGAGGCTTGTCTCGATGACAAGTTCGCGGCCCTCGACGCGGCCGTGGACAAGCTCATGGAGCGACTGAGGCGGATGCACGACAAGCGGCGGGTCAGCCGCGGACGACGACTCCCGGAGTCCGTCGCGCGTGCGACGGCGCGTGTCGACGCCTCCGCAGGCGGTGCGGTGGAGGAAGCCGAGCCGCTCGAGAGCGCCAACGGCCAGGTCGACGACCTCGATCGCTTCGGAGCCCTGGGCAACTCGCCCATCGAGGTCCGCGAGAAGGTCCACGTCGCGGCTCCCATGACCCTCGAGGTGGCGGTCAACCAGATGGAGCTCGTCGGACACGACTTCTTCCTCTTCCATGACGTCGAGACCGGCCGGCCGAGCGTCGTCTACCGCCGTCGAGGCTGGAGCTACGGGGTGCTGCACCTCGAGATGGTGGTTGACGCCCCCGCCGCAGCCACCGGCTGATCCCTGCTTCCCTGTCGACGGCCGCCGGCGGTCGCCGACCGTGCCGGAGTCGGGGCCGCGCCTTCCCCCTCGGGAGCGCCCCGACTCCTTGGCGTGCGGGGCACCCGAGTGCACGCCGGGGGTGGAAGCGTCACGACTCGCGCGGCGCTGCCCGCGCTTCGTGGGCGGTCTGGGACAAGATGGACCCGTGAACCTGCCACCCGACGTCATCCGGGTCCTCATCGTCGACGACCACGCGCTCTACCGCCGGGGCCTGCAGACCGTGCTCGCGGTCGAGGACGGCATCGAGGTCGTGGGGGAGGCGGCCGACGGCGTCGAGGCCGTCGACCAGGCCGAGGAGACCCTGCCCGACGTCATCGTCATGGACGTGGGCATGCCCAAGCGCGGCGGCATCGACGCCTGCCGCGTCATCAAGCAGCGCGTTCCCTCGGCGCGCATCCTCATGCTCACGAGCTCCGACGACGAGGCCAACCTCTTCGAGGCGGTCCGTGCCGGCGCCAACGGCTACCTCCTCAAGGACGTTCCGCCGGAGGAGGTGGCGGCCGGCATCCGCAGCGTCTTCCACGGCCAGTCGCTGCTCTCACCGCTCATGGCGGCCAAGCTGCTCAACGAGTTCGCCCAGATCAGCCAGCGCGCGTCGGTCCCGGCGCCGACACCGGGGTTCGAGCTGCCGCGCCTGACGCAGCGCGAGCTCGAGATCCTCAAACGAGTGGCCCTGGGCCGGCTCAACCGCGAGATCGCCAATGAGCTGTTCATCTCCGAGAACACGGTGCGCAACCACATCCGCAACATCCTCGACAAGCTGCAGATGCACTCGCGCATGGAGGCGGCGATGTATGCGGTGCGCCAGCGGCTCATCGACCCCGGCGAGTGAATGACGAGTGCGCGTGGGTGACCGGTCGGTGAGCAGCTGGTGACCAGGGGAGCGGCGAACGGCGCCGCCCTCGTGGGCTCCTCCGCGCGGGCCCTGACGCGGGGGCAGGCACGGCGCGTCGCCATCGCCGCCCAGGGCTTCCTCGACCCGCGGCCCGAGCCGTTCGCCGCCACCATGCGGCACGTGCAGCGGGTCGTCGACCGGGTCGGGGTCGTGCAGATCGACAGCGTCAACGTGCTGACCCGAAGCCACTACCTCCCGTTCTTCTCGCGTCTGGGTCCCTACGACACGGCGCTCGTCGACCGCGCCCGCGACCGGGCCCCACGGCGCCTCGTCGAGTACTGGGCGCACGAGGCGAGCCTCCTGCCGCTGTCGACCTGGCCGCTGCTCGACTTCCGCATGCGCGCGGCGGCCGAGAAGGCCTGGGGCGGGATGCGCCGGATCCTGCAGGAGCGTCCCGACTACGTCGACCTCGTGCGCGCCGAGGTGGAGGCGCGCGGACCGATGACGGCCCGAGAGGTCGAGGTGGCCCTCGCCCACGACCAGCCGCGCCGCAGCGACCACTGGGGCTGGAACTGGTCCGACGTCAAGCAGGCGCTCGAGTACCTCTTCTGGGCCGGGCAGATCAGCTCGGCCGGGCGCACGAGCCAGTTCGAGCGCCGGTACGCCGCCCTGGCCACCACCGCGCCCCCGGCGCAGCGGGCGGCCTGGACCGAGCGTCCCGGCGCCGAGGCCGACCCCGACCGCCACGTCGAGCTGGTGCGCATCGCCGCGCGCGCTCACGGCGTAGCCACCGAGCCGTGCCTCGCCGACTACTTCCGGATCCGGCGCGAGGACGCCCGCCCGGCCATCGCCCGGCTCGTCGCCGACGGCGAGCTCGTCCCCGTGACGGTCCCGGGCTGGAAGCCGGCCTGGCTGCACGCCGAGGCACGGTTGCCGCGCCGGGTCCACGCGGAGGCCCTGCTCAGCCCGTTCGACTCCTTGGTGTGGACGCGCGACCGCATCCACGCCCTCTGGGACTTCCACTACCGCATCGAGATCTACACGCCGGCCTTCAAGCGCGTGCACGGCTACTACGTCCTGCCCTTCCTCTTCGGCGACGCGCTCGTGGCCCGCTGCGACCTCAAGGCCGACCGGGCGGCCGGCGTGCTGCGGTGCCACCGCATCACCTGGGAGCCCGGCGCCCCGGCCGAGGCGCGCCCGGCGCTGCTGCGCAACCTCGAGGCGATGGCCTGCTGGCTCGGCCTGGACTCCCTGCACGTCGTGGACGCACGGCACGACGTCGAGGACGGCTGAGCCGGGGGGGGGCGACACGGCATACGTTCTCGGGTCATGCTGGAACCGGGCCGCTCGCCGATGCGTTGGTCGTTGTGTCCGGAAGGCGGCTAGCCTAGGGCGGGTCCCGTGACCTCTCACGGGCGATGGAGCCCGCCCTCCGGGCGCGTCCACACGTTCAGTCGGGAGTGAGATCACCAGATGGCCGTCATCGAGAAGCTGCTTCGCGCCGGCGAAGGCCGGACCCTGAAGAAGCTCCAGGGCATCGCCAAGCAGGTCAACGCCCTCGAGGCCGACTTCGAGAAGCTCACCGACGAGGAGCTGCGCGACGAGACCAAGGGCTTCCGCGAGCGCCTCGACAACGGCGAGACCCTCGACATGCTCCTGCCGGAGGCCTTCGCCGCCGTCCGCGAGGCGAGCAAGCGCACCCTGGGCAAGCGGCACTTCGACGTCCAGCTGATGGGCGGCGCCGCCCTGCACCAGGGCAACGTCGCCGAGATGAAGACCGGTGAGGGCAAGACGCTCGTCGCGACCCTGCCGAGCTACCTCAACGCGCTGTCCGGCAAGGGCGTGCACGTCATCACCGTCAACGACTTCCTCGCCGAGTACCAGTCCGAGCTGATGGGCCGCGTCCACCGCGCGCTCGGCATGGAGACCGGCGTCATCCTGGCCTCGATGACGCCCGAGCAGCGGCGCGCCGAGTACGCCAAGGACATCACCTACGGCACCAACAACGAGTTCGGCTTCGACTACCTGCGCGACAACATGGCGTGGGATCCCAGCGAGCTCGTGCAGCGCGGCCACAACTTCTGCATCGTCGACGAGGTCGACTCGATCCTCATCGACGAGGCCCGCACGCCGCTCATCATCTCCGGGCCGGCCGACCTCGCGACGAAGTGGTACGTCGAGTTCGCCCGGATCGCCGCCCGCCTGACCCGGGGCGAGGACGGCCGCGGCGACTACGAGGTGGACGAGAAGAAGCGCACCGTCGGCGTGCTCGAGTCCGGCATCGCCCGGGTCGAGGACCTCCTCGGCATCGACAACCTCTACGACACGGTCAACACGCCGCTCATCGGCTACCTCAACAACTCCATCAAGGCCAAGGAGCTGTTCAAGAAGGACAAGGACTACGTCGTCATGAACGGCGAGATCCTCATCGTCGACGAGCACACCGGCCGCATGCTCCCCGGCCGGCGCTACAACGAGGGCATGCACCAGGCGATCGAGGCGAAGGAGGGCGTCGAGATCAAGAACGAGAACCAGACGCTCGCCACGATCACCCTGCAGAACTACTTCCGCATGTACGGCAAGCTCTCGGGCATGACCGGCACGGCCCAGACCGAGGCCGCGGAGCTGAACTCGATCTACAAGCTCGGCGTCATCCCGATCCCGACGAACCGCCCGATGATCCGCAAGGACCAGCCCGACCTCGTCTACCGCACCGAGGTGGCGAAGTATGACGCCGTCGTCGACGACATCGCCGAGAAGCACGCCGCCGGCCAGCCCGTGCTCGTGGGCACCGTCTCCGTCGAGAAGAGCGAGTACCTCTCGCAGCAGCTGAAGAAGCGCGGCATCAAGCACGAGGTCCTCAACGCCAAGCACCACGAGCGTGAGGCCGCGATCGTCGCCGAGGCCGGTCGCAAGGGAGCGGTGACCGTCGCGACGAACATGGCCGGTCGAGGCACCGACATCATGCTCGGCGGCAACTCTGAGTTCCGGGCCGTGGCCGAGCTGAAGAAGCGCGGCCTCGACCCCCACGAGACGCCCGAGGAGTACGAAGCCGCTTGGGACGAGGCCCTCGCCAAGGCCGAGCAGGAGGTCGCGGCCGAGCACGAGGAGGTCACCGGGCTCGGCGGCCTCTACGTTCTCGGCACCGAGCGGCACGAGTCGCGCCGCATCGACAACCAGCTGCGTGGTCGTTCCGGACGCCAGGGCGACCCGGGCGAGTCCCGCTTCTACCTGTCCCTCAACGACGACCTCATGCGCCTGTTCAACGCCGGACTCGTCGACCGCTTCATGCAGACCGCCGGCATGGAGGACAACGTGCCGATCGAGTCCAAGATGGTGACCAACTCGATCCAGAAGGCGCAGGGCTCGGTCGAGGCGCAGAACTACGAGATCCGCAAGAACGTCCTCAAGTACGACGACGTCATGAACCGCCAGCGGCAGGTCATCTACGACGAGCGCCGCGCCGTGCTGATGGGCGAGGACCTGCACGAGCAGCTGCGCATGTTCGTCAACGACGTCGTGAACTCCTACGTGGACGCCGCGACGTCCGAGGGCTTCGCCGCCGACTGGAACCTCGAGAAGCTCTGGGACGCCATGCGCCAGGTCTACCCGGTGTCCCTGACCATCGACGAGGTCGAGGACATGGCCGGCGGCCGGCAGGCCATCACGGCCGACCTGCTGCGCGAGCAGCTCATGTCCGACGCGCACCACGCGTACGACCTGCGGGAGGAGTCGCTCGGCTCCGAGACCATGCGCGAGGTGGAGCGGCGCGTGGTCCTGTCGGTCCTGGACCGCAAGTGGCGCGAGCACCTCTACGAGATGGACTACCTCCAGGAGGGCATCGGCCTGCGCGCCATGGCCCAGCGCGACCCGCTCATCGAGTACCAGCGTGAGGGCTTCCAGCTCTTCGAGGCGATGATGGAGGCCATCAAGGAGGAGTCGGTCTCGCACCTGTTCTCGGTCGAGGTGCAGGTCCCCGGGCCGGTCGCCACGCCGGTGGGCGCGGCCCCGATGTCGGTTGGTGACCTCGTGGGCGGTCTCTCCGCCGGCCCGGTGGCGGAGGACACGACCGGAGCGGCGGCGCAGGCCCAGCCCGGCGCGGAAGCGCCGGCGCGCAAGCCGGTGGCCTCCGGGGTCCGGGTCTCGGGCGTCGACCTGGAGAGCGACGGCCAGCGCTCCGGAGCGCTGCGCTACACCGCGCCCGGCGAGGACGGCCGCGCCGTCGAGACCGGTGGCCAGCAGACGGTCGAGCGTCAGGCCGACCGCCGGGGCAAGAAGGTCAAGCGCAAGCGCCGCTGACCGCCACGCACGAGCGAAACGGACGTCCCGGGCACCGGCAGGTGTCCGGGACGTCGGCGTGACAGTCCCGTATGCCGTGTCCCACCTCACGGGCGCGTCGTGCGGGCCGGTGCGCGCCCCCGAGCGCCTCGTGGCATGTGGTCAGCCGATCGTCAGGGCCGTGACCAGCCAGCGTCCGTCGAAACCCTCGAGGCGCAGCGCCAGGGCACGGACGCGTCCGTGCGCCACGACGACGGCGCACGCCTCGACCACTCCGTCGGCAGGCTCGCACACGCGAACTCGCCGCACGACGGCCGGACGCCGGGTCCCGGAGAGGCGGCGTCGACCGGCGACCATCGCCTGGCGGGCGAGCACCGAGTAGACGGTCGGAGCGGTGTGGCGGATCAGCTGCGGGGCCGGCCGCTGGCCCGACACGATCTCGATGATGGCCTGGGAGAGGCGGCCCACGAGGGGTGCCGGGTCCGGCAGGGCGCTGCTGCGAGTCGGCTGGCGGCCGAAGTCCTCGTCGTCGCGCGCTCCGAAGAAGTCTAGCGCCAGGGCGTCCTGCGCGTACGGCTGCTCACCGTGCCAGGCCTCGTCCGCGCTGATGATGCGTGGGGCCGTCTGCGGGATGCGCCGGACGGTGAACGAGTCCCAGGCGCCGGCGGCGGCGCTCATCTGCGTGCTCCTGGCGCCACAGCGGTCGCGCCGGGGGCGGTCGCGCCGGGGACGGTCGCGCCGGGGACGGTCGCGCCGGTTGACCGGTCGTCCACGGCGCTCGGCGGACGCAGCTGCTGGCCGGGGACGAGGACATCGGGGTCCTCGCCGATCACCGCGCGGTTCGCGGCGTACCACCTGGGCCACTCGTGGGCCACCTGCGCGTCGGACGCGCCGGGCCCCAGATGCCGGGCCGCCAGGGACCAGAGGGAGTCGCCACGGTGGATGGTGACGAGGTCGTGGGTGGAGACGGCGACTCGAGGGACCGGTGCCAGCAGGTGCGGCCGGTCGGCGTCGTGCACCGGCGGCGGCGCGGTCGGGAGGTAGCCGGGGCCTGGCGCGGGAGCTGGTGCGGTCAGGTGAGCCGGGGCGGGGCCCGGGTGACTGGTGCCGGGCTGCCCCGGCGTGGGCAGGAAGCCCGGTCCCTCGCCGAGGCGGGAGCGGGAAGGGGCCGCCCCGTTCGAGGACAGGTCGAGGTCGGGGCCGTCCGTGGGGGTGAATCCCGGCGTGGGGCCGCCGCGCGTCGCCCCAGGGAGGCGGCCCAGTCGGTCGCTCCCGGCAGCCACGGGAGCGGACGCCGCGTTGGCGACGGGCGCAGCGGGCAGGGCGCACGAGCCGACGGCAGCCCCGAGCACGAAGGTGAGCGCCCTTCGCACCGCCAGCGGGGTGACCCGCTGCGCCACCTCTGCGGCCAGCCGACCGGCAGCACCGGGGAGCAGGGCCAGCGCCGAGAGCAGCGAGCCGAGGACCAGCCAGGCGGCGAGTCCGACCCCCGTCCAGGCGAGCAGCACCAGCAGGACGTCGTCGGGGCGTGCGGCGCCGGGCACCAGGGTCGAGGCCTGTCGAGCCAGTGTCAGCAGGAGCAGGAGCGCAACCGTGCCGACCGCGAGGCCGAGCATGCTCGCGACCAGCTCACGAGCAAGGGCGCCGTGCGGCGCAGCTGCAGGAGCCGGCGCGCGCAGCGGCGTTCGGGTCGCCCTCCCGTCGGGTCGTCCGGCTCGTGCCCGGGTGGTCGGTTCGGTGGTCGGTCCGGTGGTCGGTTCGCGGGACGGCTCGGAGGCCGGCGTCCAGTAAGTTCCCCTGTTCATTCATTCATTCAATGCAGTTTGCGTTCGTTTGGTCAAGTATGGATTTGGTCAAGACCGTTTCGAATGGCCGCGCGACGCGCTGGCGGGGAGGGTGTCCGTATGCGGTGGGACCGACTGTTCGAGGACCTCGAGGCGCAGCTCGCGCTCGAGGACCTGCGTGAGCTCGACTCGGAGGTCGCCGACCGCACCCGGCGCGAGCGGGCGCTGCTCGACGTGCACACCCGGCTGCTGGCGAATGTGGGCGCGACGGGGGTGGGCCTGCGACTGCCCGGACGGGTCCTCGGGGGCCGGCTCGTCGACGTCGGTCCGGACTGGGCCCTGCTCGAGACGGCGCCGCAACGGCCGGTGCTCGTGGCGCTCGGCGCCGTCCGAGCCGTGTCGGGCCTCGGTCGGGGTGCGCGCACGCCGTCGGTCGTGGCGAAGCGGTTCGGTCTCGGGGCGGCGCTGCGAGCGCTGAGCCGCGACCGCGCCGCCGTGGAGGTCTGCGATCTCGACGGCCGTCCGGCGACCGGCACCATCGACGTCGTGGGAGGCGACCATCTCGAGCTCGCCGAGCACGCGCCCGACGAGCCGCGCCGATCGCCCAACCTCACCGGGCGCCTGCTCGTGCCGTTCTGGTCGCTGGGGTCGGTGCGACGGCTCTGAGCGGGCTACTCCTCGCCGGCGCCGCCGAAGGGGTGCGCCTGCACGAAGGACTTGGTCTCGGCGTACATGCGTTGGATGTAGTTCTCGAGCTCGGTCGCCTCGACCCGCCACTGGCCCCTGCCGCCGATCTTGATGGCGGGCAGCTCGCCCGAGCGCACGAGGGCGTACGCCTGGGCTGAGGAGATGTTGAGGATCTCCGACACCTCGGCGAGCTGCAGGAACCGCTGGGCCACGTGAACTCCTCCTCTGTCACCGTCTCGGCGACGGCCTCGACCACACTCGTACCCGCCCGGCGTCGGGAGACCCGGGCGACGGCCATCCGGCTGCTGCTCGACGACGACGGCCCCTCGCACGACCCCAGCCGACACTGCCGTCGGCACGCGGGTTGCCGGGAGGGCACCGGATGGTGGTCCTCATCCTAGGGAGGTCCGGGAGCGGGCCGGCGCGTTGTCCCCAGCTGTGCGTCTGGGCGGGCGCAACGCCGGCGCCTGATGCAAGATGTTGCCGCGTCCTGCTTCCCTGTCCGGGGCGGCCGGGTGCGCCACCGACCAGCGGACACAGGGGACCCACATGACAGAGCTGGCCACACCCAGCGCCAAACGCCTGCAACGACCGTCCTGGCGCGACAGCCGACTTCTCGTCGGCGTGCTGCTCGTCCTCCTGGCGGCGACACTCGGGGCCAAGGCGGTGGCCAGCGCCGACGACCGGGTCCCGGTGTGGGTGGCTTCCGGGAACCTCGTCGCCGGAGACCGGATCGACGACTCCTCCTTCGTCCGCGCGGACGTGCGGCTCGGTGACGGCATGACGGGGTACTTGGGAGCAGACTCGCCGGCCCCGACCGGGTCCTTCATGCTCCGGGACGTCCGCGCCGGTGAGCTCGTCCCCGTCTCGGCGGTCGGTGGTGCCGACGCCGTCGATGTCCAACGGGTCACCGTGCGCGCCGACGCCCTGTCGACGACGGGCCTGGCGCGCGGCAGCCGGGTGGACGTCTTCGTCACGCCCAAGACCTCGACCACCAGTGGCTCGGCACGCGTCGAGACCAGGAAGGTGCTGGAGTCGGCAGCCGTGGCCGCGGTACTGACCAGCTCCGGTGGTTTCGGGTCGGGGTCGATGACGTCGGTGCAGATCTACGTGCCTGCCGCCAAGGTCCAGCCGCTCGTCGAGGCGGTCGACGCGGAGGCCAAGGTGACCCTGGTTCCCGCCGTGGGCGCCGTCTCCGGCGGTGGAGCGTGAGCGAGGTCCTGACCGCGCTGGGCCACCAGTGGGAGTCCGCCGTCGCCACGACCTTGGAAGGGCTCCGGGGCGTCACGGTGAGCCGGCGCTGCGCCGACGTGCCGGAGCTGCTCTCCGTCGCCGACGCAGGAGTGGGCGACACGGCAGTCGTGTCGTCGGACCTGCGAGGCCTCGACCTGGCGGTGGTCGACCGCCTGAGGGCCAACCGGATCCACGTGGTGGGCGTCCATCCGGCCGACGACGAGGGCGCCGAGCGCCGGCTGCGCCAGCTGACGATCACCGTCACCGTGCCCGTGGACGCGGGCGAGGACCGGTGGCTGCAGGCCCTCGACGGGGGGTCGGCGGCCGAGGACCTGGAGGCGGCGCTGCAGACGCCGGACGCCCAGTCGGGGCCGCGGTCCAAGGCCCGGTCCGGGTCCGTGTCGGACGCCGAGTGCGCCGCCGACTCCGGCCGGTTCGTGGGCCAGGAGGAGGTCCCGGACGGGACGGGGTGGCGTCCGGCGGGCGCGCCTGCCGCATCGTCCACCGACGACACCGGACGGGTCGACGTTCGACCCGGCGGCGGCGCTGCAGAAGGTGCCGACCCCGGCCGTGACTGCGGACCGCAGCGGGCACCCGTCATCGCGGTGTGGGGGCCGACCGGCGCGCCGGGACGCACGACCGTCGCCACCACCCTGGCGGCCGAGCTCGCGGCGCGAGGTGTCGAGACCCTCCTCGTCGACGCCGACACCTACGGGGGATGCGTCGCCCAGTCCCTCGGCCTGCTCGACGAGGCGCCGGGCGTCGCGGCCGCCTGCCGCGCAGCCGACCAGGGGCTGCTCGACCTGCCAGCACTCTCGCGCATCGCCCCGCAGGTGGTGCCCGGTCTGCGAGTGCTCACCGGCCTGCCCAAGGCCGAGCGCTGGCCCGAGGTGCGGGCGGCGGCCCTCGAGCGGGTCCTGGAGCTCGGCCGCGCCCTGGTGCGGGTCGTCGTGATCGACTGCGGGTTCTGCCTCGAGGACGACGAGGAGCTCAGCTACGACACCGCGGCGCCGCGCCGCAACGAGGCGACCCTGACCTCCCTCGCGGCGTCGGACCTCGTGGTGGCCGTGAGCGGGGCCGACCCCGTCGCCCTGCAGCGCTTCGTGCGGGGGCTGCAGGAGCTGGGCACCGTGCCCTCCGGCGAGCCGGTCGCGGTGGTCAACCGGGTGCGCGCGAGCGCCGTCGGGTCCCGCCCCGAGTCACGCATCGCCGACTCGCTCCAGCGGTTCGCGGGGCTCGGGTCGGTGCGGTTCGTGCCCGACGACCCGGCGACACTCGATGCCGCCCTCCTCGCGGGCCGCTCGCTGGTCGAGCACGCGCCGGAGTCGCCCGTGCACCGCGCCGTCGCCGACCTCGCCACCGGCCTGCTGCCGTGGACGGCGCGCGCCGACTGTCGGCAGCGCCGCGAGCAACGCAGGCGTGGGCTGCGCGGGCGCCGCTCCTCGGCCCCGGCCGAGGCCTGACCGTTCGACCCGCTGCGTCCCACCGTCGTCACCGACCGACCTCCGGCTGCTCGCCCTGCCCTGCTCGCACTCAGCTGCTGAAGAGGATCGTCAGGCCCCCGAGCGTGTAGAAGATCATCACGACCATGAGCGGGACCTGCCCGACCACCGCGACGCGGCGGTCGAAGACGGTGATCGCGCGCTCGTGGGCGGCGAAGACGCCGAGCACATGGCCAACGACGATGCTCACGGCCTGGATCGTCGCGACGAGCGTCGGCTGGATCAGGGCGTCGCCGGGAGTCAGGTCTGCGGTGCCGAGCAGGTCCGCCCCCGTGCCGAGCGGGTCGGTGAGCAGACGCCACGCGTACTGGCCCTGGTAGACCCACAGCGACCAGTAGTGCGCGACGAGATAGCCACCGGCGATCGGGATGAGCGACGGCGCGATGTCGCTCACGAAGGAGAAGGAGCTGGCGAACGGCTCGCGGGCCAGGCGCACCGACACCGCCGACGCGAGCCAGATCGTCACGGCCACGAGCGCGAAGAAGCCGAGCAGCGTCAGCGTCTTCAGCAGCGAGGAGGGCAGGGGTGAGCTCTGCACGAACGTCGCCCACGCGAGGTTGGCCGAGAAGCCGTCGTATGCCGTGCCGCCGAGCATGACGGCGACCGTCGGCACGAGCCCCCGCTGGCCCCGTAGCCCGTTGACGCCGTGCAGGGGAGTGCGCAGGACCCAACGGCCGTCGCGGCGTCGCCCGAGCGGCGAGAGCAGGCCGAGCAGCCGCGACCACACCTCGAAGGGGTCGGCGTCCTCGAACCAGGCTCGGCCGAAGACGGCGGCTCCGAGGACCGACACGGCGAGGAACCCGCCGACCAGCAGGCGTAGGAAGCCCAGTGACGTCTTGTCCTCCGCGACGAGCTCGACCCAGGTGAAGGCGCCGAGCCCGAGTGCGGCCGGCCACAGTCCCCACCGGTAGGGCAGCGCGGCGAGGTCGGGCGAGACCCGGGCCAGCCTCAGGAGGGCGGCGTGCAGGGCCCGCACGGGGTTAATGACCTTCCAGACCGGCCCCAGCAGCATCGAGGCGAACGCCAGGCCGACCCACAGCCACACGTAGATGACGTGCGGGACGGGGTTGCGGGCCGAGTCCGGGCCGAGGAAGAGTGCCGCGAGCGTCCACAGCGTGAGGGCGCCCGCCAGGATGCGGGCGGCGGTGCGCAGCGAGCGGGAGTCGAGCAGCGCCGCCAGCGGTCGGGGCAGGAGCATCCCGTCCGTGTCTCGCAGGCGAGGTTCTCGCCAGAGCGTGCCCAGGGCGACGAAGGAGATGACCAGCACGGCCACCGCAGCGACGACGAGTGCCGTGAAGGGCAGCGGCAGGTCGCTGCGGCTGCCCACGCCGTGGGCGGGCAGCACCGCGGGCATTACCGCGGGAAGGGCGGCGGCCACCAGTGCCATGGTCAGCGGACGGCGACCGTCAGCAGGGTCAGCGCCGGGTGGTGGGTCTCGACCTCGTAGACCCCCGGCTCCTTCCCGGTCAGCCGCAGGGTCGTCGCCCTGCCGGCCTTGAGCTGCGCCTCGACGTCGAACCCGTGGGCGTGCAGCTCGTCGTCGTGGTCGCTCGTCACCGACAGCTCGAGCGTCGACCCGACGGGCAGGTCGACCTGGGCCGGTGGCGGCGTCACGGTCGTACCGGTGACGCGCACCGCGAGGCGCTTGACGCTGCTGGTTGCTGCGACGCTGCCGGCTCCATCGGTCGAGGGCTGCGGGCCGGCGGACGAGCACGCGGCCGCGCCGGCCAGCGCCAGGACGCACACGGCATACGGGACGGTACGAAACGCTCGCATGGCCCCGATCCTAGGCGCGGCCGTCTGGCAGAGTGTCACCATGTCCGACCGCCTGACCTCGCTCGACGCGTCGTTCCTCTACCTGGAGGAGTCCACCACGTCGATGCACGTCGGGTCGGTGATGGTCTTCCAGCCACCACGCCAGGGCTTTGACTACGACCAGCTCGTGCGGATCATCGAGAGCCGCATCGGCGCGATCCCACGCTTCCGGCAGAAGGTCCGGGACGTGCCCGGACGCATCGCCAACCCCGTCTGGGTCGACGACGAGGCCTTCGACATGGGCTACCACGTGCGCCGGGCCGCCCTGCCGCGTCCCGGCAGCGACCGGCAGCTGCAGGACTTCGTCGCCCGCGTGCAGCCGCGCAAGCTCGACCGCACGCGTCCGCTGTGGGAGGTCTACCTCGTCGAGGGCCTCCACGACGGCCGCTTCGCCATCGTCACCAAGACGCACCACGCGCTCATCGACGGGGTGAACGCGCTCGACATCGCGCACGTCATCGTCGACTCGGTCAAGGGGGGCGACCTCGACGAGGCGGTGCTGCCGTGGCAGCCGAGCCGGCCGCCGTCCTCGGTGGAGCTCGTGGCGGGCGCGGTCGTCGACGCGGTGCGCCGGCCGACCCAGGTCGTCGACCTCGTGCGCGGGGGCCTCAACGACGCCGTCAACGTGGGGCTGCGGGCCGTGGAGTCCGCCGGCCAGGTGCTCTCGACCGTGGCTCGCACCGCGGCGCGACCGGCGCCCGACTCCCCGCTCAACGCGGCGATCGGCTCCTCCCGCCGGTGGGTCATGGTCGCGACCGATCTCGACGACTACCGGCTCGTGCGCAAGCGCCTGGCCCGCGGCGCCTACGCCGAGGACGTGACGATCAACGACGTCGTGCTCGCGACCATCGCGGGCGGTTTCCGGTCGTGGCTGCTCGGGCGCGGCGAGGCGGTCAGCCCGCACACCCGGGTCCGGGCCATGGTGCCGGTCAGCATCTACGGCGACGACCCGGCCGGGATGTACGCCAACCAGGTGATGGCCTGCGTCATCAACCTCCCGGTGGGCGAGCCGGGAGCCTCGATGCGGCTGCACCAGATCGCCTTCGCGATGCGTCAGCAGATGGAGGGTGGGCAGGCGGTCGGCGCGACCTCGCTCGCCAACCTCGCCGGTTTCGCGCCCCCGACGCTGCACGCGCTCGGCGCGCGTCTCGGGTCGGCGATGTCGCGGCGCCTCTACAACGTCATGATCACGAACGTGCCCGGCCCGCAGGCGCCCCTCTACGCAGGTGACGCCGAGATGCTGTCCACCTACCCGGTGACCCCGCTCGCCAAGGGCCAGGCTCTCTCGATCGGGATCACCTCCTACAACGGGGGCGTCTACTTCGGCCTCAACGCCGACCGTGACGCGATGCCCGACGTCGACGTGCTCGGCCAGTCCATCGTCGAGTCGCTGGCCGAGCTGACCAGCGGGAGGGAGTCCTGATGCCCGTCGTGCGCGTCTACGTGCCGCTCGGGCGCTCGGGCCTGGAGGAGCTCGCCGGCACCGGCGCGCTCGCTGCCGGGCCCGGCAGCCCACGGACCGCGTATGCCGTCACCTCCCGTCTCGAGCGGATGGCGCCGGGTCTCGACGTCGAGGACCTCGAGTACGCCGCGTTCAGCGACGCCGTGACCGCGGCCGCCGAGCTGCGCGCCGTCCCTTCCGACCGCCGGCTCGTGGCGTCCGCCGACGCCGACGCGTCCTGGGTCGCGCCGCGCGAGGATGCGCCCGTCTCGAAGGTCGTGCTGACCGCCCCCGTGCCGCTCGCCCGTGTCGCGTCCTTCCACATCGACGACGAGGTCACCTCGGGCGTCGAGGAGGCCGACGAGCTGCTCTGGTACGACGTCACCGAGCTCGACGACGTGCGCGGCTTCTTCGGCTGAGGCACGGGGCGCCGTGACCGACGACGAGGAGGTCGCCCTCTACGACCCGACGGGGGAGGTCGTCGGCTCGGCGCCACGCTCCGTCGTGAGGGCACGCAACCTCGGGCACGCCGCGTCGTCGGTGGTCGTCCGTGACCCGATGGGCCGGGTCTACCTGCACCGGCGCACGACGACGAAGGACGTCTACCCGGGACTGCTCGACTTCGCCGCCGGAGGCGTTGTCCTCGCGGGGGAGGACCCCGCCGTCGGCGCGGTGCGGGAGGTGGAGGAGGAGCTCGGGGTGTCTGGCGTGCCGCTCGAGCCGCGCGGGGTCACCCACTACGCCGACGAGCACACCGACCACGTGGCCGTGCAGTTCGTCACGACCTGGGACGGCCCGATCCGGTGGCAGCCGGAGGAGGTGTCCTGGGGCGAGTGGGTGACCGTCGAGGAGCTCGTGCGCCGGCTCGACGAGGAGCCGGCCACGCTGGTGCCGGACAGTCGCGCCGTCTGGTCGGCGACCGTGCGCTCGTGGGCCGCAGACCAGGTCCCCCTGGAGCAGGGCTGGGACAACGTGACGACGCTCGTGGAGGGTCGCTGGGTCGACCGGGTGGCGAGGCGACCGGAGGCCGAGTCGGGCCTGCTCGCCGAGGTGGGCCTGCTCACCCTGCTGGCGGAGGGGCTGCCCCTGGAGGTGCCGCGCCCCGTCGTGCTGGACCAGGACCCGCTGCGCGTGCGGCACACCCTCCTGGAGGGGACAGCCGTCGACCCGCTCGCGCTCACGGCCGCCGACGGCCGGCTCTTCGCCCGCTTCCTGACCGCGCTGCACGCGACGCCGCCGGCGCTCGCCGCCGAGGCCCGGTGCCCCTCGGCGTCGGACGACGCCCGGCACCGCATCGCCGGGGTGGCGCGCTTCCGGGACGTCGTGCTGCCGGCCCTGCCGGCCGCGGTGCAGCGCGCTGGGGACTCGTTGCTGGGACGTGTGGCCACGGTGCGCGAGCAGGCCCTGTGCCACGGCGACCTGGTGGCCGAGCACGTGCTGGGCCACCACGGGCACCTCAGTGGGGTGATCGGCTGGGGCGACGCGCGTGTCACCGACCCGGCACTCGACCTCGCGTGGGCCCTGAACGCCACCTCCGGGCCCTTCGCGCAGGCCGTGGCCGACGGGATTCGTGCCGACGGGGACGTCCGCGCGAGGTCCCGCGACTGGTGGGCGCTGGCGCCGTGGTTCGAGGTCGAGCACGAGCTCGAGCGCGAGGTCGAAGGACGGGGCCACGGCGACGCCGACGCCCACGGCGAAGATCTGCAGCGCGCCCACCGGGTGCTCGTCGACCGACTGCTGTGGTGGCAGGGGGCCTGACCGTCCCACGTGCTGGTCGGATCGGGCCGAGGCCGCACGATCCCTTGTTACCTTGCGGGAATGGACTTCACCGCCGACGAGTACGCGCGCCGCGACGCCGACCGCCTCCGCGAGATCCTCTCCGGTCCGCCCGTCACCTGGGTCTTCCTCGGCGACAGCATCACCCAGGGGGTGAAGCACACGCACGGGCACCGCAGCTACGTCGAGCACTTCGCCGAACGCGTACGCGGGGAGCTCGGTCGTCGTGGGGACGCCGTCGTGAACTCCGGTGTCTCCGGCGCCACCACCGATGACTTGCTACCTGAGTTCCACTGGCGCGCAGGTCGATTCGCGCCCGACGTCGTCTTCGTGCTGTTCGGGACCAACGACATGGTTTCTGGTGAGGACGGCGTGCGCGGCTTCCGCTACCGCCTCGACCAGATCGTCCAGCGCTCGAGGGACGTGGGCGCGACGGTGGTGCTGCAGACCCCGCCGCCGGTCCTCGACGAAGGGGAGCGCAACCCCCGACTGCTCGCGCTCTACGCGCAGGCGGTTCGGGAGGTCGCGGACGACCTCGGCGTCCTGGTCGTCGACCACGCCGGGGCCTGGGAGGCCGCGGACGCGGGCGTCGACGTCGCCCCCGCGGGCTGGCTCGACGACGCCTTCCACCCGGGCCCCCGCGGGCACCACGAGATGGCGCTCACCCTCCTGGCCGCCCTGGGCATCCTCGACCCGGGCAGCGCCGTCTGCTCGCTCGCGGTGGACGACGAGGTGGGTGCCTGCGCCTGAGTCGCGGCTGGCTCACGGTCGGCTCACGGTCGGCTGGCAGGGCTTCACGGGGTCAGGGTCGGATCAGGGTCGGGTCAGGGCGCTCCCCAGCAGCGAAGGGCGCTCTCACGCGCGACGATGGAGGCATGACGCACCCCATCCCGAACCCGTACGGCCAGTCCCTCACCCCGACGGGCGAGGAGCGCACCTGGGCCATCCTGGGCCACCTCGCCGCGATCATCGCCGCGGTCATCTCCGCCGGCTGGCTCAGCTTCGTCGGCCCGCTGATCATCTGGGCCATCTACAAGGACCGCAGCGCCTTCGTCCGTCGGGCGGCGGCAGGCTCCTTCAACTTCAACCTCGCCGTGTGGGCGGCCATCATCGTCGGCTGGATCATGTTCCTCACGGTGGTGCTGATCCCGGTCGCCGTCATCGTCTGGATCGTCGCCGTGGTGGCGGGACTGTGGTTCCACATCCGGGCCGCGATGGCCGCCAGCCGCGGAGAGTCCTTCCACTACCCGTGGGGCATCCCGGTCCTGCACTGAGCGAGGGATGCGGACGGCGGCGAGGGCGGCGAGGGCACGGAGCAAGGGCGCTGCGAGCGGCATGGAACGATGGGGTGGTCCGCCCACGAGGCGGGCCACCCCGCCCCGTCGGGCGCCGACCGGGCCGACCGACCGTGCCAACAGCAGGAGAACTTTGATGGACGCCGTGACCCATGTGCCCGCACCGGCCAACGAGCCGGTGCTCGACTACGCGCCGGGCTCGCCCGAGCGCGCCGCGCTCGAGGCCGCCCTCGCCGAGCTGGGCGCCACCGAGCGCGAGCTGCCGCACACGATCGACGGCAAGCGGGTGACGGGCTCCGGCGCCGAGATTCCCGTGCGCCAGCCGCACGCGCACGCCAAGGTGCTCGGCACGCTGCGCAACGCGACGGTGCAGGAGGGCCAGGCCGCCGTCGACGCGGCCAAGGCCGCCGCGCCGATGTGGCGCGAGCTGTCGTTCGACGACCGTGCCGCGATCCTGCTCAAGGCCGCGGAGCTGCTCTCCGGGCCGTGGCGCGCCAGGCTGAACGCCGCGACGATGCTGGGACAGTCCAAGACCGCCTACCAGGCCGAGATCGACGCGGCGTGCGAGCTCATCGACTTCTGGCGCATCAACGTGCACTTCGCGCGCCAGATCCTCGAGCAGCAGCCGCCGCTCAACGCCAAGGGCATCTGGAACCGCTCGGACTACCGCTCGCTCGAGGGCTTCGTCTACGCGATCACCCCCTTCAACTTCACCGCCATCGCCGGCAACCTGCCGACGGCCCCGGCGCTCATGGGCAACACCGTCGTGTGGAAGCCGAGCCCGACGCAGCAGCTCGCCGCGCAGCTGACGATGGAGCTGCTCGAGGAGGCCGGCATGCCGCCCGGCGTCATCAACCTCGTGACCGGCGACGGCATCGAGGTGAGCAGGGCGGCCCTCGCGGACGAGGACCTGGCCGGCATCCACTTCACCGGGTCGACGCCGACGTTCAAGCACCTGTGGCAGCAGGTCGGCGCCAACCTCGACCGCTACCGCACCTACCCGCGCCTCGTCGGCGAGACCGGCGGCAAGGACTTCATCCTCGCCCACCCGAGCGCCGACCCGGCCGTGCTGCGCACCGCCATGATCCGGGGCGCGTTCGAGTTCCAGGGCCAGAAGTGCTCGGCCGCCTCGCGCGCCTACGTGCCGGCGTCGGTGTGGCGGCAGATCAAGGACGACCTCGTCGACATCACCGACAGTCTGACCCAGGGTGATGTCACCGACCTGTCCAACTTCATGGGCGCCGTCATCGACGAGCGGGCCTTCGCCAAGCACAAGGACGCCATCGACCGCGCGCACGCGACCGGTGGCATCGACGTGATCGCCGGCGGCACCTACGACGACTCGGTCGGCTGGTTCGTGCGCCCGACCGTGCTCGAGGTCAAGGACGCCGGCGACGAGTCGTTCCGCACCGAGTACTTCGGCCCGATCCTGTCGGTCCACGTCTACGAGGACGGCGACTACGACACGGTGCTCGACCAGATGGAGCGCTTCGCGCCCTACGGGCTGACCGGCTCGATCATCGCCCAGGACCGGCGCGCCATCGCGGACGCGACCAAGCGCCTGCGCTTCGCGGCCGGCAACTTCTACGTCAACGACAAGCCGACCGGTGCCGTCGTCGGGCAGCAGCCGTTCGGCGGGGGCCGCGCCTCCGGCACCAACGACAAGGCCGGGGCGGCGCAGAACCTGCTGCGCTGGACCAGCGTCCGCTCGATCAAGGAGACCTTCGTCCCGCCGACGAACCACGCCTACCCGCACATGGGCTGACGCCCGCGGGCTACGCCCGGCCGCAAGCCGAACGGGCCCGACTCCTGCGCGGAGTCGGGCCCGTTCGTCGTTCGCGGCGGCGTGACGCGCGCCGGTCAGACGTGCTCGGCGATCCAGGCCGTCCCGGTGCGGCGCTCGGCGCGGATCGCGTCGACGACGGCCGGGGCGGCAGCCTTCTCGACCTTGGCACCGAAGAGCGGGATCGAGGCCTTGAGGTCGCCCTCGACCGAGATCGTGGTGCCGCCGGAGGCCGGCGCCAGCTCGATGGTGGACCGCATGGCGACCGGTGCGCCCGCCACCTCGACGGTGAGCGTGCCGGAGCGCGCGCCGTCGGCGGCAGCGGCCCCCCACTCGTACGTCTCGGTCACCGACAGCGTCGGGCCCACGATCGACTTCGCGAAGTCGGGCAGGCCGTCGGCCGGCAGGTCACGCCTCGTCACCACGCGCGCCCCGTCGCCCGCGGGGCTGACCGCCACCTCGTGCTTCCGTGCGCCGGCCTCGACGCACTTGCGCTCCTGGAAGGCCGGGTCGGTGATCATGGCGTAGACCGTCTCTGGCGGCGCGGCATACGTCATCGTCTCGGAGATCTTCATGGCGGACACGCTATTGCACCCCTGCGCCGCCTCCTGTCCGCAGGCCCCGCGACCCGAGCACGTATGCCGTCCGCCGCGGTCGCGTCGCCGGCCCCCTCACCGGCCCGAACGTGCGCGAGCGGACAGGGCGGCCAGCGTCGTGCCCGACTGCTCGAGCTCGCGGCGCAGCCGCGCCAGCTCCCGCGAACGGGCGGCCGTCACCCGGTTGAGCAGCTCCTGGAGGCGCTCGCGCTCGGCGAGGCGCTCGGCGGGTTCGACCCGGCTGGGCCCGGAGCGCTCGACGACGAGGTGCCCGTCCACCACGAGGTCGACACGGGCCAGGGCCGGCTCCAGCGCGCGCAGGCGCGCCGCCGACTCGACGGCCGTGGTGGTCCACGCCTGCAGGAGGCCTCCGACGCGGTCGAGCTCGGTGGCGGCGCGGGTCAGGAGCTCCCGCTCGCGACGGGTGGGGTCGGTCCCGCTCTCGTCGGTGGAGCGGCCCGTGCCGGTGGTACTGCCCGCGTGACTGCCGGCGGCACTGCCGGCCCTGGCACGGGCACCGCCGCGGGCACTCTCCCCGCGGGCGGCGCGTCCCGCTGACGCGTCGAGGTCGAGCACGAGGTCGGCGAGGCGCCCGGCCTGGCTGAGGAGGGCGCCGCCCAGTGCTGACGTGGATGCCGGGTCGCCGGGAGGGGAGAACGTCATGGCCGGCCGACCCTCCCGGTGTCAATCCGCGGCACGCGGGTCGCGGCCGCGCCGAGCCCGAGCAGGCGCTCCTCGAGGGCCTCCGACAAGGCGGCGAGCGTGTCGGCCGCCTGCTCGACCCAGGCGTCGAGGGCTCGCTGGGTGGGCAGGTCGCCCACGTCCGGCACGTGCGTCAGCAGCTCCTCGGAGAGGCTGCGGGTCGTCGAGCGGGCCGCCGTGAGCGTTCGCAGCGTCGCGGGATCCGCGGCGTGCGGCGCCCCGGTCCCGTCGTCCATGGCACCACTCTAGGGACTGCCGCGACGGGTACCGGTGAGTTCTCCACCGGGGTGTCCGGCCCCGGAGCGGACGGGGATAGGCTCACATCGTGAGATGCGCGACACGACGACGTGTCGCTGCCAAGGCCGCACGGTGAGGAATCCGACAACCGCATGTCAGCGTCACTCGAACAGTCTCGGATCGACGTCATCAGGGCTGCTGCCGAAGCCATGGCGCCGCCGCCACGACGGGGCAGGGGCCGCTCCTCGGCCACCGCTGCAGCCGACATGGAGGAGTTCCTTCGCGCGTACTACCGGCTGGTGGCCACCGAGGACCTGCTGGCCCGGCCGGCACGCGAGCTGGCCACGGTCGCGAACGAGCACCGGGCCTTCGCCCAGGAGCGCCCGGTGGGGACCTTCAACGTGCGGGTCTTCAACCCCACGGCCGAGGACGACGGCTGGTCCAGCATGCACACGGTGGTGCAGATCGTCGTCGACGACATGCCCTTCCTCGTCGACTCCGTCGTCGGCGCCCTCGGTGGCTTCGACCGCGGCGTGCACCTCATCGTCCACCCGCAGATGACGGTGTCGCGCACCGTGACGGGCGAGCTCAAGTCGGTCGTCACGGACGGGTCCACCACGGTGCAGTCGAACGCCGTGGGCCTCGTGCGCGAGTCGTGGATGCACCTCGAGATCGACCGCCTGCCGGCCGATGCCCTGCCCGAGGTGGAGGCACGGCTGCGCCACGTGCTCGAGAACGTCCGCGACTCGGTCGAGGACTGGCCGAAGATGCGCGCGCACGCCCTGACGATCGCGAGCGAGCTGCGCTCCGCGACCCCGCCCGGCACCGACCCGCACCACGCCCGGGAGGCTGCGCGCTTCCTCGAGTGGCTGGCACACAACAACTTCACCTTCCTCGGCTACCGCGAGTACTCCCTGGCCCGCGAGCACGGCAAGGACGTCTCACGTCAGGTCCCCGGCACGGGCCTGGGACTGCTGCGCTACGACCGCCCATCCGCGGGCAAGGGGCTGGTGCTCACACCCGCCGCGAGCAGCGCCGCCCGTGACTCGAGCATCCTCATCATCACCAAGGCCAACTCCCGTGCCACGGTGCACCGCGACGTCTACCTCGACTACATCTCCGTCAAGAGGTTCGACGCCCGTGGGGAGTGCGTCGGCGAGCAGCGCTTCCTCGGTCTCTACGCCTCGGCGGCCTACAACGACACGATCCACGACATCCCGCTGCTCGACGTGCGCGCCCAGGAGGTGCTGCGGCTGACGGGCCTCAGCCCCGACAGCCACTCGGGCAAGGACATCCTGCAGATCCTCGAGACCTACCCGCGCGACGAGCTCTTCCAGACCACGTCGGCCCAGCTCGCCGAGATCGCGACGAGCGTGCTGCACCTGCAGGAGCGCCGCAAGACCAAGCTCTTCCTGCGACGTGACGAGTTCGGTCGCTTCGTGTCCTGCCTCGTCTACCTCCCGCGAGACCGCTACAACACGACGGTGCGCCTGCGCATCGAGTCGATCCTGCTCGAGGCCTTCGGCGGCGAGAACATCGACAACACGACGCGCGTCAGCGAGTCGACGCTCGCGCGGCTCCACTTCGTCGTCCGTATGCCGGCCGGCACCGACATCCCCGACATCGACGAGGTGGCCCTCGAGCAGCGCGTCATCGACGCGACGCGCACGTGGGACGAGGACCTGTCCGAGGCGCTCAGCCAGGCGCGGGGGCTCGAGGGCGCCGCGCGGACGATGGCGGCATACGCCAGGGCGCTGCCCGAGGCGTACAAGGAGGACTTCGACGTCGCGACGGCGGTCGACGACCTCGACCGCATCGACGCGCTCGGAGACGGCGACCTCACGACCGGGCTGCACCTCTACGACGACCCGGCCTCCGACGACCCGCGCGAGCGCCGTTTCAAGCTCTACCGCCGCGCCGACCTGTCGCTGACGCAGGTGCTGCCGCTCTTCACCCACCTCGGCGTCGAGGTCACCGACGAGCGCCCCTACGAGGTGCGCGGGCCCGTCGGGCGCACCCTGCACATCTTCGACTTCGGGCTGCGGGCCGACGCCAGGGCGTGGGGATCGGGCGATGCCGCGGCCACCGCGGACGTGCGGTGTCGCTTCGAGGAGGCTTTCCGTGCGGTCTGGGACGGTCGCGCCGAGTCCGACGGCTTCAACGCGCTCGTGCTCGCGGCCGGACTCACCTGGCGGCAGGTCGTCATCCTGCGCACCGTGGCCAAGTACCTCCGGCAGACCGGCTCGACGTTCTCGCAGGACTACGTCGAGTCGGCGCTCGTAGCCAACACCGGCATCGCCCGCAGCCTCGTGGAGCTCTTCGAGGCGCGCTTCGACCCCGACGCCTTCCCCGACACCGAGGCGGGCCACGACAAGCGCGCCTCGCGCGAGAAGCACCTCGTCACGCGCATCACCGAGGCCCTCGACGGCGTCGCGAGCCTCGACCACGACCGGATCGTCCGGGCGCTGCTCGGCGTCATCCAGGCCAGCCTGCGCACCAACTTCTACCAGCCCGACGCCAACGGGCACGACAAGTCCTACGTCTCGCTCAAGCTCAACCCGAAGCAGGTGCCCGACCTGCCGGCGCCCCGCCCGATGTACGAGATCTGGGTCTACAGCCCGCGCGTCGAGGGCGTGCACCTGCGCTTCGGCAAGGTCGCGCGCGGCGGCCTGCGCTGGTCCGACCGGCGCGAGGACTTCCGCACCGAGGTCCTCGGCCTCGTCAAGGCGCAGATGGTCAAGAACGCCGTCATCGTCCCGACCGGCAGCAAGGGTGGCTTCTACGCCAAGCAGCTGCCCGACCCGGCCGTCGACCGTGCCGCCTGGATGGACGAGGGCATCGCGTCCTACAAGCTCTTCATCTCCGGCCTGCTCGACCTCACCGACAACCTCGTGGCGGGGGCCGCCGTGCCGCCGCACCGCGTGGTGCGCCACGACGAGGACGACACCTACCTCGTCGTCGCCGCCGACAAGGGCACGGCGAAGTTCTCCGACATCGCCAACGGGCTGGCCGCCGACTACGGGTTCTGGCTCGACGACGCCTTCGCCTCCGGCGGGTCGGCGGGCTACGACCACAAGGGCATGGGCATCACGGCGCGTGGGGCGTGGGAGTCGGTCAAGCGCCACTTCCGCGAGCTCGGCGTCGACACCCAGTCGCAGGAGTTCACCGTGGTGGGCGTGGGCGACATGAGCGGCGACGTGTTCGGCAACGGCATGCTCCTGTCGGAGCACATCCGTCTCGTGGCGGCCTTCGACCACCGGCACATCTTCGTCGACCCCAACCCCGACGCCGCGACCTCGTATGCCGAGCGCCGCCGCATGTTCGACCTGCCGGGCTCGTCGTGGGCCGACTACGACGAGAAGCTGATCAGCAAGGGCGGCGGCATCTTCCCGCGGTCGGCCAAGTCGGTGCCCGTGAGCCCGCAGATGGTCACCGCGCTGGGCCTGCGCCACGGCACGAAGAGCATGACCCCCGCCGAGCTGATGAAGGCGATCCTGCTCGCGCCCGTCGACCTGCTGTGGAACGGCGGCATCGGCACCTACGTCAAGGCGACCGCCGAGACCAACTCCGAGATCGGCGACCGCGCCAACGACGCCATCCGCGTCAACGGCAGCGACCTGCGCTGCAAGGTCGTCGGCGAGGGCGGCAACCTCGGCGCCAGCCAGCTCGGGCGCATCGAGGCGGCCCTCGCGGGCGTCCGGATCAACACCGACGCCATCGACAACAGCGCCGGGGTCGACACCTCCGACCACGAGGTCAACATCAAGATCCTGCTCACCGAGCTGACCCGCTCGGGCCAGCTGACGACCAAGCGCCGCAACACGCTCCTGGCCTCCATGACCGACGAGGTCGCCGACCAGGTGCTGCGCGACAACTACGAGCAGAACGTCCTGCTGGGCAACGCCCGCGCCCAGCAGCACGAGATGCTCGGCGTCCACGAGCGGCTCATCCAGTTCCTCGAGTCCGGCGGCGACCTCGACCGCGCGCTCGAGTTCCTGCCGAGCGACTCGGAGATCGCACGCCGCCAGAAGGCGGGCCTCGGGCTGACCTCGCCGGAGTTCTCGGTGCTCGTCGCCTACGCGAAGCTCTACCTCAAGAGCCAGCTCATCAACAGCTCGCTGCCCGACGACCCGTGGTTCGAGACGACCCTCGCCGAGTACTTCCCCAAGCCGCTGCGTGGCAAGTACGCCGCCGAGATCGCCGCCCACCCGCTGCGCCGGGAGATCATCACCAACGCGGTGGCCAACTCGATGGTCAACCGTGGCGGCATCACGTTCGCCTACCGTGCCGGCGAGGAGACGGGTGCGACGCCCGAGCAGGTCGCCCGCGCCTACATCGTCTGCCGCGAGGTGTTCGACCTGGCCGGGTTCGTGCGCCGCGTCGAGGCCACCGACAACGTCGTCAGCACCACGGCGCAGACGGCCCTCTACCTCGAGTTCCGCCGGCTCGTCGACCGGTCGGTGCGATGGTTCCTCTCCTCCCGTCCGGCCTCGCTCGACATCGCAGCCGAGGTGGCGCGCTTCCGACCGGGCGTCCGGGCCTTCGCCGACCGGGTCCCGGAGCTGTTGCAGGGCAGCGAGCGCACGCGGCTGGAGCGGCGGATCCACGACCTCGAGGGCACGGGCGTGCCGGAGGAGCTCGCCACGGTGGCGGCCTCGCTGCTCGACCAGTACTCCCTGCTCGACTGCATCGAGATCGCCGAGGACACCGGGGAGAGGCTCGAGGACGTCGTCCGCGTCTACTTCCTGACGTCCGAGACGTTCTCGATCGACGCGATGCTGGGGCGGGTCACCATGCTGCCGCGCGACGACCGATGGGACGCGATGGCCCGCGGGGCGCTGCGCGACGACCTCTACGCCGTCCTCGAGACACTGACCCGGTCGGTCCTCGAGGTCAGCAACCGGCGACACGACGCCGCCGCTCGCCTTCACGAGTGGTCCGAGCTCAACGCCGACGCCCTCGGTCGCGCCCGTAGCGCGCTCGGCGGCATCGAGCGGATGAGCCACGCCGGGATCGCGGCGCTCTCCGTCGCCCTGCGCACCCTGCGCACGGTGACGAAGCCGGCGTCGTCCGGTCAGCCCGCCCCGGTGGAGCTCGAGGCGAACCCGAATGGCTCGGTCTCGTCGACGACGCGGCCGCGCACGGAGGCCAAGGCGGCCAAGGCGGCCAAGGCGGCCAAGGAGCCCTCAGGCTCACCCGCGTCGGCGCGGAAGACCACCACCGCGAACCCGGGGCGCCCGGGTTCGGGCAAGGGCGCCGCCAAGGGCGCCGCCAAGAGCACGGCCAAGAGCACGTCCAAGAGCACGTCCAAGAGTCCTGCCAAGGGTGCGGCAAAGAGCACGCCGCGGAAGACGGCCGAGTCGCCCGCCATCGAGCTGCCGGGCAGGGGACCGCAGGACGTGCCGCCCGCGGCCGGAAACGGGGCCGACGCCGAGGAGACGGCCACCAAGACGGCTGCACGTCAGGCTGCCGCCCGGATCGCCGCCGAGTCCCGGAGCTGAGGCGCCACGCGGAGAGCAGTCGACACCACGGAAAGGGTCAATCCGTCACGTCCGCCCGTGCGGACGGGACGGAGCGGCGCCCGACCCGGACGGGGCGCTCGCCCGAGGGGGAGTGGGGCCTCACTAGGCTCGGGTCGTGGCTACCCTGAGCGAGCTCCTGCGGGGCGGGACGACGCTGCCCGACCACGACATCGAGTGGCTGCAGCTGCTCGTCGGTGACTGGCAGCTCATCGCCGACCTCTCCTTCGCCGACCTCGTGCTGTGGGTCCGGTCGACCAGCGAGCGGTGGGAGGCCGTGGCCCATGTGCGCCCCACCACCGGGCAGCTCGTCTTCGTGGAGGACCAGGTGGGCCGGGTGGCCGAGGTGGGCCGCACGCGCGACCTGCTCGACGAGGCGGCCGACGAGCAGCGGATCCTGCGGGTGCGCCAGGTCGTCGTGACGCACGAGCACGGGCCCGACCAGTCGGTGCGGGAGGAGTACATCCCCGTCGTCCGCGGCGGCCACGTCGTGGGCGTCATGACCCGCCACACGAACCTGTGGACCACGCGCACCCCGAGCCGGCTCGAGCTGACCTATCTCGCGACGGCGGACGCGCTGTGCCGGATGGTGACGGGGGGCGAGTTCCCGCACAGCGGGGCGCCGACCGGGCTGCGACGCGGCGCGCCCCGCGTGGGCGACGGCGTCATCCGCCTGGACGTCGACGGCATCGTGACCTACGCCAGCCCCAACGCCGTCTCCGCCCTCCACCGCCTCGGCCACCTCGGTGAGGTCGTCGGCGCCAGCCTGGCGCAGATCGTCACCGAGAACGTACGCGAGTCCCACCTCGTCGACGAAGGGCTTCCCCTCGTCGTCACGGGGCGCCAGCCGTGGCGCACGGAGGTGGTCGCAGGGGGGACGACGGTGTCGATGCGGGCCATCCCGCTGACCGAGGCAGGCCAGCGGTTCGGCGCCATCGTGCTCATGCGCGACGTCGGCGAGCTGCGCCGGCGCGAGCGCGAGCTGATGACCAAGGACGCGACGATCCGCGAGATCCACCACCGCGTCAAGAACAACCTCCAGTCGGTCGCCGCCCTGCTGCGGCTGCAGGCCCGGCGCCTGCCGGAGGGGGAGGCCCGCGCCGCCCTCGCCGAGGCGGAGCGCAGGGTGGGGACCATCGCCATGGTCCACGACCAGCTGAGCCAGGGCTTCGACGAGACGGTCGACTTCGACCCGATCGCCCAGCGCGGCCTGGGCGCCGTCGTGGAGGTCTCCGCCAACGGCGCACCCGTCCACACCGTGACGCACGGCTCCTTCGGGCGCCTGCGGGCCGAGGACGCGACCTCCCTGGCGATGATCCTCAGCGAGCTGGTGCAGAACGCGATCGAGCACGGGCTCGGTGACGCCGGGGGAGAGGTGCGCATCGACATCGAGCGGATGTCCGACGACCGCGGTCAGCCGATGCTGGCGGTGTCGGTCGAGGACGACGGCAAGGGCATCGACCCGGCACGCCGACCCGGGTCCGGGCTCGGGACCCAGATCGTGCAGTCGCTGGTCGCCGACCTGCAGGGCCGTATCAGCTGGGAGGGGGTCGTGCCGCACGGCACGCGAGCCCGCTTCACCGCGAGCCTGCGGCCGATCACCTGACGAGCGCGACGGCATACGCAGGACGGCCTGCGCAGGCAGCCAAAAGCCCGGCGACCGACGGGTCACCGGGCTCGCGGACGTGGGTCGTGCAGGGCTGTTGCCTGTCTGGCGGTTACCTCAGCCGGTCTCAGCCGGCGCGACGGGCCCGCGCGTTGCGGCGCTTCAGGGCTCGGCGCTCGTCCTCCGAGAGGCCGCCCCACACGCCGGCGTCCTGACCGGTCTCCAGGGCCCACTTGAGGCAGGTGTCGATGACGGGACAGGTCCGGCACACGGCCTTCGCCTCCTCGATCTGCAGGATGGCGGGACCGGTGTTCCCGATGGGGAAGAACAGCTCCGGGTCGGCCTCCAAGCAGGCAGCGCGGTCGCGCCAATCCATGTGGATCGTGCTCCTTCATGTATCTCGGTTCGGCACCGACGCCCGGGTGTCGGTCGCGGTGCATGGGATGGGCGCCAGCGTCGTTGTCGGAGCCTGTCATGGGTGTCGTCGTGCGGGGATCCCCCTGACCAACGGAAACGCGCACGAAGATGTTCCGTACGCGTCGTGGTCCATGACCCGGTGCGCGCAGTGCCCATCTCCCTGTTCAACGCGTGGGCGCCGATCACACCAAGGGCCCACTCTAACGGCGAACGGCCGCCAGTTCCAGAGTCCGGGGCCCCTCGGCGGACCTGGGAGCCCGCTGAGGGGCTCGCTCCGAGCCCGGCTCGGTAGGCTGGGCGGGTGACCGAAGCGACGCCCGCCCCCCGAGTGGTTCACGGATCCCACCGTGCCGCAGGGCTGCTCACTCTGCTGGAGGCGCTCGTCGTCCTCGGCTTCGCCGTCTTCTACGCCTACGAGATGGTGACCGGCGCCACAGACGACCTGACCCGTGCCGCGACCTCCGGCGTGCTCATCCTCATCTTCGGACTCGGCCTGCTCGTGCTGGCGCGAGGCTGGAGCCGGGCGGCGGACTGGCCGCGGACCCCGACGCTGCTCTGGAACGCCCTGCTGCTGCCCGTCGCGTGGTCGCTCCACGAGTCGAGCCGCACCCCGCTCGCACTGGCCGTGGGGGCCGTCGCCGCGGCCAGCATGGTGGCCGCCCTGGCCGCCCCCGGGCGGCGCGACGCGGGCCGCCCGGACCGCGCGTCCCACCGAGCCGCTGACCCAGCGGTGGACGGGGGCGACGGCTCGCAGGCCGGGGCAGACGCGGACGGCGCTCGGCGCGACGACGGCCTCAGCTGAGCGAGAGCCAGTCGTTCCAGCCGTTGTGCAGCACCAGCCAGGCGATGAGGCCGTAGCCCGCCTGGCCCGGGTGGGCCCGGTCGGGGCTCGCCGCGAGGTCCGCCATCCACTGGTCGTGGGTCGCGAGGGGGCGGTAGCAGTCGACGTAGGTGATGCCGCGGCGTGAGCACACGTCGGCCTGGGCCTCGGCGAGCGCCTCGATCTTGCGGTTCAGCCCGTCGTCCAGAGTGGGCGTGAGGCCCACGACGAAGACGCCGATGCCCGCGTTGGTCGCCTCGTCGAGGACGTTGGCGAGGTTGAGCCGCGAGCGGGCCATCGTCATGCCGGAGATGACGTCGTTGGTGCCCACGTTGAGCACGAGGCGACGTTCGGTGCGGCCCTTCCAGCGCGGATGGCACTCGGCGCCCCACCGAGCCACGACGTCGCCCGAGGTGTTGCCGCGAACCCCGAGGTTGTAGGCGGTCAGGTCGAGGTCGGGGTGCTGGGTCCTGGCGACGACGCGGCCCACCCACCCGAGGCCCTTGGGGTCGCCGTAGCCGGCGGTCAGGGAGGCCCCCAGGAAGATCATGCCGACGTCGCGCAGCCCGTCGCCGACGGTGACCTCGGCGCTCGGGGCGTAGTAGGGCTCCTCCGCGGGCGTGGAGTCGGCGGCAGCAGCGGCAGGCTCGGCAGGCGAGCCGGTGTCGGCACCCGGCGCTGCGGCATACCGCCCCGGGGCGTCGCTCGTGAACTGCGTGTGGGACGAGGGGTAGGCGGGGCCCACGCCGTAGGACTCCCTCGAGGCCTCGGCCGGGATCCCGCCGGTGTCGGTGCGGTCGGTGCGGTCGCTCACGTGCTCAGTCCTCGTCGTCGTCCAGCCGGGCCAGCCACGTCGCGAGTCGCTCGACGGGCACCTCGAACTCGGGGTTGAGGTCGACGAACGTGCGCAGCTGCTCGGCGAGCCACTCGAAGGTGACCTCCTCCTCGCCGCGCCGAGCCGCCAGCTCCTCGATGCCCCTGTCGGTGAAGTACACGATGGGAGGTTATCGCGTGCGGGTGCGGGTCCGTCGGAGGCCAGCCGAGGGAGGGCGCCTCGCCGGCGCAGGAACCGCCTGGGTATGCCGTCACGCCCGGTGTGCGGCGAGGGACCCCGCCACGCTGGTGGCGGGGTCCCTCGCGATCGTCACTGCAGGGCGGTTCAGCGGCCGAACGCGCGCTCCATCAGCTCGGCCTGCTCGGCCGCGTGCTTCTTGGACGAGCCGGTCGCGGGCGAGGCCGAGGCCTTGCGGGCCACGACGCGCCACGGGCGGGTCTCGCCGAGGCCGCACAGGTCCTCGTGCAGCCACTGGGCCATGAGGGGCCAGGCACCCTGGTTGCGGGGCTCGTCCTGGACCCAGACCAGCTCCGCGCCGGGGTAGCGGGCCGCAGCGTCGACGATCTCCTGCTCGGGGATCGGGTAGAGCTGCTCGACGCGGATGATCGCTGTCGAGGTGTCGCCGCGCTTGGCCCGCTCGGCGTCGAGCTCGTGCACGATCTTGCCGCTCGCGAACAGCACGCGGGTGACGTCCTGGGTGACGCCCTCGTGGTCGGCGAGCACGGGCTGGAAGCCGCCCTGGGTGAAGGCCTCCACCGAGCTGGCCGCCGCCTTGCTGCGCAGCATCGACTTCGGGGTGAAGACGATGAGCGGCCTGCGCGGGCGGGCGTAGGCCTGGCGGCGCAGCAGGTGGAAGTAGCTCGCCGCCGTCGACGGGTAGGCGACCGTCATGTTGTTCTCGGCGCACAGCTGCAGGTAGCGCTCGATGCGCGCCGAGCTGTGGTCGGGACCCTGGCCCTCGTAGCCGTGGGGGAGGAGCAGCACGACCGAGCTGCGCTGGGACCACTTCTGCTCGGAGCTGGAGATGAACTCGTCGACGATCGTCTGGGCGCCGTTGGCGAAGTCGCCGAACTGCGCCTCCCACAGCACGAGGGCATCCGGGCGCTCGACGGAGTAGCCGTACTCGAAGCCCATCGCGGCGTACTCGGACAGCAGGGAGTCGTAGACCCAGAAGCGGGCCTGGCCCTCACCGAGGTAGAGCAGCGGCGTCCACTCCTCCCCGGAGTTCTTGTCGATGAGCACCGCGTGGCGCTGGACGAACGTCCCGCGTCGGCTGTCCTGCCCGGCCAGGCGCACCGGGGTGCCCTCCTTGAGCAGGGTGCCGAAGGCGAGGAGCTCGGCCATCGGCCAGTCGATGCCACCCTCGTGGACCATCGCGGCGCGCTTGTCCATGAGCTGCTTGAGCTTGGGGTGGATGGTGAAACCCTCGGGCGGGTTGGCGAACGCCTCGCCGATGTGGACGATCTCGCTGGCCGGGACGCCCGTCTCGGTGGCTGAACGCACCGGGGTCTCGTCGTCCTGCACCTGGGCCGCCGGGCGCTCGAGGCCGGCGTTGTCGGGGGCGTCGGACCCGCGGTCCTGGCTCGGCGTCGGCGCGGCGGCCTGCGCCTTCTTTGCCTCGCGCGTCTCGACGAAGACGCGCTCGAGCTGCTGCTGGTAGTCGCGCAGGGCGGCCTCGGCGTCCTCGACGCTGATGTCGCCACGCCCGATGAGCGACTCGGTGTACAGCTTGCGGACCGAGCGCTTGGCCTCGATGAGGTTGTACATCAGCGGCTGGGTCATCGACGGGTCGTCGCCCTCGTTGTGACCGCGGCGGCGGTAGCACACCAGGTCGATGACGACGTCCTTGTTGAACTCCTGGCGGAACTCGTAGGCCAGCTCTGCGACGCGGACGCAGGCCTCAGGGTCGTCGCCGTTGACGTGGAAGATCGGTGCCTGGATCATCCGCGCGACGTCGGTCGAGTAGACCGAGGACCGCGAGCTGCTCGGCGAGGTGGTGAAGCCGACCTGGTTGTTGATGACGATGTGGATCGTGCCGCCGGTGCGGTAGCCGCGCAGCTGCGAGAGGTTGAGCGTCTCGGCGACGACACCCTGGCCGGCGAACGCGGCGTCACCGTGCATCAGCACGGGCAGGACGGGGAAGCTCTCACCCGCGAGGTTGAGGCGGTCCTGCTTGGCGCGCACGATGCCCTCGAGCACCGGGTTGACGGCCTCGAGGTGCGAGGGGTTGGCGGCGAGGTAGACCTTGGTCCTGCTGCCGTCCTCGGTGACGAACTCGCCCTCGGTGCCGAGGTGGTACTTGACGTCGCCCGAGCCCTGGACCGACTTGGGGTCCTGGGTGCCCTCGAACTCGCGGAAGATCTGGCCGTAGGACTTGCCGGCGATGTTGGCGAGCACGTTGAGCCGGCCGCGGTGCGGCATGCCGATGCACACCTCGTCGAGCTTCTCGGAAGCGGCCCGGCACAGGATGCGGTCGAGGAGCGCGATCACGGACTCACCGCCCTCGAGCGAGAAGCGCTTCTGCCCGACGAACTTCGTCTGCAGGAACGTCTCGAAGGCCTCGGCGGCGTTGAGGCGGCGCATGATCCGCATCTGCTCGTCGCGGCTGGCCTTCTCGTAGGGCCGCTCGACCTTGTCCTGGATCCACTTGCGCTGCTCGGGGTCCTGGATGTGCATGTACTCGATGCCGACGGTGCGGCAGTACGAGTCACGCAGGATGCCGAGGATCTTGCGCAGCTTGAGGAACGGGTGGCCGCCGAACCCGCCGGTGGCGAAGGTGCGGTCGAGGTCCCACAGGGTCAGGCCGTGCGTCGTCACGTCGAGGTCGTGGTGGCGGCGCTGCTTGTACTCGAGCGGGTCGGTGTCGGCCATGAGGTGGCCGCGGACGCGGTAGGCGTGGATGAGCTCCTGCACGCGGGCGACCTTGTTGATGTCGTCGTCGTGCGAGGAGTCGATGTCCTGGATCCAGCGGACCGGCTCGTAGGGGATACGCAGCGACTCGAAGATCTCGTCGTAGAAGTTGTTCTGGCCGAGGAGCAGCTGGTGGATGATCCGCAGGAAGTCACCGCTCTGGGCGCCCTGGATGATCCGGTGGTCGTAGGTCGAGGTGAGGGTGATGATCTTGCTCACGGCGTTCTTGTTGAGCGTCTCGTTGCTCGCGCCCTGCCACTCGGCGGGGTAGTCCAGGGCGCCGACGCCGATGATGGCGCCCTGTCCCTTCATCAGGCGCGGCACGGAGTGCACGGTGCCGATGCCGCCGGGGTTGGTCAGCGAGATCGTCGTGCCCTGGAAGTCCTCCACGGTCAGCTTGTTGGCGCGGGCCTTGCGCACGATGTCCTCGTAGGCGGTCCAGAAGTGGACGAAGTCCATCTCCTCGGCCGACTTGATGGACGGCACGACGAGCGTGCGGCTGCCGTCGTCCTTCTGCAGGTCGATGGCGAGGCCGAAGTTGACGTGGGCCGGGCGCACCAGGGCCGGCTTGCCGTCCACCTCGGTGTAGCCGTTGTTCATCTCGGGCATGATCGCCAGGGCCTTGACCATGGCGTAGCCGATGAGGTGGGTGAAGCTGACCTTGCCGCCGCGCGAGCGGGCGAGGTGGTTGTTGATGACGACGCGGTTGTCGATGAGCAGCTTGGCGGGGACGGCACGCACGCTCGTCGCCGTCGGGACCGTCAGCGAGGCGTTCATGTTGCTGACGACGCGCGCGGCGGCGCCGCGCAGCGGGATGACGACGTCCTCGTTCACCGGGCCGGTGCCCTTGACCGCGGGGATGTCGCGCGGCTTCGGGGCCTCCGCCGCCGGCTCGGTCTTCGGCTGGGCCTTGGGCTCGGCCTTCGCCTCGGGTGCCTTCGCCTCGGGTGCCTTCGTGGGCGCCTTGGCGGGCGCGGTCCTCACGGAGGCCCCGTTGCCGGAGCCGTTGGAGCCGGCCGTGGCGTCCTCGCTGGTCGACGCGCTCGTGCTCTGCGGCTGGCCCGTGGTCTGTGGCTTGCTCGCGGTCGCCGTGGTCGTCCGGCGGGACGCCGCGCTCGTGTCGGCCTCACCCGGCCGGTAGTCCTCGAAGAACCCCCACCATGCCTTGTCGACCGAGGTCTTGTCGGTCAGGAACTGCTGGTAGAGCTCGTCGACGAGCCATTCGTTCGGCCCGAATGCTGCAATCGGGTCACCGGACGTGGACGGATCGGACACGGCGAATGCGCCTCTTTCGTTGGCTGGGGTGCGTCTGCTGCCTATACAGGGGTCAAGCCTAGACCCGAACGTCGGGATACCCGCTCGCGGCTCGAGTGTCGAGCGGAGGGCTCGAGGAGGCGTTCGTCACCTCTGGCCGGACGAGGGCCCGGGCCCTGCGGCGGCGGCCCTCCGAGGGCCCGTCGCGGGCGTGGAAGTGGCCCCGCACGGCCGGCGGCACGGCCCGGGTATGCGGTCAGCTGATGTCCGCGCGCAGCGTCCGCCAGGTGCCGAGCCCGGCCATCACGGCGGCATACGCGGTCAGCACGAGGGCGCCGGCCCACCAGCTGAGCTGGTGGAGCGGCTGGCTGTCGAAGCCGCCGCTCGTGGACTCGAGCATGGCGCTCGTGGCCCGGCTCGGCAGGTAGGGGGAGACGTCCTTGCCCCAGTCGGTCAGGGCGAGCACCAGCCCTAGCAGGGGCTCGACGATCCAGGCCACGGCCACCGAGATCAGCAGGGCGGCCACCTGGTTGGGGATGAGGATGCCGGCGCCGAGGCCGATGAGGGCCCACAGCCCGAGCACGAGCAGGGACAGGGCGAGGGTGCGCCAGATCGAGGGGTCGGCGAAGGGCGCGACGCCCTTGGAGGTCAGCACGAGCGTGCCGGCCCCCACCGCGCCCGCGAGCGAGAACAGCCCGTAGAGCACCCCGATCGCCAGCAGCGAGACGACCTTGGCGGCCATGACGCGCCCCCGTCGCGGGATCGCGAGGAACGTCGCCGTGATGGTCTGGTGGCGGTACTCCGAGCCGATGGTCAGCACGCCGATCGACAGGGTGAGCAGGTAGCCGACCTGCAGGCCACCGGTGAAGACGGCCTTGGCCAGCGCGGCGTCGCCCTGCGGCGCAGCGGCAGCACCGGGGCCGCGCACCGCGTCGCTGGTGAAGACGAACGCGAAGAGCACGGCGAAGGCGGCGCCGGCGACGAACACGGCGATGGCCATGCCCCACCAGAGGCGTGTGGTGAAGAGCTTGCGCAGCTCCGCGTGCACGGCGGCCCTCATCGCGCACCTCCTTCGCTGTCGGTGCCCGGCCGGCGTGGTTCCGGGTCGGCGAGCAGCGCGGGGTCGATGGGCGGCCCGCTGGGGGGCGGCAGGTCGACGGCTGCACCGGTGGGCGCCGGCCCCGGCACGTCGCCGAGGTTGCGGTTGCGGTTCTCGTCGCTCTCGGTGAGGTTGAAGAAGAGCTCCTCGAGGTGGGTCTGCTCGCTGCGCAGCTCGTGGATGGCGACGTCGCTGGCGTGGGCCGTGTCGCCGACGACGGCGAGGTCCTCGGTCGTCACGCGCAGGCCGCGCCCGCTCGGCACCACTGCCAGCCCGCGCCGGCGCAGCGCGTCCGCGAGCCGGTCGGGGTCGGACGTGCGGACGTAGGCCGTGGGCTCGCCGCGCAGCTCGGCGACGGTGCCCTGAGCCACGCGCCTGCCGTTGGCGATGATCACGACGTCGTCGACCGTCTGCTCCACCTCGGAGAGCATGTGGCTGGAGATGAGCAGGGTGCGTCCCTCGTCGGCGAGGTGGCGCAGGAAGCCGCGCAGCCAGCGGATGCCCTCGGGGTCGAGGCCGTTGGCGGGCTCGTCGAGGATGATGACGCGGGGGTCGCCGAGGAGGGCGCCGGCGAGGCCGAGCCGCTGGCGCATGCCCATGGAGTAGCCGCCGGCCCGCTTGCGTGCGGCGGCCGGGATGCCGACGAGCTCGAGCAGCTCGTCGACCCGCGAGTCCGGCACGCCGGCAACGGCGGCCTGCACGCGCAGGTGGTTGCGGCCCGTGCGACCCGGGTGGAAGTTGGTCGCCTCCAAAGCCGAGCCGACCACCCTGAGGGGGTTGGGGATGTCGGCGTAGCGGCGGCCGTCGATCGTGGCCGACCCGGCGGTGGCGTGGACGAGCCCGAGGAGCATGCGCAGGGTCGTGGTCTTGCCGCTGCCGTTGGGGCCGAGGAAGCCGGTGACCCGGCCGGGCTCCACGTCGAAGTCGAGGTGGTCGACGGCGGTGAGGGAGCCGAACCGCTTGGTCAGGCCGCGCACCTCGATGCGTCCCTCGGCCTGCCCGCCCGTCGGTGCGCCGGCGCGGTCGTGGGTGCGCCCGGGGAGGTGACCGGGGCTGTGCCCGGTCAGCTCGGGTCGTGCTGCCGCCACCGTGATCGCCTCCGTATGCATGCTCCGTCGCCCGGCTGCGCAGGGCCCCCTCGTGACGCGCCAACTCAACCACACGGCATACCCAGCGCACACGCAGGTGGGCGTGGGACGGCGGGCGCTGCCCGGTGCGGTGCGGCTGCCTATAGTTGGGCAGACCATGACCTCCCTTCGCGAACAGGGCCCAGCCCGCCGCGGCCGCTCCCACCCGAGCGGACCGGAGGTCCGTCGGTGACCGAGTGGCTGCTCGTCCTGGGCGCCGTGCTGCTCACCGCCGGCACCGCCCTCTTCGTCGCGGCCGAGTTCTCGCTCGTGGCGATCGACCGACCGACGGTGCAGCGAGCCATCGACGAGGGCGACTCGCGGGCCCGCGTGGTGCTGCAGTCGATCAAGCAGCTCTCGACGCAGCTGTCGGCCGCCCAGGTGGGCATCACGATCACGACGCTCGTGGTGGGCTACCTCGCACAGCCGTCGATCGGCGCCCTGCTCTCGGGACCGCTCGCCGCGACGGGCCTCGGCCCGGGAGCGGTCGAGGCGATCTCCAGCACCCTCGCGCTGGTGATCGCAACCGTCTTCTCGATGGTCTTCGGCGAGCTGCTGCCACAGTTCCTCGGGATCTCGGCGCCGCTGGCCACCGCGAAGGTCGTCGCTCTGCCGGTGCGCGTCTTCGCCGTGGTCGCCAAGCCCCTCATCGTGCTGCTGAACGGCTCGGCCAACCGCTTCCTCCGCGCCCTCGGCATCGAGCCGCAGGAGGAGCTGTCGGGTGCGCGCACCCCGCAGGAGCTCGCCAGCCTGGTCCAGCGCTCCGCCGAGGCCGGCACGCTCGACGTCACGACCGCGCGGATGCTGACCCGCTCGCTCGGCTTCGGCGAACGCACCGCCGACGACGTCATGACCCCCCGCGTCCGGTCCACCGGCATCCACCGCGACGAGTCGGCCGACGACGTCCTGCGCCTCTCCCGGCGCACCGGGCACTCCCGCTTCCCGGTCCTCGGCGACGACTGGGACGACATCGACGGCGTGGTGCACGTCAAGAGGGCGATGGCCGTCCCGCACGACCGCCGCAAGGACGTGCCGGTCTCGGCCCTGATGTCCGACCGCCTCGTCGTCCCGGAGACGATCCGGCTCGACCCGCTGCTGCGACAGCTGCGCGAGGGGGGCTTCCAGATGGCCGTCGTCGTCGACGAGTACGGCGGCACCTCCGGCATCGTCACGCTCGAGGACGTCGTCGAGGAGATCGTCGGCGAGGTGTCCGACGAGCACGACCGGAGCCGCCAGGGCGGGCGCGAGCTCGTCGACGGCTCCTGGACGGTGCCCGGCCTGTGGCGTCCCGACGAGGTGCGCGACGCCTTCGACGCGGAGGTCCCCGACGGCTCGACCTACGAGACGATGGGCGGGTTCGTCATGACGAGCCTCGGCCGGGTCCCGGTCGTGGGCGACGTGGTCCCCGTGCCGGGCTGGCGCATCCACGTCGTCGGCATGGAGGGCCGCCGGGTCGACCGGCTGCGCTTCGTGCCGGACCCGGACTCCCTGGCACCCGAGGGCGGCGGAACGGTGCGCAACGACGACGAGCCCGGCCTCACGCGTACGCCCTCGTCCCCTCAGCCGGGGGAGCGGTCGTGAGCGGGCCCTGGGTCTACGTGGTCTCGGTGCTGCTCCTGCTCGGGAACGCCTTCTTCGTCGGGGCGGAGTTCGCGGCGATGACCGTGCGGCGATCGACGCTCGAGCCCCTCGCCGAGGCCGGCAGCAAGCGGGCACAGTCGGCCCTGCTCGCCCTCGAGCGGCTCGGCTCGATGCTCGCCACCGCCCAGCTCGGCATCACCGTGTGCTCGGTCGGCCTAGGTGCGCTCGCCGAGTCGGCGCTGCACCACCTCTTCGAGCCGGTCTTCGCGGCGTGGTCCCTGCCCGACGCGTGGGCCAGCGGGCTGGCCCTGGCGCTCGCGCTGCTCATCGTGTCCTACCTGCACGTCGTCGTCGGCGAGATGATCCCCAAGAACCTCGCCATCGCCGGTCCCGACCGAGCCGCCCTGCTCCTCGTGCCTCCGCTGTTCTTCCTCGCGCGGGCACTGCGCCCGATCGTGCACGCCATGGAGGCCCTGGCGAAGTCGCTCGTGCGCCTCTTCCGGGTCGAGCCCAAGGACGAGCTCACCTCGGCCTTCACCATCGAGGAGGTGGCGCACATCGTCGGGGAGTCCCGCCGCGAGGGGCTGATCGAGGAGGAGCGCCACGGGCTCGTGGCCAAGACGCTCGAGTTCTCCGACAAGCGGGCCCGCGACGTCGCGGTCGACGTCGGGTCCCTGACGACCGTCACCCTCGGCGCCACGCCGGCCGAGATCGAGCGGCTCGTCGCCAAGCACGGCTTCTCCCGCTACCCCGTGGTCGACGCGGCCGGTGAGATCGGTGGCTACCTCCACCTCAAGGACATCCTCTACGCCGATGACGAGCGTCACGAGCAGCCCGTCCCGCCGAAGCGGGTCCGCCGTCTGGCCACCGTCGGCGCCGACGACGAGGTCGAGGACGTGCTCGCCACCATGCAGCTGACCGGCGCGCACCTGGCCCGGGTCGTCGACGGCGACGCCGGGGTGAGCGGCGTCGTCTTCCTCGAGGACGTCCTCGAGGAGCTCGTCGGCGAGGTCACCGACACGACGCAGCGCTGAGCGGCGTCAGCCCGGCCGGCTCTCGAGCCAGACCAGGTATGCCGTCCCGCGCGGTGACAGCTCGTAGCCGACGTCGTGGCTGATGGTCAGGCCCAGGGCCTTGAGCTTGCGGATGTCCGCCTTCATCGGCAGCAGCTCGACCTGCCGCAGGGCGGCGAGCTCCTTGGACACCACGCGTGGGTTGTCCCGGATCCACTCGAGGACCTCGCGGGTCCACGGTCCCGTCGGCCTGGCATCGAGGCGCCGCAGCCGCGCGGCGATCCGGGCCAGCGCTGCGTCGTCGGGGATGCTGTCCCGCAGCGCGATGCGCGGGTCCTCGCCGGCCCAGCTGAGGCGGATGCGGAAGACCGTGTGCCCGCCGCGGCCGCCCCTGCCGCCACCGGCCGACGGCGTCGTGGTCCTCGGCGCGAGGGAGCGCTGCAGGGCCGCGAGGTCCTCGGCGCCGGCGGCGCGGGCATCCTGCTCGGTGAGTCGCTCCGGCTCGCTGACCGGGCTGACGGCGTCGAACCGGACGAGGCCCGCCGCGGTCAGCTGCAGACCGCCGACCTTGACGCGGGGCGCGTCCCAGCGCCGGAAGGCCTGGGTGACGGTGCCGGCCCTGATGGCCTCGGCGACCGGCTTGGAGATGAGCACGTCCTCACCCTCCCAGATCCGTGCGGCGCGGCCGCGCGAGAGGCCCCTCGAGTCCCTCGGGAGACGACGAAGGGCCGACCATCGCGGCGCTTCGCGCCATCAGGTCGGCCCTTCGTCCGTCGGTGCCCCCGGCAGGATTCGAACCTGCGCTCCCGCCTCCGGAGGGCGGTGCTCTATCCCCTGAGCTACGGGGGCGGCACGCACTTACGTGCGCTCGGTGAGATTAGCAGCACAGCGCGACGAACGCTCAATCACCCTGCCGTCGTGGGGATCCGTGGAGATCCGTGCGGAGATCGGCTCAGGGAGATCCGTGGAGATCTCGGGCACCGGACCCCGGAGCATCTCCACGAAACGGTCGCGAGGGCGGCTCGTAGACTCGCCGCATGACCCCGGAGCAGCTGCGCGCCCTCCTCGAGGAGGTGGTGGCGCAGGCAGCGGCAGCCGGTGAGCTTCCCGGGGCGGCGCAGGCGGGGCCGCCTCGTGGGCCGATCTTCCGCCCCACCGACCCACGGGTCGCCGGTGTCGTCGCCGACTGGGTCACTCCCGTCGCCCAGCGGTGGTCACCGCAGCTCGGCCTGGAGCCCCGGGACCTCGCCCGGGTCCTCGCGAAGGGCCTCACCCTGCAGAAGCCGGTGGCGGCAGTCGAGGTGGCGCCCAACGGCCTCATCTCCCTGACGCTGGAGGACGAGGCCCGCTCCGACATCATCACCCTCGTGCTCGAGGAGCGGGACCACTACGCGTTCCCGCCGGGTGAGCGGTACCGCGAGCTGGTCGAGGCTCCCGGCAGCCGGGGCCCTGAAGACCCGCTCCGCGCCGCACAGCTGGCCCACGCTCGCCTGTGCCGGATCGTGCGCAACGCAGAGGCGGTCGGTGTCGAGCGCCGCGCCTCCGCCCGTCTCGCCGAGCTCAGCCACGGCCCCGAGCGCCAGCTCCTCGTCGCCCTCGCGGACCTCCCGCAGCGCCTCGAGACCCACACCGGCGACCCCGTCCAGCAGCAGCGGGCGGTCAGCGACCTCGGCGCGCTCGCCGACGCCTGGGACCACCCCGTCCGGCCGGAGCTCGTCGGCTCCCGGCCGCAGCCCGTGCACGGTGCGCGCCTCCTGCTCGCCGACTCGGTCCGCCTCGTCTTGCGCAATGGACTGTCGCGTCTGGGCGCTGCAGCGCCGGAGAGGATGTAGCCATGCGAGCACACGAAGCCGGAGCCCTGCACGCCGAGGGTTACCGCGGCCCCGCGTGGCTCCAGACGCCCGTCGACGTCAACGCCCTCGTCCCGTCCCTCTGGGCCTCCTCGGTGGACCGGGAGCCCGACGGCGTCCTCAGCGTCGGAGGGGTGAGCGTCACCGAGCTCGCGCGCGAGTTCGGCACACCGGCATACGTGCTCGACGAGGACGACTTCCGCTCCCGCGCCAGGGCTTTCAAGCAGACGTACGCCGAGGTGTTCGGCGGTCTCTCGGGTGGCGCCGACGTGTACTACGCCGGCAAGGCCTTCCTCTGCACCGAGGTCGCCCGTTGGGTCCGCGACGAAGGGCTGCACCTCGACGTGTGCACCGGCGGCGAGCTCGCCGTCGCCAAGCGGGCAGGCGTGCCGGGGGAGCGGATCGGCTTCCACGGCAACAACAAGTCCGTCGCCGAGATCCGTGACGCCCTCGACTACGGCGTGGGCCGGATCGTCGTCGACTCGCTGGAGGAGATCGACCGGGTCGCCGCCGTCGCGGCCGAGCTCGGTGTCGTCGCTCCCGTCCTCGTCCGGGTGACGGTGGGCGTCGAGGCGCACACGCACGAGTTCATCGCGACCGCCCACGAGGACCAGAAGTTCGGGCTCTCACTCTCCGGCGGACACGCCTTCGAGGCGGCGCGCCGCATCCTCGACGAGCCCGAGACCCTGCACCTGCTGGGGTTGCACAGCCACATCGGCTCCCAGATCTTCGACACCGCGGGCTTCGAGGTGTCGGCTCGGCGCATCATCGGTCTGCACACGCGGATCGCCCGCGAGCTCGGTGTCGAGCTGCCCGAGCTCGACCTCGGCGGCGGCTTCGGCATCGCCTACACGACCGAGCACGACCCGTTGCCCCCCAGGACCCTCGCGGCGGGCATGGCCGAGATCATCGAGCGCGAGTGCCGCGCGGACCAGGTGGCCGTGCCGCGCATCTCCATCGAGCCGGGGCGCGCCATCGCCGGCCCGACGACCTTCACGCTCTACGAGGTGGGCACCGTCAAGCCGGTCGACCTCGACGGCGGAGCCCAGCGCGTCTACGTGTCGGTGGACGGTGGCATGAGCGACAACGTCCGCACTGCCCTCTACGACGCCAACTACTCCTGCACGCTCGCGAGCCGGGCGTCCGACGCCGAGCCCGCGCTGGCCCGCGTCGTGGGCAGGCACTGCGAGAGCGGCGACATCGTCGTCAAGGACGAGTTCCTCCCCGCGGATGTCGGCCCGGGCGACCTCCTGGCCGTCCCGGGGACCGGCGCCTACTGCCGCTCGCTGTCGAGCCAGTACAACCACACGCCGCGGCCGCCCGTCGTCGCCGTCCGTGACGGCGTCGCGCGGGTCATCGTGCGGCGCGAGACCATCGACGACCTGCTCGCCCTCGACGTCTGATGCGAGCCGCAGATCCTGCTGCGCCGATGTCCGGATCGCGAAACAACGGCGTCCAGCACTCGGACAAGCGGCAGGATTCGCAGCGTGGACAGCGCTGTGAGTGAAGCCAAGCCGTTGCGCGTCGCCCTGCTCGGTGCGGGTGTCGTGGGTGGGGCCGTCGCCCGTCTGCTGACCGAGCACGCGGACGACATGGCAGCGCGGGTGGGTGCTCCCCTCGAGATCGTCGGCATCGCCGTGCGACGCCGTGGTCGCGACCGCGCCGCCCTCGGAGTCGATCCGTCCCTGTTCACGACGGACGCCGAGGAGCTGGTGACGCGTGCGGACGTCGTGGTCGAGGTCATCGGTGGCATCGAGCCCGCCCGCTCACTGATCCTGCGCGCCATGGAGCACGGCGCGTCCGTCGTCACCGCCAACAAGGCGCTGCTCGCGGAGGACGGCCCGGCTCTCTACGCGGCGGCCGCGCAGCACGGAGTCGACCTCTACTTCGAGGCCGCCGTCGCCGGCGCCATCCCGCTGCTGCGCCCGCTGCGCGAGTCGCTCGCCGGCGACGAGGTGCGCCGGGTGCTCGGCATCGTCAACGGGACCACCAACTACGTCCTCGACAAGATGGACACGACCGGCGCCGGGTTCGACGACGCCGTCGAGCAGGCCCAGGCCCTCGGCTACGCGGAGGCCGACCCCACGGCCGACGTGGAGGGCTTCGACGCGGCGGCCAAGGCGGCGATCCTCGCCTCGCTGGCGTTCCACACCCGGGTCTCCGGTGCCGACGTCTACCGCGAGGGCATCACCGAGGTCTCCGCCGCCGACGTCTCGGCCGCTCGCGAGATGGACTGCGTCGTCAAGCTGCTCGCCATCTGCGAACGCAGCGACAAGGGCGTCGGCGTCCGCGTCCACCCCGCGATGATCCCGCGCACCCACCCGCTGGCGGGGGTGCGCGAGGCCTTCAACGCGGTCTTCGTGGAGGCCGACGCCGCCGGCGAGCTGATGTTCTACGGCAAGGGCGCCGGGGGCGACCCCACCGCCTCCGCCGTGCTGGGCGACCTCGTTGCCGTGGCCCGCCACCGCGTCGGCGGCGGTCTCGGCCCGGGGGAGTCGAGCTATGCCGACCTGCCGGTCCTGCCGATGGGCGACGCCCAGACGAGGTACCACATCAGCCTCGACGTCGAGGACCGCTCGGGCGTGCTGGCCCAGGTGGCCGCCGTCTTCGCCGACCATGACGTGTCCATCGAGACGGTGCGCCAGCAGCTGGTCCCCGCCGCCGACGGGCGGTCCGCCCGTGCCAACCTCATCATCGTCACGCACACCGCGAGCGACGCGGCCCTGTCGTCCACCGTCGAGCGCCTGCGCACGCTCGACGTCGTGCGGGGCGTCAACTCAGTCATGCGCGTGGAAGGTTCGTGATGGCCCACCAGTGGCGCGGAGTGATCCGCGAGTACGCCGACCGTCTCCCGATGCTCGAGGGTGCGCCTGTCGTCACCCTCCACGAGGGCGGCACCCCGCTCATCCACGCCGAGAAGCTCTCCGCGCGCGTCGGCGCCGAGGTCCACCTCAAGTACGAAGGGCTCAACCCCACCGGCTCCTTCAAGGACCGCGGCATGACGACCGCGATCAGCGTGGCGGCCCGGAAGGGCGCGAAGGCGGTCATCTGCGCGAGCACGGGCAACACGAGTGCGTCGGCGGCGGCATACGCCACGAAGGCCGGCATGACGTGCGGGGTGCTGGTCCCCGACGGCAAGATCGCGATGGGCAAGCTCAGTCAGGCGATCGCCCACGGCGCGACCCTGCTGCAGGTGGACGGCAACTTCGACGACTGCCTGACGCTCGCGCGCAAGCTGGCCGAGGCCTACCCGGTCGAGCTCGTCAACTCGGTCAACCCGGCCCGCATCGAAGGCCAGAAGACGGCGAGCTTCGAGGTCGTCGACGCGCTCGGCGACGCGCCCGAGATCCACTGCCTGCCCGTGGGCAACGCCGGCAACATCACGGCGTACTGGCGCGGCTACCGCGAGTACCTCGCCGACCCGGTCACCGATGCCATGGCCGGCCCCGCCACCCACCTGCCGCAGATGTGGGGCTTCCAGGCGGCTGGTGCGGCCCCGATCGTGCTCGGCCACCCGGTCGACCACCCCGAGACCATCGCCACGGCGATCCGCATCGGCAACCCCGCCTCGTGGGAGCAGGCCCTGGTCGCACGCGACGAGTCCGGCGGCCGCATCGAGGCCGTCACCGACGAGCAGATCCTCGAGGCCCACCGCTACCTCTCGTCGCAGGAAGGGGTGTTCGTCGAGCCCGGGTCCGCAGCGTCGGTGGCCGGCCTGCTCGCGAGCCACGAGGCAGGCCTCGTGCCACCCGGTGCCCGGATCGTCTGCACCGTGACGGGCCACGGCCTCAAGGACCCGCAGTGGGCACTGCGCACGGCCGACGGGGGCGAGGTCGTCCCCACCCGGGTGTCGGTCGACGCCTACTCCGCGGCCTCGGCGCTCGGTCTGGAGGGCTGACCGGGTGGAGCGCGTGCCTGCGGGCCGCTCCGTCGAGGTCCGCGTGCCGGCGAGCAGCGCCAACCTCGGGCCCGGTTTCGACTCCATCGGCCTGGCCCTCGGGCTGTGGGACCGCTACGTCGTCACGACCTCGGCCGCCGAGGGGCTGTCCATCGCGGTCAGCGGTGCGGGTGCCGCGGACGTCCCCACCGACGAGCGCCATCTCGTCCATGCGAGCATGCGGCACACCTGGGGCGTCCTGGGAGTCGAGCCGCCGGCCGGCCTGCACATCGAAGCCGCCAACGGGGTGCCGCACGGGCGCGGCCTCGGCTCCTCTGCCACGGCGATCGTTGCGGGCGTCATTGCGGCGCAGGCTCTTTCGCTCGGGGTCGGCGGTGTCGGCGGTGTCGGTGGTCACGGCGACGAGCCGGCGTATGCCGTCTGGCCGACCCCCGGGCAGCCCGTGCCCTTCGACCAGGCGCTGGCGGTGCACCTGTCGAGCCAGCTCGAGGGTCACCCGGACAACGCGTCTGCGAGCGTCGTCGGTGGGCTGACGGTCAGCTGGATGCCCGACGGCAGCGGGCTCGACCGGGGCGATCGCACCGTGACGGCGCGCATCGAGCTGCACCCTGACGTGGACGTGGTCGTCTTCGTTCCCGACGCGCAGCTCGCCACCCGCACGGCCCGGGCCGTCCTGCCCGCGGCGGTGCCCCTCGCCGCCGCCGCCGCGAACGCGGGCCGCGCCGCCCTGCTCGTCCACGCGCTGACCGCAGATCCCTGCCACCTCCACGCGGCCACCCGCGACTGGCTGCACCAGGAGCCGCGGCGCTCCTCCTACCCGGGGACGATGGCGCTGATCGACCTGCTGCGGTCACAGGGACACGCCGCCGTCGTCTCGGGGGCAGGCCCCAGCGTGCTGGTCCTGGCGACGCGCGGGACGGCAGCGGCAGTGCAGGCCGGCCGGCTCGCCGGAGAGTGGAAGCGGCTGACCCCCGGGGTGCCCACGACCGGCGCCACCGTTCGGGCCTGCTGACCCCACGCACCCTCGTGCGCGCCCGCTGGTGCGAGCGCGTTGAGCCGGGGCCGGCGGTCCGCTCGGGAAGGCCTGCACGACTTGGGGGCGTCGTTCGGCACGACCGGCAGCACCCGGGTGTTATTCTGGCCACGCACCTCATGCCGCTCCATCGCAGGCCTGGTGCGCCACCCCCACACTGAGGCGACTTCACCTGCCTCTGGGCGCGTTCTGCGCCGAAGTGGACTCTCAGACGGCCAGGTCACCTGGTCCAGGTCCGGCCCGCTGGAATCTCCCGGGTCGCAAACGAGGGGGAAGGATCCTTCGTGTCAGAAACAACCACCCGTCCACTCTCTGGCCTCTCGGCCATGAAGCTGGACGAGCTCAAGGGCGTCGCGTCGTCAATGGGGATCACCGGGACGACCAAGATGCGCAAGAGCGACCTCGTCGAGGCGATCAAGGCCCGTCAGTCGGGCGGCTCGTCCGCACCCGCCACCTCCGCGACAAACCCCGCGACAACACCCGCGACGACCTCCGCCGCGACGTCCGGCACTGCCTCCGTCGCGGCGCCGGCCTCAGCGCCCGCCGAGTCCGTCGAGTCCGCCCCCGCCGACCCGGCGCCGAGCACCACTGCCGCTGCGGACGCTGCGCCCGCCCGGGCGCGGGCATCGCGCCGCGTCAGCCGTCCCGCGGGCTCCGCGGCTGCGGCCGAGGCGCCCACCGGGGCGGCTGCGGCGACGCCCACCGCCGAGCTGTCGAGCGAGGCTCCCGAGGGCACGGCCGAGGGCTCCGACGCGGGCGCGTCGCGCGAGCGCGCCACCCGGACCGAGCGCCGGGATCGCGTCGAGCGCGGTGACCGGGGCGAGGGCGAGGGCAACGACCATAGCGGCCGTGACGAACGCAACGACCGCGGTGCCCGGAACGACCGTGCCGAGCGAGCTGAGCGAGCCGTGCGCGAGAGCCTCGAGCCGCGTGAGGACCGCCAGCAGGGCGACCGAGCCGACCGCGGCGACCGCCAGCTGAGTGAGCGTGGCGACCGCCAGCAGAGTGACCGTGGCGACCGCCAGCAGAGTGACCGTGGCGACCGCCGGCAGGGCGACCGCGCCGAGCGCGGCGACCGCCAGCAGAACGACCGCGGCGACCGCCAGCAGGGCAGTCGAGCGGACCGGCAGGGCGACCGCGAGGACCGTTCCCCGCGTCAGGACCGCCAGCCGAACGACCGCCAGCAGCACGACCGCAACGACCGCCAGCAGGACGAGGCGCACGACCACAACCGTGGCCAGCAGTCGGGCTACGACGACGATGACCGCGGCGGCAGCCGTCGCAGCCGCAACCGCCAGCGCAGCCGGGACCGCAAGCGTGGTCGCGGCCGCGAGGGCGGCCAGGACTGGGCCGACACGGACGTGCACGTCGGCGACGACGACGTGCTCGTGCCCGTGGGCGGCATCCTCGACGTCCTGGAGAACTATGCGTTCGTGCGCACCTCCGGCTACCTGCCCGGCTCGAGCGACGTCTACGTGCCGCTCGGCATGGTCAAGAAGCACGGGCTCCGCAAGGGTGACGCGGTGACCGGTGCCGTCAAGGCGCTGCGCGAGGGCGAGCAGCCGTCGGGCAATGTCGGTCGCCAGAAGTTCAACGCGCTGGTCCGGCTCGACACGGTCAACGGCCAGTCGCCCGAGGAAGCCGCCAAGCGGGTCGAGTTCGGCAAGCTGACGCCGCTCTACCCGCAGCAGCGGCTGCGCCTCGAGACCGAGCCGCACATCCTCACGACGCGGATCATCGACCTCATCGCTCCGATCGGCAAGGGCCAGCGCGGGCTCATCGTCGCCCCGGCGAAGGCCGGCAAGACGATGATCATGCAGACGATCGCCAACGCCATCACCACGAACAACCCCGAGTGCCACCTCATGGTCGTTCTGGTCGACGAGCGTCCGGAGGAGGTCACCGACATGCAGCGCGCCGTCAAGGGCGAGGTCATCTCCTCGACCTTCGACCGGCCTGCCGAGGACCACACGACGGTCGCCGAGCTCGCCATCGAGCGGGCCAAGCGTCTCGTCGAGCTCGGCCACGACGTCGTCGTGCTGCTGGACTCCATCACCAAGCTCGGGCGTGCGTACAACCTCGCCGCGCCGGCGAGCGGCCGCATCCTCTCGGGTGGTGTCGACTCCGCGGCGCTCTACCCGCCGAAGAAGTTCTTCGGGGCAGCGCGCAACATCGAGAACGGCGGCTCCCTGACCATCCTCGCGACGGCGCTCGTCGAGACCGGCTCGAAGATGGACGAGGTGATCTTCGAGGAGTTCAAGGGCACCGGCAACATGGAGCTGCGCCTCAACCGGGAGCTGGCCAACCGGCGAATCTTCCCGGCGGTCGACATCAACGCGTCCGGCACGCGCCGCGAGGAGATCCTCCTCGCCAGCGAGGAGCTGAAGATCATGTGGAAGCTGCGCCGGGTGCTCGCCGCACTCGACCCGCAGCAGGCCATCGAGCTGCTCATCGACCGACTCAAGAAGACGCGGACGAACTACGAGTTCCTCACGCAGGTGCAGCAGACGAGCGGGTCGAAGCTCGACGACGCATCCTGACGAACCGCTCGCGCCAACGGCGCCGGGAGGGGAGTGGTGTCTCACGACACTGCTCCCCTTCGGCGTTCGGTGGCCCATTCGGGTGTTTTGTTCCTAAAATGAGGTCCGATACCCGAACGTCACCATGGAGTGCCATGTCTGCGCCTGCCGGCGACCCCGATGCCAGCCCCGTCCGTGTCCTCGTGGCCGACGACGACGCCGACATCCGCGACCTCGTCGAGTTCAAGCTGACCCAGGCCGGGTATGCCGTCGAGGCCGTTCCCGACGGCATCAGCGCGTGGGAGGCCTTCGTCGCCAACCCGCCCCAGCTCGCCGTGCTCGACGTGATGATGCCGGGGCTGTCCGGCATCGACGTGCTCCGCAAGATCCGCGAGAGCGACAACGCGTCGGTGCCCGTCCTCCTCCTCAGCGCGAAGTCGCGCGACTCCGACGTCGACACCGGCTTCGCCGTCGGCGCCGACGACTACGTCATCAAGCCGTTCAGTCCTCGCGAGCTGCTGCATCGCGTCAACGGCATGCTTGCCCGGGCCCGCTGAGCGGCCGGCCGTCGTGGTCACCGGGGGAGCGCTGGTCGTCGGCGCGACCGTCGCGGTTCTGGGCGCATGCCTCCTGCTCGTCCTGCTCGTCGTCGCGGTTCGCGCACGTCGTCACCGCCGCCAGCGCCGGGACGAAAGGCTGCTGTCACCGCTGCGCCCGCCACTCATCACGGTCGCCTCGGGCGAGGACGACGACGGCACGGCGGTGCACACGCTGAGGCGGGCCACGGGCGAGTCTCGCACGGTGCTCGACCGCACCATCGTCGGGCTGCTGACCAAGATTCGCGGCGTCCCCGCCGAGCAGCTCGTGGGGGTTCTGGAGAAGCACGGCGCGGTCCAGGCGGCGGCCAAGGAGCTGACGAGCCGCTCGACCGTGCGAAGGGCCAGGGCAGCCCAGGTGCTGGGCCTTGCTCGCGCTGGCGACACCGTGCCCCTGCTCGTGCGAGCCCTGGACGACGAAGCGGTCGAGGTGCGCAACAGCGCGGCCTATGCCCTGGGCCTGATCGGTGATGCCGCCGCTGCCGGCCCGGTTCTCTCGGCGATCGGCCATCCGGAGCGTGGGCTTCCGGCGGCGACCGCAGCAGAAACCCTGCAGTCCATGGGTGTCGGCATCTCCGAGGTGCTACGGGGCGGACTCCATGACGAGCACCCACGCACCCGGATGGTGGCCGCACACCTCAGCGGTGAGCGCAGCTTCACCCGCGGGCTGCCGGACCTGCGCCACCTTCTCGACCACGACACCGACGTTACGGTTCGCGAGACCTGCGCCGCGGCCATCGGTCGCCTCGGTCGCGCCGAGGACGTGAAGGTGCTGGCCAGGCACACGGGGCAGGACGAGCCGCTCTCCCTCCGCCGCGCGTGCGCCAACGCGCTGCGCGAGCTCGGTGACCCGGCGGCGGTGCCCGCCCTGGCCGGTCTGCTCGTCGACCCGGATCCCCGCCTGGCCGAGCTGGCGGCGACCGCCTTGCTCGGCCTCGGCCCTCGTGGCCGCGAAGCGCTCGTTGTCCACGAGGACGGGCCCGCCGTCCGCTCCGCCCGCCTGGTGGCGAGCCTGCAGAGGGCGTCGGCATGAGCTGGGAAGGCTTCGTCTCGGGGCTGCGTGCGGGCGTCGTGTGGGTGATGGACGTCGCGAGCGTGCCGATACTCATCTACTTCGTCCTCATCAACACCTCGCTGCTGGTCCTCGTCGTGCTCGCCTACCTCGAGTTCCGGGCCCAGGACCGCCGGCGCGCCACCGCGCTGTCGTGGCAGGGAGCGGGGCTGGCTCCCGGGGTCTCCCTCCTCGTGCCGGCCTACAACGAGGAAGCGGGCATCGTCACGGCGGTCAAGTCGTTCCTGACGTTGCGCTATCCGAGGCACGAGGTGGTCGTCATCGACGACGGCAGCACCGACGAGACCTTCGCGCGGCTCGAGGAGGCGTTCGACCTCGTTCCGCTGCCCCGGGAGCTGCCGCAGGAGATCCCCGTCCGGGCTCGTGTTCTCGGCGTCTTCGTGCCCCGCGACGGCCGCACGCGCCTGCTCGTGGTGCGCAAGGAGAACTCGGGCAAGACCGAGGCGCTCAACCTCGGTGTGAATGCGGCGAACGAGCCGCTCGTTGCCATGCTCGACGGCGACTCCATCCTCGAGCCCGATGGGCTGCTACACGTCACGCGTCCCTTCGCCGACGACCCGACGCGGATGGTGGCGACCGGGGGCGCGATCCGCCCGGTCAACGGCAGCCGCGTCGTCTCCGGCCGCATCGTGCGCGTTGACATGCCCCAGACCTGGCTCCCACGCATCCAGCTCGTCGAGTACCTCCGGGCGTTCCTCCTCGGTCGCACCGGGTGGTCCAGGCTCGGCGGCCTCATCCTCATCAGCGGCGCGTTCGGCCTCTTCAGGCGCGATGTCGTCGTCGAGGTGGGTGGCCTCGAGCCGGGGACCATCGGCGAGGACTTCGAGCTGGTCATGCGCATCCACAAGCGCCTGCGCGACGAGGGGCGCGACTACCGCATCGAGTTCGTGCCCGAGCCTGTCTCGTGGACGGAGGTGCCGGTCACCGTCAAGGTGCTGCGCAACCAGCGGCGCCGCTGGCACCGGGGCCTGTGGGAGACGCTCTGGGCCTACCGTTCGATGCTCTTCCGCCCGAGGTACGGCCGCATCGGGTGGCTGGCCCTGCCCTACTACTGGCTCTTCGAGCTCGTCGCGCCGCTGCTGGAGCTCTTCGGCATCGTGATCGTCCCGCTCGCCCTGCTGCTCGGAGTCGTCAACGTGCCGTTCGCCGTCCTCTTCCTCGTGCTCGCCTACGGGTATGCCGTCCTCGTCACGCTCTTGGCGATGGTGGTCGATGAGTGGGCCTTCCACAAGCACGACCGCTGGCGGGCGATCTGGCAGACGATCGCCGCGTCGGTGTTCGAGAACATCGGCTACCGGCAGGCCACCGTGTGGTGGCGCCTGGAGGGTTGGTGGGCGAGCCTGCGGGGCCGGAGGCACGTCTGGGGCGTCATGACCCGCACCGGCTTCGACGAGGACCCGGCATGACGACCGGGCTGCCGGCCCTGTCGAGACGTTCGGTCGGGAGCCAGATCCGCCTGCTCATCGGCATTCTCCTCGTCCTCGTCCCCGCCGCGGCGATCGTGTCGGTCGCCACGATCCACGCCCAGGGCTCGGCCGTGCGGGCCCTGACGCTGGCGCTCGGCCCGGCTCGCGAGGCGAACGGCGGGATCCTTCTCGACATGACCCGGTCCGAGGCCGCCTGGAGCCAGGCAGCCGCGGGTGCCCGTCCAGATGCCGACCCGCTGGCCCTGCAGCGGTCCGTCGAGGCGCAGCTCGATGCCCTTTACCGGGGCGTGGACAGCCCCGAGCTCGCCTCCAGCGACCGCGCCCGCTACCGAGGGCTCGTCGCGCAGCAGCGTGCGACGGTGGACGGCTGGTTCGCGGCCGCACGGCGATCGCTGCAGGGCCTGTCTCCCGGCGGGCCCGCGGCAGGTTCGGCCCGGGCGGACGCGGCGAACGCATACGCCTCCTTCCGCACGGTGAACTCGGCGCTCGGCTCGGCGATCCAGGCGCAGCGCGACGTCGCCCGGGTCGAGTCGCGGGAGGCCACGGCCGTGACCTCGGGCGTCATCGTCGCCGTCGACATCGCCGTGGTGCTCGTGCTGGTCGCGGCCGGCTTCGGGATGCACCGGGCTGTCGGGCGGCCGCTGGCCCGGCTGCGCGAGGTCGTGCGCCTGCAGGTCGAGGAGGACGTCATCGCCATGGCCAACCAGGAGGAGGGCGCCCTCGAGGTGCGGATGCTGGCCCGCGACTTCAACGACCTGACCAGGGCCAACGCGCGCCTCGTCGACCAGCAGGCCGCGGTGCTGGAGATGCAGGAGCTGGTCCTCGACGTCGGCCGGGGCGTGCGATCGGCCGGCGACGTCCCAGAGGCGCTGCGGCTGGTCACCACCAGGCTCGGGGCGGGTCTCGGGGCCGACCGGGTGCTGCTCTACACCCTGGCCGACGACGGCGAGACGATCGAGGACCGCCTCCAGTGGCACACCGTCGACCTGCCCGACCTCCCGCCGCTGCCGCGGTCCCTCTCGCAGCAGGTAGGCGTCGTCAACGACGAGCTGCGGCGCGACGTCGGCTTCTTCCACATGCCCGACCTGCTGGCCCGCGACATCTACGACGACGAGCGCGTGCGCGCCTTCCACCGCGCCACCGGCACCCGCTCGCTGCTCATGCTGCCGGTGGGGACCGGTGGTCGTGGCCTCGGCATCCTGTCGGTGATGATGGTCGGCGCCCCACGTCGCTGGCACCGGCACGAGATCCAGGCGGCGCTGCAGTGCGCGGCCATCGCGGCGCAGGCCATCGTGGCACTGCGGCTCTCGCGGATGCAGGACGAGCAGGTGCGCCGGCTCACCGAGCTGGACCGGCAGAAGACGGACTTCATGGCCACCGTGAGCCACGAGCTGCGCACCCCGCTGACCTCGATCAGCGGCTACCTCGAGCTGCTCGTCGACGGTGACTTCGGCGAGGTCACCGACGGCCAGCACGTCGCGCTCGACATCATCGGCCGCAACGCCACCCGCCTGCGCGGCCTCATCGAGGACCTCCTCGTCCTCAACAAGATCGAGATCAGCGGCCTGCAGGCGGTCTCGGAGGAGGTCGCCGTGTGCGACCTGCTGCACGCCGTGACCGAGACCATGGGCCCGGTCGCCGCCAACAGCGGCGTGGACCTGGTCTGCACGGACGTGCCCGACGACCTCCTGGTGCGGGTGGACCGTGGCCAGCTCGAGCGCGCCCTGATCAACCTGGGCTCCAACGCCGTGAAGTTCACGCCCGAGGGCGGGCGCGTCGTGCTTTCGGCGGAGCGGTCGGGCGACTCGACGATCATCTCGGTGCACGACACCGGTATCGGCATCCCCGCCGTCGACGTCTCGCGCCTGTCCGAGCGGTTCTTCCGGGCCGGCAACGCGACGGCGGCCGCGATCCCCGGCACGGGCCTCGGTCTCGCCATCGTGCGAGCCATCGTCGAGGGGCACGGCGGCGAGCTGGTGATCGCCTCCGTCGAGGGGGAGGGGACCACGATGCAGGTTGTCCTCCCGGTCGCCCGACGCGCCCCCGTCGGGGTGCTTGCCGACGCCTGACGCGCGCGGCGTCAGAAGCAGCCGCCCCGCGGTGTGTGCTCCAGTCGCTGGGTCACGATCCACCCCGACGCCGGGTCGCGCACGGTTGCGAGGATCTCATCGCCGCGGGGGTGCTGGGGGACGGTGGCCGATGGTGACCCGACCGGGCGCCCGGTCCGGGCGTCGAGGCGCCATCCGACGTAGTCGATCCCCTCACCACCCGTCACCGCCGGCGCGTCGGTGCTGTGGAAGCCGGTGACGACCGAGACGGTCGAGCCGTCGAGCTCGACGTGCTGGGAGGTCGGGGCGTCGAGCCGTGGCGCGAGAGTGCGCCACAGGACGCGTCGGCCGGCGAGGTCGACGCCGAGCACCGAACCGTCGTCGCCCGGGACGACGACGTGGTCGGCGTAGAGGACGAGGAGGCGCTCGCCGGCCTGCGACCGGACGGGCAGCTGCACGTCGGTCCGCTCCCACTGGCCGCCGCGGGGGGTCCAGACGGCGAGGGTGCGGCCGAGCACGCCGAGCACCGACGTGGTGGTGAGCACGGCAGAGGAGCGGTAACGGGCCCGCGCGTCGCGGTCGTCGGGGGACTCGCTCCACGAGAATCCGCCGGAACCTCCGGCGATGGGCTCGCCGACGAGCATGGCGTCGTCCTGCCCGTCCTTCGGGAACCCCACGACCTGTCCGGCGACCACCCCGAGCACCCCGGCCAGGTCGTCCGGGGTCGTGACGGCGCCGGTCGCGACCTGCACGAGGTGGGTGGAGTGGCATCCGTCCAGGACGACGTAGCCGTTGCTCACCGTGGGTGAGCGGGAGACCAGGTCGGCGATCGACGTGCTCCACCGCACCGCGCCCGAGGGCGCCATCCCGGAGACGCGGCCCGCGCGGGTGGGCGGCACGTCCGGACACGCGTCGAACGAGCACGCGCTGTGGGTGCAGCCGGCGACCACGAGCAGCATGACGAGGGCCGCGGCCACGACCCAACGGCTCCTGTTGTGCACGGCCCGCCCCCTGTCCTCGCCCGTGACCGGCGGTCCTGCGCTCTCCTCCGTCGTCCCCTGGAGGGACACCGTTGCCTCGGCGGATCGTTGCACGCGGAGAGAGCCGATGCGGGGGAATGCCGGGCGCACCCCGTGCGTTTGGGAGGAGGTGCGCCTCTCTGGCACACTCTTCCTTCGGACCGGTTCACGGGAGAGCGGCTCCCCAGCGCGAGCAGCCATGACACCGACCCGGCCGACCACCTCAAGGAGACAACGTTGAAGAAGGACCTTCACCCCCAGTACGTCGGGACCACGGTGACCTGCACCTGTGGCAACACGTTCACCACGCGCAGCACCGAGACGTCCGGCAAGATCGCCGCCGACGTGTGCTCGCAGTGCCACCCGTTCTACACGGGCAAGCAGAAGATCCTCGACACCGGTGGCCGCGTCGCCCGGTTCGAGGCCCGTTACGGCAAGAAGGCCGCCAAGTAGGTCTCCCGCACGCCGGCTCCCGCGACTTCGGTCGTCGGGGGCCGGCGTTCGTCGTATCCGTCCGTCTCCCGTACGTCCCTGAGCCGAAGGGCCTCCCGTGCTCGAATCCGTCCAGTCGATCCTCGACGAGTACGCCGAGCTCGAGCAGCAGCTCGCGGACCCGGCCGTCCACGGTGACCAGGACCTCGTGCGCACGCTGAACAAGCGGTATGCCGCCCTGGCGCCGACCGTCGCCGCCGCGCGGGAGTGGACGGCGGCCGGTGACGACCTCACCACCGCCCGCGAGCTCGCGGCCGACGACGAGTCCTTCGCTGCCGAGGTGCCCTCCCTCGAGGTTCGCCTCGCCGAGGCGGAGGAGCACCTGCGCCGGATGCTCGTGCCCCGCGACCCGGACGACGACCGCGACGTCATCCTCGAGGTCAAGGCGGGCGAGGGCGGCGACGAGTCGGCCCTCTTCGCGGGCGACCTGCTGCGGATGTACCTCCGCTACGCCGAGCAGCGCGGCTGGCGCACCGCCATCGAGGACGCGACCGAGAGCGACCTCGGCGGCTACAAGGACGTCCGCGTCTCCGTCCGCGCCAAGGGCAGCCCGGGTCTGGGGGAGGGCCCGTGGGCGCGGCTCAAGTACGAGGGCGGTGTGCACCGCGTGCAGCGCGTGCCCGTCACGGAGAGCCAGGGCCGCATCCACACCTCGGCCGCGGGCGTCCTCGTGATGCCCGAGGCCGAGGAGGTCGAGGTGAAGATCGACCCCAACGACCTTCGCATCGACGTCTACCGGAGCAGCGGCCCCGGGGGACAGAGCGTCAACACGACCGACTCCGCCGTGCGCATCACCCACCTGCCGACCGGTCTCGTCGTCTCGTGCCAGAACGAGAAGTCGCAGCTGCAGAACAAGGAGGCCGCGATGCGCGTCCTCCGGGCCCGGCTGCACCAACAGGCCCAGGACGAGGCCGACGCCGAGGCGAGCGCCGCGCGCCGGTCGCAGGTGCGCACCGTCGACCGTTCCGAGCGCATCCGCACCTACAACTTCCCGGAGAACCGCATCTCCGACCACCGCACCGGCTACAAGTCCTACAACCTCGACGCCGTGCTCGACGGCGACCTCGACCCTGTCGTGCAGTCGGCCCTCGATGCCGACGAGGCGGCCAAGCTCGCGGCTCTCGCCGACGACGGGTCGAGGGGATGACCGAGCGCGTGACCGGCCTCCGCGACGAGGTGCGCGCCGCCGCCGCTCGGCTGCGCGAGGCAGGTGTGGCCTCGGCCGACGTCGACGCCGTCGAGCTCGCCGCCCACGTCCTCGGCGTGGACGCCTCCGAGGTCCGCCGCCTCATGGTGCTCGGCGGCCGCACGCTCCCGGACGCGTATGCCGCCCTCGTCGACGAGCGCGCCAGCCGGGTGCCGCTGCAGCACCTCACCGGGCGGGCCCACTTCCGGCGGCTGACCCTGTCGGTGGGTCCGGGGGTCTTCGTCCCCCGCCCCGAGACGGAGGTACTCGTGGACCTGGCACTCGCCGAGGTGGACCGCGTGGCGGCCGCACGCCCCGGCGACCGCGTGCGGGTCGTCGACCTGTGCTCGGGATCCGGCGCGATCGCGCTCTCCGTCAAGGGCGAGCGGCCGGCCGCCGAGGTCCGCGGCCTCGAGCTCTCACCCGACGCCTACGCCTGGGCCGTCGCCAACCGCGACCGCCTCGGCCTCGAGGTCGACCTCGTGCAGGGCGACGCCACGCGGCCCTGCTTCCAGGACTGGACCGGCCGGGTGGACGTCGTGACCGTCAACCCGCCGTACATCCCGGTCGGCGCCGTGCCCCTGGATCCGGAGGTGCGCGACCACGACCCGGAGGTCGCGCTCTACGGCGGCAGCGAGGACGGGCTGGCGATCCCGCTGGCCGTCGCCGCAGTGGCTGCCCGGCTGCTGGCCCCCGGCGGCCTGGTCCTCGTCGAGCACGCGGACTCGCAGGGCGAGAGCCTGCCGCGCCGGCTCGTGGCGAGCGGGGACTGGTCCGACGTCGTCGACCACGCCGACCTCTCCGGTCGGGCGCGCGTGACGGCGGCCCGTCGGGCCCGCAGGTAGCCCGGGCCAGGTCACGACGTGACGGCGGTGTCCGGCCCGACGTCGGTCTTGCGGATGAGCAGGTCGACGACCTGCTCCGGCACGTCCTGGGCGCGCGCCTGCTGGGTCTCCTCCTCCTGCTTGACCTCGACCCTGGCTGCCTGCCACGCGGACCAGTGGCCGGAGACGAGCGCCCAGAGCGAGAGCGCGGAGACGTAGACCACGGAGTTGAGCCAGCCGAAGACCATGGACACCGGGATCATGACGATCCAGAAGATGGCGAGCCAGCCGTTGACCTTGCGCATGAAGACGGGGTCCCCCTGCACACTGGCCCACAACGACTTGATGGGACCCATCGACGTTCCTCCTCCTCACAGTGCGGCGCGTGCCCGATTCCTAACGCTTGTCCCTGTGAGCTCGCTGTACGTGCCCGTGCGGCTGAAACGGGCCGCGAACGGCCTCTCGGCCGACCCAAGTAGGCTCTGGCGGATGAGCGAGCGCTACGACTGCACCGATCCAGCCGGTCGAGCCGAAGGTATCGCGGCTGCCGCCGCCGCCGTCCGACGGGGCGAGATCGTGGTCCTCCCGACCGACACCGTCTACGGCATCGGGTGCGACGCCTTCGACGCCACCGCCGTCGCCTCGGTCCTGGCCGCCAAGGGCCGGGGCCGCGACATGCCGCCGCCCGTGCTGATCCCCACCGCGCGCACGGCGCAGGGCCTGGCGACCCAGGTGCCCGACTACGCCCAGCGGCTCATGGAGAGGTTCTGGCCCGGACCGCTGACGCTCGTGCTCAAGGCGCAGACGTCGCTGCACTGGGACCTCGGCGAGACCAACGGCACCGTGGCCCTTCGCGTGCCCGACCACGAGATCACGCTCGAGCTGCTCGGCGACATCGGCCCGATGGCCGTCACGAGCGCCAACACGACCGGCGACCCTGCGGCGCGCACGGCCGACGAGGCGAGGGCGATGCTGGGCGAGTCCGTCGCCGTCTACCTCGACGGGGGCACGGCGGGGGAGGGGCTGCCCTCCACCATCATCGACTGCACGGGGGAGACACCCGTGACCTTGCGCCTCGGTGCCCTCTCGCAGGCCGACATCGACGCCGCCCTCGAGCCCGAGCCGCCGCTCGAGGCCCCGGCTCCTGACGCAGAGCTGCCGGCCGAGCCGGTCGCGGTGCAGGCCGACCCCCACGCCAAGACCCACATCGACACCGACGTCGACGCGTCCGCCGGCGAGCGGCGGGCGGACGACCCCGGCCTGAACCAATAGAGTTGGCCCGCGCTCGCGCCCCACTCCCGACCCACCCGGAGACTCCTCATGGCTGACGACACGTTCTACGGTTCCGACTTCGGCGCCCTGCAGTCCTTCGACCCGGACATCGCGGGAGTGCTCCTCTCCGAGCTGGACCGCATCCGCGGCGGCCTGCAGCTCATCGCGAGCGAGAACATCAGCTCGCCGGCCGTGCTGACGGCCCTGGGCTCGACGCTCTCCAACAAGTACGCCGAGGGCTACCCGGGCCGTCGCTACTACGGCGGCTGCTCGGAGGTCGACAAGGCCGAGACGATCGCGATCGAGCGGGCCAAGGCCCTCTTCGGCGCCGACCACGCCAACGTGCAGGCCCACTCCGGCGCCAGCGCCAACCAGGCCGTCTACGGCGCCTTCATGTCGCCCGGCGACACGATCCTGGCGATGGCGCTGCCCATGGGCGGCCACCTGACCCACGGCACGAAGGTCTCCTTCTCCGGCAAGTGGTTCAACGCCGTGCACTACGGCGTCGACCAGCAGACCGAGGACATCGACTACGACCAGGTCGAGGCGCTCGCCAGGGAGCACCGCCCCAAGGTCATCTGCGCCGGCGGCTCCGCCATCCCGCGTCTCATCGACTTCGAGCGCTTCCGTGCCATCGCCGACGAGGTCGGCGCCATCCTCTGGGTCGACGCTGCGCACTTCATCGGGCTCGTCGCCGGCAAGGCGATCCCCTCCCCGGTGCCGCATGCCGACGTCGTGACCTTCACGACGCACAAGGTGCTGCGTGGCCCGCGCTCCGGCGCGCTCGTGTGCAAGGCCGAGCACGCCGCCGCCATGGACAAGGCGATCTTCCCGATGATGCAGGGCGGTCCGCAGATGCACACCATCGCGGCCAAGGCGGTCAACTTCAAGGAGGCCGCCACCCCCGAGTACGCCCAGTACGCCAAGGACGTCATCGCCAACAGCCAGCAGCTCGCGGCGAGCCTGCTCGAGCTCGGCATCCGTCCGACCACGGGCGGCACCGACACCCACCTCTCGCTGCTCGACCTGCAGGGTGTCGGCGTCACCGGCAAGGAGGCCGAGGAGCGGGCCGATGCCGCCGGCATCGTCCTCAACAAGAACGCCATCCCGTTCGACCCGCAGAAGCCCAACATCGCCTCCGGCATTCGGGTGGGCACGCCGTCGGTGACGACCCAGGGGATGGGCCTGGAGGAGATGAAGCAGATCGCCTCGCTCATCCACCAGGCCGTCACCAAGGGCGACGCCGACCCCGAGCACGCGGTGAGCAGGCAGGTGCGCGCGGAGGTCACCGACCTCGTGACGCGCTTCCCGGCATACCCTCGCTGAACAGCGCGCGCGTCCCAGCGTCGGCTCCCGAGCGAAGGTCGGTAGGTGCACGAGTACGTCCTCGTCCTCATCGTGGCCGCGGCGGTCACGTACCTCGCCACACCCTTCGTGCGCAGCCTCGCCGTGGCGACGGGCGCGTTCACGGCGGTCCGTGAGCGCGACGTCCACAAGACGCCGATCCCGCGACTCGGGGGAGTGGGGATCTACATCGGCTTCGTGGCCGCCGCGCTCGTGGCGAGGGCGCTGCCCTACCTCGGCACGCTGTTCTCCACCAAGCAGATCCTCGGCGTGGTCGCGGCAGGAGGCATCGTCTGCCTGCTCGGCGCCTTCGACGACATCCGGGAGCTGGACTGGCTGACCAAGCTGGCAGGCCAGATGCTGGCAGCCGGCCTGATGGCGTACAGCGGGGTGCAGCTGCTGTCGCTGCCCATCTTCGGCACGACGATCCTGCCGACTCCGGTGCTCGTGCTGTTCACGGTGCTCGTCGTCATCGCCTCGACCAACGCGGTGAACTTCATCGACGGCCTCGACGGGCTCGCGGCCGGCGTCGTGGGGATCGCTGCGTTCGCGTTCTTCATCTACAGCTACCTGGTGTCCCGCTCCTTCGTGCCGGCCAACGTCTTCTCCACGGCGACGTTCATCTGCGCCGCCCTGGTCGGCTGCTGCGCCGGCTTCCTGCCGCACAACTTCCACCCCGCCCGCCTCTTCATGGGCGACTCGGGAGCACTGACCCTGGGCCTGCTGCTCTCGGCCGCGACGATCACCCTGACGGGCAACGTCGACCCGGCCGAGGTGAGCGCCAACGAGGTGTCGGCGGCCTTCCTCCCGATCCTCGTCCCGCTCGCCGTGCTGCTGCTGCCCTTGCTCGACATGCTGCTCGCCGTCGTGCGCCGCACCCGCGCCGGCCAGCGACCCTGGCACCCGGACGCCATGCACCTGCACCACCGGATGCTGCGGATCGGCCACGGCCACCGCCGGGCCGTGCTCATCCTCTACCTCTGGGCCGCCATCGTCGCGCTCGGCTCGGTGTCCTTCGTCATCTGGGACGGGCTGCGCCCGCTGGCCGTCGTGGGCGCGGCAGCGGCCATGGGAGTGGTGCTCACGGTCTGGCTCCCGCGGTGGAGGCCCTCCGAGCGCTTGTGATAGCATTCACAAGCACCTGAGGGCAGTCTGAGAAGGCGTCCGGAGGTGCTGCAAAACCCCCCTCGCACATCCCCTTGCACACCCCAGGCCCCGCGTCTCGACGAGTCAGCCGCGGCCTGGGAGAGCCAGCGCACCACGCCTCCCGACCCCCCCAGGCAGGTCCTCCTTGAGCGCCACACCGGCCGGCAACGCGTCACAGTCCGATGCGTTCGCGCAGCTCCTCCGGGGCTCCCTGCTCCCGACGGCGGTCACCGGCCTCGTCTGCGTCGTCGTCGGCCTCTTCTCGAGCCCGAAGGCCGCCTGGTCGGCAGCGCTCGGCGCCGCGCTCGTCATCTTCTTCTTCAGCCTGACGCTTCTCGTCATGAAGCGCACGGCCGACCTGGCCCCGACCACGACGATGATGGTGGTGATGGCCACCTACACCCTCAAGGTGCTCGTGCTCGGCGTCGTGATGTTCGCGCTGCGCGACGTCGCGTGGGCCTCCGGCTACGCCATCGGGCTGTCCATCACGGTGTGCGCCGTGGTGTGGCTGTTCTTCGAGATGCGCGCCTACAAGCGCCTGCGGATCTTCGCGTACGACCCCGACGGTGAGGCCTCCCTCGACCGCCCGCCGAGGCCGGAGCCGCGTGATGAGCCGTGAGAGCGGAGACCGACATGAGCACACCGACGCCTGGCGAGCCGGACGACGTGGGTCCCGACCGGGAGCAGTCCAGCGAGCCCACCGAGGAGGAGCGCCAGGAGCAGCTCCAGGCGTTCAACCGGCGCGAGGCGGACTCCGCCTGGCGGGCTGTCGCCTACATGCTGACCGGGCCGCTGATCTACGGCGGGCTCGGCGCCCTCGCCGACCACTGGCTGGGCACGTCCTGGCTGGTCGGCGCCGGCATCGTGGGCGGGATGGCCTTGTCGCTATACCTCATCTGGTTCCGATACGGTACCCATTGAGCAGACTGCCGATCCTGACCTCGCGCGTGCGGCCGAGCACCGTGCCGCCGACCAGCGCCTCGGCCGCCGAGCTGCCGAACCGGGGTCCAGCCCTCGACCACGCCCCCTGCACTGCCCCTGAACTGCTGATGCCGCTGGTCGGCCCAAGCGCCCAGAACGTACGAAGGAGTAATCCGTGAGCATCGTTGCCGCCGCACCGACGGACTTCGAGGCCCCTGGAGTCAGCGAGTTCTGGCAGCCGCTGTTCGGCACCAGCGGTCCCTGGGCCATCACCCGTCCGAGCCTGCTGATGGTCGCGTCGGCCATCCTGCTCGCCTGGTACCTCCTGGCGACGACGCGCAAGAAGGCGATCGTCCCGAGCCGTGGCCAGATGGCGACCGAGGCGGTCTACGGGCTGGTGCGCAACGGCATCGCCAAGGACCTCATCGGGTCCAAGGAGTTCCTCAAGTTCGTCCCGCTGCTGTTCTCGCTGTTCATGGTCATCCTCGTGAACAACATCTTCGGCGTCCTGCCGCCGTTCAGCTACCCGACGATGAGCCGCATCGGCTTCCCGATCGCGCTGTCGCTGATCGTCTGGGTCGTCTTCCACGTGGTGGGCATGCGCAAGCACGGCTTCCTCGGCTACTGGAAGTCCCTCGTCCCCGCGGGTCTGCCCAAGGCGATGATCCTGCCGATCTTCATCCTCGAGCTGATCACCGACCTGTTCACGCGGCCGGTCACGCTCGCCCTGCGACTCTTCGGCAACATGTTCGCCGGCCACATCCTCATCGTCCTGTTCATCACCGGCGGCTGGTACATGCTGACCAACGGCGGCATCCTCGTCGTCGCCGGCGGTGTCACGTGGATCTTCGCCTTCGTGATGACGCTCTTCGAGCTGCTGGTCGAGTTCCTACAGGCCTACGTCTTCACCCTCCTCGCCGCGCTCTACATCGGCGGCGCCCTGGCCGACGAGCACTGACGGCCGCCCCCCAGCTGCACCACCTGTTCCACCCACGCTTGACCCAGCCCCGCTGGTAACCGCCAACGGGACCGACCAGAAGGAAATGGAATCAACATGACCGGCAACATCGCCATCCTCGGTTACGGCCTCTCCGCCATCGGCCCCGGTATCGGTGTCGGCCTGATCTTCGCCGCCTACATCAACGGCGTCGCTCGTCAGCCCGAGGCCCGCGGCATGCTTCAGCCGATCGCCTTCCTCGGCATGGCCATCACCGAGGCGCTCGCCATCTTCGGTATCGCGCTCGCGTTCGTCTTCAAGGCTGGCTGACAGCCCACCGGGCCCCTCCGTCGTACCGTTCGTTTCTCTCTAGGAGACCCTCATGCAAGCAGTGACCGTGACCGCCAGTGGCGGCGAGGGCGGCTTCTGGGCCACCGCGGCACCGATCATCCCGCACCCGCTGGAGTTCATCTTCGGCCTCGTGGTCTTCGCGATCATCTACCTCATCGTGAAGAGCAAGGTCATGCCGCGCCTCGAGCAGATCTACGCCGAGCGCACGGCTGCCATCGAGGGCGGGATGCACAAGGCGGAGGAGGCCCAGGCCCAGGCCCAGGCCGCGCTCGAGCAGTACCAGGCCCAGTTGGTCGAGGCTCGGGCTGAGGCCGCCCGCATCCGTGAGGAGGCGAAGGCCCAGGGCGCGCAGATCCTCGCCGAGATGCGCGAGCACGCGGCGGCCGAGGCGGCCCGGATCACCGAGACGGCTCACAAGCAGATCGAGGCCGAGCGCCAGCAGGCGATCGTCGCGCTCCGCCGCGACCTCGGCCGCATCTCGATCGACCTGGCCAGCCGCATCGTCGGCGAGTCCCTCCAGGAGGAGACCCGTCAGAAGGGCACCGTGGAGCGCTTCCTCGCCGAGCTCGAGTCGGGCGACGTCGTCCGTGAGAAGGTCGGGGACCGCTGATGCAGGGACCCTCACGCGCAGCAGCGGCGGCGAGTCGCGAGGCGTTCACCGGCGTGCTCGCGGCCGGTGTGGGCCGCATGCGGTTGGCCGAGGAGCTCTTCGCGGTCGTCGCCGTGATCGACGGCAGCGCGACCCTGCGTCGCGCGGTCGCCGACCCCTCGCGCGAGGGGGCGGACAAGGCCCAACTCGCTGAGCGGCTCTTCGGGGGCAAGGTCAGCGCCGAGGCGCTGGCCGTCCTCAAGAGCGTCTTCGCCCAGCGGTGGAGCTCCGAGCGCGACCTCACCGACACCCTCGAGCGGTTTGCCGTCGAGTCGGTCATCGCGGAGGCTGAGATCGCCGGGCGCGCCGACCGCCTCGAGGACGAGCTGTTCCGGTTCGAGCGCATCGTGGCCGCCGACCCCGCCCTGCGCGCGGCGCTGTCCGACTCGCAGGCCCCGGCCGACAAGCGCGCCGACCTGGTGTCCTCGCTGCTGCGCGACAAGGTGACGCCCGAGACGCTCGTGCTCGTCAGGCATGCGGTGGTCGGCCCGCGTGGCCGCCGCTTCGACCGGGTCATGGAGCTCTACCTCGAGACGGCCACGAGCCGCCGCGAGCAGCAGACGGCCATCGTCACCTCGGCCGTTCCGCTCACCGACGACGACCGCACCCGCCTCGCTGCAGGGCTCGCCGCCCTCTACGGCGGCACGGTCCACGTCAACACCGTCGTCGACCCTCGGGTCCTGGGCGGGGTCAAGGTCGAGATCGGTGACGAGGTCATCGACGGGACCGTCATCCGCAAGCTCGACGCGGCCCGCCGGGCCCTGGGCGCCTGAGGCGTCCACCACCAGCTGTGAACAACCACCGGCCCGTCCTGCGGGTCGAAATCGAGGAGAAGATCTGACATGACGGAGCTTTCGATCCGTCCGGAGGAGATCCGGCAGGCACTGGAGTCGTTCGTCCAGTCCTACGAGCCCGGCGCGGCCTCCCGCGAAGAGGTCGGCCGCGTCACCGACGCCGGTGACGGCATCGCTCACGTCGAGGGTCTGCCCTCGGCCATGACCAACGAGCTGCTGCAGTTCGAGGACGGCACGCTGGGCCTCGCGCTCAACCTCGACGTCCACGAGATCGGCGTCGTCGTCCTCGGTGACTTCGCGGGCATCGAGGAGGGCCAGACCGTCAAGCGCACGGGCGAGGTCCTCTCGGTCCCGGTGGGCGACGCCTTCCTGGGCCGCGTCGTGGACCCGCTCGGCAACCCGATCGACGGTCTCGGCGAGATCCAGAGCAACGAGCGCCGTGCGCTCGAGCTGCAGGCGCCAACGGTCGTCCAGCGCAAGTCGGTGCACGAGCCGCTCCAGACCGGGATCAAGTCGATCGACGCCATGACCCCGATCGGCCGCGGCCAGCGCCAGCTGATCATCGGCGACCGGCAGACCGGCAAGACCACGGTCGCGATCGACACGATCATCAACCAGAAGCGCAACTGGGATTCCGGCGACCCCGAGGCCCAGGTCCGCTGCATCTACGTCGCCATCGGTCAGAAGGGCTCGACCATCGCGTCGGTCCGCGGCACCCTCGAGGAGGCCGGCGCGCTCGAGTACACCACGATCGTCGCGGCCCCCGCGTCCGACTCGGCCGGCTTCAAGTACCTCGCCCCGTACACCGGTTCGGCCATCGGCCAGCACTGGATGTACCAGGGCAAGCACGTCCTCATCGTCTTCGACGACCTGAGCAAGCAGGCCGAGGCCTACCGCGCCGTGTCGCTGCTGCTGCGCCGTCCGCCGGGCCGCGAGGCCTACCCGGGCGACGTCTTCTACCTGCACTCGCGCCTGCTCGAGCGCTGCGCGAAGCTGTCCGACGACCTGGGCCACGGCTCCATGACGGGTCTGCCGATCATCGAGACGAAGGCGGGTGACGTCTCGGCGTACATCCCGACCAACGTCATCTCGATCACCGACGGCCAGATCTACCTGCAGGCCGACCTCTTCAACGCCAACGTGCGTCCGGCCATCGACGTGGGTGTCTCGGTCTCGCGCGTCGGTGGTGCCGCGCAGATCAAGGCGATGAAGTCGGTCGCCGGCCGCCTCAAGCTCGACCTCGCCCAGTTCCGCGCCATGGAGGCGTTCGCGATGTTCGCCTCCGACCTCGACCCGGCCTCGCGAGCCCAGCTGGCCCGTGGTGCGCGCCTCGTCGAGCTGCTCAAGCAGCCGCAGAGCTCGCCGTACCCCGTCGAGGAGCAGGTCGTCTCGATCTGGACCGGCACCACCGGCCGGCTCGACGACATCGCCGTCGAGGACGTGCGCAACTTCGAGCAGGAGCTGCTCGAGACGCTGCGCCGCGAGGGCAAGATCCTCCAGACGATCCGCGAGACCCTCAAGCTCGACGAGGACACCGAGGCGGCCCTGGCCAAGGTGGTGGACGAGGTGAAGTTCACCTTCCGCGGCACCGGCCGGGACGGTCTCGAGCCTGGCAACGAGGAGTTCGACGAGATCGCCGACGACCAGATCACGCAGGCGCAGATCGTCAAGCAGAAGTAACCGGGCGGGGCTGCACGGCCCCGCGTCCCCGGGGCGCCCGCTCGGCTGAGCGGGCGCTCCGGGGCAGCCCAACGCATACGGCATCGGGGTAGACCCGATCCACCCCACGAACGCAGACTTACGACATCAAGAGAGGCGGAGCACATGGGAGCGCAGATGCGGATCTACCGCCAGCGCATCAAGTCCGTCAACTCCATCAAGAAGATCACCAACGCGATGGAGCTGATCGCCGCCGCCCGCGTCGTCAAGGCCCGGCAGCGGGCCACCGAGGCGATGCCGTACACGACCGCGCTGACCCGCGCCGTGTCCGCGGTGGCGACCAACACGAACGAGGACCACCCGTTGACGACGGCGAAGGAGACCGCCACGCGGGCCGGCGTCGTCATCATCACGGCGGACCGCGGACTTGCCGGTGCCTACTCCGTCGCCGCGATCAAGGAGAGCGCGGGTCTCATCTCGCGCCTGACGGCCGAGGGCAAGGAGGTCGTGCCCTACCTCGTCGGCCGCAAGGCAGTGAGCTACTACAAGTTCCGCAAGCGCTCCTACGCAGCCGAGTGGACGGGCTTCTCCGACGCCCCGACGTTCGAGAACGCCAAGGAGATCGCCGACCGGATCACCGCGGACTTCCTCAAGGACACCGCCGAGGGCGGCCACGACGAGATCCACGTCGTCTTCACCCGGTTCCGTTCCATGGTCCGCCAGGAGCCGCACGTGCTGCGCCTGCTGCCTCTCGAGGTCGTCGGGGCCGACGAGGCGGCCGAGGACGAGTCCATCGACCTCAGCGTGCGGCACTACGAGGAGGGGCAGATCCCGCCCGAGTACTCCTTCGAGCCGAGCGCCGCCGAGGTCCTCGACCTGCTGCTCCCGAAGTACGTCCGCAACCGGATCTACACCGCCCTGCTCAGCTCGGCGGCCTCCGAGCTGGCCGCCCGCCAGCGCGCCATGAAGTCGGCCACCGACAACGCGACGGAGCTCATCAAGAAGTACGAGCGCCTCGCCAACCAGGCGCGCCAGGCCGGCATCACCCAAGAGATCAGCGAAATCGTGGGCGGCGCCAACGCCCTCGCCGACGCCACGAAGTAACCCGCCCAGAAGGTAAGGAAGTCAACAACCATGACTGCAACCGTCAGTGACAACGCGGTGGCTGCCGAGGCCGCGGGCGGCGTCGGCCGCATCTCCCGGATCATCGGCCCCGTCGTCGACGTCGAGTTCCCCTCGGACGCGATGCCGGAGCAGTACAACCTGCTCACGACCGAGGTGACCCTCACGGGTGAGACCAAGCACCTCAACCTCGAGGTCGCCCAGCACATCGGCGACAACATGGTCCGCGCGATCTCGCTCCAGCCGACCGACGGCCTCGTCCGCGGCGCGGCCGTGCAGGACACCGGCGGCCCGATCACCGTCCCCGTGGGTGACGTGACCCTCGGCCACGTGTTCAACACGACCGGCGAGTGCATGAACCTCGCCGAGGGTGAGCGGCTCGAGGTCAAGGAGCGCTGGGGCATCCACCGCAAGGCCCCGGCCTTCGACCAGCTCGAGTCCAAGACGACGATGTTCGAGACGGGCATCAAGGTCATCGACCTCATGACCCCCTACGTCCAGGGTGGCAAGATCGGCCTCTTCGGTGGTGCCGGTGTGGGCAAGACGGTGCTCATCCAGGAGATGATCGCCCGTGTCGCCCGTGACCACGGTGGTGTGTCGGTGTTCGCCGGTGTCGGCGAGCGCACCCGTGAGGGCAACGACCTCATGGTCGAGATGGAGGAGGCGGGCGTCCTCGGACAGACCGCCCTCGTGTTCGGCCAGATGGACGAGCCGCCGGGCACGCGTCTTCGTGTCGCCCTGTCGGCGCTGACGATGGCGGAGTACTTCCGCGATGTCCAGAAGCAGGACGTGCTCCTGTTCATCGACAACATCTTCCGCTTCACGCAGGCCGGCTCGGAGGTCTCCACCCTCCTCGGCCGTATGCCGTCCGCCGTGGGTTACCAGCCCACCCTGGCCGACGAGATGGGCACCCTCCAGGAGCGCATCACCTCGACCCGCGGTCACTCGATCACCTCGATGCAGGCGATCTACGTGCCGGCCGACGACTACACCGACCCGGCTCCGGCCACGACGTTCGCGCACCTCGACGCGACGACCGAGCTCTCCCGTGACATCGCGTCGATGGGCATCTACCCCGCCGTCGACCCGCTGTCCTCGACCTCGCGAATCCTCGACCCGCGCTACGTCACGCAGGACCACTACAGCACCGCGGTGCGGATCCGGTCGATCCTCCAGCGCAACAAGGAGCTGCAGGACATCATCGCGATCCTCGGTATCGACGAGCTCTCCGAAGAGGACAAGATCCTCGTCAACCGCGCTCGTCGCATCCAGCGCTTCCTGTCGCAGAACACCTACGTCGCCAAGCAGTTCACCGGCATCGAGGGTTCGACGGTGCCGCTCAAGGACACCATCGAGGCGTTCACGAAGATCGCCGACGGCGAGTACGACCACGTCGCCGAGCAGGCGTTCTTCATGTGCGGTGGCCTCGACGACGTCGAGCGCCAGTGGGCGGAGATCCAGAAGAACCTCTGACTCGAGCGGTTCGACACACCCGAGGCGGGGAGGTGCCCTTCAGGGGCGCCTCCCCGCCTCGTCATGTCCGGTTTCTCGCGTCACCGGCGGGCATGCGGGTACGCCTCCCAGTGTTGGCACAGACGAACGACGTCAGCGCCGACGGGACCAGCACCTCCACACCAGCCCAAGGAGAATCGTGAGCACGTCCACCCAACAGGCCCCACGCCACCGGGTCGTGGTGATCGGATCGGGTTTCGGCGGGTTGTTCAGCACGCAGAAGCTCAAGGGCGCCGACGTCGACATCACCCTGATCGCGCGGACCTCCCACCACCTCTTCCAGCCGCTGCTCTACCAGGTCGCCACCGGCATCCTGTCCGAGGGCGAGATCGCGCCCTCGACGCGCGAGGTGCTGCGCTCCCAGCGCAACGCCACGGTCCTTCTCGGACAGGTGACCGACATCGACCTGGACGCGAGGACGGTGACGCACACGGCCGTGGGGCGCGAGACGGTCACGCCGTACGACTCGCTCATCGTGGCCGCCGGGGCCGGCCAGTCCTGGTTCGGCAACGACGAGTTCGCGCGGCACGCCCCCGGCATGAAGTCGATCGACGACGCCCTCGAGCTCCGCGGCCGCATCTTCGGCTCGTTCGAGCTGGCCGAGCTGGCCTCGACGCAGGCCGAGCGAGACCGCCTCATGACGTTCGTCGTCGTGGGGGCCGGACCCACGGGGGTCGAGATGGCGGGGCAGATCTCGGAGCTCGCGAAGCGCACGCTGCGGGGCGACTTCCGGCGGATCGACCCCACCAAGGCGCGGGTCATCCTCCTCGACGCGGCTCCCGCAGTGCTCAGCTCGTTCGGCGAGAAGCTGGGGGAGCGGGCAGTCAAGCGCCTCACGGACATGGGCGTCGAGGTGCGCCTCGGTGCCAAGGTCGTCGACGTCGACTCCACCGGCATCGAGGTCGAGCTCGAGGACGGCCGACGTGAGCGCATCGAGTCGGTGTGCAAGGTCTGGGCGGCCGGGGTCAGCGCCTCGCCGCTCGGGCGCCAGCTGGCCGACCAGACGGGCGCCCAGCTCGACCGCGCCGGCCGCATCGCGGTCCAGGACGACCTGACCCTCCCGGGCCACCCGGAGGTGTTCGTGGTCGGCGACATGATGTCGCTGCGCGAGCTTCCAGGGGTGGCGCAGGTCGCGATCCAGGGCGGCCGCTATGCCGCCGAGCAGATCATGCGGCGCCTCGACGGCCGCGAGCCGAAGGGCCCGTTCGAGTACTTCGACAAGGGCTCCATGGCCACGATCTCGCGGTTCTCCGCCGTGGCGTCGGTCGGCAAGGCACAGTTCAGCGGCTTCTTCGCCTGGCTGCTGTGGCTCGCGGTGCACCTCGTCTACATCATCGGCTTCAAGCACCGCATCACCACGCTGCTGCACTGGGTGGTGACCTTCATCGGTCGGGGGCGGTCCGAGCGTGTGGTGACCGAGCAGCAGGTGTTCGCCCGGCAGGCCATCGCCGACCTCGGCGACGAGTTCGGCCCGGCGCTGCCACGCCTGGCACAGGACCGCCCTCACGAGGAGACAGACCTGCTGGACGCCGGCCCCGGGCCCCACGCCCACGTCGCCGCTCGTGCGCAGGGCGTCCCTACCCCGGCGGCACAGGCGTCGGCCGGTGCCAACCAGGTCCCCGCGGAGCACCCCCGCGGGGACTGAGCCACCTCGGGCGGCCACCCACGTGTGCAGAGCCACCTGTGCAGAGCCACGTGTGGAGCGGGGCCGGGTCGCGCGACCCGGCCCCGCGGCATACCTGCTCGGGGCCGTCAGCGCACGAGGCGCTCCACGGCCGAGCCGAGGCGGGGGAGAGCGGCGACGACATGCTCCTTGGCCTTGCCCCGCAGGGAGCCGTAGACCTTGGCCGCGGAGGCGTGCGACGTGCTCGCCGCCCTGGCGTCCGTCACGGCGAGCAGGGCGTCGGCCACCGCCTCGGGCTGCGCGGCCAGGTGGTCACCGAAGGGGCGGTCGCCCTTCGTGGCCCAGAAGGGGTCGAGGGCCGTGGCGAACTGCGGGAGCAGACGGTCGGTGGCGCGCTGCACGAAGCCGCCGCCGAGCTTCTTGACCGTGGCGTAGCCCGCCTTGACGGCGACGCCACCGATCCCTGACTTCTCGGCCACCTCCGCGTCGACGACGTCGGTGAGGGCCGTGACGGCGACGGGCCGGCGCGACGGTTCGAGGAGGGCGTCGGAGACGGTGGTGCTCATGGTCGGGACTCCTTGTGGAGGGTCGGGAAGCGGGGTGGGCCAGGCTCGACCCCGCGCGTTCGGAGCATCCTGCCAGAGGCACTAAACTCAGGGGCACACCCCCACGATCCGGAGGAAACGTGAGTTCGCTCAAGGTTGAGATGGTTGCCGCCGACCGGAAGGTCTGGGAGGGCGAGGCCAAGTTCGTACGCGCCCGGTCCATCTCCGGTGAGCTCGGCATCCTGCCCGGCCACGCCCCGCTGCTCGGAGTGCTCGTCGAGGGCGAGGTCGCCATCGAGTCGCTCGAGGGCGAGCGTCGCACGGTGACGGTCGACGGCGGCTTCCTCTCCGTCGACTCCGACGTCGTGACGATCGTCGCCGAGCACGTCGACGCGTCGTCACTCCCGGCGAACTGAGGCCGCTGCGTGCCGTCCGCTCTGATCTCCACCGAGGTCCTGATCGGCACGCTGCTGATGGCCGCCGTGGTCGTCCTCGCGACGACCTACCTGCGCCGCCGCTACATCGCCAAGGGCCTGCCGCTGACGCTCTGCGGCCTGCGCCGGCCCGGCACCGACCGCTGGCGCCTGGGCCTCATCCGGTTCGGTGACAACGCCCTCGAGTGGTACACCCTCGGGGGCGTCTCCCTGCGTCCCAAGCGGCGCTGGCTGCGCCAGCGCCTGCTCCTCGATGCGCCGGTGCCGCTGCAGGGCGCCGAGTCGATCCCGCTGCTGCCGGGTGCGAGCCGGGTGCCGTGCAGCGACGGCGACGACCGTTTCGACCTGGCCCTGCAGGCGCCTGCCTACACAGCGCTGCGGTCCTGGCAGGAGGCCTCGCCTCCCGGTTACAACGTCAACGTCGCCTGACGCCTTACCCCTGACGCCTCACGAGGCGCGGCATCGAGCTGCCCCCGCCCCCGCATCACCGCCGGTGTGCCGGGTGGCCGGCTCAGTGCTTCTCGGCGCGCTCCGGCTTCTCGGCGCGCTCCGGCTTCTCGACGCGGCCGCCACCGGGCTGCCACAGCACGTCCCCGCCGATCGGCTTGTTGGCGACGCGCGCGAGGATGAAGAGCAGGTCCGAGAGCCGGTTGAGGTACTTCGCAGTCAGCACGTTGACGCCGCCGACGCCGCGGACCCCCTTCGGTTCGGACCCGGTGGCCGCGGGCGCGGTGCCGTGCTGGTCGATCGCCGCCCAGGCCGACCGCTCGGCGCGGCGGACGATGGTCGTCGCCAGGTGCAGGTAGGCGGAGCCGGCCGTGCCGCCGGGCAGGATGAACGACCGCAGCTTCTCCACCTGCTCCAGGTAGTGGTCGCAGTCCTTCTCGAGGTCGTCGACCCAGGGCTGCTCGACGCGCAGGGGTGGGTAGTCGTAGGTCTCGCGCAGCGGCGTCGAGAGGTCCGCACCGACGTCGAAGAGCTCGTTCTGCACGCGGCGCAGGGTCGCGACGACCTCGTCCCGGAGCTCCCCGCACGCGACGGCGATACCGATGGCGGCGTTGGCCTCGTTGGAGTCGGCGTACGCATGCAGCCGGGCGTCGTTCTTGCTGACCCTCGAGAAGTCGCCGAGGCTCGTCGTGCCGTCGTCGCCGGTTCGCGTGTAGATCCGCGTCAGGTTGACCATGGGGCCCACTCTCTCACCCCGAGGTCCCGCCCCCGGACCTCGGTCGTGGTCACCGAGGTCCGGCCGGCGCCCCGATGAGGCCCGCTAGGGTTCTCGGGTGAGAGAGCGATTCCGCGTCGTGGGCGGCGCGCACCTCGTCGGCCGGGTGAGCGTCGTCGGAGCCAAGAACAGCGCCCTGAAGCTCATGGCCGTGGCCCTGCTGGCCGTCGGCCGCACGACGCTGACCAACGTCCCGGCCATCGCCGACGTCACGATCATGGCGGAGCTGCTCCGCCGCCTCGGTGTGGACGTGGACTACGACGCCGCTGCCGGCGTCGTGGTGCTGGACGTGCCCGAGCGCATCGGTCACCGCGCCGACTACGAGCTCGTCCGCGCCCTGCGCGCCTCCATCTCGGTGCTCGGGCCGCTCGTGGCGCGGGTCGGGGAGGCCGACGTCGCGGTGCCCGGCGGTGACGCCATCGGCTCGCGCGGCCTGGACCTGCACGCCGCAGGACTGGAGGCCCTCGGTGCCGAGGTGCACGTGACGCACGGATATCTCGTGGCAACCGCTCCCAACGGGTTGCAGGGGGCCGACATCCGGCTCGACTTCCCGAGCGTCGGCGCGACGGAGAACATCCTCACGGCAGCGGCGCTGGCGCGCGGCACGACGACCATCGACAACGTCGCCCGGGAACCGGAGATCGTCGACATCGCCGAGATGCTCATCTCGATGGGCGCCTGTGTCGAGGGTGCCGGCACGTCCCGCATCACGGTCCACGGTGTCGAGGGGCTGACCCCCACCCGCCACGCCGTGGTCCCCGACCGGATCGCGGCCGGCACGTGGGCCTTCGCGGCCGCCACGACCCGCGGCGACATCGAGGTGGTCGGGGGCGTGGCCGAGCACCTGCGGGCGCCCCTCGGCGCTCTCGAGCAGGCGGGCTGCGAGGTCGCGTTGACCGACGCCGGCTTCCGGGTCTCGGCCCGGGAGCGGCGTCCCCGCGCCTTCGACGTCGCGACGCTGCCCTACCCGGGTTTCCCGACCGACCTGCAGCCCTTCGCGCTGACCTACAACGCCGTCGCCGATGGCTCCGCCATGGTGACGGAGAACCTCTTCGAGGCGCGCTTCCGCACCGTGCAGGAGCTCGCGCGCCTCGGGGCCGACGCCCAGATCGACGGGCACCACGTGATGACGCACGGCGTCGAGATCCTCTCCGGGGCACCGGTCGTCAGCAGCGACATCCGCTCCGGAGCCGCCCTCGTGCTGGCCGGTCTGGTGGCCGAGGGCGAGACGCTCGTGAGCAGCGTGCACCACATCGACCGCGGCTACCCACGGTTCGAAGTGGCGCTGCGCGCGCTCGGCGCCGACGTCATCCGCGAGCCGGACGACGAGCTCCCTTTCGAGTGATCGGTCACGAACGTCCGGAGGGCCGCGAAACGCCGCTCGGTCCGACCCGCGATGCTCGTATTTTCTTGACCAGTTCTTGACTCCAAGGGGCAACGTTTCCGTCGGTCGAGACGTCATCATGAGTGACGTCACAGCGTTTGGAAGGGGTCCACATGACGCTGAACACCCACCGCAGGGGTCTGGTCCGGGTCGTCGAGGCGCCTGACGGCCACGACGTCATCATCGAGGGACGCCTCGACGTCCACACGGTCCCCGACATCCGCGACGCGATCCATGCAGTCATCTCGCAGGGGCCCGGCGAGCTGCGCCTGCACGTGCGGGACGCCGAGATCGGCGACGCGACGGGTCTCGGGGTCATCGTCCACCTCCACCGGCGGGCCACGCGTGCCGAGCGCCGGCTGCTGCTCGTCGACGCGAGCGAGCGCACGACCCGTCTGCTGCGTGGGTGCCGCCTCGACCGCCTCCTCGCCGCCCCTCGCCACATCCCGGTGGGCGGCCATCCGTCGGCGACTGTGGCGCCTCTCACCGCCTGAGCGACTCCTCGCCGCGCGAGGCCGCCGCTACCGTCGAGCCATGTCTTCGACGGAGAGCACGCCGCCCCCCACCCCTCGGGTGACGCCCGACCGCCCGTGGGTCATGCGCACGTATGCCGGCCACTCGAGTGCCGCCGCGAGCAACGCCCTCTACCGTCGCAACCTCTCCAAGGGGCAGACCGGGCTCTCGGTCGCGTTCGACCTGCCGACCCAGACCGGCTACGACCCCGACCACGCGCTCGCCCGCGGCGAGGTGGGCAAGGTCGGCGTGCCGATCAGCCACGTCGGCGACATGGCGGCCCTCTTCGACGGCATCCCCCTGCGCGAGATGAACACGTCGATGACGATCAACGCCACGGCGATGTGGCTGCTCGCGCTCTACCAGGTCAGCGCCGAGCGGCAGGCCGAGGCGGCGGGCGAGGACCCCGCCGAGTGGGTGCACGCCCTGTCGGGCACGACGCAGAACGACATCATCAAGGAGTACCTCTCGCGAGGAACCTACGTCTTCCCGCCGGGACCGTCGCTGCGGCTCATCACCGACCTCGTGGCCTACACGGTCCGCGAGATCCCGACGTGGAACCCGATCAACATCTGCAGCTACCACCTGCAGGAGGCCGGGGCCACGCCGGTTCAGGAGATCGCCTACGCGATGTCCACGGCGATCGCCGTGCTCGACGCGGTGCGTGACTCCGGGCAGGTGCCGCCCCAGGAGTTCGCGAGCGTCGTGGCGCGCATCTCATTCTTCGTCAACGCGGGGGTGCGCTTCGTCGAGGAGCTGTGCAAGATGCGCGCCTTCGTGCAGCTGTGGGACGAGCTGACCCGGGAGCGCTACGGCGTGACGGACGCCAAGGCCCGCCGGTTCCGATACGGGGTGCAGGTCAACAGCCTCGGGCTGACGGAGGCCCAGCCCGAGAACAACGTCCAGCGCATCGTCCTCGAAATGCTGGGGGTGACCCTCTCGAAGGACGCCCGCGCCCGGGCCATCCAGCTCCCGGCGTGGAACGAGGCGCTCGGGCTCCCGCGGCCGTGGGACCAGCAGTGGAGCCTGCGCATGCAGCAGGTGCTCGCCTACGAGTCCGACCTGCTCGAGTACGACGACCTCTTCGCCGGCTCGCACGTCGTCGAGGCAAAGGTCGCCGGCCTGGTCGAGGGTGCGCGGGCTGAGATGGCCCGGGTCGAGCAGCTCGGTGGCGCCGTCGCGGCCGTGGAGTCCGGCTACATGAAGGCCGCGCTGGTGGCCTCGCACGCCGAGCGCCGGCGCCGCATCGAGTCGGGCGAGTCCGTCGTCGTGGGTCTCAACCGTTTCGAGACGACCGAGCCCAACCCGCTGACGGCGGACCTCGAAACCGCGATCCAGACCGTCGACCACGACGTCGAGCGACACGCCGCCGAGGCCGTACGCGCCTGGCGCGAGAGCCGCGACGCCGACCCCGACCGCCGGGCCCGGGCCGAGGCCGCCCTCGAGCGCCTCGGCGCCGACGCCGCGACGAACGCCAACCTCATGGCGGCCTCGCTCGAGTGCGCGCGCGCCGACGTCACCACGGGGGAGTGGGCCGCCGCCCTGCGGGAGCAGTTCGGCGAGTACCGCGCCCCCACCGGCGTCTCCGGCTCGGTGGGCGTCGGCTCGAGCGAGCCCGGCGACGCCCTGGCGCGGGTCCGCGACCTCGTGGCCCGCACCGGGGAGGACCTCGGCGAGAAGCTGCGCATCCTCGTCGGCAAGCCGGGCCTCGACGGGCACAGCAACGGCGCCGAGCAGGTGGCCGTCCGGGCCCGTGACGCCGGGTTCGAGGTCGTCTACCAGGGCATCCGGCTCACGCCGGACCAGATCGTTGCCGCGGCCGTGGCGGAGGACGTCCACCTCGTCGGCCTCTCGATCCTCAGCGGCTCCCACATGGAGCTCGTCCCCGAGGTGCTGCGCGGCCTGCGCGAGGCGGGCGCGGGTGACGTGCCGGTCATCGTCGGCGGGATCATCCCGGAGTCCGATGCCGCGGCCCTGCGAGCGGCCGGGGTGGCCATGGTCTTCACGCCGAAGGACTTCGGGCTCAACGACATCATGGCCGAGATGGTCGGTGTGATCCGTGCCGCACGTGGGCTCACGGTGCGCGAGTCCGCGCCGGCCTGAGCCGGCGTAGCGTCAGCCGTATGAGCGACCTCCAGTGCGCGGCACGGCTCGTCGTCGTCAACCCTCCCGGGCTCACCGACGTCGCGTGGCTCGCCTCCGCGATCCACCTCGAGCGGGTCCAGGCAGTGTATGCCGCCGACGACGTCCCCGACACCGGCCCGGTCGAGTCCCTGGCGGACGACCTGGGGGTGCCCGCGCACCTCGGGCACGGTGACCTGCACGACGGGTCGTCGGGACTCGAGGAGCTCGTCGACCGGCACCGCGGCGAGACGGTCGTGGTCGTGCGGGGCGGGGAGGCGGGCGAGCCGGTCATGCTCCTCGTCGACGCGGACGGCGTGTCACGCCAGCCGATCGAGGGCCTGCGCTGAGGCGCGTGCGAAGCACACGGCATACGACCCCGGTCGGTGGACGACCCGGGCAGGTCAGAAGAGGCGGGACTCCGCGTCGTCGATGCCCTTGAGGGCGTCGTAGTCGAGCACGACGCAGCGGATGCCGCGGTCCTCGGCGAGCGTGCGGGCCTGGGGCTTGATCTGCTGGGCGGCGAAGACGCCGGTCACGGGCGCCAGGTGCGGGTCGCGGTTCATCAGCTCGAGGTAGCGCGTGAGCTGCTCGACGCCGTCAATCTCGCCACGGCGCTTGATCTCCACCGCGACGCTCGTGCCGGCCGAGTCCCTGGCGAGGATGTCGACGGGGCCGATCGCGGTCATGTACTCGCGGCGCACGAGCGACCAGCCGTGCCCGAGGGTGTGTATGTGCTCGGCGAGCAGCCTCTGCAGGTGCGCCTCGACGCCGTCCTTGACCAGGCCGGGGTCGACGCCGAGCTCGTGGTCCGAGTCGTGCAGCACCTCGTGGAGGTGGACGGTGAGGCGGTCCTCGCTCTTGGCGTGCTGGACGCGCCAGACGGCGACGACGCCGTCGGCCGACTGCGCCTCGTCCGGCTCGACCTCGGCCATGGTGCACGGCGGGGACATCCAGTTGAGCGGCTTGTAGGAGCCGCCGTCGCTGTGCACGAGGACCGACCCGTCGGCCTTGACGACGAGCAGCCGGGTCGCAAGGGGCAGGTGGGCGGTCAGCCGACCGTCGTAGTCGACGCTGCAGCGGGCTATGACGAGACGCACCGGACCACCCTAGAGGAGCCGACACGACGCCGCGTGGGCAGCGTCACGCCCCGGGCGGGTGTGGCCGGTGCGCGGGCTCTGCGAGACTCGCACCCATGGCTCGTGAGTTCACCAAGGTTGGCGTCATCGGACTCGGCACCATGGGTGCCGGCATCGTCGAGGTCTTCGCCCGCAACGGCATCGACGTCGTGGCGGTCGAGGTCAGCGACGAGGCGGTCGAGAAGGGCCGGGGCATCCTGCAGCACTCGACCGATCGAGCCGTCTCCCGCGGCAAGCTGAGCGAGCCGGACCGCGACGCCCTGCACAGCCGTGTGCAGTTCACGAGCGACATGGCCGACCTCAAGGAGTGCCAGCTCGTCGTCGAGGCGGTGCCCGAGCACCTCGATCTCAAGAAGGAGATCTTCGCCCGGCTCGATGCCATCGTGTCGGACGACGCGATCCTCGCCACGAACACGAGCTCGCTGCCGGTCACCGAGATCGCGGTCGCGACGATCAACCCCAAGCGCGTCGTCGGCATGCACTTCTTCAACCCGGCGCCTGTGCTGCAGTTCGTCGAGGTCATCAAGACGGTCATCACGAGCGACGAGACCTTCGAGGACGTCAAGGCCCTCGCCGAGCGCTTGGGCAAGAAGCCGGTCGTCGTCGGCGACAAGGCCGGGTTCATCGCCAACGCCCTGCTCTTCGGCTACCTCAACCACGCCGTCGCGATGTACGAGAGCAAGTACGCCACGCGCGAGGACATCGACGCCGCCATGAAGCTCGGCTGCGGCTACCCGATGGGCCCGCTCGCGCTGATGGACCTCATCGGCCTCGACACGGCCTACGAGATCCTCGACACGATGTACAAGCAGGGCCGCGACCGCCTGCACGCGCCGACCCCGATCATCAAGCAGATGGTCAGCGCGGGTCTCAAGGGCCGCAAGAGCGGCCGGGGCTTCTACACCTATGCTGAGCCCGGGAGCTCGCAGGTCGTCGACGACGCGCTGACGCCGTTGGGCGCCGCTGCCGCTGCGGCCGGCACCCGCCCCGTCGGGTCGGTCGGGGTCGTCGGCTCGGGCACGATGGCCACCGGCATGGTCGAGGTCTTCGCCAAGGCCGGCCTCGACGTGACCTTCGTGGCCCGCACCGAGGCCAAGGTCGCGGCCGTGCTGGCCGTGCTCGCCAAGAGCCTCGAGAAGGCCGTCCAGCGCGGCAAGGCCACCGAGGAGGAGCGTGACGCGGCGCTCGCCCGGGTGCGCGGCAGCGTGCGCCTCGAGGACCTCGCCCAGGTCGACCTCGTCGTCGAGGCGGTCGTCGAGGACCTCACCGTCAAGCGGGCCCTCTTCGAGAACCTCGACGAGATCTGCCGTCCCGGCGCGATCCTCGCCACCACGACGAGCTCGCTGCCCGTGGTCGAGTGCGCGGCCGCGACCCGGCGTCCGCAGGACGTCATCGGCATGCACTTCTTCAACCCCGCCCAGGTCATGAGGCTCGTCGAGGTGGTGCACACCGTCTCGACCGCCGACGACGTCGTGGCCACCGTCCAGCAGCTGTGCCGCACGATCGGCAAGCACCCGGTGACCTGCGGCGACCGTGCCGGTTTCATCGTCAACGCACTGCTCTTCCCCTACCTGAACGACGCCGTGAAGATGCTCGAGGCCAACTACTCGACGGCCGACGACATCGACACCGCGATGAAGACCGGCTGCGGGCTGCCCATGGGCCCCTTCGAGCTGCTCGACGTCGTGGGCCTCGACGTGTCGCTCGCGATCGAGCGCGAGCTCTACCTCGAGTTCCGCGAGCGCGGCTACGCGCCGGCGCCACTGCTCGAGCACCTCGTCACCGCCGGCTACCTCGGACGCAAGACGGGCCGCGGCTTCCGCACCTACGCCTGACACCTACGCTGGAGCCATGCCCTCGCGCCGCCGTCCCAGCAAGCACGCGCGCGACCACGTCCCGCTCGACGTGACGCGGATCCAGGGTGGCAGCACCCGCGAGGAGTCGTATGCGGGCACGCGCTGGACCGTGCGCAGCGTGAGCGGGGCGACCGCCACCCGGGCGTACCTGTGCCCCGGGTGCCAGCAGGACGTCGTTCCGGGAACGCCGCACGTCGTCGTGTGGCCGGCCGAGGGGGTCGGCGGCCTCGGCGACCGGCGGCACTGGCACTCCGGCTGCTGGCAGCGCCGCGACGCCCGGCCGCCGGGCAACTCCTACCGCTGACGCCTCCACCGTCGACGTCGACCGGCGACCGGTTCGATGTATGACGCGGTCACCGGTGACCGCGTCATACATCGAACCGCGGAGGGTCTAGCCCGGCTCTCGCGCGGCCAGCACCTGCTCGCGCAGGATGTCGGCGTGCCCGCAGTGCTGGGCGAGCTCGCGCAGCATGTGGAGGTAGACCCAGCGCAGCGGGAGCGGCCCTCGGCGGTTGCCTCGGACGATGTCGTCCAGCCCGAGCGACGCCGTCGCCAGGCGGGAGGCCTGACAGGCCTGCTCGTGTGCCCGCTGCACCGAGGCGACGGTGTCGGCGTCGGTGAGGAGGAAGGACTCGTGCGGGGTGGCCGGGATGCCGATCTCGGACCGGGAGCGACACGTGACCGCCTCGTCGAACCACACCTTCTCGACGAACGTCGCGTGCTTGAGCAGGCCCAGCAGCGTCGTGGCCGACGGCACCAGTGAGCGCCTGGCCTCCTCCTCGCTCAACCCGTCGAGCGCACCGCGGATCGCCGCACGGTGCTCGTCGAGGAAGACCTCGAACTGCACTCGGAGCGGCGCGTCGAAGACGTCCTCGGCCAGGGACGGGGGCAGCATCATGCGACAGAGCCTGACACGACCGACCCCGGATCCGCCCGGCGGACCGGTCCTGGCGCGCCGCGGTCGCCCTAGTGGCGCCGCTGGCGCGGGACGAGGACCTCCTCGTAGAGGAGCAGGGCCCCCGCGGCGAACGGGATCGCGAGCAGGGCGCCCAGGATGCCGAGCAGCGCGCCACCCGCCAGTGCGGCGACCACGGTCACCGCGCCCGGCACCGCCACCGTGCGCTGCATGATCCGCGGCATGACGGCGTAGTTCTCGATCTGCTGGTAGACGATGAAGTAGATGATGACGATGAGCGCCTTCTTGGGCTCGTCGAAGAAGGCCACGATCGCGACGACCGAGGCGCCGAGGGTGGCTCCGACCATCGGGATGAGGCCGAGGAAGCCCACGGCGACCGCGAGCACGGCCGCGAACTTCAGCCCGATGAGCGTCATCATGATCCACGCGCAGAACGCGTTGATGGCGGCCACGGCCACCTGGCCGATCGCGTACGAGCCGACCCGACGCATGACCTCCTCGGCGAGCGAGACGGTGCGCGGGCGCCGGCTGGCCGGCACAAGGGCGTATGCCGCCTGCTTGACGGCCGGCAGCGAGGCGAGAAAGTAGAGGGTGAGGACGAGCACGGTCAGGACGCTGAACACGCCGGAGGCGATGATCTTGCCCGCGTCGAGCACCCCGCCGAACACGCCCGCCCACAGGTTGCCGTCGGCGACGCGCTTGTTGACCTCCTCCTGGATGCGCTGGACGAGCTGGTAGCGGTGGTCGACGTCCTGCACCCACGGGTTCGCCAGGAGGTTGTCGAACATCCGAGGGGCGTTCGTCGTCAGCTCCGTGGCCTGCTGCGCCACCGGTGGGATGACGAGCCACCCGACGAGCGTGAAGACAGCGAGCACGCCGAGGAAGACGATGCCGACGGCCGCTCCGCGGCGGAACCGGCGACGGGTGAGTGCCTCGACGAGCGGGTTGAGGGAGAGGGTCAGGAAGAGCGAGACGACGAGCAGGGTGATGACGGTGCCGAGGCGGCCGACCGCCTGCACCACGGCGTACGCGGTGAGCACCCCGACGGCGCCCACGAAGCCGACGTAGAAGGGGGACTGCCGGTTGAAGGGCGTGCCGCTCGGGCCGAAGTCCCGACGCGGGCCCTTGGAGCGTCTGGTGCCCGTGTCGGTGACGTCCTCGCCGGACGCGTCGGTGGGAGCGGTGTCGCTCGGAGCGTCGGTCGGAGGGGACGGCGTCGTCGGCTCTCCGCGCCGGGCAGCCGTGTCCGCAGTCTCGGACGTGTCGGTTGCGAGCGCCAGCGTGCTCTGGAGGACGTCAGGCCGCTCGGGCTCGGGAGTCTCCCGCGGGCGGCCGGGCTCGCGGTACTCCGGCGGTGGCTGGTCGTCGAAGCCGAGGTCGCGGGCGCGGAACGAGTCCATGCGCGCCCGCTGGGTGCGGCGGTAGCGCGTCCAGCGACCCCAGATGCTCACGGGCGCGAGCCTACGTCAGCGCCGCGGGGCCTGTCCGCCGACGCCACGCAGAGTGGGCACTGTGCGCGGCGTCGGTGGACGGCATACGGCTACTGGTTGCAGAAGCGGTTGATGGCCTTCTCGAAGCCCGCGCGCTTCTCGGGGTCGGTGACGCCGAGACCCGGCTCGGGGGAGAGCGTGAGCACGCCGACCTTGCCCTGGTGGGCGTTCTGGTGGACGTCGAGCGCTGCCTGGCCCACCTCCTCGAGCGAATAGGTCCTGCTCAGGGTCGGGTGGATGAGGCCGCGGTTGATCAGCTCGTTGGCCTCCCACGCCTCGCGGTAGTTGGCGAAGTGGGAGCTGACGATGCGCTTGAGGTTCATCCAGAGGTAGCGGTTGTCGTACTCGTGCATGTAGCCCGACGTCGAGGCGCACGTGACGATCGTGCCGCCCTTGCGTGCGACGTACACACTGGCGCCGAAGGTCTCGCGCCCGGGGTGCTCGAAGACGATGTCGACGTCGTAGCCGCCGGTGAGCTCACGGATCTTCTTGCCGAACCGCTGCCACTCGCGCGGGTTCTGCTCGGTGCCCTCGTCGTTCCAGAAGCGGTAGCCCTCGGCGTTGCGGTCGATGATCAGCTCTGCACCCATGGCGCGGCAGATCTCGGCCTTCTCCGGCGAGGAGACGACGCAGATGGGGGTCGCGCCACCGGCGAGGGCCATCTGGGTGGCGTAGGAGCCGAGGCCGCCCGATGCACCCCAGATCAGCACGCGGTCGCCGAGCTTCATCGCAGCACCGTGCTTGGAGATGAGCTGCCGGTAGGCGGTCGAGTTGACCAGGCCCGGGGAGGCAGCCTCCTCCCACGACAGGTGGGCCGGCTTGGGCATGAGCTGGTTGGCCTTGACGATGGCGAGCTCGGCGAGGCCGCCGAAGTTCGTCTCGAAGCCCCAGATGCGCTGCTGCGGGTCCATCATCGTGTCGTCGTGGCCCTCGGCGTCCTCGAGCTCGACCGACAGGCAGTGGGCGACGACCTCGGTGCCCGGCTTCCACTTCGTCACGCCCGGTCCGGTGCGCAGGATCACGCCCGCGAGGTCGGAGCCGACGACGTGGTAGGGCAGGTCGTGGCGCTTGGCGAACTCGGACGTGCGGCCGTAGCGCTCGAGGAAGCCGAACGTCGAGACCGGCTCGAAGATCGAGGTCCACACGGTGTTGTAGTTGATGGCGCTGGCCATCACGGCCACGAGCGCCTCGCCGGGCGCCAGCTCGGGCACCGGCACCTCGTCGATGTGCAGGGACTTGCGAGGGTCCTTGTCGCGGGTGGCGAGGCCCTCGAACATGCCGACCTCGTCCTTGTGGACGGTCGCCCCGCGGTAGGTCGCGGGGATCTCGATGTTCGCGTAGGTCTCCTGCGTGCGGTCGCCGGAGAGGATGGCGTCGCGGATGGCCTGCATTGAAGGTCCTTACGTCGCAGCGTCATTGGTGGTCGGAGCGGTGCGGTGTGCCACCGAACGTAGCGAGAGGTGACTGGCGGGTAGCTGGTTCTGAGACGGCCACCACAGGTGACTTGGGTCACGGGTGCGCACTCGGGCGCGAGCGCCGCCGTCGGTCAGCGCGAGGAGGGGGCCGGACCGGCGGCGACGAGCTCGGAGACGGTGACGAAGGAGTAGCCGTCGCTGCGCAGGCGGCCGATGACCGCTCGGAGGCGGTCGATGGTGACGAGCCGGTCCTCGCTCCCCGTGTCGTGCGCCAGCACGATGGAACCGGGGCGCACCTGGGAGGCGATGTCGTCGACGATCCGGTCCGGGTGGCCGGCCACGAGGTCCTCGCGAGCCTGCGCCGACCACATGACGGTCGTGAGCCCCGCCTCGGCTGCCGCGAGCACCGCCGCACCCGCGAGGTGGCCGTAGGGCGGACGGAACAGCGTCGGCGCGGACCCGTACGTCTGCTCCATGAGCCCGCTCGTCCGCGCGATCTCGTCGCGGCAGGCCGACCAGTCCAGCCGGCCCAGGTCACGGTGGTCGAACGTGTGGTTGCCGAGCTCGTGGCGCCCCACGCTCTCGCGGTGCAGGTCGCCGTGGTCGCGCACGTTGCGGCCGAGGCAGAAGAAGGTGGCCGGCACGTCCTCCGCCTCGAGGGCTGCGAGCACCCGCGGCGTCCAGTCCGGATGGGGACCGTCGTCGAACGTCAGCGCGACGCGGCGCTGGCCGGTGGCGTCGCCTGCTCCACCCGGCCCGCCCCAGACGACCGATCCGGCGGTAGCCGACGGCGCAGAGCGGTCCGGGCGCACGGCGCTCACCGGGCTGCCGTAGAAGGGCAGTGGCGTGCTCTCGTCGAGGTGCTCGGTCAGGCGCGCGGCGCCGACCGCACCTGCCGCGCCGACCGCTGCGCCGGCGACCGCGGTGAGGGCCTGCCGCCGGGTGACCTCCATGGCACGCGATCGTACGACCAGCGCACCGGAATCCGCGCGGGTCCCGCCGAGTGCGTGCCACACTGGCGCCGCCCGGTCGACGGGAGGACGAGGGGAGGTCACCGTGCGACGTGTGCTGGCGAGCGTGCTGCCTGCGGTCGTGGCGGGCGCGCTCGGGCTCGTCCCGCTGCTCGTCCGGGACGAGCCCTCGCCGGTGCTGCGCAACGGCGCCGGCTGGCGCACCACGTGGGCGCTGGCCCCCTCGTCCCTCGGCAGCCGGCTCGTGGAGCCGCCCGCCGACGCGGCCTGGCTCGCCTTCGGGACGGTGCCGGCTCTACCCGGCGCCCGGGGCCGCGTGGTCGCGCAGGCCCTGCTCGACCTGCACGCCCTGACCCGGCCCGACGGTGCGGTCGCGGCCGGCCCCGACGGGCCGTGGGCGTACGCGTGGCCGAGGGACTCGGCGTTCGTAACGGCCGCGTACGCCGCGACCGGCCACCAGGACGACGCCCTGCGGGTGCTCGGCTTCCTCGCCCGCGTCCAGCGGTCCGACGGGGGCTTCGAGGCCCGTTACCGGCTCGACGGCTCCGGCCCGCCGGACGACCGCCCCCGTCAGAGCGACGGCGCCGGCTGGGTGCTGTGGTCGCTCGACCGCCTCCGGGTGGCGCAGCCGGACGGCGTCCTGCCGCGGCAGGTGCAGGGGCTGCGCGACCGGTCGGTCGCGTTCGTGATGGCGCAGACCGACGCCGGGACGCGCCTGCCGGAGGTCTCGCCCGACTACTGGGAGGTGCCGGAGCGTCGCGTCACGCTCGGCACGGCGGCCCCGCTCGCCGCCGGTCTGGAAGCCGGTGCCCGGACGTATGCCGCCGAGCGCGACGTCCGGCGCGCGGCGGAGGTCGCCCGCGCGGCGCGTCGCCTGCGAGCGCTGATCCGCTCGCAGTTCGGCCCCGGCTACCAGCGGCACGGGGACACCGGCGGGCTCGACGCGGGCGTGACCATGCTGATGCCGCCCTTCGCGCTGGTCGACGACTCGGCCGCCGAGCGGGCCTGGGAGCGCTACCCGGTCCTGGCCCTCCGGACCGCCGGTGGACTCGCTCCCGGTGTCGACTGGAAGCAGGACGGCGTCTCGTGGACCCCCGAGACGGCGCTGGTGGCCTACACCGCCGCCGCGTCGGGCCAGGCGCCGCTGGCCGAGCGGTGGATGGCGTGGCTGGAGCACCACTGCACCTCGTGGGGGAGCCTGCCGGAGAAGGTGCTGCCGGACGGCAGACCGGCCGGGCCTGCACCGCTCGCATGGACGGCGGCGCTCGCCGTGCTCACCGAGGGTGAGCTGGCGAGCCACCGCGCGGACGTGGCCGGCGCGTGGCTGGGCCCGGCGGCCGCCTCAGTGCGCTGACCGGGTCGGCTCGACGAGCTCCACCAGGACACCACCGGCGTCCTTGGGGTGGATGAAGTTCACGCGGCTGTCGCTCGTCCCGCGCCTCGGGGCCTCGTAGAGCAGCCGCAGTCCCCGCTCTCGCAGCGTCGTGCACACGGCGTCGATGTCCTCGACGCGGTAGGCGAGCTGCTGGATGCCCGGGCCGCTGCGGTCCAGGAACTTGGCGATCGTCGACTCGGGCGACAGGGGCGCGAGCAGCTGGATGCACGAGCCGGACTCGCCGACTCCCATCATCGCCTCGCGCACGCCCTGCTCCTCGTTGGTCTCCTCGTGGAGCATCGTCATGCCGTACTTCTCCTCGTAGAAGGAGATGGCGGCGTCGAGGTCGGGCACGGCAATGCCGACGTGGTCGATGTGGGTGAAGAGCGCATCCGTCATGGCGCCAACGTATTGCCACCACACGGCACAGGGACGGCGTAGGCCGTGTGCGATCGGTCTCGCTCGACGCGAGCGTGCCGTGTGGCGCCACTACAGTTGTCGGGACACCACCAAAGACGTCGGAAGAGGCTTGCACCCATGACTGCTGACCGTCCCACCTCCGTGATCGTCGCCGGCGCGCGCACCCCCATGGGTCGGCTGCTCGGCTCGCTCAAGGACTTCTCCGGAGCCGATCTCGGTGGCATCGCCATCAAGGGCGCCCTCGAGAAGGCAGGCGTGGCCCCCGAGCAGGTCGAGTACGTCATCATGGGCCAGGTGCTGCAGGCCGGCGCCGGCCAGATCCCGGCCCGCCAGGCCGCCCACGCCGCGGGCATACCGATGACCGTGCCGGCCCTGACCATCAACAAGGTCTGCCTCTCCGGCATCAACGCGATCGCCATGGCCGACCAGCTGATCCGCGCCGGCGAGTTCGACGTCGTCGTCGCCGGCGGCCAGGAGTCGATGACCAATGCGCCGCACCTGATGACGAAGTCCCGCGAGGGCTACAAGTACGGCGACGTGACGGTGCGCGACCACATGGCCTACGACGGACTGTGGGACGCCTTCACTGACCAGGCCATGGGCGCCCTGACGGAGCAGGCCAACACCGGCTCGCAGGCCTTCAGCCGTGAGGAGCAGGACGAGTTCTCGGCGCGCAGCCACCAGCTGGCCGCCAAGGGCTGGAAGGACGGCATCTTCGACGACGAGGTCGTCGCCGTGAACATCCCGCAGCGCAAGGGCGAGCCGGTCGTCTTCAAGAACGACGAGGGCATCCGACCCGACACGACCACCGTGTCCCTCAGCGGCCTGCGCCCCGCCTTCAGCAAGGACGGCACGATCACCGCCGGCTCGGCCTCGCAGATCTCCGACGGCGCCGCCGCGGTCGTCGTCATGAGCAAGGCCAAGGCCGAGGAGCTGGGCCTCACGTGGCTCGCCGAGATCGGCTCCCACGGCATGGTCGCCGGACCCGACTCGACCCTGCAGCAGCAGCCGGCCCGCGCCATCGCCCGGGCCTGCGAGAAGGAGGGCATCACGCCCGCCGACCTCGACCTCGTCGAGATCAACGAGGCCTTCGCCGCAGTCGGCCTGGCCTCCGCCAAGGAGCTCGGCATCGACCTCGACAAGGTGAACGTCAACGGCGGCGCCATCGCGCTCGGCCACCCCATCGGCATGTCCGGGGCCCGCATCGCCCTGCACCTCGCCCTCGAGCTGAAGCGTCGCGGCGGCGGGGTCGGCGCAGCTGCGCTCTGTGGCGGCGGCGGTCAGGGCGACGCCCTCATCGTCCGCGTCCCCGCGTCCGCCTGAGCGGCGAGGCACCGCACCGCGTGGCGCGCCGAACCGTCGACGTCCCTGCTCTGGTCGAGTCGGCCAGGGCGGGTTCGCCGCGTGCCGTGGCCCGGCTGATCTCGCTCGTCGAGGACGGGCACGAGTCGCTGCGCGAGGTGATGGCAGCGCTGGCACCCCACGCCGGGAACACATACGTCATCGGGCTCACCGGCTCGCCGGGCGTCGGCAAGTCGACGACGACCACGGCGCTGGTGGGGGCCTTCCGTGAGAGGGGGCTTCGCCTCGGCGTGCTCGCCGTCGACCCGAGCTCGCCCTTCTCGGGAGGCGCGCTGCTCGGTGACCGGGTCCGCATGCAGGACCACGCGCTCGACCCCGAGGTCTACATCCGGTCCATGGCCTCACGGGGGCACCTCGGCGGCCTGTCGTTCACGACCCCGCAGGCCATCCGCGTGCTCGACGCTGCCGGGTGCGACGTCGTGCTCGTCGAGACGGTCGGGGTGGGGCAGTCCGAGGTCGAGATCGCAGGGCTGGCCGACACGTCGGTGGTCCTGCTGGCTCCCGGCATGGGCGACGGGATCCAGGCGGCCAAGGCCGGCATCCTCGAGATCGGCGACGTCTTCGTGGTCAACAAGGCCGACCGGGACGGCGCCGATGCGACGGTCCGCGACCTGCGGCACATGATCTCCCTCGGCGACCGCACCGAGCCCGGGCTGTGGCGGCCACCGGTCGTCAAAGCCGTTGCGGCACAGAAGGTCGGCATCGACGAGGTCATGGAGGCGCTCGACAAGCACCGCGCCTTCGTCGAGGAGAACGGCGAGCTCGCACGTCGGCGCGAGCGCCGGGCCGCAGACGAGATCGAGACCATCGCGCTGGCCACCCTGCGTGCCCGCTTCTCGCACGTGGCCGGCCACGCGGGCGTGGTCAGGCTGGCGCGCGAGGTGCTCGCCGGGCGCCTCGACCCGTATGCCGCCGCCGACCGCGTGGTGGAGCAGCTCGGCGCCTGACGCGCGACCGCGCGACACACAATCTGCGTTCAGACCGGTCCAAGCCAATTCGTATGTCGTGGGGGCCGGCCCGAGGTGGGGCGCCGGCCCGCGGGAGGAACCGGGCGGCATACGGTGTGGGCATGCTGATCGCCTTCTCCGTCGCCCCGACCGTCGCGGCCGACGACACCGGCTCGGTGTCCGACGCGGTTGCCCGAGCCATCCGCGTCGTGCGGGACTCGGGACTGCCGCACCGCACCGACGCGATGTTCACCACGATCGAGGGGGAGTGGGACGAGTGCATGGCCGTCGTCAGGCAGTGCTGCGACGTCATCGCGCAGAGCTCGCCCCGCGTCGGGCTCGTGCTGAAGGCGGACATCCGCCCCGGTTTCACCGGTGAGCTCGACGGCAAGCTCGAGCGGCTCGAGGAAGCGCTCGACCGCCAGGGCGATGGCTGAGGGCACCTGGCGGCTCCGGCCACCCACGGTCGAGGACTGTGACGAGCTGGGCCGGGTGCACATGGCTGTCTGGCGCGACGCCTATGCCGGCATCATGCCTGCCGACTACCTCGCCGGGCTGAGCGAGGAGAGGTCCGCCGCCAGCTGGCGCAACCAAATGTCCACGGCCGCCGACGCCGGCAGCCGGACCTTGCTCGTCGTCGACCCGGAGGACCGTCTGGCCGGCTTCGGGAGCGCAGGTCCGTGCCGGGACGACGACGCCCCGGCCGGCTGGGAGCTGTACGTCGTCAACCTGCTACCGAGCGCGCGTGGCACCGGCGTCGCCGACCGACTCCTCGACGAGCTCCTCGGCGATCGGGATGCGACGCTGTGGGTGGTCGAGGCCAACGCGAGGGCCAGGGCCTTCTACACGCGCCGAGGCTTCGTCGACGAGGGCGGTCGGTCCGCCCACCCGGCGACCGGAACGCCCGAGATCCGCATGGTGCGCCGTACGACGCGCTGAAGGCCGACACCCGTCCCTGGACTGGTGGTGGGAATGTTCGCCGGAATTGCTGGCCGGAATTGCTCGGAATTGTCCCCGAAGGGCGGTTCACCGGATTGGGGTTTGCGGACGGGCCCTGCGTATCGTGGGGCCGGCCGTGCAAATTCCGGCCTCCTCATGTGTGTCACCGAAAGGTCTTCCATGCCCCGCCCCGCGATCCGTCGACGAGCTCTTGCCGCCGCGCTCGCCTGCGCTGCCATGTTGTCCGCCTGCTCGGGCAACTCGGACGGCAGCACCGGCGCGACCGGCGACCCGGCCGTCACAGCGGAAGCCGCGCAGCAGACCGCCACGTCCTCGGTCGCGGCCGCAGCCACCTCGTCACTCGACGCGACGACAGCCGGGGCTGCCGCCCGGCAGAAGGCGTTCGCCGGCGCGGCGCTGCAGTCGGCCAACGCGTACGCCAAGACCCTGCCCGGGCGCACGACCGCCGAGAAGGCGGACGCGGCGCTCGCGACGACTGGTGCCAAGGTGCTCGCGGTCTCGCGCAGCGGTGACACGCCCCAGCAGATCCTCGCGCAGACGACGCTGAAGAAGACGGGGGCAGCAGTCCTCGTCCTGCTCGTCGGTGACGGATCGGGCACGACGTTCAAGGCTGCTGCGGTCACGCCGATGCTGCCCGACGCCAAGCTCGAGGCCCTCGACGCCCCCAACCAGGGGTCGGCCGCCATCGGCGACGGCAACGGCCTGGCCAAGAGCCCGAAGGACGTGCTCGCCGCGTTCGCCGGGTCGGTCAAGTTCCCCAACCCGACGGCCACCAAGGTGCTGGCCGACGACCCTCTCTCGGAGCAGCTGCGCCAGTCGGCGCGTGCCCAGTCGCAGGCCCTCAACAACCAGGGCGCCTTCACGCAGCAGCACGACCCCAAGGGCCTGCTCGGTGGTCTGCGCCTCAAGGGCGGCAACGGCGCGATCGTCTTCGCCCACCTGGTGCGCAACGACGCCATCGCCATGCGCACCCCGGTCAAGCTCACCCCGGCCAAGGAGCTGACGCTGCTGACCGGCATCAAGCAGATCACGACGGAGGCCAACCTGACGTCCAACGAGATCCTCGCCATTGTCATCCCTGCGTCGGGACAGGCGCGCGTCGTCGCCGCCTCCGACCAGCTCGTCGCCGGCTCGGGTCGGTGAGAGAGGATTGATCTATGAGTCACCAGCCATTCACCGCAGCAGCACTGCGCGGTGCCGTCGACCTGTCATCGCTCAAGCGTCCGGCCCCGCAGGCTGGCCCCGCATCCGGCGCGGCCTCCACCTCCGCGGACGATGCCTCCCTCGTCGTCGAGGGTACTGACGCCTCCTTCCGCGACGTCGTCGAGGCGTCCGCGAAGCACCCGGTCGTCCTGGTGCTGTGGTCCTCGCGCCTGAAGGAGTCGGCCGACCTCGTCGAGACGTTCCGCTCGGTGGCCCGTCGGTATGCCGGCCGCTTCCAGCTCGTGACCGTCGACGTCGACGCCAACCCGGGCATCCTGCAGGCCTTCCAGGTGCAGGCCGTTCCGGTCAGCTTCGCCCTGGTCCAGCAGCAGCCCGTGCCGCTCTTCGAGGGTGTCCAGCCCGAGGCCCAGATCACCGCCGTCATCGACCAGGTGCTGCAGCTCGCCGCCCAGCACGGCGTCACCGGCACGGTGTCCGCCGGCGAGGACCCCGAACCCGCGGGCGAGGAAGAGGCCGAGGAGCAGCCCCTGCCACCGTTGCACCAGAAGGCCTTCGACGCCATCGAGGCCGGCGACCTCGACGGTGCCGCAGCCGCCTACCGGGAGGCGCTCGCCCAGAGCCCTGCCGACACCGAGGCGAGGCTGGGGCTGGCACAGGTCGGCCTCATGCAGCGCACCGAGGGAATCGACTCGCAGGCGGCCCGGGCTGCCGCAGCCGCCGCACCGACCGACGTCGACGCGCAGATCCTCGTCGCCGACCTCGACCTGCTCGGTGGCCACGTCGAGGATGCGTTCCTGCGCCTCATCGACACGGTGCGGATGACGGCCGACGCCGACCGCAACAAGGCCCGGGAGCACCTCGTCGAGCTCTTCGACGTCGTCGGCGTCACGGACGAGCGTGTCGTCAAGGCACGCAAGTCGCTGATGAGCGCCCTGTTCTGACCGATCGCGCTCAGTCGCTGGTGGCCGTCTCGACGACGGCCTCGGCGAGGTGTTCCAGCACCTCGCCGGCCACAGCGGCGAGGTCGGCGTCGTCCCGCCAGGGGGCCGGCACCGACAGGCCCCAGGGCGGGGTGGTCGCATCGCCCTCGTCGCGGACGACGACGACGTGCACCGGCTCCGGCTCGACGAGGTCGAGGAAGTCCTCGAGCCGGTCGCCCAGTGCCTCCTCGGCCACCACGACGTCGAAGCCCTCGAGCTGGTAGGTCTCGGCCACCGCGAGCGCGGCCGACCACCGCAGCATCCTCAGCCGCAGCTGCTGCGTCGTCGGCGGCTCGTCCCAGCCCGCGACCGGGCCGGTGATGACAGCGGCCTCGAGGGCGGCGCCGTCGACGAGGACGGCGCGGCCGAGCCGCTCGGCCACCGCCGAGCCCAGGGCAGCCCGGTCCTCGCCGCGCGCGGCCGTGACGAGGACGAGCCGGCCGCGGGCATCGGTGGGTTCGCTGGAGGTCATCCGCCGAGGGCCGCGGTCACGACGTCCTTGGCTTCGGCCTGGACCCGCGCGAGGTGCTCGGGCCCCTGGAACGACTCGGCGTAGATCTTGTAGACGTCCTCGGTGCCCGACGGCCGTGCGGCGAACCAGGCGCTGTCGGTGGTCACCTTGAGCCCGCCGATCCGCGCGCCGTTTCCGGGCGCCTCCGTGAGCTTGCCTGTGATCGTCTCTCCCGCAAGGGTCTCGGCCGTGACGTCGTCGGGGGAGAGGGCCGCCAGCTTGGCCTTCTCCTCACGCGACGCGGCAGCGTCGATGCGGGCGTATGCCGGGTCACCGTGTCGGGCGGTCAGCTCGGCGTAGTGCTGGCTGGGCGTCCTGCCCGTCGCGGCGAGGATCTCTGACGCGAGGAGGGCGAGGAGGATCCCGTCCTTGTCGGTGGACCACACGGTGCCGTCCTGGCGGAGGAAGCTGGCTCCGGCCGACTCCTCGCCGCCGAACCCGACCGAGCCGTCGAGCAGTCCTGGCACGAACCACTTGAAGCCGACGGGCACCTCGAGCAGGGTGCGGCCGAGGTCATCCGCGACGCGGTCGATCATCGAGGACGAGACGAGGGTCTTGCCGATGGCCGTGGTGGCGGGCCATCCCGGGCGGGCACCGCCGTAGAGGTACTGGATGGCGACGGCGAGGTAGTGGTTGGGGTTCATCAGGCCCGCATCCGGTGTCACGATGCCATGCCGGTCGGCGTCGGCGTCGTTGCCGGTCGAGATGTCGTAGGCGTCCTTGTTGCCGATGAGCGAGGCCATCGCGGACGGAGAGCTGCAGTCCATGCGGATCTTGCCGTCCCAGTCCAGCGTCATGAACGCCCACTGCGGGTCGACCCGCGGGTTGACCACGGTGAGGTCGATGCCGTGGCGCGAGGCGATCTCGCCCCAGTAGGCGACCGAGGCGCCCCCGAGCGGGTCGGCGCCGATGCGCACGCCGGCCTCGCGGATGCGGGCCAGGTCGACGACGTTGGGGAGGTCGTCGACGTAGGTGCCGAGGAAGTCGTAGGAGCCGGCCTCACCGCGGGCGCGCTCGAATGTGACGCGCCGGACCTCCGTGAGGCCGCCGCGGATGAGGTCGTTGGCCCGCTTGGCGATGACGGAGGTGGCATCGGTGTCGGCGGGACCGCCGTGGGGAGGGTTGTACTTGAAGCCGCCGTCGGCCGGTGGGTTGTGTGACGGCGTGACGACGATGCCGTCCGCGAGCCCGGCTGCGCCCGCGGCCTTCCCGCGGTTGGCGCGCAGGATCGCGTGGGAGACGGCGGGGGTGGGCGTGAACCCGTCGCGGTCGTCGACCAGCACCTCGACGCCGTTGGCCACGAGCACCTCGAGGGCCGAGCGCCACGCCGGCTCGGACAGGCCGTGCGTGTCGCGCCCGATGAAGAGCGGACCGTCGAAGCCCTGCGAGACGCGGTAGTCGACGATGGCCTGCGTCGTGGCGAGGATGTGGTCCTCGTTGAACGCCGTGCGCAGGCTGGAGCCCCGGTGCCCGGAGGTGCCGAAGGCGACCTGCTGGTCGGGGTCGTCGACATCAGGGTGCCGGTCGTAGTAGGCGCCGACGAGCGCGTCGATGTCGACGAGGTCCTCGGCCTGGGCCGGCTGGCCGGCACGGGGGTGCGTCATGAGAGGCCTCCGTTCGTGGACGGGCTGGACGGGCCGGGCGGCTGGGCCGCTGCCCCGCCGGTGCCGGTGCCGCCGGTGCCGGTGCCGCCGGTGCTGTGCGCCGCCTGCTCGGCGGCCGCGTCGGCCATCGAGTCGGCGACCACCTCGGGGCTCACGGGCGGCGAGACCTCCTCGGCCGTCCCCTGGATGACCTTGCGGTCTGCGTCGTCGACCGGCACCAGCCAGACCGTGGAGAGCCGCGGGACGGTCACGTCGACGGCATACGGCTGCTGGTGCCAGTCCTCCCGGCGCGCCTCGAGGACGAGACCGGTGCTGCTGGGGGCGTCCGGGTGGTAGCCGGCGGTGTCGAGCACGACCTGCCACCTCCCGCCGCGCGGGAGCCCGATCCGGTAGGACTCCTGGGTCTGCCCGCTGAAGTTCATGACGCACGCCACGACCGGTGCGTCGGTGCTCCGGTCGCCCTTGCCGAAGCGCAGCCACGAGAACGTGTTGTGCGCGGCGTCGTCGGCCTCGAGCCACTCGAAGCCCGCGGGGTCGGCGTCGAGCTCCCACAGGGCCCGGTTTCCCTTGTAGATCGCGTTGAGGTCCTTGACGAGGTTGTGCACCCGGTAGTGCAGCGGCTGCTCGAGCAGCCACCAGTCGAGGCTGCGGCCCTCGGACCACTCGGACTCCTGGCCGAACTCGCAGCCCATGAAGAGCAGCTGCTTGCCGGGGTGGCACCACAGGTACGCCAGGAAGGCGCGCAGCGTCGCCACCTGCTCCTCGCGGGTGCCGCGCGACTTGCGCAGCAGCGAACCCTTGCCGTGCACGACCTCGTCGTGGCTGATCGGCAGCACGAAGTTCTCGTCGAAGGCGTACATGAGCGAGAACGTCAGCTTGCCGTGGTGGTACTTGCGGTAGATGGGCTCCTCGCCGAGGTACTTCAGCGAGTCGTTCATCCAGCCCATGTTCCACTTGAAGCCGAAACCGAGACCGCCGTGGTCGGTGGGCTTCGTGACCCCGGGCCACGTCGTGGACTCCTCGGCGATGGTCACGATCCCGCCAGCCCGCTTGTAGGCCGTGCCGTTGGTCTCCTTGAGCAGCCGCACCGCCTCGAGGTTCTCGCGACCGCCCTCCTCGTTGGGCAGCCACTCGCCGGCCCCGCGGGCGTAGTCGAGGTAGAGCATCGAGGCGACGCCGTCGACCCGCAGGCCGTCGACGTGGAACTCCTCGAGCCAGTAGAGCGCGTTGGCGACGAGGAAGTTGCGCACCTCGTTGCGGCCGTAGTCGAAGATGTTGGAGCCCCACTCGGGGTGCCAGCCGCGCCGCGGGTCCGGGTGCTCGTAGAGCGGCAGGCCGTCGAAGCGGGCCAGCGCCCACTCGTCGGTGGCGAAGTGTCCCGGCACCCAGTCGAGGATGACGCCGATGCCGGCGCGGTGCAGCTCGTCGACCAGGTAGCGGAAGTCGTCGGGCGTGCCCCACCGTGAGCTCGGCGCGTAGTAGCCGGTCACGTGGTAGCCCCACGAGGGGACGTACGGGTGCTCCATGACCGGCAGGAACTCCACGTGGGTGAAGCCGAGGTCGCGCACGTAGTTGACGAGGTGCTCGGCCAGGCCGCGGTAGCCCAAGCCCTGGCGCCACGAGCCGAGGTGCACCTCGTAGGTGCTCATCGGGCCCTGGTGCGAGTCGCGGGTGCGGCGCTGCTCCATCCAGTCGCCGTCACGCCAGTCGTAGTGCGTCTCGGTGACGATGGCCGCCTGCTTGGGCGCCACCTCGGTCATGCGGGCCATCGGGTCGCTCTTGAGCCGGACGAGCTCGTCGGGACCGCGGACGGCGAACTGGTAGTTCATGCCCTCTTCTGCGCCGGGTAGGAACAGCTCCCAGATGCCGCTCTCGCCGAGGGCGCGCATCGGGTGGGTGCGGCGGTCCCAGTCGTTGAAGTCGCCGATGACGTGGACCGCCTTGGCGCGGGGGGCCCAGACCGCGAACGAGACGCCCCAGACCTCGCCGAGCGGTCCCGGGTAGTGGCGCACGTGCGAGCCGAGGACCGTCCACAGCTGCTCGTGCCGGCCCTCGTTGATGAGGTGCCGGTCGATCTCGCCGAGCGTCGGCGCGAAGCGGTAGGGGTCGTCCTGGACGTGCTCGACGCCGTCGCCGTACTCGACGAGCAGGCGGTAGTCGTGCGTCGACGTGAAGTCGGGCGAGGTCATCGACCAGATGCCCTCGCGCACGTGCTGGAGCTCGACCTGGTCACCGGTGTCGAGCCGGGCCCCGACGCGCGTCGCGTAGGGCCGGTACGCCGTGATGGTGAGGCCGCCGGGCCCGAGGTGCTGTCCGAGCAGGTCGTGCGGCTGGCCGTTGCGGCCGGAGAGGAACGCGGAGATCGCCGCCTCGTCGAGCGAGGGGCCCTTGCTCGTGTCGGTGGTCATGGGGTGCCTTCCTCGGTGGTGAGCCGCTCGACGGCGCCGAGCGGGATGGGCAGCCACGAGGGCCGGTTGCGCGCCTCGTAGACGACCTCGTAGAGCGCCTTGTCGAGCTCGAGCGCCCGGGTCAGGGTCCGCGCGTCGGCGTCCGGCTCGCCCGCCACGGAGGCGTAGCCCTCGAGGAACGCGGTGCGGCAGGCGGCTGCCCAGTCCGTCGCGTCGACCGGCGGCTCGGCCAGCGCTACCGAGCCGGCGGCGTAGTCGAACGAGCGCAGCATGCCGGCCACGTCGCGGGCGGTGAGGTCGGGGCGTACGCGTTCGGCGAGCGGGCGCAGCGGCTCCCCCTCGAAGTCGAGGGCCACCCACCCTCGCTCGGGCACGTCGAGCACCTGCCCGAGGTGGTAGTCCCCGTGGATGCGCTGCAGGGACGGCCAGCTGAGCTCGCCCACGGACGACACGAACCGCTCGACGGCGGCCGAGCGGGAGGCGAGCTCGGGCACGAGGGCCACGGCGTCGGCATACCGCTGGCGCATGGACGCGGCCAGGGTCTCGCGCGCCTCGGGCGTGACCTCCTGGGTGCCGAGGGCGTGGGCGAGCGCGGTGTGGATCTCGGCGGTGACGACGCCGAGGTCACGTGCTCGCGCCGTGAAGTCACTTCCCGAGGCGGCGGCGACCAGGGCCACCCGCCAGGCGTCCTCGACGCCGGGGATGAACTCCTGCACGAAGGCGAGGTGACCCTGCATCGGCGTGCCGTCAGCGGGGGAGTCCCACGCGCCGGACAGGTGGCCGATGGCCATGGGCACCCGCTCGGAGCCCTCCTCGGTGAGCGCCGACTGCACGACGACGTCCGGGTTGTCGCCGTCCTGGAGGGTGCGGAAGACCTTGACGATGAGCGGTTCCGCGGGCCCGCCGTCCGGCGCCGTCATGCGGCAGATGATGGAGGTGTTGGACTGCTCGCCGCTCAGCACGTTGGACGAGGACACGATCCCGTCCACGCGGCGGGTCGACGAGCCGGTGGCCAGCGCGTTGCTCCCGACGGAGGCCTGCGCCTCGTCCGAGATCGCGGCGCCGAGGATGGTCGCCATCAGCTGGGAGACGTAGACGGGGTCGTGCGGACCGTCGTAGACCCACCTGGCGCCGAGGACGCTGTGCTCCATCGTGCCGAGCAGTGCGTGCTCCGCGCCCTCGAGGGCGGCCGCCCGGTAGGTGAGCGGCACCTGGTAGACGACGGCGGGAAAGACGGCCTCGTCGGCCAGCAGCAGGGTCTCGCAGCCGACCTCGCCCTCCGGGTCCTCGAACCGGAAGCCACCGACCCGGCGCAGCCGCGGCACGTGACCCTTGCCGTGGTACCAGCGCTGCCGCGGCATCCACTCGGTGACCATCTCCGTCTTGCTCGGCGTCAGGGTGGCGCCCTTGTGCACGATCGCCATCAGCGGTTGTCCTCCCCGCCACGCAGCTGGAGCCAGAAGAAGTCGCGCGAGCCGAGGGTCAGGGTCACGCGGCCGTCGTTGGCGACCCACGGGAAGCCCTGGCCGCCGAAGAGGTCGATGAGCTGGCGTCCGGAGAGGTGCTCCGGCAGCTGGATGGTGGCGGCCTGCGGGCGGCTCGAGAGGTTGTTCACGCAGAGCACCGCCTCGTCCGGGTTGTCGGGGTCGCCGCTCAGGACGCGGGTGAAGGCGAGGATCGCGTCGTTGTCGGCCTCGACCACCTGGAAGTCGCCGAGCCCGAAGACCGGGTGGCGGCTTCGGATCTGGAGCATGCCGCGGATCCAGTGCAGCAGCGAGGCCGAGGAGGCGATCTGGGCCTCGACGTTCACGTTGTTGTAGTGGTAGACGAGGCTGCTGATCACCGGGAGGTAGAGCTTGCCCGGGTCGACGCTCGAGAAGCCCGCGTTGCGGTCGGGGGTCCACTGCATCGGGGTGCGCACGGCGTCGCGGTCGTTGAGCCAGATGTTGTCGCCCATGCCGATCTCGTCGCCGTAGTAGAGGCACGGTGAGCCCGGCAGCGAGAGCACGAGCGCGTGGATCAGCTCGATCTCGGGGCGGGAGTTGTCGAGCAGGGGTGCGAGGCGGCGGCGGATGCCGACGTTGGCCCGCATCCGTGGGTCGGGCGCGTACCAGCCGTACATGGCCGCCCGCTCCTCGGGCGTCACCATCTCGAGCGTCAGCTCGTCGTGGTTGCGCAGGAAGGTGCCCCACTGGGTGCCCTTGGGGATGGCGGGGGTGTCGGCGAGCACGTCGATGATCGGTCGGGCCTTCTCCTCGCGCAGCGAGTAGTAGAGGCGCGGCATCACCGGGAAGTGGAAGCACATCTGGCACTCCGGCTCCTCCTCGGTGCCGAAGTAGTCCACGACCTCGGCCGGCGGCTGGTTGGCCTCGGCGAGCAGGATGCGGCCGGGGTACTCCGCGTCGACCATGGCGCGCAGCTCGGCGAGGAACCCGTGGGTGCGCGGGAGGTTCTCGCAGTTGGTGCCCTCCTCCTCGAAGAGGTAGGGCACGGCGTCGAGCCGGAAGCCGTCGATGCCGAGGTCCATCCAGAAGCGCACGATGTCGAACATCGCCTCGCGCACGGCCGGGTTCTCGAAGTTGAGGTCGGGCTGGTGGCTGAAGAAGCGGTGCCAGAAGAACTGCCGGCGCACGGGGTCGAAGGTCCAGTTGGACACCTCGGTGTCGATGAAGATGATGCGGGCGTCGTCGTAGCCGTCGTCGGTGTCGGACCAGACGTAGAAGTCGCCGTAGGGGCCGTCGGGCTCGGCGCGGCTGGCCTGGAACCACGGGTGCTGGTCGCTCGTGTGGTTCATGACGAGGTCGGTGACGATGCGGATGCCGCGCGCGTGCGCCTGCGAGACGAGCTCGGTGAACTCCGGCAGCGTGCCGAACTCGGGCAGCACGGCCTTGTAGTCGGAGATGTCGTAGCCGCCGTCGCGCAGCGGCGAGGCGTAGAAGGGCGGCAGCCACAGGCAGTCGACGCCGAGCCACTGGAGGTAGTCGAGGCGTTGGATGAGTCCCGTGAAGTCACCGGCGCCCACTCCCTTGGAGTCGGCGAAGGCGCGGACGAGCACCTCGTAGAAGACCGCCTTCTTGAACCACTGCGGGTCGTGCTTCAGCCCGGGCTGGGAGAGGTTGAGTCCCTGCATGTGGTCAGTGGCTCCTCACGTGGATGATGTGGACGGGTTCGGAGTCCGGCCCCAGCCGGACGAAGTTGTCCTGGCGCCACTCCCAGGTCTGGTTGGTGATGTGGTCGTGGGCGTCGAAGCTGGACCATGAGGCCATACCCAGCGCCTCCATGTCGAGATGCACCCACGTCTCACGGCTCGCGTGCGGGTCGAGGTTGGCGACGACGAGAACGGTGTCGCGCTCACCCGTGGTGGCATCGACGACGCGCGACTTGCTGAAGACGAGGACGTTCTCGTCGTCGGCGGAGTGGAAGCGCAGGTTGCGCAGCCAGTGCAGCGCGGGGTGCCAGCTGCGAATGTCGTTGAGCCGCTTGAGGTACCACGCGAGCGAGCGGCTCTCCAAGGGGCCGCCCGGCTCGTAGAGGTACCACTGGCGGTCCTTGTACTCGTACTTCTCGTTGTCGATCTGCTCCTCGGCGCCGGGCCGGGCCACGTGCTCCATGAGCTCGTAGCCGGCGTAGATGCCGTAGGTCGGGGACATCATGGCGGCCACGGCCGCGCGCAGCTTCCAGGCCGTCGGCCCGCCGTACTGCATGTAGGGCGTGAGGATGTCGTGTGTCGTCGGCCAGAACGCCGGGCGCATGTAGGCGGCGCCGGTCTCCTCGCCGGCCAGCTCGCGACCGTACTCCTCGAGCTCCCACCGCGCGTTGCGCCAGGCGTAGTACGTGTAGCTCTGCTGGAACCCGGCCTTGGCCAGCTCGTGCATCATCGCCGGCTTGGTGAACGCCTCGGACAGCCAGATGGTCTCGGGGTACTCGAGGGCGACGTCGGCGATGAGCCACTGCCAGAAGGCGACCGGCTTGGTGTGGGGGTTGTCGACCCGGAAGATCCGGATGCCGTGGTCGAGCCAGACCTGGATGACACGGCGGACCTCCGCGTAGGCCGCGGCCGGGTCGTTGTCGAAGTTCAGGGGGTAGATGTCCTGGTACTTCTTCGGCGGGTTCTCGGCATAGGCGATGGAGCCGTCGGCGCGGGTCGTGAAGAGCGACGGGTGGGTCTGCACCCACGGGTGGTCGGGAGAGGCCTGCAGCGCGATGTCGAGCGCGACCTCGAGCCCGTTGCGGCCCGCCTCGGCGACGAAGTGGTCGAAGTCCTCGAAGGTGCCGAGGTCGGGGTGGATGGCGTCGTGCCCGCCGTCGGGCGAGCCGATGGCGTAAGGCGATCCGGGGTCACCGGGCTGCGCGGCGAGGCTGTTGTTGCGTCCCTTGCGAGCCGTCGTGCCGATCGGATGGATCGGCGTGAGGTAGACGACGTCGAAGCCCATGTCGGCGATGGCGGGCAGCCGCTCGGCGGCGGTGCGGAACGTGCCGGAGACCCACTCGCCGGTCTTCTCGTCGCGGTGCGCGCCCTCCGAGCGCGGGAAGATCTCGTACCACGCCCCGTAGAGCGCACGCTCGCGCTCGACGTGCAGGGTGTATGCCGGTGAGCTCGACACGAACTCGCGCAGCGGGACCAGGGAGGCGAGCCCCTGGATCTCGGGCGAGGTGGCGGCACCGAAGCGGTGGGCGGCCGGCATGCGGTTGTCCCCGAGGGCGACGACGCCCTCGTCGATCGCGCTCGCGTCGAGGCCCAGGCCGCGTACCGACTCGGCGAAGCGCTCGAGCACCCGGACCCCCTCGGCGCACATGAGGTCCTCGTCGACGCCGGCCTCGATCTTGATGCCCGCGTCGTGCACCCAGGTCGCGTACGGGTCGGACCACCCCTCGACGCGGTAGGTCCACCAGCCCTCGCGGTCGGCGACGACGGTCGTCGACCACTCGGACAGGCCCGGGTTGACGCTGTGCATGGCGAAGTAGTGGTCGCGCCCGTCGGGATCGGTGAGCACCGCAGTCGCGTTGACCGCGTCGTGGCCCTCACGAAAGATCTTGGCGCGCACCGTGAACTCCTCGCCGACCACCGACTTGGCCGGGAGCCTGCCGCCGTCGACGAGCGGGCGGACGTCGCTGACGGGGATGCGTCCCATCGGGAGCGCGCCACCCGGCATCCCCTCTACGGTAGGCGGGGTGCTCACGGGGTGGGCCGGAGCCAGGTGCACGGCGCCGGCCTCGGTGTCGTCGACGAACGCGCTGTCTGCGGTAGGGGTGGCATCGGCCCTCTTGGGGGCGGCGCTGCGCACGCGGGCTGGCCTGCTGGGACGGGACTTCTTCGCTGAGCCGGTCACGCGTCGACCGTATCGAAGTTGGGCGCTCGGGCGCATGAGGCACCCCCCGGCCGTCCGGTGGGTGAAACCCCGCTGCAAGTTCTGCAAGAAGCCAACATGCGGGCCCCCTATGCTGTCCCCTTGTGAAGGCCATCCGACGCTTCAGCGTCCGTACCGTCCTGCCCAGCCGCATCGAAGGACTCGGCGTCCTCGCGAGCAACCTGCGCTGGTCGTGGCACCCGCCGACCCGCGACCTCTTCGAGAGCATCAGCCCGCGCAAGTGGGCGCAGGCCGGAGAGGACCCCGTCAAGCTCCTCTCCCGCCTCTCCTCCGACGAGCTCGCGGCGCTCGCCGCCGACGACGAGTTCGTCGCGAACGTCGTGCGCGCCAACGAGGACCTGCACCACTACCTCACCGACGAGCACTGGTACCAGTCCTGGAGCCGCGAGCAGGAGGCCGCGGGCAAGGCTGCGCCCGCTGCGATCGCCTACTTCAGCCCCGAGTTCGGCATCACCTCCGTGCTGCCGCAGTACTCCGGCGGCCTCGGCATCCTCGCCGGCGACCACCTCAAGTCCGCCTCCGACCTCGGCGTGCCGATCGTCGGCGTCGGCCTCTTCTACAAGACCGGCTACTTCAAGCAGTCGCTCAACCGCGACGGCTGGCAGGTCGAGACCTACCCGGTGCTCGACCCCGACGGCCTGCCCCTGTCGCTGCTGCGCGAGGAGGACGGCACGCCTGCCGTCGTCACCGTCAGCCTGCCCGCCGGCCGCGAGCTGCACGCCCACGTCTGGAAGGCCCAGGTCGGCCGCGTCCCGCTGCTCCTGCTCGACTCGGACGTGCCCGGCAACGACGAGCAGACCCGCAAGGTCACCGAGTCGCTCTACGGCGGCGGCGGCGACACCCGCCTCGAGCAGGAGCTGCTCCTCGGCATCGGCGGTGTGCGCGCGCTGCGCCTCTGGTCCCGCCTCTCCGGTGCGCCGGCGCCGGAGGTCTACCACACCAACGAGGGCCACGCCGGCTTCCTCGGCGTCGAGCGCATCACCGAGCTCGTCCGCGACCACGGCCTCACCTTCGACGAGGCGCTCGAGGCGGTGCGCGCGGCGACGGTGTTCACCACCCACACTCCCGTCCCGGCCGGCATCGACCGGTTCGACGCGGCGAAGATCAACCTCTTCTTCGGCGGCGCCAACGCGATCCCCGGGGTGCCGGTCGAGCGGCTGCTCGCCCTGGGCGCCGAGGACTACGAGGGCGGCCAGCCCGGCATCTTCAACATGGCGGTCATGGGCCTGCGCCTGGCGCAGCGCGCCAACGGCGTCTCCCAGCTGCACGGGGTCGTCAGCCGCGAGATGTTCGACGGGCTGTGGCCGGGCTTCAACGACGACGAGGTCCCGATCACCAGCATCACCAACGGTGTCCACGCCCCGACGTGGGTCGACCGCGCCGTCTACGACGTCGCTCTCAAGCACCTCGGCACCGCGGACATCGCCGGCCAGAACGCCTGGGACCGCATCGACGAGGTGCCCTCCGACGCCGTCTGGTCGACCAAGCGCGAGATGCGCGAGAAGCTCGTGGCGGACGTGCGCCGCCGGGTGCGCTCCTCGTGGCAGAAGCGTGGGGCGAGCGACGCCGAGCTCGGCTGGGTCGAGGACGTCCTCGACCCCGACGTGCTGACGATCGGCTTCGCCCGGCGCGTGCCGACGTACAAGCGCCTCACCCTGATGCTGCGCGACCCGCAGCGGCTCAAGGCGCTGCTGCTGCACCCGACCCGCCCGGTCCAGCTCGTCATCGCCGGCAAGTCGCACCCCGCCGACGAGACCGGCAAGCGCCTCATCCAGGAGATGGTCCGCTTCGCCGACGACCCGGAGGTGCGCCACCGCATCGTCTTCCTGCCCAACTACGACATCGCCATGGCGCAGCACCTCTACCCGGGCTGCGACGTGTGGCTCAACAACCCGCTGCGCCCGTTCGAGGCGTGCGGCACCTCGGGCATGAAGGCCGCCCTCAACGGTGGCCTCAACCTCTCCATCCTCGACGGCTGGTGGGACGAGTGGTTCGACGGGCGCAACGGCTGGGCGATCCCGACCGCCGACGGTGTCGAGGACGCCGACCGTCGTGACGACATCGAGGCCTCGGCGCTCTACGACCTCATCGAGCACGACGTGGCCGCGAAGTTCTACGACCGCGACGCCGCCGGCCTGCCGCAGGGCTGGATCGCGATGATGACGCACACCCTCAAGACGCTCGGCCCCAAGGTCCTCGCCAGCCGCATGGTCGAGGACTACACCGAGAAGCTCTACAGCCCTGCCGCCGGTGCCGGCCGCTCCGTGACTGCGTCGGACTTCGCCGGTGCCAAGGAGCTCGCGGCCTACAAGGCCAAGATCCGCGCCACGTGGCCCAAGGTCAAGGTCGAGCACGTCGAGCCCTCAGGGCTGTCGGACTCCCCGCAGATCGGCGACGTCCTCGACCTGCGCGCCTACGTCTCGCTCGACGGGCTGACCCCCGACGACGTCGAGGTGCAGCTGGTCCACGGGCACGTCACCGAGGGCGACGAGCTCTGGGGCATGGAGGTCGCGCCGCTACAGCTCGTGGAGTCCTACGAGGACGGCCGGCACCAGTTCGCCGGCTCGCAGCCCCTTCGCCGCACCGGCTCGTTCGGCTACAGCGTGCGCGTCGTCCCGAAGCACGCGGCTCTCGCCGGCGCTGCGGAGCTGGGCCTGGCCCGCAACGCCTGAGGTCCCGGAACACGCCGAGAGCCCGGACCCGCGAGGGTCCGGGCTCTCTGCGTGTGGGCGAGTCCGGCGGGGGGGGTGGGGAGGCTCAGCTCTGGCCGACGGCGCGCCAGACCCGCATGGAGGCACCCACCATGGGCACGGAGGTGCCGGGCTCGAGGCTCTCCTGCAGCTCCAGCGGCCGCTCGTCGGCGCTGTCCCAGAGGAGCCGGTATGCCGTCACGCCCGGTGCCCGGGGGAGCGTGACGTCGGCGGCCCACGCCGACCCGTTCACCACGACGAGCACCGACTCCTGACCCAGGACCGCGCCGTTGTAGAGGGCCTGCAGCACGTCGAGCGCGGGCTTCTCCCAGCGGTTCCCGACGGGCAGTCCGTCGCCGGCGAACCAGGCGAGGTCGGTCGAGCCGTCCGCGTGCACCTGCCGGCCGGAGAAGAACGCCCGCTGGCGCAGCACCGGGTGCTCGGTGCGCAGCCGGACCAGGTGGCGCGTCGTCTCGAGGAGGTCCTCCTGCCACGGCTCGAGCTCCCAGCTCGTCCAGCTGGTCTCGTTGTCCTGGCAGTACGGGTTGTTGTTGCCGCGCTGGCTTCGTCCGATCTCGTCACCGGCAGCGAGCATCGGCACCCCGGTGGAGAGCAGCAGCGTGCCGAGCAGGTTGCGCATCGACCGTCGCCGGCGGGCCCTGACATCCGGGTCGTCGGTGCACCCCTCGACGCCGTGGTTCCACGACCGGTTGTCGTTGGTGCCGTCGGTGCCGTTGTGGCCGTTGGCCAGGTTGTCCTTGGTGTCGTATGCCGTGAGGTCGGCGAGCGTGAAGCCGTCGTGGGCGGTGACGAAGTTGACCGACGCGATGGTGCCGCGGTCGTGGCGGTCGAAGAGGTCCTGCGACCCCGCGAGCCGCGTGGCGAGCTCGCGGACGCCGTGGCCGACGCCGCCTGCGGCGGAGGCGGCGACGTCACGAAGCCAGAAGGTTCGCGTCGCGTCACGGTAGCGGTCGTTCCACTCGGAGAAGGGCGGCGGGAACTGTCCGGTGCGCCACCCGTGGATGCCGAGGTCCCACGGCTCGGCCACGAGCTTCGTGCGCGAGAGCACCGGGTCGGTGCGCAGCGCCATCAGGAAGGGGTGGTCGCGGTCGTAGCCGTCGTCCTTGCCGCGACCCAGCGCGACGGCGAGGTCGAACCGGAAGCCGTCGACGTGGAACTCCTGCACCCAGTGGCGCAGCGAGTCGAGCACCATGCGGGTCACCACGGGGTGCGTGAGGTCGAGGGTGTTGCCGCACCCGGTGACGTCCACGTCGCGTCCACGGCCGTCGAGGCGGTAGTAGGCGCGCTGGTCGAGACCGCGCCACGACAGGGTCATGTCCTCGCGGGAGTTCTCGGCCGTGTGGTTGTAGACGACGTCGAGCAGCACCTCGATGCCGGCCGCGTGCAGGTCCTTGACCATGGTCTTGAACTCGTCGACCACGCCCTGCGGGTCGGTGACCGACGCGTACGCCGCGTGCGGCGCGAAGAAGCCGAGGGTGTTGTAGCCCCAGTGGTTGGTGAGGCCGCGCCGCACCAGGTCCGGTTCGGAGGTGAACGTGTGCACCGGCAGCAGCTCGACGGCGGTGACGCCCAGGCCGAGCAGGTGCTCCACGAACGCGGGGTGGGCGAGGCCGGCATACGTCCCGCGCAGCGGCTCGGGCACGCCCGGGTGCAGCTTCGTCGCGTTCTTGACATGGACCTCGTAGAGGACCGAGTCGGTGAGCGAACGGCGGGGAGGCGCGTCCGTGTCCCAGTCGAAGTCGTCCTCCACGATGACGCAGCGGGGCAGGTGCCGCGACGAGTCGCGCCCGTCGCGCACCCACAGGTCGCCCCGCAGGTCGGGCCCGACGGTGTGTCCGTAGAGCGCGGGGTCGAGGTGCACCTCGCCCTCGACGGCGCGGGCGTAGGGGTCGAGGAGCAGCTTGGCCGGGTTGTGCAGCAGGGAGCGGTCGGGGTCCCAGTCGCCGTGCACCCGGAAGCCGTAGCGCTGGCCGGCCCCGACCCCGGGGACGGTGTCGAACCACGTGCCGTGCGCGCGCTGGCGCAGGGGCACCCGTCGCTCCGTCTCCGAGCCGTCGGCGGCGACGTCGAAGAGGCAGACCTCGACCCCGGTGGCGTGTCCCGCGTAGACCGCGAACAGCGCTCCGTCGCTGGTCAGCCGCACGCCCGGCTCCGGGGGCAGATCGGGCATCACGGCGGGGCGGGGGCGCATGGTCCGAGCGTAGGGTGTCGGGTCCGACCCCGCCCGGATCGACCTCGCGGCGCCGGTCTGGTTACGGTTGACGCATGACCGATCCGACTTCGCTGCCCAACTTCATGCCGAGCACCCCCGACGCCGGTCCCAACGGTGTCCCGGCGAGCGACTCCCCCGTACGCGACCGCATCCTCGAGGTCCTGAAGGGCCTCGGGATCGAGGCGAGCGTCGACGGCGACGGTGACCTCGAGTTCGCCATCGTCGACGAGCAGGGCACGAGCACGACCCTCTTCGCCCGCGTGGCGGAGGGCGACCTGGCCCTCGTGCGCTTCTTCGGCCAGTGGCAGCTCGCCGAGCCCGTCTCGCCGGACCGCAACGAGCGCCTCGCCCGCTGCAACGACCTGACCATGCAGCTCAACCTCGTCAAGCTCTCGCTCGTGCAGGAAAGCTTGGTCGTCTCCGCCGAGCACGTCATCACGCCCAACGCCGACGTCGACATCCTCGTGCCGCTCTCGATCAACCACATCCTGCAGAGCGTCGGCTTCTTCTTCCAGTCCTGGCTGCCCATGGACGACGCGCAGGCCGGCACCCCCGGCGACGCCTGATGGGCGAGTTCGTCCGGCTCGAGGTCGAGGACGGCGTCGGGACGATCCGGCTCGACCGGCCGAAGATGAACGCCCTCAACGTCCAGGTCCAGGAGGAGATCCGCGCGGCCGCGGCCGAGGCGAGCGAGCGCGCCGACGTCAAGGCGGTCGTCGTCTACGGCGGTGAGCGGGTCTTCGCGGCGGGGGCCGACATCAAGGAGATGCAGGCCATGTCGTACACCGACATGGTCGAGCGATCCGCCCCCCTCACGAGCTCCATCAGCGCCGTCGCCCGCATCCCCAAGCCGGTCATCGCCGCGATCACGGGGTACGCGCTGGGCGGCGGGTGCGAGCTCGCGCTGGCCTGCGACTTCCGGGTCGTCGCCGACGACGCCAAGCTCGGGCAGCCCGAGATCCTCCTCGGCGTGATCCCGGGCGCCGGTGGCACGCAACGGCTTTCGCGACTCGTCGGTGCCCCGCGTGCCAAGGACATCATCTTCAGCGGCCGCTTCGTCGACGCCCAGGAGGCGCTCGCCATCGGCCTTGCCGACAAGGTCGTTCCCGCCGGCGACGTCTACGCCGCGTCCCGCGAGTGGGCGTCCACCTTCGTCGGCGCCGCCTCGTATGCCGTGCGCGCCGCCAAGGAGGCCATCGACCGTGGTCTCGAGGTCGATCTCGAGACGGGGCTCGAGATCGAGCGGCTGCTCTTCGCCTCGCTCTTCGCCACCAAGGACCGCGAGATCGGGATGAGCTCGTTCGTGGAGCAGGGCCCGGGCAAGGCGCAGTTCGAGGGGCGTTGAGCCACCCGTGCCCGAGCCGCTGGACGTCCTCGTGTTCTACTCGCCCGTCGAGTCGACCGAGGACGTCCTGGCGGCCGTCTTCGCCGCCGGGGCAGGGGCGGTCGGTGACTACACCGAGTGCGCGTGGCGCGTCGAGGGCACGGGCCAGTTCCGTCCCGGGCCGGGCGCCGACCCGGCGATCGGCTCCCTCGGAGCCCTCGAGAGCCTGCCCGAGCACCGGGTCGAGGTGACGCTCCCGCGCAGCGCCCGCCGCCGTGTCGTGACCGCGCTCCGGGCCGCCCACCCCTACGAGGAGCCGGCCTTCCACGTCATCGCGACCGCGGACGTCGACGCCGACTGAGCGGACCCAGCCCCTCCAAGTGCGCCATGGCGCGGTTGCGGCCGGCGTATGGGCTGGTCTGCCCCTGCAAGTGCGCCATGGCGCGGTTGGAGCCGGCAGACGGGCTGGTCCGGCCCCTGCAGGTGCGCCATGGCGCGGTTGGAGCCGGCGTATGGGCCAGTCCGCCCCGTGCAAGTGCGCCATGGCGCGGTTGCGGCCGGCAGACGGGCTGGTCTGCCCCTTGTAACTGCGCCAGGGCGCGGTTGCGGCCGGCGCGGTCAGGAGTCCGTGAGGCCGGCCGTTGCCCTGGCTCCGACAGGCCTCCCCACGAACGGGATTCGTGGGGGAGCATCCCCCGGAGTGCCCAGCGACTGCGGGGACGGCATACGCCCTCTCTGGTGGTGAGCGTCACGCTATTGCCGTACGTACTGAGCGGGCGCTCAGTGAGAGGATGGTCCGCAGTGCCGGGGCGACCCCCGGCAGCCAGGAGCACCACCACCAGCAACGGAAGAGGACGTTCACCCATGAACATCGTCGTCTGTGTCAAGTACGTGCCGGACGCCCAGGCCGAGCGCACGTTCAACGCATCTGACAACACGACCGACCGCGAGAACGTCGACGGCCTGCTGTCCGAGCTCGACGAGTATGCCGTCGAGGAGGCCTTGAAGATCGTCGAGGCGGGCGAGGGTGAGGTGACCGTCCTGACGGTCGGCCCCGACGCTGCCGCCGACGCGATCAAGAAGGCGCTGCAGATGGGCGCCGGCAAGGGTGTGCACGTCAACGACAAGGCCATCCACGGCTCCGACGCCGTCGCCACCTCGCTCGTGCTCGCCGAGGCGATCAAGAAGCTCGGGGACGTCGACCTGGTCATGACCGGGATGGCCTCGACCGACGGCACGATGGGTGTGGTCCCGGCGATGCTCGCCGAGCGCCTCGGCCTGCCGGCCGTGACGTACGCCTCGGAGCTGACCGTCGAGGGCGCCACCGCCACGATCCGGCGGGACGGGGACGCCTCGACCCAGACGATCACCGCGACGCTGCCGGCCCTGGTGTCGGTGACCGACCAGATCAACGAGCCGCGCTACCCCTCGTTCAAGGGGATCATGGCGGCGAAGAAGAAGCCGGTCGAGACGTGGAGCCTGGCCGACCTCGGCGTCGACGCCTCGCAGGTCGGCCTCGACGCGGCGTGGACGAAGGTCGACTCCTTCGCCGCCCGTCCGCCGCGCACCCAGGGCGAGATCGTCGCCGACGAGGGCGACGGCGGAGCCAAGCTCGCCGCGTTCCTGACCGAGCGCAAGTTCGTCTGATCCCTTCCTTGACCTCCCCAGCCAGCAAAGGAGATCCGCACCATGGCTGAAGTACTCGTGCTCGTCGACCACGTCGAGGGCAAGGTCCGCAAGACCACGGCCGAGCTGCTGACGATCGCCCGCCGCCTCGGTGAGCCGTCGGCCGTCTTCGTCGGTACCGGCTTCGACGCAGCGAAGGAGACCCTCGCCCGCTTCGGCGCCGAGAAGGTCTACCGCGTCGAGTCGCCCGAGGTGCTCGAGCACCTCGTCGTCCCGCAGGCCGAGCTGCTCGCGCAGCTCGTCTCCTCGACGTCCCCGGCCGCGGTCCTGCTGCCGTCCTCGCCCGAGGGCAAGGAGATCGCCGCCCGCCTCGCCGTCAAGACCGAGTCGGGCCTGATCACCGACGCCGTCGACGTGCAGGCGACCGACGGTGGCGTCGCCACGACGCAGTCGGTCTTCGCCGGGTCCTACACCGTGTCGGCCACGGTCACGAAGGGCACGCCCATCGTCGCCGTCAAGCCGAACTCGGCCACCCCGGCGGAGGCGCCGGGTGCGGCTGCCGACGAGGTGCTCGACTTCACCCCCTCCGACGCCGCCAAGGGCGCTCGGATCACCGAGTCCAAGCCGAAGCAGGCGAGCGGGCGCCCCGAGCTGACCGAGGCCGCCATCGTCGTCTCGGGCGGTCGTGGCACGGCCGGCGACTTCTCCAAGGTCGAGGAGTTCGCCGACAGCCTCGGTGCCGCGGTCGGCGCCTCCCGCGCGGCCGTCGATGCCGGCTGGTACCCGCACACCTCGCAGGTCGGCCAGACCGGCAAGCAGGTCAGCCCGCAGCTCTACGTCGCGTGCGGCATCTCCGGGGCCATCCAGCACCGGGCCGGCATGCAGACGTCCAAGACGATCGTGGCCGTCAACAAGGACAACGAGGCCCCGATCTTCGAGCTCGTCGACTTCGGCGTCGTCGGTGACCTGTTCGCCGTCCTGCCCCAGGCCACCGAGGCGATCAAGGCCGCCAAGGACTGACGCCCGAACCGGTCTGTGGAGGGGTGGGCGGATGGCGGCGGCCGTAGCCGGATGCCCGACCGCGAACCATCGGCACGTTCACGAGGCGGCCCCCGACCATGAGGTCGGGGGCCGCCTCGCGCGTGCCCCGAGCCCCGTCCACGGTTGGGCGCGCGGCCGCACCGGCCTAGAATCGCCCGGTGACTGCCTACCTCGACCATGCGGCGACGACGCCGATGCTGCCCGCCGCCCTGGCGGCGATGACGGAGCAGCTCATGGTCGTCGGCAACCCCTCGTCGCTGCATCGCACCGGCCGAGCCGCGCGGCGCGTCGTGGAGGAGTCCCGGGAGAAGATCGCCCGCTGCCTGGGTGCCCGGCCCTCCGAGGTGGTGTTCACCTCCGGAGGCACCGAGTCGGACAACCTGGCCGTCAAGGGGACCTTCCGCGCGCGACGTGACGCCGACCCCGCCCGGGTGCGCCTGCTCGTCGGAGCCACCGAGCACCATGCCGTGCTCGACTCGGTCGAGCACCTCGTCGCCCACGAGGGCGCGAAGGTGACCTGGCTCGAGCCGACCGCCGAGGGGTTCGTCGAGCCGGCCACGCTGCGGGCCGCCATCGCCGCCGACCCGCACTCGGTCGCCCTCGTGTCGCTCATGTGGGCCAACAACGAGGTCGGTTCCGTCCAGGACGTGCGGGCGCTCGCAGAGGTCGCCCACGAGTTCGGGGTGCCCTTCCACACCGACGCCGTGCAGGCGGCCGGTCACGTCCCGGTGGACTTCGCGGCGAGCGGCGCCGACCTCATGTCCGTGACGGCCCACAAGCTCGGCGGCCCGATCGGGGTCGGAGCGCTCGTGGCCCGCCGTGAGGCCCGGCTGGTGCCCCTCACGCACGGCGGAGGCCAGGAGCGCCAGGTCCGGTCCGGCACGCTGGACACCCCGGCCATCGTCGGCTTCGCGACCGCGCTCGTCGAGGCTACGGCGGCGATGGAGTCCGAGACGGCGCGGCTCGTGGCGCTGCGTGACGAGCTCATCGAGCGCGCCATGGCCGTCGCGCCCGACATCCGGCCCACCGGCGCGTGGGAGCGCGGCGACGCGACGCGGCGCCTGCCCGGCAACGCCCACCTGCTCGTTCCGGGCTGCGACGGCGACTCCCTGCTCTATCTGCTCGACGCCGCCGGGGTCTCGTGCTCGACGGGCTCGGCGTGCCAGGCGGGCGTGCCCCAGCCGAGCCACGTCCTCCTCGCCATGGGCATCCCCGAGAGCGACGCCCGCGGCGCCCTGCGGCTGACGCTCGGGCACACCTCGACGCACGACGACGTCGACGCGGTCATCGCCGCGCTGCCCGCGGCCGTCGAGCGAGCCCGGCGTGCACGAGAGGCGACCGCGTCGTGAGGGTCGTCGCGGCGATGAGCGGCGGCGTCGACTCCGCGGTGGCTGCCGCCCGCATGATCGAGGCGGGGCACGACGTCGTCGGTGTGCACCTGGCCCTCAGCCAGAGCGCCGCGACCCTGCGCGAGTCGGCGCGCGGCTGCTGCACCATCGAGGACGCCGGTGACGCGCGCCGGGTCGCCGACGTGCTCGGCATCCCCTTCTACGTCTGGGACATGGCGGCCCGCTTCAAGCAGGACGTCGTCGACGACTTCCGCGTCGAGTACGCCGCCGGCCGCACCCCCAACCCGTGCCTGCGCTGCAACGAGAAGATCAAGTTCGCCGCCCTGCTCGACAAGGCCCTGGCCCTCGGCTTCGACGCGGTGGCCACCGGCCACTACGCACGCATCGTGGAGGCCCCGCAGGATGGCGGGGGAGTGCGCCGCGAGCTGCACCGCGCCGTCGACGCCGCCAAGGACCAGAGCTACGTCCTGGGCGTCCTCGACGCCGAGCAGCTCGCCCGCTCGTTCTTCCCGCTCGGCGACACGACGAAGCCCGACATCCGGCGCGAGGCGGCGGAGCGGGGCTTCTACGTGGCCAACAAGCCGGACAGCCACGACATCTGCTTCATCGCCGACGGTGACACCCGTGGCTGGCTGACGCGCGAGCTGGGGGCCGCGCCGGGGGACATCGTCGACACCGACGGCGAGGTGGTGGGGCGGCACGACGGTGCCTTCGCCTACACGGTGGGGCAGCGCCGCGGCCTCGGCCTCTCGCGGCCCGGGGCCGACGGCCAGCCCCGCTACGTCGTGGAGGTGCGCCCGGAGACGAACCAGGTGGTGGTCGGGGCCGCGGACCTGCTCGGCGTCGACGCTCTCACCGGCGACCACGCCCGGTGGTGCGGTCCCGCGCCGGAGGGTGTCGTGCACGTCGGTGCCCAGGTGCGTGCGCACGGCGAGGAGTACGCCGCGACCGCGTGGGCCGAGGGCGACCGCCTCGAGGTACGACTGGACACGAGGATCCGCGGGGTGGCGCCCGGGCAGTCGGTCGTGCTCTTCGACGGCACGAGGGTCGTCGGCTCGGCGACGATCGCCGGTGCGCGGCTGGAGCGGCGTGAGCGCGCCGACCGGGAGCCGGTCGCCTGACGGCCGTCGTGGCCTGACCGACTGTCCCTCCCAACCTGCCGATCGCGTCAGGCGATGGAGCGGGTCCAGGTCAGGACCCGGGCCGTCGGCTCGAATCCCAGCCCCCGGTAGAGCCGTCGCGGCCCGGGGTAGGCCTCGTCCCCGCGCGGGGTCACCTGGGCGAGGCGGGCACCCGCCTGCCTCAGTGCGTGCAGCGCGGCGAGGGTCACCGCCCCGGCGAGGCCGCGGCCCCGGTGCTCCGGGGTGCAGCCCACCGGCTCGACGAGTCCGACTCCGGTCCCGGGGTCGAGCCACACGAGCGCCGACGCCACCATGGCACCGGCAGCGTCGACGGCGACCCAGTCGAGATCGGCGCGGTAGGGCCAGGCCTGCATGAGCCGGCCGTAGGAGGCGGCGTCGACCTGTGAGGGCGCGATGTCGGACCAGGCCCGCACATGGACATCGGCGCGGGCTGCCGCCTCGTGCGGCCGGACGGGCCGGAAGGCGTAGCCGGGGAGGTCTGGAACGGGGCGCAGGGAGTCAAGGTCGAGCAGGTGGTGCGTGAAGTACGGGAGGTCCAGCCGCGCGGAGAAGCCGGCCTCGGCCAGGGCGCCCTCGACCGGGGCGTCGCCCTCGACGGCCAGGACCGACTGCTCCTCCGCGTCGCTCCACTCCTCGAACCACTCGAGCACCTCGGCGGCCACCTCGGGACGGGCAGGGTCGACCTGCAGTTCCAGCCAGTCCGGTGCCTCGGCCCAACCGAAACCGACCACCCGGCCTTCCTCGGTCCAGAGTCCGATCGCCTCCCCGTCCTCGAGCACGACCGGGTCCACGGGACGGTAGTAGCGGCTCCAGGCCAGCTGGCCGGGGTGGAACCGGCTGGCGGGTGACCACGTGCGCGAGCAGAGGTCCTGCATGGCCCGGAGGTCGCCGGGGCCGGAGAAGTCGCGTCGCGTCACTGGCGCCACGCTAGCGCCCAGCCCGGTCGCCGCCACGGGCACACGGTCGTGGCCCTGCACGCGGTGCGCCTAGGCTGGCGCGGTGACCCTCGCAACCGGCATCGGCTCCTGGCCCGGCACGTCCGTCCGAGATGCCCTCGCGCAGGTGCGCGAGCTGCTCGATGGGCACCTGCCCTACCTGCCCGAGCTGCCCGCTCGTGGACCTGGCGCCGACATGGTCGGCCGGACGGCGGGCCTGCTCGTGGGGCTGCCGGTGGACCTTCAGCCCACCGGCTGGCGCCTCGTCGACCGGCCGGGGAAGGACGCCGCCCGCACCGCGGCCCTGCTGCGCGAGGACCTCGACGAGCTCGCCGAGGCCTTCGACGGGCACCAGGGGCCACTCAAGCTCCAGGTCGTCGGCCCGTGGACGCTCGCCGCGAACCTGTGGCTCACCAGGGGGGAGCGCGTCGTGGTCGACCCGGGCGCAAGCCGTGACCTCGTGGAGTCGCTCGCCGAGGGCGTACGCGTGCACGTGGCCGCCGTGCGCCGCCTGGTTCCCGGGGCGCAGGTCGTCCTGCAGCTCGATGAACCGAGCCTGCCGACGGTCCTGGCCGGCCGCCTGCCCACCTCCTCCGGCTTCGGTCGGCTGCCCAGTCTCGACCCCCAGGTCGCCGCGGCCGGACTCGAGAAGGTCCTTGGCGCACACGACGGCGACACCGTCGTCCACTGCTGCGCGGCGAACCCGCCGCTCCCGCTCCTGCGAGCGGTCCACCCCTCGGCCCTGTCGCTCGACACAACGCTCCTGCGGCCCCGCGAGTGGGAAGGTGTCGCCGTGGCGGTGGAGGACGGCATACGCCTCTACGCAGGTCTGGTGCCGACCGACGGCAGCCGCACGCGGCCGCAGGACCTCGCCGGGGCGCTCGTGGACGCGTGGGGTCGCATCGGCCTGGCCCGGCTGGCACTCGCCGAGGTCGTCGCGACCCCGGCCTGCGGTCTGGCCACCGTCTCGCCGGACGTCGCCCGGGCGGTGCAGCGGGCGGCCGTCGAGACGGCGGCTGAGCTCGAGCAGCGCAGCGCTGACTGAGCCCGGCAACCGTGGGGAACGGCGAAGGCCGGTCACCCCAGGGTGACCGGCCTCTCGCTGCCTGCGGGGGCTCGTCAGAGCGCCGAGCCGGCCGCCCACTGGGCCGGGCTGAGATTCCAGTCGGCGTAGCCGTTGCCCATGGTCATCGGGCGGCTGGTGCCGGTGGTCTCGACGACGTCACCGATCGTGACGTTGTCGTAGAGCCAGCCGGCGTTGGGCTCGCTCATGCCGGTGCAGCCGTGGCTGACGTTGCGGTGCCCCTGGTCGGCCACCGACCACGGCGCCGAGTGCAGGAACTCGCCCGAGTTGGTGACGCGCATGGCGTACTTGACCTTGGTGTCGGCGTAGTAGTTCGGGTCGTTCTTCTTCAGGCCGATCGTCTCGGCCTTCATGGTGATGTTCGTCTGCTTGTCCATGATGACCTTGACGCCCGAGCGGGTGATGAAGCCGGGACGACCACCGGTGATCGGGACGCGGCGAGCGAGCCTGCCGTTGATCATGACGTCCATCTGGTCGGTCCTGAGGTTGACCTTGGCGATCACCGAGCGGCCGATCGTGAAGTCGGCGGTCCGCGACATCTGGCCCCAGCGACCGCCGCCGGCGGGCACGCCGTTGAGGTTCGCCTCGACGTGGACCTTCGTGCCGGGCTTCCAGTACGTCCTGGGGCGCCAGTGCGCCTCCTGCGAGCCCAGCCAGTACCAGGAGCCGGCCTGGGCGGGAGTGGAGGTGACCTTCATCTGCTTCTCGAAGGCCGCCTTGTCGGCGACCGGCAGGTCGAAGCGGACGACGACCGGCATGCCGATGCCGACTGTGCCGCCGTCGCGGGGCGAGACGGCGACGTAGACCTGCTGGTTCAGCGTGAGGTCGGCCGTGCGGAAGGTCTGCGTCGTCTCGGTGGCCTTGCCGTCGGGGTCCTTCGCCTCGAGGGCCAGGGTGTACTTCACGCCGGGCTCGAGCAGGTCGCCCGCGGTCCACGTGCCGCCGTCGAGCTTGCCCTCGACCGGGACGTGGTTGCCCTTCTTGCTGGTGTACGAGAGGGAGGCGCCCGTCAGCGTCCCTCTCTCGGCTGAGGCGGTGACCCGCGTGTCGACGGCCACGTCCTGTGCGTCGTTGCCGGGCGTGGTCTTGAAGACGACCGGGTCGGTGGTCGGAGTGGAGGAGGGCGCCTCCGAGCCGGAGTCGCCCGCCCCTGCGGTCGCGGGAGTGGCCGGCTTGCCGCTGTCGGAGGGGGTGGAGGAGCTGCAGGCCGTGACCCCCAGCATGGCCAGGACGGCCATCCCCGAGAGTGCGGCGGAACGGATGCTCGACTTCACGCGTGTATACCCTTCGCAGACGTTCGCACCCCGTGCCCCGGGACGGGACAAGTTTGCAGGGCGCGACGCGTCGATAGTGACCTGCCCCAGTGTCACCGATTCAGGGCAATACTCCAAAACCTAGGGCGCGTGCAACGTGCGGCGTGTCGCGGACCTCAGGGCGCCTCGACCGGGCGGACCTCACGCCTGAGGATCTTGCCCGTCGGCCCCTTCGGCAGCTCGTCGAGGAGCCAGATGCGACGCGGGTACTTGTAGGCCGCGAGCCGCTCCTTGACGTAGATCTGGACGTCCTCGAGCGTCGCGCCTGCCCCCGGCCGCAGCACGACGGCGGCACCCACCTCCTCGCCCATGACGTCGTCGGGGATGCCGACGACGGCGGCCTCGAGCACGTCGGGGTGGGTGTAGAGCACCTCCTCGACCTCGCGCGGGTAGACGTTCATGCCGCCGCGGATGATCATGTCCTTCTTGCGGTCCACGATCGTGAAGTAGCCCTCGTCGTCGACGGTGGCAAGGTCGCCGGAACGGAACCAGCCGTCGGGGATGGCCTCCCTCGTGGCCTCGGGGCGGTTCCAGTAGCCCTTCATGATGTTCTCGCCGCGGATGGCGATCTCACCGATCCCGCCCGGAGGCACGTCGTGGCCCTCGAGGTCGACGAGCTTCATCTCGCAACCCGGGATGGCGCGCCCGATGGTGCCCGGCTTGGTCGGCTTGTCGGGCATGTTGAAGGAGGCCACGGGCGAGGTCTCGGACAGGCCGTAGCCCTCGAGGATCTGGCACCCGAACTTCTTCTCGAAGGCCGACATGACCGCCTCGGGCATCGCGGAACCACCGGAGACGCAGGTGCGCAGACTGCTCGTGTCGGCCCGCTCGGCGTCCGGGTGGTTGAGGATGGCGGCATACATCGTCGGCACGCCCTGGAAGATCGTCACGCGGTCGCGCCCGAGCATCTCGATGGCCTTGGCCGGGTCGAAGCGGGGCAGCAGCGTCAGCGTGCAGCCCTGCTGGACGGACGTGTTGAGCCCGCAGGTGAGACCGAAGACGTGGAAGAGCGGCAGGCAGCCCATGATCACGTCGTCCTCGGCGATCTGCATGATGTCCGACGCCGACCGCTGCGCGTTGCGGTGCAGGTTGAAGTGGGTGAGCTCGGCCCCCTTGGGCTTGCCCGTCGTCCCGCTCGTGTAGAGGATGACGGCCGTGTCGTCGTCGGTGCGCTCCACCGGCTCGAGCACCGGCGCGCCCGAGCACTCGCTCGCGTCGAACTGGCCCTCCGCCGGCCCCATCGGCCCGCACGCGACCAGGCGCGTGCCGGTCTCGGCGGCCGCCTTCGCGGCCTCGTCCGCGAAGTCCGGCCACACGAAGCTGAACCGGGCCCCGCTGTCCTCGTAGAAGTACTGGATCTCCCCGGCCTTGAGCAGCGGGTTCATCGGCACGACGATGCCGCCGGCCAGCAGGGTGCCGTAGAACGCGACGGGATAGGCCGGGACGTTCGGCAGGATCAGCGAGACGCGGTCGCCGGCCTGCAGCCCCGCGGCCCGCAGCTGCGCCGCGACGGTCGCTGCCGCGCGGTGCAGGGCCGCCCAGCTCACCTCGGCCGAGTCGAGCCGGATGCCCACCTTGTCGGGCAGACGAGCCGCGGTGGCGGCGAGGTTGGCGGCGAGGTTGGTCATCTCTGCTCCTTTGCAGCGGCTGGTGCCACGTGCGGTGGCGGTGCGTGCACCCGTGCACACAGTGGGGCGGCCGGCGGGTTCCGGGCCATTGTTACCACTGGGTCGCCTCGTGAACAGGCGTGCGACACGAGGCCGCCGAGATGTGAGGAGTCGCACGGTCGGAGGTGACTGGCAGGATGAGCGCGTGAGCGAGACGACGGCCCCTGCGCCCGTTCCCGAGCCCGTCACCGACGACGTCCCGACCGAGGTCCACCAGGAGTGGGCCGACCTCGCCGAGCGGGCCTCCGCCGCCCAGTTCGCCTATCACGTCAAGGACGCGCCGACGATCAGCGACGCCGAGTACGACCAGATCATGCGTCGGCTGGGCGTGATCGAGGAGACCCATCCCTCGCTGCGCACCCCCGAGAGCCCGACCCAGAACGTCGGTGGGGCCTCCTTCGCCACCGGGTTCCAGACCGTCGACCACGTCGAGCGCATGCTGAGCCTCGACAACGCCTTCTCCTTCGAGGAGCTGCGCACGTGGGCCGAGCGCGTCGAGCGCGAGGTCGGCACCGGAGCCCACTACCTGACCGAGCTCAAGATCGACGGCCTCGCCATCAACCTGCTCTACGAGAACGGCCGGCTCGTGCGCGCGCTCACCCGCGGCGACGGGCGCACCGGTGAGGACGTCACCAACAACGTCCGCACCATCGAGGGCATCCCCGGGCGACTCGCGGGAGACAACGTTCCTGAGCTCGTCGAGATCCGCGGCGAGGTGTTCTTCCCGACCGCCGGTTTCGCCGACCTCAACGCCAGCCTCGTCGAGGCGGGCAAGGCGCCCTTCGCCAACCCGCGCAACGCGGCCGCCGGCTCACTGCGGCAGAAGGACCCCAAGGTCACGGCCAGCCGGCCGCTGCACATGCTCGTCCACGGGATCGGCGCCCGCCGCGGCTTCGACGTCGAGCGGCAGAGCGAGGCGTATGCCGTCCTGCGCGCCTGGGGGCTGCCCACCTCGGACGAGGTGCGCGTGCTCGACGACATCGCCGCCGTCGAGGAGTTCGTCACCTACCACGGAGAGCACCGCCACGACCGCGCCCACGACATCGACGGCATCGTCGTCAAGGTCGACGAGGTGCCGCTGCAGCGCCAGCTCGGTGCGACGTCGCGGGCGCCCCGCTGGGCGATCGCCTTCAAGTACCCGCCCGAGGAGGTCAACACCAAGCTGCTCGACATCCGGGTCAACGTGGGGCGCACCGGACGCGTGACGCCCTACGGCGTGATGAAGCCCGTCGTCGTCGCGGGGTCCACCGTCGAGCAGGCGACCCTGCACAACGCGTACGAGGTGGCCCGCAAGGGCGTGCTCATCGGTGACACGGTCGTGCTGCGCAAGGCGGGTGACGTCATCCCCGAGATCGTCGGCCCCGTCGTAGAGCTGCGCGACGGGAGCGAGCGCGCCTTCGTCATGCCGACCGAGTGCCCCGCCTGCGGCACCCCGCTCGCCCCCGAGAAGGAGGGCGACAAGGACATCCGCTGCCCCAACACGCGCTCCTGCCCGAGCCAGCTGCGCGAGCGGGTCTTCGCTCTCGCCTCGCGTGGCGGCCTCGACATCGAGGCGCTCGGGTGGGAGGGGTCCATCGCGCTGCTGGAGTCGGGCATCATCGCCGACGAGGGGGACCTCTTCGCCCCGGCCGAGGGCAGCCCGCACGCGGGGGAGTACGGCATCACCCGCGAGAAGCTGGCGCGCGTCCCGCTCTACACGCGTGCGGCCAAGCGCACCGACCCGGGCGACCGGGTCGTCGACGGCCGGGTCCTGTCCGCCGGCGGCGAGACGCTGCTGGCCGAGCTCGAGAAGGCCAAGAGCCAACCGCTGTGGCGGGTGCTCGTCGCCCTCTCGATCCGCCACGTCGGACCGACGGCCGCACGCGCCCTCGCCACGCACTTCGGGTCCATGGACGCCATCCGCGGCGCCACCACGGAGGAGCTCGCGCAGGCCGAGGGAGTGGGCGGCGTCATCGCCGAGGCCGTCACCGCCTGGTTCGAGGTGGACTGGCACCGCGAGATCGTGCGCAAGTGGGCCGACGCCGGCGTGCGCATGGCCGACGAGGTCGACGAGTCGGTCGAGCGCACGCTCGAGGGCAAGACCGTCGTGGTCACCGGGTCGCTCGAGGGCTTCTCCCGCGACGAGACCAAGGAGGCCATCATCAGCCGCGGCGGCAAGGCCTCCGGCTCGGTCTCCAAGAAGACCGACTACGTCGTCATCGGCGCCAACGCCGGCTCCAAGGCCGCCAAGGCGGAAGAGCTGGGCCTCACGATCCTCGACGAGGAGGGCTTCCGTCGCCTGCTGGAGACCGGTTCTCCCGACTGAGCGCGCGGGTTGGGCTCCGGTTTCGGCCTTTTGGGGCGATTCGTCCACGCCAGATCGCCGTCCCACCTAACATCGCCCTGCAACTCGCCACTACTTTCTCTCGACAGGGGAACCCACGCATGTCTCGATCGACCCTCCGCCGCGCCGTCGCCGGTATCGCGGCGCTGACCGCAACCCTCGCCGTGAGCGCCGCGGCCCCGGCCTCCGCCGCCGGCACGTGCAGCGTCAACACGCCGTCACGCTGGACCATCTCGAGCCCGTTCAAGACCACGAACATCTCCCTCGCGTCGAACTGCGCCCCTGGCACCCACGCCGCGTGGCAGGCCGTCACCAGCAAGGGCCCGGTGGACGCCCTGGTCTTCGACGGCACGCGGAGCGAGCCGTTCGACATGTACGACGACGCACCGCTCGGACGCTGGACCTGGCGGCCCGGAGCCTGCCTGAGCGCGGACTTCTCCCAGCAGTGCACCCAGAACACCCCGATCATGGACGTGCGGTTGGGCAGCTGGTCCGGCCTGACGGCCACGAGGTCCGGCTCGAAGGTCACGATCACCACCTCGGCAGCCCGGTACGCCCCCTCCGCTGACAAGTTCGTGCCGTGGACCGGAGTCCGTGGCACCGTGCAGTACAAGGCGCCGACCGCCACGACGTGGACGAGCCTCAAGTACGTCTACCCGGCCTCCAACGGTCGCTACACCTTCAGCTACACCATGTCGAGCACGCGCGACTACCGCGTCGTCTTCCCGGACACGACGCTGATCTGGGGCCACACCAGCGCCACGGTGCGCCGCTGACGCTGACGGCGGCACGCACACCAGGACCCGGCGCCGCCCGACCGCTACCGGTCGGGGCAGCGCCGGGCCTTCGTGTGCGCAGCACCCACATCGCCGAACCAGGTGTGTGAGCCGGCACCGTCACTTCGTGCGGGCGCCTCCCTAGGCTCTGCGTAGTCGATCGACCCAGCCGGTCGGCACCGCTCACCGCAGCGCGATGCACGAGGAGGTGCAGGTCTTGACGGGTACCCCGTTGCTCGAGACCACGGCCCTGACCAAGGAGTTCCGTGGTTTCCGGGCCGTCTCGGAGGTGGACCTCACGGTCGCGCGCGGCACCGTCCACGCCCTCGTCGGCCCCAACGGCGCCGGCAAGACCACGCTCTTCAACCTGCTCACCGGCTTCCTGACGCCGTCGTCCGGCACGGTGCTCTTCGACGGCCACGACATCACGGGGCGCGCGCCGGAGCAGATCGCCCCGCTCGGCATCGCGCGCTCCTTCCAGATCACCAGCCTCTTCGAGGCGATGACGCTGCGCGAGCACCTCGAGCTCGCGCTCGCCAGCCCGACCGGGATGGGCCGGCAGTGGTGGCGCTCCGTCGCCCGGATGTCACGGTTCAAGGACCGGGCGATGGACCTCCTCGAGCAGGTGGGCCTCGCCGACCGCGCCGGCGCACCCGCCTCCTCGCTCGCCTACGGCCAGAAGCGCGCACTCGAGCTCGCCATCGCGATGGCGCTCGACCCGAAGCTGCTCCTCCTCGACGAGCCGACCGCAGGCATGGGCATCGAGGACGTCGACCGCACGATCGCCCTCGTCAGGCAGCTCGCTGCCGGCCGCACCGTCGTCTTCGTCGACCACAACATGCACGTGGTCGGCTCGCTGGCCGACCGCGTCACGGTGCTGCAGTCGGGACAGGTTCTCGCGGAGGGGCCCTACGAGCAGGTGCGCACCGACGACCGCGTCATCACGGCATACCTGGGAGCAGCACATGAGTGACGACACCCGGACGACGGAGGCCGACTCGAGCGCCATTGCGACACAGTCATGCCCGCGCATGCTCGACGTCTCGGCCCTGTCCGCGTGGTACGGCGAGGCCCGCGTCCTGACCGACGTCACCATCGACGTCGCGCCGGGCGAGGTGGTCACCCTCGTTGGACGCAACGGCGCCGGCAAGACGACACTGCTCCGCTCCGTGATGGGCCTGCACCGGCAGACCGAGGGGACGATCGCCTTCGACGGGAGCGATCTCGGCAAGCGCTCGGCCGACGCCCGCGCCCGGGCCGGCATCGGCTGGGTCCCCGACGACCGCGGCATCTACTCGAGCCTCACCGTCGCCGAGAACCTCCTCCTGCCGCCCGTCGTGCACGCAGACGCCTGGCCCCTCGAGCGGGTCTACGAGTTCTTCCCCGTGCTGCACGAGCGCCGGGACTTCCCCGGCACCAGGCTCTCCGGCGGCGAGCAGCAGATGCTCGCCATCGCCCGGGTCCTCCGGATGGGATCGCGGCTGCTGCTGCTCGACGAGCCGAGCGAGGGCCTGGCCCCCGTCATCGTCTCGCGCATCGGGGAGATCATCCGCGACATCAAGGGCCAGGGAGTCGGCGTCCTGCTCGTCGAGCAGAACGTCAAGTTCGCCTCCACGGTGGCCGACCGGCACTACCTGCTGGCCCAGGGCAAGGTCGTCGAGCACCTTCCCAACGACGACTTCCGGGCTCGCGAGGGCGAGCTGCTGAGCTACCTCGGCATGTAACCCGTCCTAGTCCGCCCTCCCCGGTTGCGCCTCGTGCCATCCCCCGCACCACCGGCTTCATCCCGCCACACCCGACACCCATCTCGTCACCGATCCCAGCAACACCCCAGGAGGGGCCATGCGCAGCAGGACAGTCCAGGGCAGCATCGCCATCGCAGCCACCGCATCACTTGCGCTCGCCGCGTGCGGGCACGGCGGCCCCCAGTCGGGCGGCTCGAGCAAGCTGACCGACGACAAGGTCGTCATCGGTCTGCTCAACGACCAGTCCGGCGTCTACAAGGACCTCTCCGGCCCCAACTCGAAGGTCGCCATCCAGCTGGCCATCGACGACTACAAGGCCAAGTACGGCGACAAGGCCGTCGCCAAGGACATCGAGATCGTCACGGCCGACCACCAGAACAAGGCCGACGTCGCCAACTCCAAGGCCCAGGAGATGTACGACCGCCAGAAGGCCGACATCATCCTCGACGTGCCGAACTCCGCGGCCGGTCTGGCCGTCGCCACGCAGGCCAAGAACAAGAAGAAGCTCTACATCAACATCGGCGCCGGCACGACGGCCCTGACCGGTGCGCAGTGCAACAAGTACACGTTCCACTGGGCCTACAACACCGCCGCGCTCGCGCGCGGCACGGCCGGCACCATCACCAAGGCCGGCGGCACGTCGTGGAACATCGTCTATCCCGACTACGCCTTCGGCCAGGACATGTACAAGTCCTTCACGAAGGAGGTCCAGGCCGCCGGCGGCTCGGTCGGGCAGTCGATCGCCTCGCCGTTCCCGAGCGACAACTTCGCCACCTTCATCACCAAGGCAGGTGAGGGCAACCCCAAGGTCATCGGCTCGATGCACGCCGGCGGTGACCTCATCAACTTCGTGAAGCAGTTCAACCAGAGCCCCCTCAAGGGCAAGGTGCAGCTCGCCGTCGGCCTGATGTTCATCACCGACATCCACTCGCTCGGTCTCGACCAGTTCGCCGGCACGCAGTTCACCGACGCGTGGTACTGGAACTTCGACGCGCAGAACAAGAAGTGGGCCGACCGCTTCAAGGAGAAGACGAACACGCGTCCGTCGTTCGCGCATGCCGCGAACTACTCGGCGGCCCTCAACTACCTCGAGGCGGTCCAGGCGGCCGGCACCGACGATGCCGATGCGGTCGTGGGCCAGCTCGAGGGCAAGAAGATCAACGACGTGTTCCTCCGCAACGGCGAGGTCCGCAAGGCCGACCACGCCGTCATCCACGACATGTACCTGGCGAAGGTCAAGAGCTCCGCCTCCGAGGACTGGGACTACGAGGACATCGTCAAGACGATCCCCGCAGCCGAGGCCTACGGCCCCGTGAACCCGGCGTGCTCGATGAGCTGACCTGAGGTCCTGCGAGGGACCGTATGCCGTCCGGTGGCGCCCACGAGGGCGCGCCGGACGGCATTCCGGCGCAGAGCGCCGGCTCCACCCCGGCTTCTTCCGATCGACCCCGAACCGAACGAGAGACATGAGCGCATTCGTCCAGTACACCCTGCAGGGGCTCGCCGCCGGCGGCTTCTACGCGCTGTCCGCGCTGGGGCTCGCCGTGATCTTCGGTGTCCTCGGGGTCGTGAACTTCTCCCACGGCGCGTGCTACATGCTCGGCGCCGTCATCTCCGCCGTCCTGCTCAGCGAGCTGCACGCCGGCTTCTGGGTCGCGCTCGTCGTCGTGCCGATCCTCATGTTCGGCTTCGGCGTGCTCATCGAGCGGCTCCTCGTGCGCTGGTTGCTCGCGCTCGACCCGCTCTACAACTTCCTGCTGACCTTCGGCCTGACCCTGATCCTCGTCGAGGCGGTCAAGCAGCGCTCCGGCGTCTCCGGGCTGCCCTACGAGGTGCCTGCCGGCCTCGGCGGCCAGGTGAGTGTCGGCAGCGTCAACCTCTCGACGTACTCCATCTTCGCCTGCCTCTTCTCGGTCGCCGTCTGCGTCGCGGTCGGGCTGCTGCTGACGAGGACGCGCATCGGCATGATCGTGCGGGCGTCGACGGAGGCTCCCGAACGCACCCGCGCGCTCGGCATCAACGTTGGCCGGTGGGTCACCCCGGTCTTCGGGTTCGGCATCGCCCTCGCCGGACTCGCCGGCGTCCTGGCCGCCCCGACCCGGGCCATCACCGCGGAGATGGGCAGCAACTTCATCATCATCCTCTTCGCGGTCGTCGTCATCGGCGGCCTCGGATCCATCCTCGGGGCGGTGGTCGCAGGGTTCCTCGTCGGACTTGTCGAGGCCTACGGCATCGCCTACGCCCCCACGTTCGCCCAGATCGTCATCTTCGTCCTGATGGCGGTTGTCGTCCTCGTCCGGCCCTCGGGGCTCTTCGGACGGGAGGAGGTCGCATGAGCGAGCAGATGACCGCCAAGGTCGACGTCGACCTGGCCCAGCCCTCGATCCTGTCGCGCCGCAACCCGCTGCGCTACGTGATGCTCCTGGCAGGTCTCGCCGTCGTCGTGATGCTGCCCTACTGGATCTACCCGCCCGTCGCGATGGACATCCTGTGCTGGGGACTCTTCGCGATCAGCGTCGACCTGCTACTGGGCTTCACCGGGCTGCTGAGCTTCGGGCACGCTGCCTTCTGGGGAGGCTCGGCGTACTGCACCGGCCTCATCGCCACGCACTGGGGCGTCCCGTTCCCCGTCGCCGTGCTCGGCGGGGCCCTCTTCTCCATGGCCATCGCCTGGCCCATCGGCTACCTGTCGGTGCGGCGCACGGGCATCTACTTCGCGATGGTGACCCTGGCCTTCGCGCAGATGCTCTACTTCATCGCCAACCAGGCCCGCGACCTCACGGGCGGTGAGAACGGACTGCAGGGCATCCCGCGCAACTTCTTCGGCATCGAGGCCGTCGAGAACGATCCGTTCTACTTCTACTACGTCGGTGCCGTCATCATCCTGCTCGGCATCCTGCTCGCCTGGCGGGTCGTCAACTCGCCCTTCGGGCGTGTGCTGACGGCCGTACGCGACAACCCGTCACGGGCGCGGGCGCTCGGCTACGACGTGGAGCGCTACAAGATCACGGCGTTCGTCATCTCGGCCGGCCTCGCCGGCCTGGCCGGTGGCGTCTTCGCCGTCAGCCACCAGTTCGCCTCGCTCCAGGAGCTGATGTGGACGACGTCCGGGAAGGTCGTGCTCGTCACCGTGCTCGGCGGGATCGGGACCCTGTGGGGTGGCCTCGTCGGTGCGGGAGTCGTGGTGACGCTCGAGGACTACCTCGCGAGCGCCGGCTTCGAGGGCATCGGCCTGATCACCGGCACGATCTTCGTGGTCATCGTCCTGCTGTTCCGGCACGGCATCTGGGGCACCGGCCGCAACGTCCTGCGCCGCTACGTCCTCGACCGGCGCCAGCGCGTCCGCGACTGAGGCCGCTCCCGGCCGCCCTCGGAGCGTGCGCAAACTGGGGCGTGACGTCCGCTCAGGGGGTGAGGAAGCGCCGGGCGATGCGCCCCACGACGAGCCAGGCGACCGCGCCGAGTCCCCAGTTGGTCAGGGCGTTCTTCATCGCCGCGCCGTCGCCGGTGAACTGCTTGACCCCGGCCGTGCGGCTGAAGACACCGAGGTCGGCCCAGTCGGCAGCGTGCAGCACGCCCTGCACGAGGGCGTTGTGGGTGTTCGCCCCGACGACGACCAGGGCGGTGCCGATGAGCAGGGAGGCCGCTGCGAGAAGGCACACGATCCAGACGGTTTCGCCCAGCATGGTGCGCAGCCGCCTGACCCCTGCGCCCGTCAGGGTCGCGGCGCGCCGCGCGCCCGCCCGCAGGTCGAGGGAGCGCCGCGCCGGGGCCGCCTCGGCCTTCGCAGAGGCCCGGTCGCCGCCGGGTGTCGCGGGGGTCGGGCCGGGTGTCGCGGGGGTCGGGTCGGGGGTCGCACCGAGGGCTGCACCGGCGGTCGCGCCCTTCGCGGGCTCGGGGGTGGCGGTGGCGGAGCTGGCAGGGCTCGTCATCGAGGGGTCTCCTTGCGCGGTTCGTGGATCGGTGTGCTCAACGAGCCACCCCCACCGCAGGACACGGGTGGATGCGCACGAGTTGTCGCTGCCACCGGGAGGCCGGTCCGGGCCGCACGGGCAGCCCCATAGACTGACTCGCATGTCATCCCTGTCCCGTGACGACGTGGCCCACCTGGCCGGCCTCGCCCGCATCGACCTCTCCGAGGCCGAGCTCGACCGCATGGTGGGTGAGCTCTCCGTGATCCTCGAGTCCGTCGCGAAGGTGCAGCAGGCGGCGACCGACGGCGTGGCGCCGATGTCGCACCCGATGCCGCTGACCAACGTGACCCGTCCTGATGTGGTCCGGCCGAGCCTCGGCGCCGAGGCGGTCCTCGCCGGCGCGCCGGAGGCCGAGCAGCAGCGCTTCTCCGTCCCGCGCATCCTCGACGAGGACTGAGCAGCCCAGGACGCCCGCGTATGCCGTGTCGCCGAGCACCCGGCATACGCCCCCGCCCGTGACGGGCACTCACGAAACCTCTTGTCGCAGCTACGAACCGAAGGCACCGACGTGACCGACCTGCCAACCGACCTGACGAGGGCCACCGCCGCCGAGCTGGCCGACGCCCTCGCGAGCAAGACGATCAGCGCCGTCGAGGTGACGCAGGCGCACCTCGACCGGATCGCCGAGGTGGACGGCCAGGTGCACTCCTACCTCCACGTCGACACCGAGGGCGCCCTCGCGCAGGCGCGGGCGGTCGACGAGCGGCGCCGGGCCGGTGAGAGCCTCGGCGCCCTGGCCGGAGTGCCGATCGCGGTCAAGGACGTCATGACGACCAAGGGCGTCCCGACCACCTGCGGCAGCCGGATCCTCGAGGGCTGGATCCCGCCCTACGACGCGACCGTCGTGACGAAGCTGCGCGAGGCCGGGCTGCCGATCCTCGGCAAGACGAACATGGACGAGTTCGCGATGGGCTCCTCCACGGAGCACTCGGCCTACGGCCCGTCGCGCAACCCGTGGGACCTCGAGCGCATCCCGGGCGGCTCGGGCGGCGGCTCTAGCTCGGTGCTCGCCTCGTTCCAGGCTCCGCTCGCCACGGGGACCGACACGGGCGGCTCCATTCGCCAGCCCGCGGCCGTCACGGCGACCGTCGGCACCAAGCCGACCTACGGCGGTGTCTCGCGCTACGGCCTCGTGGCGCTCGCCAGCTCGCTCGACCAGGCCGGCCCCTGCGGCCGTACGGTGCTCGACACCGCGCTGCTGCACGCCGTGATGGGCGGCCACGACCCGATGGACTCGACCTCGATCGACGCGCCGGTGCCGGCGGTCGTCGAGGCCGCCCGCGCCGCGAACGTGCGCGGGATGAGGGTCGGCGTCGTCAAGGAGCTCGGCGGCGAGGGCTACCAGCCCGGTGTGCGCAGCCGCTTCGAGGAGTCGGTGGCTCTGCTCGAGGAGCTCGGCGCCGAGGTCGTCGAGGTGAGCTGCCCGAACTTCGACTACGCCCTCGCGGCCTACTACCTCATCCTCCCGAGCGAGGCGTCGAGCAACCTCGCCAGGTTCGACGGGATGCGCTACGGCCTTCGCGTGCTGCCCGAGGGCGTCGAGGCCCCGAGCGCCGAGCAGGTCATGGCGGCCACGCGCGACGCCGGCTTCGGCGACGAGGTCAAGCGCCGCATCATCCTCGGCACGTACGCCCTGAGCTCGGGCTACTACGACGCCTACTACGGCTCGGCGCAGAAGGTCCGCACGCTCATCGCCCAGGACTTCGCCAACGCGTACGAGAAGGTCGACGTGCTCGTCAGCCCGACGGCGCCGACCACGGCGTTCAAGCTCGGCGACAAGCTCGAGGACCCGATGGCCATGTACCTCAACGACATCGCCACGATCCCGGCCAACCTCGCCGGCGTCCCCGGCATGTCGATCCCGTCGGGCCTCGCCGACGAGGACGGCCTGCCGGCCGGCATCCAGATCCTCGCCCCGGCCATGAAGGACGAGCGGCTCTACGCCGTCGGCGCAGCCCTCGAGGCCGCTCTCGTCGACCGTTGGGGCGGTCCGATCCTCGACCGTGCGCCCGCGCTGGGCGGCGCTGCTGCTGCGAAGGGAGCCTGAGATGACCACGGTCGCGACCGACGCCGTCATGGACTACGACGAGGCGGTGGCCAAGTTCGACCCGGTGCTGGGCCTCGAGGTGCACGTCGAGCTGCACACGGCCACCAAGATGTTCTGCGGCTGCGCGACCGAGTTCGGCGCCGAGCCGAACTCGCAGGTCTGCCCCGTGTGCCTCGGCCTGCCCGGCGGCCTGCCGGTCGTCAACGAGAAGGCGGTCGAGTCGGCCATCCGGATCGGCCTGGCCCTCAACTGCGAGATCGCCGAGTGGTGCCGCTTCGCCCGGAAGAACTACTTCTACCCGGACATGCCGAAGAACTTCCAGACCTCGCAGTACGACGAGCCGATCGCCTACGAGGGCTACCTCGACGTCGAGCTCGAGGACGGCAGCACCTACCGGGTCGAGATCGAGCGTGCCCACATGGAGGAGGACACCGGCAAGTCACTGCACATCGGGGGCGCGACCGGCCGCATCCACGGCGCCGACCACTCGCTCGTCGACTACAACCGCGCCGGCATCCCCCTCATCGAGATCGTCACCAAGCCGATGGTCGGGACGGGGGAGCGCGCGCCCGAGGTGGCCAAGGCATACGTGTCCGCGCTGCGTGACCTGCTGCGCGCCCTCGACGTCAGCGACGTCCGGATGGAGCAGGGCTCGATGCGCTGCGACGCGAACGTGTCGCTGCGCCCGCGCGTCGGCGAGCCGACCAGCGAGGAGCAGCTCGCCGTGCCGCTCGGCACCCGCACCGAGACCAAGAACGTCAACTCGCTGCGCTCGGTCGAGCGTGCCGTGCGCTACGAGATCTCCCGCCAAGCGGCGATCCTCGACGCCGGCGGCACGATCTTCCAGGAGACGCGTCACTGGCACGAGGACACCGGCATCACGACCTCGGGCCGCGTCAAGTCCGACGCCGATGACTACCGCTACTTCCCCGAGCCCGATCTCGTGCCCGTCGCGCCGACGCGCGAGACGGTCGAGGCGCTGCGCCAGACGCTGCCCGAGCCTCCCGCCCAGCGTCGCCGCCGTCTCCAGGACGACTGGGGCTACAGCGATCTCGAGATGCGCGACGTCGTCAACGCGGGCGCGGTCGCGCTCATCGAGGAGACGGTGGCCGCCGGCGCGAGCCCTGCCGCAGCGCGGAAGTGGTGGCTCGGCGAGCCGTCCCGCCGCGCCAACGCCGAGGGCCAGGACATCGTCACGTATGCCGCGGGCCTGGGCCTGACGCCGGCGCACATCGCCGAGCTCGACGGGATGGTGACGGCCGGCCGGCTCAACGACTCGCTGGCGCGCCAGGTGCTCGACGGCGTCCTCGCGGGCGAGGGCACGCCGACGGCCGTCGCCGACGCCCGCGGGCTCGAGCTCGTCCAGGACGACGGGGCTCTCGAGGCCGCCGTCGACACCGTCATCGCGGCCAACCCCGACGTCGCGGCGAAGATCCGCGACGGCAAGGTGCAGGCCGCGGGAGCGCTCATCGGCCAGGTGATGAAGCAGATGAAGGGCCAGGCCGACGCCGGCAAGGCCCGCGAGCTCATCCTCGCCAAGCTCCAGTGACCGTCGAGGGGCCGATGTCTGTGACCCGCTGACCGTCGAAGGGCCACTTCTCGACCGCGAGAAGTGGCCTTTCGACGGTTTCCAGGCGGCCGGAGGTGGCCTCTCGACGGTGGGAGGGGCGGTCGGTCAGCGGGCGCCGACGTCGGCGAGCGGCAGGGAGACCAGCCGGTCCCTGCGGTCGTTGTTGCTCGTCGTGATCCAGACCCGGTCCCCGACGAAGCGGATGTCGCGGATGCGGCCGTACTTCCCCTGCAGGTAGCGCGCCGGCGGTCCGGCGGCGCCGTCCGCGGCGACCGGGACCCGCCACGCCGACTCTCCGCGCAACGCAGCCAGGTAGACGGCCCCGTCCGGGCCGACCGCGATGCCGCTGGGTGACATCTGCGACGTGGGCCACTGCGCGACGGGGTCGACGAAGTCGGATTTGCCGGCGCGGCCCTCGACGAGCGGCCAGCCGTAGTTCCTGCCGGGCTCGATGCGGTTGAGCTCGTCATAGGTGTTCTGGCCGAACTCACTGGCCCACAGGCGTCCCCGGCTGTCCCAGGCGAGACCCTGGACGTTGCGGTGGCCGTAGGACCAGATGGGTGAACCGCCGAAGGGGTTGCCGGGGGCGGGGTCGCCATCGGTGGTGATGCGCAGGATCTTGCCGCCGAGCGAGCTGAGGTTCTGCGCCAGGGAGGTGTCGCCGGCCTCGCCGGTGCCGACGTAGAGGAAGCCGTCCGGACCGAACGCGATCCGGCCGCCGTTGTGGTTCCGACCGCGCGGGATGCCGGTGAAGATCACGTCGGGCTCGCCGAGGACGCCGTCGCGCCAGGGGACCGCCGCGATGCGGTTGTCGCTGTCGGTCGAGTAGTACGCGTAGAAGACGGAGTTCTCGTCGAAGTCGTGGGGAACGGCGAGGCCGAGCAGCCCGCCCTCGCCCTCGGTGCGCGAGATGGGCAGGTGTCCCGCGACGGTCGCCCGGCCGCCGGTGCCCGGCTTGGGCACGTGGTAGACCCGGCCGGTGTTGCGCTCGCTGACCAGGGCGCTCCCGTCCGGCAGCGGTGCCACCGACCAGGCGATGTCCAGGCCGCTGAGCAGGGTCTCCGGCCCCGTCGGCTCGGGCGCCGGTGCGCGGGTCGTGGCCGTGCTCGGTCGTGCCGCCGGCGTGCTTCGTCGCGGCTCGGGGATCGTGCGCGGCGTGGCGGAGCCGGTCGACGGGCCCGGCGCGGTGCTCGTCGGCACGCTCGTGTCGCTCCCGGTGGGGGCAGAGGTAGGGGCGGCGGACGTGGCCGCACTGGAACCGATCGCGGTGCTCCCGGTCGTCGACGGCCCCGTGGGAGCGCCGGACGAGCACGCCGACACGAGGGCGGCGACCACGGCCACGCCCGTGAGGGCACGGCTCGTCGATCGGGAGGTGTGCGGCATACCTCATTGTGGCCCACGCGGGCTCGGGAGCGCTGGTGCGTCAGGCGCCGCGTCGCCGAAGGGTCTCCGCCAGCTCGGCCCGGGTCTCCGGGTGGACGGGTTCGGCCTCGACGACGCGCCGGGCCGCGGTGAGGTCACCGCTGAAGGCGCGGAAGAGCAGCAGCACGTCGATGTCGTGCCCCGGTCGCTCGACGACGACCTCGGCGCCGGTGTGGACCACTCCGGGGGTGACCACCGACAGGTAGGCGCCGGTGCGGCCCTCCTCGGTGAAGCGCCGCACCCAGCGGGGCTCGCCCATGTGGGTCGCGAACGTCCGGCACGGGACCCGGGGACCCTCGACGCGCAGCACGACCTCGCCGACGCGCCACAGCTCGCCCACGAGCGCGTGGGTCATCTCGACGCCCACGGTCGTGATGTTCTCGCCGAAGCCTCCCGGGCGGATCGGCCGACCGATCTGCTGCGCCCAGAACTCCTGGTCCTCGCGCGGGTAGGCGTAGACGGCCTGCAGCGAGCCGCCGTGGTGTCTCGGGTTGCCGATCTCGTCGCCCACGACGCCACTGCCGAGCCCGCCGTGCTTGGGTCCGGGCTCGCGCACCTCGAACCAGTCGACGGGCTGCTTGTCGATGGCGGTGGCCCGGCCTCCTCCGGCTGGGGCGGTGCGCCGTCCGGAGGCGAGCGCGACGACGTGGGGGTGGCTGGTCACGGCCGCGAGCCTAGCCGCCGCTCGCGCGAGCCGCTCCGGACTTTCCGGGCGGCGTCGTTAGCGTGGCGACCATGAGCGCTACTCCTCTCGTCGTCTCCGTGCCCGAACCCGAGTACGCCGAGGCCCTCGCGGATCTCGACGGCGTGGACGTCGTCGTGTGGGACATGGACCGGCCGCACCCGCGTGGCAGTGAGATCCGCTTCGCCGTCATGCCCTACATGACGAACCTGCGGCTGGCGGACGTCGTCGAGGGGCTCGCCTCGCTCGAGGTCGTCCAGCTCCAGAGCGCGGGCTACGAGCAGTTCGTGGACGAGCTGCCGGACGGCGTCACGCTCTGCAACGCGGCCGGCGTCCACGACGCCTCGACGGCTGAGCTCGCACTGACCCTGACCTTGGCCTCCATCCGCGACATCCCGGAGTTCCTTGCGGCGCAACAGCGCTCGCACTGGGAGCCGTTGCGCCTGCGCACCGCGCTCGCGGACCGGCGGGTACTCGTCGTGGGGTACGGCCGGATAGGCCGGGCGATCGCCAGGCGGTTCGCGCCCTTCGAGGTCACCCTCACGGCGGTGGCCTCGCGGGCGCGCGCGGGCGACGAGCTCGTGCCGCACGTCCACGGCATCGGCGAGCTGGGGAAGCTGCTGCCGCAGCACGACGTCGTCGTGGTCATCGTGCCGCTCACCGACGCGACGCGTGGGCTGATGGACGCCGAGATGCTGGGCCGTATGCCGGACGGGGCCCTTCTCGTCAACGTCGCGCGTGGTCCCGTGGTCGACACCGAGGCCCTGGTCGCCGAGTGCGCGTCGGGGCGGCTCCGGGCCGCGCTCGACGTCACCGACCCCGAGCCGCTGCCCCCCGACCACCCGCTGTGGTCCACGCCCGGTGTGCTCATCACCCCGCACGCCGGGGGAGCGACCGACGCCATGCGCCCCCGCGCCATGTCGCTGGTCCGTCGGCAGGTCGAGGCGCTGCTCGCCGGCGAGCCGGTCGACGGCGTCGTCGCCGGACCCTTGTCGCACCCGGCGCCGTAGTGGACACTGTCAACATGACCGAGACCATCGTCGCGATCGGCACCCGGAAGGGGCTCTGGATCGCTCGCAGCGCCGACCGTCGCGAGTGGGCCCTGGAGGGCCCGCACTTCCTCATGAGCGAGGTCGCCTCGGTGGCGGTCGACACCCGAGAGGGCCGCTCGTCCGTCCTCGCCGGCGTCAAGTCCTGGCACTGGGGTCCGACCGTCCAGGTCTCCGTCGACGGCGGCCGCAGCTGGAGCGAGAGCGCCGAGCGCGCCCTGTCCTTCCCGGCCGACACCGACGCGGCGCTCGAGCGCGTCTGGCAGCTGACCCCCGACCCCAACGACGCCGACGTCGTCTGGGCGGGCGTCGAGCCGCACGCCCTCTTCAAGAGCACAGACCGCGGCGAGCACTACGAGCTCGTCCGGGGGCTCTGGAACCATCCCCACCGACCGTCGTGGGAGCCCGGCTTCGGCGGGGGAGCGGTGCACACGATCGTGCCCGAGCCCGGTCACCCCGAGTCGGTGCTCGTCGCCATGAGCGCGGGCGGCGTCTACCGCACGCTCGACGGCGGCGAGACCTGGGCGCCGAGCAACCCCGGCATCCGGGCCGGCTTCATGCCCGACAACGAGTACCCCGAGTTCGGCCAGTGCGTGCACAAGGTCGCGCGAGGGCAGGGTGACGGCGAGCTGTTCGCGCAGAACCACAACGGCGTCTATCGATCCCGTGACAACGGGCAGACGTGGGAGTCCATCGCCGACGGGCTGCCCACCGACTTCGGGTTCACCGTGCTCGCCCATCCACGCCGGCCCGGGGTGGTCTGGGTCGTGCCGGTCGCCGACGCGGGTGAGCGCATCCCGCCGGGCGCCCAGCTGCAGGTGCAGCGCTCCGACGACGCCGGAGCGACGTGGCGCCAGCAGGCCAGCGGTCTGCCCGGCCACAGCTACACGTGCGTCCTGCGCGACGCGGCATCGCTCGACCAGGCCGACCCGGTCGGGATCTACCTCGGCACCCGCAACGGCGACGTCTTCGCGTCGGCCGACGAGGGGGAGACCTTCACCCGCATCGCAACGCAGCTGCCCGACGTCCTCGTCGTCCGCTCGGCCCAGCTCGGCTGAGAGACAGAGGATTCCGTATGCCGTCCGCTCCCGTCCACGTCATCCTGCCGGGCATGCTGCGCGACCTCGTCGGCGGCCTGGCGGAGATCGAGGTCGAGTCCCCGGCCGAGTCGCAGACCGTGGCCGAGCTGCTCGACCGGGCGTTCTCAGGTCATCGCATCCTCGACGGGAAGGTGCGCGACGAGCGCGGCCAGATCCGCCGGCACGTCAAGGTCTTCGTCAACGGTGAGGACGCAACACGCGGCGAGGGCGTCGGTGCCCCGGTTCCGGCCGGCGCGCGCGTCCACATCATCAACGCCGTCTCAGGGGGCTGACGACACCCGGGAGGTCAGCCCCACCACGGGGAAGTCGGCACGCAGCACCGCTCCACCTGTCAGCTGGTGGCGCAGGGTCAGCTCGCCGCCCACGGACCGCAGGGTGTCGCGCAGCAACCGGAGCCCGAGGTGCCCACCACCGTGTGGTGCGGACGGCGGCTCGTCAGACGCCGCAGGGGGCCCCACGCCGTCGTCGCGCACCTCGACCACGACGTGCCCGCCATGGAGGGCGGCCGACACCGCGACGGTCGATGCGTGCGCGTGCTTGGCGACGTTGCGCAGCCCTTCACGCACGACGCGGAACGTGAGCTGGGCGACGGCGAGCGAGTCCTCCAGACGAGTGTCCACGAAGACGTGGACGTCGGTGCCGGTGCGGCGTTGCCGATCCGCGAGGTCCTCGACGGCCGCCACGAGTCCACCGCTGCGCAGGTCCTCCGGGTAGACGTCGCTGAGCAGCTCGCGGGCACCCGCAGCGCTGCGCGCGAGGTCGGCCATCGCGTGCTCGAGGAGGCGACGTTCCGCGGTCGCCTCCTCGGGGAGGGCTGCCGCCACGGCAGGCAACGCGTACCCGAGACCCGCGATGTCCTGCACGAGCCCGTCATGGAGGTCCTGCGAGAGACGTCGGCGCTCGAGGTCGGAGGCGGACAGCGCATGGGCCATCATCTCCTCGCGCTCGGCGAGGCCGCGGTCGACGCGTCGGGCGAGGGACAGGGCAAGTGGGAGAAGGGCGACGGCGAGCAGGAGAAGCGAGACGAGGCCGAGGGTGGTGAACGCCCAGCGGATGCCGGCGACGTCGTGCTGGAGGCGCTCGGTGGGCCAGTAGGCCTCGAAGACCAGGGGATGACCGTCGGCAGCACGGAAGCCCACGTAGACCTCGATGAGCCGCTCGTGGAGCTGCTCGGCATCGTTCTCGGGCTTGTCGAGCGCGGACACCTCCGCGATCGCGCCGGTACCCCCGAAGAGCCCGACGACGTCGGGCTCCAGCTCGTACGTCCTCCCGGACATCCCCGGCTCGTCACTCCAGAGCACCTGCCCGTCGGCGGTCCAGATCTTCATGTGGGTGACGGACCCGTCGGCCATCCGTGCCCGCATGAGGCGCACGAGGGGTGTCATCGCCTCGGGTCTACCGGCGCGCACGCCCTCGTCGACGAGGGGGGCCACGGCGGAGTTGGCGAACGCGACGCTCCGGACGGTGGCCTCGTGGAGGGAGAGGGACTCGGCAAGGGGCGTGGACAGCAGCAGTGTGCCCGACGCGACGACGAGCAGCGCCGCGGCGCTCCAGACCACGAACCGGGTCACGGCGCTTCGCACCACCGTCGAGCGGCCGGCCGGGCTCGGCTCTCGGGGCGCCCCAGCGGAGGCGTCGTCAGAGCTCATGGTCGAGCCGGATCAGCCTGCGGCGCAGGGCGATCATGACGGCCTCGAGCTGACTGTGCGCGTCGAGCTTCACGAGGACGTTCTTGATGTAGCCACGGCAGGTGAGCACCGAGATGCCGAGGGTGCGGGCGATGGCCGTGGGGTCCTTGCCCTGGGCGAGCAGGGCGAGGACCTGCTGCTCGCGAGAGGTCAGGAGCTGTGACGTGTCCCGGCTGCTGGACCCCGATCCGACGAGGGCCCGCAGCAGCACCGGATGGACGGCGAAGCTCCCACGGCTGGCCTCGCGCACCGACTGGATCAGCTCGGCGAGCGGGTCGCCCTTGGGCAGCAGGGCGGATGCTCCTGCCTCGGCGGCGCGGCCCAGCAGGGCATGGGTGACGTGGGCGGTGAGAACGACGACGCGGACGTGCGGGTGGGCGTCGGTGACGCGCCGGGTCAGGTCGATGCCGTCCCCGTCGTGGAGGTGCACGTCCATGACGATCGCGTCCGGCCGCTCCCGGTCGATGGCCGCGAGCGCGTCGGCGACTCCGCCCGCGGTGCCGACGCTCACCATGTCCGACTGTGCGGACACGGCGAGCGACAGGGCGTCGGCGACCGTTCGGTGATCGTCGACGACCAGGACACGCATCGGTTCGGACGACATCGAGCCCCCCTCGTCGTCAGGACGGCGCGCCCTCCCCGGCGCACCGCTGCGCGACCAGTATCACGGCTCGGGGCCCGGTGTGTGCAAGAACGTCCCACGAAAACTGGGGGTCGGGACCCCCGCCGCTGGGCGTTCCGGCGCCGCCCGGACGCGCAGAACATGGAGGCGTACCAAAAGGGGGGGATCCGGATGGACACAACTACTGGGCTGCGCGTACGCCTGTGTGGGGGACTCGTCGTGGGAGACGGGGACCTCACCCTGGGACCGAGAGGGGTGGGGGGCACCAAGTCGCGTCAGGTGCTGTTGGCGTTGCTGTTCGAGGCCGGTGGGAGCGTCTCCAAGGGGCGCCTCATCGAGTTCCTCTGGGGTGGTGCGCCGCCCGCAGGAGCGCTCGGGACCCTGGAGGCCTACGTCAGCGTGCTGCGGAAGCGCCTAGGGACCGTGTTCCATGGCGCGTCGCCGGTCGTCACCGTTCCCGGCGGCTATCGCTGGGACGTGGACCGGGCTCCTGTCGACGTCGTCGAGTTCGCCCGGCTCGCGGCCGCTGCACGCGCGGCCGGGTCGAGCGGGGCGGCCGCGCTTGACTCGTATGCCGCTGCCCTGGCTCTCGTCGAGCGTCCGCTGGCTCCGGTGGATGGAGACCTGCCGTGGCTCGAGGAGCACGTCTCCGGTCACCACGCGAGGGTGCTGCGAGTGTTGACGGACGCGGCCCGGCTCGCGCTCGACCACGACGAACCGGCAAGGGCCGAGACGTGGGCCCGGGCCGCGATCGAGCGCGACGTGCTGGTCGAGGCGGCCTGGCAGGTGCTGCTCGAGTCGCTGGAGCGACAGGGGCGCCAGGCCGAGGCGATGCGAGAGTACGAGACCTGCCGCTCGATCTTCGCCGACGAGCTCGGTTGCGACCCGGGACCGGGACTGCGCGTGGTCTTCACCCGCCTGCTCGCGGCGACGTCGTCGGACGACGACGGGCTGCGTGACCTCGTGGACGCTGTCGTGCGCCTGCACGTGGGGCTGCTCGCCCACGGGGCGCCGGCTCGTGGAGCGGGCCGGCTGCCCGTCACGCCCACGGCCGGAGGCCGAGGGACCGGGGCCGCCGCGCAGCCGCAGGCGCTCGCCTCCCTCGAGGAGGACTGCCGGCGCCTCCGGTCCCTGCTGCGCGCCGCGAGTGCGAGTGTGCCGGTGTCGGCGGCTCTCTCGGTCGGCCGCCCGGCCGAGCGCGTCAGGACAGCGGCCACGGCGTGACGACGCGCCCGTCGAGCTCATCGAGGAGCACGGGCCCGAGGACTCGGGAGTCCACGGAGCGGGCGCGGTCGTCGCCCATGACGAAGACGGCGCCCGCCGGCACGGTGACGGGGCCGAACCAGACGCCGTCCATCGACTCCTCGTCGACCCACGGCTCGACCGCCGGTGCGCCGTTCACGACGAGCCGCCCGTCCTCGAGGCCGACGGCGTCGCCGCCCAGGGCGACGACGCGCTTGACCCACGACGTGTCGGTCGGCGCCTGGGCGGCCTCGCTCCTGGAGGACGCCGCCCGCTCGGCCCGCTCGGCCCACCCGGGACCCACGACGACGACGTCACCGCGTGACACGGTTCCCGCCCACGGCGACCGCAGCAGGACCACGCGGTCGCCGGGCGAGAGCGTGGGGCTCATGGAGTCGGACGTGACACGGACCGGCTCGACGACCCAGTGCGACCCGACGGCGAGACCGACGGCGAGCACCGTGAGCCTGCGCCGCAGGCGGCGGCGCGGGCCATCAGGGGATCCGCGTCCTCGACGACCCACGGATGGTGACGGCGCGTCCGGCGCCCGCACGTCGGGCACGTCCGAGGGCGCCGACGCACCCACCCGCAGCGATCGTCCCGACGAGGACGTCGGCAGGCTCATGTGAACCGCACCGCGGCCCAGGCGAGCCAGCCGCAGACGCCGACCGCGAGAAGCAGGTTGGTGACGGAGCGGCGCTGGGCCGGAGCCATGAGTCCGACGAGCAGTGCCAGCGCCGTGAACTCGGCGGCGACGCAGACGACGTCGAGCAGCCCCACTGCCTCGACGGCCGAGCTGCCCTCGGATCCCGGGATGACCGGCATCCCGTTGCCGTGGCCACCGGGCACGAGCAGGGGGCCGTGGTGACCGCCACCGGACACGGTCGCACCCTCGCCGTGGAACGGCAGACCCACGGTGCGTGACACGACGTAGAGGGCGACGAGGCCCGCCGTCGAGAGCACCGCCGCCGGGAGGACTCGCCTCGCCGTGCCGCGCCACAGGGCCTGGGCGAGCCACAGCTGGCTGGTCGCGACGACGGCGAAGAAGACGCCGGCCGGTGCCCATTCGTCGATGTGCCCCGGCGTCACGGCCACGTGTACGAGCCCGGCCACCCCGAGGAGGGCGCCAGCCCCGCGGGCCTCCACCGACGGCGTACGCCAACGGCGTGCTCGTACCCGCGGGCCCTCGGCCGCCGGACCAGGGAGCGCCCCGCGGGCCGTGGCGGTCACAGCTCGCCCTTCTCGGGCAGCGACTTGCAGGGGTCGCTCATCGGGTCGCTGGACCCGCTCGCGACGACCTCGAACTGGCTCATCATGTCGTGGTCCTCGTGGACGAGGTTGTGGCAGTGGATCATGTACTTCCCACGTCCCTCGAAGCGCATCACGACCCGCACCGTCTCGTTCTCCCCGACGTAGACGACGTCCTTGGGGCCGAGCTCGTGGGCCATCGGGGGCTTGCCGTTGCGGTCGAGCACCCGGAAGTCGACGAGGTGGATGTGCACCGGGTGGAACCAGCCGCCCGAGGAGTTGCGGATCTCCCACACCTCGACGTCTCCCTCGGCGGGGTTGGCCTCGACGAGCCGGAAGCCGCTGCGAACCACGTCGTCCCACGTGTGGCCGTTGATGGTCCACATGCTGTGCTTGCGGACCAGGTCGAGCCGGCGGGTGCGCACGGCGTCGGCGGCCGTCAGCGCCATGACGGGGTTGGCCGGGTTGAGCCGGTCGGGGACGGCGTTGTCGGCCGGGTCGAAGTCGTCGCCGACGACGTCGAAGGCCATCACCTTGTTCGTGTTGGAGTAGTCGACGTTGTTCTTCGGGCTCGTGTTGCCGAGGACGACGCGGCGGCCCACGGGGTAGCGGCTGAAGTCGACGACGACCTCGTAGCGCTCGGCCATGCCCTGCCGGAAGCTCCTGACGGGCTGCGGCGCGGGCATCAGACCCGCGTCCGTGGCGATGACGACGAACGGGTCTCCGGAGTCGAGCCACCACTGGTACGAGCGTGAGATCGAGGCGTTGAGCAGCCGGAAGCGGTAGCGGCGGCGCTTGACCTTCATGACCGGCCACGGCACCCCGTTGACGAGGACGACGTCCCCGAACATCCCTGACTCGTCGTGGTTGTCGAAGTAGAGCTGCCCGTCGGTCGCGAACATCGCGTCGCTGACGATGAGGGGGACGTCGAACTCGCCGTGCGGGATCGGCAGCGACTGCTCCAGCGGGTCGATCAGCTGGTACTGCGCGGCGAGCCCCATGAGGACGTTCTCGGCCGTGTGGTGCAGGCCGTGGTCGTGGTACCAGAGGGTCCGGGCCGTCGGGGTGTTCGGGTAGACGTAGTCCTTGTACTGGCCGGGGTTGGTGATGTCGCTCGCGTAGCCGTCGTACTCCGGCGCCGACGGCGAGCCGTGCAGGTGCACCGACGTCCACGGCGTGTAGCGCAGGAGCGGGTGCGTCGCCGGCAGGTTGTTGACCTGGCGCATGACGGTGCGTCGGCCTTGGGCGACCTTGACGGTCGGGCCGGGAACGCTTCCGTTGTAGCCCCAGAGCGGGGTCTTGAGACCCGGGATGACGTCGGCCATGACCTGCTTCATGTAGACCTTGTAGTAGTCGGTCGTCGCGTCGACCCGGCTGGGCTGCAGCACCGGCGGCACCCGGAAGGGAAGGGTGAACGGCTTGGGCAACCTGCTGCTCGCGAGCCTGCTCTGCGAGCGCGAGCCCGCGCGCACGGTGCGCTCCGTCGGCAGCGCCAGGGCGGCGCCACCCACGACGCCCAGCTTCATCAGGTCACGACGCGACAGTGACATGGTTCCTCCTCGATTCGACTCCCACTGCCTCTAGGACAGCCGGACGACCTTGGGATCTCCTTGTGCGTCGGGGGAGGCGCCGCCCAAGGTTTCCGCAAGGCCGCGTGCGGAGCCTGACCGGAACGCCCGTACCGGGCACCTGTCAGCGGACCTACGCGTGAGAAGGCAAGCCATGAGACGTACAACCGCTGCGGCGCTCGCCGCAGTCATCGGCCTCCCGGTCGTCATCGGTGTCAGCGCATCCGCCGCCGTCGTCGGCGGTACGCCCGGGCCGGGCCTCGCGGCCGTCGGCCCCGTGAGTGCCACGAACGGCTACCCCACCTGGTACAAGGACAAGAACGGGCTGCGGCTCGAGCTGTGCGTCGCTGCAGCCGACCCCCTCTGCCCCGCCCGCGGCGACCTGCCGGACGAGACGGCCCCGGTCGCGTTCCCCGACAACTACCCGGACGAGGCCTTCTACTCACTGACCGGCGCCCAGGTCGACACGGCGGGCGCCGGCCTCGCGCGCCTCGACATGGCGCTCGAGGGAGCGTTCTCAGCCGGACCGGTCGTCGACGGCGAGCAGGTCGTCTTCGCACGGACGCGCATCAAGATGACGAACGTCCGCAACGACACCGACTACACGTTCACGACACCGGTGGGGACCAAGACCCTCAAGGCCAACCGGGATGGGCTGATCTTCGACACCGAGGACATCGGCATCGGTGCGCCGGGCGACTTCTCGGGCGCCCTCGGCGGCCGCATGGGGCCGTTCCTCACGTGGGACACGTTCGGCACACGGACCGACCCGGCGCTCAAGGGCGACGCCTACGTCGGCGATGGCATCACGGACCACCGGATCAAGGGCAGTCCCTACGGCACGAACTTCTTCCGGATCCAGGGGCCGGGCGTCAACCCCTCCGCGACGACGGACGGCTGCCCGACCGTGGCCGGACCCGTCACCGACTGCATCGAGACGAACCTGTTCACCGTGCAGGGCAAGGTCGCCACGACCTCCGGCGTCTCCGCCGACGCGGCGACGTACGCACGCTCGTCCGCAGGTGCCTCGGTCGTCGACGTCTATGCCTCCGCCGAGCCGGGTGAGGTGCAAGCCATCGAGGTCGAGGACGCCTCAGGCGCCGTCAGCTTCGCCACGACGGGCCTGACCGGTGCTGACGGACGCTACTTCGCCCGTGTCGCCGCGAGCGGGCTGCCGACGAAGGTGCAGGTGTCGAACGTCGGAGACGTGCCGATCTCGCGCAAGACCGCGACGGTCGTCGACCGGGTGTCGGGCACGGCGGTCTTCGACAACGACCACCACACCCTCTCGATCGGTGCGACCTCGAGCGACACCTACGCCGACCCTGCGCTCACGGCGGTCGGCTTCGGCTCCCTCGCCGGCGGCACGCTCGTCGTCGAGCACCTCGGCGCCCCGCCGGTGTCGGTCGTCGTCACCTCGGCCGCCGGTGGATCGCTCACCATCCCCGTGACCGTCAGCGGTGCCGCCACCGCACCGATCCCCGTGCGTGCCCAGGCCGGCCCCGACCAGACGGTCCAGCCCGGCCAGGTCGTCTCGCTCGACGGGTCGTCCTCGCGCGGCACGATCCTGTCGTACGGCTGGGAGAGCCCGAGCGGCATCTCCCTCGCCTCGCCCAACACCAGCGTCACGACGTTCACGGCTCCGAGCACACCGGGCGACTACGAGCTGACCCTGACCGTGACGGGCCCCGGGGGCACCACTGACCGGGCCACCGTGAAGGTCACCGTGACGGAGCCGGTCGTGGCCGTCGTCGCGAACGCCGGACCGGACCAGACGGTCCGGCGGGGGAGTGTCGTGACCCTCGACGGGACCGCGTCGCAGGGTGCCGCGACCTACGCCTGGACGCAGGTGGGCGGCGCGACCAAGCCTGCCGTCACCCTCACCGGTGCCGCGTCGGCACGGCCGACCTTCACGTTCCCGCTCTACCGCGCGTCGGACGGCAACACCGGGCCACTCACCTTCCGTCTGACGGTGCGCGACTCGACCGGGGCACTCACGGGAGTCGATGACATCGTCGTGACCCCGACGTCGGACACGGTCGTCGTGACCTCAGCACGGTACAAGGGACAGTGGCGGGTCGACGGGACGAGCTCGGTCGTGGCCGGGCAGCGGGTCACGGCGCACCTGGGCGGACTCGCCGGGGCGGTCATCGGCTCAGCGGTGGTCGACGCGGCCGGCGGGTACTCGATCCGCCCCGCCGCCGGACCTGTCGCGGGCCAGGGCGCCACGGTCGTCGTCGAGTCGGAGCTGGGCGGGATCTCCACCCCGTTCACCGTACGGCTGAACTGACCCCGCCAGGGGGGTGGGGCGCAGATGCCCCCGGCGTCCACCCCGAGGTGGCTCCCTCCCCCCGGAGGGGGCCACCTCGCTGCGTGTGAGCGGGGGCCGACCGGTTCGATCGGACCGTCGTCACCGACGGACGCCGAGGAGGATGGGCAGGACAGTGCGCTCCAGCTCGCCGACCCCGATCGACCGCGGCTCGATGAGCCGCTGGGCCATCGAGCCCTGCGCCAGGGCCATGGCGGCACGGACGAACAGCTCCGTCGGCATGGCCAGGGACAGTCCCTGGCGGGCGACCGCTTCGTCGACGACGGCGACGAGCTCGTCACGGACCCGGCGCTGCTGCGCGGCCCAGGCCCGGCGGGCTCCGGCGTCGCGGATGGCGTGAAGCGTGAACTCGGTGGTGAGCACCAGCCAGCGCTCCTGGCTGCGGCTGTCGTCGGCGAGGGCGGCGAAGACGTCCCGCAGCAGGTCGTCGGCGCTGACGTGCGCGCCCTTGCTGGCGCGACGGATGCGCTCCACCAGGGCCTCGGAGTGGCGACGGGAGAGCTCGACTACCAGGTCCTCCTTGGAGCTGAAGTTCGAGTAGAAGGCGCCCCGGGTGAAGCCGGCGCGCTCGCAGATCTCCTCGACGGTCGCCCCGTGGAACCCGCGCTCGGCGAACACCTCGCTGGCAGCCTCGAGAACGCGGTCGCGCGTGGCCTGTCGTCGTGGGGTGACACGAGCTGGTGCGGAGGTCGCGACTCTGCTGGACGGCATACGGCAAGGATACGCTCTCGAATTGAATACGGATCTGTATCGGATGCATACTCGTATCGTGACTGTTTCCGAGGTGGCGCCCTGCGACTCGCCCGACCCGTGGAAGGTCGTCGTCGACGACGTCAGCGTGGCCGGGACCGCCGGCAAGCGCGAGCCGTTCGTCGAGCACGTCAGCTTCACGGCGCCGGCCGGCGAGGTCACCCTCGTCGCGACCGACCCGGGCATCCCGCAGGTCGCCCTCGCCCTGGCCCTCGGCGGTCGCGTCCAGCTGCGTGGCGGCCGTGTCGCCGCCGGCGGCGCGAGCGATGCCGCGCAGCTGCAGCGGCGCACCCGCCTGGTCGACGTCGCCGACGTCACCGCCCCGGAGGAGGCCTTTCGCGTCCGTGCCGTCGTGCAGGAGGAGCTCGCCCTGGCAGAGCGGCCCGCCTCGCGCGCCGCGGTGGCGGCGTTCCTCGACGAGCACGCCCTCGCCGACGCGGGCGCCCGACCCTGGGGGCGGCTGCCGGCCGCAGTCCGCACCAGCCTGCTGCTCGAGCTCGGTGCCCTGCACCCGCACGTGCGCGTCCTCGTCCTCGCCGGGCCGGAACGGCACGGCGGCGACCCGGCGCCCTGGCTCGAGACCTGCCACCGCCTCGCCGCGACGGGCCTGGCCGTCCTCGTCCTCACCACTGCTGCGTCCGTCGCGGCCCTCTCGACCCTCGACGTCGCCCCGGCGGCCTCCAAGGAGCCCCTGCCATGAACCCCATCCGTCTCGCCGTGGCCGAGCTGCGACGCCTCACCAGCTCGCGCCTCGCCCGCCTCGCCCTCGCGGCCCTCGTCCTCATCCCGACGCTCTACGGCGGGCTCTACCTCTACGCCAACCACGACCCCTACGGCGCCTTCCCGCGGGTGCCCGCCGCGGTCGTCAGCGACGACACCGGCACGACGCTCAGCACCGGGGAGAAGCTGCAGGTCGGGGACGGGGTCGCGGACCACCTCGTCGGGTCGAAGTCGTTCGACTGGCACCGCGTGTCCCACGCCGAGGCGATGCGCGGCGTCGACGACGGGACCTACTCGTTCGCCGTTATCCTCCCGCGCAGCTTCTCGGCCGACCTGGCCTCGACCGCAGAGTTCAAGCCCCGCCAGGCCACCGTCGTGCTCGAGACCAACGACGCCAACAACTACATGACCTCGATGATCGGCAACCAGGTGATCAAGCAGGTCTCGGCCTCGGTCGCGAGCCAGGTCAGCGAGACGGCCGCCAGCAAGCTGCTGCTCGGCTTCAGCCAGGTGCACGACCAGCTCGTCAAGGCGGTGGACGGCTCGGAGAGGCTCCGGGCCGGGGCCGCCAGGGCCGACAGCGGAGCACACCGGCTGGCGAGCGGCGCATCGAGCTTCGCGAGCGGCCTGCGCGACCTGGCCTCGGGCGCCGAGCGGCTCGACGCCGGGGTCGGACGGGCGGCTGCCGGCGCCGACGAGCTGCAGGCCGGCGCCGGACAGCTCGCGAGCGGGCTGGGCACCCTCCAGTCACGGACGGCCGGCCTGCCGGCCCAGACTGCCGAGCTGGCCGACGGCGCAGAGCAGGTCGCGGCGGGCAACCGCACGATCGCCGGCTACGGGGCGAAGGCGGCGTCGGCCTCCACGGACCTGCGCAAGCGCATCGCCGCCGACCGCAGCGCCTTCATCTCGGACCTGCAGGCACAGGGCCTCACCGAGGCGCAGCGCGCCGTCGTCGAGTCCCGCCTCGACGCCATCGACGGCTACGTCTCGCGTGCCGACACGACGATCCAGTCGGCCTCCGTCGACCTGACCCGCCTGTCCACGGGAGCCGGCCGGGTGGCCACCGGCGCGCGCAGCCTCGCCAACGCCGCGCCCGCCCTGACCGACGGCATCGCGTCGGCCCGCTCGGGCTCGGTCCGGCTGCGCAACGGTGCCGGCACCCTCGCCGGCGGCCTCGACTCGCTGCAGCACGGGGCCGCGCAGATCTCGTTCGGCGCCGGCCGGGCCGCAGACGGCAGCGACTCGCTGGCCAGGGGCGCCGGCTCCCTCGCCACGGGGCTCGACACCCTCACCCAGGGAGTCGGCGACCTGCACACCGGCCTGGTCAAGGGCCGTGACTCGGTGCCCGACCCCAGCGATGCCCAGCGCAAGGCGATGGCCCAGACCATCGGCAACCCGGTCGGCGTGTCCACCGGCTCGCTCTCCTCGGCCGGCTCCTACGGCGCGGGCCTCGCGCCGCTCTTCCTGAGCCTCGCCCTCTGGATCGGCGCCTACGTCCTGTTCCTCTTCGTGCGGCCGCTGTCGACCCGGGCGCTCGCGACGAGCGCGCGTCCGGTCCGCACCGCTGTCGGCGGCTGGCTCGCTCCCGCCCTCGTCGGCCTCGTCCAGGTGGCGGCCCTCGTCCTCGTCGTCGGCCGCGGCCTCGACATCCGGATCGCCCACCCGGTGCTCGCGTTCCTCTTCCTGTGCCTCACCTCGATGACGTTCGTGGCGATCCTGCACGCCCTCGCCTCGCGGTTCGGGGCCGTCGGCAAGTTCCTCGGACTGGTCCTCATGGTCGTCCAGCTCGTCAGTGCCGGAGGCACCTTCCCGTGGCAGACCCTGCCCGGACCGCTCCGGGCCATCCACCACGTCGTGCCGATGAGCCATGCCGTCGACGGCCTGCGCCGCCTGCTCTACGGGGCCGACCTCGGGCCGGTCACGGGCTCGCTGGGCGTGCTTACGGCATACCTCCTCGGCGCCCTCGCGGTGTCGACGGTCGCCGCGCGGCGGTCGCGGATGTGGACACCGAGGCGCATCAAGCCGGAGCTCGCTCTCTGAGCCCTCTCGGCCCCTCCCACCCCGCGGCTGACAAGCCGGCGCCGGCGGAGCATGCTCGGACCATGAGCAGCGCGTCCAGGGAGAAGACCCTCATCCTCATGCGGCACGCCAAGGCGGGGGAGGGGCGCGGTTTGCCGGACCACGACCGCGAGCTCGCTCCGCGTGGGCGCCGGGACGCCAGGGCGGCCGGCAAGTGGCTGCACGACGAGGGACTGGTGCCCGACCTCGTCATCTGCTCCACGGCCGAGCGCACCCGGCAGACGTGGGAGGAGGCCTGCCACGGTGGCGCGCAGACCGAGTTCGTCGAGTTCCGTCGCAGCGTCTACGTCGGTGGCTCCGAGCAGACCCTCGAGACGCTGCGGGAGGACGCCGGCGACACCACCACGGTGCTCGTCGTCGGCCACAACCCGACGATGGCGCAGCTGACCAGCCTGCTCGCCGACGGGGAGGGCTCCCGCGAGGCGCACGACGCCCTGAGCCAGGGCTTCGTCACGAGCGGGGTGGCCGTCCTGCGCTATGCGGGGGAGTGGGCCGACATCGACCTCGGCACCTGTGAGCTGGACCGCTTCCACGTGAGCCGCGGGCACGAGGGCTGACCGGGCGAGGCATGTGAGGCACGGGTTGGAGCAGGAGGCTCGGACCAGGACATGAGATGCCGTGTCCAGCCCGCGGACACCCAGTCCTATGCTGCAGGCATGACGCAGACGCCTGACATCAAGCCCCGCAGCCGCGACGTCACCGACGGTCTGGAGAAGACCGCTGCGCGGGGGATGCTCCGGGCCGTGGGCCTCGGCGACGACGACTTCGCCAAGCCGCAGATCGGGGTCGCGAGCTCGTGGAACGAGATCACGCCGTGCAACCTCTCGCTCGACCGGCTCGCCAAGGCGGTCAAGGACGGCGTCCACGCCGGCGGCGGCTACCCCCTCGAGTTCGGCACCATCTCGGTGTCCGACGGCATCTCGATGGGCCACGAGGGCATGCACTTCTCGCTCGTCTCGCGCGAGATCATCGCCGACTCCGTCGAGACGGTCATGAACGCCGAGCGCCTCGACGGCTCGGTGCTGCTCGCCGGCTGCGACAAGTCGCTGCCGGGCATGCTCATGGCGGCCGCGCGCCTCGACCTCGCGTCAGTCTTCCTGTATGCCGGCACGATCCTCCCCGGCGTCGCCAAGCTCTCCGACGGCACCGAGAAGGAGGTCACGATCATCGACGCCTTCGAGGCCGTCGGTGCGTGCAACGCCGGACTGATGTCGCGCGAGGACGTCGACGCCATCGAGAGAGCGATCTGCCCGGGCGAGGGCGCCTGCGGCGGCTTCTACACCGCCAACACCATGGCCGCCGTCGCCGAGGCGATCGGCATGTCGATCCCGGGCTCGGCCGCGCCGCCGGCCACCGACCGGCGCCGCGACATGTACGCCCGCAAGTCCGGCGAGGCCGTCGTCGAGCTGCTCCGGCGCGGCATCACCGCGCGCGACATCATGACCAAGCCGGCCTTCGAGAACGCCATCGCCGTCGTCATGGCCTTCGGTGGCTCGACCAACGCGGTGCTGCACCTGCTCGCCATCGCCCACGAGGCCGACGTCGACCTGACCATCGACGACTTCCGCCGCATCGGCGCCAAGGTGCCGCACCTGGCCGACGTCAAGCCCTTCGGCAGCTTCGTCATGAAGGACATCGACCACATCGGCGGCATCCCCGTCGTCATGAAGACGCTGCTCGAGGCCGGCCTGCTCGACGGGGACTGCCTCACCGTGACCGGCAAGACCATGGCCGAGAACCTCGACGAGATCAACCCACCGCACATCGACGGCCGCGTCATCCGTGAGATGTCCCGGCCGATCCACAAGACGGGTGGCCTGACCATCCTCAAGGGCTCGCTCGCGCCTGAGGGTGCTGTCGTGAAGTCGGCCGGCTTCGACGAGTCGGTCTTCGAGGGCACGGCCCGGGTCTTCGACGGTGAGCGCGCCGCCATGGACGCCGTCGAGGAGGGCTCCCTGAAGAAGAACGACGTCGTCGTCATCCGCTACGAGGGCCCCAAGGGCGGCCCGGGCATGCGCGAGATGCTCGCCGTCACCGGCGCCATCAAGGGCGCCGGGCTCGGCAAGGACGTCCTGCTCCTGACCGACGGCCGCTTCTCCGGCGGCACCACCGGCCTCTGCGTCGGCCACGTCGCTCCCGAGGCCGTCGACGAGGGGCCGATCGCCTTCGTCCGCGACGGCGACGTCATCCGTCTCGACGTCGCCAGCGGCACGCTCGACGTCCTCGTCGATGAGGACGAGATGCAGCGCCGTCGCGCGGAGGGCGTCACGCACCCCGAGCCGAAGTACACCCGCGGCGTCCTCGCCAAGTACCGCAAGCTCGTCGGCAGCGCGAGCGGCGGCGCCGTCTGCGGTTGAACGGGACCCGTTCACTCGAGTGGGCGCTCGTCCCACTCGAGTGAACGCCCAGCCCGGTGTGCGACCGGATCATTGCCCTCCTGCCAGGGCGTTCCGAGTGGTCCGCCGCTGCAGGGGCTCTACTGTGCGCAGCGACGACGGCTCACGTCGTTCACGATCCGCGGAGGTCGATCCACCCGATGCCCACCGACACGCTTCCCGAGCTCACCACGGCATACCCCATCGGCGAGGAGCAGGTGCAGTCGTACCGCAGGGACGGCTTCATCCGCCTGCCACAGGTCGCGACCGCACAGGAAGCCGCCGCCTACCGGCCCTCGATCGCGGCGGCGGTCGAACGGCTCGGCACCGAGACGCGGCCGCTGGCCGAGCGCGACAGCTACGGGATGGCCTTCCTGCAGGTGATGAACCTGTGGCGACACGACCCCGACGTGGCCCGCTTCGTCCTCGGGCCGCGCTTCGCCGGTGTCGCCGCGCGGCTGCTCGGGGTGCCCAGGGTGCGGCTCTACCACGACCAGGCGCTCTTCAAGGAGCCCGGCGGTGGCTACACGCCCTGGCACCAGGATGCGATGTACTGGCCGCTCGACGGCTCCCGGTGCCTCACCATGTGGATGCCGCTGGTCGACATCACGCCCGCCCACGGCGGGCTCGCCTTCGCCGTCGGCAGCCACGTCGACGGACCGCTCAGTGACATCGGCATCTCGGACGCCTCCGAGGAGCACTTCGACCGGCTGCTCGCCGAGCGCGCCGTCGTCGTCGACCAGCCGCTCGCGATGCGAGCCGGGGACGCGTCCTTCCACTCCGGCTGGACCGTGCACAAGGCGCTCGGCAACACCGCGGACCGGATGCGGGAGGTGATGACCGTCATCTGGTTCGCCGACGGCCTGCCCGTGCTCGAGCCGGCCAACCCAGCCCAGGCCAACGACCTCGCGACGTGGCTGCCGGGCCTCGCGGCCGGGCAGCTCGCTGCCTCACCCACCAACCCGGTGCCGGGCGAGGCGCTCGGCTAGGGCCGGCTCGTCTCGTCGCCGGTCTCCTCGCCCGTCTGTGCGACGGCTTCGGCCTGAGCCTTGAGTCCGGCGGCCTCGGTGGCGAGGTAACGGTCGGTGAGGGACCGGTAGGCGCGTCCCACCAGCGCCCCCGCCCAGCCGGACTGGGTGATCGACAGCGTCACGCGGCAGCGGCCGTCGCCGGTGCTCTCCACCACGTGCCGCCCAACCGTGCGCAGGCCGGGTCCGCTTGCCTCCCAAGTGAACTCACGGCCCTCGGCCAGGTGGGTGACGGTCCAGACGGTGGTGGGGATGCGCGGCTGGTCGGCGCGGACGCGAGCGCCCTCGCCCAACGCGGGATCGAGCAGCGTGACCGAACGGAACGACGAGGTCCACTCGGGCCAGCGCTCGACGTCTCGGAGCACCGCCCACACCCGCGCCGCCGGGGCGTCGACGTCGACACTTGTTTGCTGTTCCATCCGTCCCCTCAAGCCTGTCCGCGCGCCGGCTCGGCCTCGTGCCCCGGTGCCACGTCGGCCGCCCAGTGCCGCCACACCGAGGTCACCTGCATGCCCACCTTCTCGTAGAGACCGAGCGCGCCGGTGCGGGAGTCGGTGGACAGCTCCGAGCGCTCGCCCCCGTGCGCCCGACCCACCTCGAAGGCGTCGACGAGGAGGGCCCGTGCCAGCCCCTTGTGGCGTTCGTCGCGACGCACGGCGAGCTTGTCGACGTAGGCGCACCCGCTCGACACGATGACGAACGCCATGCCGACGACCTCGTCGTCGCGGTCGACCATCAGGCGCAGCTGCCACCCTTCGTAGCCGGGCCGCATCGACACGGTGGCCGCCCACTCCTCGAAGGTCGCACGCTCCCGCTCGGACCACTCGAGGAACGCGTCCTCGTTTATGGCCCACGCCGCGCGGAGGTCGGCCTCGTCGCGAGGCTCGCGGACGGCATACCCCTGCGGGATGGGCTGCGGTGCGATCGCGGTCCCGGCGGGCATCTCCAGCACCCACGAGGTCCACAGGCAGCGGTAGCCGAGCGAGGCGAGCAGCCGCTCGCCGGGCGAGTCGCCGGGGACGGGCTGGCCCACCACGGAGCCACCGTCGCGGGCTGCGACGCTGCGGGTCCAGCGCGACAACGCGGTCCCGATGCCGCGCCCGCGGTGGTCGGGGTCGACCGCGGCGTCCGCCCAGCGGGCCTTGTAGACCTCGGCGTACGCCACCAGCCGGTCCTCGTCGAGGACGCCCACCGACTGGGTGGCGAGGTCGAAGGCGGGCCGCTGCCAGTCGCCGACGATGTCGGCCTCCTCGATGAGGACGGTGCCGACGTCGTGCTGCTCGCACCTCGCCATCAGCTCGGTGACTGCCGCGGCATCGCCGGGTGACAGCGGCCGGGTCGTGAGGCCACCGACGCCGGCCGGGAGCGTGAGGGCCACGGGAGCGGGGGTCCGGGAGGACGTGCCAGTCGCAGTCATGTCGGCAGTGTCCCGAGCCGGCCGGCCCCGGACAAGCGACTTTCGCCAGCGTGACCAAGATGACAACACGTGAGACGCCGAGGCCACATGTTGAGACGGCCCGGACCGCCGATTGACACCGCTGTGGGTTCGGAGCACGGTTGTCCCGTGGCCCGAATCCTCGTACTTCCCTAGCGCGCCGACCAGCTCGAACGGTCAGCGCGCTCCCTTCCGTCCCCCGCGGGACAGAAGGGTTTTTTTGTGGGTGGATTCGGACCGACCGGCAGGACAACGAAGTGCAGGACAACGAAGTGCTCGAGACAAGGAAGACATCGTGAGCGACACGACGAAGCAGGCGCCCTCGCCCGCCGACGTGGCCTCCCTGGCCCGTCCCCGACCCTCGGCGGAGGGAAAGTCGGTCCAGCCGGCCGGCGCCGCCACGCCGGCTCGCGAGGTCACCGGGGCCCAGGCGCTCGTACTCTCCCTCGAGGCCATCGGCTGCGACACCGTCTTCGGCATCCCGGGCGGGGCGATCCTGCCGGCCTACGACCCGATGCTCGACTCGAAGAAGGTCCGCCACATCCTCGTGCGCCACGAGCAGGGCGCCGGGCACGCGGCCGAGGGCTACGCCGCGGCGACCGGCAGGGTCGGCGTGTGCATGGCCACCTCCGGACCGGGCGCGACGAACCTCGTGACGCCGCTCGCCGACGCCCACATGGACTCCGTGCCGGTCGTCGCCATCACCGGGCAGGTGCCGAGTGCGGCCATCGGCACGGACGCGTTCCAGGAGGCCGACATCCGCGGCATCACCATGCCGATCACGAAGCACAACTACCTCGTGACCGACCCGGCGAAGATCCCGCAGGCCATCGCCGAGGCGTTCCACGTCGCCAGCACGGGGCGGCCCGGCCCGGTGCTCGTCGACATCAGCAAGGACGCGCTGCAGGCCACCACGACGTTCAGCTGGCCCCCGCCGATCGACCTGCCCGGCTACCGCCCGGTGACCAGGCCGCACGGCAAGCAGATCCGCGAGGCCTCGCGCCTGATGGCGGCGGCGAAGCGGCCGGTGCTCTACGTCGGTGGGGGCGTCGTGCGGGCCCGCGCGAGCGAGGCGCTGCGCCGCCTCGTCGAGCTGACCGGCATCCCCGTCGTCACGACCCTCATGGCGCGCGGCACGGTGCCCGACAGTGAGCCGCTCAACCTCGGCATGCCCGGCATGCACGGCACGGTGGCCGCAGTCACCGGGCTGCAGAAGTCCGACCTCATCATCGCGCTCGGTGCCCGCTTCGACGACCGCGTGACCGGCCAGCTGTCGACGTTCGCCCCGGACGCCAAGGTGATCCACGCCGACATCGACCCGGCCGAGATCTCCAAGAACCGTTTCGCCGACGTGCCGATCGTCGGCGACGTGGGCGAGGTCATCCGCGACCTCATCGAACAGGTCACGCTCGACCGGGCCGCGGACGACCCCGGTGCCTGGGACTATGAGGAGTGGCGTGCCCGCGTCGCCGGGTGGAAGCAGACCTTCCCCCTGGGCTACACCGACAGCGAGGACGGCACCCTGTCCCCCCAGTACGTCATCGAGCGCATCGGGGCGCTGTCCGGTCCGGAGGCGACCTACGTCGCGGGCGTCGGCCAGCACCAGATGTGGGCGGCGCAGTTCGTGCAGTACGAACGCCCGAACGCCTGGCTCAACTCCGGCGGCCTGGGCACCATGGGTTACTCCGTCCCGGCGGCCATGGGCGCCAAGGTCGCCGAGCCGGAGCGCACCGTCTGGGCCATCGACGGCGACGGCTGCTTCCAGATGACCAACCAGGAGCTCGCGACCTGCGTGATCAACCACATCCCGATCAAGGTCGCGGTGATCAACAACAGCTCACTGGGGATGGTGCGGCAGTGGCAGACGCTCTTCTACGACGAGCGCTACTCCAACACCAACCTGCAGCCGCTCGAGCAGCGGGTGCCCGACTTCGTCAAGCTCGCCGACGCGTACGGCTGCCTCGGCCTGCGGGCCGAGACGCCCGAGGAGGTCGACGCCGCCATCAAGCTGGCCCTCGAGACCAACGACCGCCCGGTCGTCATCGACTTCATCGTGCACCGTGACGCCATGGTGTGGCCGATGGTGCCGGCGGGCGTCAGCAACGACATGATCCAGGCCGCCCGCCACGAGGCGCCGGTCTGGGAGCGGGAGGACTGAGCATGAGCAAGCACACCCTGTCGGTGCTCGTCGAGGACAAGCCCGGCGTCCTGACCCGCGTCGCGGCCCTCTTCTCGCGCAGGGGCTTCAACATCGACTCGCTCGCCGTCGGCCCGACGGAGCTGGCGGACATCTCGCGCATCACGGTCGTCGTCGAGGTCGAGGGCGCGGCCCTGGAGCAGGTCACCAAGCAGCTCAACAAGCTGATCGAGGTGCTCAAGGTCGTCGAGCTCGACCCGCACGCCTCGGTGCAGCGCGAGATCCTGCTCGTCAAGGTCCGAGCCGACCCCGCCACCCGCAGCCAGGTGGTCGACACCATCTCGCTGTTCAAGGCCAAGGTCGTCGACGTGACCACCGACGCCGTGGTCATCGAGGCCACCGGCACGTCCGAGAAGCTGCGCGCGCTGCTCGACGTCCTCGAGCCGTTCGGGATCCGCGAGCTCGTCCAGTCCGGCATGGTCGCGCTCGGCCGGGGTTCCCGCTCGATCACCGACCGCAGCCTCCGCAGCGCCTGACCGTCCATCCGCCACACCAGACCCACCGCACACCGCAACCGAAGGAGAAGGCCACCATGGCCGAGATGTTCTACGACGACGACGCCGACCTGTCCGTGATCCAGGGCAAGAAGGTCGCCGTCATCGGCTATGGCAGCCAGGGCCACGCCCACGCGCTCAACCTGCGCGACTCCGGCGTCGACGTGCGCGTCGGCCTCGCCGAGGGCAGCAAGAGCCGCGCCAAGGCCGAGGCCGAGGGCCTGACGGTCACCTCCGTCGCCGACGCCGTCAAGGAGGCCGACCTCGTCGTCATCCTGACGCCCGACCAGGTGCAGCGGACGGTCTACGCGAACGACATCCAGCCGAACCTGCGTGACGGCGCCGCCCTGCTCTTCGGCCACGGCTTCAACATCCGCTTCGGCTACATCAAGCCCGAGCCCGACGCGGACGTCCTCATGGTCGCCCCGAAGGGGCCCGGCCACATCGTGCGCCGCGAGTTCTCCGACGGCCGTGGGGTGCCCGTCCTCCTCGCCGTCGAGCAGGACGCCTCCGGCACCGCCTGGGACCTCGCCAAGGCCTACGGCAAGGCGATCGGCGGGCTGCGCGCCGGCGGCATCAAGACCACCTTCACCGAGGAGACCGAGACCGACCTCTTCGGCGAGCAGGCGGTGCTCTGCGGCGGGGCCAGCCAGCTCGTCATGTACGGCTTCGAGACGCTCGTCGAGGCGGGCTACCAGCCCGAGGTCGCCTACTTCGAGTGCCTGCACGAGCTCAAGCTCATCGTCGACCTCATGATCGAGGGCGGCATCGCCAAGCAGCGCTGGTCGGTCTCCGACACCGCCGAGTACGGCGACTACGTCTCCGGTCCGCGCGTCATCGACCCGCACGTCAAGGAGAACATGAAGGCCGTCCTCACCGACATCCAGAACGGCACCTTCGCCAAGCGGTTCATCGACGACCAGGACGCCGGCGCGCCGGAGTTCAAGTCCCTGCGCGAGAAGGGTGCCCAGCACCCGATCGAGGCGACCGGACGCGAGCTGCGCAAGCTGATGGCGTGGGTCAAGCAGACCGACTCCGACTACGTCGAGGGCTCGGCGGCGCGCTGAGCCCCGCGCACGGCCGGGCGGCCGGCGTCCCGTTCGTGGGGACGCCGGCCGCTGCCGTATGCCGTCACGTCAGCGGCCGGTGAGGCGCGCCGGCTGGGTGGCCAGCCACTCGGCGAACGTCCGGCCGCCGACGTCGGCGCTGCCGGGAGGCGGGACGGTGCGGCTCTCGGCGTAGGCGTGCATGAGCCGGCCGACCGGCGGCACGCGGATGGCCCGCGGAGCCGAGGCGCCGCGATGGGCGCGGACCAGCCTTGCCACCTCGACGAGGGAGAGCACGTCAGGGCCCGCCACGTCCGTCGCCCTGGCGTATGCCGTCGGACGGGGACCGAGCGCCAGCTCGGCGAGCCGGGCGGCCACGAAGTCGGTGTCGACCGGCTGGAACGCCGTGTCGCCGACCGTGAAGGTCACCGGCCCCTTCGTGAGGGTCCGCGCGAAGAAGGCCGTGAGGGAGTGGAACTGGGTGGCTCGTAGGACCGTCGCAGGGCCACCGGCCGCCTGGATGCCCTGTTCGGCGCGCAGCTTGCGGCGGTAGTAGGCCATCGGGTGGTCGTCGATGCCCACGATGGAGACGTGCACGAGGTGGACGCCACGGGCGGCTGCCGCATCGGCGAGCCGCCGCGTCCCGTAGACCGTCACGAAGTCGCCCTGGGAGGGGTCGTCGGCGCAGTGGACGAGTGCGTCGGCGCCGGCGAGGGCGGCCTCGAGCCCGGCGCCCGTCGTGAGGTCGAGTCCCGTCCGACGGCTGGCCGGGACGGCCTCGTGGCCCTGCTCCACGAGCAGTCGCACGACACGCGACCCCAGGTCGCCCATCCCGCCGGTCACCACGATGCGCATGGCCACAGACTGGCTCCTGCACCGTGTCCGCGCAACGACCTGCCCGGGCACGGCCAGCGCCTAGACTCACCGGCGGCACAGCGCGGTGTCGTCGAAGGCCGGCGCCCGACGTGTGTGCGGCCGGCACCCGTCCGGAAGGGAGCGTCCCGTGAGCAAGCCTGTCGTCCTCATCGCTGAGGAGCTCTCGCCGGCCACGGTAGAGGCACTGGGACCCGACTTCGAGGTGCGTCACGTCGACGGCACGAACCGCGAGGAGCTGCTGGCCGCCCTCGTCGACGTCGATGCGGTGCTGCTCCGCTCCGCGACGAAGATGGACGCAGAGGCCGTCGCGGCCGCCAGGCGGCTCAAGGTCATCGCCCGCGCCGGAGTGGGCCTCGACAACATCGACGTGCAGTCGGCCACGCGAGCCGGCGTGATGGTGGTCAACGCCCCCACCTCCAACATCACCTCGGCTGCCGAGCTGGCCGTGGGCCTGCTGCTCGCCACGGCGCGCAACATCGCTGCCGCCGACCAGGCGCTCAGGGGCGGGGAGTGGGAACGCAGCCGGTACCCCGGCGTGGAGCTGCTCGACAAGACGGTCGGCATCCTCGGGCTCGGCCGCATCGGCGCCCTCGTGGCCGAGCGGCTCAAGGGCTTCGGCATGAGGACCGTCGCCCACGACCCCTATGCCTCGCCGGCCAGGGCGGGGCAGCTCGGCGTACGGCTCGTCACCCTCGACGAGCTGCTCTCGCAGTCGGACTTCATCACCGTCCACCTGCCCAAGACGCCGGAGACGCTGGGGATCATCGGCGAGGAGGCCCTCTCGAAGGTGAAGCCGACGGTCCGCATCGTCAACACCGCCCGCGGCGGCATCGTCGACGAGGCCGCCCTCGCCCGCGCCATCACCGAGGGCCGGGTCGCCGGCGCCGGTCTCGACGTCTTCGCCAAGGAGCCGACCACTGTCTCGCCGCTGTTCGCCCTGTCCTCCGTCGTCGTCACCCCGCACCTCGGCGCCTCGACCCACGAGGCCCAGGAGAAGGCCGGCATCGCCGTCGCCAGGTCGGTCCGTCAGGCACTCGGCGGGGAGCTCGTTCCCGACGCGGTCAACGTCTCCAGCGGCCTGATCGCCGAGGAGGTGCGCCCCGGCATCCCCCTCGTGGAGAAGCTCGGCCGCATCTTCACGGCGGTCGCCGGCGCCGTCCCGGCCCTGCTCGACGTCGAGGTGCGCGGCGAGATCACGGCACACCGCGTCGACGTCTGGAAGCTCGCGGCCCTCAAGGGACTGTTCACCGACGTGGTCGAAGACCCGGTCACGTACGTCAACGCCCCGGTGTTCGCCGAGCAGCGGGGGTGCGTCGTCCGGCTCGTCACGGACCCGCATTCGGGCGACTTCCGCAGCGTCACGACGCTGCGTGGCACGCTCGGCGACGGCACGGTCGTCTCGGTGGCGGGCACCCTGACGGGGCCGCGGAGGGTGGAGAAGCTCGTCGGCGTGGGGGACTACGACCTCGAGGTGCCCAGCTCGGAGCACATGCTCGTCTTCGAGTACTCCGACCGCCCCGGCGTCATCGGGGCCGTCGGTCGCATCCTCGGCGACGCCGACATCAACATCGGCGGCATGCAGGTCTCCCGGCACGAGGACCGCGCCATCGGCGTGCTGAGCGTCGACAGCGCCGTCCCCGCCCCGCTCGCCGCCGAGCTGACCCAGGCGATCGACGCCAAGGCCTTCTCCGTCGTCGACCTGCGGGACTGACCCGGGGCGAGGGGCGCCCCACCAGGCCACCCGGCATACGCGGTCGGCGTCGTCGACCACCCCGGCCATCTCAGGGTCACGGCACTCAACCGGTCGGTCGCGCGTCTGCCGAGCCGGTGGCGCCCTCCTCGGCACGTTCGGTGAGGCGCTCGGTGGCGACGACCGGCTCCTGGCTCTCGGGGGTCTCGAGGTCCGCCAGCTCTGGCACGAGCTCGTGGCGCTTGCTGAAGGTGTCGACGATCGCCAGGGCCACGGCCGCGATGGGGATGCCGATCAGCGCGCCGATGGGGCCGAAGAGTGCCGCTCCGGCGATGACCGACCCCAGGGCCACTGCGGGGTGCACGTCCATGGTCCGGCGGCTGATGCGGGGGGTGAACACGTAGTTCTCGAGCTGCTGGTAGACGGTCGCGAACGCCACGATCCAGAGCGCGTTGACCGGCCGGTCGAGGAGCGCGAACAGAGCCGGGAGGGCGACGCCGATGTAGGTGCCGATCGTCGGGATGAACTGGCCCACGATGCCGGCGAAGACACCGAGTGGGAGCCAGAACGGCACGTCGATGAACCAGAAGAACGTGGCGTGGAAGACGGAGGAGAGCGTGGCGAGCACGACCTTGGACACGACGTAGCCACCCGTCTTCTCGACCGAGATGGTCCAGACCGTGATGAAGACGCGCTGGTAGCGCTGGGGGAGCCACGAGCCGATGGTCTGGCGGAGCTTGGGGCTGTCGGCCGAGAAGTAGTAGGTGAAGACGAGGATGGTCAGCGCGTCGAAGAGGAAGGTGAGGACCGAGCCGAAGATGCCGATGATGCCGCCGCCGTACTTCCCGGCGAGCTCGCCCAGCTTGTCGGGGGTCAGGACGAGCGCCTTCTGGATCTGCGAGAGGTCGAACGAGGTGTGGAAGGTCGAGTTCACCCAGTTGATGGCCGAGGTGATCGCCGTCGGCAGCTGGCTCCCCAGCTCGGAGAGCTGGGAGACGAACACCTGGCCGAACATCTCGACGATGGCGACGAAGACCAGCACCATCGCCAGCATGGTGAGCCCGGTCGCGAGCCCCCGCTTCATCCCCCGCTTGCCGAGCCACAGCACGACCGGCTCGAGGGCGATGGACAGCAGCCACGCGAGCAGCAGCAGGAACAGGAAGCTCGCCATCGCGTCGAAGGCCCAGGTGGCCACCGTGAGCAGGACGAGCCCGCCGATGACGGTCGCGGTGACTCGGCGGGCGTTGGCCGGCGTGATGGCGATCCAGCGCACCTGCTCGTCGGACGGCACGCCGGGCGCGGCATGACTGGTCTTCCCCGGCCCGTGGTGCGCCGGGTCGGTCGGGGGGGCAGGCGGGGGGTCGACGGTCTCGTCGACGTGATGGGCGCTCACGCACCGAGCCTACGAGCCGGCGGCCGTGCATCGGGGATGCCGCGTGCGCGCCGCTGCCGATCCAGCGCGCCTCAGGTCAGGTGTTCCGCGCTCGTGGACACCGCGTCTCATCTTCTGGAAACCCCCTGTACCTGCAGGTGGCCCCGCGTACCGTGAAATGCATGGCGCGGCAGGTCGTACTCATTCTCCGCCGCGGCGAGTCCAGGTAGTCAGCACCCTCGCCGCGGAGATCCCGCCGCACCCCTCGTGCTGACCGGTTCGCCCACCAGGGCTGGAGCCACCTGAGACCGACACCCGCACGCAACCGAAAGACGTGATTCCCATGAGCGAAGACGCCAAGGCCGCCCGTCAGGCCCTGCAGGAGTCGATGGACCTGCGTGACCAGGGCCACGCCGACGACTGACTCCGAACACCGGAGCGCTGAGTGAAGCGAGAGCCCCTGCCGTCTCGGCAGGGGCTTTCGCTTTTCACTTCCTGAGACACGGATCCCACATCACAAGACGACTCCTAGGCTGGCGTGCATGGCACAGACGCAGCTGCAGGACGCCTACTCGATCGCGGTCATCGGTGGTGACGGCATCGGTCCCGAGGTGGTTGCGGAGGGACTCAAGGTGCTCGACGCCGTCACGAGCGAGGGTGGCCCGAAGTTCTCCACCACGGAATACGACCTGGGCGCCCGGCGCTGGCACGCCACGGGGGAGACGCTGCCCGACTCGGTCCTGGACGAGCTGCGCGGGCACGACGCGATCCTCCTCGGGGCCATCGGCGACCCCAGCGTGCCGAGCGGCGTCCTCGAGCGGGGCGTGCTCCTGCCCCTTCGCTTCGCGCTCGACCACTACGTGAACCTGCGTCCGGCCAAGCTCTTCCCCGGAGTCTCGAGCCCGCTCGACGTCGCCCGCGTCGCGCCCGACGGCATCGACTTCGTCGTCGTGCGGGAGGGCACCGAGGGCCCGTACACCGGCAACGGCGGCGCGTTGCGCGTCGGCACTCCTGCCGAGATCGCGACCGAGGTCAGCATCAACACGCGCTACGGCGTCGAGCGGGTCGTGCGCGACGCGTTCGCCCGGGCGCAGTCCCGGCCCCGCAAGCACCTGACCCTCGTGCACAAGCACAACGTGCTGACGTATGCCGGCCACCTGTGGCGTCGCACCGTCGAGGAGGTGGGTGCCGAGTTCCCCGACGTCGAGACCGCCTACCAGCACGTAGACGCCGCGACGATCTTCCTCGCGACCGACCCCGGCCGCTTCGACGTCATCGTCACCGACAACCTCTTCGGCGACATCGTCACCGACATCGCCGCGGCCATCGCGGGCGGCATCGGGCTCGCCGCCTCGGGCAACATCAACCCGGCACGCACGACACCCAGCATGTTCGAGCCCGTCCACGGCTCCGCGCCCGACATCGCGGGACAGTCGAAGGCGGACCCGACCGCCGCGATCCTCTCGGTCGGTATGCTGCTGGCCCACCTCGGGCTCGACGACGAGGCCGCCCGCGTCGAGGCCGCCGTGGCGGCCGACCTGGCCGAGCGCGGCCACACCGCGCGGAGGACGACGGCCGTCGGCGACGCGGTCGCCGGCCGCCTCTGACACCGCGCGACACGGCATACGCCCGCGGGGTGCCCGCTCCGTGGGTGGGGCGTATGCGGGGGGCGCCCACCCGTCGACGGCCGGGGCCGCGAGCGGCGCCCGGCTACGTCGTCTCACCATGTGGGCGATAGCCTGACGTCGGATCACCGCTGATTTCTGCTCTGGAGGTTTGTCATGGCCCAGCTGTCCTTCGAGGTCACCCGCCGGGACGACCTCACCCCACCCGAGCGCATCGCCGAGATCCTCGAGAACCCGGGCTTCGGCAAGACCTTCACCGACCACATGGTCGTCGCGACCTGGACCGCCGACGGCGGGTGGGGTGGCGCGCAGGTCAAGCCGTACGGCCCCTTCCAGCTGGACCCCGCGGCCGCCGTCCTGCACTACGCGCAGGAGATCTTCGAGGGCATGAAGGCCTACCGCCACGCGGACGGCTCCATCTGGACCTTCCGCCCGGAGGCCAACGCGGCCCGCTTCGCGCGCTCGGCCCGCCGGCTGGCGCTGCCCGTGCTGCCCGAGGACGACTTCGTCGAGTCGCTGCGCCAGCTCGTCACCGTCGACCAGGAGTGGGTCCCCGCCGGCGACGCGGGGGAGAAGAGCCTCTACCTGCGCCCGTTCATGTTCGCCTCCGAGGCCTTCCTCGGCGTGCGGCCCGCCCAGCAGGTCACCTACTCGGTCATCGCGTCCCCGGCCGGGTCCTACTTCTCCGGCGGCCTCAAGCCGGTCACGCTCTGGATCTCCACCGACTACGCACGTGCGGGCGAGGGCGGCACCGGAGCGGCCAAGTGCGGCGGCAACTACGCCAGCTCGCTCGCCGGCCAGCTCGAGGGCATCGAGCACGGCTGCGACCAGGCGGTGTTCCTCGACTCCTCGACGCACACCTACATCGAGGAGCTGGGCGGCATGAACCTCTTCCTCGTCACGAAGGACGGGCGCATCATCACGCCCGAGCTCACCGGCACCATCCTCGAGGGCGTCACGCGCAGCTCGATCCTGGCGATCGCCAAGGAGCTCGACCTCTCGCCCGAGGAGCGGCGCATCCCGATCGAGGAGTGGAAGGAGGGCGCCGCGAACGGCGACATCGTCGAGATCTTCGCCTGCGGCACTGCCGCCGTCGTCACGCCCGTCGGCGAGCTGCGCTGGGACGGCGGCTCGGTCGACCACCGCCGCGAGGGCCACGAGGACCGCTACGCCGAGGCGATCCGCACGCGGCTGCTCGACATCCAGTACGGCCGTGCGGAGGACACGCACGGGTGGCTGACCCGGCTCGTCTGACGAGGGCGGTGCCGCCCGTGGGCGTCGGTCGGGCCGTGGCCGGCGGACCCCGACCGCGGCTGGTCGCCTCCGACCTCGACGGGACGCTGCTGCGCAGCGACGGCTCGATCTCGCCGCGCACCGTCGCAGCCTGGACCGCGGTCTGGGATGCGGGGATCGAGACGGTCCTCGTCACGGCCCGGCCGCCGCGCTGGCTCCACGACCTCGAACGCGTCGTGGGGCCGCGGGGGACTGCGATCTGCGGCAACGGCGCGTTCGTCTACGAGGTCGCGACGCGCCGCATCGTGGAGACCTACTGCTTCGAGCCGGATGCCATCGACGAGCTGGTCGGCGACCTGCGCCGCGCGGTGCCGTCGGTCAGCTTCGCCGCCGAGCGCGCCACCGGGCCGTTCGTCTCCGACGACTATCCCGACCCGCACCGCGACCGGGGCGCCGAACATGGGGCCGAGCGTGCGCGGCGCGGTTCCTGGCGGGAAGTCGGGGCCGAACCGGTGGGCAAGCTGCTCGCGCTCGCGCCGGACCTGCCGACCGAGGAGTTCCTCGCGACCGTCGAGGAGGTCCTGGGCGACCGCGGGCACCTGCACTTCTCCGGGGCCCCCGGCCTGGCGGAGATCAACGCCCCGGGGGTGACCAAGGCCGCCGGGCTCGAGCGCTGGGCCGCGCGGCTGGGCGTCGCGGCAGCCGACGTCTGGGCCTTCGGCGACATGCCCAACGACCTGCCCATGCTCTCGTGGGCAGGGGTTGGATGGGCGGTCGCCAGCGGGCACGACGAGGTACGCCGTGCCGCGGACCGGGAGTGCCCGGCGAACGACGAGGACGGGGTGGCCCAGGTCCTCGAGGCCCTGTTGGGCCAGACTGGCGAACAAAAGGTTTGAGTCAGGACCATTGACGTCGCGTGTTCTGCGGGTATTTGATGCCACGCATCACATGACGCGGCGGGCAAAGGTTCGCCGCCTGATGTTTGCGAGGTAGTGCTGTGAGCGTTCCTCCGTCCCCTGCCACCCCTTCCACACCCCCGACCGCCGTCGCTTCCGACACGGCCGCCGGGCACCCGGACGACGACGAGGGGCTGCTCGCGTCGCTCGGCTACAAGCAGGAGCTGCACCGCGGCATGTCGGGCTTCTCCAACTTCGCCGTGTCGTTCTCGATCATCTCGATCCTGGCCGGCTGCATCACCAGCTATGCGATCGCCATGAACGCCGGCGGCCCGATCGCCATCTCGATCGGCTGGCCGCTCGTCGGCGCCTTCGTCCTGTGCGTTGCCATGGCGATGGCCGAGGTGTGCTCGGTCTATCCGACCGCCGGCGGCCTCTACTTCTGGGCCGGACGGCTGGCCCGCCGCAACAAGCGCGTGTGGGCGTGGTACGTCGGCTGGTTCAACTTCCTCGGCGAGGTCGCCGTCACCGCGGCCATCGACTACGGCGCCGCGGTCACGTGGATGGCCCTGCTGAGCCTCGTCTTCGACCTGCAGGTGACGGCCGGCACGACGTTCGTCGCCTTCCTCGTCATCATCGTCCTGCACGGGCTGCTCAACACCTTCGGGGTGAACCTCGTCAAGCTCCTCTCGAACGTGAGCGCCTGGTGGCACCTCGTCGGCGTCGCCGTGATCGTCGGCGTCCTCGTGGTCGTCCCGGACAAGCACCAGGACCTCTCGTGGACCTTCACGCACTTCGAGAACAGGACCGGCTGGGGCGCGCCGTTCTACGCGTTCCTGCTCGGCCTGCTCATGGCGCAGTACACCTACACGGGCTTCGACGCGTCGGCACACGTCGCCGAGGAGACGAAGAACGCGTCGATCGAGGCGCCCAAGGGCATCGTCCGCAGCGTCTGGGTCTCGATCCTCGCCGGCTGGGTGCTCCTCGTGGCGGTCACCGCGGCGATCCAGAGCTATGACGGCGCCCTCGGGACCGACATCGGGCTGCCGCCGGCGCAGATCTTCATCGACGCCGCCGGCCGCTCGCTCGGGATCTTCCTGCTCTTCATCTGCGCCGTGGCCCAGTTCTTCTGCGGCATGGCGTCCGTGACCGCGAACTCCCGCATGTCGTATGCGTTCTCGCGGGACAACGCGCTCCCCGGCTCGCGCTGGTGGTCCCAGGTCAACCCCCGCACCGGCACGCCCACCAACTCCATCTGGCTGTGCGTCGTGTGCTCGGTCGTCCTGACGACGCCGGCGCTCGTGTCGACCACGGCCTACCTCGCGGTCACCTCGATCGCGGTCATCGGCCTCTACATCGCGTACGTCGTCCCCGTGTTCCTGCGCCGCACGAACCCGGACTTCCGGCCGGGCCGGTGGAACCTCGGCCGCTGGAGCGCGCCGATCGGCTGGGTCTCGGTCGCCTGGGTGGCCTTCATCGTCGTGCTCTTCATGCTCCCGCCGGCGAGCCCGATCACGGTCGAGACCTTCAACTACGCCCCCATCGCGGTCGGCGTGGTGCTCGTCTTCTCGACGGTCACGTGGTTCGCCGGCGGCCGCAAGCACTTCATGCGCGACGTCCCGGCAGGCCACGACACGGTGCCGGCCACGGAGGTCTTCGGCTGACATGGTGCCCGACAGGGGAGCCCAGCCGCCCCAGCCCCTGGGGCTGACGGCGTTGCCGGACGCGGTACTGCGTCCCGCGTCCGGCAACGCCTTCGAGCACGCGGTCGAGCAGCTCGCGCGGGCGATCCGACTCGGGGTGTTCCCCGACGGTGAGCAGCTGCCGCCCGAGCGCGAGCTGGCCGAACGGCTCGGCATCGGGCGCAACACCCTGCGCGAGGCGATCGCTGCGCTGCGGGAGTCCGGCATGGTCACCACCCGACGGGGGCGGGGCGGCGGCACGTGGGTGACGTACGGGGGCGCCGTCCGGGCGGCGTCGTGGGAGCCCAAGGACGCCCCGGTGCGCAGCGGCGCCGCCATGGACGACGCGCTGGCGTTCCGCCGCGTCGTCGAGCCCGGCGCGGCGTGGTTCGCCGCCTCGCAGCCGCTCGCCGGGGACCAGCGGGCGTGGCTGGCCGACAGCCTGCGCGACGTCGACGAGGCGGTCGACGCGGCGGCGCACCGGGTCGCCGACTCGCGGCTGCACCTGGCCGTGGCGGCGCTGGCCGGTTCGCCGATGCTCGTCGACGCGGTGACCCGGGCCCAGTCCGCGCTCCACGACATGCTGACGTCGATCCCCGTCCTGACCCGCAACATCGAGCACTCGAACGCCCAGCACCACGAGGTCGTCGAGGCGATCCTGCGCGGCGACCCGCACCGGGCCCGGGCCGCCATGGAGGAACACTGCGACGCCACCTCCGCGCTCCTGCGCGGACTTCTCGGATAGGACACGTGCACATGGCACCAGCACCAACCCTGACCCTCGAGCGGCTGCGCGCCGAGATCGAGTCGGGCGACATCGACACCGTGGTCGTCGCATTCACCGACATGCAGGGACGCCTGCAGGGCAAGCGCCTGCACGGCCACTACTTCCTCGACCACGTGCTCGAGGACGGCACCGAGGGTTGCAACTACCTGCTGGCCGTCGACGTCGACATGACCACGGTCGACGGCTACGCGATCTCCTCGTGGGAGCGCGGTTACGGCGACATGTTCTTCGACCTCGACCTGTCGACGCTGCGTCGCACCCCCGGCAGTCGCCACTCCGTCACGGTGCAGTGCGACCTCACCTGGCTCGACGGGAGCGGCCCCGTGCTCCAGTCGCCGCGTTCGGTGCTCAAGAAGCAGGTGGAGCGGGCCGCCGCGCTGGGGATGGGCGCGCACTGCGGCACGGAGCTGGAGTTCATGGTGTTCCAGGAGTCGTACGAGCAGGCCTGGGACTCCGGTTACACCGGGCTGACGCCCGCCAACCGCTACAACGTCGACTACTCCATCCTCGGGGGTGACCGCGTCGAGCCGCTGCTGCGCGAGATCCGGAACGAGATGTATGCCGCGGGCGCCGTCGTCGAGAGCGCGAAGGGGGAGTGCAACCTCGGCCAGCACGAGATCGGCTTCCTCTTCGACGAGGCGGTCAGAACGTGCGACAACCACGTCGTCTACCGCAACGCCGCCAAGGAGATCGCCGCCCACCACGGGCAGTCGATCACCTTCATGGCCAAGTTCGACCAGCGCGAGGGCAGCTCCTGCCACATCCACCTGTCGCTCCGGGGGCTCGACGGGGAGACCGTCTTCGCCGACGAGGAGCGCGAGCACGGGCACAGCGTCCTGTTCGACCACTTCCTGGCCGGCATCCTGGCCACGCAGCGCGAGCTGACCTACTTCTACGCGCCGAACATCAACTCCTACAAGCGTTTCGCGGCGGCGAGCTTCGCGCCGACGACGGTGGCATGGGGACGTGACAACCGCACGTGTGCGCTGCGCGTGGTCGGGCACGGCCCTTCACTGCGGGTCGAGAACCGGGTGGGTGGCGGCGACCTCAACCCCTACCTGGCGGTGGCGGCGATGCTCGCCGGCGGCCTGCACGGCATCGAGAACGAGCTTCCTCTCGAGCCCGCGCTCCAGGGCAACGCCTACACGTGTGACAGGCCGCGCGTGCCCTCGACGCTGCAGGAGGCGCGCGACCTCCTCGCAGCCTCCACCGTGGCCCGGGCCGCGTTCGGCGACGAGGTCGTCGACCACTACGTCAACGCTGCCGACGTCGAGATCACCGCCTTCAACGCCGCGGTCACGGACTGGGAGCGCCGGCGCGGCTTCGAACGGCTCTGACCCCGACTTCCCCACCACCGACCTCGTTTCGATGTGCTTGGCGGTCACCCGAGACCGTCGAACACATCGAACCGGGAGGAGACGAGAGAGATGACCACGACGCACGACGTGATCAACCCCGCGACCGAGGAGGTCGTCCGCACCGTCGAGCTCGCCTCGCTCGAGCAGACCGACGCAGCGATCGCCCGCGCCGCACAGGCGGCCCCGGCCTGGCGCGTCGTGAGCCCCGCCGACCGCGCGATGCTCCTGCGCCGCTTCTCCGACATCGTGGGGGAGCACCAGGAGGAGCTGGCCCTCCTCGAGGTCCAGAACGCCGGCCACACGATCGGCAACGCGCGGTGGGAGGCCGGCAACGTCCGCGACGTGCTCGCCTACTACGCCGGCGCGCCCGAGCGGAACTTCGGGCGCCAGATCCCCGTCGCTGGCGGTGTCGACCTGACCTTCCGCGAGCCGCTCGGCGTCGTCGGCATCATCGTGCCGTGGAACTTCCCCATGCCCATCGCCGGCTGGGGCTTCGCACCGGCTCTCGCGGCGGGCAACACGGTCGTGCTCAAGCCGGCCGAGCTCACGCCGCTGACGGCCGTACGCCTGGGGGAGCTCGCCCTCGAGGCCGGCATCCCCGAGGGTGTCCTCACGGTCGTGCCGGGTCGGGGCGACGTGGTGGGAGAGCGCTTCGTCACGCATCCCGACGTGCGGAAGGTCTGCTTCACCGGCTCGACGGCAGTCGGCCAGCGCATCATGCGTGGCGCCGCCGACCAGGTCAAGCGCGTGACTCTCGAGCTCGGCGGCAAGAGCGCCAATCTCGTCTTCGCCGACTCCGACCTCGAGCTCGCGGCCGCCCGGGCCCCCTACGGCGTCTTCGACAACGCCGGGCAGGACTGCTGCGCGCGCAGCCGGATCCTCGTGCAGCGCAGCGTCTTCGACACCTTCATGGAGCACTTCGAGAGGGCCGTGCGGGGTGTCGTCGTCACCGACCCCCGTGACGAGGCGGCCGAGATGGGACCGCTCATCAGCGCCGGCCAGCGCGACCGGGTCCGCTCCTACGTCGAGGACGCCGGAGGCGAGGTCGACGTCGCCTTCCGTGGCGAGGCGCCCGAGGGCGGCGGCTACTGGTACCCCGCGACCGTCGTCCTGCCGAGATCGACGAGCGACCGCGTCTGGCGGGAGGAGGTCTTCGGCCCCGTCGTGGCGGTCATGCCGTTCGACGACGAGGCCGACGCGGTCGCCAAGGCCAACGACACGGCATACGGCCTCTCGGGGTCGATCTGGACACGGGACCTGGCGCGCGGGCTGCGCGTGGCCCGCGCCGTCGAGGCCGGCAACCTCTCGGTCAACTCGCACAGCAGCGTGCGCTATTCGACCCCCTTCGGTGGCTTCAAGCAGAGCGGGATCGGGCGCGAGCTCGGCCCCGACGCGCTCGAGGCGTTCACCGAGGTCAAGAACGTCTTCATCGCGACCGACTGATCTTCGGCTCCCACACCCCTACACGCAGAACCACTGGGCTGGAAGGACATTCACATGGCAGGCAGGCTCGACGGCAAGGTTGCGGTCATCACCGGCGGGTGCTCGGGCATCGGCCTGGCGACGGCACGTCGGTTCGCCGAGGAGGGCGCCAAGGTCGTCATAGGCGACCTCGACGAGGCCAACGGGCCGCGGATCGCCGAGGAGGTGGGCGGTACGTTCGTGCGGGTCGACGTCGTGAGCAAGGCGGACGTCGACGCGCTCTTCCGGACCGCGAAGGAGACCTACGGCTCGGTCGACATCGCCTTCAACAACGCCGGCATCAGCCCGCCCGAGGACGACTCGATCCTCGACACCGACCTCGACGCCTGGCGCAGGGTGCAGGAGGTCAACCTGACGTCGGTGTACCTGTGCTGCAAGGCGGCGCTGCCCTACATGCTCGAGCAGGGCAGGGGCTCCATCATCAACACCGCCTCGTTCGTGGCCGTCATGGGCGCCGCCACCTCGCAGATCTCCTACAGCGCGAGCAAGGGCGGCGTGCTGTCGATGTCTCGCGAGCTCGGCGTCCAGTTCGCCCGCCAGGGCGTGCGCGTCAACGCCCTCTGCCCGGGCCCCGTGAACACGCCGCTGCTGCAGGAGCTGTTCGCCAAGGACGAGGAACGGGCCGCCCGCCGGCTCGTCCACGTGCCGATGGGCCGCTTCGGCGAGCCGGAGGAGATGGCCAACGCGGTGCTGTTCCTCGCCTCGGACGAGTCGAGCTTCATCACGGCGTCGACCTTCCTCGTGGACGGCGGCATCTCCGGTGCCTACGTGACTCCGCTCTGAGGTGGGGTAGGGGATGGTCATGGGTCGTCCTGTCATCGGCATCACCGCGTACGTCGAGCGAGCCTCGTGGGGCCACTGGGTCGACGTGCCCGGTGCGCTGGTGCCCCACCGCTACGTGCGGCAGGTGGAGGACGCCGGCGCGATCGCCGTGGTGGTGCCGCCGCGTCCCGATGCCGACGACGACACGGCCCTGGAGATCGTCGAGCGGCTCGACGGGGTGGTCCTCGCGGGGGGCGTGGACGTGGCGCCCGAGCTCTACGCCGACGAGCGGCACGCGTCTGTGCAGGCTTCGCGTCCCGACCGGGACTCCACCGAGCTGGCGATCGCCCGCGCGACGGCGGAGGCCGACCTGCCCGTCCTCGGCATCTGCCGTGGCATGCAGGTGATGGCCGTCGCTGCGGGCGGCCGGCTCGAGCAGCACCTGCCCGATCGCGTCGGACACGAGGAGCACTCACCGGGGCCCGCTACCTACGGCAGCCACCCGGTCCACATGGTCGCCGGCACGCGGCTCGCCGCGATCCTGGGCGAGGAGGTGGATGTGCCCAGCTACCACCACCAGTCGGTCCTGAGCCACCCCGGCTACGAGCCGTCGGCGTGGGCCCCGGACGGCACCCTCGAGGCGATGGAGGACCCCACCGCCTTCTTCCGGCTGGCCGTGCAGTGGCATCCGGAGGTCGGCACCGACCCGCGGCTGTTCCGTGCCCTCGTCGAGGCGGCCTCCAGCCGTCGTTAGTCACCGGTCGCGCGGGTCCACGATCCGGACCTGCGGTTCCGCCCGAGCCGCGGCAGCCCTACGGTGGGCGCGTGATGAAGCGACCCGTGCCCACCGGCACCCTCATTATCGAGTAGCGCGACGAGCACCCCTCGTCGCGCAGACCTCCCAACCCTGGGGGGTCTTTTTGTTTCCCGAGACACCCCGAGGGAGACCCGCGAAGGCCACCACCCCCGGCCGCCGCGACACGAGAAGAGACCGGACGCGACACCACACCCCGCGCCGACCGCCCTGACGGCGGTCGGCCGCATCCCCGAGATCGAGGACAATGAAGGTCATGGAAGCGCTGCACGTCTACGACACCACCCTGCGCGACGGCGCCCAGCAGGAGGGGCTCAACCTCTCGGTGTCCGACAAGCTGGCCATCGCCGCGCTGCTCGACGATCTCGGGGTCGACTTCATCGAGGGCGGCTGGCCCGGCGCGAACCCCAAGGACACCGAGTTCTTCGAGCGGGCTCGGACCGAGCTGCCCCTGCGGCACGCGACGCTGGCAGCCTTCGGCGCCACCCGACGGGCCGGCGGGGCTGCAGCGCATGACCCCCTGGTACGCGCCCTGCTCGACTCCGGGGCCTCCGTCGTCTGCCTCGTGGCCAAGTCGCACACCGGGCACGTGGAGCGGGCGCTGCGCACCACGCTCGAGGAGAACCTCGAGATGGTGCGCGACACCGTGAGCCACCTCGTCGGGCAGGGCCGCCGCGTCTTCGTGGACTGCGAGCACTTCTTCGACGGCTGGCGCCTCGACCGCGACTACGCGTTGTCCGTCGTGCGGACGGCGCACGACGCCGGTGCGGAGGTGGTGGTGCTCTGCGACACCAACGGCGGCATGCTCCCGCACCAGGTCGAGGAGGTCGTCGCCGACGTCATCGCCTCCACTGGGGCGCGGGTCGGTGCGCACTGCCACAACGACACCGGGTGCGCGGCTGCGAACTCCGTGGCCGCCGTGCGTGCCGGCGCGACCCACGTGCAGGGCACGGTCAACGGCTACGGCGAGCGCACCGGCAACGCCGACCTCGTCACCGTCGCGGCCAACCTCCAGCTCAAGCTCGGGCTCGAGGCGCTGGACCCCGACGCCCTGCGGCGGGCCATGCACATCGCGCACGCCGTGAGCGAGGTGACCAACGTCGCCGCCTACAGCCGCCAGCCGTATGTCGGCGCCAGCGCCTTCGCGCACAAGGCCGGCCTGCACGCGAGCGCCCTCAAGGTCGACCCCGACCTCTACCAGCACATGGACCCGGCCCTCGTCGGTAACGGCATGCGCACCCTGGTCTCCGACATGGCCGGCCGGGCGAGCATCGAGCTCAAGGCCCGGGAAGCGGGGCTCGACGTGTCCGACCGGCCCGACGTCGTCGCCTCGGTGCTCGCCGAGGTCAAGGAGCTCGAGCTGCGCGGCTGGACCTTCGACGCGGCCGACGCCACGGTCGAGCTGATGCTGCGCGAGGCACTAGAACCGGGCTGCACCGACTACTTCGAGGTCGAGTCCTGGCGCGTCATCACCGACTCGTCGGGCGACGGCGACGCGACGTCCGAGGCGACCGTCAAGCTGCGGGCCGGGGGCGCCCGCCTCATCGCCACCGGTGAGGGCAACGGTCCCGTCAACGCGCTCGACCACGCCCTCCGCGAGGCGCTCACCCGCGCGTACCCGGAGCTCGAGAAGATCGAGCTCATCGACTTCAAGGTGCGCATCCTCGATGCCTCCCACGGCACCGACGCGGTGACGCGAGTGCTCATCGAGACCTCCGACGGCGAGACGTCGTGGGACACCATCGGGGTGGCCGGATCGATCCTCGCCGCGTCGTGGCGGGCGCTCACCGACGGCATCGTCCACGGGCTGCTGCGTCAGGGTGTGCCCAGGCGCTGAGCCAGTCCCGGCAGCCAGGTGGGCGCAGCCGCGCGGAAGGCCGTCGGGTCGAGGCGTGGCGCCCCGAGCGGGACTGCCCCGAACAGTCCTTCGGGCAGGTCCGCGAGGTAGCGGCGGTTGGTCGTCTCGATGACGTCCGGGTCATCCGGCCATGCGCCGATGACGACTCCGAGCTGACGGATCGCTCTGTGCGACAGTGCCTCCCGGGTCAGCATGGTGTGGTTGAGCGTTCCCAGGGCGCTCCGCGCCACGACGAGTGCGGCCGCGTCGGGCAGTCCTCCCGCCAGGTCGGCCAGGGTCTCGCCCGCCTCCGTGAGCTCGACGAGCAGGCCGCCGGCGCCTTCCACGACGACGACGTAATGCTGCGCGGCGAGGTCGGTGACGAGCTCCAGGTGCTGGGCCAGCGTGGGCAGCCGCGTGCCCTCGAGCGCCGCGGCCGGCCCGGGCGCCATCGGCGCGCGCAGCCGCACCCCCTCCGACGTCCCCGCCCCGGTGAGCCGCTCGACCTCGGCCATGTCACCGGGCTCCCCGGGTGCCACACCGGTCTGCGTGGGCTTGTATGCCGTCACACGCAGTCCCGCCGCCAGCACCGTCGCGACGACCGCAGCCGTGACGACGGTCTTGCCCACGTCGGTGTCCGTCCCCGTGACGACGAGGACCCGGGGCAGCGGCCCGCTACTCATCCGCTGCGCCGGGCGGGGTGGCGAGGACCGACAGGAGGCCACGGGCAGGGGAGGGAGCGTCCCCTGCCCGTGGCCACCCGACGGTACCGGCCGACCCGCCGTCGCCCGGCGCCGCCGCGCGCCGGGCCACGAGTCGTGCCGCCTCGCGCAGGTCGCGTCCCGAGAGGTCAGCCCGGGCGGTGACGCGGAGCCGCGAGACGCCGTCGGGCACGCTCGGCGGCCGGAAGCAGCCGACGAGCACTCCCTCGGCACTCAGGTCCAGAGCAGCGGCGAGCGCAGCCTCCGGAGACGGCATCGGCAGTGACTGCACCGCGCCGGCCGCCTGCTCGATGCCGCAGATCCCCGCGATCGTGGCGGCGTTGGCCCGGACGGCTGCTGACAGAGACGGTTCGGCAGCGACGACATCGGCGGCGGCGCACGCGGCGGCGGCGGAGGCGGGAGCGAGGCCGGTGTCGAAGATGAAGCTGCGCGCGCTGTTCACGAGGTGGTGCCGGATCGCGGTGGGGCCGAGCACGGCTCCGCCCTGTGAGCCCAGGGCCTTCGAGAGCGTCAGCGTCACGACGACATCGCGGGAGCCCGCGAGACCCAGTTCGTGCACGAGGCCGCGACCGCCGCCGGCGACCCCGATGCCGTGGGCCTCGTCGACGACGAGCAGCGCACCGTGGCGGTGGCAGACCTCGACGAGCGCGCGCAGGGGGGCGGCGTCGCCGAGCACCGAGTAGATCGACTCGACGGCCACGACGACCCTGCGTCCGGCTCGTGCCGCGAGCTCACGGTCGAGCGCCGACGGGTCGTTGTGGGCGAACGTCGCGTACGGGACGCGCGACATGCGGGCGGCGTCGTGGAGCGAGGCATGGGCATGCGCGTCCAGCACGATCTCGGCTCCTCGCCCGCTGAGCGCCGTGAGCGCGCCGAGGTTGGCGGCATACCCGGTCGAGAAGGCCAGTCCGGCCGGCTGGCCGGTGAGTCGGCACAGGGCGGCCTCCAGGTCCCGGTGGACCGGGAGGGTCCCGGTGACGAGGCGGCTCGCGGTCGCCGACGCGCCGTAGCGGGCGAGCGCCTCGTGGGCAGCGGCCACGACCCGGGCGTCCCGGGCCAGGCCCAGGTAGTCGTTGGAGGCGAGGTCGAGGGGGTCGCGGGTCTCCGCCTGCGGACCGCCCTGGCGCAGCACGGCGTCGAAGCGGTCGATGCCCCGCTGTCTCCGCAGCTCGTCACGCTCCCTCAGCCAGGTGTCCCAGCCACTCATCCGTGCACCTCCGAGACGGCGCCGACGATGCCGTCGGCGATCAGTCGCACCTCGTCGTCGGTGCACACGTAGGGCGGCATCGTGTAGACGAGGTCGCGGAACGGGCGCACCCAGACGCCCCGCTGCAGCGCCGCCCGCGTGACCCGCCCCACGTCGACGGGGCGGGTCAGCTGCACGACACCCACCGCACCGAGGGCGCGGACGTCGGCGACGCAGGCAAGGCTGGCGGCGGGGGCCAGGTGCTCGGCCAGGATCCGGCCGACGCGCGGGACCTCCTCCTTCCAGCGGTCCTCGACGAGCTCTAGCGACGCGTTCGCGACGGCGCAGGCGAGGGGGTTGGCCATGAAGGTGGGCCCGTGCAGCAGGGCGCGGAACTGCGACCGGGTGATCGCCTCACCGACGTGTCGGGTCGTGAGGACCGCTGCGAGGGAGAGGTATCCGCCCGTCAGGGCCTTGCCGACGCACAGCACGTCGGGAGCGACGTCGGCCCACTCGGAGGCGAAGAGGCGGCCCGTGCGGCCGAAGCCGGTGGCGATCTCGTCGACGACCAGGAGCAGCTCGTGCTCGTCGGCGACCTCGCGCAGCACGCGCAGGCAGTCCGGGTGGTAGACGTGCATGCCGCCGGCGCCCTGCAGCACCGGTTCGACGACGACGCCGGCGAGCTCGTCCCGGTGGGTCCGCGCCAGGGCACGGACCTGCGCTGCCCAGGCCTCGAAGGCGAGGACGTCCGTCTCCCAGACCTGTTCACCGTCCGGGGTGGTGGCCAGCCGTGCGGCGGGCGGTCGCGGGGCGAACACCTGGCGAGCGAGGGCGCCGGGGAAGACGGAGTGCATCCCGTCGACCGGGTCGCACACGCTCATCGCGGCGAAGGTGTCGCCGTGGTATCCGCCGCGGACCGTCAGGAACCGCTGTCGCCCCGGACGGCCGCGCGCCGCCTGGTACTGCAGGCACAGCTTGAGGGCCACCTCGACCGACACCGACCCGGAGTCGGCGAAGAAGACGTGCGACATCGGGCCGGGAGCCGTGGCGGTCAGGCGCTCGGCGAGGCGGACCGCCGGCTCGTGGGTGAGCCCCCCGAACATGACGTGGCTGAAGCGGTCGAGCTGCTCGTGCGCGGCCGCGTCGAGGGTCGGGTTGCGGTAGCCGTGCACCGTGCACCACCACGACGCCATCGCGTCCACGGCCTCGTGGCGGGCGCCGTCAGGGGCTCGCAGGGTCAGCCGCACACCCGAGGCGCCCTCGACGGCATACGGCTCCGGACCGTCCAGGGGTGCGTAGGGGTGCCAGACCAGCCCGCGGTCGCGCGCCGCGAGCGGGGACCCCGGGGGCTCAGGCATTGGCGGGGACGTCCGTGCCCGCGCCGCGGCGACGCTTGGCAGGGTCGTGGTGCCGTTCGGGGGAGGGCGTCACACCTGTCGCCGCGTCGTCGGCACCGAGGACGACGAAGCCGTTGTCCCGGATCAGCTCGAGATCGGCCTCGGCGGCCTGTCCCTCGGACGTGAGGTAGTCGCCGAGGAAGATTGAGTTCGCGACGTGGAGGGCGATCCCCTGGAGCGAGCGCAGGTGCATCTCCCGGCCACCGGCGATGCGGATCTCCCTGTCAGGACAGACGATTCGGGCCATGGCGAGGATGCGCAGGCAGCGCCCGGGGGTCAGCTCCCAGGTGCCCTCGAGGGGTGTGCCGTCGAACGGCATGAGGAAGTTGACCGGGATCGAGTCCGAGCCGAGGTCGCGCAGGGCGAACAGCGCCTCGACGAGCTGCTCGTCGCTCTCGCCGAGTCCTGCGATGAGGCCCGAGCACGGTGACAGCCCGGCGTCCCGCGCGCGGTTCACCGTGTCGACGCGGTCGGCGTAGGTGTGGGTCGTGACGATGTCGTCGTGGTGCGACTGTGCCGTGTTGAGGTTGTGGTTGTACGCGTCGACGCCGGCGGCGCGCAGTCGGTCGGCCTGGCCGTCCTTGAGCAGCCCGAGGCAGGCGCACACCTCGACGTCCGGGTGCTCCTGCTTGAGGGCGCCCACCATGCCGGCCACACGGTCGACGTCGCGGTCGGTCGGGCCGCGTCCGCTCGAGACCATGCAGATCCGGGTGGCGCCCCCGCGCAGGCCCGCAGCCGCCTGCTCGACCGCCTCGTCGGCGCGCAGCCACGTGTACTTCAGGATGTCGGCCCCGGAGCCGAGCCGCTGCGAGCAGTAGTGGCAGTCCTCGGGGCAGAGCCCGGACTTGAGGTTGACGAGGTAGTTGACCTTGACGGTGTTGCCGAAGTGCTTGCGACGCAGGCGTGCTGCGGCCGCGACGACCTCGAGGAGCTCCTCGTCCGGGGCTTGCAGCACGTCCAGCGCCTGGCTCTCGGTTGCCGGCCTCCCTGCCAGGACGGCGTCGGCGAGGGCGTCGTGTCGGCTGGCCATTGAATCTCCTTGCACGCGGCGCTGAACGGTGTTCAACTGAACGGCGTTCAGTATGCCGAGCCGCTAGGCTCGGCTGTCAACCAGGGGTTCGCAAGGGGACCGCCGGAACAGGGGAGCCCGTGGCACTCAGCAGGGACCAGGTCGTGGCGACCGCGGTCGACCTGCTGCGCCGCTACGGTCTCGGCGACCTGACGATGCGCCGCCTCGCCCGTGAGCTCGGCGTCGCGCCGGGCGCCCTCTACTGGCACGTCGCCAACAAGCAGGAGCTCCTCGTCGAGGTGGCAGACGCCTTGCTGGCCGAGATCCCCGTCCCTTCTCCCGAGAGGCCGCCCGAGGACGCTCTCGCGGGGCTCGCCGTGACCATCCGTGAGGTCCTCGTGCAGGTCCCCGACGCGGCCGACGTCGTCGGGCTCGCGTATGCCGTGGAGCCGGGTGCCACGCGCGCGCTCCGTGAGCTGGGCCGCCTCGTCTACGACGCCGGCGTGCCGGCCTCCGAACGTGACGAGGTGGCCGCCCTTGTCGTCCACCACGTCCTCGGTTCCGTTGCGGGAGAACAGAACCGGCGGCTTGCCGCACGAGCAGACCCGGACCTGCCACCGCCTGACTCGGCCGGCGAGGCGAAGGCGTTCGAGGTGGGGCTGGCGGTCATCCTCCGTGGGCTGGAGCGGTCGCGCTGAGCCGACGACGGACGCGCGGCCCTCCGTACGCCGTTCAGGTGCCACAGACTGGTCGCATGCCCCTGCGAACGACGAAGCACTGGTTCGGCGTCGTGCTCGACGCACCGGACGCATCCGCCCTCGCGCACTTCTACCAGCGCCTGCTCGGGTGGCGCCTCTACAAGGACACGCCCAGCTGGGCCACCCTCGCTCCGTCCGAGACGGCCGGCTACAACCTCTCCTTCCAGACGGAGCCCAACTACGTGCGCCCGGTGTGGCCGAGCGAGCCGGGTGAGCCGCTGATGATGCTGCACCTCGACCTCGAGGTCGACGACCTGGCGCAGGCGGTCGCGTATGCCGTCGAGGTCGGTGCGCAGCTCGCCTCCTACCAGCCGCAGGAGGACGTACGGGTGATGCTGGACCCGGCCGGGCATCCGTTCTGCCTCTACGTCGTTACGCAGGACTGAGCGCGCCCGGCCCTGTGTGGGAGGGGTTGTGGACCGTCGCTCAGGACTGTCGGACCTCCCGTCTAGAGTCGTACACATGTTCGATGATGCGCTGCTCGAGACGACCGAGGGCCTGGCGGCTCTCGTGTCGGCGCTCGCGCGGGTTGGGGCGGGCGGCGGCCGTGGCGCCAAGCGCGCGGGCGTGTCGTCGGACCAGGAGCGGGTGGACCAGCTGGGGGTGTTGGAGCGGGTCAAGGCGGCGGTGGCGGCGGCGCAGGTGCGGGTGACGGCGGCGTTCGTGGACTCGCAGGAGCAGGTGGCGCTGGCGTGGCGGGAGCGGGCGCGGGCGTGCTCGGACGCGGGGGACTTCGCGGGTTGACGCGCCGCCCGAGACCAGGCCCGGGCGGCCTCGCTCGCCGATGACGAGGGGCAGGCATCGGACGTGGCTGGGAGCGCGGCTGGGGCTGAGGCGCGACGCCGGCGGCCGGCGGGGATGGCCGGGGTGGCGGCGCAGGTGGCGTTGGCTCGGCGGGAGTCGCCGGTGCAGGGAGCGTCGCACGTGCGGCTCGCGCTGGCGTTGTGCCGGGAGATGCCGCACACGTTGGCGGCGCTGGAGGCTGGGGAGCTGAGCGAGTGGCGGGCGCAGATCATCGTGCGGGAGACCGCGACCCTGACGAGTGGGCAGCGGTCGCTGGTCGATGCGGAGGTCGTGGGTGACCCGGCTCACCCGGTGGGCATGCTCGGAGACCGGGAGCTGGCGCGGCGGGTGCGGGCGGTGGCGTACCGGATCGATGCCGCCTCGGTGCTGGCGCGAGCCGCGAAGGCGCAGGCGGATCGTCGGGTGAGCCTGCGCCCGGCGCCGGACACGATGGCGTACCTGACGGCGTTGCTGCCGGTCGCGCAGGCGGTCGCGGCGCACGCCGCGTTGACGGCCGCGGCGGACGCGGCCCGGGCGGCCGGCGATGAGCGGGGCAAGGGCCAGGTGATGGCCGACACCCTCGTGGCCAGGGTCACCGGGCAGGCCACGGCGGAGGCGGTGCCGGTCGAGGTGCAGCTGGTCATGAGTGCCGGGGCGCTGCTGGCCGGGGACGACACTCCGGCGCAGGTCGTGGGCTACGGCACGGTCCCGGCGCAGTGGGCCCGTGACCTGCTCACCCCGCCCGGCATGCCGGACCCGTGCGGATGCGGCACCACGCCCGGTGCCGCCCGTGCCGCGGGTGCCGCCCGTGCCGCGGGTGCCGCCCGTGCCGCCCGTGCCGCCCGTGCCGACACGGGGTCGGCGGACCGTGCGGCGCTCACTGCCTCTGCGCCGCAGGGAGACGGGGCGGACGCGGCGCGGGTGTGGCTGCGGCGGTTGTTCACGCACCCGGTGACCGGGTCGCTCGTGGCGATGGACTCGGTGCGCCGGGTCTTCGACGGCGGGTTGCGCCGGTACCTGCTGGCCCGGGACGCCGGAACGTGCCGCACCCCGTGGTGCGACGCCCCGGCCCGGCACCTGGACCACGTCCACGACCACGCCGACGGCGGCGCCACCAGTGCGGCCAACGGGCAGGGGCTGTGCGTGCGGTGCAACCTGACCAAGCAGCTTCCCGGCTTCACCGCCGCCACCGTCACCGGCGAGGAGCCCGGCGCCCGCACACCGTCGTCACGACGACCCCGACCGGGCACAGGTACACCTCACAGGCGCCGCCCCTGCTCCCCGGACTGCTCCATCCTGAACCACCGGAACGAACGGAACAGGACCAGCCGCCAGATCTGCTGGACCTGGACTCGTCGAGTCCCCTTGAACGCGTCCTCGCGCTCGCCCTCGCGGCCTGAACCGCAAGGAGTCCTCGGTCCCGTTGCGGGCGGCGAAGCCGCGAGGCAGCGCCGGGCGCCCGCTCAGGTTGCAGCTCGAAGCGGGCTTTCCATGGAGGTCACGCGGTCGATGGCCTCGACCAGCCGCTCGCGCAGCACCTGCCCGCGGGCCGAGAAGCCGCGCTGCTCGGCGGCATACTGCGCCTTGCCTTCCGACGTCTCGATTCGCACCGGCTCGTAGCCGAGCTCGCGAAGGTCGTACGGCGCGGCCCGCATGTCGAGCGACCGGATGTCCCACGCCAGCTCGAAGCAGTCCATGACGAGGTCGCTCGGCACCGCCGGAACCAGCTTGTGCGCCCACTTGTAGAGGTCCATCCCGGCGTGGAGGCAGCCCGGCTGCTCCAGGTCCGGCTGCGAGTCGCGGGTCGGCCTGAGAGCGTTGCGCGGCGCCGCCTCCGGGGTGAAGAAGCGGTAGGCATCGAAGTGCGAGCAGGCAACCTGGTGGCTCTCAACGACAGCATCCGTCCCCGCCGCCCCCAACCGCAGCGGCCAGCCGGAGTGCCGCACGTCCGAGGGATCCAGCCGGTACACCATGGCCCACTCATGCAGCCCGAAGCAGCCGAAGCGCGCCGGACGCCCTGCCGTCCGGACGAGCAGGTCGCGGACGAACCGCAGCGTGTCACCGCGCGCCGACACGAACGCAGCCACGTCCATGGAGACCCGGTCACCCTCGACCGCGTAGAACCGCCAGTCCCGGTGTGGCGCCTGCGCCGCGCCCGCCAACGCCGTCCCCGCGCCGGGGTGCCAGCGACGCAGCTGTGCCGGCTTGTAGGAGTAGTAGGTGAAGAGGAAGTCCTCGACCGGGTGCTTGCGGTGGTCGCGGCGACGGCCGAGGTGCGCAGCCGTGGCCGCATCGACCCGCGCCTCGTGCGCCGCCGTCCGCTCTCGCCACACCGCCTCGTCCAGGACCTGCACCCCCCGAGGGTAGGGGAGGCGCACGGGCGAGCCACAACCGTGCGGCAGCGGACGACGCACGCCACGACGACCGCGGACCCGTCCCACGGCATACGCTCGGTCCCGTGCTCGCCGCCGAGTGGTACCTCACCGCCCACGAACGGGGCAACCCGTCGACCCGCCTTGACCGCCGCCACCGCGACGGGCGCGCCTGGACGGAGGGCAATTTCGTCACGCCGCTCGTCCACGGCAAGGCCTACTTCTCGGCCCTCGCCGAGCGGGTCTCGCAGATGGAGCGGGGCGACCTGCTGCTCTTCGTGGACTGGCGCGGCGACCCCGACGAGCGGCTGACCGGCGAGCCCGGCAGCGAGGTCGCCTCCCTCTTCGCCGACGCAGCCCGCCGGGGCGTCGACGTCCGCGGTCTTGTCTGGCGCTCCCACTGGGACAAGCTCGCGTTCTCGGCGGACGAGAACCGCCACCTCGGCGAGGACGTCAACGCGGCCGGCGGCGAGTGCGTGCTCGACATGCGGGTGCGCCTCGGCGGCTCCCACCACCAGAAGTTCGTCGTACTGCGACACCCCGGACGACCGGCGCTCGACATCGCTTTCCTCGGTGGGATCGACCTGTGCCACAGCCGGCGCGATGACTCCTCCCACGCCGGAGACCCCCAACCCCAGACCATGGCGAAGGTCTACGGCCCCCGGCCGCCCTGGCACGACGTGCAGCTCGCCATCACCGGTCCGGCGGTCGGCGACGTCGAGACGGTCTTCCGCGAGCGCTGGGACGACCCGCAGGCGCTCAGCCGGTCGCCCATCCGCTGGGCCCTCGACGCGGCTCACGGTGACCGTCAACCCCGTCGCCCGCTGCCGGCGCAGCTACCGGATCCCGCGCCCACGGGTCCGCACCCCGTCCAGCTGCTGCGCACCTACGGCCACCGCCTCGGCGGCTATCCCTTCGCACCACGCGGTGAGCGCAGTGTCGCCCGCGCCTACGCCAAGGCCTTCGGCCGAGCCCGCCACCTCATCTACCTCGAGGACCAGTACCTCTGGTCCGCCGAGGTGTGCGCGCAGCTCGTCGCGGCCCTGCGCCGAGCGCCCGAGCTGCGTCTCGTCGCCGTGCTGCCACACCAGCCGGACCAGGACGGCGCCCTGAGCTATGCGCCGAACCTCGTGAGCCGGGCACGGCTCCTCGATGAGCTGCACGCCGCCGCGCCCGGCCGGGTCGCGGCCTACGGCGCTGAGAACCCCGACGGGACCCCGGTCTACGTGCACGCCAAGGTCTGCGTCGTGGACGACCAGTGGGTCACCGTCGGCTCCGACAACTTCAACCGCCGGTCCTGGACGCATGACTCCGAGCTGTCCGCCGCCGTCGCCCACCCGGAGTTCGCCCGCGACCTGCGCCAGGAGCTCGCGCGTGAGCACCTCGGCACCGACGCAGACCTCCCGCTCGAGGACCACTTCGACGCGTATGCCGCCAGCGCCCGGGCGCTGGCCTGCTGGCACCGCGCCCCGGCCGGCTCACCCCGACCGCCCGGGCGGCTGCGTCCCCTCGCCAACCCGGAGCAGAGCCGGCTCACCCGGCTGTGGGCCGACCCCTTCTACCGCCTCGTCTACGACCCCGACGGCAGGCCTCTGGACCTGCGCCTGCGCCGCACCTTCTGACGCGCGACCGCCCGCCCGTCGCCGCGTCCCCGCGTCGTAGGGTGGGGCGCGTGCGCATCGCGAGGTACACGACCGGGGACGACCCGGCATACGGCATCGTCCAGGGCGACCCCGGGGGCGAGGTGATCACGCCGCTCGCCGGAGACCCCCTCTACGTCGGGCTCCAGCCCAGCGGGCAGCCGCCGGTCATGCTGGAGGACGTGCGCCTGCTGGCGCCGGTGATCCCGCGCTCGAAGATCGTGGCGATCGGCAAGAACTACGCCGACCACGCCAAGGAGATGGGTGGCGAGGCGCCGGCCGAGCCGATGATGTTCTTCAAGCCCAACACCTCGGTCGTGGGTCCGTTCGACCCCGTCGTCATGCCCGCCGGCAGCAACGAGATCTCCTACGAGGGCGAGCTCGCGGTCGTCATCAAGACGATCACCAAGGGTGTCAAGGCTGAGAACGCCGCCGACTGCATCTACGGCTACACGGTCGCCAACGACGTCACGGCGCGCGACTGGCAGCGCACCGACGGGCAGTGGGCCCGCGCCAAGGGCTTCGACACGAGCTGTCCGCTCGGCCCGTGGGTCGAGACCGAGCTCGACCCGGCCGACCTGAGGATCGTCACGACCCTCGACGGGGAGGTGAAGCAGGACGGCACCACGGCCGACATGGTCCACGGCATCGCCGCGATCATCGAGTACGCGTCCGCGGCCTTCACCCTGCTGCCCGGCGACGTCATCCTGACCGGCACCCCGGCCGGCGTCGGCCTCGTCGAGGCCGGCCAGCAGGTCACTGTGGAGATCGCCGGAATCGGCTCGCTCACCAACACCTTCGTCCGTCGCTGAGCCTCCCGGCCGATAGGGTCGAGACCATGAGCAACGACGACATCACTGCCGCCGCCGACGCCCACGACACGACCCGGGACGAGGGCTACGTCGGTCGCCACGCCCGGCCCGGGGCCCCCGACCAGGGTCCTGACGGGGACGCCACCTACGACGCGAAGCACGATCACGTCGAGGGCCCTCCCGGCGCCGCGCAGCGCTGACCCCCTCGCGCGCCCAGCGGAGCATTGGACGCCGCCCAGCCGATCACGCTGGGCGGCGTCTCCGCGTCCCGGTCTCCGGGAGGCGCCCACTAGGCTGGGTCGCACCATGAGCGACAACAGCAGCAGCACCGGTATGCCGTCTTCTCCCGTCAGCGCCGCCGTTCCCGACCCGCTGGACCCGACGCAGGTCGAGGTTCGCACCGAGCAGGCGCAGCGCGTCTCCACCTCCGACGGCTCCGGCCCGGTCCGCACCCGCGTGGCACCCTCGCCGACCGGCGACCCGCACGTCGGCACGGCGTACATGTCGCTGTTCAACCTCGCCTTCACCCGACAGCAGGGCGGCCAGTTCGTCCTGCGCGTCGAGGACACCGACCGGGTGCGCTTCCGTGAGGACAGCGAGGCGCAGCTCTATGACACCCTCGCGTGGCTCGGCCTGCACTGGGACGAGGGGCCCGACATCGGCGGCCCCTTCGAGCCGTACCGCCAGAGCGAGCGGCTCGACACCTACCGCCCGTACGTCGAGCGGCTCATCGAGGCCGGTCACGCGTACTACTGCTGGTGCTCCAAGGAGCGCCTCGACGAGATGCGCGAGATCCAGCAGAAGACGAAGCAGCCGACGGGCTACGACCGTCTCTGCCTCGGCAAGACCCGCGAGGAGCGGGCAGCGCTGCCCGGCTTCACCGAGACGCCCGTCGTGCGGATGCTCATCCCCGACGACGCGCCCCTCGTCTTCGACGACGTCATCCGTGGCAGGGTCTCGGCCCCGCGCCCCGACGACCAGGTGATCCTCAAGGCCGACGGCTTCCCGACCTACCACCTGGCCGTCGTCGTCGACGACCACCTCATGGGCATCACGCACGTCGTGCGAGGCGAGGAGTGGATCAGCTCGACGCCGAAGCACATCCTGCTCTACCGCTGGCTGGGGCTCGAGCCGCCGAAGTTCGCGCACATGCCGCTGCTGCGCAACACCGACAAGTCGAAGATCTCCAAGCGGAAGAACCCCGCCGCTCGGCTCACGTGGTTCCGCGAGCAGGGCTACCTGCCCGAGGCGCTCGTGAACTTCCTTGCGCTGCTTGCCTACCCGCCGCAGCAGGACGCGGAGGGCAACGACGTCGAGGTCTTCACCTTCGAGGACTTCAGCCGCACCTTCGACTGGGCCAAGGTCAACCCGATCGGGCCGATCTTCGACCTCAAGAAGCTCGACTGGCTCAACGGCGTCTACATCCGCTCGCTCGAGCTCGGTGACTTCGCCGGCCGCCTGCTGCCCTACCTCGTGGCCGAGGGCGTCCTCGGCGAGACCCAGTCGCTGGGTGAGCTCGCCCGGCTCAAGTCCGTCGCCGAGCTCATCCAGACCCGCATCGCGCTGCTCACCGAGGCGCCGGCGCTGGTCCGGCCCTTCTTCGTCGCCGACGACGCGCTCGTCATCGACGACGACGCCCGGGCCCAGCTCAAGGACGACGCGCCGGCCGTGCTCGACGCCGCCCTGAAGGCGCTCGGCGACATCGACGACCAGGGGTCCGGCCTGCTCGGCAGCGAGAGCGGCTGGACCGCCGCCCGCATCGAGGAGGCGCTGCGCACCGCCATCGTCGAGGGGCTCGGCATCAAGCCGCGGTTCGCGTTCGGGCCGCTGCGCACCGCGGTGTCCGGCGCACGCATCTCGCCGCCGCTCTTCGAGTCGATGGAGATCCTGGGCAAGACCTCGACGCTGGCCCGCCTGCGGTCGCTGCGCGAGTCGCTCTGAGGGTGCCCGCGTGGGGGACGTGGTCTGGCCGCTGCACGGCATCCGCCTGCGCACGGCGGAGCTCGACCTGCGGGTGATGACCGAGGCGGACCTGCCGACGCTCTGCGAGCTGCTGCCGGACGACCTGCAGATGAACCCGCACGCCACGACGTATGCAGGACTCGACGACCGCGCGAACCGTCGGGCCGTCCTGGTGCAGGGCTACTGGCGCGCCCTCGGCATGTGGTCCCCGGACGACTGGGCGCTGCCCTTCGTCGCGCGGTCGAGCGACGGCGTTATCGGCGTCCAGTGGCTCGAGGGCCCCGACTGGCGTGCCGAGCGCACCGTCGACTCGTCCTCGTGGCTCGTCCCGGCCGCCCGGGGCAGGGGTCTGGGCACCCAGATGCGCGCCGCGGTGCTGGCCCTGGCCTTCGACCGGCTCGGGGCGTCGGCCGCCATCAGCTCGGCGGTCGTCGACAACGGGGCGTCGCTGGGGGTCTCACGTGCGCTCGGATACCGCGAGACCCACCGTTCCGTGCTCGAGCACTCCGGTGAAGCGCTCCAGCACGTCCGGCTCGAGCGCGCGTCCTGGGACGCCTCCGGACGGTCGCGGGGCATCGGGGTCGACGGGGTCGGCCCCGCCTTGCCCTATTTCGGGATCACGGAGGAGGAGTGAGCCGGATGTCCCTGCCAGAGGTCTGCGACTCCGTGGCCGCACCGGCCGGGGGAGCGCCTGTCGGTGCAGGGGCTGGACGAGGTGACGGCGGCCCTCGGCGGCCGATTTGGGCCACCGCTCAGGGACCGGTAGTATTCCCATTCGGTTCACCCCGTAGGGCCGCAAGGCGCCGCTCGGAGTGAAACCCCTTGGGGTATGGTGTAATTGGCAACACTACGGTTTCTGGTTCCGTCATTCTAGGTTCGAGTCCTGGTACCCCAGCTCAGGTCCACGGCAACGTGGTCCGATTCGGAGAAATCCCGCCTTCACGGTAAGGTTTCTTCTCGTGCCGAGTCGCTCGGCACCGCTCACGGCCCCGTTGTGTAGCGGCCTAGCACGCCGCCCTCTCAAGGCGGTAGCGCGGGTTCGAATCCCGTCGGGGCTACGTGATGCTCCCAGGAGCAACAGGAAGACCCCGGTCCACCACGGACCGGGGTCTTCCTGCATGTATGCCTCACCCGCTCGGGCGGGGACCTAGGCTGGCCCACGCAGGGGCCGAGCCACCGAGGAGCAGTCGCCATGACCGCACCGGGCGCCCCCGTCGCTGCGGCGCACAGCCGACATCGGCCCCGGCGTGTCGGCCTGGGCACGCCCCACCGCGTCCTGGAGACGACCTTCTCGGGCGTGGGCCTCACGGTCGCCGTCTGGTTCTTCGCCCTGTCGCTGCTGCCCTCGCTGCTGCCCCGGGCAGCGGTCGTGCAGGGAGTCGTCTCCGGCGTCACGGTGATGATCGGCTACGGCCTCGGAGCGGGCGCCCAGGCGGTCTGGCACTACCTGGGCATCCCGTCGGTTCCCGGACGCGCCCACCGCTTCCTCGTGACGCTCTTGGTGGGACTCGGCCTCTGGGCTGCCGTCTTCACCGGGTGGCGCCAGGTCGGCTGGCAGAACGAGATCCGGACCCTCTACGGGATGCAGCCGGCCTCGCCCACGGTGTGGCCGGTCATCATCATCGTCACCGCGGCGCTCGCGGTGCTCGTCCTCGTCGTCGCCCGGAGCCTCCGGCTGGTCTTCGACACGGTGTTCCGCTGGCTCGGACGGCGGATGCCCCGACGCGTCGCCGTCGTCGTCGGGCTCGCCCTGCTCCTGACCCTCATCTGGTCGCTGCTGACCGGTGTCCTCGTCAACGGGTTCTTCGTCGTCGCCAACAACATCTTCGCGCCCAGGGACAGCCTCGTGGCCGCCGACATGCACCGGCCGCTCGCCCCCGAGCGGTCCGGCTCCCCGCAGTCCCTCTCGCGCTGGGAGCTGCTCGGCAGGCAGGGCCGCTACTTCGTCGGTGGGGGTCCCACCGTGGCGGAGCTGAACGCGGCCAGCGGCGGGGGAGCCAAGGAGCCGATCCGGGTCTACGCCGGCCTCAAGTCGGCCGACACGGTGCGGGCCCGCGCCGACCTGGTCCTCGAGGAGCTCAAGCGCACGGGCGCCTTCAGGCGCAAGGTCCTCGTCGTCGCCACCACCACCGGCACCGGCTTCCTCGACCAGAACGGGACCGACCCGATCGAGTTCCTCTGGAACGGCGACACCGCCATCGCCAGGGTGCAGTACTCCTACCTCCCGTCGTGGATCTCCTTGCTGGCCGACCAGGACGCGGTGCGCGAGACCTCCCGCGTCGTCTTCGACACCGTGCACCAGTACTGGGCGACCCTGCCGGCGGGCGCGCGTCCGAGGCTCTACCTCTACGGCCTGTCACTCGGCTCGCTCGGCGTCGAGAGCATCCTCAGCTCGGTCAACATCATCAACGAGCCCATCGACGGCGCCCTGATGTCCGGCCCGACGTTCGTCAACGAGCTTCACGCGCGGCTGACGGCACAGCGCCAGCCCGGCAGCCCGGCATACCTCCCGATCTACGAGCAGGGGCGCACGGTGCGCTTCACCGCGGAGCAGGACGGCCTCGACCGGGGTTCCGCGTCCTGGGGCCCCACCCGCGTGGTCTACCTGCAGCACGCGAGCGACCCCATCGTCTTCTTCTCGCCGAGCCTGGCCTTCTCGTCACCCGAGTGGCTGGCCAACGGGGAGCGTGGACCCGACGTCTCGCCCCGGATGGGCTGGTTCCCCCTCGTCACGATGTGGCAGGTCCTCCTCGACCTGCCGGGCGCCGGCAACATCCCGTGGGGCTACGGACACCTCTACTCCGTCACGGCCAACCTGGAGTCGTGGGTCGGGGTGACCCACCCTCCGGGCTGGACCGCCGCCAGGACGGCGACGCTCGCCGCGGTCCTGGAGGAGCGGCCCTACCGGAGCGACTGAGCCGTTGCCTGCGGTCCCGCGCAGCTCAGGCCAGGCCCGGCTCGGGCTGTGTCTCGGCCACGCTCTCCAGGCGCTCGGCGCTCACCGCCACCTGGGCGACGCGGCGCAGGGCGAGCAGGATCGGGTCGGTCAGGACGGTGCCGAGGACGACGTGGCGCATGGCGTCGCCGGGCGCCATGTGGGCGAGCTCCGGGGCCACGTCGGTGCGGGCGACGGCCTCCAAGGCCCGGAACCACGTCGAGAGCTGCGCGTCCGTGACCACCCAGCCGGCCGCCGCGGCCGTGTCGAGGGCGTCGGCGAGCTGGCGGCCAGCGGCGCAGAGAGCGCCGCCGGGCACACCGAGTGAGGCCACGCGGCGCATCGTCGGGGTATCCGCCCCGCCTTCCGCGCAGGCTGCGGAGATGCCGGACGGCCGCAGGGCGTGCTGAGCCACTCCCAGCAGCTCGTGCCTCGTCGCAGGAGGGTCGTCCAGGGCGTCGACGACCTCGCGGACGCGCTCGAGCGGGAGGCGGCCGACGTCGGCCAGCGTGCGCACGAGGCGCACGCGTTCGACGTGGCTGTCGTCGTAGCGGGCCCGGGTCGCCCCCTCGGCGGCGCCGGGGTGCAGCAGCCCCTCGCGCAGGTAGTACTTCAGCGTGGCGATGCTGACGCCCGTGCGCTCGGACAGCTCCGAGATCTTCATCCGGCCTCCCTCTTGACGTTGGATAGTTCTACTCTCCAAACTGTGGATAGTCCAACTATCCAACAAGGAGGCGCCGTGAAAGGGTTGCAACACAGGAGCCACGACCACGACGGGGATCTCGCCGTCTTCCTCATCGGCATGCGGATCAACCAGCCGTGGCGACCCGACCTGTGGATGCCGGTCGCCACCGCGATGCCGCGGATGCTCCGGGAGCTCTACACGGCCAAGGCCGACGCCGCGCGCGGACGCGGCCCGGACCTCGGCTTCCTCGAGGCCCGCAGCCTGGTCGGCGCGGGCGGCCCGACGGTCGTGCAGTACTGGCGCAGCGTCGAGGACATCTACGCCTACGCGAACGACGACGCTCGAGAGCACCGAGCCGCGTGGCTCGCGTTCTACCGGCGCAGTCGTCGCGCCGGTGGGGCCGTCGGCATCTGGCACGAGACGTATGCCGTCCCGGCCGGCGGACATGAGAGCCTCTACGTCGCGATGCCGGCCACCGGCCTCGCCAAGGCGTTCGGGGCGACCGACGACCACAGCAGGCGTCGACACGCCAGGCTCGCGTCCGGCGAGGGCGCCGCTGCCTGACGTCGTGGCCCGCCGCCGTGCCCTCACCCGACGGTGCCCGACGGTGCTGCTGTGCCGGCGCGCCTCAGCCGAGCTCTCGCAGGCCCGGCAGCACGTCGGCGGAGAACTGGTCGAGGAAGCGCTCCTGGTCGTGCCCAGGCGCGTGGAAGACGAGGTGGTTGAAGCCCCAGTCGACGTACTGGCGCACGGCTTCGACAGCCTCGGCCGGGTCGCTCGTGACGATCCAGCGCCTGGCGATCTCCTCGTCGGAGAGCTCGTCGGCGAGGCGCTCCATCTCGACCGGGTCGTGGACGCCGTGCTTCTGCTCGGCGGTGAGCGACAGGGGAGCCCAGAAGCGCACGTTGTGCAGCGCCTGCTCCGGGTCGCGGTCGTAGGAGAGCTTGATCTCGATCATCCGGTCGATGTCGTCGCGGGTGCGGCCCGACTTCTCGAGCCCCTCGTCGACGGCCGGGAGCAGCTTGTCCTCGTAGAGCTCCCGGCCCTTCCCGGAGGTGCAGATGAAGCCGTCGCCCGACCGGCCGGCATACCTCGCCACGAGCGGGCCTCCGGCGGCGACGTAGACGGGGATCGGCTGGTCGGGGCGGTCGAAGACCGTGGCGGCGTGCGTGCGGTAGTAGTCGCCCTCGAAGTCGACGCGCTCCTCGGTCCAGAGCCTGCGCATCAGCGTCACGGCCTCGCGGAGACGGGCGAAGCGCTCCTTGAAGTCGGGCCACGGCGACCCTGCCGCGCCCACCGCCACCTCGTTGAGTGCCTCGCCGGTCCCGATGCCGAGGACGATGCGGCCGGGGTTGAGGACGCCGAGCGTGCCGAACGCCTGCGCCACGACGGCCGGGTTGTAGCGGAACGTCGGCGTCATGACCGACGTGCCCAGCTGGATGCGCTCGGTGCGCTCGCCGGCGGCGGCGAGCCAGCTCATCGCGAAGGGCGCGTGCCCCTGCCGGTGGCGCCACGGCTGGAAGTGGTCGGAGATGAACGCGGACTCGAACCCGACCTCCTCGGCGTGGGTGGCATACGTGACCAGGTCGCGTGGACCGAACTGCTCCGCGGACGCCTTCCAACCAACCTTGAGCACACCGACTCCTTCGGGCCGTGGGGACTGAATCCCGCCAGCCTACGTCGGGGTGCCGACGCGCCCTTTCACCAGTGGACGACGACCTTGTCGCCGATGCGCACCTCGTCGTAGAGCCGGACCAGCAGCGCCTTGTCGCGCACGTTGACGCAGCCGTGCGACGCTCCGGCGTAGCCGAGGCGCGCGAAGTTCGAGGAGTAGTGCACCGCCTGGCCGCCGGAGAAGAACATCGAGTACGGCATGGGCGTGTGGTAGAGGTTCGAGATGACGTCGACCTGCTTCTTGTAGACCGGGAACACGCCCTCACGCGTGGGCAGCTCGTCGCTGCCGAACCGGACGTCGAAGCCGTACTGCGGCACGCCGTCGACGACCCACGTGAGCATCCGGGTCGTCTTGCTGACGCACATGACGCGTCCGGTCTGGCACCGCGGATCGACGTCCCACGCGCCGTTCTGCGGCTTCGCCTCGACCGGCTTCGGCCTGATGTTGGCGAGCTCGTCGGCGGTGGGGACGCGGGTCATCGAGACGAGCCGGTCCCAGCTTGCCTGGTCGAGGGTGCCGGTGGCGGCGAGGCCGCGCTTGGCCTGGAAGCCCTGCACGGCAGTGGTCGTCAGCGAGCCGTAGCGGTCGCCGACGTCGCCCGAGAACCAGCCGATCTGTCGCAGCCGCGCCTGCAACGCGCGCACCCGCGGACCGGTGTCGCCGGCCTGCAGCAGGACGACGGGCGCCGGCGCCGGCTCCGTCGCCGTCGGCGTGGGTGCCGGCGAGGTCGTGGGGGCGACGGTGGGCGTCACGGCAGCGGGCGTATGCGTGGTGCTCGGCGACGCGCTCGGGCTCGCCTCGGGCGTCTCGTCGGTGGCAGGCGCAGGCGCCGTCGTGCTCGCCGCCGCGGTCGAGGGGCTCGAGGCGGCCGGCGCCTGGGAGAGCCGTGTGGCGGCGACGCCGGGTCCCTGGTCCGGGCCGCAGGCCGCCGTGGTGGCGACGAGAGCGACCGTGCCCGTCAGGAGGCTGCCGAGCAGGACGGCGCGGCGCAGGCCGCCCGCCGACCGGAACGGTGAGGTGGCTGTCTGCATCGTGACCCCTTGTCTGAGACGAGACGGTGCAGTGCGTCGGTGCACTGCAACGAGGGTGACGCGGGGGCGGCCCGAAAGGTTGTCAGTGCGTGGCGTCACGGGCCGATCGTGACCGATCCGTTGTGCTCGGTGGGGGGAGACCGCCTCCCGACGCCGTTGTCGGAAGGCGGTGGACCAGGGGGATGGAGGCAGGGAGGCTCAGGCGTTCTGCTGCTGCTGTTGCTGCTGCTGCATCGCGTGGTGGCGGCGCAGCACCTCGGTCAGCTTGTTGGCGCCGGCGACGACCGTCGCGGCGTGCAGCCGGCCGGGCTGGCGAGACAGGCGCTCGATCGGTCCGGAGATCGACACGGCGGCGACGACGCGACCGGACGGGCCGCGTACGGGGGCGGAGACGGAGGCGACGCCGGGCTCGCGCTCGGCCACGCTCTGGGCCCACCCGCGGCGTCGGACGCCGGAGAGCGCCGTGGCGGTGAACGCCGCGCCCTGCAGGCCGCGGTGGAGGCGGTCCGGCTCCTCCCACGCGAGCAGGACCTGGGCCGCGGACCCGGCGAGCATCGAGAGGGTGGCGCCGACGGGGATCGAGTCGCGCAGGCCCACCGGTCGCTCGGCGGCCGCCACGCAGATGCGCTGGTCTCCCTGGCGCCGGAAGAGCTGCGCGCTCTCGTTGGTGTGGTCGCGCAGGGCGCCGAGCACCGGGCCGGCTGCCGCGAGGAGCCGGTCCTCGCCTGCGGCCGAGGCGAGCTCGCCGAGGCGCGGACCCAGCACGAAGCGACCCTGCATGTCACGGGAGACGAGCCGGTGGTGCTCGAGGGCCACCGCCAGGCGGTGGGCCGTCGGACGGGCGAGGCCGGTCGCCCCGACGAGCTGCGCGAGGGTGGCGGGTCCGGCCTCGAGGGCGCCGAGCACGGTGGCGGCCTTGTCGAGAACCCCGACCCCAGAAGAGTTGTCCATGCACTGATATTGACGTCTCAGTGTCTGAGACGTCAAGCCACCCGACCTGCAAAAGGTCCACGCTGACGGAAGAGCGATGTCGCCACCGGGTCCTCGATGGCGCACGGGCTCGATCAGGGAACGCCGCCGCGCAGGGAAGTCAGAGGGAGTCATGGCAGGGACACTGGCCGAGAAGGTCTGGGACGCACACGTCGTCCGTCGCGCCGAGGGAGAGCCGGACCTGCTCTACATCGACCTCCACCTCCTGCACGAGGTCACCAGCCCCCAGGCGTTCGACGGGCTGCGCCTCGCCGGCCGCACCGTGCGACGCCCGGACCTGACGCTCGCCACCGAGGACCACAACGTCCCCACGACGCCCGGTCCGATCACCGACCCCGTGTCCAAGGTGCAGGTCGAGACGCTGCGCCGCAACTGCGACGAGTTCGGCGTCCGGCTCTATCCCATGGGCGATGCCGACCAGGGCATCGTCCACGTCGTCGGCCCCCAGCTCGGCCTCACCCAGCCCGGGATGACCGTCGTCTGCGGCGACAGCCACACCTCGACGCACGGCGCCTTCGGGGCGCTGGCCTTCGGCATCGGCACCTCGGAGGTCGAGCACGTCCTCGCAACGCAGACGCTGCCGCTCAAGCCCTTCCGGACCCTCGCCGTCAATGTCCGCGGGGCCCTCCCCGACGGCGTCACGGCGAAGGACATCGTCCTCGCCGTCATCGCCAGGATCGGCACCGGCGGCGGCCAGGGCTACGTCATCGAGTACCGCGGCGAGGCCATCGAGGCCCTGTCGATGGAGGCTCGGATGACGGTCTGCAACATGTCGATCGAGGCGGGCGCCCGCGCGGGCATGATCGCCCCGGACCAGACGACCTTCGACTACCTCCAGGGGCGGCCGCACGCCCCCACCGGAGCCGACTGGGACGCCGCGGTGGCCGCGTGGACCGCGCTGCGCTCCGACGACGACGCCGTCTTCGACGCCGAGGTCGACATCGACGCCTCGTCGCTGGCCCCCTTCGTCACCTGGGGGACCAACCCGGGCCAGGGCCTCCCGCTCTCGGCGTCGGTGCCCGACCCGGAGGAGTTCGCCGACGAGAGCGAGCGCCTCGCCGCCGCCAACGCGCTCGCCTACATGGGCCTCGAGCCCGGCACCCCGCTGCGCGAGATCAAGGTCGACACCGTCTTCGTCGGATCGTGCACCAACGGCCGCATCGAGGACCTGCGCGCGGCTGCCGCGGTCGTCCGGGGCCACAGCGTCGCCGACGGCGTACGCATGCTCGTCGTCCCCGGGTCCGCCAAGGTGCGCCTGCAGGCCGAGTCCGAGGGTCTCGACAAGGTCTTCACCGACGCGGGAGCCGAGTGGCGCCTGCCCGGCTGCTCGATGTGCCTGGGGATGAACCCCGACACGCTCGCGCCGGGGGAGCGCAGTGCATCGACCTCCAACCGCAACTTCGAGGGCCGGCAGGGCAAGGGTGGTCGCACGCACCTCGTCAGCCCGCTCGTCGCCGCGGCAACCGCCGTCCGCGGCACCCTGTCGACCCCCGCCGATCTCGACCAGCCCGCCCTGCTGGCGTCCGCCACGACCGGAGAGGCCTGAGTCATGGAGAAGTTCGAGACCCACACCGGGGTCGGCGTGCCGCTGCGCCGCAGCAACGTCGACACCGACCAGATCATCCCCGCCGAGTACCTCAAGCGGGTCACCCGCACGGGCTTCGAGGACGGGCTCTTCGCCGCCTGGCGCACGGACGAGTCGTTCGTCCTCAACAACCCCGTGTATGCCCGTGGCTCCGTCCTCGTCGCCGGGCCGGACTTCGGCACCGGCTCGAGCCGCGAGCACGCCGTGTGGGCGCTGATGAACTGGGGCTTCCGGGTGGTCATCAGCTCCCGCTTCGCCGACATCTTCCGGGGCAACAGCGGCAAGCAGGGCCTGCTGACGGCGATCGTCGCCCAGGACGACGTCGAGCTGATCTGGAAGTACCTCGAGAACAATCCCGGAGCCGAGATCACGGTCGACCTCGTGGGCCGCACGGTCCGAGGCGGAGAGATCGTGGCCCCCTTCGAGATCGACGACTACACCCGCTGGCGCCTGTTGGAAGGGCTCGACGACATCGGCCTGACCCTGCGACACGAGGACCTCGTCGCCGATTTCGAGTCCCACCGTCCCAGCCACAAGCCGGTGACCACTCCGGCCTGACCTGGCGGCCCGGGCGCGGGTCATCCCAAGCCTCGCGAGAGCGGATTCCCTTGAAGAGCAAGGGAATCCGCTCTTGCATTAACCATGCCGTCGCGGTCGGAACTTCCGCGTGCGAGCCGTCCCGGGGTGCCGCGGACCCGTCAAAGGCCTTGCGACACAACGAAAGACCCGGAAAGTGGTGATGGACGTGCTCCGAGAGTCGGCCTAACGTCAGGAGATAGCCGGACCTGTTCCGGACGCACATCGTCGGGTCGCCTGACGCCGACAGTCCTCTGGAGGGGAAAGACGTGAACAAGGCAGAACTGATCGACGCGCTGGAGACCCGGCTCGGCAACAAGAAGGTCGCCTCCGAGGCCTTGGAGGCCTTCCTGGACGTCGTCATCCGAGAGGTCGCCAAGGGCGGCAAGGTGGGCATCACCGGCTTCGGCACCTTCGAGCGCGCCGACCGCGCCGCGCGCACCGGCCGCAACCCCAAGACGGGAGCAACCGTCAGGATCAAGAAGACCCGCGTCCCCAAGTTCCGCTCGGGCACGAACTTCAAGGAGATCGTGTCGGGCTCCAAGAAGCTCTCGAAGACGGAGTCCGCCGCCTCCCGCGCCTCCGCCGGCTCATCGGCGGCGGCTGCGACGAAGTCGGTCGCCAGGAAGACGGCGACGAAGAGCACCGCCAAGACCACCACGGCCAGGAGCGCTGCCAAGACCGCCACCAGGCCTGCGGCCACCAAGTCGGCGGCCACCAAGTCAGCGGCCACCAAGTCAGCGACCCGGGCGACGACGAAGGCCGCCGCCACCAAGGCTGCTGCGGCCACGCGCGCGACCGGCAGGGCCGCGGCCACGAAGGCGACTGCGACGAAGGCGACCCCGGCCAAGCGAGGGAGTGCGACGAAGGCCGCGGCCACGAAGACCACGACCAGGTCCGCCGCGACGAAGTCCGCTCCCGCCAAGACCGCAGCCTCCAGGTCGACCGCTGCGAAGTCGACCGCTGCGAAGTCGACCGCTGCCAAGACGACCGCTGCCAAGACGACTGCTACGAAGCGGGCGAGCACGACCAAGGCCGCCCCGGCGAGCAGGGGCACCGCGAAGACCACGGCCAAGAGCACGTCCAAGGCCGCCTCCACGGGCACCGCAGCCGCCAGGAGGGCGACTGCCAGCAAGACCGCGAAGAAGACCGCCACCCGCTGAACCCCAAACGCCCGTCTGCGTAGGTGGGCCCGGCCGATCGCAGCCGGGCCCACCTCGCGGCCGGGCCGCTCAGCAGGCCGCGGGCTCAGTGGATCGTCTGGCCCGGGCCGATGCCGACGATGTGAAGGCCCACGACGAGGTCGTCGACGACCTCGACCGTCAGGCGCTGGCCGATGCGAAGCAGGCGCAGGCCGCTGGCGTCGAACGCCGTGGCCTCGAAGCGCAGCACGACGCCGTCGTCGCGGAGCACGCTGCCGGTGCGCGTCTCGGGGTCGAAGCGGTGGACGGTCGCCTGCATGCTCCTGATCCAACCAGACGCGCGGCGTTCGAGGACGGCCCGAGTGGCAGGGCCCAGGCCCACTCGTCGTGCCTGCGACAGGCTGCGGGCGTCGTCGACGTCGGTGCGCAGCCGGGGGAGCGGCAGCTCGAGGCGTACGGCCCCGTCGGCCTCGTGGCGCGCTGCACTGTCGGAGCCGAAGCGCGGCCTGAAGTCGCGTCCGCAGCGCAGCACCGTCCCGGTGCCGTCGGCGTCGGGGACGAAGGACTGCGCCAGCCCGGAGGCCGTCTGCAGGGCAGTGCGCAGGGAGCCGGCGTCGAGCGCGGGCAGGTCGCCCAGCAGGGCGGCCACGCGGGCACCCGCGCCGGCATGTCGCATACCGAGCGACACGGCGTCGTTGAGCCCGCTGCCCGGGTCGGCCAGCACGTGCGCGCCCCGCGCGCGCCACGTCGAGCCGAGGCCCGTGTCCCCGGTGACGAGCACCAGGCGGTCGGGACCGACCGCTTCCAGCGCGGCCGTCAGGGTGTCGGTCGCGATCGCGGTGCTGAGGCGCGCGCGGTCCGAGCCGACTGCCCTGGCCAGCCGGGACTTGCCGTGCGCCGTGTCCTTGACCGGGACGACGACGTGCCAGTCGGAGGCTGCGCGTGGTGGGGAGGAGGTCGACATGCTGGCGATATCGTCGCACTCGCCGCCCCGCTGCTCGACACCGCGCCATGGGGTGGACAAGATGAAGCCCAGCCACGTCGACCGGCGTGCGCACGACGAGGAGGACGCGACACGTGACTGTCGGCGCACGCAAGAGGCAGCTGCCGCTGGCCTACCGGTTGGTGGCGCTGGTGCTCCGGCCGGTGCTGATGCGGATCACCAGGCGTGACTGGCGCGGCCTGGAGAACATCCCGGCCGAGGGCGGCTTCGTCGTCTCGCCCAACCACATCTCCTACGCCGACCCGCTCGTCTTCGCGCACTTCATGTTCGACAGCGGCCGGGAGGCCTACTTCCTGGGCAAGGAGAGCCTCTTCGCGATCCCGGTGGTCGGCTGGGTGCTGCGCAAGTGCGGGCAGATCCCCGTCTACCGCAACTCGCTCGCCGCGGCCGACGCCTACCGGGCCGCCGTCGAGGGCGTCCAGCAGGGCAAGGCGCTCGGGATCTTCCCCGAGGGGACGATCACCCGGGACCCCGACCTGTGGCCGATGCGCGGCAAGACGGGTGCGGCTCGCGTCGCCCTCGAGACCCGGTGCCCCCTGATCCCGGTGGCCCAGTGGGGTGCCCACGAGATCCTCTCGCCGTACGGCCACCGGCCCTCGCTCTTCCCGCGCAAGACGATGAAGATGTATGCGGGGCCGCCCGTCGACCTGTCCGACCTCTACGACCGACCGATCGACACCAAGGTGCTGCGTGAGGCGACCGACCGGCTGATGGACCAGATCACCGGGCTGCTCGAGGTCCTGCGCGAGGAGAAGCGGCCCACCGAGCGCTTCGACCCCCGCCGGCACGGCGTTCCGGAGGTCGGCAACCCCCTGCGCCACGACGACATCGGACGGTCCCGGCGCCTCGAGCCGGGCGAGGGGGACACCGCGTGACGAGCCGCGTGGCGGTCATGGGCAGCGGCAGCTGGGGCACCGCCTTCGCGATGATCCTGGCCGACGCCGGCTGCGACGTGATGATGTGGGCGCGGCGGCAGGAGGTCGCCGACGCCATCAACGCGGGCTGCAACGACGCCTACCTTCCCGAGCTGCGTCTGCCGCCGTCGGTGCGCGCGACGGTCGACCCGACCGAGGCACTCGGCGGCGCCGAGATCGTGGTGCTCGCCGTGCCCTCGCAGACCCTGCGCGAGAACCTCACCCGGTGGGGCGGTGCGATCCCGCGTCGCGCGCCGGTGGTCTCGCTGCTCAAGGGCGTGGAGCTCTGCACCACCATGCGGATGAGCCAGGTCATCGCCGAGGTGGCGGACGTGGGCGACGACCGCATCGTCGTGGTGTCGGGGCCCAACCTGGCGCACGAGATCGCCCTGCGCCAGCCCGCGGCCGGCGTCGTCGCCTGTCGCGACATGGCCACCGCCGAGCGCGTCGCGGGCGCCTGCGCGGCACCGTGGTTCCGGCCCTACACCGACACCGACGTCATCGGGGCAGAGGTGTGCGGCGCCACCAAGAACGTCGTGGCCCTGGCCTCCGGCATGGCGGAGGGCCTGGGTTTCGGCGACAACACCAAGGCCACGATCATCACCCGCGGGCTCGCCGAGATGACCCGCCTCGGGCTGGCCCTGGGGGCCGACCCCCAGACGTTCATGGGCCTCGCCGGCGTCGGTGACCTCATCGCCACCTGCATGTCCCCGCTGTCGCGCAACCACAGCTTCGGCGTCCGCCTCGGCCGCGGCCTCACCGTTGCGCAGGCCACCGCCGAGCTGCGCACCACGACCGAAGGGGTCAAGTCGTGCGAGTCGATCCTGACCTTGGCCCAGCAGCACGACGTCGACATGCCGATCTGCGAGCAGGTCGTGGCCGTGATCCGCGACGGGCACCCGGTCGGCGAGATCGGGCCACGGCTGATGTCACGGGACCTCAAGGCCGAGAAGCACTGAGGGCGCAGGTCGTCCCGGGCCCGTAGGCCGTCCTAGGCCGTGGGCGCGAGCACGCGGTCGACGACCGGCAGGGTGCGCCCGTGGTGCACGAGCCAGGTGAGCGGGCGACGCACGAGCAGCCAGCCGACGCCGGACACCACGGCACCGAGGGCCAGTCCGGCGACGACGTCGACGGGGTAGTGCGCGCCGACGTAGACCCGGGCGGCAGCCATGAGCACCGCCGCCACGGCAGCGACGGCTCCCAGACGCTTCGAGACGAGGAACAGCCCCACAGCGGCGGCACCGGCCATCACCGAGTGGTCGGAGGGGAACGACCAGTCGGTGGACCGGTCGACGAGCACGAGGACGGCGGGGTGGGCGGCATACGGCCTGGGTTCGGCGACGAGGGAGGCGACCGGCTGGTTCACGCCGACGGCGAGCAGCGTCCCGAGCCCGGCCCACAGCGCGGCCCCGAGCTGTCCGTCGCTGCCCCTACGGCGTTGCCACACGCCGAGGAGGAGCAGCGCCGCGAAGACGACGACGCCGTACTTCGCGTAGGCCACGACCGGCGCGTGCAGCCACGTCGACGTGCGGGCGAAGTCGTTGACGCGCAGGAACACGGTGGTGCTGAGGTCGAGCAGGCTGCTCACGGAGGTCCTTCGGGTGGGAGGCGGCGGCGACCGCAGGTCGCGCGGCCGGGGCCATCCTCCCGGACGAATCTGAGGAAGATCTCAGAGAGCCGGCCTCAGGCGGTGCGAAGGGCCTGGTCGAGGTCGGCCCACAGGTCCTCCACGTGCTCGATGCCGACCGAGAGCCGCAGCAGGCTGACCGGCACCTCGCAGGACTCCGAGGGATGGCGGCGGCGACGCTCGACCTGCGACTCCACACCGCCGAGGCTGGTCGAGTGCAGCCAGACCTGCGTGGCGGCGCAGACGCGTTCGGCGGCGGCCTGGTCGCCCGCGACGTCGATGGAGAGGATGGCGCCGGCGCCGGGGTAGCGGACCCGCTCGACGGACGGGTGGTCGGCGAGGCGCCGGGCCAGCTCCGCTGCGCTGGCGCTCGCCCGTTCGAAGCGCACCGAGAGCGTGCGGAGCCCGCGGAGGGCGAGGTAGACCTCCATCGGCCCGGCGATCGCGCCGTGCAGGGTGCGGTGGCGACGAAGGCGGTCACCGATGCCACGCCCTCGCTCCGTCTCGGCGACGACCGTCGCGCCGAGCACGACGTCGCTGTGGCCGGAGAGGTACTTCGTCACGGAGTGCACCACGACGTCGGCGCCCAGCGAGAGGGGGCGGCAGAGCAGGGGCGTCGAGAGCGTGTTGTCCACGACGCTCGTCACGCCGAGCTCGCGCGAGCGCGCCAGGACGACGTCGAGCTCGGTGACGTCCATGAGCGGGTTGGTCGGCGACTCGAGCCACAGCAGGTCGGCCGACTCGAGGGCGGCGAGGAAGCCTGACGTGTCGGTGGCGTGCACGCGTACGACGGTGCCGCCGGCCTCCTCGTGGGCAGCGAGCAGGTCGCCGGTGCCGTTGTAGGTCGTGTCCGGTGCGACGACCGTCCCGCCGGGCGGGACGAGCGACAGGGCCGCCGAGATGGCTCCCATGCCCGAGGCGTGCACGAGCGCCAGGCCACCCTCGAGGCCACCGAGGGCCTCCTCGAAGGCGTTCCACGTCGGGTTGCCGACCCGCGCGTAGTTGACGGCTCCGTCGGCGGCATACGTGGACGTCAGCTCGACCGGCACGTTCACCGACGCGCCGGGGGAGCGCTCCGGGCGACCGGACGCCACGAGGAACGTGTCGACGTGCAGCTGCTGCGAACTCTCTTCCCCGACCACGCCGTCAGCGTACGAGGGCTCCCGAGGGCCTTCGATAGAGTCTCGACTGATGACCACGGACCAGCCCCAGCCCGACCAGCCCAGCCGCCGCGCGCGCGTCGCCGTCGTCTTCGGAGGACGCTCCTCCGAGCACGCGGTCTCGTGCTCCACCGCCGCCAGCGTGCTGCGCTCCATCGACCGGGAGAAGTACGAGGTCGTGCCGGTCGGCATCGCCCGGGACGGCCGCTGGGTCCTCGTGGCCGACGACCCAGAGCCGCTGCGGCTCCGACCCGGCCAGACCCCCGAGGTCGACGGTGCCGGCGCGTCCGTCGTCGTCCCGCTCAGCACCGGCGACCGCTCACTCACGGTGCTCGAGCCCGGCCTGCCGCCACGCGCCCTCGGCGAGGTGGACGTCGTCTTCCCGTTGCTGCACGGGCCGTTCGGTGAGGACGGCACCCTCCAGGGGCTGCTCGACCTCGTCGACGTGCGCTACGTCGGGTCAGGGGTCACCGCCTCGGCCGTCATGATGGACAAGGCGATGATGAAGGTCGTGTTCGAGGCTGCCGGCCTGAAGGTCGGCCCCTACGTCGTGGTCACCGACCGCGAGTGGAACCGCGACCCCGAGGCCGCCCTCGCGCGCGTCGAGCCCCTCGGCTGGCCGGTCTTCGTCAAGCCCGCGCGCGCCGGCTCCAGCATGGGCATCTCCAAGGTCGACGGCCCGTCGGGACTGCGCGCCGCCGTCGAGGCCGCCCGGGAGCACGATCCCAAGGTCGTCATCGAGGCCGCGGTCCAGGGGCGCGAGATCGAGTGCGGCGTGCTCGACGGGCACGGCACCGACGCACCGCGCACCAGCGAGCTCGGCGAGGCCGTCGTCGTCTCGAACCACGCGTTCTACGACTTCGAGGCCAAGTACCTCGCCGAGAACGACGTCCGCCTCGACTGCCCGGCCGACGTGCCGGCGGCGGTTGCCGACCGGATCCGCGAGATGTCGGTGCTCGCCTTCGAGGCCGCCGGGTGCGAGGGGCTGGCCCGGGTCGACTTCTTCTACACCCCCTCGGGCGACGTCGTCATCAACGAGATCAACACGATGCCCGGGTTCACGCCGCACTCGATGTACCCACGGATGTGGGCCGCGTCAGGGCTGGACTACCCCGACCTCATCGACGAGCTGATCTCGCTGGCCCTCGAGCGACGCACCGGGCTGCGCTGACCGGCAGCCCCCCACCGGCACAGGTCACGAGCAGGCGTCAGGAGCACGCCTCAGGAGCAGTGGCGGCCGTTCGTCGGGAGCGCCTTGGCCGCGGCGGTGAAGGCGGGCAGCAGCAGGGGCACGGGGCCGTAGGTGCTCGGCGCGAGGACCTCGATCGCGGGGGTGCGCCCGAAGGTCGTCGCCTTGGAGCCGTCGCTGAGGGGACGCACGACCCAGTCGACGCCGTCGACCGTGACGCAGCTGTCGGTCGTGGGACCGAGCGGGTCGAGCCCGCACCGGGCGAAGATCGCCGGGTCACCCCACGCGGCCACGGACGCGTCGTCCGGCTGGGTCGCGACGCGGGCGTGCCCGCTCACGGTGCCCGGCCAGGCCACCGACCGGCATACGCGGGCGGACGACTGCGGTGCCAGGGCCACCTCGGGCGCCCGGTTGCAGGCGGACAGCACGACGGCGGCGCAGAGGAGCGCCGCCGTCGTGGGGAACGAGCGTTGGTGCAGGGTCGACCTCAGACGTGGACCACGGTGCAGGTCAGGGTGCGGGTGATGCCCGGGACTTCCTGCAGCTTGGCGATGACGAGGCGGCCGAGGTCGTCGACGTTGGCCGCCTCGACCCGCGCGATGACGTCGTAGGGGCCGGTCACGTCCTCGGCCAGGGTCACGCCGGTGATTCCCGCGATCTGCTCCGCCACGCTGGCGGCCTTGCCGACTTCGGTCTGGATCAGGATGTAGGCCTGGACCACATGTCACCTCACTGTGTGTCGATCGTTGGTCGGTCGGCTGGCGCAGGACACCTGCGGTGCGCAGCGGGACCGGTCGGAACGGCAGGCCTCAGTGTGACTGCGACCGTGCCCTGACGCTACCTTGCCATGGGGCTCCACGTCCCGCCGGATACCAGGCCCTGAGCCGGCCGCCGACCGAGAGGGTGTGTGACCCGTGCCGAACGCGCGGCGGTCCGAGCGCGGGCCGATGATGACGGGTGGCACGCCGCTCCGCTCCCTGGACGAGGAGGAGCTGCTCGGGCGCATCATCCCCGCCTTCCCACCGAGTGACGACCTCGTCGTCGCACCCGGGGACGACGCGGCGGTGCTCCTCACCTCCGAGCGCACGATCGCCACGACGGACACGGTCGTGCTCGGGCGCGACTGGCTGGACGCGTGGTCCTCGGGCGCCGACGTCGGCCACAAGGTCGTGGCGCAGAACCTGGCCGACGTCGCCGCGATGGGCGGCGTCCCGACCGGGGTCCTCGTCACGCTGGTGGCCGATCCGGAGCTCTCCCTCGAGTGGGTCATCGACCACACGAAAGGCCTGGCCGAGGCGTGTGCAGCCGCCGGCGTGGCGGTGCTCGGCGGCGACCTCTCGTCGGCGCCGGCCGGTGTGGTCATGGTCTCGCTGACCGCCCTGGGCCGGCTCGAGGCCGCACCCGTGCTCCGCTCGGGAGCGCGGCCCGGAGACGTCCTCGCCGTCAACGGGTCCCTCGGTCTCGCCGATGCCGGGCTGCGGCTGCTGCAGGCCGGCGCCGCCGAGCGGCTGCCTGCGGCGGTGGAGCGTCAGCGGCGTCCCGAGCCCCCGCTCGCGGCGGGACCACAGGCCGCCACCTGCGGCGCCACGGCGATGCTCGACGTCAGCGACGGGCTGCTCCGCGACGGCGGACGGATCGCCCGGGCGAGCCACGTGGTCATCGACCTCGACCTGGAGGCACTCGTGCCGGACGTCGACGTGCTCGCCGACGCCCTGGGGGCCCAGCAGGCGCTCGACTGCGTGCTCGCCGGGGGAGAGGAGCACTCGCTCCTCGCCACCTTCCCGCACGGCGACCTGCCCGACGGGTGGCGGGCGATCGGCAGCGTCCGTGCCCCGGGCGACGGGGAGGCGGCGCGCATCCTCGTCGACGGACGCGTCGTCACGCACACCGGCTGGGACCACTTCCGAGCGACGTGAGCATCGCGTGAGCCGATCGGGGTATGCCGTCGCGCCGGGTCGCGAGCGATCACCTCGACCCAGCTGGGTGACCAGCCGATGGAGGTGGGCCGTCGCGCCCGCGAGGTGTCACCTCGGTGCACCGGACGCCTGGGCACGAAGAAGGCCGGCCCCGACGGGACCGGCCTTCTTGCGTGTGGTGAGGGGGCGTTCAGCGAACGACCTTGCCCGCCTTGAGGCAGGAGGTGCAGACGTTGACTCGCTTCGGCGTCACACCGTTCACCAGCGTCCGAACGCGCTGGATGTTGGGGTTCCAGCGGCGCTTGGTGCGGCGGTGCGAGTGCGAGATGTTGTGACCGAAGCTCGGTCCCTTGCCGCAGACGTCGCAGTTGGCAGCCACGGGTATCTCCTGAAGTTCGATGTTGATGAAGTGCGAAGCTCCACCACCGGCTCGGGGCAGACGCACGAGGGCGCGCGTCACCCCGCAGTGCACGGGGGGAACCGGTAAAGAATAGCCGACGACTCGCTCCGACGACAAAACGGCGAGAGCAGCGCGGACGGCCGGCTCACGAGAAGGTGCGGGCCGCGTCGACGAGCGGGGCGGCATACGCGGAGCCGTGCGAGGCCGCGTGCACGGCCAGAGGATGCAGCTGGTGCAGGGGCACGAGCTCGCGCCACCCCGGCGTGAGGCGGGTGGCCTCCTCGTAGGCGGCTGTGACCCGGTCGAGCCCCGGGCAGCCGAAGAGGGCCAGCATGGCCAGGTCGGTGAGGCCGTGGCCTCCGTGCGCCGCCGGGTCGATGAGGACGGCCCCCTCGCCGGTGAAGACGACGTTGCCGGACCACAGGTCCCCGTGGATCCGGGCCGGCGTGCGGTCGTCGTCGAAGTCCCCGGCCGCCAGGCGGTCGCACACGCGGTCGACGACCCGGGCCCCGGCCGGGTCGAGATGCCCTCGGTCGAGCGCGCGACGCACGAAGGGCCGCACCCGCTGCTCGGCGTAGAAGATGCCCCAGGTCGGGCTCGGGTCGTTGCCCTGCGGCTGGCGCCCGATCCACGCGTCACCGCCCCAGCCGGCCGGGGGTGCGCCGAAGGCGGGCGCGCCCGATGCATGGGTCAGGGCCAGTCCCCGTCCGAGCGCCTCGGCGTGCTGGTTCGTCGGCCGGGAGGGGTGCAGCCGCTCGAGGTCGATGTGGTGGCTCCCGACGTCGAGCACCCGGACGACCCGGGCACCGCCGCGGGACTCCGCCTCGCCCAGCCAGCGCAGCCCGGCGGCCTCGGCCTCGAAGAACCCGGAGGGGGCGTCGTCCCGCGTCTTCCGGTGCCGGTCCCTGGTGGTGGTCACGCTCCCAACGTAACCGTGAAGGGCCTGTGCCCTCCCCGTGCCCGCCCGGCGGCCGGAGGGTTGCATGCGGCCGTCCGGGGGAGGCGCTAGCCTGCCCAGCATCGGCGAGCCCGATGTCCAGCACGACGAGCAGGAGGTCCGATGCCCGGCGCAGCGCCGTCGCCCGACGGGCCCCTGGCCGTGCTCGACCTGGTGGCGATCCGCCGCTGGGCAGCGCTGACGCGGTCGCTCCTGGCGGCCCGGCGCACCGAGATCGACGCGCTCAACGTCTTCCCGGTCCCCGACGGCGACACGGGCACCAACCTCTACCTCACCTTCGACGGCGCGGTCGAGCGCACGCTCGCGACCACCGACGTCACGACGGCCGACCGCCTGCTGTCGGTCTTCGCCCGGCACCTGCTCTGGACGGCCCGGGGCAACTCCGGCGTCATCCTCAGCCAGCTCTCCCGCGGCCTCGCCGAGGGGTGCGCTGGCGCGGCCGAGATCGACGGCCGAGTGCTGGCGGAGGGGCTGCGGCGTGCGGAGCAGCGTGCGCGCCAGGCGGTGGCGGACCCCCAGGAGGGGACCATCCTCACGGTGGCCACGGCGATGGCGGAGGCGGCCTTGGCCGTCGCCGGGGATGCCGCTGACGGAGTCCACGCGGTGGCGCGCGCAGCGCTGGCGGCCGCGCGGCAGGCCCTCGAGCACACCCCCGAGCAGCTGGACGTGCTGGCCCGAGCGGGCGTCGTCGATGCCGGCGGTGCAGGCCTCGTCGTGCTCCTCGAGTGCCTCGAGCAGGTCTGCTCCGGCCATCGCGGACAGCCGTCCGACGACGCGTCCGGGCGCAGGGTGCGGCGCCGTCCGGAGGTCGGGCGGCCTGTCCTGCCTCCTGCCTCCGCCATCGAGACGGACGACGCGGGAGCGCCTGAGACACCGCGGTTCGAGGTCATGTACCTGCTGCGCGACTCCGACGACGCCGCGGTCGACGTCCTCCGTGACCGACTGGTGCAGCTCGGTGAGTCGGTGCTCGTGGTCGGCGGCGACGGTGAGTGGAACGTCCACGCCCACGTCGACGACGCCGGTGCCGCCGTCGAGGCGGGGATCGAGGCCGGTCGTCCCCATCGCGTGCGCATCACGGCGCTGACGCAGGGCCCTCACGCGCACCTCGAGCGTGAGGGCGCGCCGGGGCGGCCAGGGCCCGGCTCGGTGGAGCGGCGGGCCGCGGGCATCGTGGCCTGCGCTGCCGGTGGAGGGCTCACGGCTCTCTTCGAGGAGGCCGGCGCGGTCGTCGTCGGCTCCGGGCCGGGACGACGAGCCTCCACGGGCAGTCTCATCGACGCCATCCGGGAGCAGCACGCGCGCGGAGCCTCCGGAGTCGTCGTCCTGCCAGACGACGGCGACACGCTGCTGGCGGCGGCAGCGGCGGTCCGTGTCGCGGACGACGAGGGCATCGAGGCGCACCTGGTCCACGTGCGCACGGCGGTGCAGGGCCTTGCCGCCCTCGCGGTCTTCGAGCCGACCGCCAGCGCGGCCGCCAACGTCCTGGCGATGCAGGCGGCGGCTTCTGCGACCCGGCACGGGGCCGTGGCGGTCGCCGACCGGGCTGCGCTCACCAGCGCCGGCCCGTGCGAGAAGGGGGACGTGCTCGGTGTGGTCGACGGCGACGTCGTCGTCGTCGGCTCAGACCAGCTGTCCGTCACGCGGGAGGTCGTCCACCGGCTGCTCTCCAGCGGCGGCGAGCTCGTCACCGTGGTGGCCGGGACCGACGCCCCGGACGGGCTCGTCGAGGCCGTCACCGACGCGGCGCGGCGCACCCACCACGGCATCGAGGTGTCGCTCGTCGAGGGCGGGCAGGCCGTCTACCCCGTGCTGCTGGGGGTGGAGTGAATGCCGGTACTGACCGAGGACTCGCCCCTGACCAAGCTCGTCAAGAAGACCGAAGCCGAGCAGCTGGCCCGCAACAAGGGCCTGCTCAGCGTCGCTGACCTCTTCGAGTTCGTCCCCCGTCGTTACGTGCGCCCCGGACAGCTGACCGACCTCTCCTCGCTCCACGTCGGTGAGGACGTCCTCGTCGTGGCCGAGGTCAAGCAGGCGACGACGCGCCCCATGCGCAACCGCCGCGGCAGGATGCTGACGGTCGTCATCGGCGACGACCTCGGCAACGAGCTCGACGTCACGTTCTTCAGCGCCTACGGCCACGAGGGCAAGCTGCACCCGGGCGTCCGCGGCTTCTTCGTCGGGCAGATCGGCGCCTACGGCCGTCGGCTGCAGCTGACGCACCCCGAGTACGAGCTCTTCGACGACGAGGCCGAGGGCGACGCGGCCGTCGAGTGGTACCGCACGCACCGCGTCCCGGTCTACTCCACGACCGGCAAGCTCAACTCCCTCAAGCTGCGGCGGCTCGTCTACCAGGCCCTCGACTCCGTCGACCGCATCCGCGAGCCGGTCCCCGACGACGTACGCGCAGCGCGCGGCCTGCTCGACCGCGCGGCCGCACTCGAGCTCGTCCACCGCCCGGCCGTCGAGGACCAGCCGGCCCGGGGCCTTGAGCGCCTCAAGTACGACGAGGCGTTCGTCCTGCAGACCATCCTCGCCCAGCGCCGCAAGGCCGCTGAGTCCGAGCTGGCGACGCCTCGGCCCCCGCGCCCCGGCGGACTGCTGGCCGCCTTCGACGCCCGCCTGCCCTTCGAGCTCACCGCGGGCCAGCGCGAGGTCGGGGAGGTGCTCTCCGCCGAGCTGGCGTCGGACCGCCCGATGCACCGGCTGCTCCAGGGGGAGGTCGGCTCGGGCAAGACGGTGGTGGCGCTGAGGGCGATGCTGGCCGCCATCGACGCCGGGGGCCAGGCCGCCCTGCTCGCGCCCACCGAGGTGCTCGCCGCCCAGCACCACAGGTCCATCACCACGATGCTCGGCGACCTGGCCCAGGGCGGGATGCTCGGCGGCGCGGAGTTCGGCACCACGGTCGCGCTGCTGACCGGCAGCCAGAGTGCTGCGGCGCGGCGCCGCTCGCTGCTCGACGCCGCGTCGGGCGAGGCCGGCATCGTCGTCGGCACCCACGCGCTGATCCAGAAGCATGTCCAGTTCGCCGACCTCGCCCTCGTCGTCGTCGACGAGCAGCACCGCTTCGGCGTCGAGCAGCGCGACGCCCTGCGCGAGAAGGGCATCCGGCCGCCCCACGTCCTCGTCATGACGGCGACCCCCATCCCACGCACCGTGGCCATGACGGTCTTCGGCGACATGGAGACCTCGACGTTGCGCGAGCTGCCCCGCGGGCGCTCGCCGATCGCGACCCACGTCGTCGACGCCGACCGCCAGGGCTGGGTCGAGCGCACCTGGACACGCGTGGCCGAGGAGGTCGCCGCGGGACACCAGGCATACGTCGTGTGCCCGCGTATCGGTGACGTCGACGACGAGCCCGGCGCCGGCTCCTCGAGCACTCGCGACAGTTCCGACGAGGACGCCGGCTGGGACGCGCACTGGGACGGTGACGAGGGCGAGGACGGCGGCGCCGGGGACGACACGCCCGAGGGGCCGGCGCGGGAGCTCACCGGCGTCTACGCCATGCTCAGCACCCTGCAGGCCACCCCCGCGCTCGAGGGGGTCCGCATCGGGGTCCTTCACGGCCGGCTGGACCCTGACGCCAAGGACGCCACGATGCGCGCCTTCTCGGCGGGTCAGATCGACGTGCTCGTGGCCACGACCGTCATCGAGGTCGGGGTCGACGTGCCGAACGCCTCCGTCATGGTCGTCGTCGACGCCGACCGCTTCGGCATCTCGCAGCTGCACCAGCTCCGTGGTCGTGTCGGCCGCGGAGCCGTTCCGGGGCTCTGCCTGCTGATGACACGGGACCCAGGGGAGCGGGCGATGGAGCGGCTGGAACAGGTCGCCGCGACGACCGACGGTTTCGAGCTCGCTCGAGCCGACCTCCTGCTGCGCCGCGAGGGCGACGTCCTCGGGGCCCGCCAGAGCGGGCGCGCCAACTCGGTGCGCCACCTGCGCCTCGGTCGCGTCGAGGACGAGCAGATCATCGCCGACGCCCGCGAGGACGCCTTCGCGCTCGTCGAGCGCGACCCGGAGCTGCGGGCACACCCCGCGCTCGCCGCGGCCGTGGCGATGCGGCTGGACGAGGAGCAGGCGGCATGGCTGGAGCGAGGCTGACGTGACACGCATCATCAGCGGCAGCGCTGGCGGTCGCCGGCTGCAGACGCCCTCCGGCTCCTCGACCCGCCCCACCTCCGACCGGGTCCGGGAGGCGCTCTTCAGCCGCCTGGAGCACCGCGGGCTCCTCGAGGGCACCAACGTCCTCGACCTCTACGCCGGGTCGGGAGCGCTGGGCCTCGAGGCGGCCAGCCGGGGCGCTGCGCTCGTGCTGCTCGTGGAGTCGCACAAGGCGGCCGCCAAGGTCATCCGGGCGAACGTCGCCGTCGTCGGCCACCGGGCCGTACGCGTCGTGGCTGACACCGTCGAGCGCGCCGTCGCCGCGGGGCCGCCGGCGGACATCCGCATGCACCTCGTGCTCCTCGACCCGCCCTACGACGTCACGGAGGAGGCCCTCGCCGCCGTCCTGGCCGGCCTCGTCGAGCACCAGTGGCTCGCCCCCGACGCGCTCGTCGTCGTCGAGCGGTCCAGCCGCTCCCCCCAGCCCAGCTGGCCCGAGGGGCTCGAGCTGTCGGGGGAGAAGCGCTATGGCGAGACGGCCGTGTGGTTCGCCGAGCCACCACCGAGCGACGTCGTCGCCTGAGGCCGACGAGGCGACGAGCCGCACGAGCCGGACGAGGCGGCCGGGCTCGCACGGTGCGGACTGCGCGAACGGTAGGTTGGGCCGCGTGACGAGCCCTGTGTCGAGTTCTGCGCGCCGGTGTGTCTGCCCCGGCTCCTACGACCCGCTCACCAACGGACACGTCGACGTGGTGACCCGCGCCAGCCGGCTCTTCGACGAGGTCGTCGTCGCCATCCTGCACAACCCCTCCAAGCAGGGGACGTTCACGGTCGACGAGCGCACCTCCCTCCTCGAGCAGTCGGTCGGCCACCTCCCCAACGTCCGCATCGGGGCCTGGGCCGGCACCCTCGTCGTCGACGTGTGCCGTGAGGTGGGCGCGAGCAGCATGGTCAAGGGGCTGCGCGGCGGCACCGACTTCGCCTACGAGCTGCCGATGGCCACCATGAACCACCACCTGAGCGGCGTCGAGACCCTCTTCATCCCCGCCGATCCCGCCCTTCAGCACGTGTCGAGCTCGCTCATCAAGGAGGTCGTCCGCTATGGCGGCGACGTCAGTGGCCTGGTGCCGGACGCCGTCCTGACGGCGCTGCGCGAGCGTCTGGGCTGATTTGGGCGCACGCCGCCCCTCTAGTAGCCTTGGAGGTCGGTCCACGTCCGTCTTGGCGCGGGCCGAATCCACTACTGTGCGCAGGAGTCATGGACCGTCCCAATCCCCGTTCCCCCTTGGTGCTGGACACCAGGGAGCTCGTTCGGCGACCGGGCACGATGCAGGAACTCTCGCGCACGGTGACGTTGCCCGACGACCTCGGCACCGACGTCATCTCGATCAAGGCCGGCGAGCCGGTCCAGGTCGAGGTGCGCCTCGAGTCCGTCGTCGAAGGTGTCCTCGTCACGGGTTCGGTCAGTGGCACGGCGACCGGCGCCTGCGTGCGGTGCCTGGACCCTCTCGAGCTCGATGTCGAGGGGACCTTCCAGGAGCTGTTCGCCTACGCCGACCGGGCGGCGCACCACCACGAGGTGGGAGCCGACTCGGACGAGGACGAGGTGCACGAGCTGGTCGGTGACCTCATCGACCTCGAGCCCGTGCTCCGGGACGCTGTCGTGCCGACGCTGCCGTTCCAACCGGTGTGCCGGCCGGACTGCCCGGGGTTGTGTTCCGAGTGTGGGATGCACCTCGCGGAGGACCCGGACCATCATCATGAAGTGATCGACCCGAGGTGGTCGTCCCTCAGCGGACTGCTGGGGAACGACCCGCAAGAGAAGAGGAACTGACGTGGCTGTCCCGAAGCGGAAGATGTCGCGCTCCAACACCCGTTCGCGTCGTGCGAACTGGAAGGCAACGCCGACGACGCTCTCCACGTGCCCGCAGTGCGGTGCGGCGAACCAGCCGCACATCGCGTGCCCGTCGTGCGGCACGTACAAGGGCCGTCACTACGCCGCTGCCGAGCGCACCGAGCACCAGGCCTGATCACCTCGTGAGCAGCCCCGTGAGCGAAATCGGCGCTGGGGGTGTTCGGGCGGTGCCGCAGCGGCCCGTCGATGCTCTGACCGCCCACCTCCGCGAGGTGGTCGGGCAGGACATCGACGAGCCGCTGCTCCTGCGTGCCCTGACGCACCGGTCCTACGCCTACGAGAACGGCGGGCTGCCGAACAACGAGCGCCTCGAGTTCCTCGGCGACTCCGTCCTCGGACTGGTCGTGACCGAGTCGCTCTACCGCGAGCACCCCGACCTCGCCGAGGGCCAGCTGGCCAAGCTGCGCGCCGCCGTCGTCAACATGCGGGCGCTGGCCGACGTCGCCCGCACCTTCGACCTGGGCCGGTACGTCATGCTCGGCAAGGGCGAGGAGGCCACGGGCGGCCGCGACAAGGCCTCGATCCTGGCCGACACGCTCGAGGCCCTGATCGGCACGGTGTTCCTCTCGACGGACATCGAGCTCGCCGGCCGCTTCGTGCACCACCACTTCGACCCCATCATCGAGGAGGCGGCCACGCTCGGCGCCGGCCTCGACTGGAAGACGAGCCTGCAGGAGATGGCTGCCGGCTCGGCGCTCGGCTCGCCCGAGTACCGCGTGGACGAGCAGGGACCCGACCACGAGAAGGAGTTCCACGCCCGCGTGGTCGTCGGCGAGGAGGTCCTCGGCGAGGGCCACGGACGCTCCAAGAAGGAAGCCGAGCAGAAGGCGGCCAAGGAGGCGTGGCACACCCTCGACGGTCGTCGCACTGCCGACGCCGACGGGCCGAACGCCACGGACGCGTCCCACCCGTCCAACGGGTCGGTCGCCGGGGCCTGACCCGGTGCCGGAGCTGCCCGAGGTCGAGGTCGTCCGCCGTGGCCTCGACGAGCACGTCGTCGGCCGGCACGTCACGCGGGCTCGCATCACCGGGGTGAGGGTCGCCCGGCGTCACGACGCCGGACCCGAGGACCTGGCCCACCGCCTCCACGACGTCACGGTCACCGCTGCCTCGCGCCGCGGCAAGTACCTCTGGCTCGCCCTCGACGGGGAGGACGCCCTCATCGTCCACCTCGGGATGAGCGGGCAGATGCTCGTCGAGCCGGCCGAGGCGCCCCTCGAGAAGCACTGTCACGCCCGCTTCGACTTCGACGACGGCGGACCACAGCTGCGGTTCGTCGACCAGCGCACCTTCGGTGGCCTGGCGCTCTCGCACCTGCGGCCCGACGGCATCCCCGAGTCGGTGGCGCACATCGCTCCCGACCCCTTCGAGCTCGCCTACGACCAAGCTGCCGTCGTCCGCCGGATGAAGCAGCGGGACAGCGCCGTCAAGCGCGCCCTGCTCGACCAGACCCTGGTCTCGGGTATCGGCAACATCTACGCCGACGAGGCGCTGTGGCGCGCGAAGGTGCACGGCGAACGACTCTGCTCCTCGCTCACCAAGCCGGCGCTCACGCGCATCCTCGACCACGCGCGCGAGGTGATGGCCGAGGCGCTCGGCCAGGGCGGCACGAGCTTCGACGCGCTCTACGTCAACGTCAACGGCGCCAGCGGCTACTTCGACCGCTCGCTGCACGCCTACGGCCGCGCGGGCACGCCGTGTGACCGTTGCGGGGCCACGATGCGCCGTGAGCAGTTCATGAACCGCTCGTCGTTCTCGTGCCCGGTGTGCCAGCCGAGGCCGAGACGCCGCAACCCGTCCTGACCGTCGAGGTGACGGCGGACGGGCTGCAGGTGCTGCGGGGCGCGGACGCTCAGTGACCTGAAGGGCGGCGCCGGGGAGCCGGTCTGGTCGGGTCCTCGTGGGTGGGTTCGATGTGTTCGGGGACGATGATGGGCCGCAGCCGGGCCCACCCGATGAAGGCGGCGCTGATCACCAGCAGGACGATGCCGGCATACAGGTTGGCGTTGACGTTGCCGGTCTTGTCGTAGGCCTTGTCCGCGAAGATCCCCAGAAGCGTGAGGATCACGCCGTAGAGGCCGAGCAGGGCGCCGATGAAGTTGCGGATGTCGAAGGCGCCGGCGGTGTGCCGGCGGCCCTGCGTCTCGGAGGGAGCAGGGGCGTCGAGGTCGTGGGGGTCACTCATGTCGATGCTCCTGTCAGAACAAGAAGTTGAGGATGGTGACGAGGACGAGGGAGATGCCGGCGAGCGGCAGCGTGCGCCGGAACCACGGCAGCCGGTGCTCCTCCGGGTCGGTGAGGTCCTCCCGAGGCGTCTCGGAGTAGACGAGGCCGCGCAGCTCACCAGCCGGCTTGGGCTCGGTCACGAGTGACACGACGATGCTGAGCAGGATGTCGACGACGAAGGCTGCGGAGGCTGCGACGAAGGCCGCACCCTGGCCCTTCAGGGGGATGACCCCGAGGCTGAGGCTCCCGAACGCGTCCTCGCTGAGGAGGGCGACGACCACGGCCGACAGCGTTCCTGCCGAGAGGCCGACCCAGCCTGCGGTGGCCGTCATCCGCTTCCAGAACATGCCGAGGATGAAGGTCGCGAAGAGCGGCGCGTTGAAGAACCCGAACAGCGTCTGGAGGTAGTCCATGATGTTGCTGAACGAGCTCGCCACGACCGCCGTGAAGATGGCGATGACCGTTGCCCCGACCGTCGCGAGACGCCCGATGCGCAGGTAGTAGTCGTCGCTGTGGTCCTTGCGGATGTAGCGCTGCCACAGGTCGTAGCTGAAGACCGTGTTGAAGGCCGAGATGTTGGCGGCCATGCCGGCCATGAACGCGGCGAGCAGGCCGGCGATCGCGACGCCCAGCAGGCCGTTGGGCAGGATGTCGCGCATGAGCAGCAGGAGGGAGTCGTTGTACTTGACGCCCTCCCCGGAGGCGCCGCCGGGCGGTGAGCCGCCGGCCTTGAGCTCGGCGATCTCCTTGACGAGGACCGCGGCGATCATGCCCGGCACGATGACGATGAACGGCACGAACATCTTCGGGAAGGACCCGATGATGGGCGTCTTGCGGGCCGCCGAGATCGAGTTGGACGCCATGGCGCGCTGGACCTCGACGAAGTTCGTCGTCCAGTAGCCGAAGGAGAGCACGAAGCCCAGGCCGAACACGATGCCGACGACCGACCAGAACGGCGACTCGAAGCCGGAGAGCGCCTGACCCGGCCACGAGTGCAGCTGCTGCTCGGCGGGGGGGACGCCGGCCTTGATGGCGGCCGGGCTCGAGGCGAACTGGGTGATCTTGTCCTGCAGCCCGGACCAGCCACCGACGCGGTGCAGGCCGATGAGGGTCAGCGGCAGCAGCGCGGCCACGATGACGAAGAACTGGAGCACCTCGTTGTAGATGGCCGCCGAGAGGCCACCCAGCGTGATGTACGACAGGACGATCGCGGCTGCGACGAGCAGCGCCAGCCAGAGCGGCCAACCCAGCAGCGCGTGCACGATCGAGCCGAGCAGGTAGAGGTTGACGCCGGCGATGAGCAGCTGCGCGAAGGCGAAGCTGATCGCGTTGACGAGGTGGGCGCCCGTGCCGAAGCGGCGCCACATGAACTCCGGCACGGAGCGCACGCGCGAGCCGTAGTAGAAGGGCATCATCACCACGCCGAGGAAGAGCATGGCGGGGATGGCGCCGACCCAGAAGTAGTGCACGGTCGAGATGCCGATCTCGGCGCCGTTGGCCGACATGCCCATGATCTCGACGGCACCGAGGTTGGCCGAGATGAAGGCGAGGCCGGTGACCCAGGCCGGAAGCGAGCGGCCGGAGAGGAAGAAGTCGATGGAGTCGGAGACCGCGCGTCTGGCCATGACCCCGATGCCGAGGACGAAGACGAAGTAGAGCGCGATGATGACGTAGTCGACGGGATTGGCGCTGATCAGGGTGTCCGCCGTGGGCAGACCCGCCAGAGCGTGCATGGAATGAGTCCCTTCGTTGGGCAACGACTCACGCTAGCGCAGCGTGCGGCGCCGGGCGCGTCAGGACGGGTCGCGGGCCGGGGCCTCGGTGATGAGCCGCTTGAGGGGGACCGTGGCGTCGACAGCCGCGTCGGCTTCGATGGTCATACCCTTCTCGAGCGCTCGTTTCACCGCCAGGTAGTCGCCGGGGCTGCCGACCGACTCGACCGCGATGAGCAGGCCGTCGCGGTAGCTGAGCAGTGAGAAGCGCTCTGTGGCAACGTCGCCGCGCAGGACGGTGCGGTCCGCACCGTGGGGGAGCCCGGCCATCTGCAGCCGCAGGTCGCCCTGGTCGCTCCAGAACCACGGCACGCTGTCGTATGCCGCCGGGTGGCCTGCCAGGGCCGCGGCTGCCGCCCGCGCCTGGTCCGTCGCGTGCGCCACGCTCTCGAGCCGGGTGAGGCCGCCCAACCCGCGGCGGAAGGGGTTGGGGCCGACGGCGCAGTCCCCGGCTGCGACGGTGGCGCCGTCCGAGGCGAGGGCGCTCCGGTCCACGACGATGCCGCGCGGCTCGACGACCAGGCCGAGCTGCGCAGCGAGCTCGGTCCGCGGGACCACCCCGATGCCGACGACGACGACATCGGCGGGCAGCGTCGTCCCGTCCGTCAGCTCGATGCCCGCGGCCCGACCGTTCTCGACCACGACGCGTACGGCCCCGGTCTGCAGCAGCACCCGGGTGCCGCGGCGTTCGTGCGCCAGGCGGACCGCCTCGGCCAGCTCGGGGCTGACGGCGCGGTCGAGCAGGCGCGGAGCGACCTCGACGACCGTCACGTCGGCGCCGAGCAGCCGCGCCCCGGCGGCGATCTCGAGGCCGATGAAGCCACCGCCGACGACGACGACCTCGCGGGCCCGGCGCAGCTCCGGGGCCAGGCGGTCGGCGTCGGCGAGGGTGCGGATCGAGTGCAGGCCCGGGGTGGCACCAGGGGAGGCGGAGCCGCCCTCGCTCTCGTGATGCTCCTCGGCCACGGGGAGCGTCCGGTTGGCAGCGCCCGTGGTGAGCGCGAGGCGGTCGAACTCGAGCGTCCGACCCGAGGTCGTCGTGGCCCGGCCGCTCGCGATGTCGCGCTCGATGCCGACGACGGCGTCACCGGTCACCAGCTCGACGCCCCGGTCGGCGAACCAGCCCTCGTCGTGGAAGACGAGCGAGGCGCGGTCGTGCTCTCCCCGCAGGTAGCTCTTCGACAGCGGCGGCCGTTCGTAGGGCGGCTCCGGCTCGTCGCCGACGAGCACGACGGGCGCGGTGTCGCCGAGCTCCCGAAGGGCCGTCACGAGCGAGATGCCGGCCTGGCCCGCGCCGACGACGAGGGTCCTCGCAGGGCGTTCGTCCGTCATGCCGACACCTTAGGGCGAGGCTGGTAGGAGCCCGCAGGGCCGGGCTCAGCGCAGCACGTCGACCAGGTGCAGGCGCTCGGTGCCGTTCTTGACCGTCAGCTCCTTGACGACCCCGACGCCGCGTACGTAGTACTTGTTGTCGACGACGCCCGGTTCGAGGTCTGTCCGCTCCTCGGTGCGCAGGGCGTTGCGGAAGGTGCCGTAGGGCACGGTGACCGATGCGGCGGTCGTGAGGGCTCGGTAGCGGTCCTCGGCCTGTCCCTTGGCCCACTCCTGGCGGAACAGTCGACCGATCTCGGGCCCACGCTGCAGGTACACGCCCGGCTGGGCGCCGCCCACTCCGGCGTGGAAGGACCCGGACCGGTCCGTCACCTGCCCCTTGGAGTTCAGGACTGCGGTGTCCTCGCCGAAGTACCAGACGTTGCCGCAGCGGTCCTGCGCGTAGTAGTCGGTGGTGCGCTCCTCGAGGACGCCGCCCAGGAACAGGCGGTCCTGGAGCACCCTGGTCCTGACTCCGTCGATCTTCCTGGTCTGCCGGGAGACCGTGACGACGTCCAGCGCGGGCTGGTCGTCCTTCGTCCCCGTGTAGACGTAGGTGGTGCCCGGCCGAAGCGGGAACCAGGGGTTGGTGACGTCGGCCGAGAAGTCGGAAGGCTCGATCGTCGGGTGGTACGAGCTGCCCGGTCCGTAGGTCGGCAACGGGCATCGTCGATGCTCGCTCGCCTGGCTTGCCGTCGGGATCGTCATCGTCGCCGTGACGAGTGCCGCGGCGCACGCAGCCCTCGTGAGGTTGGTCATCGGCATGGGGTTCCTCCACGGTGGTTGGACGATTCCCCTGACCGTTCGAGGCGACGTCCAAGGCTACGCCCGCGGTCCGAGAGGCACACCCCCTGCTGGCTGCATGACAGGGTGGCCCCATGACCTGGTCGCCCGCGAACCCCGAGTCCGTCTTCACCTACGGTGCGCCCTCGCTGAAGTTCGGAGCCGGTGCCGCGGACGAGATCGGGCACGACCTGCTCGGGCTGGGCGCGGGCCGCGTGCTCGTCGTCACCGACCCGGGGGTGCTCGCGACCGGGTGGCCCGACCGGGTCGCGGAGGGGATCCGGGGCTTCGGGCTCGAGGCGGTCGTGCACGACTCGGCCCACGTGGAGCCGACCGACGCCAGCCTCGTCGCCGCGGCGGAGCGAGCTCGCGCCGACGGGCCGTTCGACGGCTACGTCGCCGTCGGCGGTGGGTCCTCCATCGACACGGCCAAGGCGGTCGACCTGTTGCTCAGCGACGGCGGCGACCTCATGGACTACGTCAACGCACCCGTGGGCGCGGCCCGCGCGCCGACCCGGCCGCTCGCCCCGCTGGTCGCGGTGCCGACGACGACCGGCACCGGGGCGGAGAGCACGACCATCTGCGTCCTGGACGTCCTCTCGCTCAAGGTCAAGACCGGCATCAGCCACGTCCGGCTCCGGCCGAGCCTGGCGGTCGTCGACCCCAGGCTCACCGCCAGCCAGCCGGCCGGCGTCACCGCGAGCGCCGGCATGGACATCCTGTGCCATGCGCTCGAGAGCTGGACCGCTCGGCCGTTCACGACCTACGAGCGCAAGCAGCCGGGGGAGCGGGTGCCCTACTGCGGCAGCAACCCGATCGCCGACATGTGGTCGGAACGTGCCATGTCGTTGCTGGCGAAGGCGTTCCGCGCCGCGGTGCGGGACGGCTCCGACGAGGGCGCCCGCGGCGACATGGCCCTCGCGGCGACGTTCGCGGGTCTGGGCTTCGGCAACGCGGGGGTCCACGTACCGCACGCCAACGCGTACCCCGTCGCGGGGCGGGTCCGGGACTTCCACCCGGACGACTACCCCTGCGAGGAGCCGATGGTGCCGCACGGCATGGCCGTCGCGCTGACGGCGCCCGAGGCCTTCCGGTGGACCTTCGAGGCCGACCCCGAGCGTCACCTTGCGGCCGCCCGGCTGCTCGACCCCGGCCACGGTGGGCGGTGGGCGGGGGAGCAGCGCGACGTGCTGCCCGGCGTTCTCGTCGACCTCATGCGCGACATCGGCATGCCGAACGGCCTGCACGCCGTGGGCTACGGCGAGGGCGACGTCGACGACCTCGTCGAGGGAGCGCTCAAGCAGCAGCGCCTGCTCGCGACCAGCCCTCGGGAGGTTGGGGCGGCCGACCTCGCCGGCATCGTGACACGCTCGCTGCAGCTGTGGGAGTAGCCGTTCGGCCCCGGCGGGAGGAACGCGGCATACAGTGCCGTCTGTGACGACCCAGCCGACCCATCTGCCCCTGCCCCTGTCGAGCGACTGGCTCGAGTGGGTCGGCGAGCGGGGCGAGCAGCAGCTCGCCCTCACGCGCTCGCTCGTCGAGGGGCTGCGCAACGACCCGCCGAGCGAGCCACTCGAGGTGCTCCGCGTCTGGAACGACGCCCAGACGGCGCTGTCCAACGCCGCGTCGGTCGGCTCCCTCTTCTCCGAGGTGCACCCGGACCCCGCCGTGCGCGAACGCGCGGAGTCGGTGGCCCAGCAGGTCCAGAAGCTCGACACCGACCTCGGGCTCGACACCGGCCTGTATGCCGTCCTGGCCGGCCTCGACGCCAGCGGGCTCGACCCCGACGCCGGGCGCGTGCTCGAGCGCACGCTGCGCGACTTCCACCGCTCCGGCGTGGACCGCGACGAGGTCGCGCGGGACCGGCTGCGCGAGCTGAGCGAGCGCGAGATCCTGCTCAGCCAGGAGTTCAGCAAGAACATCCGCGAGGACGTCCGCAGCATCCGCGTCACCCCCGACCAGCTCGCGGGCCTGCCCCAGGACTGGGTCGACGCGCACCCCGTCGACGAGGACGGGATGGTGACGGTGACCACCGACTACCCGGACCTCGTCCCCTTCCGCACCTTCGCGCACGACGCGCAGGCCCGGCGCGACCTGGTGACCCAGTTCCTCACCATCGCGTGGCCCGCCAACGACCGCGTGCTGCAGGACCTCTTCGCGGCGCGCCGCGAGCACGCCGCGCTGCTCGGCTACGCCTCGTGGGCCGACTTCGACGCCGAGGTCAAGATGATCTGCACCGGCGCGGCCGTCGCCGAGTTCATCGACCGCATCACCGAGCTCTCCACGGCCAGCGCCGAGCGCGACAAGCAGGTGCTGCTGGAGCGACTGCGCCGGGACCGCCCCGAGGCCACCGACATCGACGGCGCCGACGTGGCGTACTACTCCGAGCTGGTGCGCAAGGAGGACCTCGCCGTCGACGCCCAGAAGGTGCGCACCTACTTCCCGTTCGAGGCAGTCCGCCAGGGACTGCTCGACGTCGCCGGCCGGCTCTTCGGCCTGGAGTGGACCCCCGTGCCGGCCGAGGACGCCCGGACCTGGCACGAGGAGGTCGCCACCTTCGACGTCTCCTTCGGCGGCGAGCGCATCGGCCGGATCCACCTCGACCTGCACCCGCGCGACGGCAAGTACAAGCACGCGGCCCAGTTCGACCTCGTCCGGGGGGTTGCGGGCGCGCAGCTGCCCGAGGGCGTGCTCGTCTGCAACTTCAACCGGGGCCTGATGGAGCACGACGAGGTCGTGACGCTCTTCCACGAGTTCGGCCACCTCGTGCACCACATCCTCGCCGGGCGCACCGAGTGGGTGCGCTTCTCGGGCGTCGCCACCGAGTGGGACTTCGTCGAGGCCCCGAGCCAGATGCTCGAGGAGTGGGCGTGGGACCCCGAGGTCCTCGCCACCTTCGCACGTGACGCCGAGGGCGAGAAGATCCCCGCCGAGCTCGTGCACGCCATGCGCCGGGCCGACGACTTCGGCAAGGGCTACGACGCACGCACGCAGATGTTCTACGCCGCCCTGTCCTACGACTTCCACGTGCACGAGACCGATGACCTCACGGCCCGCCTGCGCGAGCTCATGGGCCGCTACTCCGTCTTCCCGTACCTGGAGGGCACGCACATGCAGTGCCACTTCGGGCACCTCGACGGCTACAGCTCCGCCTACTACACCTACATGTGGTCCCTCGTCATCGCGAAGGACATGTTCTCCGCCTTCGACCGTGGCGACCTCTTCGACCCGGAGGTTGCCGGGGCCTACCGCGACAAGGTGCTCGCCCAGGGGGGTCGGCGCGACGCCGCCGACCTCGTCGAGGACTTCCTCGGCCGTCCCTACACCTTCGACGCGTATGCCGCGTGGCTCGCCGAGTGACCAGGTCGGTGATGGGGCGAGCGGACGTGGTCGTCACCGCGCTGGCGGTCTATCCCGTGAAGTCGCTGGTCGGCGTGTCCGTGCAGGACGCGGTCGTCGAGGCGCAGGGCCTGCGCGGCGACCGACGGTGGGCGGTTGTGGACGAGGAGGGCACGAAGGTCACGGCGCGCGAGGAGCACGGGCTGCTCGGCCTGCGGGCCGAGCCGCTGCCGGAAGGCGCGATCCGGCTGACGGGGCCCGGTGCGGAGCCCCTGACGGTGGAGGTGCCGTCGCGTGCCACCCCCGTGCCGGTCCGCTTCTCCGGCCAGGACGAGGCGAGGCCGGCCGGCTCCGACGCGAACGCCTGGCTGTCCGCGCGGGTCGGTCGACCCCTGCGGCTGGTGTGGCAGGACGACGACACCGTCCGGCCCATCCGGCCCGAGATGGGCGGGCGGACGGGAGACCGCAACTCGCTCTCGGACGCCGCGCCGCTGCACGTGACGTCGGAGGCGTCGCTGCGCCGGCTGGGTGACTGGCTGCTCGAGACGGCTGCCGAGCGTGGGGAGGAGCCGGGTGACCCCGTCGAGCACGACCGGTTCCGGCCCAACGTGGTCGTGGCGGGAGGCGAGGCGTTCGCCGAGGACTCGTGGTCCTCGGTGCGCATCGGCGACGTGCCCTTCCGCCGCACCATGGTGTGCGACCGCTGCGTCATGACGACGATCGACCGGAACGACCTGCGCACCCGCAAGGAGCCGATCCGCACGCTGGCCCGCCACCGGAAGTGGGACGGGGCGACGTGGTTCGGCATCAGGCTCACCCCGGTGCTGCCGCTGGCGCCCGGCGCCACCATCCGCGCCGGCGATCCCGTCGTGGCGGTCTGAACGCCGACGCCGCATCCACCTGTGGCCCTCCCCGGTCGGGCAGCGGCCTCAGGGGATCGGGAGCTCCCTGAGCACGACCTTCTTGCCGGTGTGGCGCTCGGAGAGGTCGGCCAGGGCCTGCCGCACCGTCTTGGAGAACAGGTGCGCGCCCGTGATCGTCGGGTGGATCCGGTCGGACTGCACCTGCTCGGGGTGGGCCCGGATCGCGTCGGCCCAGTCGGCGACCACGACGTTGGACCGGCCGCGGGCCACGAGCTCGAGCGTCGCGTTGTCGGAGTCGACGCGGGAGAAGGGAGCCATGATGTTGACGAGGACCACCATGCGCTTGGGGCCCAGGGTGTCGAGGACCTGCTTGACGGCGTCCTCGTCGACGCCGGCGTTGGTGCCGAACGCCAGGACGACCGCGCGCCGGTTGTCCGAGCCGCGCGCCCTCACCTGCGCGAGCCCGTCGGACCACCGGCGGTTGGACTTGGCGTCGATGCGGATGCCCGGGAAGTAGTAGCGCAGCGCCTGCAGGCTGCCGACCATGATGGAGTCGCCGTAGGCGTCGATCTCGGGTCCGCTCGGCATGGCGAACGACGCCTTCGTGGCTGAGGGACCGCTCGGGGTGCCCGAGGCTGACGGCGCCGTCGCGCCCGGCGTGGAAGGCATGCTCGGCACGCCGGACGAGGCGGTGGAGGGGGCGCCCGAGGGGGGCGCCTGCGGGTCTGCGGCCGCCTCGTTCTCGGCGAGCATCTGAGCCGTCTGGCTCTGGTCGGGCGCCGTGAGCACGATGACGCCGGTCGCGAGCGCGAGGACGGCGACGACGACGGCCACGACGCGCCGGCCGCGCAGGGTCAGCCGGGAGACGCCACGGCGGAGGGCGACCGCGACGCCGCGGAAGCCGAGGGTGCGGAACGGTGTCTCGACGAAGCGGAAGGTCAGGTCGGCGAGGGCGATGGTCACGAGCACGCACCACAGCCGGGTCAGCAGGTGCGAGACGGTGCCGGGAGCCGACGGGTTGTCGAGGGCGACCAGCAGGATGACCGGCCAGTGCCAGAGGTAGATGGAGTACGAGCGGGCACCCACCCAGCCGGCCGCCGGGTGGCGCATGGCGCGCGTGACCAGCCCCGGCCCGCCCGGGCGCCGCTCGACCACGCCCATGACGAGCACGGCGGTGGCCACCGAGGCCAGGAGGATGCCGCCTCGGAAGGTCCAGGCCGACTGCTCGTCGAGGAGGGCCATCTCGGCCAGGAGGACCAGGAGGGCCAGCGGGACGGCATACGGCCCGAGCCGTCCCCATCGGGAGGGGGCGACCCGGGGCGCCAGCCGCGGGCTGGCCCACGCGAAGGCGAGGGCCGCCCCCGCCATCAGGCCCATGACGTGCGTGTCCGTGCCGTAGTAGACGCGCGTGCCGTCGCTGCCGGGGGAGAAGAACGCCGCCATCAGCAGCGACGAGGCCAGCCCCACCGCGACGGCCGCACCGACTCGCACCCGGCTCGACACGGCTAGCAGGGCCAGCGTCAGCAGCGGCCACACGAGGTAGAACTGCTCCTCGACCGCGAGGGACCAGAAGTTCATGAAGAGCTGCGGCGCGGTCTGGTCGAAGTAGCTCGTGCCGGCGGTGATCTCGACCCAGTTGGTCGAGAAGGTGAGCGCGCCGAGGATCTCGCGGCCGATGTCGACGAGCAGGTCCTGGCTGACGGCCCGGGCGATGAGCACGCTGGTGACGACACACAGCACGAGGGCCGGCAGCAGCCTGCGGGCCCGGCGGAGCCAGAACTGCGAGAGCCGGACACGTCCCGTGCTCTCGTGCTCGCGCACGAGCAGGGTCGTGATGAGGAAGCCCGACACGACGAAGAACACGTCGACGCCGAGGAAGCCGCCGGGGAGCCACGAGGCGTTGAGGTGGTAGACGAGGACCGCGACGATGGCGAGGGCCCGCAGGCCGTCGAGTCCCTCGATGCGCCCGGGCCGCCCGGGGGAGCCGGGCGAACCCCCTCGCGCGCGCCCGGATCGGGGACTGGCCCCCGTGGCCGTGTCGGCGGTCTGACCCGTGCCAGCCGCCCGTGAAATCGCCGACGTCGACACGTCGCTCCTTCCGTGGCCTCGGTGCGTGGAGTCACCGCTCTGCCTGCGGCGAGCATAGTTACGGTCGGTGACGGTCTTGCGGCGCCACGCGGCATACCGTGTGGGGATGGACCAGGCGGCGAAGCACGGCGCGCACGGCTCCGGAGTGGGCCGGTGAGCGAGCCCGCGAACGGACGGGCCGTGCGTGCGACCATGTTCGTCCGGGGATCGGTGCAGGGCGTCGGCTTCCGTTGGTGGACCCGCGCCCGGGCGCTCGAGCTCGGGCTCGTCGGGCACGCGCGCAACACCTCCGACGGCCGGGTCGAGGTGGTGGCGCAGGGCAGCGCGGACGCCGTGGCCGCGCTCGAGGCCCTGCTGCGAGAGTCGCCCTCCACGACCCGGCGACCAGGACGCGTCGAGAGCGTCGTCGTGCAGCCGGGCGTTCCGAAGGACGGAACCAGCGGCTTCGTCGAACGCTGAGCGCCCTACTCTGACCCGGTGAGCGACGATCCGGTGAGCGACGTGCCCGAGGTGCCTGCAGAGCTGGCCCGGCTGCGCAGCAGCATCGACAACATCGACGCCGCGCTCGTGCACCTGCTCGCCGAGCGCTTCAAGTGCACGCAGCAGGTGGGTCGCCTCAAGGCCGAGCAGCACCTTCCCCCGGCCGACCCACGGCGCGAGGAGCAGCAGATCGCCCGGCTGCGGGCGCTCGCCGACAGCGCGGGACTCGACCCCGTCTTCGCCGAGGCGTTCCTGAACTTCATCATCGCGGAGGTGATCCACCACCACGAGCGCATCGCCAACGGCAGCTCGTAGACGCCACGGACGACCGGTGCGCCAGGAGCTCAGTAGAGCGTGGCGTCCTGGCGCTCGTCGAGCGCTGCGTCGTACGCGGCCGCCTCGGCATCGGTGGCGAACCCTCCGGCCTCTCGGGTCATGTCTCCCGCGGTGGGCAGGGTCCGGGGTTCGACGCGGGAGCCAGGGTCCCAGAGCCGGCTGCGCTTGACCGCGCGGGCGCACTGGAAGTAGACGCGCTCGACGGTGATGACGAGGACGGACGCCGGGCGGGTGCCCCCGACCTCGTGGCGTCCCAGCTCATCGGGGTCGGTCGAGACGATGGCCGTGCCCCGCACCCGCAGCTCCTCACCGAGCCCGGGCACGAGGAAGAGGAGGCCGACCCGGGGGTCGGCGACGAGGTTGCGCAGCGTGTCGAGGCGGTTGTTGCCGCGCCGGTCGGGGATCACGAGGGTGCGCTCGTCCCGGACCACGACGAAGCCCGGGCGGTCGCCGCGTGGCGACTGGTCCAGGCCTCCGTCACCCACCGTGGCGACCACGACGAACGGGGCGGCCTCGATGATCCGCCGGTGGCTGCGCGTGAGCACCCGCGACTCCTTGGCGAGCAGCGAGTTCGGTGCCGGCGGAGTGGGGTAGACCTCGAGTAGCCGCTCGAGCGAGGTGACGCGGTGCTCGTGCTGGGCGGCGGTCCCCGGCCGCGCGTCGTCTTCCACCCGTCCACGGTATGCCGTCCGCGCGCGTCGGGTGCGGACGCTCGCCTCCACGAGGCGCGGCCTCCCTGCTAGTACGCTGACCGGGATCGCCGCAGGCTGGACAAAGGATTTCTCGGGTCGTGTACGTCAAGAGCCTCACGCTGAAGGGCTTCAAGTCCTTCGCCTCCGCGACCCACATGCGCCTCGAGCCGGGCATCACCTGCATCGTGGGACCCAACGGCTCGGGCAAGAGCAACGTCGTCGACGCCCTCGCCTGGGTGATGGGCGAGCAGGGCGCGAAGTCGCTGCGTGGCGGCAAGATGGAGGACGTCATCTTCGCCGGCACGGCGGGTCGCGCGCCGCTGGGCCGCGCCGAGGTGGCCCTCACCATCGACAACACCGACGGCGCGCTGCCGATCGACTACACCGAGGTGACGATCGCGCGCACGATGTTCCGCAATGGCGGCTCGGAGTACGCGATCAACGGCACCCCGTGCCGCCTGCTCGACGTGCAGGAGCTGCTCTCGGACAGCGGCATCGGCCGCGAGATGCACGTCATCGTCGGCCAGGGCCAGCTCGACACGGTGCTGCGGGCCACGCCCGAGGAGCGTCGCGGCTTCATCGAGGAGGCGGCCGGCGTCCTCAAGCACCGCAAGCGCAAGGAGCGCGCACTGCGCAAGCTCGACACGATGGAGGCCAACCTCACCCGGGTGCAGGACCTCACCGGCGAGATCCGCCGCCAGCTCGGGCCACTGGGGCGCCAGGCGGAGACGGCGCGCAAGGCCGCCGTCATCCAGACCGATGCCCGCGACGCGCGCCTGCGGCTGCTCGCGGACGACCTCGTGCAGCTGACGTCGACCCTCGAGCAGGAGGTCGCCGACGAGTCGGCCCTCATCGAGAGGCGCGCCGAGGTCGAGGAGTCGATCGCGGGGCTGGCCGAGCGGCTCGCGGCCCTCGAGGCAGCCGCCGAGGCGGCCCGCCCGGCGCTGACCCGGGCGCAGGACGAGTACGTCTCGCTCGGCCGACTCGTGGAGCGCATGGCCTCCACGCGCTCGCTCGCCGCCGAGCGCGTACGCCTGCTCAGCGAGGACGACGAGCCCGAGGCCCCCGGCCAGGGCCGCGACCCGGAGCAGCTGCGTGCGCAGGCTGCAGAGGTGCGCGAGCAGGAGGCGTTCCTCCTCGAGGAGATCGCCGAGGCCAAGGCCGCCCTCGAGGAGGCGGTGCTGTCTCGCACCGATGCCGAACGCAGCCACGCGGAGGAGATCTCACGCCTGCAGCGGGAGGTGCGGGCCGCGGCCGACCGTCGTGAGGGCCTGGCCAAGCTGGGCGGCCAGGTCGGCGCCCGGGCCTCGCGCATCGAGGCCCGCGAGGCCGAGGTCGGACGCCTGCGCAGCACCATCGAGGCGGCGCAGGCACGCGCCGCCGAGGCCGAGCGCGAGTTCTCCCGACTGGAGGCGAGCGTCGCCCAGGACGAGGAGGGCGAGGAGGGCCTCGACACCGCCTACGAGGAGGCGGCGGCGCGGCTCGAGGCGGCCGAGGCGGAGCTGGCGCGCTGGAAGGAGGCGGAAGCCACCGCCGAGCGGGCCCGCACCACCGCAGCAGCCCGCGTGGAGGCGCTCGGGCTCAGCCTGAGCCGCAAGGACGGGGCTGCGGCCCTGCTCGCCGCCGCCGACGAGGGCCACGAGATCCTCGGCTCGGTGGCCTCGCTCGTTACCGTCGAGCCGGGCCTCGAGAACGCCGTCGCCGCCGCCCTCGGGTCGGCCGCCGAGGCGCTGGCCGTCGGATCGCTCGATGCTGCGGCCGCGGCACTGGACGCCCTGCGCGACGGTGACCACGGGCGCGCCAGCCTGCTCGTGGCCGAGTCGGCCACGTCCGTGGACCCTGCAGCCTGGCCGGTGCTCGACGACGGAGCCCGGTGGGCCCGCGACGTCGTCTCGTGCCCCGAGAGCGTGCGCCCGGCGGTCGACCAGGTGCTCGACCGGGTCGCGCTCGTCGCGGATGTGCAGCAGGCCAAGGCGCTGCTGCGCGCCCATGCGGGGGTGACCGCGGTGACGCGCGGTGGCGACGTCTACGCCCCCGGCACCGTCCGCGGTGGCAGCACCACCGCGCCGAGCCTGCTCGAGCTGCAGGCGGCCCTCGACGACGCGCAGGACGCCATGGCGCGGGCCACCCGTGAGGGGGAGGAGGCGCGCTTCCGCGTCGCAGGGGCCGAAGCCGCCCGCGCAGAGCTCTCCGACTCCGTGGAGGCAGCCCTCGAACGGCTCAACGAGAGCGACGCCCGGATGGCGGCCATCGCCGAGAAGCTCGGCTCGCTCGGCCAGACCCTGCGGGCGGCGCGGGCGGAGGTCGAGCGCACCGAGAAGGCCGTCGCCGACGCCGCCGGGGCGCTCGAGACCGACCGGGCCGAGCACGCCGCGCTGCTCGAGCGGCTGGAGGCCGCGAGCGGCGAGGGCGACTTCGCCGAGGAGCCGTCCACCGAGGAGCGCGACCGCCTCGAGGCCCTGGCCCGCGAGGCCCGCGCCGCCGAGACCGACCTGCGCCTCGGGCTGCGCACCCGCGAGGAACGCGCCCGCGCCCTCAAGGACCGCGCCGACGCCCTCGAGCGCGGGGCCCGTCACGAGGAGGAGAGTCGCCAGCGTCTCGCCGAGAAGCGCGCGCGCCGCCGCCGGGAGGCCGCCGTGGCCGAGGCGGTGCGGACCGCCGCCGCGTGGGCTCACGACTTGCTCGCCGAGTCGGCCGACCAGGCCGGACGGGCTCGGGCCGCGGGGGAGGCCGAGCGCACCGAGCGCGACGCCGAGCTCGCTGTCGTGCGACGCGACGTCGCGACCCTGCAGGCCGAGCTGCGCGAGCTGACCGACACCGTGCACCGCGACGAGGTGGCCCGCACCCAGCAGCGCCTGCGCATCGAGCAGCTCGAGACCAGGGCGGTCGAGGAGCTCGGCATCGCGCCGGCCGACCTCGTCGAGGAGTACGGGCCGCACCAACCGGTCCCCGCCGTGCCCGACCCCGACGCCGACCCGGACCGGGCCCAGCCCGAGCCGGTCCCCTTCGTGCGCGAGGCGCAGGAGAAGCGGCTGCGCCAGGCCGAGCGCAAGCTGAGCGCGTTGGGCCGGATCAACCCGCTCGCCCTCGAGGAGTTCAGTGCCCTCGAGGAGCGGCACAAGTTCCTCACCGAGCAGCTGGAGGACCTCAAGAACAGCAAGCGCGACCTGCTCGACATCGTCAAGGAGGTCGACGAGCGCGTCCAGCGGGTCTTCGCCGAGGCGTTCGAGGACACCGCCGTGCAGTTCGAGCGCGTCTTCCAGCGCCTCTTCCCGGGCGGCGAGGGGCGCCTGGTGCTCACCGACCCGTCCAACATGCTGACCACCGGCCTCGAGGTCGAGGCCCGTCCGCCCGGCAAGAAGATCAAGCGACTGTCGTTGCTCTCCGGTGGCGAGCGCTCACTGGTGGCCGTGGCGCTTCTCGTCGCGATCTTCAAGGCCCGGCCCTCGCCGTTCTACATCATGGACGAGGTCGAGGCGGCGCTCGATGACGCCAACCTCGGCCGGCTGATCACGCTCTTCGAGGAGCTGCGCGACAGCTCGCAGCTCATCGTCATCACGCACCAGAAGAAGACGATGGAGATCGCGGACGCGCTCTATGGCGTCAGCATGCGTGGCGACGGGGTCACGACGGTCGTGTCCCAGCGCATCCGCGACGTCGCGGACCGCTCCGCCTGAGCACACGGCATACGACCTCTCCGGTTCGTCTGCCGGACGTCGCCGGGTGCCCGACGGACGGCCATGTAGCCGTTGCCGAATCTTCATCCGCGGTTGTTTGCGTCACACCAGTCACATCAGTCACTCTTCTCCCATGGTCTTCCTTGTCATCTCGATGCTCGTCGTCACCGTGCTCGGTGTCGCGGTCGTCGGCGTCGTGGCGGTGCCCGCGCACCGCGGCGGCCGAGACCTGCTCACCGCCAAGGGGGAAGGGGTCGCACGCTCGGCACGTCGCCGTGCGGGCACCCTCCACCGTCGCGTCACCGCCCGGCTGCCCTGAGCGCCTCGCTTCCCCGGCCCGGTGGCCGCAGGTGCGTCCGATTGCTCTGCGTCAGACACCTTTGTCTATGCTTCGGCACATAAGCGAAGACGAGTTGACGCAGGGGTGCAATGAACGTCAGCGGAGATCCACGACCCGCGAGAAGCTGGATCCGAGTCAGCCGTCTGGGCGGGCTGCTGGCCCTCGGCCTGCTCACGATGACGATGGTGGCTCCACGGTTCACGGCCATCCCGTACTCCCGGCCGGCTGCGCTCGCGAGCTTCGCGGTGCTGGCCGTGGCGACCTGGGTCCTGCTGCGCCGAGGCGGCCTGCCGTCCGACCGCTTGGCGCGCCGCCTGGCCCTACCGGTCGGGGTGGCGTGCACGGCGCTCTCGGCGTTTGTGGGCTACGCCACCTACTACGTCACCACCTGGGACTCGAAACTCATCCAGAACCTCGTGGCAAGAGCGCCCGAGCAGGTCTCCGCGTACGAGATCGCGTACCTCTCGCGATATCCCAACAACGACCTCCTGCTCATGCTGGCGCGCCAGGCCCACCGCTTGGCCGAGGCGACCGGCCTGGACTACGGCACCGTCTTCCTCGCCTTCCAGGTCGTCTTCCTCGCCGTGACCCTCGCGGGGGTGTACCGGCTCTGCCTTCTGATGGGAGACCACACCACCGCGCTCGCGGCCATGGTGCTCGTGACCCTCCTCGTGGGGCTGAGCCCGTGGATGGCCGTGCCCTACACCGACGTGCCCTCCATGTGGACGCCTGTCTGGGCGATCTACTGCGTGATCCGCGCTCACCGGGCGCGCAATCGACGCACGACAGGGGCATGGGCGCTTGCCGCCGGAGGCATCCTGGCGATCGGTGTCGCCCTCAAGACGACCCCTCTCGTGGTGATCGTCGCGGCGACCCTGTGGTTCGTGGCCGTGGCTCTTGGTGATCGCGACCGCAGGACGTGGATCGCCTGCACGGTGCGCGTCGGCTGCCTGGCTGCTGGCGTCGCCATCGGCATGCTCATGAGCGGCCCCCTGGTGGCGCGCTGGGCCGAGCCACCTGCCACCACCCACGGTGTGAGCGCCTCGGTCTGGCACTACGTCGCCAGTGGGATCCGGGTCCAGGTCGGACCGAACCACAACCGCATCTTCGGCGGCTACGACCGACCGACCAACAGCGCGACGTTCGGCAAGCCGACCCCGGTCCAGGACCGCATCTCCAAGCACATGATCAGTGCCGAGCTCAAGCGTCGCGGGGTGCTCGGCACGCTCGCGTTCGAGGTCAACAAGCTCGACTTCAACTGGGGAGACGGCATGCTCTGGGCGTACGGCGAGGGCAGCGACCTGTCGCGCCGACCGGTGCACCATGGTCAGCCCTTCGAGACGGTCCAATCGTGGAACTCTCCGAGTGGGCAGCTCTTCGGTCCGAGGGTGGCACTCACCCAGGCCCTCTGGTGGCTGGTCCTCGCTCTCGCCGCGGTGGGATGGCTGCGTGGACGGGTGACGGCCGAGTCGCTGCTCCTGCTCGTGACCCTCGTCGGCGTGGCCGCCTTCACCCTGCTCTTCCAGGGCCGGTCCCGCTACCTCATCACCTATGTCCCTCTGCTGGCGGTCGCCGCGCTGTGGTGGACCGCAGACGTACGACCCCACGTGGCCGCCGGCAGAAGGCGCGTGGCGGCCGGTGGGAGGGCCGTCCGAGCGGCGACAGCGCGCGGTCGGCACCGTCGCCGGCCGTGGTTGGATGGCTGACGTGGACACAGTCTTGATCTACGTCATCGTCGGCGTCATCGTCCTGCTCGGAGCGATCGCCTACGGCGTGAGCCTGATCGCCGGGCGGCGTGGCACGCTCGAGCGGGAGGCCGCGCCCGCGCGGCCAGGGCTGCCCACCGAGGACCTCGATCGTCAGCCACCCGGCGACACCACCGGCACCGCCGACACCGTGGCCCCGCCGGAGCACCCCGGTGCCCCGGCCACCGTCGAGGTCGAGCCAGAGCCGGAGGTCGCGCCCGCACCGCCGCAGCCGACGGTCGAGCGTCCCGCCTCCGCCCGCGGCCGCCTCCAGCGCCTGCGCGCCCGCCTCGCACGCTCCAACTCCTCCATCGGACAGGGCCTGCTCGCCCTGCTCTCGCGCGGGAAGCTCGACGAGGAGACCTGGGAGGAGGTCGAGGACACCCTCATCTCCTCCGACCTCGGCGTCGAGGCGAGCATGGAGCTCGTCGAGTCGCTGCGCACCCGTGTCAAGGTCGACGGCGCCACCGACGAGGCCACCGTCCGCGGCTGGCTCCGCGAGGACCTGCTCTCCCTCGTCCAGCCAGACATGGACCGCCGCATCACGAGCACCCGTGTGGGCGACCGCCCCGCCGTCATCCTGGTCGTCGGCGTCAACGGCACCGGCAAGACGACCACCGTCGGCAAGCTCGCCCGCGTCCTCGTCGCCGAGGACCGCGAGGTGCTCCTCGGTGCGGCGGACACCTTCCGCGCCGCCGCCGCCGACCAGCTCGAGACCTGGGGTGCCCGTGTCGGCGTGCCCACCGTGCGTTCGGACAAGGACGGCGCCGACCCCGCCGCCGTGGCCTTCGATGCCGTGAAAGCCGGCATCGAGGAGGAGGTCGACGTCGTCATCATCGACACGGCCGGCCGCCTGCACAACAAGGTCGGCCTCATGGACGAGCTCGGCAAGGTCAAGCGCGTCATCGAGAAGCAGAGCGAGATCGACGAGGTGCTCCTCGTCCTCGACGCGACCACCGGCCAGAACGGTCTCCAACAGGCCAAGGTCTTCTCCGAGGCCGTGGACGTCACCGGCATCGTGCTGACCAAGCTCGACGGCACCGCCAAGGGCGGCATCGTCGTGGCCGTCCAGCGCCAGCTCGGCGTCCCGGTCAAGCTCGTCGGCCTCGGCGAGGGGCCCGACGACCTCGCCCCCTTCGACCCCGAGGCCTTCGTCGACGCCATCGTCAACTGAGCCGCACGCGAGCCGCTCGGACGAGCCGCGCCCGGATGAGCCGGCCGGGCCGGGCGGCTCCGGTGTGTCCGGAGCCCGTCCACCATCCGGACGGTCCCGGTGGACGAAACCGTCTGCTAACACCGCCACGGTGGAGTTGACACGGTCGTAACACAGGACGAGGCCCGCTGAAATTCGGCCCGTCCATCGTTTCGGCCATGAGCGCACTTACCTTCGTGACGGCAGACACGCCGTTCACCGACAGCGGGAACACCGCGTGGGTCCTCGCAGCAGCCGCCCTGGTGCTGTTCATGACCCCTGGTCTCGCCCTCTTCTACGGCGGCATGGTCCGCACCAAGAGCGTCCTCAACATGATGATGATGTCGTTCATCACCATGGGCACGGTCGGCACGGTGTGGATCCTCTGGGGCTACAGCGAGACGTTCGGCAACGACCTCGGCGGTGGTCTCCTCGGCAACCCCTTCGAACACTTCGGGCTCAAGGGCGTGCTCGATGCCATCTACGGCTACGTCCCCGCTGACGCGGCAGCCGGCACGCCGGCGGCAGGGGGCATCCCCGGTGGCGCCTTCGTCGCCTTCCAGGTCGTCTTCGCGATCATCGCCGTGGCCCTCGTCTCGGGCGCGATCGCCGACCGGGCCAAGTTCGTCACGTGGACCGTCTTCACGGTGATCTGGGCGACGCTCGTCTACTTCCCCGCGGCCCACTGGGTCTTCGCCTTCAGCGGCTTCGCGGCCGAGACGGGCGGCTGGATCGCCAACAAGGCCGAGGGACTCTTCCTCGGTGGCGCCGGCGCCTACGACTTCGCGGGCGGCACGGCCATCCACATCAACGCCGGTGTCGCGGGCCTCGCCCTCGCGATCCTGCTCCGGAAGCGGGTCGGGTGGCCCAAGGAGCCGATGCGTCCGCACAACCTGACCCTGGTCATGATCGGTGCCGGCATCCTGTGGTTCGGCTGGTTCGGCTTCAACGCCGGCTCGGCCCTGAGCGCAGGCACGCTGGCCGCCGGCGTCTGGGTCAACACCCTCGGCGCCACCTGCACCGCCATGCTCGGCTGGCTCATCACGGAGAAGATCCGCGACGGCCACGCCACCTCGCTCGGTGCGGCCTCCGGTGTCGTCGCCGGCCTCGTGGCCATCACCCCCGCCTGCGCCACCGTCTCCCCGTGGGGTGCTCTCGTCGTCGGTCTCGCGGCCGGTGTGGGCTGTGCCCTCGCGGTCGGCCTCAAGTTCCGCTTCGGCTTCGATGACAGCCTCGACGTGGTCGGCGTGCACCTCGTCGGTGGCCTCATCGGCACCCTGCTCATCGGCTTCCTCGCCGACGCCACCAACAGCCCGACCGGCACGGCCGGCCTCACGATGAACGACGGTCTCCTCTTCGGCGGCGGCTTCGGACAGCTCGGGGCCCAGACCCTGGGGGCCTTCGCGGTGCTCGCCTACTCCTTCGTGGTGACCTTCGCCATCGGCTGGGTCCTGCACAAGACCATGGGCTTCACCATCTCCGAGGAGGAGGAGGTCAGCGGTATCGACCTGCTGGAGCACGCGGAGACCGCGTACGACCTCGGCTCGTTCACGGGTGGCAGCCGTAGCCTGCCCACCTCGGGCGTCGTGGCCGAACGAACCCGACAGGCCGTCGCCGACGAGCCGTCCTCCAAGGAAGGGGCAAGCGCGTGAAGCTCATCACCGCCATCATCAAGCCGCACCAGCTCGACGAGGTGAAGGAGGCCCTCGAGGCCTTCGGCGTCGCCGGCATGACGATCAGCGAGGCGAGCGGCTACGGCCGCCAGCGCGGCCACAGCGAGGTCTACCGCGGTGCCGAGTACACCGTCGACTTCGTGCCGAAGGTCCGCCTCGAGGTGCTCGTCGACGACGTGGACGCCTCCGACGTCCTCGACGTCATCCTCAAGGCGGCCCAGACCGGTCGCATCGGTGACGGCAAGATCTGGTCGGTTCCCGTGGACGAGGTGGTCAGGGTCCGCACCGGCGAGCGGGGTGTGGCCGCCCTCTGAGGGCGGTCCACGCCGGGAGCATCGACCAGCAGCACCGACCAGCACCGACCAGCATCGACCAGCACCGACCAGCAGCACCCACCGGTACCACCGGTGTGAAGCACCACTGGCGGCGGGGCCCGAGCGCCTCTCCACCAGCACCGAGAGACCGAACCGAGGGGACGGCGGGACCTGACATGACGGACGTGACCACCAGACGTCTGGACCTCGCCGGCACCCGCAGCTTCGCGACGCCCGGCGCCGGACCGACCCGGCGCCGGGCGCTCGCGGAGTTCGGCTTCGGCTGGCTGCAGGAGCTCTGGCGCGAGGCCTGCGCGGGGCGGCGGCACGAGGGCGTCGCCCTCGCCGCCGTCGGCTCCCTGGCCCGTGGCGACGGGGGGCCGCTCAGCGACTACGACCTCGTCCTCGTGCACCACCCACGGGGCCTGTCGGGCAAGGAGGTCGGCGCCTTCGCCGACAAGCTCTGGTACCCGATCTGGGACGCCGGAGTACGCCTCGACCACAGCGTCCGCACCGTGGCCGACTGCCGGGCGGTCGCCTCGGACGACCTGACCGCGGCGGTCGGCCTGCTCGACCTGACGCACGTCGCCGGGGACGCCGACGTCGTCAACGCGGCACGCTCGACCGTGGCCCACGACTGGCGCGCCAACGCGCGCACGCGGCTCGGGGAGATGCAGGAGTCGGTGGTGCAGCGCCACGCCCGGCAAGGCGACCTGGCCCACCTCATCGAGCCGGACCTCAAGGAGGCCCACGGCGGGCTGCGCGACATGTCGGTCCTGCGGGCGCTGACGGCGGCCTGGCTGACCGACCGCCCGCACGGCGACGTCGACGACGCGTACGAGCGCATCCTCGACGTGCGCGACGCCATCCACGTCGTGACCGGGCGGGGGCGCGACCGGCTCACCCGCGACGACCAGGACGCGTGCGCTGCCCTCCTCGGCCACCGCGACGCGGACGACCTGCTCACCGAGCTCTCGACGTCGGCGCGGGCCATCGCGTATGCCGTCGACGGCACCCTGCGCCGGTCCGTGCAGTCCCAGCGCGCCCGGACCCTGCGCGTCGGCCCCCGCCGCCCGCAGCTCGCCCCGCTCGGCTACGGTCTGTACCGCCACGACGGGGAGGCGGTCCTCGGACCCTCGGCCGACCTGTCGTCGGACCCCGTCGTCCCGCTGCGTGCAGCCGTCGTGGCCGCACGCGGCGGCATGCCCCTTTCGCCGGCAACCCTGAGCAACCTCGCGGCGAACGCGCCCGCGCTTTCCGAGCCGTGGCCCGAGGTGGCGCGCAACCTCTTCGCCGATCTGCTCGCGACCGGGCCCGGGCTCGTCACGGTGTGGGAGGGGCTCGACCTGGCCGGCGTCGTCGAGCGGTGGATCCCCGAGTGGCGAGCCGTGCGCAGCCGCCCCCAGCGCAACGCCGTCCACCGGCACACCGTCGACCGGCACCTCGTCGAGACCGTCGTCGCCGCCAGCGGGATGGTGCGCGACGTCGCGCGTCCCGACCTGCTCATGCTCGCGGCGGCGCTGCACGACATCGGCAAGGTGGCCGACTCGCGCGACCACTCCGCGACCGGCGCCCAGCTCGCCGACACCGTGCTCCAGCGGATGGGCGTCCCGGACGCGGACCGGCACACGGTCGTCCGTCTCGTCCGCCAGCACCTGACCCTCGTCGACCTCGCAACGCGCCGCGACCCCGAGGACCCGGCGACGATCGCGGCACTCTCCGAAGCCGTCGACGGCTCGGTCGCGACGCTCGACCTGCTCCGCGCGCTGACCGAGGCAGACGCCTCAGCAGCGGGCCCCAAGGCGTGGAGCGACTGGCGCGCCAGCCTCGTGCAGCGGCTCTACGAGACCTGCCGAGCCGCCCTGACCGCCCAGACCCCGGAGGAGAGGGCCCTCGCCGTGGAACCCACCGACGCCCTGGCGCTGTCCGCCGACGCCCTCGAGCGGGTGGCGACCGGCGATGCCTACGTCACCGTGACCTCGCTCGGCGGAGCGCACCGGCTCGACGTCGTCGACCGCGACCGCGCCGGCCTGTTCGCGGACACCGCGGGGCTCCTCGCAGCGCACGGCTTCGTCGTGCGCTCGGCCATCGTGCGCACCCTCGACGGACTCGCGGTCAACGAGTGGTGGGTCGACTCGCCGGGCGGTGAGACCCCGCTGCCCGAGGCCATCGCCCGTGACCTCAGGCGCGTGGCCGCCGGCGACCGAGCACCCCTCGGGCGGCTGCAGCGCCGCAGGACCGCGGCCGTGCGCAGCCCCGGCTCCGGCTCGGTCGACTCGACGCGGGCGATGGTCATCACGAGCGCCTCGGACACCGCCACGGTCATCGAGGTGCGCGCCACCGACCGCCCGGGGCTGCTGCAGGACATCGGCATCACGCTCGCCCGCGCGTCCCTGTCGGTGCGCTCCGCGCACATCGCCACGTATGCCGGCCAGACCCTGGACACCTTCTACGTGACCGAGTTCGGTGGCGGGCAGCTCGCGCCGGCGCGGGCCGCCCAGGCCGTCGCGATGATCATCGACACCTGCGACGCCGACTGACCGCCATCGCGTCCTGCGTCCCGCCCCGGTGCCGGGACGTGTGACGGGATGCAGGGCTGCCGCCGCCCCGGCCCGTGCGCTGCACGGGTCGAGCGTCCCGTCGACGCTCCCGCCGCACGTCGCCGGCGCCTGGTGTCAGTCCACGAGGCCGGCCTGGTACAGGTGCTCGAGGACGAGCCGGTTCGCCGCCGACACGCGCTCGAGGTCAGCGGAGCTCAGCCAGGCGGTCTCCGCGATCTCGTGGGAGGGCGCCAGGTCACCCGAGTGGTCGGCCGTGTAGCAGGTGAGGCGGACCACGCGGCCGTCGGGGCGACCGTCCGCGGGCGCCTCGAACGTCCCGGCGTGCACCGCCGACGCCGGGTCGACGGAGACGGACAGCTCCTCCTCGACCTCCCGCGCGAGGGTCTCGACGTCGCTCTCGCCCGGCTCGCGCTTGCCGCCCGGCAGGTAGAAGAGCGCGCGACCGGCGCTGCGGGCCGCCAGCAGGCGCCGGTCGACCACCTCGACCCAGGCCACCTTGTCGACATAGGGCTGCGAGGCGGGGGAGGCGGTGCTCGGGTCACTCACCCAGGCGACCCTACGCGCCGGCATACGGGCTCGGGGCACGCGAGTGCGGAAGTGCCCTCATGGAACGGATAACCTTGCCGAGTGTTTGCATCCCTGTCTGACCGCCTGACCGCGACGTTCAAGAACCTCCGCGGCAAGGGCCGGCTCACGGAGTCCGACGTCAACTCGACGATCCGCGACATCCGCCTCGCCCTGCTCGACGCCGACGTGGCGCTGCCCGTCGTGAAGCGGTTCACCTCCGCAGTGCGCGAGCGCGCCCTCGGGGCCGAGGTCAGCCAGGCGCTCAACCCGGCCCAGCAGGTCGTCAAGATCGTGCAGGAGGAGCTCGTCGCGATCCTCGGCGGGCAGACGCGCACCATCCGCTTCGCCAAGCAGCCGCCGACCGTCATCATGCTGGCGGGCCTGCAGGGCTCGGGCAAGACGACCTTCGCCGGCAAGCTCGGCAAGTGGCTCAAGGACCAGGGCCACACGCCCCTGCTCGTCGCGGCCGACCTGCAGCGCCCCAACGCCGTGACCCAGCTCGAGGTCGTCGGCGAGCGCGCCGGCATCCCCGTCTTCGCCCCCGAGCGCGGCAACATGGGCGGGCACGACGCCGTCCTCGACTCCGGCGAGGGCACCCGCTCCTTCGGCGACCCGGTCGCCGTGTCGCAGATGGGCATCGAGCAGGCCCGGGCCAAGCAGTACGACGTCGTCATCGTCGACACCGCCGGCCGCCTCGCCGTCGACGCCAACCTCATGCAGCAGGCGTCCGACATCCGCGCCGCGATCTCGCCGGACGAGGTCCTCTTCGTCCTCGACGCGATGATCGGCCAGGCCGCGGTCGAGACCGCCCAGGCCTTCCACGAGGGCGTGGCCTTCACCGGTGTCGTGCTCTCCAAGCTCGACGGCGACGCCCGTGGTGGCGCCGCCCTGTCGGTCGCCGAGATCACCGGTGAGCCGATCATGTTCGCCTCCACGGGCGAGAAGGTCACCGACGTCGAGGTCTTCCACCCCGACCGCATGGCCAGCCGCATCCTCGACATGGGCGACGTGCTCACCCTCATCGAGCAGGCCGAGAAGGCGTTCGACAAGCGCCAGGCCGACGAGATGGCTCGCAAGTTCCTCGCGGAGGAGGACTTCACCTTCGAGGACTTCCTCCAGCAGATGAACGCCATCAAGAAGATGGGCTCGCTCAAGTCGATGCTCAAGATGATGCCGGGCATGCAGGGGATGCGCGAGCAGCTCGACGCCTTCGACGACCGCGAGTTCGACCGCGTCGAGGCGATGGTCCGCTCGATGACCCCCTTCGAGCGCACCCACCCCAAGCAGATCAACGGCTCGCGCCGCGCCCGCATCGCCAAGGGCTCGGGTGTCACGGTCACCGAGGTCAACCAGCTGCTCGAGCGCTTCGGCCAGGCCCAGAAGATGATGAAGTCCATGGCGCGCGGCGGTGGCGGCGGCATCCCCGGCATGCCGGGCATCCCCGGGGCGGGCAAGCGCGGCAAGCAGCAGCCCCAGCGCAAGAAGAGCAAGAGCGGCAACCCCGCCAAGCGCGCGGCCGAGGAGCGCGCCGCCGCCGAGAAGGCAGCAGCCGGACGTGCCGCCTCCACCGCGAGCGCGTTCGGGGCCCCCGGGGCGACCGGGACGACCGGCAGCCAGGCGGACGACGCCGACCCGTTGGCCGGCTTCGACCCCTCGAGCCTGCCCAAGGGCTTCGAGAAGTTCCTCGGTAAGAGCTGAGCACGTTCTGAGCACGATTTGTGCTTGATGGGATGAAACTAGCACAAGCACAGCGCATCTAGCCGAGAAAACGCTAGGTTGTCGGCATGGCAGACATTGAGTTGACCGTGGCGGACCTGCGCGAGCTGGCGGACTCGTGGGCGGTGTCGCTGCGCGCGTCGGGCAAGTCCCGGGAGACGATCCGTGTCTACCTGCGCAACGTGGGCCAGTTTCTCGGCTTCTGCGACGCGAAGGCCTTGGAACCACTGACACGTCGGACCATGGACGCCTTCCTGGCAGACCTGCTCGACCGCGGGCGCGAGGGCTCCACGGCCAGAGGTCGACTCACTGCGGTGAAGCAGTTCACGAAGTGGCTGACATCCGTCGAGGAGATCGACACAGACCCATTCCAGGGCATCAGCCCGCCGGCCATGGACACCAAGCTCGTGCACCCGCTGACCGACGAGCAGATTCGCGCCCTGCTCGCCACGTGCAAGACGCCCAAGGGCGCCTCCCGCGAGCGGCAGTTCCTCGACGTGCGCGACGAGGCGCTGATCCGGCTGATGGTGGAGACCGGACTACGGGCGGGGGAGGTGCTCGCCCTCAACGTGGAGGACGTGCACTGGACCGCCGACCCGCCCTTCATCGAGGTGCACAAGTCCAAGGCGCGTCGCGGCCGCCGGGCGCCGTTCAGTGCCCAGGCCGCGGTGGCTCTCGGCGCCTACGTCCGCGCCCGGCGACGCCTGCCGCTCGCCTCGTCGCCATCCTTCTGGCTGGGCGCGAGGCAGAACATTCTTGCCTACGCGGGGCTGTATGACGCCCTCGAGCGCCGCGCGCTGGCCGCCGGGATCGAGGGGTTCCACCCGCACCGGATGCGGCACACGGCCGCCCACCGATGGCTCGCTGCGGGCGGTTCCGAAGGCGGGCTGATGTCGGTGGCGGGATGGAGCCGCCCCGACATGCTGATGAGGTACACCCGCGCCCGGGCAGAGCAGAGGGCCGCGGAGGAAGCTGCACGGCTCAACCTAGGAGAACTCTAGCGTTATCCACTATGTGAGATTGTCTATTGACTTTTGCGATGTGCGCTTGACCTACATACACCGCTATGCCCTAGAATGGGCCTACAACTTAAGAACGCCAGTTTTGCTCTTCCGATCGCCGGGCGATCCGACGGCTGGCACGACACCGAGATGCTGTCGCGCCAAGCGAAACGACTGGTCAACAGCGATGTTGACGTCGTGCGGAAGGCAAGACCGCTAGCCGGCGGTTGAGTGGCAGGTTCCCCATGGACCTGACCTGCATAGGGTTCCACTCAGGTAAAGGCGAACGGCAGGAACCGACAAGGCCCGCCGAGCACGACACGAGACCCAGACAGAGGGGTCCAGTCGTTGCTCGGCGTTCGTGTTTTCCGGAAGGAAACCGCGATGACGAGGTCGGAATCCCGCCTAGCTGCGCAGATCGCTGCGCACGAAAGTTGGGCCAACACGCTGGACCGCTCCGCGCGTACTGCCCCCGCCCGGCGAGCGCTTGAGGCCAAGTTCCTCGAACAGGCCGGCGGAGACCCTGTGCGCGCCGAGCACCTGCGCAAGGCGCACTTTCAGAGGCTCGCACTGAAGAGCGCGCAAGCTCGCCGAAAGGCCCGCGAGCTTTCCGAAGTCGCACGTGCAGCAGAGGCCGAACTGACGGCTCTCGGTGGTGATTCCGCCTGATGCCGTACATGCGAAACGCCACCGCGGGCAACGATGGCGTTCCTGAAGGCCAAGCGGGCAGCCGGTCCGAGCCCAGTCTACCCGCTCCGAATCGTGCGCTCCTGGCCTACTCGGGAGCGGAGTTCGTCGCATTCTCCGAGGGCTACGCCAGCGGCTATGTCGCCGGCATGGACCGCGGTCGTCAGCTGGCAGACGACGAGGCAGCCGCCCTGTGGCGCAACGCCGCTCGCATCGTGCACGCCTTGGCGAACGTCCCGACGCACGATGAGCTCGAGGCCATCCGCCGCGACTACTCGGGGGCTGAGCAGTGAAGCGCGCCGCCTACCTCATCGACACGTCAGACCCGCGCCATGTGGTCATCAAGGGCGCATTGCGGCAGTGGCTCAAGGACGAGGGGATCCCCGCACAGTGGGCTCCTGCGCAGCGTGGATGGTTCCTGCGACGTGAGCGCGTCCCGGACGTGACCGCCCGACTCGAGCATGCCGGCTACTCGGTACGGGGGATGACGCGATGACCGCCACCGATTACGCGAGCGTCGACCGGTACGACGAGCACGGCCGGCGCGTGTCCGGCTCAGGGGAGCAGCACTCTGGGCAGGTGCGCATGGCCTACCGGCTCGCACACTCCCACGTGGACCGGCTGCTGCACGTCCACGGCATCGGCTGGCACTACTTCGACGGCCAGCGCTGGGCCGAGGATGACGAGGGCCACTCCCGCCGAGCGGTTCTCGACGTACTGTCCGAGGCCCTGGCCGAGTCGGTTGGGGACAAGCAGCTACGTGCCGACGTGGCCCGCTGCGAGTCCGACGCGGGCATTGGGGGGGTCCTCGGGATCGCCTCTGCCCTGGTCGAGTTCGCCGCGACCGTGCGCGACCTCGATGCCGACCCGTACCTGCTAAACGTTGCCAACGGCACTTTGGACCTGCGCTCTCGTCAGCTTCGCCCGCACGACCCGCGGGACCGGCTGACGAAGGTCACGACGGGCGCGTACCGCCCCGACGCCGACACCAGCGTGTGGGACGCCTTCCTTGCCTCCGTGCTGCCTGACGCGGACGAGCGCGCCTACCTGCAGCGCGTTGTCGGTCAGGCCGCCTACGGCCGCGTGCGTGAGCACCTGTTCCCCGTCCTCATCGGCACCGGCGCCAACGGTAAGGGCACGGCCTACGGGGCGATGACGAACGCCCTGGGGGACTACGCCACCGTTGTCGATCCCAACATCTTGCTCGTTCGCGACCGGGGCGGCATCGGCGGCCCGGAGATGATGACGCTCCTCGGTGCACGGCTCGTCATCGGCTCCGAGACCGAGGAGGGCCGCAAGCTCGACGAGGCCACCATGAAGCGCCTCACGGGCGGCGACGAGCTCACCGCGCGCCGGCTCTACCGCGAGCCCGTGTCGTGGCAGCCGAGTCACCAGTTCTTGTTCGTCAGCAACGCTCTGCCCGTCGTCAAGGCGAACGATCCGGCCGTATGGCGCCGCGTGCGGGTCGTCCCGTTCGACGTCGTCGTCCCGCCCGAGCAGCGCGACCCCGCCCTGCCCGAACGGCTGGCCCTGCACGCCGACGCCGTCCTGTCCTGGGTCATCGGCGGATTCTTCGACTACGAGGACAACGGCGGCATGCGCGAGCCGGCCTCGGTGCTGCGAGCCACGGGCGCCTATCAGGCCGACAGCGACGCCGTGGCCCGGTTCATCGCCGAGCGGTGCCTCGTGTCCCCTGTGGCGTCCGCGTCGACTCGCGACCTCTACGGCGCATGGCAGCGCTGGGCGCTCCAGGACGGCGCCGAGCCCCTCTCTGAGAAGGCGTTCGCCAAGGAGCTCGACCGCCTCGGGCACGAGGCCAAGAAGACCAAGGCGGGGATGCGCCGAACCGGTCTGGGACTACTCGCCGAAGACGACGAGCCGACCGGAGGTGCAGGGTGGTGAAGGGATTATGTAAACCTCTCTCGCGTAGGGGTATAGGGAAAGTTCGCATCAACCCTGCACCACCCTGCACCCAAGCCCCTGAAGTGCAGAAACGCGAAACGGCAGGGCCAGCGGACCAGCCCACATGCCCCGTCTGTGGCGGCCTCCTGCGCCCTGGTGTGGCCGTGCATCCGTCCTGCCGGCGGGGCGCTAAGTGAGCGCCCACGAGGGCCTCGCGCAGTGCCTGCGCGACGCCGTAGAGGCGGGGCTGCGCATCCCATGCGCCGGCCGTGACGAGTGGCTATCCGAGGACCACGAAGAGCGGGCCCAGGCCGCTCAGTGGTGCGACGGATGCCCCTGCATCACCGAATGCGGGACCGCCGCCAACGAGACCAAAGAGCGATTCGGGGTGTTCGGCGGCCAAGACCGCACACCCCAGCCCAAGACCAAGGAGATCTGAACAATGGCACTACTGCCCGACCCGTGGGCCAGCCTGAGCGGTGAGATACGTGCGATCAAGCAGCGCCTCGACGAGCTCGCCCGCCGCTCACCCTGGACCAACACCGGCATGCGCCCCGTGGGCGATAACACGACCGCCCTGGACCTCAACCTCGAGGTTCAGGACACCGGACGAATCAGCGCGCCCGAGGGTGGGTCGCTCCTGCTGGGCGACCTGCAGGGCCGCACGCACCTCTATTCAGGAGGCCTCGCAACCAACGGGTTCGGGACGTACCTGCAGCGGATCAACGGCACCCAGGCGCTGACGTTCGCCGACAGCGACCCCGTCAACGAGTCGGTCCAGCGGATCGCCCTCGCGGACAGTGACGGCAAGCCCCTACTGGCCGAGGACGCGGCTGGTTCCGGCGCTGCGTGGCCCTTGGCCCCGATTCAGTTCCGCGGACTCTCGTGGCCGACGTGGAGCAACAACAACGGCGCCGCATTCGTGAGCATCGAGGCCGCCACCACGTACAAGACCAGCCCCCGCCTTTACGTGTCCGTGCAAGGGATCTGCGACAGCACCGCGGCAGGCGAGATGCGACTCCTCGTGAACGGGACACAGCTCGGCGCCACTGTCGCTCTGCCCAACCTCGCCCTCACCGGGTCGACATTCGGCACACCCGCCGCGCTACCAGGCGCCATCGGCGACGGCCTCTCAATCGAGCTGCAAACCCGCGTCACCTCCGGCACCGGCAAGGCATACGGCCGAGTGCTCGCCGCCCTCTTCCAGCCCTCCGCCTGACCCAAAGGACACCCCAATGAGTGTGCAGCCTCCCCAGAACGCCACACCGATGGCACCCCCACCCGTGACCGTCGAAGTACCCACCGCCGAGGACAGCCGGGACGTAGTGAAGCCGCCCGCAGCGCCTGAGGACCCAGCCGCCCCAACTACCGCACCGAGCGACCAGCCGATGCCCCCGGCGGTGACCGGCTCATGAGCACCTATCTGACAGCCCCGCTCGGGGAGATGGTCTCGAGCTACCGATGCCGAGCCCACCTCGAGGAGCCAGTGACCTGGCGCGGCAAGGGATGCGCGGCCTGCGCCGAGGAAGCCGTCGCCCGCTCCCAACGGCCGAAGAAGAAGTGGCGCCCGGAGAACGCCGAATGAGCCTCCAGCCAAAGGCCGCCCAGCCCGCAGAACCCTGGCGTGGCCTGGCCCAAGCCATCTCAGCGGACCGGGTGCTGCTCGGCCCAGAGGGTGCCGCGCTGGTGCTGTCACTGATGGCCGCAGCCGAACGGGTCGCGCGCCGTGACGGGATCAGCATGTCGCCCCAACTGCAGCGTCTCCGTGACGTTCTCAGGGTCGTGGCGATGGCCGCCAACGGTCAGGCGGACGTCCGCACAGTGCCCGAATTGGGACCCTTGAAGAGTGGAGAGGTTGGTCTGAGTGAGGCATCGAGGCTGCTCGGACGTTCGCCCCGACAGACACGTCGGCTGGCAGCGTCGGGCAGCCTCGGTGCCGCCCGACGAGTCGGAAAGACGTGGCTGGTCTCCCGCGCCGAAGTGATCGCATACGCCGCACAAAGAGAGGCCGAAGAATGACCACCATCGAGACAACCTCCCTGGTCAGCGGGGCCGGCCACCGGGTCACCATTGACCCGTGGGGCGCCAACCCGCTGGCCGACGACTACCGCCAGGTGAACCCCGAGAACTACGCCATCTCCGTGGCGAAGGCAGGGCCGCCGCCCAAGATGTTCAGCTCGGGAACCGCCGACCTGCCCGCCTTCACCGCCTCAGGGATCGACCCCGCCCTCCTGCTGCGCCTGCCCTACACGGCACGGCACTACGTCGCCGCGCTCCCCGACAAGGCCGCCGCCCTCGCCGTCTTTGAGGACGACGCAACCAACCCCGACCTCTACTTCAACCACCCCGGGCTGCAGGAAGCCATCGTGCGGATGCGGAACTGGGCCGCCGGCCGCGCCGACCTCGCGGAGGTCAGCTGACATGACCGCACCCACCGTGCAGCCTCGCCCGCTCGTCGCACTGCTGCGCCAGCTCGAACGGCTCGGCGTGACCCTGCCCGCAGAGATCGCAGCCGCCACGAGTGTCCTCGAGTCCGCCGTCACCGGAGAACTCGCCCAGCAGGCCGGCGCCCAGCCCGTCACCCTCAACCTGCTCACCGAGGACCGGGCCGCGCTGCTGCAGCGCATCCGCGAGGACGCGCTGCTGCGCCTGGCCACCGACCATCTCGTAGAGTCGGCGTGGCGAGTCGGCCTCGACCTCGCCGCCGCTGTAGCCGACGCCGTGCGCGCCAACGCCGACGACCTCATCGCCCAAATGCGCCCACGGTTCAACAAGGCAGCCGACGCCCTGCACCGAGCCGCACAGCTCGGGATCCGCCCCGGCATGACCGCCGACGAGGTCATCGCCCTCGACAACCACGACGCCACCACCGCATGGACCGCACTACGCGGACCCGTCAAGACCCTCGACGACATCAGCACGGCCCGCATCGCCCTGACCGACGTGGCCGGCCTCGACCCCGCACCCAACCCGTTCGGCCCGCGCCCCTACGGCGCAGCGTTCTCGACCGGCGCCCCCAACATGGCCGCACCATGGGGACGCTCCGAGAGCGATGTCGACAAGTGGCTACGCCTCAGCCAGCACGAGCCGCTGCGGCTGCTCACCGTCGCACAGACCCGAGCAGCAGCCGCCGCCGTATTCGTCGCACCAACCGCCACCGTCGTGCCCCGGGCGGGCGGCCCAGTCAACGAGCCCGCCGTGGCTGGCCGTGGCTGAGGCACCGCACACCCTGGGGGAGACCCCTCAAGGCACCAACGCGGACACCGGCTCGTATACAGCCTGTCCCCGTGTATGCATCCCCGCTCCCGTTTTTCAGGTCGACGGGAGCGAGGATGGCTAGTCCCAATGACGCCCTCCCCGCCGGTTTGGGCGCCGGCGGGGCGGGTCTGTGGCACTCGGTGGCCGACGAGATGGAGCTGCGCCCGGACGAGCGGCTGCTGCTCGAGCATGCGGCGCGCACTGTCGATCTGCTGGCCCGGATCGACGAGGCGCTGCAGGAGGCACCCTTGACGGTCAAGGGCTCGATGGGTCAGCTCGTGGAGCATCCGCTGGTCTCGGAGTCTCGTGCGCAGCGGGCGACGCTGGCGCGGCTGCTCGGTCAGTTGAAGCTGCTCGACGATGACGCCAAGGCGGTCGCTGTGGCGAAGAAGCGGACCAGCCGGGCGCGGGCGGCCGCGAGTGCGAGGTGGCAGCCCGGTGCGTAGGAAGCGGCCTGTCGAGGTGCAGTGCCCAGCCGAGCTCGCGCGGTTCGATCCGTCCGACTGGGGTGGGGCCACGTTCCAGACCTGGCAGTCGTGGCTGCACGCTCGTGCCGACTTCGCCGACCACGAGCACGTCGACCACGATGCAATCCCGTATGAGGTCTCGCCCTCGGCATGGCAGCAGATCCTCCAGAGCACGGCCCCAACGACACTCAGGGGGGCCACCGCATCCTCCGGCTCAACGCCGACGATGGCCGGATGATGTCACGGCCATCGCCTGGTGCGGCCGGACGGCATCAGCTCCCTGTCTGTTCGGCGGCGAGCGGCGGGCGGGGTGGGGCGGTCCGCCCGGATGTGACAAACTTAGTAACTCGTCACCAAGAAATATTGGTAGTGCGGCTATATCGTTGCGGGCAAGTGGGAGAGTCGAAGGAGTGGACGTTATGAAGCGGAGCGCCGTGGCACAGCAGCGCAAGGACTCCAGCCGTGCCTCCTCCTCGGAGGTCATCGTCGTATCCAGCAAGCAGTTCGAGCGCCTTGAGCGTTCGTCTGAGTCGCGGGTCGCCGACGGCCTGGCCCGTCTCGTGATGCGTAACCGTCCCGCGCATTGACCGACCGCGAGGTCGTCCCGCTGCAGAAGGGTTACAAGTTCGGGGCGTTCACCTGCGGGAACGAGCCGCTCGACACTTGGTTGATGCGCAGCGCCCTCCCAGACGGAGGCGAGGGCAACAATCGCACGCACCTGTGGCTCGACTGTGAGTCGAAGGAGTTGCTGGGGTACTTCACGCTGACTCCCGCCGTTGTCACTGACAACCCGCTGACCGGCCAGCGACGTCCAGCCATCCTGCTGGCGAAGTTGGCCATCGCACAACATCTTCAGGGCCAAGAGGACAAGCAAGGCCACAAGCTGCTGTACGCGGCGTTCGAGGTCGTCGTCCAGGCGGTGGGCCTCGTGGGAGGGCGCTACCTGGCTGTCGACCCGCAGACGGAGGGCCTTGTCCCGTACTACGAGAACCTTGGCTTCGAAGTGGTCGAGAGTGAGGGTGGGCTACGCATGATCCAGAAGATCTCCTCCATTCGTAAGGCACTTCAGCAACAGCCGTAAGGGGAGAGACGCTGAGTCCCGCCCACCATCGAAGGCGCGCGGGGACACATGCGTGACACACTGCGCCCATGGGGACATACCGCGTCGAATTGACGTTTGAGATCACCGACGAGGACCTCAACGACGCCGTCGTACAGCTGGCGGCACGCGATGGTGCCGGCTTCCTGACGGACGAGCAGCAGATGAGCCTGGTCACCTCAGCGCTATCCTTGGACGGCCGCATGAAGGTGCTGAATCTCGCGTCGCGTTCGCTGTCGATGCTGCTTGGCAGTTGGACAAACTGTCCGGTCCGAACGGTCTCGCCCGGACTGCAGGTCACCGACTTGGACAACCCAGACGCGCCTCCTATCCCGCTCCCGGAAATGCCAGAGCCCCCGCCCACCATGGGGTGAGCGGGAGTTCTGTGCTGACCGCTGGTGAAGGCGTGGGGCGCCGCGGTCAGCGCTGTGCGACTGGTCGCTCTGCGAGGCTACGAGGCTCCACCGACAGTCGACGCAGGGGCATAGCCGAACTTCGCCATCGTCTCGTCCGTGGTGTCGAACCCCAGGCGCGTGAGCAGGTGCTCTACGTCGGCGCGGGATGGCTCGGGGCGCCCGAGCTGGCGTCCGATCTCGAAGCCCTTGCCCCATGCCTCGTGCTCGTCGCCGTCGTAGGCGCAGTCATCGATTCGGTTGCCCAGGCGCATGATGCGCTGACCAACCCTGCTGATCGCCAAGGCCAGCTCGGTGCGGAACTCGGTAGCCGGCGAGACGAGCCACCACTCGAAGGGGCGCAGCTCGTCGCTCTCGCGGCGCTCCTGTAGATCCTGCATGTATCTCTGGACGGGGTGCGAGACACTAGTGCTCATGGTCGTGATGCCTTTCTAGCGAAGGTGATCGGTCAAGGCCCTACTCGGCGCGGGTACGCCGGGTGGGGCCGTTCTACTACTTGGGGGTGTCGCCGGGCCTGTACGGCTTCGGCGTGTTGGATGGCGGTCTCGGCAGCGGGGGAGCCGTAGCCGGTAGCGCGTTGTCCGTGGTGGTCACCGGCCGCGGTGTTGGGTCGGCCGATGCGGGCTCGACAGGTGCCGGCTCGACGGGTGCGGGGTCCGGTGCGAGCTGCTGAGCTGGCGCCTGGTTCGCGGTCGCTGTGCGCTTGACGGGGGCCGCGACGGTCCTGCTACGTGCCGGCCGTGGGGCGGGCTGCAGCGCCTTCCGTGGCGCCTTCACGGCTGGAACCGTGGCAGTCGGAGCGCTCGTCGTCGTGGTGGCAGAGGGCGCGGGCGTGGTGGTGGTCGTGACCTGCTCGGGGACTGCCGTCTGTGGCGTGACCATCTCCACCGTTGGGTGATGCGGTTGCGCGAGCGCGAGCGCGACACGACACCACCGAGCGCGATTGTGAGTGCTGTAGACGCTGCGATGCTTCGGGCTGGGCTGCCCATCGAGGTTTCCCTTCCTTTGGGTGTCTCATGGCCCCAGAGCGTGGGGCGGAAGGTGCCTCTCTAACCGAGGATATTGCACTCCACAGCGCTTCATCAGCGCCGCCTTGTGGGCGTGTTACGTACAGCGCTAGATGCTGCGTATTCGAGAAGTTCCTCGGTCGCTGAGCCGAGCCCATCGCGAGGTATGCCGCCGTGCCCGCCCGGGCGCGGCGGCATCCGTTCGCCTGTGGCGAACCTGCCCGAGCACCGGGAATGCCGCTCGCCGGCCGGTCGCTGCACGGTGTGATGCACCGCGAGGTGTGCAAGGACCCACAGCCAGGAGAAGGCATGTCCCTCTTCGAGATGCCCGAGGCGCCCGGCCCCGGTGACGAGGACCTGCTCGACGCCTACTCGCGCACCGTCAGCTCGGTCGCGCACCGGCTGGCCCCCGTGGTCGCCAGCCTTCGTGTCCGGCGCGCCGTTCGCGGTGGGACCGCGGAGGGCGGCGGCTCTGCTGTGGTGCTGTCGCAGGAAGGGCTCCTGCTGACCAACGCGCACGTCGTCGAGGGCGTCGACCGGGGCATGGCGCACTTCGCCGACGGCACCTCGACCCGAGTGCACCTCGTCGGCGCCGATCCGCTCTCCGACCTCGCGGTCGTCAGGTCGGAGGAGAGCCTCCCGCCACCGCCGGCCTTCGGCGACGCCGACCGGCTGCAGGTCGGGCACGTCGTCGTCGCGATCGGCAGCCCGCTCGGCCTCGAGGGCAGCGTCACGGCCGGTGTCGTCAGTGCCCTCGGCCGGTCCCTGCCGGCCCGCTCCGGCACCGCGTCCCGGCTCGTGGAGGACGTCATCCAGACCGACGCGGCGCTCAACCCCGGCAACTCGGGCGGCGCCCTCGCCGACTCCCGGGCGCGCGTCGTCGGCGTCAACACCGCGGTCGCCGGCGTCGGCCTCGGTCTGGCGGTGCCGATCAACGCGACGACGCGTCGCATCATCGAGACGCTGGTCGAGGACGGCCACGTGCGCCGTGCGTACCTGGGCCTGGTGACCGCACCGGTGCCCGTGTCCGACGAGATCGCCGGCAGGCTCGGTCGCCGCACGGCGCTACGCATCGCCCAGGTCGTGCCCGGGAGCCCGGCCGAGCAGGCCGGGTTGCTACGAGGCGACGTCATCGTCGCCGCAGACGGCCGACCCCTGGTGGACGCACAGTCCCTGCAGCGGATCCTGCTCGACGAGGCCATCGGGCGCTCCATGGAGATCACGGTCCTGAGGGGGTCCGCGCTCGTCGACGTGCTCGCAGTTCCACGGCTGCTGCGAGGCTGACACCGAACGCCCGCACGTCGTTCCCGGTGGTGCGCACGACGGAGGCTAGGGTCTGGTCCATGAGTGCACCGGTGCTCCATGTCCGCGGTCGTGTGCTGATCGATGCGGACGAGGTGGTCGACGAGCTCTGGGTCATCGGGGGCAGGATCTCCCTCACCCCGCCGACGGGCCGCAGCGTCGTGCAGACGCTCGAGGGCTGGGTGCTGCCGGGGCTCGTGGACGCGCACTGCCACGTTGGCCTCGGCCCGCACGGCGAGGTGCCGCGCGAGGAGGCCGAGCAGCAGGCCATCACCGACCGCGACCGCGGCACGTTGCTCATCCGCGACGCCGGGCAGCCCGGCGACACGCGCTGGGTCGACGAGCGCGAGGACCTGCCCAAGATCATCCGCGCCGGGCGCCACATCGCCCGCACGCGCCGCTACATCCGCAACTTCGCCCACGAGGTCGAGGAGGACGAGCTCGAGCGCCACGTGCGGCTCGAGGCCCACCGCGGCGACGGCTGGGTCAAGCTCGTCGGCGACTGGATCGACCGGGAGGTGGGCGACCTGGCGCCGAGCTGGTCGCAGGACGCCGTCAAGGCGGCGGTGGCAGCGGCGCACGAGGAGGGCGTGCGCGTGACGGCGCACTGCTTCGGCGAGCAGTCCCTGCGCGACCTCGCCGCCGCCGGCATCGACTGCATCGAGCACGCGACGGGCCTGCAGGAGGACTCCATCGACACCTTCGCCGCGCAGGGCATCGCCATCGTTCCCACGCTCGTCAACATCGCGCAGTTCCCCGACCTCGCGGCCCCGGCCCGGGAGAGGTTCCCCGACTACCACCGGCACATGCTCGACCTGCACGAGCGCCGGTACGCCACGATCGGCGCCGCGCACGAGGCCGGCGTGCCGATCTACGTCGGCACCGACGCCGGGGGCAGCCTCCCGCACGGTCTGGTCGCCCAGGAGATGGTCGAGCTGACGAAGGCGGGCCTGACGGCGACCGAGGTGGTCTCGGCCGCGACGTGGGGTGCACGCGAGTGGCTCGGGCGTCCGGGCATCGCCGAGGGCGAGGACGCCGACCTCGTCGTCTACGCGTCCGACCCGCGGTGCGACGTCACGACCGTCGCCGACCCGGTCGGGGTCGTCCTGCGAGGCCGCGTTGTCGCCTGACGCCCTTCCGCCGTCGGTCGGGCCGGAGCACCCGCTGACCGCGCTGGGGGAGCGCGTCGAGGTGCGGCCACCCTGCGCCGCCGACATGAGCGCGTACGCCGCCGCCGTCACGCTCTCGGAGCGGCGCCTCGCCGACTTCGCGATCCCCAACCCGCAAAACCTGCCGGCGGTCCTGGAGAACCAGTCGCGGACCTACCGGACGTTCATGGTGCTCGCCCTCGACCCCGAGGGCTCGCACGGCCTCGTGGGCCGGATCAACGTCGCCAACGTCGTGGAGGGCGCCTTCCGCAGCGCGACGGTCGGCTACGACTCCTACGACCCGTATGCCGGTCGCGGCCTCTTCGCGGAGGGCCTGCGGCTCGTGCTCGGCCTCGTCTTCGACGACCCGCCGCACGGCATGGGCCTGCACCGCCTGGAGGCCAACATCCAGCCGGCCAACCACCGTTCCGCGGGACTGGTCAGGTCGCTCGGGTTCGTCCACGAGGGCTTCTCCCGCGACTTCCTGCACCTGCCGGGCCCCGACGGGCGGCGCGACTGGCGCGACCACGACCGCTACACCATGCTGGCGAGCGACTGGCCCGCCGCGCCGTACTCCCAGCACGCCCGCCGGCGCACGGCCTGCGTCGTCCACCGCACCGGGGGCTTCGCCGGCGGGGCCAGCCTGGCTGCGGCCGTGGCGGCCGAGCTGGGCGTCCCGCTCTTCTCCTCCACCGTCGTCGAGAGCCCCGACACCCTCTTCGAGCTGCTCCGCACCTCACCCGTCGGGGGTGTGCTCGAGTGCGGGCTGACGGGTCCGGTGCTGCGGATGGGCCTCGCCCGGGCCGGCTTCGACCCGTCAGCCGTGCCGGTGTTCGACGCCGCCTTCGACGTGCCGAAGCGCGACGTCGTGCGCCACGCCCTCATGGTCCGGGCGGCGTTCGCCTGAGGCGAGCGGACGGCATACGGCCGGGCCGGGTGTCGGGAGCACTCCCTCCGGTCTGGCAGAATGGACGGCTGTACCCGTCCGGCCCCCTCTCGGCTGGACCGGACGCCTACACACCGAGCGTCGGCACCCCGGCTGAGCCCAGCCGGTCTCGCCGTGCTCATTACCTGTTGAGGAGACCGCCACAGTGGCTGTCAAGATCCGCCTGAAGCGCATGGGCAAGATCCGTGCACCGTTCTACCGCGTCGTCGTCATGGACTCGCGCACCAAGCGTGACGGCCGTGCGATCGAGGAGATCGGCAAGTACCACCCCACCGAGCAGCCGTCGCTCATCGACATCGACATCGAGCGCGCGCACTACTGGCTGAGCCAGGGCGCCCAGCCCACCGAGGCCGTCGCGGCCCTCATCAAGGTCGTCGACGAGGGCAAGCTCCAGACCAAGGAGCCGAAGACCCCGAAGAAGGACCTCTACGAGGCTGCGGTCGCTGCCGCCGGTGGCAAGAGCGACGCGGGCACCGACGGCCCGACGCCGCGCAAGAAGGCCGCGAAGAAGGCCGACGCGAAGACCGACGACGCGACCGAGGCCCCGGCCGAGGCCGCCGGCGACGAGGCCGCGAAGGCCGAGGCCTGAGCATGCTCGAGGAGGCGCTCGAGCACCTCGTCAAGGGCATCGTCGAGCACGACGACGACGTCGTCGTGCGCCGCAAGGAGCTGCGCCGCGGTGAGCTGCTCGAGGTTCGGGTCCACCCCGACGACCTCGGCCGGGTCATCGGTCGCTCCGGCCGCACGGCGAGCGCGCTGCGCACCGTCGTCGGCGCCCTCGCGGGCAACAACAACGTACGCGTCGACATCGTCGACACCGACCGCGTGCGCTGAGCGTCGTCCGAGCTCGACCTCCGTCGCACCCGACTCACCACGAGTCGCGACCGCGCCACCGACAGGGGCGTCCCGGATCTCCGGGGCGCCCCTGTCGCGTCTGCCCAGCCCTTCCTGCGCCGGTCTCGGGCCGCTGCGAAACCTGAGAGGATTCGGCCCATGAACGTCGTCCTCGCCCGCATCGGCAAGCCCCACGGTCTGCGGGGAGAGGTGACCGTCCAGCTGCACACCGACGACCCCGAGACGCGTTTCGCCGTCGGCACCGTCATCGCCACCGAGGCCGAGCCGGGCTCCGGTGTGCCGACATCGCTGACCGTCGCCTCGACGAGGGTCCACCGGGGCATCTGGCTGCTCACCTTCGAGGAGATCCCCGACCGCACCGGGGCCGAGAGCCTGCGGGGCACGCGCCTCGTGCTGCCCGAGTCGACGCCCGTGGCGGAGGACGAGGCGTTCTACGAGGAGGACCTCGTCGGGCTCGAGGTGCGCGACACCACCGGACAGCGGGTCGGGACGGTGAGCGGCCTCGAGATCGGCCCGGCGCAGGACCGCCTCGTCGTGACGCTCACCGACGGTGTCACGGCGTACGTCCCCTTCGTCAAGCGGATCGTGCCGACGGTCGCCGACGACCACGTCGTCGTGGACCCGCCGGCTGGCCTCTTCGACCTCTACCGCGAGGCCGCCGAGTGACCGTGCCCGACCCCGACGCGACGCGGCCGGTGATGCGCCTCGACGTCGTCTCGATCTTCCCCGACTACCTCGCGCCGCTCGAGCTCTCGCTCATCGGCAAGGCCCGCGAGGACGGCCTGCTCGACGTGCGGGTGCACGACCTGCGTGACTTCACCCACGACCGCCACCGCACCGTCGACGACACCCCTTACGGCGGGGGAGCCGGCATGGTCATGAAGCCGCAGCCGTGGTCGGAGGCACTCGACCACGTCCTGGCGCTCGACAACCCCTCCGCGGCCAAGCCGCACCTGGTCGTCCCGGGACCCGGCGGCCGGCCGTTCACGCAGGCGCTGGCGCGGCAGCTCGCGCTGGAGCCGTGGCTCGCGTTCGCGTGCGGTCGCTACGAGGGCATCGACGAGCGCGTCTACGACCACGCTCGCGAGGACCTCGGCCTCGAGGTCTCGGTGGTCAGCCTCGGCGACTACGTCCTCAACGGTGGCGAGGTGGCGGTGCTGGCGATGGTGGAGGCCATCGGCAGGCTCGTCCCCGGCGTCATCGGCAACGCCGAGTCGCTCGTCGAGGAGTCGCACGAGGACGGCCTGCTCGAGTACCCGATCTACACCAAGCCCAGCTCCTGGAACGGGCGCGAGGTGCCCCCGGTGCTGCTCTCGGGCAACCACGGCGCCATCGCGAACTGGCGGCACGAGCAGCGCCTCGTCCGCACGGCGGCGCGCCGGCCCGACCTGCTCCACGCCTCGCACGCCGGTCCGCAGGGCGGCGACCTCGAGATCTCGGCAGCCACTCCGGGTGACGTCCCCGAGCTCGCCGTCCTCCGGCGCGCCTGCGCGGCGACCGAGGTCGTCCAGACGGGGGCCCTTGACACCCCCGCGCTGCGCGAGACCCTCGACGACGTGCGGGCCGGCCTCGGGACGGGGCAGACCTGGGTCGCCCGCATCGCGGGCCGGCTCGTCGGCGCCGTCAGCACGACGCGCGCGTCGGGCACGTCGGCCACGGGCTCGTCGCCGACGGGCGACAGCTGGGTCGTCGAGCGCCTCTGTGTCGCCCCCGACCTGCAGGGCGGTGAGGTCGGGCGGCGCCTCCGGGAGCACGCGGAGTCGACGGCGCCGGACGGCATACGCACGCTCGTGCTGCGCACGAGCGCACCGGACGCCGACGAGCTGAAGCGGCTCAAGAAGGCCGGCTACCGTCTCGTCGACGCGCCGTCGGACGTCCCCGGCACGGTCACGCTGGCCAGGCGTCGCCGCTGACCTCTCGGGACGCTCAGGACACGAGCGCCATGCCGAGGTCGGCGGGCAGCAGCCTGCGGCGGCGGATGAGTCGCGCCTGGACCCCCGCGGTGATCGACTGGGTCGCCATGATCGCGAACAGCACGAGGACCTGGGCCGTGGCCGCCTGGATCGCGCTGCCGCCGCCGAGCATGACGCCGATGAAGGCTCCGGGCAGCGTCACCACTCCCGAGGTGCGGACCTGGTCGAGGCTCGGGAGGATGCCCTCCGGCACCCGCCTGGCGATGATCTCGTCGACCGCCTGGTCCGAGGTGAGGCCGAGCGACAGGCACGCCTCGTACTGCCCGTGCTCCTCGCGCAGGGCCGCGAAGGCACGCCGCCCGACGAGGGTGTGCACCGTCATCGTGTTGCCGATGACGATGCCCGCGATCGGGATGAGCGCGATCCCGGTCAGCGGGACCGCGCCGGTGGCGAGGATGACCGCGACGACGGGCACCACGCCGCACGCCATCGCCGCCGCGGCCCAGGGCCAGGTCCGCGGGGCGCCGACCCGTCTGGAGGTCGTGGCCACCGCCATCGTGAACATCGCGAGCACCGCCACGAACGAGAGCCAGAGGGATCCCACCACGGCCGTGATCACCAGTGCGACGAGCGTCAGCTGCACGACGGCCCGTCCTCCCGCGAGCGCCGACTGCCGGCCGAGCCCCAGCCCCCCGACGCGGTTGGCCACGACCGTGACCCCGAGGAGGATGAGGAGGCAGGCAACGACGGGCCAGCCGGGGGAGACGTTCACGTGGACACGCTAGGGCACGCTCGCGCGGTGCCCGCGACCCCCGCTCACGACCCTGCTCACGACCCTGTCGAAGATGCCGCACCGCGGCGTGGTCCCGTCGCCGATTTCCCCGTACGCGTCGTGCTCTGGCAGACTTGCTCCTTGCGTCCGGCACACGACGGCCCCTGCCACAGGGGGAGTCGGGTCACCAGCGTCTCGACCAGCTCGAGCGGTGACTCGACGCGGCCAGGCGGACGCGTCCATCTTCTGGTGACGAGGTGGCCTGTGGCACCCAGGAAAGCGAATCATCATGCACACGTTCGACGACATCAACGCGGCGTCGCTGCGCTCGGACGTCCCGGAGTTCCGCGCCGGTGACACCCTCAAGGTCCACGTCAAGGTCATCGAGGGCACGCGCTCGCGCGTCCAGGTGTTCCAGGGCGTCGTGATCCGTCGCCACGGTGGCGGCATCGGCGAGACCTTCACGGTCCGCAAGATCTCCTTCGGCGTCGGCGTCGAGCGCACCTTCCCGGTGCACACGCCGGTCATCGACAAGATCGAGGTCGTGACCCGTGGTGACGTCCGCCGCGCGAAGCTCTACTACCTGCGCGGCCTGCGCGGCAAGGCTGCCAAGATCCGCGAGAAGCGCGACAACGTTCCCGCCAAGGGCGCGGCCAAGGCCGGCGCCAAGAGCTGACGTCCTGCTGACGCAGACGTCCGTCTGACCACGCGAGGCGCGGTGGACCCCGAACAAGCCGTCCCGGAGAGCTCCGGCACGGCCTCCGACCCGGGGACCGCCGCGCCTTCGTCGCGCCTCGGCCCCGCCGGGGGAAGTGGCGCGGCAGACGCCGGAGGTGCGCGCGGACGTGCCGCCCGCCGCAACCGCTGGCTGCTCGGCCCCGCGGTGCTCCTGCTCGCGATCGTCGTCGTGCGCGCCTTCCTGCTGACGCCCTTCGGGATCCCCAGCGGCTCCATGCAGGACACGCTGCTCGTGGGGGACCGCATCCTGGTCAGCCGGCTGACGGCACCGCACGACCTGCACCGCGGCGACATCATCGTCTTCGACGCGTCCGACGCGTTCCACCTGAGCGCGCCCGACCGTGGCGTCCTGCAGACGCTCGCCGCGGCGGTGCAGAGCCTGACCGGCAGGGGCCAGCCCACCGACTACGTCAAGCGCGTCGTCGGGTTGCCGGGCGACCACGTGCGGTGCTGCGCGAGCGACGGACGCCTGGAGGTCAACGGCGTCGCGGTGACCGAGCCGTACGTCGCCCCGGGCCAGCGCCCGAGTGCCATGACGTTCGACGTGACCCTGCCTCCCGACCGGTTCTGGGTGATGGGCGACAACCGCGGTTCGTCCGCCGACTCGCGGGCGCACCTCGGCGACCCGGGAGGCGGCACGGTGCCCGGGGACGACATCATCGGCAAGGTATGGGTGCGATACTGGCCGCTGGATCGGCTCGGCCCGGTCGCCTCAGGACCAGTTGTCCCCGTTCCACGAAATGGTGAGTGATGTCGCAGTACACCGGACGCCCCGAAGACCCCACTCGCGGGCGTACCCCTGACGACATCGACGACCTGGACGACGACGAGGACTACGACGACCGGCCGCGCGGCTTCGGTGCCGCGCTGCTGGCCGGCATCAAGGAGCTGGTCATCGTCATCGTGCTGGCGATGGCGCTCTCGTTCGTCGTCAAGACCTGGCTCTTCCAGGCCTTCTACATCCCGTCCGGCTCGATGGAGAACACGCTCGTCAAGGACGACCGCGTCATCGTCAGCAAGCTGACCCCGGGACCCCTCGACCTCAAGCGCGGCGACGTGGTCGTCTTCGAGGACCCCGGTGTGCCCACCCCCTGGCTCAACAACCTCGGCGGGACCCACAGCACCGTGGGCGGCCCCTTCCACGACGCGCTGGTCTTCGTGGGCCTGCTGCCGGAGGACTCCGAGAACCACCTCATCAAGCGTGTGATCGGTCTGCCCGGAGACCACGTCCAGGCAGACGGTGACACCGGCAAGATCAGGGTCAACGGCGTCGAGATCACCGAGCCGTACATCAAGCCGGGCGACTACCCGAGTCAGGGCAAGAAGTTCAACATCACCGTTCCGGCCGGGCGCGTCTGGGTCATGGGCGACCACCGGTCCGACTCCTCCGACAGCCGCTGGCACGACGACGGCACGGGAGTGACGGGCTCGGTCCCCATGGACAAGATCGTGGGCCGCGCCCTGTTCATCGTCTGGCCGATCGACCACGTGACCTGGCTCGGCGTGCCCGAGCGCACCTTCGGACAGGTGCCGGCCCCGAGCTCGACGCCGGTCAAGAAGGCCGCGGTCAACCCGGCCCCGAGCGGCAGGCCGACCGCCTCGGCGACCAAGGTCGCGGCGGGCTGATCGGCGCCGGCTCCATGGCACCTCCGGCACCACCCTCGAAGAAGCCCTCGCTGCGCGTCGAGCGAGCGCTGCAGCGATCCGGCCATCGCCTGCTGGCCGGGATGGATGAAGTCGGGCGCGGCGCGCTCGCCGGCCCGGTCAGCGTGGGGGTCGTGGTCATCGACGAGACCGTGCGGTCGGCGCCCGTCGGCGTCAAGGACTCGAAGCTGCTGACCGAGAAGGCGCGTACCGCGCTCGTGCCCCGGATCCAGCGCTGGGCGGTCGCCCACGCCGTGGGCCACGCGGGGGCCGACGAGATCGACGCGATCGGCATCATGGCGGCCCTGCGCCTCGCCGGCAACCGCGCGCTGGCGACGCTCGGCGTCGTGCCCGACCTCGTGATCCTCGACGGCAACCACGACTGGCTGACGGCTCCCGGCGAGGTGGGGCTGTTCGCCTTCGCCGAGGAGACCGGGCCGACCACGCCGCCGGTCACCACGATGATCAAGGCCGACCTGAAGTGCTCCTCGGTGGCGGCGGCGAGCGTGCTCGCGAAGGTCGAGCGCGACGAGCTGATGGTGGCGCTGGGGGGCGAGCACCCGGCATACGGCTGGACGCTCAACAAGGGCTACGCCGCCCCCGAGCACATGGACGCGCTGGCACGCCTGGGGCCCTGCGAGCTGCACCGCCGATCGTGGCGACTGCCCGGCGTGCACACCGGCGAGCAGGTGGAGGTGTTCAATGAGGTGACGGAGACCATCGCTCCGACGCCCATGACGGCAGAGCAGACAGGAACGGCGATCAGGTGAGTTCGGAAGATCTCGAGAAGTACGAGACCGAGATGGAGCTCCAGCTCTACAAGGAGTACCGCGACGTCGTCGGCCTCTTCACCCACGTCGTCGAGACGGAGCGTCGCTTCTACCTCGCCAACTCGGTCGACCTCAAGGTGCGCAGCGACGGTGGTGAGGTCTTCTTCGACGTGACGATGGCCGACGCGTGGGTCTGGGACATCTACCGCCCGGCGCGCTTCGTCAAGAACGTCCGGGTCGTGACCTTCAAGGACGTCAACGTCGAGGAGCTGCCCAAGCCCGACATCAAGCTGCCCGAGAACGGCGACTTCTCCTGACGCCGTGAGGCCGTGAGGCGGGCGTTGTCCACACCCCCTTCCCGAGGAGGTATGCCGTCCACAGCCTCGCGCTCACGGGTGTCCCTGCCGGCGGCGCACCGGGAGGGTGGTCCGCATGGACCTCTCGACCCGCGCCCTCGGCGACTACGGCGAACGCCTCGCGTGCCGCTACCTGCTCGGCCAGGGCCTGACGATCCTCGACCGCAACTGGCGCTGCGTGCGCGGCGAGATCGACGTCGTGGCCGTCGACGGCCGGGAGCTCGTCGTCTGCGAGGTCAAGACCCGCACGACCGAGGCCTACGGTGCCCCCTTCGAGGCGGTGACCTGGTCGAAGCAACGGCGCCTGCGACGCCTGGCCGGCCTGTGGCGTGACGAGCACGACGAGCTCGCGCGTGGGCTGGCCCTGCGCATCGACGTGGTGTCGATCCTGCGTCCCCGATCGGGCCGGGCCCGCCTCGAGCACCTGCGCGGGGTCTGCTGATGGGCACGGGGCTGGGCCGCACGCGCTCGGTCGGTCTCCGCGGGGTCCTGGGCTTCGTGGTGGAGGTGGAGGCGCACGTGACGCCGGGCCTGCCGGGCTTCGCGATCAGCGGCCTCGGGGACTCCGCCGTGAAGCAGTCGTCGGACCGCATCAAGGCAGCGGCCGCCCTGATCGCCAAGATGCCGGTCAGCCAGCGGCGCGTCACCGTCAACCTCTCGCCGGCCGGGGAGCGCAAGGTCGGCACCGGCTTCGACCTCGGCATCTTCGTCGCCGTCGCCGCCGCGATGGAGCTCGTGCAGGTCGGCGTCGTGCGCGACGTCGTCCACATCGGCGAGGTCGGGCTCGACGGCACCGTGCGTCCGGTGCCCGGTGTGCTGCCCCTCGTCCGTGCGGCAGCGCTGGCCGGTGTGCGGCACGTGGTCGTCCCGGTGGCCAACGCGGGTGAGGCACGCCTGGTGTCCGGGGTGCAGGTGCACCCCGTTGCCGACGTCATGGAGCTCGTGCACCGCTACGACGCGCTCGGTCGTGGCCGGCCCGTCGACGAGGTCCCGGTGCCCGTCGTGGTGCCACCCGAGCCGCCGTCCGTGCGAGACCTCAGCGAGGTCGTGGGCCAGGCGGACGCGAAGCTCGCCCTCGAGATCGCCGCTGCCGGCGGGCACCACCTGCTCCTCGCGGGGCCGCCCGGGGCCGGCAAGACGATGCTCGCCGAGCGGTTGCCCGGGCTGCTGCCGGCACTCGACGAGGCCGAGTCGATGGAGGTCACGGCGATCCACTCGGTGCTGGGCGCTCTCGGGGATGGCGAGGACGTGCGGCTCATCTCGCGTCCCCCGTTCGTGGCACCGCACCACGGCGCCTCGCAGGCGGCCGTCATCGGAGGGGGCAGCGGCCGCATCCGCCCGGGTGCCATCACCCAGGCCCACCGCGGCGTGCTCTTCCTCGACGAGACGCCCGAGTTCGACAAGGGAGTGCTGCAGTCGCTGCGCACGCCGCTCGAGCGGGGTTCGGTCTCCATCGCTCGCGCGCAGGAGACCGTCACGTTCCCCGCGCGCTTCCAGCTCGTCCTGGCAGCGAACCCGTGCCCCTGCGGCAACGGATGGGGCAAGGGCCTCGACTGCACCTGCACGCCGATGATGCGCAGGTCCTACTTCGGCAAGCTGAGCGGTCCGCTGCTCGACCGCGTCGACCTGCAGGTGCACGTCCAACCTCCCGGCCTGTCCATGGCCGGTTCCGCGGCCGGCGAGTCCAGCGCCTCCGTCGCAGCCCGGGTGGCAGGTGCCCGCAGTGCGCAGGGGGAGCGATGGCGAGAGGTCCTCGAGAGCCGCCGCGGTGTCAACGCCGACGTGCCCGGCTCGGTGCTGCGCGGGCGGCCCTGGCGGTTGCCGACCTCGGCCACGGCGACGCTCGACCGGTCGCTCGAGAGCGGAGCGCTGAGTCTTCGGGGCTATGACCGGACGCTGCGGTGCGCGTGGACGATCGCCGACGTGACCGGGCTCCAGCGTCCGGGGCGCGACGAGGTCGACGTGGCCCTCTCGCTGCGACACCGGTCCGGGCTGGCGGCATGAGGTCGCACCTCCTCGGCACCCGGACCGCCGGCAACGGCGGCGACATCAACGCGCACATCGACGACGAGCACATCGACGACGAGCACACCGACGACGAGCACACCGACCAGGACAGCGACGACGACAGCGAGGAGGTGCGGGGTGGACGCTGACCGGTTCGCTCGTGCGACCTTGTCCCGGCTCGCGGAGCCCTGCGACAAGGAGGTGCGCACCCTCCTCGACGAGGTGGGCGCGGTCGAGGCGGTGGCGAGGATCCGCTCCGGCCGCGGGACCCTCACGAGGTTCCGGCCGAGAGTCGCCGCCCTCGACACGGAGCGCGACCTCGACATCGCCGCCAAGGTAGGCGCGCGGGTGGTGGTCCCCGGAGACGACGAGTGGCCCGAGCGGCTCGGCGGCATCCCCGTCCCTCCGTACTGCCTGTGGGTGCGCGGCCCGCTCGACCTCGCCGAGGCGGTCGAGCGATCGGTGGCCGTGGTCGGTTCGCGCACGGCGACCGCCTACGGCGAGCAGGTGGCGGCAGACCTCGCCGCGGGGCTGGCCCGTCGTGGCTGGACGGTGGTCTCGGGTGCCGCGTTCGGGATCGACGGCAGTGCCCACCGTGGCGCGCTGGCGGTCGACGGGGCCACCGTGGCCGTCCTCGCCGGCGGCGTGGAGCGGCCCTACCCCTCCGGTCACGCCACTCTGATCTCCAGGATCGCCCGAGACGGGCTCGTGGTCTCCGAGGTGGCGCCCGGGTCGGCTCCGATGAAGTCGCGGTTCCTGGCTCGCAACCGGCTCATCGCCGGGATGACGCGCGGCACGGTCGTGGTCGAGGCCGACCTGAGGTCGGGGTCTCGCAACACCGTCAAGCACGCACTCGAGGCAGGCCGCCACGTCGGGGCCGTCCCCGGACCGATCACCTCGATGACGTCCTCGGGTTGTCACCAGGAGATCCGCGACGGCCGGGCCGTGCTGGTGACAAGCACGGAGGAGGTCATCGACCTCGTCGGCGACCTCGGTGCCGATGCCTGTGAGCCGGCGCGCGGGCCGGTCCGCCCCGAGGACGGGCTCCCGCCTCTCGACGCGTCCGTCCTCGAGGCGGTCCCGTTCCGGTCCGCCCTGCCGCTGGACGCCGTCGTGCGTGCCGTGGCCCAGCCGCCGCTCGTGGTCCGCGCCGCACTGGGTCGGCTGGAACGGCTCGGCCTGGTCACCGAGTCCGCCGGCACGTGGCGCAAGCGTCCGCAGCGCCGCCTCACGACCGCTGGCTGACGATCCCACCGGCGCCGGCACCGGCGCCGGCACCGGCACGGATCGGCCTCGGGCAACGGACCCTCACCGGCTTGGGACGACGGGCACGCTTGCCAAGGGCGCCGCGGTTTGCGATGGTGCGGAAGTGACGGATGTGACGACGGCCGGTGAAGCGGCGGCGGAGGTGGCGGCGGATGTGCTTGAGCAGCACGCCGAGCTGCTCCACGCCTACGCCAGGCACCTGGGCGCTGAGCGCGGGCGCTCGGCACACACCCGCCGGGCCTACCTCGGCGATATCCGCCACCTGCTCGCGTTCGCGGCGGGACAGGGCATCGACACGATCGGGGACCTGCGCATCGGCGACCTGCGGTCATGGCTCGGCGCCCAGGCGGACGGAGGCGCGGCCCGCGCCACCATCGCCCGTCGGGCGGCCAGCGCCCGCACCTTCCTGCGCTGGGCCGAGCACACCGGGCGCATCGCCACCGACCCGTCCCTGCGGCTGGTCGCCCCCAAGCGGCAGGCCCACCTGCCCGAGGTGCTGCGACAGGGGGAGGCCTCCCAGCTGCTCGACCTGGCCGCCGCCCGCGCGGACGATGACGACCCCATCCACGTCCGCGACCGCGCGATGCTGGAGCTGCTCTACGCCAGCGGCATCCGCGTCGGTGAGCTCGCCGGCCTGGACGTCGACGACCTGGACGTTGTCCAGGACGTCGTCCGTGTCCTGGGCAAGGGGGCCAAGGAGCGCATCGTCCCCTTCGGCACCCCCGCGCGCCGGGCGCTCGAGTCCTGGCTCGCGGTGCGTTCTCGCCTGGTGCGCGACGACTCCGGGCCCGCGCTCTTCCTGGGCAGGCGCGGACGACGCGTCGATACGCGGCAGGTGCGTTCGGCGGTCCACGAGCTGCTCTCCCACCTGCCGGACGCGCCGGACCTGGGACCCCACGGCCTGAGGCACAGCGCCGCCACCCACCTGCTCGAGGGCGGGGCCGACCTGCGCATGGTGCAGGAGATCCTCGGCCATGCCAGCCTCGCCACCACCCAGATCTACACCCACGTGTCGGTCGACCGGCTGCGGCGCAGCTACGAGCAGGCCCATCCGCGCGCCTGACGCCGCCTCCCAGCGCTCAGGCGACCGGGAGCAGGACCACTCGCGCTCGACCGACGCGTGAGAGCGGGTCCAGGTAGGTCTCCCCGCGCAGCACCCCCCAGTGGAGGCACGTTCGGGGCGCGCAGTGGCCCGGCGTCACCGTCACCGCGCCGACGCCCTGTCCACGACTGACGGCTGTGCCCACGGGCACCGTGGCGACCACCGGCTCGAAGGTGCTCCGCAGCCCGCCCTCGTGTGAGACCACGACCACCGACCGACCGGCGACCACGCCGGTCCACGTGACCTGGCCGTCGGCGGGGGCGAGCACCGACCGGCCGACTGGCGCGGCGAGGTCGACGCCGCGGTGTCCCGGCAGCCACGGCTGGTCCGGCCGGTCGAAGCGCCGCACCACCTCGGGGCGAGGATCCAACGGCCACACCCAGCGGCCCGACGTCGTCACGGGACCGACCCCCCGCCCACTGGGGGTGACGGGCGAGGGGGCGCCGGCAGAGACGACGCCGGCGGGGACGACCCCGGCCGTGGTCACCGACGCGGCAGCCAGCACCGCCGCAAGGAGTCCCGAGCCGATCGACATGTCCCCATCGTCGGTCCCGTCCGCCCCACCCGGGCGCGCCGCCCTGCGGCTGTGGACAACCGCCGAGGCAGCCCGGCAGGTGTGGACCGGCGCGCCGTCACTCGACGGGCCGGAGGCTGGCCCGCCCGACGGCGGCCAGGCGGCGGCTCGCCTCGACGAGGACGTCGTCCTGCTTGCAGAAGGCGAACCGGACCAGGGTGCGCGCCGCCTCCTGGTCGTCGTGGAAGACCGAAACGGGCACGCCCACGACGCCAGCGAGCTCCGGAAGCCGGCGCGCGAACTCCAGCCCGTCCACCGCGCCGAGCGGCGCGGCATCGGCGACGACGAAGTACGTACCCGCCGGTCGCGCCACCTCCAGCCCCGAGGCGGTGAGCGCCGAGCACAGCAGGTCACGCTTGGCCTGCAACGAGTCGCGCAGTCCGGCGTACACGTCGTCACCCAGCCCGAGGGCCAGCGCGACGGCCGGCTGGAAGGGCCCCGACGCGACGTACGTCAGGAACTGCTTCACCGTCCGCGCCGCCGCGACGGCCGCGGCCGGCCCCGAGAGCCAGCCGACCTTCCACCCGGTCGCGGAGAACGTCTTGCCGGCGGAGCTGATGGTGATGGTGCGCTCGAACATCCCGGGCAGCGTCGCCATCGGCACGTGTTCCGCGCCGTCGAAGACGAGGTGCTCGTAGACCTCGTCCGTCACGACCCACGCGTCGTGCTCGCGCGCCAGCTCGGCGACGAGCTCGAGCTCCGCGCGGCTGAAGACCTTCCCCGTGGGGTTGTGCGGGGTGTTGAGCAGCACGAGCCGGGTCCGTGACGAGAAGGCAGCCCGCAGGGACGCCTCGTCGACCGCGAAGTCGGGGAACCGCAGCACCGACGTGCGACGTGCGGCGCCGGCCAGGGCGATGGTGGCGGCATACGAGTCGTAGTAGGGCTCGAAGGTGACGACCTCGTCACCGGGCTCGCACAGCGCGAGGACGACCGAGGCGATCGCCTCGGTCGCGCCGGCCGTGACGAGGACCTCCGACGCAGGGTCGAGCGTCAGCCCGTAGAAGCGCTGCTGGTGCGCGGCCACCGCCTCGAGCAGCTCGGGCACGCCCGCGCCCGGCGGGTACTGGTTGCGCCCGGCGTCGATGGCGCCCTTCGCCGCCTCGAGCATCTCCCGCGGCCCGTCCGTGTCGGGGAAGCCCTGTCCCAGGTTGATGCTGCCGGTCCGCTGCGCGAGGGCCGACATCTCGGCGAAGATCGTGGTGCCGAAGGGCTGCATCCGGGAGATCAGCGGCGTGCTCATGGCCCGAGCGTAGCCACGGGCCCCGTCGACCACACGGTGCGGACAGGGACGATCCCACCCGGTCAGGGGTCCGGGTGGGATCGCCACCTGCTCCATCGGTGGCGACCCTGCAAGCGTTACACCTCGGCCCTGACCTGATCGAAAAAGCTCCGGGCGTATGCCGTCCGGCTCGCTCAGGAGCCCCCCGCGCCCGCCGCCCCGGCGCCGGCCACGGCACCGGCCACGGCACTGCCGAGGCCGCAGCCGATGATGCGGTAGAGGGTGTACTCGCCGTCGGTGCGCACGGCCACGACGCCGCCGACCTTCCCGAGGTCCTTCAGTCCGGAGGACCGTTCGGGCTTGTCGAGCCAGTAGACGTGCGGCGAGTCGATGGCCCACCGCACGTTGTTGCGGGCCAGCGCCTCGCACACGTCGGGCCGGTGCGCCATGTCGTCGAACCCCGTGCCGATGACGATCTGGTCGCCGGTCGTCGGGATGGGGATGGAGCGGTAGAGGGTGTTCGTCCCGAAGAGCGGCCACATGAGTGGCGAGCCGTTCTCGGGGCGACCCACCACCCCCTGGCCGGCCGGGATGAGGGCGGCCAGCCTGCCCAGCGACGCCTGCTCGGTCTGGCTGAGGATGACCTTCTGTGGCTGGTTCGGCCGGAAGAAGCCGGTCAGCATGTCGTCCCTGGCGCCGCCGTTGAGCCCGAGGGTCAGGGCCGGGATGACCAGGCCGCCGATGACCGCGGGCACCAGCGGTCGCCGGCCGAGCGCCGGAACGCGGCTCAGCAGGTCGCGCACGGCCGGCGCGGAGGCAGCGACGAGCACGACGCCGGGCACGGCGGCCAGCGAGGCCAGCCGCACCTTGTCGTTGTACCAGTAGCCGGTCACGAGGGCGGTCCACGACATCGTCGACGACGCCGCCAGCACGTAGAGCGCCACGCAGGCCAGCCACATGGCCACGACCGGGAGGGCGGCTCGCGCGCGCAGCACGATCCAGCCGATCCCCAGCGCGAGAAGGACGAGCAGGCCCCAGAGCACGTCGAAGATCAGCACCCGGCCCCCGACGACCTCCACCAGCGCCGTCCAGACCGACACCTTGTCCTTCCACTGGTAGGACTGCGTCGAGGCGAGCTGGGCCGAGACGGCCGGGGCGGCCACGAGCCCGGCGGCCACGACCACGGCCACGACCGCGAGGTCCCTCGCCACCTTGGGCCAGGTGATGTGGTGCAGCAGCCCGGCGCGCAGCCGGGCGGTGACGAACCACACGAGCGCGAAGACGACGAGCGCCACGAGCGCGTTGGGCTGGATGAGGGCGAGGCCCGGCATGGCGGCAGCGAAGGCCAGCCACTGGCCGACCCGCCCCGAGCGCGCCGCCTGGAGCATGAGCGCCAGCGCTCCGGGGGTCAGGGCGGTCGCCATGAGGTTGGGCCACAGCACGCCCCAGCCGAGCAGGGTCGTCGGGAAGGCGATGAACGCCGCCGAGGCCAGCCCGGCGGCATACGTCACGAGGCGCGAGGTGCCGAGCGCGTGCCGGACGAGCGCCACGCAGCCGACCGGCCACGCCACGGCGGCCAGCACGATGGTCGCGATGTTGGTGCCCGGGAGCACGCCGGCGGTGCCGGGCAGCAGGCCCGTTGCCACCCACGAGTGGAAGCCGTTGGGGTAGAAGGTCGGGTTGGCGATGGAGAAGTTGCCGGTCTCGAGGAACGTCTTGATCCGGCCCAGGTGGTAGACGGCGTCGGGGGAGTCGACGAGCTCGTCGGGCCGGCCCATCGCCGGCAGGATCGTCGCGAGCCCGAGCACCGCACCGATGGCGATCGCGACGACGGCATCTGGTCGCGGGCGCCCGAGGAGACGGCGGGCGGGATGCAGGTCGGCGTCGTGCCGTCCGAAGAGCCGTCTCGCCAGCCAGGCCACGACGACCGACAGGAGGGTGACGACGACGAGGGGCAGCATCCCCCAACGCACCCCCAGGCGCTGGGCCACGGTGGCCCAGGCGGCGATGAGACCCGTCGAGACGGCAGGTGAGACGGCCAGGGCCTCGAGCCCGCGGGCACCGAGGGCGCGCACGACGAGCCAGCCGGGCAGGAAGAGCACCACCGTGAGGACGACGAAGGTGGGGATCGTGTCCTGCCAGTACGCCATGCGGGCCATTGTGGCGGGTCACCGCGATTTCACCACGACCCGGGTCACCCCGTAACATGGGCTCCGGTCTCGTGTGCTCACGCGCACGCGGCCGTAATTCGCGCGTCTTCTGCTGGTCCGCCGGACCGGGTCGCACCACGGCAGTCCCCACCTCGCGGTGGGGCGGGGTGCGTCAGGCGCCAGGAGTGAGGTCGTATGCCGTCCGCCGTGTCACGTTCTCCACGTGTCCGCCGGGTGCCAGCGCCCACGCACAACTGACAACAACGACACAAGGGAGAACACGGCAATGGCCGTCGTCACCATGCGCCAGCTCCTCGAGAGCGGCGTCCACTTCGGGCACCAGACCCGTCGCTGGAACCCCAAGATGAAGCGCTTCATCATGACCGAGCGCAACGGCATCTACATCATCGACCTGCAGCAGTCGCTGACGTACATCAACAACGCCTACGAGTTCGTCAAGGAGACCGTCGCCCACGGCGGCACGATCCTCTTCGTCGGCACGAAGAAGCAGGCCCAGGAGCCGGTTGCCGAGCAGGCGACCCGCGTCGGCATGCCGTACGTCAACCACCGCTGGCTCGGTGGCATGCTCACCAACTTCCAGACGATCTCCAAGCGCCTCACGCGCCTCAAGGAGCTCGAGGAGCTGAACTTCGACGACGTGGCCGGCTCGGGCTACACGAAGAAGGAGCTGCTCATCCTCAAGCGCGAGAAGGACAAGCTCGAGAAGACCCTCGGCGGCATCCGCACGATGGCCAAGGTCCCCTCGGCCGTCTGGATCGTCGACACCAAGAAGGAGCACCTCGCCGTCGACGAGGCGCGCAAGCTCGGGCTGCCGGTCATCGCGATCCTCGACACGAACTGCGACCCCGACGAGGTCGACTACAAGATCCCCGGCAACGACGACGCGATCCGCTCCGTCACGCTGCTGACCCGGGTCATCGCCGACGCCGTCGCCGACGGCCTGGTGCAGCGCTCGTCCGGCAAGTCCGGCGCCGACACGCAGGCCGAGGAGCCGCTGGCCGAGTGGGAGCGCGAGCTCTACGCCGAGGCCGCCGCCACGACCGAGGTGCCCGTCGAGACCCCCGTCGAGCCGGTGTCCCCCGAGGTCGCCGCCGAGCTCGCGGTCGAGGTTCCGCCAGAGGCCCCCTCCGCCGAGGTTCCGGTCGAGGCCCCGGCTGCTGACGCGACCGCCGGTGCCGAGCAGGCCTGAGCCTGCCGGTCCGACGCCCGAGCACCACAGTCAATCTCCACTGACGAAAAGAGCGATACAGAGCATGGCGAACTACACCGCCGCTGACATCAAGGCGCTGCGTGAGCAGACCGGCGCCGGCATGATGGACGTCAAGAAGGCCCTCGACGAGGCCGACGGCGACCGCGCCAAGGCCATCGAGATCCTGCGCGTCAAGGGCCTCAAGGGCGTCACGAAGCGTGAGGGCCGCTCGGCCTCCAACGGTCTCGTGGCGGCCTCGGCCACCGACGGCGTCGGAACCCTCGTCGAGGTCAACTGCGAGACCGACTTCGTCGCCAAGGGCGAGAAGTTCATCGCCCTCGCCGACCAGGTCCTCACGCAGGCCGTCGCCGCCGGCGCGACCGACGCGGACTCGCTCCTCGCGAGCACGCTCGAGGACGGCAAGACCGTCAAGGAGCTGCTCGACGAGGCCAACGCCACCATCGGCGAGAAGATCGAGGTTCGCCGCGTGGCCCGCCTCGAGGGCGAGAAGGTCGTCTCGTACCTCCACAAGACGAGCCCCGACCTGCCCGCGCAGATCGGTGTCCTCGTGGCCCTGGAGGGCGGCGACGAGACGGTCGGTCGCGACGTCGCGATGCACATCGCGGCCTTCAGCCCCACCGTCCTGACGCGTGACGAGGTCCCGGCCGAGACGGTCGAGAACGAGCGCCGCGTCGCCGAGGCCACCGCCAAGGAGGAGGGCAAGCCCGAGGCCGCCCTTCCCCGCATCATCGAGGGTCGCGTCAACGGCTTCTTCAAGGAGAACGTCCTGCTCGAGCAGGCCTTCGCCAAGGATGCCAAGAAGACCGTCGGCAAGGTGCTCGAGGAGGGCGGCGCCTCGGCGACGTCCTTCGCGCGCTTCCGCGTCGGCCAGTGAGGTCCTGACCCCTCGGGTCACCACACGACGTATGCCGGTCGCCCCGTCGGGGCGGCCGGCATCGTCGCGTCCGGCGGACATGCGCTGACTCAGGGGGCTCAGCTGCTCTTCGTCTGCCCCCTCCTTCACACGATCTCCACACGTCGCACCCTCGTCCGACCCGGAGCCGCTCCTAGGCTCGGGGACATGGAACAGGGGTATGCCGCACTGTCGCCGCGCGCGGGCGAGCCGACGTTGCTCGTCGTCGAGGACGACCAGACCATCAACCAGGCCGTCACTGATCGCCTTGTGGCAGAAGGATTCCGCGTCGTTCAGGCGTTCGACGGCCCCAGCGCCGTAACGGCCCACGCAGACCACGCGCCCGACCTCGTGGTGCTCGACGTCATGCTCCCCGGCTTCGACGGGCTCGAGGTGTGCCGCCGCATACAGGCCACCCGCCCGGTCCCGGTGCTCATGCTGACCGCCCGCGCGGACGAGACCGACCTGCTGGTCGGGCTCGGGGTCGGCGCCGACGACTACGTGACGAAGCCCTTCCGCCTTCGCGAGGTCGTCGCCCGCATCCGGGCCCTGCTTCGCCGTGTCGAACGGGCGCGCGAGCTGGCCACTGCACAGCCACCGGTCCTCGCCGTCGGAGACCTCAGCGTCGACCGCGGGACCCGTCGGGTCGCCGTCCGGGGGAGCGAGGTGCACCTGACCCCACTCGAGTTCGACCTGGTGCTGGCGCTCGCGGCGGAGCCCGGCGCGGTCCGCGCCCGCGACGAGCTGATGCGAGAGGTGTGGGGGTGGGCCGACGCCACCGGCACGCGCACCCTCGACAGCCACGTCAAGTCCCTGCGCGCGAAGATCGGGGCCGCCCGCGTGCGGACCGTCCACGGCGTCGGCTACGCGTTGGAGGCCGCCGAGCCCATCAGCAGCGCGCCGGTGGGCGAGGAACGGCGGTGAACCCGGAACGGCCCCTCGACGGCGTCCGCTCCATCAAGGCCAAGCTCGGGCTGCTCGTCGCGACGAGCATCGTGGCGGCCGCGCTCGTGTCCACCATCGGCGACCGGGCCGGGGTGCCGGGGTGGTTCACCCTGCCGGTGACCGTCGCGGCGGCCCTCGGGGTCACGCAGTGGCTCGCGCGCGGCATGACCTCGCCGCTGCGCGAGATGACCGCGGCGGCGGCGGGGATGGCCACCGGCGACTACTCCAGGCGCGTCACGGCCACGTCGGCCGACGAGGTCGGCATCCTCGCGCACGCCTTCAACACGATGGCCGCTGACCTCGCCGGGGCCGACTCGCAGCGTCGCCAGCTCGTGGCGACGGTGTCGCACGAGCTGCGCACCCCCCTCGCGGCGCAGCAGGCACTGCTCGAGAACCTGGTCGACGGGGTGGTGCGGCCGGACGACGCGGTGCTGCGATCGGCTCTGGCGCAGGCTGAGCGCCTCGGCGGCCTCGTCGGGGACCTGCTCGACCTCAGCAGGGTCGACGGTGGACGCACACCACTGGTGGTGGCGCCCGTGGACGTCCGCCAGCTCGCCGAGGCCGCGGTCGCCGAGGCGGGCGTCTCCCGGCGCGGCACCGAGCACGTCGTGGACGTGCCGGCCGGCCTGCACGTCACGGCGGACGGCGCCCGTCTCCGGCAGCTGCTGGCCAACCTGCTCGACAACGCCGACCGCCACAGCCCTCCGGGCGGACGCGTCACCGTGAGCGCGGGACCCGAGGGGCCTGACCGCTGGTGGCTGCTGGTCGCCGACGAGGGGAGCGGCATCCCGGCCGAGAACGCCGAGCGCATCTTCGACCGGTTCGGCTCGGGCGACGACGCCGGTGGGGGCACGGGCATCGGCCTCGCCATCGCCAGCTGGGTCTGCGAGCTGCACGGCGGCTCCATCGTCTCCGTCCCCCCGCCGCCGGGCGAGCACGGCGCGCGCCTGCGTGCCGTGCTGCCACGATGCCCACTGCCATCGGCGGCGGACGTCCCCGACCCGGCCACCACCATCTCCATGACCCAGCCCACCGCGTCGGACCTGCCGGACGCGCCACACGCTCAGGAGCCCTTCGTGACCGCGACCCCGCCGACACCCGCCACTGCCGGGGCGCCGGTCGTGGACTCGCTCTTCGGCGACCTCTGGCCCGAGGCCGGGCTCGCGCCGCAGGTCCGACTGCTGCTGCTCTGCGTGGGGGTCGGCATCGTCTCGGCCGTCGTGCTGCCCTACCGCAACATCGGGCTGGCGCTGTTCGGCGTGCTCGTCCTCGGGGGAGCGGTGCTGTGGCGCACGACGCGACGGCCTCACTCCCGGTGGACCGCCCTGACGGGCGTCCTGTGCGTCTCGCTCGCCTCCCTGTCGGTGCTCCGTGCCGCCGAGTGGCTGACCGTCCTCGCGGTCGTGCTCGGCATCGTGCTCCTCACCACCGCGCTGACGGATGCCAGGCGGCTGCTCCCGCTGGTGGCCGGGGTGGCCTCCTGGCCGCTCGCCGCCGTCCGGGGCCTGCCGCTGCTGGGGCGGACCGTCGCCGCCACCAGCCGGATCCACGTCCTCTGGCCCGTCGTGCGCACGGCAGCCGTCTCGCTCGTGGCCCTCGTCGTCTTCGGGGGCCTGTTCGCGTCAGGCGACGCGGTGTTCGGCTCCTGGGCCGGGGCGCTCGTACCGCACCTCGCCATGGACGGCCTGGTCTTCCGCACCTTCGTCGGGTTCGTCATGGGCGGTGCCCTCCTCGCGGCGGCCTACGTGGCGCTCAACCCGCCGCACGTCGAGCGCGTCGTGCTGCCCGGCGGCCGACCGGTCACCCACCCGTGGGAGTGGCTCGTCCCGGTCGGCCTCGTCGTCGCCCTCTTCCTCGCGTTCGTCGTGGCGCAGGCCACGGCCCTCTTCGGCGGCCACGCGTACGTGCAGCGCACCACCGGTCTGACGTATGCCGACTACGTCCACCAGGGCTTCGGCCAGCTCACGGTGGCCACGCTCCTCACCGTGTTCACGGTGGCGCTCGCCGCCCGGAAGGCGCCGCGCGCGACGTCGCACGACCGGCTCGTGCTGCGGATCGCCCTCGGCTCGCTCTGCGCCCTGACGCTCCTCGTCGTCGCGTCCGCGCTGCACCGGATGGACCTCTACCAGCAGGCGTACGGCTTCACCGTGCTTCGGGTGGTCGTCGATGCCTTCGAGCTGTGGCTGGGGCTCCTGGTCGTGCTCGTCCTCGTGGCCGGCGTGCGGCTCTCGGGCTGGTGGCTGCCCCGGGCGGCCCTCGTGTCGGCGGCGGCGTTCGTGCTGGTGGGAGGGCTCGTGAGCCCCGAGGCCTGGGTGGCCGAGCGCAACCTCGACCGCTACTCGGCGACCGGCAGGATCGACCTCGACTACCTCCGCTCTCTCGGCCCGGACGCGGCGCCGGTGATCGCCGCCCGCCTCTCCGCCCCGCTCGCCCCATGCCTGCTGCACCTGGCCATCGCGACGCCGCCGGACGATCTGCTCGGCTGGAACGTCGGTCGTGCACGCGCGCGGCAGGTGGCGTCGACCGCTGCAGCCGGGCAGGACCCGGGCTCGTGCACGACATGGCTAGGGGGCGGACCCCTGCGCTGAATCGCCACCCCCCTCGGGCAGGATGGCCGCGTGCGTCGTGACATCGCCGAGCAGTTCGAGCTCGACCCGGCCCTCACCCACCTCAACCACGGAGCGTTCGGAGCCGTACCGCGTACGGTGCGGGCGGCCCAGGACCGCGCGCGGGCTCGCATCGAAGGAGCGCCCATGCGTGCCTTCCGGGACGAGCTGCCGGTCCGGCTCGCGCAGGCGCGAGAGGCGGCCGCGGCGTTCCTCGGGCTGCCGCCCGAGTCGACGGCCCTGGTGCGCAACGTGACCGAGGCGGTCGGCGTGGTGGCACAGGGCCTCGGCCTCGGACCCGGTGATGACGTCGTCGTCAGCAGCCACGGCTACCTGACCGCGGGGTGGTCCGTCGAGGTCCGTGGTGCCCGGCTGCGCACCGCCGCCTTCGACGTCGATGCCGAGCCCGACGACGTCGTGGCCGCCTTCGCCGCCGCCGTCACCGACCGGACACGCCTGGTCGTCATCGACCAGATCACCTCGCCGACGGCGCTCGTGCTGCCCGTCGCCGCGGTGGCGGCGGCCGTGGCGCCCGTACCCGTCCTCGTCGACGCGGCCCACGTGCCCGGCTCCCTGCCCGGGGTGGACGTCGAGTCCCTCGGCGTCGCCTTCTGGTCCGGCAACCTGCACAAGTGGGCGTACGCGCCCCGCGCCGCAGCGGCGCTGTGGGCAGCGCCGGAGCACCGCGAGTCGCTGCGCCCGCTCGTCACGTCGTGGAGCCACGGGCTCGGCTACCCGGAGCGCTTCGACCTGCAGGGCACCGTCGACCACTCGGCGTGGCTCGCCGTCCCCGCGGGCATCGCCGCGTGGGAGGCGCTGGGCGGCTGGGAGCAGGTCGAGCGGAACGCCGAGCTGCTCGTCCACGGGGCGGAGGCGGTGCGCTCCGCGCTGGGCACGCCCGACCCGCGCGGCGGCATACCCTCGGCTCCGTGCCTGCGGCTGGTGGCCCTCCCGGAAGGCGTGGCCACCACCACCGACTCGGCCGACGCGCTGTGGCAGCAACTCTACCAGGCGGGCTTCGTCGTGCCGCCCGTCGCCTTCGGCGGGCGTGGCTACCTGCGGCTGGCGGCGGCTCCCTACAACGACGAGGACGACTACGCGCGGCTGGCCGCCGCCCTGCGACGGCTCCTCGAGGGCTGACGGCCTCCCAGACCCTTCGCCCCCTCGATGCGGCCGATGTCCCGGGGATGTGGAAAGATCGACCGACCGCCGGAACGCTGCCCACGAGGAGGCCCTGCGCCATGACCGATGCCCAAGCGACCCCCTTCCGCCGGGTCCTTCTCAAGCTCTCCGGCGAGGTCTTCGGCGGTGGCCGCATCGGCCTCGACCCGGCCGTCGTCTCCGGCATCGCCAAGCAGATCGCCGCGGCCGTGCACCAGGGCGTCGAGGTGGCCGTGGTCATCGGCGGCGGCAACTTCTTCCGCGGCGCCGAGCTGCAGCAGCGGGGGATGGACCGCACCCGCGCCGACTACATGGGCATGCTCGGCACCGTCATGAACTGCCTGGCGCTGCAGGACTTCCTCGAGAAGGAGGAGGTCGAGACGCGCGTGCAGTCCGCGATCGCGATGCAGCAGGTCGCCGAGCCCTACATCCCGCGCCGCGCGATCCGCCACCTCGAGAAGCACCGCGTCGTCATCTTCGGGGCCGGGGCCGGGATGCCCTTCTTCTCCACCGACACGGTCAGCGCCCAGCGCGCGCTCGAGATCAAGTGCGACGCGGTCCTCATCGCCAAGAACGGTGTCGACGGCGTCTACGACTCCGACCCGCGCACCAACCCCGAGGCCCGGAAGCTCGACACGCTCACCTTCAACGACGCCCTCGCCGAGGGCCTCAAGGTCGTCGACGCGGCGGCCTTCAGCCTCTGCATGGAGAACAAGCTGCCCATGGTGGTCTTCGGCATGGAGGGCGCGGGAAACATCACGCGCGCCCTGCTCGGTGAGAAGATCGGCACGCTGGTCAGCAACGCCTGATCCCGGCCGCTGCGCCTGGTCACCAGACCCACACGAAGGGCGCCGCACACCACGCACGACGAGCACGTACGAGCACGAACGAGGGACGAGGAAACCGAAGAGACATGATCGAAGAGACGATGTTCGAGGCCGAGGAGAAGATGGACAAGGCCGTCGAGGTCCTCAAGGAGGACTTCGCGGGCATCCGCACCGGCCGCGCCAACCCGGGGCTGTTCAACAAGCTCACCGTCGAGTACTACGGCGCGCCGACCCCGCTGCAGCAGCTGGCCTCGTTCCAGAACCCCGAGCCGCGCACCATCCTCGTCATCCCGTTCGACAAGTCGGCGATGCACGCCATCGAGCGCGCCATCCGCGACTCCGACCTCGGCGTCAACCCGAGCAGCGACGGCAACCAGATCCGGTGCGTCATGCCGGAGCTGACCGAGGAGCGCCGCCGGGAGTACATCAAGCTGGCGAACCACAAGGCCGAGGAGGCGCGCGTCTCTGTGCGCAACATCCGTCGCAAGGCCAAGACCGACCTCGACAAGCTCGTCAAGGACGGCGAGGTCGGCGAGGACGACGGCACGCGCGCGGAGAAGGAGCTCGACGGGCTGACCAAGAAGCACACCGACCTCGTGGACGCCCTCGTCAAGGCCAAGGAGACCGAGCTGCTCGAGGTGTGACCTCGGTGCTCGACCCCACAATGACGACCGACCAGCCGTCGGAACCCGTGGATCCGACGCGCGCGCCGGCTCCGTCCACCGGCCGCGGTGACGGCGGCCGCGACCTGCCGAGCGAGCGCGAGGACGACTCTGCCGGTGCGCCCGGGCCGCTCGAGCCGGTGCCCTACGACCCCAGGCTCGACGAGCTGGCGGGTCTGCCGCCCGGGGCCGTCCTCGAGAAGAAGCAGAGCCGTGCCGGGCGCAACCTGCCGGCCGCGATCGCCGTCGGGCTCGGCCTCGGCGTCCTCATCGTCGCGACTCTGCTCATCCGCAAGGAGTCGTTCCTGCCCCTCGTCACCATCGCGGTGGGCATCGGCATCTGGGAGCTGCGGGCAGCCCTGCGGCACGCAGCTGTCGAGGCGCCCCTGGTGCCCCCGCTGATCGGGCTCGTCGGGATGGTGTGGGCCGCCTACGTCCACGGTCCCGCCGGCCTGGTCGTCGCCTGGGCCCTGACCGCCCTGGCCGTCGTGCTCTGGCGCGGCGCAGGGCGCCTCGAGGGCGCCGGACGCGACGCGCTCGGCGGCATCTTCGTCTCCACCTACCCGACCTTCCTCGTCGGCTTCGCGATCCTGCTGCTCGCGCCACCCGACGGGGTGGGCCGGATGTTCGTCTTCCTCATCACCACGGTCTGCAGCGACGTCGGGGGGTATGCCGCGGGCGTCCTCTTCGGCAAGCACCCCATGGCGCCCTCGATCAGCCCGAAGAAGTCGTGGGAGGGCTTCGCCGGTTCCGTGCTGCTGTGCGTCGTGGCGGGCTCCCTGACCGTCCACCTGCTGCTCGACCGCGCGTGGGTGATCGGCCTGGCCCTCGGGGTCGGCGTCGCCATCGCCGCGACCGTGGGCGACCTGATGGAGTCGCTCATCAAGCGCGACCTCGGCATCAAGGACATGTCCAACGTCCTCCCCGGGCACGGCGGCGTCATGGACCGCCTCGACTCGCTCGTCGTCGTGGCACCGATCGTCTGGGCGGTGCTCACCCTGCTCGCCGCCAAGCCGGCCTGAACCCGTCACGTGACGACGCCCCCGTTCGGGCAGACCGGCCGCGTGGCTCTCGTCACCGGCGCGGGCAGCCGTGAGGGCATCGGCTTCGCCACCGCGCGGCTGCTGGGGCGGTTGGGCGCGGCGGTCGTGCTCGGCGCGACGACGCACCGGGTCGAGGAGCGAGTGGTCGAGCTCGAGGACGAAGGCATCGCCGCCGCCTGCCACGTCGCGGACCTCACCCACGAGTCGGAGGCCCGGGCGCTCGTCGAGGCCTGCCTGGGCCGCCATGGACGACTCGACGTCGTCGTCAACAACGCCGGCATGACCAGCGCCGCCGACCCCGACACGCACGGCGGGGACCTGGAGGCCACCGATGCGGACCGCTGGCGCCGCTCGCTGGGACGCAACCTCGACACGGCATACCTCGTCAGCCGGGCGGCGCTGCCGCACCTGCGCGCCTCGGGCGCGGGCCGGCTGGTGCTCGTCAGCAGTGTGACCGGCGGGGTGATGGCCATGCGGGGCGAGGTGGCCTACGCCACCGCCAAGGCAGGGATGCTCGGCCTGGCCCGGGCGCTCGCCGTCGACGAGGGGCCGCACGGGACCACGGTCAACGCCGTCGCGCCCGGCTGGGTCGCGACGGGCTCCCAACCCCCGGACGAGGCACAGGAGGGGCGCGCCACCCCGGTCGGCCGCTCCGGCACACCGGACGAGGTGGCGGCGGCCGTCGCCTTCCTCGCCAGCCGGGAGGCGTCCTACGTGACGGGCCAGGTCCTCGTCGTCGACGGGGGCAACGCGGTGGCCGAGCAGCGGGCTCGTCGGTGAGGGGGCCGTTTTGACTCGGCCTGAGACACTGGAGGGGAGATGACTGACACTTCCGCCCCCGCACCCGAGCCGGCACCCGTCGCGCTGCCCGAGCCGACGACCACCCGCCCCCAGCCGGGCCAGCTGACCTTCACGGCCCCCCGGCGCGGCAAGCCCCCGCGCCACCTCGCCGACTTCACGCCGGCCGAGCGCAAGGCGGCCGTCGAGTCGCTCGGCCACAAGGGCTTCCGGGCCAAGCAGCTCTCGACGCACTACTTCGAGCGGCTCGAGGACGACCCGGAGCAGATGACCGACCTGCCGAAGGGAGTCCGTTCCGACCTCGCCGCCGACCTGCTCCCGACGCTGCTGACGCCCATCGTCGAGCGGGTGGCCGACGATGGCCAGACGATGAAGTATGCGTGGCGCCTGCACGACGGTGCCATCGTCGAGTCGGTGCTCATGCGCTACCCGAACCGGGTGACGATCTGCATCTCCAGCCAGGCCGGCTGCGGCATGAACTGCCCGTTCTGCGCGACCGGCCAGGCGGGCCTGACCCGCAACCTCTCGGCGGCCGAGATCGTCGAGCAGGTCGTGTGGGCGGCTCGCGCGCTGCGCCGAGGCGAGCTCGCGGGCGGCGGGGACGAGGACCGCGAGGCGCCCCTGCGGGTCAGCAACGTCGTCTTCATGGGGATGGGTGAAGCGCTCGCCAACTACAAGTCCTCCATCGGCGCCATCCGTCGCCTCACCGATCCCGCCCCCGACGGACTGGGCATGTCGGCGCGCGGCATCACCATGTCGACGGTCGGCCTGGTGCCCGGCATCGACAAGCTGACGGCCGAGGGGATCCCGGTGACGCTGGCCCTGTCGCTGCACGCCCCCGACGACGAGCTGCGCAACGAGCTCGTGCCGATCAACACCCGGTGGTCCGTCGACGAGGCGCTCGACGCGGCGTACCGCTACTACGAGGCCACCGGACGACGGGTCTCGATCGAGTACGCCCTGATCCGCGACATCAACGACCAGGGCTGGCGCGCAGACCTGCTCGGGGAGAAGCTCGCCCGCCGCGGCCGCGGCAAGGGGTGGGTGCACGTGAACCCGATCCCGCTCAACCCGACGCCCGGCTCGAAGTGGACGGCGTCGCGCCCCGGCGTCGAGCAGAACTTCGTGGAGCGGCTGCGCGCGCACGGAATCCCGACGACCATCCGCGACACCCGCGGCCAGGACATCGACGGGGCCTGCGGCCAACTCGCTGCCGCCACCGCCTGACGTCGCTAGGCTGGCGAGCAGAGGCAGTGCCCCGCCGCGGGCGCTGGTGAGGGCACCGGGCCGGGCGCGGGGAGTGGTCGCCAGGAGGTGCACCCATGATCCAGGCCCGTGTCGAGCAGGTCGAGCCCGTCGCTCCGGCCACGTCGTTCGAGTTCGGTGTCGGCGTCCCCGGACGGTCGCTGAAGGAGAACGAGCACCGGCTGCCGCTGCATCCTCGGCACTTCGACCGCATCCCGCCGGCCCTGCGCGAGGGCATCTTCGTCGAGCACGGCTACGGCGAGCGCTTCGGCGTGGCCGATGACGAGCTCGAGCGCTACGTGGGCGGATTCCGCAGCCGGGCGGAGCTGGTGCAGGGCTGCGACGTCATCCTCGCGCCCAAGCCGCTGCTCGCCGACATCGCCGGCCTCCGGGTCGGGCAGGTCCTCTGGGGCTGGCCGCACTGCGTGCAGGACACGCAGCTGACGCAGGTCGCCATCGACCGACAGCTCACGCTGATCGCGTTCGAGGCGATGAACCACTGGAACCGGGACGGCTCCTTCAGCCTGCACGTCTTCCACAGGAACAACGAGCTGGCCGGCTACTGCTCGGTGCTGCACGCGCTGCAGGTCGCCGGCATCACCGGCGCCTACGGCCCGCACCGGCGTGCCGTGGTCATCGGGTTCGGTGCAACGGCCCGGGGCGCGGTGACGGCCCTGAACGCGCTGGGCATCGGCGAGGTGGACGTGCTGACCCACCGGCAGCGCGCGGCGGTCGCGGCGCCCATCCACTCGGCCAGCATCGTCCACTTCGACACCGACGGCAGCCCCGCCCGGGTCAGCCACGCCGACACGCAGCACGGACCCGTGGTGCTCGGGGAGTTCCTCGCCGGTCACGACATCGTGGTCAACTGCGTGCTCCAGGACACCGACGCGCCACTGCTCTTCATGACCGAGGACGACCTCAAGCGGATGGCTCCGGGCAGCATCATCATCGACGTGTCCTGCGACGAGGGGATGGGCTTCAGCTGGGCCCGACCCACCAGCTTCGTCGAGCCGACGTTCATGGTGGGCGAGCACGTGCTCTACTACGCCGTCGACCACAGTCCCTCCTACCTCTGGGATGCCGCGACCTGGGAGATCAGCGAGGCGCTCCTGCCGTTCCTGCCCACCGTCATGGGCGGCCCCGCAGCCTGGGACCGGTCGCCGACGATCCGGCGCGCCATCGAGATCCGGGCTGGAGTGGTGCAGAACCCGGCCATCCTGTCGTTCCAAGGTCGCTCGCCCCAGCACCCGCACCTGCCGATCGCCACCTGACGGAAGGTCTCTCGCCTCAGGGCAGTTCCGGCCGGAAGGTGCGACGGTACGCCAGCGGGGAGAGCCCGACGGCAAGGGACAGGTGCTGGCGCAGTGACGCGCTCGTGCCGAAGCCCGCCGCGGAAGCGACCCGTTCGACAGGCAGGTCGGTCGTCTCGAGCAGGTGGCGGGCACGGTCGACGCGAGCGCGAGCGAGCCAGGAGCCCGCCGTCTCGCCCGTCTCCTCCCGGAATCGTCGGGTGAAGGAGCGCACGCTGGTCCCGGCGTGACGAGCCATGTCGCTCAGGGCGATCGCCTCGTCGAGGTGCTCCAGCACCCAGGCCCGGGTCGGACCGGTGCCGGTGTCCGTCTCGGCGGGCACCGGGCGGTCGATGAACTGGGCCTGACCGCCGGCGCGCCACGGGGCCACGACGGCGCCGCGAGCGACCCGGTTGGCCGCCTCGGTACCGAGGTCCGACCGCAGCACGTGGAGGAGCAGATCGATGCCGGCCGCGTTACCGGCCGAGGTGAGGACGTCGCCGTGGTCCACGTAGAGCACGTCGGGATTGAGCTGCACCTCGGGGAAGTGCCGCCGGAACGCGTCGGCGTGGCACCAGTGCGTCGTGGCCTCTCGTCCGTCGAGCTTCCCGAGGGCTGCAAGGACGAAGGCGCCGGTGCAGATCGACAGCCAGCGGGCATCCGGACGCGCCGTTGCGGCGAGGGCACACAGCTCGTCGGGCAGCCTCCCGGTCCGGACGATGTCACCGCCCAGTCCGGGCACGACGACCGTGTCCGCGCGGGCGAGCTCGGTGTTCGGGTGGGTCGGCAGGACGGCATACCCCGCAGAGGTCGTGACTGGCCCGTCGTCGAGCGTCACCAGGTGCACGTCGTAGGGGGCGGGCGCCCCGGTGGCCGGTCCGGGCCAGCCGGGGTCGAGCGCACTCGCGCACAGGAAGCGGTGGGGCAGACCGATCTCGAAGGCGATGGCCGTGTCGAGGGCCAGCACCACGACACGGTGGGGACGGCCGGCCTCGTGGTTCATGGCCAGATCCTTGCACATCATGTCCGTCTGGCCACTCGTTCGCCGGTGTGCCCATGCCGCAGGATTGGCCCGTGAGCCTTACGGATCGACACTCCGCCGCCGACGAGACCGTGCCCGGCGGACCGCTGCCCTCCACCCCACGACACCGCCTCCATCCCGCGTGGTGGGTTGCTGGCGTCACGTTCCTGACGATCATCGGGGCGGCCGGCTTCCGGTCGACCCCGGGCGTCCTCATGACGCCGCTGCACGACGAGTTCGGCTGGCCCATGGGCGTCATCGGGGGTGCCGTATCGGTCAACCTCGTGCTCTTCGGGCTCGCCGCGCCCTTCTCGGCAGCACTCATGGAACGCCTCGGCATCCAACGTGTCATCGCCGTGGCGCTCGTCCTCGTCAGTGTCGGGTCGCTGCTGCCGATCTGGATGACGCAGTCCTGGCAGCTCGTCCTGTGCTGGGGCATCGTCGTCGGGATGGGCACCGGCGCCATGTCGATGGGGCTGGTGGCGACGGTGACAGGACGGTGGTTCGTCGAACGGCGCGGGCTCGTGACCGGCATCCTCACTGCCGCAGGTGCCACCGGACAGCTGGTCTTCCTGCCCTTCCTCGCCTGGCTCGCCGCGCACCACGGGTGGCGCAGCGCGGCCGTCGCCACGTCCGCCGCTGCGCTGAGCGTCGTCCCGCTCGTGCTCTGGAAGCTGCACGACCACCCGAGTGTGCTCGGCGTCACGGCCTACGGCGCGCCGGCCGGCACGCCCGTGACGCGTCCACCGCGGCCGACGGGCCACCCCGCCCGCCTAGCGGTCGACACGCTGCGCCACGCCGCCCGGACCCGGGTGTTCTGGCTGCTGGCCGGCAGCTTCGCCGTGTGCGGCGCGTCGACCAACGGCCTCGTCGGCACCCACTTCATCCCCGCCGCGCACGACCACGGCATGCCGACGACGACGGCGGCCGGCCTGCTCGCGCTCGTCGGCGTCTTCGACGTCGTCGGCACGATCTTCTCGGGGTGGCTGACCGACCGGGTCGACCCGCGGGTCCTGCTCGCGGCCTACTACACGTTCCGCGGTGGGTCGCTCTTCCTGCTGCCGTCCCTGTTCAGCGACTCGATGCACGTCAACATGCTCGCCTTCGTCCTCTTCTACGGCCTCGACTGGGTCGCGACGGTGCCCCCGACGATCGCCCTGTGCCGCAGCGCCTACGGCGAGCGGGCACCGATCGTCTTCGGCTGGGTCTTCGCCTCGCACCAGCTCGGGGCAGCCGGCGCGGCACTGGGAGCCGGCCTCGTGCGTGACCACCTCGGCGCCTACACCCTCGCCTGGTACGCCGCGGGCGCGCTCTGTCTCGCTGCCGCGGCGATGTGCGTCGCGATCACGACCGCGCGTCTGTCAGATGCGTCACCTCGGAGCACGGGCTCTGGCGCGGAGGCCCACCCGGCGGCACAGTGAGCCCATGAGCGACGGCGCTGCGACGGCATACCACAGCATCTACGAGGGCATCTACGAGGCGAGCCTGCGCGACCCCGAGGGGTTCTGGCGCAGCGCGGCGGAGGCGATCGACTGGGTGACGCCGCCGCACAGGATCCTCGACGACTCGCGACCGCCGTTCTACCGGTGGTACCCCGATGCCGAGCTCAACGTCTGCTACAACGCCCTCGACCGCCACGTCCTCGCCGGCCGGGGAGAGCAGGCGGCGATCCACTACGACTCGCCGGTCACCGGGACGAAGGCGACGCTGACGTATGCCGAGCTGCTCGACCGTGTGTCGCGCTTCGCAGGTGCCCTCGAGGGACTGGGTGTCGAGAAGGGCGACCGTGTCGTCATCTACATGCCGATGGTGCCGGAGGCGGTCGTGGCCATGCTCGCGTGCGCGCGCCTCGGCGCCGTGCACTCCGTCGTCTTCGGCGGGTTCGCCCCCCAGGAGCTCGCCGCACGCATCGAGGACGCCGAACCCAAGGTCGTCGTCTCCGCGAGCTGCGGGGTCGAGCCGTCCCGCGTCGTCGAGTACAAGCCGATGCTCGACGAGGCCCTCCGGCGCAGCAGCCACAAGCCGGAGTCGGTCATCGTCCTGCAGCGCGAGCAGTCTCCGGCGGCGGTGGGTGAGCGCGACACCGACTGGGAGGAGATGACCTGGGACGAGGTCTACGCCGACGCGCCCCCGGCGGACTGCGTCACGGTCGCGGCCACCGACCCGCTCTACATCCTCTACACCTCGGGAACGACCGGGAAGCCGAAGGGGATCTACCGCGACAGTGGTGGCTACGCCGTCGCCCTGCGCTGGTCGATGGCCAACCTCTACGACGTCGCACCGGGCGAGACGATGTTCACGGCGAGTGACGTCGGCTGGGTCGTCGGCCACTCCTACATCGTCTACGCCCCGCTGCTGACGGGGGCGACCACCGTTCTCTACGAGGGTAAGCCGGTCGGGACGCCGGATGCCGGCGCGTTCTGGCGGGTCATCGAGGAGTACCAGGCGGTGTGCCTCTTCACCGCGCCGACGGCCTTCCGCGCCATCAAGAAGGACGACTCGACGGCGTCCAAGGTGGCCGAGCACGACCTCTCGCGCTTCCGCGCGCTGTTCCTCGCGGGGGAGCGGCTCGACCCCGACACCTACGAGTGGGCCTCAGCGGCTCTCGGCAAGCCCGTCGTCGACAACTGGTGGCAGACCGAGACGGGATGGCCGATCGCCTGCAACCCCAAGGGGATCGAGCTCCTCCCGATCAAGCCGGGCTCACCGACCGTCGCCGTGCCCGGCTACGACGTGCGGGTGCTCGACGGCAGCGGTGAGCCGGTCGCGCCGGGCGTCGAGGGCGCGATCTGCATCAAGCTGCCGATGCCGCCCGGCACGCTGCCGACGCTCTGGCGCGACGACGACCGCTACGTCAGCTCCTACCTGTCGGCCTATCCCGGCTACTACCTCACCGGTGACGGCGGCTACATCGACGACGACGGCTACCTCTACGTGATGGGGCGCACCGACGACGTGCTCAACGTCGCCGGTCACCGCCTGTCGACGGGGTCGCTCGAGGCGGCGCTCGCCGGCCACGAGGCGGTCGCCGAGTGCGCGGTGATCGGGGTGCGCGACGACGTCAAGGGCCAGGTGCCGCGTGCGCTGGTCGTGCTCAAGTCGGGCATCGACGCCGACGGCGACGGCGACCGCATCAAGCGCGAGCTCGTCGCGAGGGTGCGTTCCGAGGTGGGTCCGGTCGCCGCCCTGCACCAGGTCGACATCGTCGCGGCGCTGCCCAAGACGCGCTCGGGCAAGATCCTGCGCAAGACGATGCGCGAGCTGGCCGACGGCCACTCGCCGGCGGTGCCCGCGACGATCGAGGACCCCGCGGTGCTGGAGACGCTGACCCCGGTCCTGCGCCCCGCCCCCACCGCCTGACCGACTCCGCGGCCGGCGCCATGGCGCACTTCCGAGAGAGGTTCTGGCCCGGGATCGCCCTGAAAGCGCGCCACGGCGCGCTTGCGGTGCGCGGGGGGATCAGCCAGCAGGTTGGGAAAGCAGGGAAAGGACGTCCTCGATGGAGTCGACGAGGTGGACTGCCTCGGCCATCGGGCGTCCCACGGCGATCGCCGTGAGGGCCGGCCACACCGGCACCCGCTCGGTCCAGTGCTCCCGTCCGACCAGCACGAGCGGCGGCAGCGGCGCCTCCGCCTCGGCGTAGAAGAGGGGCGTCACGGCCTGGAAGATCTCCTGCACGGTGCCGGCAGCACCCTCGAGCACGACGATGCCGGCGTTGGACCGGGCCAGCAGGCCCTCCTCGCGGATCGCGTTGGAGAAGTACTTGGCGATGACGTCACAGAAGACGTTGGGCGGCTCGTGGCCGTAGAACCAGGTGGGGATGCCCAGGGAGCGCGCGCTCGGTCCCAGCGTCTCCGACGGCGCCTGGGGTTCGTCCCCGACGATGGCGCATCGGGCTGCCAGGGCGGTCCTGGCCCAGTCGGTGATGTCCGGCCGGAAGCCCGGCACCGCGGCGATGCGCGCCAGCGCTTCCTCCAGCGACGCCGGGCTGCGGCACAGGGCCCCGAGGTTGGCGGCCTCCATGGCGCCGGGCCCGCCGCCCGTCGCGACGAGGTGCCCCTCCTCGGCGAGCCGGTGGCCGAGGCCTGCGGCGCGTGCGTATGCCGCCGAGTCCCTCTGCAGCGCGTGCCCGCCCATGATCCCGACCACCGACCGGCCGAAGACGAACTCGTCCAGCTCGTCGGTGACCGAGTCGTCGTGGATGGCGCGTACGAGGGTGCAGTACGCGTCGGTGCGCAGACGTGCGTCGAGGAACCACGCGTACGTCTTGGCGTCGCGCGTCTGCTCGTAGCCGTTCTCGAGACCCTCGTAGAGGTCGGTGGCGAAGTAGAGCCCCCGCCACGGGTCCACCGGCGCGTCGGCGATGCCGGGGAAGACGATGGCGCCGCGTGCCAGCAGCAGCTCGGCGACACCCAGGGGAACGGTGCCGCCGAGGACGACGAGGCCGGTGAGGTCGCCGTGCGCCGCCAGCTGTTCTGCGTAGCCGGTGAGGTCGAGGTCCTGCAGCCGCAGGCCACGCAGGCTCGCACCTGAGGCGAGGTGGTCGTCCAGCTCGTCGAGCGTCTCGATCTCCATGCCGTCATCCTGCCCGGCCGCCGCTGCCAGGATGCGGACCCGGGCATCGTCGCCAACCGTGCCGCTGCAAGGATCTGGCCCATGGTCGGGGTGCTGGAGGGGTTCGCGACGATCGCGGTCATCGTGGCCGTCGGCTGGGTGCTCGCCGATCGTCGCGTGCTCGACGATTCCGCCCAGGTGAACCTCTCCCGGTTGGCGTTCTACGTCGCCTCACCGGCGCTGCTGCTCACCGTCATGCAACGCACGCCGCTCGACGCGGTGCTCTCGGCCAACCTCGTGACGTCGCTGACCACCTTCGTCCTCGTCGTGGCCGTCTACGTGGTGGTCGCCCGGCTGCGTTGGCCGACAAGGTCGCTCGGCTCGCAGCTCATCGGGAGCCTCTCGGCGGCCTACGTCAACGCGGGCAACCTCGGCATCCCGATCGCGCTCTACGTCCTCGGGGACGTCGCGTGGGTGGCACCGACGCTGCTCATGCAGCTGCTGCTCATCACGCCGGTCTACATGGCGCTCTTCGACAGCGACGCGCGTGGCGAACGGGCGACGTTGGGCCGCAGCCTGGGCCGGATGTTCCGCAACCCGATCACGCTCGGCGCCGTCGCGGGCCTGCTCATCGCGGTTTTCGGCATCCACCTGCCACGCTTCGTCGCTGCCCCGATCGACCTCCTCGGGGCGATGGCCGTGCCCTCGATGCTCGTCGCGTTCGGGATCTCGCTGCGGCGTGGCCCCCGCCCGGCCACGGGCCGTTCGGCCGAGCACGTGTGGACCATCGTGGCCCTCAAGACGCTGCTGATGCCGGCCCTCGCGTTCGGCGTCGGCCTGGCGCTGGGGCTGCGGGGGCAGGCCCTGTTCGCCGTCGTCGTGACCGCGGCCCTGCCGACCGCGCAGAACATCTTCACGTATGCCGTCCGCTACCGCCGCGAGGTCAACCTCGCCCGCGACGTCATCTTCGTCAGCACCTTCGCGTCGGTGCCCGTCATCCTCGGCATCGCAGCGCTCTTCCACGGCCTCGCCGGCGTCTGAACACCCGCAGGCTCACCGCAGGTTGGCGGCCTGGTCCCGAAAGCGTCTGGTGGCGCGGCGCGCCCTCAGAAGTCGCCGAAGTCCCCACCGCCGAAGTCGCCGAAGTCCGAACTGCCGCCGTAGTCCGATCCGCCGCCGTAGTCGCCGAAGCCGGAGCCGCCGGCCACGTCGGTGCCGCCGCCGTCGACGGAGCTGTTGTCGTTGAAGCTACCCGCATCCTGCGCGCCGCCGGAGTCGCCCGAGCCGGTGTCACCGCCGGTGTCACCGCCGGTGTCACCGCCGGTGTCGCCCATCTCGTGCGCCTCGGGGGACGAGTCGAAGCCGTCGAGCATCATGTCGGCAAGGGCCGACCCCACCACGACGCCGGCGATGGACCCGAGCATGGAGCCGGCGAACATGCCGCCCATCCCCATCCCGCCCCTGCCGCCCATCCCACCGAAACGGCCGCCGCCGAAGGCGCTCTGGAGGTAACCGGGCCGGTGCATCTCGGCGCGTGTCGCGCTGCGCGCGAGGTCGGCCGGGTCGTCGCTGCGGGGGCGCTCGCCCTGCGGGAGGTCCTCGGTCAGGCGCTGCAGCACCATCTGGCGCTGCTCGGGGGAGAGCTTGCCGAACGCCTCGGTGTGCACGCGCTCGATGTCCTCCGGGTCGGCGGTGCGCAGGAGGTACTTGTAGCGGGCGATGGCGCGCTCGTCCTCGGCGGAGGCGCCGCCGCTGGGCGGCGGGACCGTGTAGGGCTGCCCGGTGGGCGGCTGCGCTGGCTGGGGGCGCTGTTGCTGAAGTGGCTCACGGCCCAGCAGCCTGTCGAGGAATCCCATGCTCGTGCTCCTTGTGCGTCGGCGTCGCAGTCATCGAACACCTACCCAAACGAACGCCGCGCCACAGCGTTCCGGAGACCGGTCTTTCCGCACTTTTCCGGGACCGCGGCCGGGACGGCCCGACGAGCCCCGCGCGGGTGCCGGAGCGGCCGGTGCTCGCCGAGTGGCAGACGGCGGGCATGATCTTCGACACACTGGGGGCCTATAGCGGGATCTGGCCGACACGGGGACGGCCCAAGCGGTGGGGAGAAGTGGCGCCGTGACGGCAAGGGTCCGGCGAGAGCGAAGGGTGGGGACATGCACAGGCGGAGGAAGCTGCTGGGGGCGCTCGCGTCGACGCTGGGCGTGGTGGGAGCGATGCTCCTGCCTCCCGGCCCGGCGTCGGCGCTGGGCAAGGTGGGTTGCGACGTGTCCGGGCAGCCGACGGTGTCGGTCGCGTCGTACGACCCGATCGTGAACCACAACGGCACCAGGTCGGCCCACGAGCACCAGCTGTTCGGGAACATCGCGTGGGTCGCCCTGCCGAACCCGAACGCGGCGAACTACGCGGACCTGGTGGGGCGGACGAACAACTGCCGGAAGGTGCTGGGGCTGCCGAACTCGGCGGACTCGGCGGGCTACTGGACACCGACGCTGCGGTACGTCTCGGGGCCGAAGGCCGGACAGCTGATACCAGCGCAGCAGTTCACGGCGTACTACCGAGCGGCGTCCGGCGACCGGTTCGGCCCGGCTCGGGCGATCCCGGCGGACACGCGACTGATCGGGACGGCATACAACTGGACGTGCGGGCAGAACTCGGGCCGGCGATCGGCGCCGGTGCAGAGCATCCCGGACTGTTCGGGCCTGCGGGGCACGCCGGGGCGGACGCTCACGGCACACATCGACTTCCCGTCGTGCTGGGACGGGGTCCTGCCGAGCCACTCGTCGAGTCAGTACGGTGACACGAGGGACAACGCGCACTACGCGTACCGGGTGGGCCGCTCGTGCCCGGCGGGGTTCCCGATCGGTGTGACCGAGCTGCGGGAGACGGTGCAGTTCCCGTACGTGGGGAAGGGCAACGACGTGGCGCTGTCGTCGGACGCCGCCATGGGCACGAGCGACGGTCGGTCGATGCACGCCGACTTCTGGCAGACCTGGTCGCCCAAGGACTTCGAGACCTTCGTACAGACGTGCGTCGTGGACCACCGGGCCTACTCGAGGGCGGCGTGCCAGCCCTGATCCGGTGCCGACGTGCCCGACCGGCACGGGGTGGGACGGTGACACGCCCCTGGATCCGCGGATCAGGGGCGTGTCACTGGGCCGTGCGTCAGGTCAGAGGTGGTTCTCGGCCTCGACGAGGACCGAGCGCAGGCGCGACTCGATGTCGTCGAACTGCTCGGGTCCCATGATCAGCGGCGGCGCGAGCTGGATGACCGGGTCGCCGCGGTCGTCGGCGCGGCAGTAGAGCCCGGCGTCGAAGAGCGCCTTGGAGAGGAAGCCGCGCAGCAGCCGCTCGGACTCGGCGTCGTCGAAGGTCTCGCGGGTGGCCTTGTCCTTGACGAGCTCGATGCCGTAGAAGTAGCCGGCGCCGCGCACGTCACCGACGAGCGGCAGGTCGAGCAGCTTGTCGAGGGTCGCCTTGAAGACCGGGGCGTTGGTCTTGACGCGGTCGTTGAGGCCCTCGCGCTCGAAGATGTCGAGGTTGGCCATGGCGACGGCGGCGGAGACCGGGTGGCCACCGAAGGTGTACCCGTGCGGGAAGTAGGTGGTCCCGTGCTTGAACGGCTCGAAGAGACGGTCGCTCGCGATCATCGCCCCGATGGGGGAGTAGCCGCTGGTCATGCCCTTGGCGCAGGTGATGATGTCGGGGACGTAGCCGAAGTCGTCGCACGCAAACATCGAACCGATGCGCCCGAAGGAGCAGATGACCTCGTCGGAGACCAGGAGCACGTCGTACTCGTCGCAGATCTCGCGGACCCGCTCGAAGTAGCCGGCAGGCGGCGGGAAGCAGCCGCCGGAGTTCTGCACCGGCTCGAGGAAGACGGCGGCCACCGTGTCGGGCCCCTCGAACTCGATCGCCTCCGCGATGCGGTCGGCAGCCCACCGCCCGAAGGCCTTCTCGTCGTCGCGCAGGTGCTCGGGGGCGCGGTACATGTTGGTGTTGGGCACCTTGTGCGCACCCGGCACCAGCGGCTCGAACATCTCCTTGGCCGCGGGGATGCCGGTGATCGACAGGGCTCCCTGCGGGGTGCCGTGGTAGGCGACGGCGCGGGAGATGACCTTGTGCTTGGTCGGCTTGCCGGTCAGCTTGTAGTACTGCTTGGCCAGCTTCCAGGCGGTCTCGACAGCCTCGCCGCCGCCGGTGGTGAAGAAGACGCGGTTGAGGTCGGCGGGGGCGTAGGCCGCGAGGCGCTCGGCCAGCTCGATGGCCCTGGGGTGGGCGTAGCTCCAGAGCGGGAAGAAGGCGAGCTCCTTGGCCTGCTTGGCCGCTGCCTCCGCCAGCTCCTCGCGGCCGTGGCCGGCCTGGACGACGAAGAGTCCGGCGAGCCCGTCGATGTACTCGTTGCCGCGGTCGTCCCAGATCTTCCAGCCCTGGCCCCTGGTGATGATGGGGACGGAGTGGCCAAGGCCCCCCGCCTCCTTCTCCTCGAACACCGAGTGGCGCGTGAAGTGCATCCACAGGTGGTCCCGGGCCGCTTCGGAGTGGAGGGCGCCCGTGGGCGTCCTCGTGTCGGAGCTGGGTTCCCAGATCTGGTTCGGGTTGATGCTCATCGTGTACCCCAGTTGTAGAGCTGTTTGTTGAGTTTCAGGTAGACGAACGTCTCGGTGGCCGTGACCCCCGGGAGGGCCCGGATGCGGCTCGTGAGCAGCTCGAGCAGGTGGTTGTCGTCCTCGCAGACGACCTCCGCGAGCACGTCGAAGCTGCCTGCCGTCGTGACGACGTAGGCCACCTCGTCCATGGCTGACAGGGCGTCCGCGACCGGTGTGATGTCACCGGACACGCGCAGGCCGACCATCGCCTGGCGCTGGAAACCCACCTGCAGCGGGTCCGTCACCGCGACGATCTGCATGACGTCGGCGTCGAGGAGTCGCTGCACGCGCTGGCGCACGGCGGCCTCCGACAGTCCCACCTGCTGCGCGATGGACGCGTAGGACTTGCGGCCGTCGTGCTGGAGGAGCTCGATGATGGTCTTGCTGACCTCGTCCAGGTTGACCGAGGGTTTCCTGTGCCCGTCACTCCCGTTGTTCGCAACGCCTCGGATGGTCGTCATGCGCCGATACTGACCTGTGGAACAGGATGTTGGCAAGTGCCTCCACAACGGATTCCGAAGTTTTCTCTCGACAACCCTTCCTGATTGCGAAGGTCTGTGTTTAGCATTCCGGCATGACCTCCCAGCCGCGCCAGCTCCGCAACTTCATCGGTGGCCAGTACGTCGACCCCGAGACCGACGCGACCACGGACATCGTCGATCCCTCGACCGCCCAGGTGGTCGCCAAGGCACCCGTCAGCTCGCAGTCCGACGTCGACCGGGCGTATGCCGCCGCCGCCAAGGCCTTCGAGACCTGGGGTGACACGACCCCGAGCGAACGGCAGTCCGCGCTGCTGAAGTTCGCCGACGCGATCGAGGCCCGCGCCGACGACTTCGTCCGTCTCGAGTCCGAGAACACCGGCAAGCCCCACGCGCTCACCGCGAGCGAGGAGATCCCGCCGATGCTCGACCAGCTGCGCTTCTTCGCCGGCGCCGCCCGGGTGCTCGAGGGCAAGTCGGCGGGGGAGTACATGAAGGGGCACACCTCCTTCGTGCGCCGCGAGCCGATCGGCGTCGTCGGCCAGGTGACCCCGTGGAACTACCCGATGATGATGGCGATGTGGAAGATCGCCCCGGCGCTGGCCGCCGGCAACACCATCGTCCTCAAGCCCTCCGACACCACGCCCGAGACCACGCTGCTGCTGGCCGAGCTCGCCTCGGAGTTCCTGCCCGAGGGCACCTTCAACGTCATCACGGGTGACCGCGAGACCGGACGCATGCTCGTCGAGCACCCCACCCCCGCGCTGGTCGCCATCACCGGCTCGGTGCGTGCCGGCATGCAGGTGGCGCAGAGCGCAGCGCGCGACCTCAAGCGCGTCCACCTCGAGCTCGGAGGCAAGGCCCCGGTCATCGTCTTCGACGACGCCGACCTCGAGGCCGCGGTCGAGGGGATCGCCGTGGGCGGCTACTTCAACGCCGGCCAGGACTGCACGGCGGCCACGCGAGTGCTCGCCGGGCCGCGCATCCACGACGACTTCGTCGCCGCGCTCGCCGACTACGCCAAGGGCTCGGCCAAGGTCGGTATGCCGGACGACCCCGACGCGCTCTTCGGCCCGGTCAACAACCCCAACCAGGTGGCGCACGTCTCGGGCATGATCGACCGGCTGCCCGACCACGCGCAGGTCGTCGCCGGTGGCCATCGTGCCGACGGGCTCGGCGAGGGCTACTTCTTCGAGCCGACCGTGCTCGCCGGGCTGCGCCAGGAGGACGAGCAGATCCAGAGCGAGATCTTCGGTCCCGTCATCACCGTGCAGCAGTTCACCGACGAGAACGAGGCGCTGGCCTGGGCCAACGGCGTGCAGTACGGCCTGGCCTCGTCCGTGTGGACCAGGGACTTCGGGCGCGCCATGCGGATGAGCCGCAAGCTCGACTTCGGCTGCGTCTGGATCAACACGCACATCCCGATCGTTGCCGAGATGCCGCACGGCGGCTTCAAGCACTCCGGCTACGGCAAGGACCTGTCGATGTACGGACTCGAGGACTACACGCGCATCAAGCACGTCATGGCCAACATCGAGTCCTGACAGGCCCCGCACCACCAGCACCACCGAACCACCAGCGCCACAGCAACTGAAGACGGAACGGCCGCACAGGGGCGGCACGACCATCCTGTGCGGCCGGACCGCGCCACCGCAAAGTCCGCGTCGACCACCTCGACCCTCCGTCCCCATCTCGCCCCTCAGGAGGACCCATGACGGACAGCCACGACAACCTCGCCTTCCGGGCAGCGCTTGCCCGAGGGATGGTGAGCAGACGCGGCGTCGTGCTCGGCCTCGGCGGCCTCGGCATGGCCGCGCTCGCGGGCTGCAGCGTCAAGGGCCGCAACCCCGGCGCCGGCTCCACCGCCGTCACGGCGCCGGTCGCGAAGGCCGCACCCGACCAGTCCGCCACCGAGAAGGTCGTCAACTGGAGCAACTGGCCCGAGTACATCGACGTCAACGACAAGACCCAGGCCCGCCCCTCCCTCGACGAGTTCAAGAAGCGCACCGGCATCACCGTCAACTACACCGAGGACTACAACGACAACGACGAGTTCTACGCCAAGGTGCGGCCGCTGCTGTCCGCCGGCAAGGACACCGGACGTGACGTGTGGTGCAGCACCGACTGGATGGTGGCTCGCCTCATCCGCCAGGGCTATGTCCAGAAGATCGACCTCGCCAACTTCCCCAACCACGCCAACATCGAGGACACCCTCGTCACGGTCGAGTTCGACCCGGGCCGCCTCTACTCGGTGCCGTGGCAGTCCGGCTTCGCAGGGATCGCCTACAACCCCAAGGCAACCGGCGGCAAGAAGATCGAGTCCGTCGACCAGCTCCTCACCGACCCTGCGCTCAAGGGCAAGGTGACGCTGCTGACCGAGATGCGCGACACCGTCGGACTCGTCATGCTCGCCATGGGCAAGAAGCTCGAGAGCTTCACCGAGGCCGACTTCATGGCCGCGATCGACGAGATCAAGAAGGCCAAGGACGCCGGCCAGATCAAGGGCTTCACCGGGAACGAGTACGGCAAGCCGCTCAGCTCCGGTGACACAGCGGCCTGCATCGCCTGGACGGGCGACGTCGTCCAGCTCCAGGCCGACAACCCCTCGCTCGGCTACGCGCTGCCGGCCACCGGCTGCACCCTGTGGTCCGACAACTTCGTCATCCCCGGGATGGCGAAGCACAAGAAGAACGCCGAGATGCTCATCAACTACTACTACGAGCCGCAGGTGATGGCGCAGGTGGTCGACTACGTCAACTACATCTCGCCCGTCCGTGGCACGAAGGCGATCCTCGCCAAGGAGGACCCGGCCGTGGCCAAGAACCCCCTCATCGTCCCGGACGAGAAGACCCTCTCCAAGGCACACGTCTTCCGCGGCCTGACGGCCGCGGAGGAGACCAAGTTCAACCAGGCGTTCTCCGAGCTGACGGCGGGCTGACCATGACGACCGAACCGACCACCAAGACCACGGACACGGTGACGAGCACCGGCAGGGCCACTTCGGCGGCGTCCGGCACCTCGTCAGCGCTGGCACCCGGCCAGACCATGACCCCCGACCTGCGCCTCCTCGGCGTCAGCAAGGAGTTCGAGGCTTTCACGGCCGTCCAGCCCATGGACCTGACCGTGCCCGGCGGCTCCTTCTTCGCCCTCCTCGGCCCCTCCGGGTGCGGCAAGACGACGACCCTGCGAATGATCGCCGGGCTCGACCAGCCCACGACGGGGCAGATCTTCATCGGGGATCGCGACATCACCGCGACGAAGGCCTACCAGCGCAACGTCAACACCGTCTTCCAGTCGTATGCCCTGTTCCCGCACATGACGGTCCTCGACAACGTCGCCTTCGGGCTGAAGCGCAGGCGCGACAAGGACGCCATGCGCAAGGCCAAGGAGGCGCTGGAGCTCGTCGAGCTTGCCGGCGTGGCCGAGAAGAAGCCGTCCCAGCTCTCCGGCGGCATGCAGCAGCGCGTCGCGCTCGCCCGTGCGCTCGTCAACCGCCCGGACGTGCTCCTGCTCGACGAGCCGCTCGGTGCCCTCGACCTCAAGCTGCGCCGGCAGATGCAGATCGAGCTCAAGCGCATCCAGCAGGAGGTGGGCCTGACGTTCATCCACGTGACCCACGACCAGGAGGAGGCCATGACGATGGCCGACTCCATCGCGGTCATGAACGCCGGGCGCATCGAGCAGCTCGCCGACCCGGCTGCACTCTACGAGCGCCCGACGTCCACGTTCGTGGCGAACTTCCTCGGCCAGTCGAACCTGCTGCTCGCCTCCGTCACGGGACCGGCGAGCGGGGGCCTGATGCCGGCGACCACACACGGCAACGAGGTCCACGTCGCCGCGGAGCACGTGCCGGACGGCATACGCGACGTGTGGGTCGGGGTGCGGCCGGAGAAGCTGCGCCTCGGCGACCAGGGCGCCAACCGCCTGCGCGGTCTGGTCACCGACGCCTCGTTCACCGGCGTGGCCACCCAGTACCTCATCCGGCTGCCCTGGGGCTTCGAGGTCATGCTCATCCAGCAGAACGACGGATCCACGCGGGCCGCGGTCGGCGAGACGGTGACGGTGTCGTGGGAGCCGGGCCAGGAGTTCGTCCTGGACCAGAACCAGGACCAGGCGGCCGGCGTCCAGATCGAGGAGGGCTGAGGGCCATGGCCGAGGCGACCGTCGACGCACCCAGCGGACCGGCTGAGCCGCTCCGTCCCGCCACCTCGCTCCCGGTGCACCAGCGGCCGCGGCGGCGTCGCGCCCGCCGCAGCTGGGTGCCCTACCTGCTGCTCGCACCGGGCCTGCTCTGGCTCATCGTCTTCTACATCGCGCCCATGGTCACGACGGCCTCGCTGTCGATGCAGGAGGGCAACGTCGACGAGGGCTACGAGTTCACCGGGAACATCGCGATCTTCGCCCAGGCCCTGAGCGCTTACTGGCCGCAGCTGCTGCGTTCGCTCCTCTACGCCGGCACGGCGACGCTGCTCGCGCTGGTGCTCGGCTACCCGCTGGCCTACTTCATCGCGAGCCGCCGGGGTCGGATGAAGAACATCCTGCTCGTGCTGGTCATCGCCCCGTTCTTCACGAGCTTCCTGATCCGCACGATGGCCTGGCAGACGTTCCTCTCGAGCGAGGGCGGCACGCTGACGACGATCCTCAACTGGTTGCACCTCGGGTTCCTCTACGACTGGTTCGGCAACCTCCTGCAGTGGGCGGGTGCCTCACCGAACGGGGAGATCCTCTACTCGCCCTTCGCCGTCGTCTGGGGCCTGACGTACAACTTCCTGCCGTTCATGATCCTGCCGCTCTACACCTCGCTCGACCGCCTCGACGGTCGGCTGCTCGAGGCCGCAGGCGACCTCTACGCGACGCCGCGCGAGACCTTCCGCCACGTCACGTGGCCGCTGTCGCTGCCGGGCGTCGTCTCAGGCACCCTGCTGACCTTCATCCCGGCCTCGGGTGACTTCATCAACTCGCGGCTGCTCGGCAACACCAACACCGTAATGATCGGCCAGGTCATCGACAGCCAGTTCCTGCGCGTCCTGGACTACCCGCTCGCCTCGGCGCTGTCGTTCATCCTGCTCATCATCATCCTCGTCCTCGTCATGATCTACGTGCGCCGTGCGGGCACCGAGGAGCTGGTCTGAGATGTCGCTGCTTCGCTGGTTCCGTCGTCACGCGCTCACGGCCGCAGCCATGTTCACGATGACGATCCTGCTGCTGCCCAACCTCATCGTGCTGATCTACTCGTTCAACAAGCCGAACGGCCGCTTCAACATCGAGTGGACCAAGTTCTCCCTGGACGCGTGGACCAACCCCTGTGGCACGCCGGGCATCTGCGACTCGCTCGGCCTCTCGCTCAACATCGGCATCACCGCCTCGATCGTGGCGACGGTGCTCGGGACCATGGTGGCCTTCGCCCTGGGCCGGCACCGGTTCCGGGGGCGTGCGGGCACCAACCTGCTCGTGTTCATGCCGATGGCGACGCCCGAGGTCGTCATGGGCGCGAGCCTGCTCGCGCTCTTCCTCAACATCGGGCTGTCGACGGGGCGCACCGCCATCCTCATCGCGCACATCATGTTCTGCGTGAGCTTCGTCGTGGTCGCCGTCAAGGCTCGGGTCGCGACTCTCGACCCGCGCCTCGAGGAGGCTGCCGCAGACCTCGGCGCGGGGCCGGTGTCGACGTTCATGCGGGTCACCCTGCCGCTCGCCGCCCCCGGGATCGCGGCCGGCGCGCTGCTCGCCTTCTCGCTCTCGTTCGACGACTACATCATCACGAACTTCAACGCGAGCCCCGACTCCGTGACGTTCCCGATGTACGTCTGGGGCGCCGCCCAGCGCGGGACGCCGGTGCAGATCAACGTCATCGGCACGGTGATGTTCCTCATCGCCCTCCTCGTGGTCGTCGGCGGCCAGCTGGTGGGCTCCCGTCGAGCCCGGCAGAGGGCCTGACGCCATGCGGGTCCTGATGGTCGGCTCCGGCGGGGTCGGTGACGCGGCGGCGCGCATCGCCGCCGAACGCGACTTCTTCGACCGGTGGGTCGTCGCCGACTACGACCGGGCACGCGCCGAGCGCACAGTCGCCGCCGTGGTCGAGCGCCACCCGGGCGAGGGCCGGTTCGTCGCCGCCCGGGTCGACGCGTCCGACCCCGGCGCCGTCGCGGCGCTCGCCCGCGAACACGAGGCGACGCACGTCTTCAACGCCGTCGACCCGAAGTTCACGATGCCCGTCTTCGACGGCGCGAGGGCCGCCGGCGCCGACTACCTCGACATGGCCATGAGCCTCTCGCATCCCCACCCGCAGGAGCCGTATGCCGTCACCGGCGTCAAGCTCGGCGACGAGCAGTTCGCGGTGGCGGGGGAGTGGGAGGCCGAGGGCCGGCTCGCGCTCGTCGGGATCGGCGTCGAGCCCGGGCTCTCCGACGTCTTCGCCAGGTATGCCGCCGACCACCTCTTCGACGAGATCGACGAGCTCGGCACCCGGGACGGGGCCAACCTCGTCGTCCACGACGAGCACGGCAACGAGATCTTCGCGCCGAGCTTCTCGATGTGGACGACCATCGAGGAGTGCCTCAACCCGCCGGTGGTGTGGGAGAAGGACCGGGGCTGGTTCACGACGGCGCCCTTCAGCGAGCCGGAGGTCTTCGACTTCCCTGCGGGCATCGGCCCCGTCGAGTGCGTCAACGTCGAGCACGAGGAGGTCCTCCTCATGCCGCGCTGGGTCGACGCGAAGCGCGTGACCTTCAAGTACGGCCTGGGTGACGAGTTCATCAACGTGCTCAAGGTGCTACACTCGCTCGGTCTCGACCGCACCGACCCGGTTCCCGTCAAGGGCGTGCAGGTCTCGCCGCGCGACGTCGTCGCCGCCGTGCTGCCCGACCCGGCCACCATCGGGCCGCGGATGACCGGCAAGACGTGCGCCGGCCTCTACGTCACGGGCACCGGCAAGGACGGCCGGCCGCGCCGGACCTACCTCTACCACGTCGTCGACAACGCCGACACGATGGCAGGCTACGGGGCCCAGTGCGTCGTCTGGCAGACGGCGGTCAACCCCGTGGTGGCCCTCGAGCTGCTCTCCCGCGGGACCTGGAAGGGGGCCGGAGTCCTCGGCCCGGAGGCGTTCGACGCGGTGCCCTTCCTCGACCTGCTCGCCGCTCCCAAGCCGGAGGGCTACGGCTCGCCGTGGGGTGTGGACGAACGCTGAGCGGCGGTTCACCCCACGAGGGCCCTGACGACGACCACGACCACAGGAATAGGGTTTCAGGCATGGCAACGGTGACGCAGGAATCAGTGCTCGAGTCGGTCCCGAAGGGACTTCTCATCGGAGGTCGGTGGCGTGATGCCAGCGGCGGCAAGACCCTCGCCGTCGACGACCCGGCCACCGGCGAGGTCCTCACGCACGTGGCGGACGCCAGCGTGGCCGACGGCAAGGCGGCGCTCGACGCGGCCGTCGCGGCGCAGGCGGACTGGGCGCGCACGGCACCGCGCGACCGCGCGGAGATCCTGCGGGCGGCATACGAGAAGATCACCGAGCGGGCCGACGAGTTCGCCATGCTCATGACGCTCGAGATGGGCAAGACGCTCGCGGAGTCGCGTGGCGAGGTCGCCTACGGCAGCGAGTTCTTCCGCTGGTTCTCCGAGGAGGCGGTGCGCATCGGCGGCCGCTACGCGACCTCGCCGAACGGCGCCACCCGCCTGGTGACGATGAAGCAGCCGGTGGGCCCGGTGCTGATGATCACGCCGTGGAACTTCCCGCTCGCCATGGGCACCCGCAAGATCGGCCCCGCGATCGCCGCCGGCTGCACGATGGTCGTCAAGCCGGCCAGCCAGACGCCCCTGACGATGCTCGCCCTCGCCCAGCTGCTCCAGGAGGTCGGCCTGCCCGACGGCGTCCTCAACGTCGTCACGACGAGCAGCACCGGGGAGGTCATGGAGCCGCTCATCCGCGACCCGCGCCTGCGCAAGCTCACGTTCACCGGCTCCACACCGGTCGGCCGCATGCTCATGGAGCAGGCCTCCGAGCAGATCCTGCGGGTCTCGATGGAGCTCGGCGGCAACGCCCCCTTCCTCGTCTTCGGCGACGCCGACGTCGACAAGGCCGTCACCGGCGCGATGCTCGCCAAGATGCGCAACATGGGCGAGGCCTGCACGGCCGCCAACCGCTTCTACGTCCACGAGTCCATCGCCGAGGAGTTCTCCGCCGAGCTCGGCAAGCGGATGGGCGCGCTCACCCTCGGTCGCGGCACCGAGGACGGCGTCGACGTGGGACCGCTCGTCGACAAGAAGTCGCGCGACAAGGTCTCCGCGCTCGTCGAGGACGCCGTCGAGAAGGGCGCCCGGGTCCTCGTCGGCGGTGCGGCCCGCGAAGGCGCGGGCTGGTTCTACGAGCCGACCGTGCTCACCGACGTGCCGGCCGACGCCGCCCTCACCCGCGAGGAGATCTTCGGTCCTGTGGCGCCGGTGTCCACGTTCACGACGGACGAGGAAGCGGTCGAGATGGCCAACGACACCGAGTACGGCCTCGTCGCCTACGTCTTCACCAACGACCTCACCCGTGCCATCACGGTGTCCGAGGCCCTCGAGTTCGGCATGGTGGGCGTCAACCAGGGGATCGTCTCCAACCCGGCCGCCCCGTTCGGCGGCGTCAAGGCCTCCGGTGTCGGGCGTGAAGGCGGCTTCGAGGGGATCGAGGAGTACCTCGAGACCAAGTACGTCGGAATCGCCCTCTGACGTCGCTCGCGGGAGGGCCTGCGGACGCTGCGCGCTGACGTCCGCGGGCGCATTTCGGACATTGCGGGAACCGCCCCCGAGGCCGGGTCTGCCTGTGGTGCAATCGGGGCATGTCGACACCAGCCGGTCATCACGGACGTGGGCCCCTGCGGCCCCTCGCCGCCCTGCTCAGCGAGACCGACGAGGTCCTGAGACGCGGCACGCCGGCCGGGGCGCGGGTCTGGTCGACCGGCTTCCCGGCCCTCGACACGGTGCTCACCGGAGGTCTGCGCTCCGGTGAGCTCGTCCTCCTCGGCGGCCCCGCGGGCCAGGGCAAGACGACCCTCGGGATGCAGCTCGCGCGCAACGCCGTCGCCGCCGGCGGCACCGCGGTCGTCTTCTCCTACGAGCACGAGAGCCACACGCTGCTCGAGCGGCTCATCTCCATGGAGGCCGCGGAGCTCGACCCGGGCAGCGAGGTGGCCGGGGTCATCGACGTGCGGCGTGCGCTCGAGACGGCCGACCGCGGCGAGTCCCTCGAGTCGGTGCTCGGTGCCCTCCGCGGTGGGGCCTCGGCCCTGGCCGCCCTCGCCGGCTACGGCGACCGGCTCCAGGTCCACGCGTCCTCCGGCGTCACCACGACCCTCGAGCAGGTTCGCGACGGCGTCTCCCGGGTGACCGAGGCGACCGGCCAGCCGCCGCTCGTGCTGCTCGACTACATCCAGAAGGTCCCCGTCGACCGGCCGGGGGAGGACGAGCGCGTCGCTGCGGCAGCCGCAGGGTTCAAGGACCTCGCCCTGTCCGCCGGCGTGCCCGTCGTCGCGATCTCGGTCGCCGACAAGGACGCCCTCAGCGCCGGCCGCCGCCTGCGCGCCAAGGACCTGCGTGGGGCGTCCGCGCTCGCCTTCGAGGCCGATGTCGTCCTCATCGTCAACGACAAGGTCGACATCGTCTCCCGCGAGCACCTCCTCTACAACCTCGGCAACATCGAGCGCTTCCGCCAGTGGTCGGTCTTCAGCCTCGAGAAGAACCGCCACGGCAAGGCGGGCGTCGAGCTCGAGTTCGCCAAGGACTTCGAGCACGGCCGCTTCCACCGGGAGGGCCAGCAGGTCAGCGAGCGCCTCATCGACCACCGCGTCTTCGTCTCCTGACCGACCGAGGACGTATGCCGTCCGCGCGCACGCAGACCGAGTGCCGTCGTGCGCGGGGTGGCGTGACGGCATACGCGCGCCTCGCCCAGGGGCGAGCCGGTGGGCGAACCGGTCCCGATGTCGGTGGCCGGCGCTAGCGTCGGAGCATGCTCGAGACACCCGACGAGACAGCGGCCCTGCAGGCGCTCCTCGACGCGTCGCACGCGCGGGCGACCAGCCACCTGCGCGGCATCATCAACGGCGAGCGCACCCTCACCGCCGAGCAGCTCGTCGCGCTCCTGACCGGCATGAAGGTGCTCTCGGTCGCCACCGTCACCGCCTCCGGCGAGCCGCGCATCAGCGCCCTCGACGGCCACTTCCTGCACGGCACCTGGACCTTCGGCACCTCGGGCACCTCGGCCAAGGCCAGGCACCTCGAGCGCCGCCCCGCCGTGAGCGTCGCGCACATCGACGGCGAGGAGCTGGCGCTCTTCACCCACGGCTACGCCGAGCTGCTCGAGCCGGGTCCCCAGCTCGACGAGGTCGACGCCCACTGGACCGCCCACTACGGCAGCAGCCCTCTCTCCTGGGGCGACGACATCCGGATGTACCGCCTGCGCATGACCTGGGCCGTCGCCTACGCCTTCAAACGGGACGAGCTGCTGCGCGCGAGGGGCGTGACGACGTAACCGCCGCCGCTGCGGAAGAATGCCTGGGGTGACTGACACCTCGGCGCGACCCCGGCGCATCGTCCTGCTCGGCTCCACCGGCTCCATCGGCACCCAGGCGATCGACCTCGTCCACCGCAACCGTGACCGCTTCGAGGTCGTCGGGCTCTCCGCCGGGTCCAACCTCGAGCTGCTCGCCGAGCAGGCCGTCGCCCTGCGCGTGCCCGTGATCGCGGCAGCGAGCGCGACGCAGGAGAGCCTGGCCGAAGCGGTGGCCCGCGCGGCCGACGCAGCCGGCGTGACGGCATACGACCCCGAGCTGCTCGGGGGCCCCGAGGCGAGCACGACGCTCGCCGCCCGCGACGCCGACGTCGTCGTCAACGGGATCACCGGTGCGATCGGGCTCGAGCCGACGCTCGCCGCGCTGCGCGCCGGGACGATGCTCGCCCTGGCCAACAAGGAGTCGCTCATCATCGGCGGCCCGCTCGTCAAGGCGCTGGCGGCGCCCGGGCAGATCGTCCCGGTCGACTCCGAGCACAGTGCCATCGCCCAGTGCCTGCGGGGCGGCCGGGCCGGTGAGGTGCGCCGTCTCGTGGTGACCGCGAGCGGGGGACCGTTCCGCGGGCGCAGCCGTGCAGAGCTGGCCGACGTGACACCGCAGCAGGCCCTCGCGCACCCCAACTTCTCCATGGGCCGGGTCATCACGACCAACTCCGCGACGCTCGTCAACAAGGGGCTCGAGGTCATCGAGGCGCACCTGCTCTTCGACATCCCGTTCGCGCGGATCGACGTCGTCGTGCACCCCCAGCAGATGATCCACTCGATGGTGGAGTTCGTCGACGGCTCCACCATCGCCCAGGCCGGCCCGCCAAGGATGCTCGTGCCCATCGCGCTCGGCCTGAGCTGGCCCGAGCGGATCGCCGACGCCGACGTGCCCGTCGACTGGACCAAGGCGCAGTCGTGGGACTTCGAGCCACTCGATGACGACGCGTTCCCGGCCGTCGCGCTCGCCCGCCGGGTGGGCGAGGCCGGCGGCACCTGGCCGGCCGTCTACAACGCGGCCAACGAGATCGCCGTCGACGCCTTCCACGAGGGCCGCATCGGCTTCGTCGACATCGTGGACACCGTGGCCAAGGTCGTCGACGCGTATGCCGCCGAGCCGGCCTCCCGGGTCAGTGACCTCACCCTGGACGACGTGCTGTCCGCCGACGCCTGGGCGCGCGCCGCCGCCGAGCGCAGCATCCCCGCCTGACCTCTCCAACCGGTCGCCTAGGCGCATCGAAGGCGGGATCACAGGGAGTGGATGTGACAATGAAGGGGTGCTGTTCTTCCTAGGGGTCCTGATCGTCGTCGTCGGCGTGGCGCTCAGCATCGCGCTGCACGAGATCGGCCACCTCGTGCCGGCCAAGAAGTTCGGCGTCAAGGTCACCCAGTACATGGTCGGCTTCGGTCCGACGGTCTGGTCGCGCCGGCGCGGCGAGACCGAGTACGGCATCAAGGCCATCCCGCTCGGCGGCTACGTCCGGATGATCGGCATGCTGCCGCCGCGCCCCGGCGACAAGCCGGGTGAGCTGCGCACGCTCTCGACCGGCCGGTTCAGCCAGATGGTCGACCAGGCGCGGGCCGACTCGATGGAGGAGGTCAAGCCCGGCGACGAGGACCGGGTGTTCTACAAGCTGAGCCCCGGCAAGAAGGTCGTCATCATGCTGGGCGGGCCGATCATGAACCTGCTCATCGCCACCGTCCTGCTGACCGGCGTCATCACGCTCTACGGCCTGCCGCAGGTGGCTCCGAAGGTGGGCCTGCTCTCCCCGTGCGTGCCGACGACCGCCCCGACGCTGCAGGTGCCCCAGCCGCAGTGCAGGCCCGGAGACCCCGTCGCGCCCGCCAAGGTCGCCGGGCTGCAGGAGCGCGACCGGATCCTGTCGGTGGACGGCAAGCCGATCAACAGCTGGGACCAGGTCACGGCCGCGATCCGCGAGAGCAAGGGCAAGCCCATGACCTGGGTCGTCCAGCGCGGCGACAAGCGGGTCAGCGTCTCCATCACGCCCGCCGTCATCGCCCGGGCCACCTACGACACCAAGGGCAGCCCGGTCGCCAGCAACGGCAAGCCCGTCCTCGCCTCCGTGGGTTTCGCCGGCATCACGCCCGGTCAGGAGCTGGTCAGGACGCCGATCACGCAGGCACCCGGCTTCGTCTGGGCCCGCGTCGTCGACACCGCAGCCATCATCGTCAACATCCCGCAGAAGATGGCCGGGGTCTTCCAGGCGGCCTTCGGCCCGCAGGAGCGTGACCCCAACGGGCCCATCTCCGTGGTCGGTGTCGGCCGCATCGGCGGTGAGGTGGCCGCGCTCGACATCCCGGCGGACGAGGGCGGCAACTGGGTCAAGCTCGCCCAGCTGGTCCTACTCATCGCCTCGCTCAACCTGGCGCTCTTCGTGTTCAACCTGGTGCCGCTGCTGCCGCTCGACGGCGGGCACGTGGCGGGTGCCATCTGGGAGGCCGTGAAGAAGGGCTGGGCGCGGCTGCGCCACCGGCCCGACCCTGGCTTCGTCGACGTCGCGAAGGGCCTGCCGATCGCCTACGGCATGTCGCTCGTGCTGATCACCATGTCGGTGCTGCTCATCTACGCCGACATCGTCAAGCCGATCAAGCTCTTCGGCTGAGCCGCTCCGACGGCACCCCCGGGGGACCGGGCGACCTCCAGGCGCCTCCACGGGCCGCCGGAGGCACCACGTGGAGTCGCGAGCAATAATGGCGGGCATGAGTGTCTCCCTCGGTATGCCGTCCGCGCCCCCGCCGGTCCTCGCGCCCCGGCGCCAGACCCGCCAGATCAAGGTCGGCAAGGTCGGGGTCGGAAGCGACTTCCCGGTGTCGGTGCAGTCGATGACGACGACGCCCACGACCGACGTCAACGCGACGCTCCAGCAGATCGCCGAGCTCACCGCAGCCGGCTGCGACATCGTGCGCGTGGCGTGCCCGAGCCAGGACGACGCCGAGGCGCTGCCCGCCATCGCGCGCAAGAGCCAGATCCCGGTCATCGCCGACATCCACTTCCAGCCGAAGTACGTCTTCGCGGCCATCGACGCCGGCTGCGCGGGCGTGCGGGTCAACCCCGGCAACATCCGGCAGTTCGACGACCAGGTCAAGGAGATCGCCCGGGCGGCCAAGGACGCCGGCGTCTCGATCCGGATCGGCGTCAACGCCGGCAGCCTCGACAAGCGGATCCTCGCGAAGTACGGCAAGGCGACGCCCGAGGCACTCGTCGAGTCCGCCGTGTGGGAGGCGAGCCTCTTCGAGGAGCACGACTTCCACGACTTCAAGATCTCGGTGAAGCACAACGACCCCGTCGTCATGGTGCGGGCCTACGAGCTGCTCGCCGAGCGCGGCGACTGGCCGCTGCACCTCGGCGTCACCGAGGCCGGACCCGCCTTCCAGGGCACCATCAAGTCCGCCACGGCCTTCGGCGCGCTGCTCTCCCGCGGCATCGGCGACACGATCCGCGTCTCCCTGTCGGCCCCTCCCGTCGAGGAGGTCAAGGTCGGCATCCAGATCCTGCAGAGCCTCAACCTGCGACCTCGCAAGCTCGAGATCGTCTCGTGCCCCTCCTGCGGCCGCGCCCAGGTCGACGTCTACACGCTCGCCGAGCAGGTCACTGCAGGTCTCGAGGGCATGAGCGTGCCGCTGCGGGTCGCCGTCATGGGCTGCGTCGTCAACGGCCCGGGCGAGGCGCGCGAGGCCGACCTCGGCGTCGCCTCCGGCAACGGCAAGGGCCAGATCTTCGTCAAGGGCGAGGTCATCAAGACCGTGCCCGAGGCCCAGATCGTCGAGACCCTCATCGAGGAGGCCATGCGCCTGGCCGAGGAGATGGGCGAGCCGGTCGACGAGGAGTCGGCCGGGGCCCCGAGCGTCACCGTCGGCTGATCTCGGCAGCACGTGCTGGTCGTCGCTCGCTGAGTCTTGTCGGTGGTGTCGCCGATGATGCTGGACCGGGCATCAGACCCAGTAGGACCCAGGGCTCACGGCACCTCGCCCAGGGGCCGAGCGGGGTCGAACGGGGTCAGGTCGGTGCTCCGCGCGTGCCCGGCCACGATGAGCTCGGCCAGGGCCTCGCCGGTCGCCGGGGCCTCGAGCATGCCCCAGACGCTGTGGCCGGTGGCGACGTAGGCACCGTCGACGCCGGGCACCCGGCCGATCAGCGGCAACCCGTCCTGGGTGACCGGCCGATGGCAGGCCTGCCGGACCAGGATGCGGTTCCGGTCGAAGGCCGGTGACAGCCGGGCGCACAGCGCCTCGAGCCGGCTGATCGCCACCGGGTCCGGGGTGACTTCGCCGGGGTCGGTCGGCAGGGGAGCCCGATCGGAGAACGCGGTGACGTAGGTCGTCCCGTCCGCACGGGGGAACACCTCGGGCGTCAGCACGGCCCCGGTGTCCTCCTGGTACTCCAGGAAGAGGGCGTCCGGTGATACGGCCGTGCCGGTGTCGAAGAGCAGGCTGTGGCCTCGGTCGGGGACGACGCCGGGCAGCGGCAGCCACGCTGCCGCACGGGCCGTCCACGGCCCCATCGCGACGACGACGGCGTCGGCGGGGACGGGCGCGCCGTCGACCTCGGCACCCGTGGCCCGCGAGCCGTCGCGGACCACGCCGGTGACCCGGCCGAGCCGCAGCCGGGCGCCCCGGCGGCGCGCCGCGCCCAGCATGGCCTCGGTGAACCGGGCCGGATGGATCACCGCAGTGTCCTCGGGCGTGCCCAGCCGGCCGCTGACGACCACGGCATCGCTGAGCCAGTCCAGCGTGATCGGACCGCGGCCGGGCGCGGCCCGCCCCGCCGCGACGTAGCCTGCGTACGCGGTCACGCCGTGGAACGCCCAGTCGGCGTCGACCTCGTCCGGGAGCCGGGCGTGCAGCTCGAAGCTGCGGCGGGTGAGCGCCTCCAGCGGGGTGCCGGCGTTCCAGTCCCGGGCGAGGAACGCCCCCGAGCGGCCGGACGCCGCGCAGGCGACGCCGGTCTGCTCGACGACGGTCACCTCGACCCCGCCGAGGGTCAGGAAGTAGGCCGTGCAGGCGCCGATGACCCCGCCGCCGCAGACCACCACCCGCATCGGTGGCCGGTCAGTCCGCGATCCGCCGGGCCACAGCGTCCCGGCCCAGCAGGCCGGCGCCGACCACCAGCTCCTCCAGCGCCGCGGTCCAGCTGTCCCAGTACGCCCGCTCGGGCCGGTCGGCGATCGCGTCCACGAGGCAGCGGCGGAACGGGGCCCAGTCGCCGTCGAAGCGGCTCTCCACCACCCCCGCGGCCAGGCCGAAGACCCGGCCCTGCCAGGGCGCGTCGAAGGCCAGCTCGCCGTTGCGGCGCGGCGGGGCCGCCTTCCCGTCCAGGTCGAACCTCACAGGACCGCCACCCCGACCATCGAGTCCCGGGTCACCAGTGCGGCCAGCTCTGCCTCGGACAGGCCGTCGGTGCCGGGGGGCCGCTCCGGCAGCACGAGGTACCGGATCTCGGCGGAGCTGTCCCACACCTGGATCTCGACGGACTCGTGGAGCGGGCAGCCCATCTCGGCGAGCAGGGTCCGCGGCTCGCGCACCATGCGGGCGCGGTACGGCGGGTCCTTGTACCAGTTCGGCGGCAGCCCGAGCACCGCCCACGGGTAGCAGGAGCACAGCGTGCACACGACGACGTGATGCACCTCGGGGCCGTTCGCCACGACGGTGAGGTGCTCGATCTCCGGCCCCTGGATCCCGAGCTCGTGCACCGCCCGCGTGCCGTTCGCGAGCAGGCGCTCCCGGTAGGCCGGGTCCACCCAGGCCCGCGCGACCACGCGGGCGCCGTGCATCGGGCTGAGCTGGGTCTCGTACGCCTGCTGCACCGCGTCGATGTACTCGGGGCTGACCAGCCCCTGCTCGGCGAGCAGCTCCTCCAGCGCGGCGGCGCGGCGTTCGACCGGCGCCGGCGGCGTGCCGTGGTGGTGGTTGGTGGTCATGGGTGCCTCCCCGGTGGTCGTGGTGAGTCGCCGGTTGCTACGGCGTCTCCAAGTAGCTGTCCCAGAGGTCGGCGTTCAGCCGGACGCTGGTCTGCCGGTCGCCCCAGACCTCACCGGCGTCGAACCGGACCGTGTAGACGGTCTCCCGCACCCGCCGCGGGGCGTGGACCTCCACGTCGGGGAGGCTCACCGTGCCGTGGCGCCGCAGCACCGTGCCGACGTGCCCCCGCAGGTACCCGGGGCAGCGGGTGTGGCCCAGTGGATGCCACTGCCGGACCCGGACACGGTCGCCGGCGGTGAACCGCGCCGCGCCGGTTCCCGGGTTCTCGACCCCGTGGACCCGGGGCGGGTGGGCGAGCGGGAAGGGGCCACCCGCCCGCTCCTCCAGCTGCTCGCGGGTGAGTAACCCCGTCTCCACCGCGGTCGTCGCCGCGGCGGTGAGCCAGTGCTCGTAGTACGGGGAGCCGAGGTAGTGCACCGGGTCCATGCGCTCCACGGCGTACCGGAAGGAGGACAACGTGTAGTTCCGGGCCCGCGCCGACGCCGCGGAGACCAGCACCATCGCGGCGGCCTCCCAGCGGGCTCGGAAGACCGGCTCCCGGGGGTCGACGAGGACTGCGCCGAAGTCCATTCGGCCGCCCAGGTCGTGGGCACCGTCCACGGACCCCAGTCTACCGCTCGCGAGGCGGGGGCCCCGGCCGCGGATGGTGCTGGTCGCGCGGGCCTGAACGCGTTGCACCGAGTCCGCCCTCCGTACACGCCCTCGAGACGCACCATGAGCCGCCCCTGACGGAGAGCATCAAGGCGCGCCGAGGTGACACCCGGCCCGCGGGCAGGCAGTCTGGGGAGGTGCTCCGCCAACGAATACCCGTGCGGCCTATCTCGGCGGCCGACCACGACGCCGCGCTCGCCGTCTGCGCGCGCGACCGGGTGGCCAACGCCTTCGTCGCGGCGCGCATCGTCGAGGGGTCCCTGCGTGCGTCGCCGGGGGCGCTGCTCGGCCACTGGTCCGAGGGCCGGCTCCGGGGCCTTGCGTGGGTCAGTGCCAACGTCGTCCCGGTCGAGCTCGACGACGAGGGCGTGACGGCCGTGGCCTCGCGCATCATCCGCATGCGGCGCCAGTGCGCCTCGATCTTCGGACCGAGCGAGCAGGTCGCCGGTCTCTGGGAGCGCCTCGGCCCGACGTGGGGGCCGGCCCGGGCCGTCCGCGGCCACCAGCCGCTCCTGACCACCACCACCCGACCGTCCTCCCTGGGGCTCGCGCTCGACCCGGACGTCCGTCCGGCGCGCATCGACGAGGTCGACCTCGTGCTTCCCGCCGCCGCGCACATGTTCACCGAGGAGATCGGCTACCCACCGTACTTCGGCTCCGACCGTGGCTACCGGGCGAGCATCGCCGCGCTGATCCGGGCCGGTCACACCTTCGTCAAGGTGCTGGACGGCGAGGTGGTGTTCAAGGCCGACGTGGGCTCCCTGGCGCTGGGCTGCGCGCAGGTGCAGGGGGTGTGGCTGCACCCGGAGCTGCGCGGACAGGGCCTGTCCGTGCCCGCGATGGCGAGCGTCGTCGAGCAGGTGCTCACGAGCATGGCCGACGAGGTGTCGCTCTACGTCAACGACTACAACGACGCGGCACGGGGCACCTACGACCGGTGCGGCTTCCACGAGGTCGGCTCGTTCACCACGGTGCTGCTGTGAGACCGCGCCGTCCCCAGGTGCGCGTGCAGACCGCGACGAAGGCTCCGCTGGGCAAGGACGCGGCGGCCCTCGCCGGGCTCTTCGTCGTCTCCGGGAGCCTGCACTTCATCAGGCCACGGGTCTTCGAGTCGATCGTCCCTCAGCAGCTGCCAGCCCACCGAACGCTGGTGTATGCGTCGGGCGCGGCCGAGCTGGCCTGCGCGGCGGGGCTGTTCGTCCCTCGCACGCGGCGTGTGGCCGGGCTCGCCTCTGCCGCCCTGCTCGTCGCCGTCTTCCCGGCGAACGTCGTCATGGCGACGGGTGCCAAGCGGCGGCTCGACCGTCGTCCGGGTGACACGCGCAGGCGCCGCTACCTCGCCGCAACCCTCCTGCGGCTCCCTCTGCAGGGGCCGATGATCCGGACGGCGTTGCGGGCCGGGGGAGTCATCGCTCGAAGGTGATGCGGATGCTGTCACCGACCCGGCGGTAGCCCAGCGCCGAGTAGATGGCGTTGGAGGTCCGGTTGGCCAGGTCGGTGTAGAGCATGCACGCCTCACCGGCGTCCATCCGCGCCGAGCTGAGCGCTGCGACCACGGCGCTGGCGTAGCCGTGTCCGCGCAGCTCCGGCGGGGTCCACACGCCCGAGACCCGCGTGACGCCCCCGCTCGCGACGGAGGCGTACGCCATCGAGACCGGCCGACCGGCGTCCTCCCACAGGCCCACGCGTCCGTCGGCGAGGTGCTGCGTCAGCAGCGGTGCTGCGCGACCGGCGCCCTCGACCACCTCGAGGAACTGCTGGTGCCACTCGTCGAGGAGCGCGGCGTCCTCCTCGGTGGCGAGCCGGAACCGGCCGCAGACCTCGAAGGGGAGGCGGGGGCGGGTCGGAAGGTCGTACCGTGCCTGTTCCATCGCCACCGTCGCAGTCGCGCCGGTGCGGACCACCCACTCGGCTGCGAACGCCTCTGCCGGCTCCCGCTCGCCCCCGACGCCCGGCAGGTCGTCACCCCTGTCCGCGAGCAGGGCGGCGAGGTCGCGTGCCTCGTCGCACGTGGCCAGCGCGATGTGGAGCGGGTGCGGCGGCGTGTGCATGAAGGCGGCCACCGCCTCGCCCGAGGGCGCGGCGCCGGCCCACCAGCGCGGGCCCTCGAAGCGAGACGGGTCGGCCATGAGTGACGCGGTGACGCTGGCGACGACGCTCAGGGCCTCCGGCTCGCGCTCGACGAGGCCGGCGAGACGGGCTCGCGCCTCCGCGGGGTCGGTCAGGAGCGTGAACGTCGTGGCGGCGGGCGGCATACGGCAACTCTGGCAAACGGGACACCGTCGCGGCGAGCCGTTATCGGCGGCGGCTCCGCTCACGCGGGACGGCGTCGCCCAGCGGCGCCGGAGCGCTGCGGCGCCGCCGAGCGCAACCGGCGCCGCTGAGCCGGGGAGCCGCCGGCGCCGGTCAGACGCGGGCGAGCACCTCGGCGTGGGTCATCGCGAACCACGCGTCGGGGTGTCGCGACCACGTCCGCCAGGCGGCGCTGATCTCCTGGAGCTCCTCGGGCGACGCGAGCCCGAGCTCGAGCGCCTGCGTGGCGAAGGTCGACTCGAGTGCCCGCCGTGCCCACACACCGCCCCACCAGGCGCACTGCTCCGGCGTCGCGTACGTCCACAGCGACGCCGAGGGCGTCAGCCGGTCCAGCCCGGCGGCGTGCGCCCACGCGACGAGGTGGCGCCCGGCGTCGGGCTCGGCGTGGTTGAGGCGCGCCAGCCGGCGGTAGAGGTCGAGCCAGCGCGTCATGCCCTCGGTCGCGGGGTGCCAGACCATCGAGGCGTAGTCGACGTCGCGCACGGCGACGAGGCCGCCGGGACGCGCCACCCGAGCCATCTCCCGGAGGGCGCCGATGGGGTCGGCGAGGTGCTGGAGCACCTGGTGGGCGTGCACGACGTCGAAGGACGCGGCGGCATACGGCAGCGCCATGACGTCGGCAGGCTCGAACCGCGTGCGAGAGTCACCTCGCTCGGCGGCCTTGCGACGGGCTGCGGCGAGCGGACCCTCGACGTTCTCGACCCCGACGACCTGGCCCGACGGACCCACCGCCTCGGCGAGGTCCAGGGTGATCGTGCCCGGCCCGCACCCCACGTCGAGGACCCTCAGGCCGTCGTGGAGGTGGGGGAGCAGGTAGGCCGCGGAGTCCGCGGCCGTGCGCGCGCCGTGCGCGGCGAGCACGCTTGCGTGGTGCCCGTGCAGGTAGACGTCCGCCATGCCGGGACCGTACGCCGGCGACCGGCTCCCGCGTCCCGGCGTCCGCCGTGCGACCCGTCCGGACACCGCGGGCACACACCTCGCGAGCGAGCCCAAGGACCCCGATATCCTTCCGAGGTTGCGCAACACCGCCAGCAACGCGCTCGACCCGACAGCCCTACGAGGAGTCCCGGTGGCCCTGAACATGTCGTCCCTGTTCCTGCGAACCCTTCGCGAGGACCCGGCGGACGCAGAGGTCCCGAGCCACCGGCTCCTCGTCCGCGCCGGCTACGTCCGCCGCGTCAGCCCCGGCGTCTACACGTGGCTGCCGCTGGGCCTGCGGGTGCTGCGCAACGTCGAGCGGATCGTCCGCGAGGAGATGGACGCGATCGGCGCCCAGGAGCTGCTCTTCCCCGCGCTGCTGCCAAGGGAGCCCTTCGAGGCGACCGGCCGCTGGACCGAGTACGGCGACAACATCTTCCGCCTGCAGGACCGCAAGGGCGCCGATCACCTGCTCGGGCCGACGCACGAGGAGATGTTCACCCTCGCGGTCAAGGACCTCTTCAGCTCCTACAAGGACCTGCCGCTGTCGATCTACCAGATCCAGACGAAGTTCCGCGACGAGGCGCGTCCGCGCGCCGGCGTGCTCCGCGGACGCGAGTTCGTCATGAAGGACAGCTACTCCTTCGACGTCGACGCCGCCGGGCTCGACAAGAGCTACCAGCTCCACCGCGAGGCCTACGTCCGCATCTTCGACCGGCTCGGTTTCCACTACGTCATCGTCGAGGCGATGGCCGGCGCCATGGGAGGCAGCAAGAGCGAGGAGTTCCTCGCCACCGCCGAGGTCGGCGAGGACACCTACGTGCACTGCACGAGCTGCGGGTATGCCGCCAACGTCGAGGCCGTGCGCGTGCCGGCTCCCAGCCCGGTCGGCTGGGACGGCGTCCCGGCCGCGCACGCCGAGGACACCCCCGACACCCCGACCATCGAGACGCTCGTCGCGCACCTCAACGAGCGGTTCCCCCGCGAGGACCGGCCGTGGGCAGCCGGCGACACCCTCAAGAACGTCCTCGTGACGCTCGTCAACCCGGACGGCACTCGCGAGCCGCTCGCGATCGGCGTGCCGGGTGACCGCGAGGTCGACGAGAAGCGCCTCGGCGCGCAGGTCGAGCCGGCCGAGGTCGAGGCCTTCACCGAGGCCGACTTCGCCGCCAACCCGGCGCTCGTCAAGGGCTACATCGGTCCCGGCGCGCTCGGCCTCGAGGGCACCTCGGGCATCCGCTACCTGCTCGACCCGCGCGTCGCCGAGGGCACCCGGTGGGTCACCGGCGCCAACGTCGCCGGCCAGCACGTCATCGACCTCGTCGCCGGCCGCGACTTCACCGCCGACGGCACCATCGAGGCCGCCGAGGTCCGGCCCGGCGACTCGTGCCCGAACTGCGACCACACGCTCTCCGCCGCCCGCGGCATCGAGATGGGCCACGTCTTCCAGCTCGGCACGAAGTACGCCGAGGCGCTCGACCTCAAGGTGCTCGACCAGAACGGCAAGCTCGTCACCGTCGTCATGGGCTCCTACGGCGTCGGGGTGTCACGTGCCGTCGCGTGCGTCGTCGAGGGCAACCACGACGAGGCGGGCATCGTCTGGCCGCGCGAGCTCGCGCCGGCCGACGTGCACATCGTCGCCGCCGGCAAGGACGACGCCCTCTTCGTCAAGGCCGAGGAGATCGCCCGCGAGCTCGAGGCGCAGGGCCTGAAGGTCCTCGTCGACGACCGCAAGGGCGTGAGCCCCGGCGTGAAGTTCAAGGACTCCGAGCTGATCGGCATCCCGACGATCCTCGTCATCGGGCGCGGCCTCGCGGGCGGCACGGTCGAGATCAAGGACCGGCGCAGCGGCGAGCGCCGAGAGGTCGCCGTCGACGACGCCGTGGCGGCGCTCACCGCCGAGGTCACCGCCGAGGTCGAGCGCTCGTGATCGCAGCAGGCCGACCCGTCCAGGCGGTGATCTTCGACTGGGGAGGCACCCTCACCCCGTGGCACGAGGTGGACGTGCCGCAGCAGTGGCGCGTCTACGCGCGCACGGTGCACGGGTTGGCCGTCGACGACCCGAACATGCCCCTGGACGAGCTCGCGGAGGCCGACTCGCTCGCCCTGCGCATCCACGAGGCGGAGGACCGGGCGTGGCGCAGGGGCCGCGAGAGCCACCAGAGCGCCTCGCTCGCCGCCATCCTGGCCGAGGCGGGCGTCGACCCCGAGCACGACCGGCACCACCTCGCGCTCGCGGCATACCAACGTTTCTGGGAGCCCCACACCCACACCGACCCGCAGGTGCGTCCTCTCTGGGAGACCTTGCAGCGCATGGACATCCGCGTCGGGGTGCTGTCCAACACGATCTGGAGCCGCGCCTACCACCGTGAGGTGTTCGCGCGCGACGGGGTCCTCGAGCTGCTCGACGCCGACGTCTACTCGTCCGAGATCCACGTCGTGAAGCCGCACCCGGATGCCTTCCGCCTGGCCTGCGAAGCCGTGGGCGTGGCGCCCGAGCACAGCGTCTACGTCGGCGACCGCCTCTTCGAGGACATCCACGGGCCACACCAGGTCGGGATGCGCGCCGTCCTCGTGCCGCACTCCGACATCCCGGCGGCCCAGCGCATGCCGGTCGATGCCGCCCCGGACGCGGTCGCCCACCAGCTGCTCGACGTCGTGGACATCGTCGCCCGGTGGAACGACCGCACCGACGGCTCCGACCCCTACGGCGCCGGGGCGTGAGCGACCCGACCCTGACCACCCTCGCCTTCCTGGCGGCGGCAGCATTCGTCGCCGGCTGGATCGACGCCGTCGTCGGCGGGGGAGGCCTCGTGCAGCTGCCGGCGCTGCTCGTCGGGCTGCCGGGGGCATCGCCGGCGCAGCTCCTCGCGACGAACAAGTTCGGCTCCATCTTCGGCACTGCCACGAGCTCGGTCACCTTCTACCGACGCGTGCGCCCCGACCTGCGCACGGCCATGCCGATGGCGGTGGTGGCCTATGTCGGGTCGATCGGGGGAGCCCTCGTCGGGCTGCACATCCCGAAGTCGGCGTTCAACCCGATCATCCTCGTGCTGCTCGTGCTCGTCGGGGGCTACACGCTCTTCAAGCCGGACCTCGGCAAGGAGTCCATCCGGCGGTTCCACGGAGCCCGGCACACCGTGCTCGCGATGCTGACCGGCTTCGTCATCGGCGGCTACGACGGAGCCCTCGGCCCGGGCACCGGCAGCTTCCTCGTCTTCACGCTCGTGGGGTTGCTCGGCTACAACTTCCTCGAGGCGAGCGCCAAGGCGAAGATCGCGAACTTCGCCACCAACCTCGGCGCACTCACGGTCTTCGCGCCGATGGGCCTGGTCATCGTCAAGGTCGGCCTCGTCATCGCCGGCGCCAACCTCCTCGGCGGCTACGTCGGCGCACGGACCGCCGTGGCGCGCGGGAGCGGCTTCGTCCGCGGCTTCTTCGTCGCCATCGTCAGCGCCTTCATCGTCAAGATCGGCGGTAGCCTGCTCGGGTGGTGGCCGTAGGCCGCCCACATCGCACACGTCCTCGCGACGTCGCCCGAAAAGATGAAGGGGCGGTTGGGGCGGGGTGCCGTGGGCACGGGTGGGCCACAGCTCGGTGCGGCGGCCCTTGGTGCCGCCCGCTGTCGACCCTGAAGGAGATGGCATGACCACGCGCGTCGAGAAGACCGTCCTGGTGAACGTCCCGGTCAGCAGGGCCTACAACCAGTGGACGCAGTTCGAGGAGTTCCCGCGCTTCATGGGCGGCGTCCGGAGCGTCGAGCAGCTCGGCGACGACCGGCTCCGCTGGGTGGCCGAGATCGCGGGAGTGCGCCGTGAGTGGCAGGCAAGGATCCTCGAGCAGGTCCCGGACCTCAAGATCACGTGGGCGGCCACCGAGGGCGCCACGAACGCGGGCGTGGTCACGTTCGAGGACCTCGGCGGCGGCCAGACGTCCGTGACGCTCGTCCTCGAGTACGAGCCGGAGGGCCTCGTCGAGAAGGTCGGCGACAAGGCGGGCATCGTCCAGAACCAGGCGCAGAACGACCTCGAGCGGTTCAAGCAGTTCGTCGAGTCCGAGGGGTACGCGACCGGCGGGTCGCGTGACTCCGGCGACTCGGGCGACTCCACCAGCGGGGTGACGGCCGGCACGGTCGGTGCCAGCCAGCCCGCTGGTGGGCAGACCGGAGCCACCCGGGAGGGAGCGGGGCAGGCAGGCGCGGACGCCGAGTGGGCCCTCGGGACCGGCGCCGGTGACGACATCCGGATGCTGACCCACGAGGAGATCGAGGCAGATCCCTCCGACGTCCCGCTCGGCGCGGACGAGGACGAGTCGCCGGGCGACGCGCACATCGGCTGGTAGCCCCTCGCTCCGTGACCACCGAGCCCCACGCATACGGTGGGGCTCGGCTGTTCCGCATCCTCCGGCGCCTCATACGACAGTAGAGACGGGGCCACAGCCGGCGCACAGGAGCGGGCTCGACCCTGAGTGCCATGAGCTCACTCGTGCTCCCCGACAGCCGTGACCTCGCGGCCCCCACGGCGCTCCCGGCCCTCGCGGCGACCCCTCGCTGGTGGAGGGACGCCTCGGCCGTCTTCGCCTGGGGCGTCATCCTCTTCGTCGTCGCGCTGTGGGTCGCCGGAGGAGGCCTGACGGCGTTCGGCTCGCTCGGGGAGGGCGTCACGAACATCGGCCGGCTCACCGGCCTGGTCGCCTCGGTGCTGATGCTGCTGCAGGTGCTGCTGATGGCGCGGATCCCGATGGTCGAACAGGCCTGGGGCCAGGACGAGCTCGCGAGGGTCCACCGGCTCGTCGGCTTCACCTCGTTCAACCTCATGGTCGCCCACATCGTCCTGATCACCGTCGGCTACAGCGCCGGCACCGACCTGGGAATCATCGCCATCTTCGTCGACCAGGTCCTGCACTCGCCGGGCATGCTGCTCGCGCTGGCCGGCACCGTCGCGCTCGTCATCGTGGTGGTCACCTCGGTCAGGAAGGCCCGCGCGAGACTGCGCTACGAGTCGTGGCACCTGCTGCACCTGTACGCCTACCTCGGCGCGGGTCTTGCCCTGCCGCACCAGCTCTGGACGGGCCAGGACTTCACGACGAACACCACGGCCACGGTCTTCTGGTGGGGGCTGTACGCGTTCGCCCTCGTCTCGGTGCTCGTCTACAGGCTGGGCCTGCCGATCGTGCGCTCCGCCCGCCACCGCCTCGTCGTCTCCGAGGTGGTCGCCGAGTCGCCCACCGTGACGTCGGTCGTCGTGCGCGGTCGCCGGCTCGACCGCCTTCCCGTGCGGGCCGGCCAGTTCTTCCAGTGGCGCTTCCTCGACGGGGCCGGCTGGACCAGGGGCAACCCGTACTCGCTGTCCGCGGCCCCTGACGGCCGCACGCTTCGGATCACCGCCGAGGCCGTCGGTGCCTCGAGCGAGAGGCTCGCGAGGCTGCGCCCCGGCACCCGGGTGATGGTCGAGGGGCCGTACGGGCGACTGCACACCGGGGTGCGCACCGCCGACAGGACGGCGCTCATCGCCGCTGGCATCGGCATCACCCCGCTGCGGGCGATCCTCGAGGAGCTGCCGGCAGCGCCCGACGGCGTCGTCGTGATCTACCGCGTCGGCAGGCAGTCCGACATCGTCCTGGCGGACGAGCTGCTCGAGCTCGCCCGTGCCAAGGGCGGTCGCGTCGTCGCGGTCGTCGGCCACCGCAACCGGGAGCGGGACAGCTGGCTGCCCGCCGAGGTTGCACACCTCGGGGATGCCGAGGCGCTGCGACGGATCGTCCCCGACATCGCCGAGCGCGACGTCTACGTGTGCGGCAACGCCGGCTGGATGGACGCCGTCATCACGGCCGTACGCGAGGCCGGTGTGCCCCCGGACACCGTGCACCACGAGCGGTTCACCTACTGAGCCCCCGGGCGGCGAGCCGTCGACCGGCCCTCCCGTCATCGAACCCACGTCACGAATCGAGCCCCACATGCGCCGCATCGTCCTCTGGGCCATGAGCACCCTGACCGTGCTCGTCCTGCTCTTCAGCTACCACACCTCCCGCAGCTCCACCGCGCTCGTGGCCGCCGAGAGCCGCCAGGTCACCACGACCGGCAAGAGCTCGCACAGCACGGGCTCGACACCCGGCTCGTCCTCTGCCTCGTCCACCGACTCGGCGGGCCAGGACCCCTCGGCGGCGTCGGGCTCGACGTCGTCATCCAGCGCATCCGGTAGCTCTTCGTCCGGCTCATCGGGCAGCGCCCCGAGCTCGAGCACGGCCAAGACCTACTCCGGCGACGCGGTGATGACGCGCTACGGCAACGTCCAGGTGCAGATCACCGTCAAGAACGGCAAGATCACCGCGGCCGACGTGCTCCAGGTGCCGATGAACGACCGCCACGACGAGATGATCAACGCGATGGCCGTTCCGGTCTACAACCAGGAGGCTGTCAGCGCCCAGTCGGCGCAGATCGACGTCGTCTCGGGCGCGACCTACACGTGGCAGGGATACACCCAGTCGCTGCAGTCGGCCATCGACCGGGCCAACCTCTGAGCCCCAGGGCCTCGACACCAGGAAGCAGAGCATGAGCACGCCCGTGAACCCTCCCGTGCGACCCCCCGTCGACCCGCCAGCCGGCGCACCCGGCACACCGGCCGCGGCACCTGCTCCGGCGTCCGCTCCGGAGCGCCGGGCCTGGGTGGAGCCGGTCATGGGGATCCCGGTCTCCATCCATCTGCGGGGTGAAGGAGTGGACGGCGAGCGAGCACAGCGTGCCGTGGCCCAGGCCTTTGCCGTCCTTCGGGAGATGGACGCGATCTTCTCCACCTACCGGGACGACTCCGATCTCATGCGGCTGCGCCGCGAGGAGGTGCCCATCTCGCAGTGCAGCCCGCTGGTCGAGGAGGCGCTCCGGCTGGGCCAGGAGGCCGAGGCCGCCACCCGGGGCGCCTTCACCACCTTGCTGCCCACGGGCGAGGGCGACCTCGCCTTCGACCCGACCGGCCTCGTCAAGGGCTGGGCCGTCGACCGTGCCTCGGCGCCGCTGCTCGAGCTCGAGCGGGTCTCGTTCTGCATCAATGCGGGCGGCGACGTGCTGGTCGGCGCGCATGCCGACCTGCCGACGTCCGGCGCGGACGCCATCGTCTGGCGTGTCGGCGTGGAGGACCCCCGGGATCGACGGCGCATCGCCCACACGCTCTCGCTGGCACGTGGAGCCGTCGCGACCTCCGGGACCGCGGCGCGCGGGGCCCACCTCTACGACCCGGCGTCGGGGCAGATGGTGGGCCGACCGGGGTCCGTGACGGTGACCGGACCCACGCTGCTCTGGGCCGACATCTGGGCCACGGCCCTGTTCGTCGGGTCCGCCGACACCCACGACGCGTTCGCGCACCACGCGGCCGACTACAGCTCGACGGTCCTGTGAAGCTCGTGCGGAGAAGCCCCGTGGCAGGCATCGGCGGCGGGCCCCAGCCCGGGCGACGCCTTGCACGATTCTTGAGCAAACCGTGCGTGGTTGAGCTCTGGGCTCTTGCAGGTGGCGCGGCAGAGTCGTCCTTGTCAGCAGGACCGGTTGGGGGACCGGCCCGCTGACGCAAGACCTTCGGGCGAGAGCCCGCCGATCCGTGGGGGCGTGATGACCAGCAGCACTCGCATTGACCCTGCAGTGCCGGTGCGCGGTCACGACACGCCCCCCGGACGGCGGGCCCACTCGAGGACTCTGGTGGGGAGAGAGAACCCGAGCGGGGCGGAACAGCTGGTGGGAGGCTGGTCCGCCCCGCTCGGTTCTGCCACAGTCATCGCGCGGGCGGCAGGAGCCGGAGCCGCCTGCGTGACGTCGGAGCCGGCCCCTACGTTGCCGCCTGCCTGCGTGCGCCGAGAGCGCTGACGCAGCCATGGCCGCCCACGAGCGCGTCCGCACCGGGCTTCCCCGGCTCTCCGCCGACCGGTCCACCGACGTCACGGCCAGTTCGGGCCATCCGCATCCGACGGACGCGCTGGAGCCCTTCGAGCAAGTCGAGCAGCACGAGCAGCTCGACCCGGCGGCGCTGATCCGCCTGGCCCAGGAGCTGGAGAGCGAGGAGCTCGCCCGGTCCATCGCCGGAACCTACCTGCGCATGCTCGACGCCCGGCTGGCCCGCGCCGACTCGGCTCTCGCCCGCCGCGACGAGGTCGCGGCCATGGACGTCCTGCTCAGCCTGCGGGTCTCCTCCGCCACAGTGGGTCTCGTGGGCCTCGAGGCCGCCGTGCTCCACGTCATCGACGCGGTGCACCGGGGCGAGCCCGACCTGGCTTGCGAGCGGGGCGGCTCCATGCTGGGCCTCGCCGACCGTGCTCGCTGTGCCCTCCGGTCGCACCTGGAGCGCCCGGGTCTCTCCTCCATCTCCTGAGCGGCGCGCCGCGCGCCGCAGCGCGAGGACGGGGCGACCGACCCGGTTCGGCCTGGCACGACTGCAGGAGGTGGGCGGCAGAAGCCGCCCGTGCGCATCGACGGAGGGCGGTGGCGGGCGACCCGTGGCCGTCCGGTCAGAACGCGTCTGGCTCCTCCATGCGGTAGCCCACCCCGCGGACGGTGCGGATGGGGGCGCGCATGCCGGCCGGCCCGAGCTTGGTGAGCTTGCGGCGCAGGTTGCCGACGTGCACCTCGACGAGGTGCTCCTCGGACCAGCCGGGACCCCAGAGGCTGTCGAGCAGCACAGCGCGGGACCAGACGCGCCTCGGGGCACTGAGCAGCGTCGTCAGCAGGTCGAACTCCGTGCGGGTCAGCTCGGCCTCGTGGCTGTCCACGGTGACGACCCGGCCCTCGGGGTCGACCGTGATGCGCCCGTGGCGCACGACCGGTGGGGCCTGGACCGTCGCGACGGGGCTGCTCGGCGACGCTCCAGGACCAAGGAGCGTGGAGTGGCTGGCTGCGGCCGACGGGGCCGCGTCCGGCCGGACGGATGCCCCGGTGCGCGGACGTCGGAACATCGCGTTGACGCGCGCCTGGAGCTCCCGCGGGCTGAACGGCTTGGTCAGGTAGTCGTCCGCACCGATCTCCAGGCCCATGAGGCGGTCGATCTCGTCGGTGCGAGCGCTGATCATCACCACGTACGCCTGGCTGACGTCGCGCACTCGACGGCACACCTCGATGCCGTCGAGGTCGGGCAGACCGAGGTCGAGGGTGACGAGGTCGGGGTCGTTCGAGACCACGAGGTCGAGGCCCGCCAGACCGGAGGACGCCGCGGCCACGTGGAAGCCCTGCATCGTCAGGCTGTGCGTGATGAGCTCACGGATGTCGTCGTCGTCCTCGACGACGACGGCAGTACGGGCAGGGCTCACCATGGCCTGATTGTTGCAGAATGCGCGGCTTGCGCTGGTCAGAACGCAACCATCGGCACGTCGCAGCACTACGTTTGAGCGGGATCCGCAGGTCAGGGCGTCAGCTGTGCGGCCAGGGCCTCCGGCGTCGTCGCGGGCAGGTCGCAGACCATCCCGCGGCAGACGTAGGCCGCGGCGCGGCCCGCGACGAGTGGCCGGTCGGCGAGCAGGGGAGACCCCGGAGCATCCGGCTCACCTCGCACCACGACGAGGCCCGGGCTCGGCGACCGCCGGGCGACCTGTTCCAGGGCGTCTCCGTCCGCACCGCTGCCCACCACGGCGACCTGGAGCGGACCCGTGAGGAGGGCCTCCGCCACCGCCAGGGACCATCCGCCGAAGCGCGGCTCGCGCACGGCGAGGCCCAGCCCGGCAGCCGTCGCCCGCGCGCCGGCCTCGAGGGCGCGGCTGTCACCGGTGACCGCTCCCAGCGTGACCAGGGCCCCCGCCAGCGCCGACTGTCCGGCGGGCTCGGCGTTGTCGGCGGCGCTGCGCGGCCGCAGGTAGAGCGACTCGGCTCCCTGCGCCGTGTCGTGGAACCCGCCGTCCTCGGCCGCGAAGGCCCGAGCGGCCTGCAGCAGCCCGTCGGCGGCATCGAGCCACGCGGTCTCGCCGGTCACCTGGTACAGCACGAGCAGGCCCTCGGCCAGGTTGCCGTGGTCGTCGGCCACTGCTCGTGCCGAGCCGACGGTCCCCCGGCGAGAGGCCCGTCGCAGCTCGCCGTCGACGAGGTGGACCTCGAGCAGGTGGCTGGCGCACCGGCGTGCGGCCTCCACCCAGTCGGGACGCTCGAACGCTGCGCCGGCGCCGGCGAGAGCCGACAGCGCGAGCCCGTTCCACGACGTGACCACCTTGTCGTCCCGTCCGGGCTGTGGCCGCCCGGCGCGAGCCGCGAGCAGCTGGGACCGCACCCCCTCGAACCACGACTGGTCGGTGGGGTCGACGGGCAGCTGCAGCGTCGAGGCGCCGTGCTCGAAGGTGCCCTTCGCGGTGACGACGAGCAGCTCCGCAGCCGTCTCGGCGTCCTCGCCGAGGACGCCCTGCAGCTGGGCCGGCGTCCACGCATACGTCAGACCTTCCACGCCGTCGGCGTCGGCGTCGAGCGAGGAGGCGAAGCCGCCCTCGGGCGTCGCGAGGTCGCGCAGGAGGAACTCCGCGGTCTCCCGGACGACGCGCTCGGCGAGGGGGTCGCCGGTCACCTTCCACCAGGAGGTGTAGGCGCGCAGCAGGAGGGCGTTGTCGTAGAGCATCTTCTCGAAGTGGGGCACCACCCACTGGGCGTCGACGGCGTAGCGCGCGAAGCCACCCGCGAGCTGGTCGTACATGCCGCTGCGCGCCATCGACTCGAGCGTGCGCGAGGCCATGTCGAGCGACAGCGTGTCCTTCGTACGCGCGTGGTGGCGGAGCAGGAACTCGAGCACCATCGACGGCGGGAACTTCGGTGCGCCCCCGAAACCGCCCGCGACGGTGTCGAACTCACGCGCGAGCCGTTCCACCGCAGAGGACAGCGCGTTGGGCTCGACGGCATACGGCGTCGGGGGGCGCAGCGCTCCGGCGAGGGTGGTGGCGATGTGCGTGCCCGAGGCGCGCACCTCGTCTTCGCGGGTGCGCCAGGCCTCGTCGAGCGCGGCCAGCACGCGCAGGAAGTGGTCCCGGGGGAAGTAGGTGCCACAGAAGAACGGCTCGCCCTCGGGTGTGAGGAAGACCGTCATGGGCCAACCGCCGTGTCCCGTCGTCGCAGTCACGGCCGACATGTAGACGGCGTCGATGTCCGGTCGCTCCTCGCGGTCGACCTTCAGCGAGACGAACCGCTCGTTGAGGACCGTGGCCACCGTCTCGTCCTCGAAGGACTCGTGGGCCATGACGTGGCACCAGTGGCAGGCCGCGTAGCCGACCGAGAGCAGGACGGGCACGTTGCGCCGGCGCGCCTCGGCGAAGGCGTCCTCGCCCCACTCCTGCCAGTGCACCGGGTTGTCGCGGTGCTGCAGCAGGTAGGGGCTCGTCGCGGCAGCGAGACGGTTCGTCATGAGGACACTCTCTCTCCGGCGTCGGCAGGGGCGGGCGGACGTCGTGCCCGTACCCGGTGGCGGCGCCTCAGGCTGGGTGGGAGGGCGAGCCGATGCGCTCGCCCATGCGCACGCTGGCGCCGGTCGCGAGGTCCTCGATGGCGCCGGCCTCGGGTGAGCACACCAGGATGACGGTGGACCCGAACTCGAAGTGCCCGAGCGCAGCGCCGACCTCGAGGCGCACGGGCCTGTCGTAGTGGTGGCGCTGGACCTCCCTGCGACGGGCATTGGTGTGCAGGTCGTCGAACGCGAGCCGCGTCATGCCCACCATCGTGGCCCCGACCGCGACGACCGCCAGACGGCCGCCGCTCGCGGCGTCGAGCTCGACGACGATGCGCTCGTTGGCCGCGAAGAGGTCGGCGACGTTGGCGACGGCGGCGACGTTGACGGGCCAGAGCTCGCCCGGGATGTAGGTGGCCGCCGTGACGTCGCCGGACAGGGGCGCGTGGATGCGGTGGTAGTCCTTGGGGGAGAGGTAGAGCGTGGCGTACGTGCCACCCTCGAAGCGGTCGGCGAGCTCCCGGCTGCCGAGCAGGGCGGCGAGCGAGTAGCTGCGCCCCTTGGCCTGCACGAGGGTGTCGTCCCGCACGGTGCCGTACGCCCCCACGGTCGCGTCCACCGGCGAGACGATCGCGCCGGCAGCGACCGGACGGAGTCCGGGCCTCAGCGTGCGGGTGAAGAACGCGTTGAGCGTCGGGTACTCCTCGAGCGGGAGGGCCGCCTCCTCGGGCCGAGCGCCGAACACTCGGCAGTAGGCGCCGTGCACCCGAGCACGCCACGGCTTCGGGATGGGGCGTGTGGCGAGCCAGCCGGCGCCCCGGCTGAGGGCGTGCTTGGGCAGCACGGAGAGCAGGAGGATGAGGAGTCGGCCGAGCACGCCTGACCCTAACAACGTCCCTGGCGGTGCCTGGCGGCGTCCCCAGCGGTGTCACCGAGCACACCGACGACGTATGCCGTCCGGCAGCGTCGGGTTGCCGGGCGCCGTCAGGCGGCTGCGGCCACCTCCTGACGCGCCGGCACGAGCCGGTCCCACCTGATGCGGCGGGCGCGCCAGGTGAAGATGGCGAGCTTGGCGAGCTCCTCGACGATGCGGGCGGCGAAGATGCCCACGTAGCCGAGGGGCGTGTGCAGGCCGAGGAGGACGGCGAGGGGCAGCCCCACCAGGAACGCGCTCGCGACATCGCCCATGATGACGCCCCGGACGTCGTTGGCGCTCGGCAGCACGCCTGCCCCGACGATCATGTTGCGCACCTTCACGACCTGGAAGGCGGCGTTGACGAGGATGCCGACGCCGGCCATCGTGCGGACGTCGCGGCCGGCCTCGCCGAAGAGCACGTCCAGCAGCAGCACCGATGCCGCGAAGAGGACCCCGAACACCGCCGCGGTGCCGAGGCCGGCCCGCGTCAGCCGCCGGACCCAGGCCATGGCGTCGTGGACGTCCCCGCGGCCGACCGAGCGACCGACCAGCGTCGTGGTGGCGCTCATGAGCCCGATGCTCCCGACGATGAAGACGCCCTCCATCGTGGTGACGATCTGGGCCGCCGCGAGCGCCTCGTCACCGAGCTTCTGGAAGACGACGTTGTAGAGGAAGGTCCCGACGGTCCAGAAGAGCTCGGTGACGCCGAGCGGGAGCGCCAGCACGACGAGCGGGACGATGACGGCGCGCCACTGCTGCACGCTGTCGGGCAGGCTCCAGCCGACCACGCCGCGCCGTCCGAGGGTCATGCCCAGCAGGATGAGCGACTTGGCGACGGCCGTGACGAGGGTCGCCCACCCGGCGCCCGCGACCCCGAGCGACGGCAGCGGGCCGACACCCTCGACGAGGGAGTACGCGATCGCCGAGTTCGCGACGACGGTGACCATCGTGGCGATCATCGGGCTCGTGGGCCGACCCGCCGAGCGCAGCACCCCGGAGAGGATGGCACTGAGCATGACGGGCAGCGTCGAGAGCACGGTGAGGCGGAAGTAGTCGGTGCCGACGGCCGCGACCGAGGGCGAGGCGCCCACGAGCCCCAGGAGGTGGTCGGCGAAGAACCACGGCACGACGGCGACGAGCAGGCCGAGCGTCCCGGCCACGAGGACCGCCGCCGTGACCGTGTGGTCGAGCTCGCCCCGGCGGCCTGCGCCGTGCGCGCGCGCGACGAGGATGCTGACCGACGTGCCGAAGCAGCCCAGGGTGACGGCGAGGATGAACGTCAGGCTGTTGGAGAAGCCCACCGCGGCGATGGCGGTCGCGCCGAGGCTGCCCACGACGATCTGGTTGACGAAGTTGAGCACGAGCATGAGGACGAACTCCATGCTCACGGGCACGGCGATGCGCGCGATCTCCCGGGCCGGCGTGGGCTCGGGGGCGGCCGCTCGGGGGCCGCGGCGCGTGGGCATGGCGAGGCGAGGCATGCGAATGCCTTTCGGGCAACGAGGTGGGGGTGCCGGACAAGGCTACGGCTTCGGCGCGCCCGGGTCGAAACGTTTTGATCCGGTACGTCCCGAGCGCTCCCACGCCCGTCCGGGCTCAGTCGTTCATCGCCTTGATGATCATGACGGCCAGGCTGATCCGGTCGTGCGCGGCGGTGGCGTCGCGGGCGCCCGAGAGCCGCTCGGCTGCGTCCACGGCGTTGTCGGCCTCGCGCACGATCGTCCAGGCGCGCGCCCTGGCCTCGTCGATACCGGCTCGCTCGCAGATGATCTCGAGCCGCCGGCGCAGCGACCACCGGACCTGCGCGCCGGTGCCGAGCTCGTCGGCACGGTTCCAGAGGGCCGGTGCCACCTCGAACGCCGGGTCGCCGGACATCGGCTTCGGGTCGATGGCGAGCCATGGCGACCGGTAGGCGCCGAGCACGTTCGTGTAGTGCAGGTCGGTGTGCAGCAGGCGGTCCTCGGCGCCCGACCCGTCCGCCAGCTCGCCCGCGAGCGCGGCCGCCTGGTCGAGGTAGCGCCGGGGGAGGACCGCAGGGGCCGCGCGCAGCTCCTCCGCCTGTCGCACGGCGTATGCCGTCAGGCTTGGGACGCGCGGGTGGGCCGGCTTGCGCAGCACCGCCAGCAGGTCGCCGATCACGCTGCACGCGTCGTCGATGTCGACGCGGGTCAGGTCGCGCTGGTGCAGGCGCTCGAGGAGCATCGCGAACCGGGAGGGGTCGGCGCGGACCAGTCGCACGGCTCCGCGGCCGTTCCACGTCTGGAGGGCCAGGTGCTCGGTCGCCGCCTCCGGGTGCGGCCAGGTGATCTTGAGGACGCCCTCGCCGCTGACGCCCACGACGTCGCGGCCGGCCCCCAGCAGCCGCACCGGTATGGCCACGGCGCACACGCCGCTGGCCGGGCGCCCGATGGGTTCGAGCTCCCACTCGGCCAGCAGGTGGGTGATCAGGCCGGGCAGGTCGTCGATCCAGTCCTCTCCCGAGACGTAGCCGTCGGCCTCGTAGCCGCTCACCTCGTGCGCGAAGAGGGCGGGGATGAGGTCGTACATGGGGTCGTAGCTCACGAGGATGCTCCCGGGAAGGCGGTCAGGGGCAGGTCCCAGCCGACGGCGAGGGCCTGCAGGTGGGCACTCCAGCCCACCACGTCCTCGAGGGAGGTGGCGGTGGCATCGGAGCGTGTCAGGGCGGCGGCAGCGTCCACCGCCGCGGACAGCGTGTCGGTCGCGAGGCGTCGCGCGGCCCGCGGGGTGGTCACGGGGTAGGGCAGTGCCCACCCGGCGGGGGACACCGAGGTGCTGCCGGACAGGGAGCTCTCGAGATCGGAGAGCGCGGACAGCGAGGACTCCGCGGCGCGGCGCTGGGCCCCGGTGCTCTGGGCGCTGACCACCTGGAAGGCGTACACCAGGGCAGCCGTGCGGGCGACGAGATCCGCGCGGAGCGGGCTCGCCCGTGGTGCGGGCACCTCGCAGCCGAGCAGCAGGGCGCCGGCGAGGCGCTGCCCGTAGGCGGCGGCGAGCAGCTGGCGGGTGCCCGCCGTCGCCGTGGTGAGCGGCGCCCACGCGTTCGGGCCCACCGAGTCGCGCAGCAGCCGGGCGAGGGCTTGCGGCGTGTGGACCTGCCCGCTCGCGGATCCGGCCGGCGCTGCCGGGGTGGTCGGCGTCGTCCTGGCCCTCCTGACGGCGGCGTCGATCACCGCGGTGGGAACGCCGGCGTTGGTCAGGCGGCCCCGGAGGGCACGCAGCTGCTCCTGACCGAGCGTGCGCAACTGTCGGACGAGGGCGTCCTGGTGCTCGGACAGGACCTCACCCTCCGCCTGCACGACCTGGTCGAGGCCGGCGACGGCTGCCAGCAGCACGAGCTCGTCCGGCGCGCGGCGACGGGTCGGCACGGGCGGGGGAGGCGTCGGCACGTCGACCCGCAGGCCGTGGTCGACGAGGACCGCCAGGGCGGCGGCCGCGCCCCCCAGCACGACCAGCCGGCGTGTGGGGCGTCCGAGGCCCATGCCCACCCGTGACCCGAGCCCACGGGTGTCGCCGTCCATGGCGAGATCTTCGCACGCGGCCGGTGGTCCGCCGGGACCGCGCAGCGCCGATAGAGTGGTGGCACGCGGTGCCGGCTGCGCCCTTCGGGCGTCGGCACCGGACATTCGAGAAGAGCAGGAGGCGTCGACTGATGAGCACGGCCCAGGAGATCAGAGCGACGCTCGAGCCGGTGCTCGCGCCCCTCGGGCTCGTCGTCGAGGACGTCTCCGTGTCTCCCGCCGGCAAGCGGCGGCTCGTCCGCGTCCTCGTCGACTCCGACATCAGCGTCCTCGACGAGTCCGACACGACGAGCAGCGTCGCCCCGCTGTCCCTCGATGCGGTGGCGGACGCCACGCGGGCCGTCTCCGACGAGCTCGACGCCAGCGACGTGATGGGCCAGAGCCCCTACGTCCTCGAGGTGTCCTCACCCGGTGTCGGGCGTCCCCTCACCTCGCGTGAGCAGCTGCGTCGACAGGTGGGTCGCCTGCTCGAGGTCGTGCACCGCGACGGCACCGACACCGGTCGGCTCGTCGAGATGGGCGCGGACTCGCTCACCCTCGAGGTGCCGGCCACGAAGAAGACCCCCGCGCGCCTCGTGCACCTCGATCTCGACGGCCTCCAGCGTGGCACCGTGCAGGTCGAGTTCAAGCGGCCCGACTCCGCGCTCGAGCCGGCTCTGGAGTCGGACGACTCGGACGACGACTCGGACGACGACGACCCGGACCACGCGTCCACCCTGGAAGGGAACTCCTGATGGACATCGACCTCGCAGCCCTGCGCGCCCTGGAGCGGGAGCGGGACATCAGCCTCGACGTGCTGATCCCCGCGATCGAGCAGGCGCTCCTCGTCGCCTACCACCGGACCGAGGGCAGCCACCGCCTCGCCCGGGTCGAGCTCGACCGCAAGACCGGGCACGTCATCGTGTGGGCCCGCGAGGAGGGCGAGCTGCTGCCCCCGACGGTCGAGGGTGAGCGTCCTGAGCGGGGTGAGCCCGGACCCGAGTTCGACGACACCCCCGAGGGCTTCGGCCGCATCGCGGCCTCGACGGCCCGCCAGGTCATCGTCCAGCGCCTTCGCGACCTCGAGGACGAGGCGATCCTCGGGGACTTCAAGGGCCGCGAGGGTGACGTGATCTCCGGGATCATCCAGCAGAGCCAGGACCCCCGCAACGTCCTCGTCGACTTCGGCACGGTCGAGGGCATCCTGCCCCTCGCCGAGCAGGTGCCGGGGGAGCGCTACGTGCATGGTGAGCGGCTGCGCTGCTTCGTCGTCAGCGTCAAGCGCGGGCCGAAGGGTCCGCAGGTCGGCCTCAGCCGAACGCACCCCAACCTCGTGCGCACCCTCTTCCGGTTCGAGGTGCCCGAGATCGCCGACGGCACCGTCGAGATCGCGGCCCTGGCCCGGGAGGCGGGCCACCGCACCAAGATCGCCGTGCACAGCAAGGTCGCCGGGGTCAACGCCAAGGGCGCGTGCATCGGCCCGATGGGCGCGCGCGTGCGAGCCGTCATGACCGAGCTGCGCGGCGAGAAGATCGACATCGTCGACTACGCCGACGACCCGGCAACCTTCGTGGCGGCGGCGCTGTCGCCGGCCCGCGTGCAGTCGGTCGAGATCGTCGACGCGGCGGCGCGCACGGCTCGTGTCGTCGTCCCCGACTACCAGCTGAGCCTCGCCATCGGCAAGGAGGGCCAGAACGCCCGCCTCGCCGCCAAGCTCACCGGGTGGCGCATCGACATCCGCCCCGACACCGACGCCGGCCGCGGTCCCGGCGACGGCGGTCCCACCGGCGGCGGCGCGACCCCAGAGGGGCTCTGAGGAGCTCTGGGCAGCCGCAGGGAGGCGGCCGGTGGAGCGAAGCGCCGCCCGGACGCGGTAGACTTGTCTGTGGCCGACCGGACTGGACTCCGTGACGAGCCATTCCGCACCTGTGTGGGATGTCGAGGATCGGATAGCTGGTCGGCCCTGCTGCGAGTGGTCGCGGCGACGGACGCAGGCGCCGGCGACACCTCGCCGGTCACCCTCCGTCCCGACCCACGACATCGGATGCCGGGACGTGGTGCCTGGCTGCACCCGACGCCGGACTGCTTCCAGCTGGCGGTTCGCCGCAAGGCGTTCGGACGAGCCCTGCACCTGCAGGCCGCGGTCGACGTCAGCGCGGTGGCACGTCATCTGGGCCTCCAGCAGGCCTGAGGCACGAGCCGCAGGCACCGGTGCCCACCCCGGCAACGGGACGCACCAGATCAGTCAGAGATCAGTCAACGAACCACGAGGCGGGTTGAAAACGCTATGAGCACCCGATGAGTACTCAGCGATGAGCAAGCCCCAGCAATAACCCACGGTTCGGCCACATCCTGTTCAGGCCGGACCAGGAACAGGAGAGATGTGGCTAAGGTCCGGGTCTACGAGCTCGCGAAGGAGCTCGGAGTCGAGAGCAAGACACTGCTCGCACATTTGAAGAGTCAGGGAGAGTTCGTCCGGTCGGCGTCGTCGACCATCGAGCCCCCCGTCGTCCGCAAGATCATCGAGACGTTCCCCCGGGACGGCGCGACCGGCGGCGACCAGAAGGCGGCCCCCAAGGCCGCCCCCAGCGGAGCGACACCCAGCGCGCCCCGCAAGCCTGCGCCGTCAGCACCGGCGTCGCCGTCGGCACCTGTGCGCGGCGGCTCCAGCACGCCGGCACGGCCGTCCGCACCTGCCCCGGCAGCCCCGGCTGCCCGCGAGGCGGCTCCGGCCCCGGCTGCCAAGGCGGCCCCCGCCAGCGCTCCGGGAGCCCCGGCACCCAGCGCTCCGGCCCCCAAGGCCCCGGCTCCGGCCGCCCCCGCTGCGGCGGCGCCGGCCCCGTCGCGGGTGCAGTCCAGCCGTGACGACGGCAAGCAGACCTCGGGCGTCCCCGCGTCCCCGCGTCCGGCTCCCCGTCCCGGCCAGCCGCGTCCGGGCAACAACCCGTTCGCCCCGAGCCAGGGCATGGGCCAGACCCGGGCGCCCCGTCCCGGTGGCGACGCCGGCCCGCGCCCGGGCAACAACCCGTTCAGCCCGAGCCAGGGCATGCCGCGCCCGCAGCAGCGTCCCGGTGGCCAGGGTGGTCCCGGCGGCCAGCGACCCGGTGCCCCCGGTGGCGCGCCGCGTCCCGGCGCCCCGGCAGGGGGTCGTCCCGGTGCGCCCGGCGCCGGCCCGCGTCCGGGCGGCCCGCGGCCTAGCCCCGGCATGATGCCCGAGCGCAGCACCGTCGGCCGTCCTGGCCAGCGTCCGGCCGGCGGCCCCGGCCGAGGTGGCCCCGGCGGTGCCGGTCGCGGTGGCTTCGGTGGCGGCCCCGGCGGTGCGCCGGGCGGTCCCGGTCGCGGCGGCTTCGGCGGTCCCCGCGGTGGCGGCGGTGGTCGTGGTTCGACGGCCGGTGCCTTCGGCCGCGGTGGCGGTCGCCCGGTGCGCGGTCGCAAGTCCAAGCGCGCCAAGCGCCAGGAGTTCGAGCAGATGCAGGCCCCGAGCCTGGGTGGCGTCACCGTTCCCCGCGGTGACGGCAAGACGACCATCCGGGTCCGTCGCGGGTCCTCGCTGACCGACTTCGCCGACAAGATCAACGCCAACCCGGCGTCGCTCGTCACCGTGCTGTTCCACCTCGGTGAGATGGCCACGGCGACGCAGTCCCTCGACGAGGACACCTTCAAGGTGCTCGGCGCCGAGCTCGGCTACGACATCCAGGTCGTCTCCCCGGAGGAGGAGGAGAAGGAGCTGTTCGACTCCTTCAACATCGACCTCGAGACCGGTATCGAGGGCGAGGAGGACGAGAACCTCGAGGCTCGTCCGCCCGTCGTCACCGTCGTCGGCCACGTCGACCACGGAAAGACGCGGCTGCTCGACGCCATCCGCAACGAGGACGTCGTCGCGGGCGAGGCCGGCGGCATCACCCAGCACATCGGTGCCTACCAGGTGCACCGTGAGCACGAGGGCGTCGACCGCGCGATCACCTTCATCGACACCCCCGGTCACGAGGCGTTCACCGCCATGCGTGCCCGCGGTGCGAAGGTGACCGACATTGCGATCCTCGTCGTCGCCGCCGACGACGGCGTCATGCCGCAGACGATCGAGGCGCTCAACCACATGCAGGCCGCCGACGTGCCGATCGTCGTCGCCGTCAACAAGATCGACGTCGAGGGTGCCAACCCGGCCAAGGTGCGCCAGCAGCTGACCGAGTACAACCTCATCGCCGAGGAGTACGGCGGCGACACGATGTTCGTCGACGTCTCGGCCCGTCAGGGGCAGAACATCGACGCGCTCCTCGAGGCGGTCCTCCTCACGGCCGACGCAGCCCTCGACCTCCGGGCCAACCCGGAGAAGGAGGCTCGCGGCGTCGCGATCGAGGCCAACCTCGACCGTGGCCGCGGTGCCACGGCGACGGTGCTCGTCCAGACCGGAACGCTGCACGTCGGTGACTCGATCGTCGCCGGCTCGGCCCACGGTCGCGTCCGCGCCATGCTCGACGAGCACGGCAAGAACGTCGACGAGGCCGGTCCGTCGCGTCCGGTCCAGGTGCTCGGTCTCTCGTCGGTGCCGCGCGCCGGTGACACGTTCGTCGTGGCGCCGGACGACCGCACGGCCCGGCAGATCGCCGAGCGTCGTGAGGCCGCCGACCGCCAGGCCGTCCTGGCCAAGGCTCGCAAGCGCATCTCGCTCGAGGACCTCAACGAGGCCCTTGCGGCGGGCAAGGTCGAGACCCTCAACCTCATCCTCAAGGGTGACGTGTCGGGTTCGGTCGAGGCGCTCGAGGACGCGCTGCTCAAGATCGACGTCGGCGACGAGGTCGACCTGCGCATCATCGACCGCGGCGTCGGTGCCATCACGATGAACAACATCAACCTCGCGATGGCCTCGAACGCGATCATCATCGGCTACAACGTCCGTGCCGAGGGGCAGAACGCCGACTACGCCGAGCGCGAGGGTGTGGAGATCCGCTACTACTCGGTGATCTACCAGGCCATCGACGAGGTCGAGGCGGCGCTCAAGGGCATGCTCAAGCCGGAGTACGAGGAGGTCGAGCTCGGCACGGCGGAGATCCGCGAGATCTTCCGTTCGAGCAAGTTCGGCAACATCGCCGGTTCGATCGTGCGCAGCGGCGAGATCAAGCGCGGCTCCAAGGCGCGGATCACCCGCAACGGCGTGGTCGTGTCCGAGAACGTCGAGATCGCCGGTCTGCGGCGCTTCAAGGACGACGTCACCGAGGTCCGCGAGGGCTTCGAGTGCGGTATCAACCTCGGCTCGTACAACGACCTGCAGCTCGGTGACCTCATCGCCACCTACGAGATGCGCGAGAAGCCGCGCGCCTGAGCGCGTCGCAGCCTCGGCGGCGCCGACCCTCACCGGGGGTCGGCGCCGCCGCCGTCTGCGGGACGACACGCGTCCCGTCGACACCCACCGACCCAGCGGCCGGGCTCGTTGGAGCCCGGTGCCCGCGACTAGGGTGATTGCCACTCGGCTCGCCCGACCGAACGTCACACGAAAGCAGAGACAGACATGGCTGACCCCGCCCGCGCCCGCAAGATCGCCGACCGGATCAAGGTCATCGTCGCCGAGTACCTCGAGTTCCGCGTCAAGGACGAACGCCTCGGCTTCGTCACCATCACCGACGCCCGCGTCACGGGCGACCTGCAGCACGCGTCGGTCTTCTACACCGTCTTCGGCAGCACCGAGGAGCGCCAGGCGACCGCCGAGGCGCTCGAGTCCAACAAGGGCCGCATCCGCTCGGCCGTCGGCAAGGGGATCGGCATCCGCCTCACGCCGTCGATCGAGTTCATCGCCGACGCGCTGCCCGAGGGCGCTGCCCACCTCGAGGACCTCGTGGCCCAGACCCGCGCCCGTGACGAGGAGCTCGCCCGTGCAGCCGCGAACGCGCAGCCGGCCGGGGACCCCGACCCCTACCGCAAGCCCGTCGACCGCGCCGACGACGACGTCGACACCGACGCCGACTCCCGCGCCGACTCCCACGCCGAGGCGGGCGCCGACCTCGAGGCCCGATGACCGAGGCTCCCGGTGGCCTGCTCGTCGTCGACAAGCCGGCCGGCTGGACGAGCCATGACGTCGTGGCCCGGGCCCGCCGGCTCTGCGGCACCCGCCGCGTCGGACATGCGGGAACGCTGGACCCCATGGCGACCGGCGTGCTCGTGCTCGGCGTCGACCGTGCCACCAAGCTGCTGACCTTCCTCGTCGGCTGCGACAAGTCGTATGCCGCCACGATCCGACTCGGGGTCTCCACCCTCACCGACGACGCCGAGGGAGAGGCGACCCAGGCCCTCGGTGTCGGTGACGTGCCGGCCCTCGAGGCGGCCCTGCCGGCGGCCGTCGCCGCGCTCACGGGGCAGCTGCAGCAGGTGCCGAGCGCCGTCAGCGCCATCAAGGTCAAGGGCGTGCGCAGCTACACCAGGGTGCGCCAGGGGGACGCCATCGAGCTCGCGGCCCGGCCGGTCACCGTCAGCCGCTTCGACGTGCTGGCCGTGCGGCCGGGGACGGGGGCTCCCGAGGTCGGACCGCCCATCGCGGTCGTCGACGTGGACGTCGAGGTCGACGTGTCCTCCGGCACCTACGTGCGGGCGCTGGCCCGCGACCTCGGCGCGGCGCTGGGCGTCGGCGGCCACCTCACGGCGCTGCGGCGCACGCGCGTGGGCCGCTTCGGCCTCTCCGACGCGCTGTCGCTCGACGAGCTTTCCGCCAGGTCCGAGACCGCCGGGGGCGACGGCATACCGCTCCTGCCCATCGCGACGGCCGCGCGGGCGCAGCTGCCCGTGCACGAGGTCTCCGCCGAGGAGGCGCTCGCGCTCGGATACGGCCAGCGCATCCGCAGCGCCGTGCCGGATGCCGACGCCGTCGCCGCCATCGATCCGGACGGGCGACTGGTCGCCGTGCTCGACGAGACCCGCCCGACCGCCCGCGCTCGGGTCGTCTTCGCCCCTGCCCCGGCCAAGGCATGACCGCCCCGGGCACGCCGCCCGACTGCGGCCACGCCGCGGCCACTACAGTGGTCGCCGTGCAGCGCTGGTACGGACTCGACGACATCCCGGCCGACCTCGGGCGCACCGTCGTCACCCTCGGAAACTTCGACGGAGTGCACCGCGGGCACCGGGAGGTGCTCAGCCGCGTCGTGCGCGAGGCCGCCGAGCGCGGCGCCGTGCCCGTTGCGGTCACGTTCGAGCCGCACCCGATCGCCGTGCTCTACCCCGAGCGCGCACCCGCAGCCGTCATGTCGCTCGAGCAGCGCCTCGACGCGCTCGCGTCCGTCGGCCTCGGTGCGGTCCTCGTCATCGAGTTCACCCGCGAGTTCGCCCAGCAGACCCCCGAGGAGTTCGTCCGGGTCACCTTCGTCGAGGCCCTCGACGCCTGCGCCGTCGTCGTCGGCAAGGACACCCGCTTCGGGGTCCGCAACTCCGGGGACGTCGAGACGCTGCGCGAGCTCGGCACCGCGCACGGCTTCGAGGTCATCGCCCTCGACGACATCGGCGACAGCCCGGAGCAGGGCGCCCGCTGGAGCTCCACCCAGCTGAGGGCCGAGCTGCTCGCCGGCAACGTCGGGCACGCCGCCCAGATCCTCGGTCGTCCGCACCGTGTCACCGGCACCGTCGTGCACGGGGACCACCGGGGGCGCGAGCTCGGCTATCCCACCGCCAACCTCTCGCCGGACAACGAGGGCCTCGTCCCCGCCGACGGGGTCTACGCCGGCTGGCTGGTGCGCCTCGACCTCGACCCGGCAGACCCCGACCGGACTCTCCCGGCGGCCATATCGGTCGGCACCAACCCGACGTTCGACGGGGCGCAGCGTCGCGTCGAGGCCTACGTGCTCGACCGCACCGACCTCGACCTCTACGGGGAGCGGGTGGTCGTGGAGTTCGTCTCCCGCCTGCGCCCGACGCTGCGCTTCGAGTCCGTCGACGCCCTCGTCGAGCAGATGGCCGAGGACGTGGCCCGGTGTCGCGAGATCCTCTCGGCGATCGTCCCGTCCTAGCCCGGGCGACCGGTCGGGGCTCGTCGGACCGGCCGGCACTGCGGACAGTGGCACGAGGAACGCACGGCCCCGCCTGGCTACGCATCGACCTCGGCCTGCTCGTCGGGGCCCTCGGCCTCTCGCTTCTCGGTTGCGTCCTCGTGTGGTCGGCCACCCGGGCAACCGTCGGAGCGAGCGCCGGCCTCAAGCAGCTTGTCGCACTCGCCGTGGGCCTGTGCTGCGCGGCGCTCGTGACCCGGCTGGACGTCCGCGCCGTGCGGGCGGCCGCCCCGGTGCTCTACCTCGTGGCCGTGCTCGGCCTCGTGGCGGTCCTCTCGCCGCTCGGATCCACGGTCAACGGCTCGCGGTCCTGGATCCGGCTGCCGGGCGGCTTCAGCGTGCAGCCGTCCGAGCTGATGAAGGTGGCGCTCGCGGTGGGGCTGGCCATGCTGCTGGCCGAGCGTGCCGAGCGCGGCCTCCACCAGCGTTCCCGCGACGTCGTCCTCGCCTGGGTGGTGGCCGGCATACCGGTGCTGCTCGTGCTGGCGCAGCCCGACCTCGGCTCGGCCCTGGTGCTCGTCGCCATGTCGGTGGTCATCATCGCCGCGGCGGGCGCGCCGGTCCTCTGGACCGGGGCGGTCGCGGCGGCAGGGGCAGCCGCGGTCGCCGCCGCGTTCCTGACGCCCGTCCTCTCCGGCTACCAGCGCAACCGGCTGCGCGCGTTCCTCGATCCGTCGCTCGACCCGCAGGGCATCGGCTACCAGACGCGTCAGGTGCGGATCGCGATCGGCTCGGGCGGCCTCGCCGGCCAGGGCCTGTTCGAGGGGCACCAGACCCAGGGCGGGTTCATCCCCTTCCAGGAGACCGACTTCGTCTTCTCGGTCGCGGGGGAGGAGCTCGGCTTCCTCGGCGCTGCCGGGCTCGTCGTGCTCATCGGCTTCATCGTGGTGCGCTGCCTCGTCGTGGCGCGGCGCGCCGACGCCTTCGGGCGCCTCGTGGCCATCGGCGTCGCGGTGTGGTTCGGCGTGCAGGCCTTCGAGAACATCGGGATGAACCTCGGCCTGATGCCCGTCACCGGCCTGCCCCTGCCCTTCGTGTCGAGCGGCGGGTCCTCACTCATCGCGTCGTGGATCGCGCTGGGTCTCGTCGGCAACGTCGCCGCCGTCTCGGGCGCACGAACGCGCAGGCTACGGGCGCGCTGAGCCGGGCACACGGCATACGAAGGGTCACGTTTCGATGTGGAAGGTCGATGGATCCGTGACTTGCCCGGCGGTTGTTGACATCATCCGGGCAGGGCGGCGGTTCGCAGACGCCGATGACGGATCAGCCGCAGTGACGAAGGAGTCCACATGCCCCGCCAGGCACTCGCCGACCGCACCGTCGACCAGGAGGTCCTCGACGGGCGCGCCCCAAGCGTGGGCGCCCTCTTCCGCAACCGGGTGCGGGCCACGCCCGACGCGCCGGCCTACCTCTACTTCGAGGACGGGGCCGCCGAGCTGACGACCCTGACGTGGGCGCAGACGCACGAGGTCGTCGAGCAGTGGGCTGCGGGACTGATCAGCCTCGGGGTGCAGCTCGAGGACCGGGTCGCCATCGCGTCCACCACGCGCGTGGAGTGGATCCTCGCCGACCTCGCCGTCATCTGCGCCGGCGGCGCCACGACCACCGTCTACCCGACAACGATCGCCGAGGACGTCGCCTACATCCTCGCCGACTCCGGGAGCGGCATCGTCTTCGCCGAGGACGAGGAGCAGGTCGCCAAGCTGCAGCGGGTGCGGTCCGAGGTGCCGGACGTGCGCCAGGTGGTCGCCCTCTCCGGTCCCGGCAGCGCGGACGGCTGGGTCATCACGACCGACGAGCTCGCCCGGCGGGGACGCGAGTGGCTCGCCGAGACGCCCGACCTCGTCGACTCCCGCATCGACCAGCTCGGCCCGGAGCACCTGGCCGTCGTCATCTACACCTCCGGCACGACCGGCCGCCCCAAGGGCGTGCGCCTCGTGCAGGACAGCGTCGTCTACGAGGGCGCGGTCATCGACGCCCTCGGTACCTTCACCAGGGACGACCTGCAGTTCCTGTGGCTGCCGCTCTCCCACGTCTTCGGCAAGATGCTCGTCGCCACGGGCCTGCAGATCGGCTTCCCGACGGCGGTCGACGGTCGCATCGACAAGATCGTGGACAACATGGCCGTCATCAAGCCGACCTTCATGGCGGGGCCGCCGCGCATCTTCGAGAAGGCGCACGGGAAGATCGCGCTGATGTTCGCGGGGGAGACCGGCGCGAAGAGGAAGCTCATCGACTGGGCCCTCGCGGTCGGCGGCGAGGTCCGCGACGTCCTCGCGCGCGGCGAGCAGGTCCCGCCCGTGCTGCGCGGCAAGCACGCCCTCGCTACGAAGCTCGTGCTGGGCAAGGTGCAGGAGCGCTTCGGCGGCCGGGTGCGCTTCATGATCAGCGGGTCGGCTCCGCTCAACGCCGAGGTCGCGCGCTGGTTCGGCGCCGTGGGCCTGAACGTCCAAGAGGGCTACGGCCTGACGGAGACCTCGTCCGGCACCACGGTCAACGCCCCGGACCACGGCGCGTACGAGTACGGCTCGGTCGGCTGGCCGCTGCCCGGCACCGAGGTCCGCATCGCCGAGGAGGACGGCGAGATCCTCGTGCGGGGACCGGGCGTCATGCGCGGCTACCACAACAACCCGCAGGCCACGGCCGAGGTGCTCACCGAGGACGGCTGGTTCCACACCGGCGACATCGGGCGCATCGACGAGCGCGGCTTCCTCTTCGTCACCGACCGCAAGAAGGACGTCTTCAAGACCTCGGGCGGCAAGTACATCGCGCCGGCCGAGATCGAGGCCCGCTTCAAGGGGCTGTGCCCGTTCATCAGCCAGTTCCTCGTCCACGGTGCCGGCCACAACTACGCGACGGCGCTCGTCACCCTCGACCCCGACGCCGTTGCGGGCTGGGCACCCACGGTCGGACTCGAGGGCCGGTCGTACGCAGAGGTGGTGTCCTCGCCGCAGGCGCGGGCGCTGGTGCAGGGCTACGTCGACCGGCTCAACGCCGGCCTCAACCGCTGGGAGACGATCAAGAAGTTCACGATCCTGCCGGAGGACCTCACGGTCGAGGCGGGCGACCTCACACCGAGCATGAAGCTGCGTCGCAAGGCCGTGACCGAGAAGCACCGCGCCGAGCTCGAGGCCATGTACTGAACCCTCTGGGCTCGCTCCGCTCGCCCGCGTTCGTCGCGCTCTGACGTCACGCCTTCCCTCCTCGGCTCGCTCGCTGCGCTCGCTTCGCTCGTCAGTCCAGGCGTGACGCGCGCCGAACCGGCCGTGCGGCTCCGTCCTCAGCGTTTTCGCCTCGGCGAGGCGCGCACGTACCATGACGGGATGCCCGGTGAGTCACTCTTCAACGCCCTCGAGCCCCTGCTGGAGCGGGTCAACAAGCCCATCCAGTACGTCGGCGGTGAGCTCAACTCCACCGTCAAGGACTGGAACGTCGGGGGCCACGGCCCCGACGGCGAGGAGCTGACGACGCGCTGGGCGCTGATGTACCCCGACGCATACGAGGTCGGGGTGCCCAACCAGGGCGTCATGATCCTCTACGAGGTCCTCAACGAGCGCCAGGACGCCCTCGCCGAGCGGACGTATGCCGTGTGGCCCGACATGGAGTCCTCGCTGCGCGAGGCGGGCCTCCCGCAGTTCACGGTCGACGGCCACCGCTCGGTGCGCGACTTCGACCTCTTCGGGCTCAGCTTCTCGACCGAGCTCGGCTACACCAACATGCTCACGGCGCTCGACCTCGCCGGCATCCCCCTGCATGCAGCCGACCGTGGCCTCGACGACCCGATCGTCGTCGCCGGGGGCCATGCGGCGTTCAACCCCGAGCCCGTCGCGGACTTCATCGACTGCGCCATCGTCGGCGACGGCGAGCAGGCCGTGCTGACGGTCACCGACATCGTGGGGGAGTGGAAGGCCCAGGGACGCCCCGGTGGGCGCCGCGAGCTGCTCCTGCGCCTGGCCCGCACCGGCGGGGTCTACGTCCCGGCGTTCTACGACGTGTCCTACCTGCCCGACGGCCGGATCCAGCGCGTCGCACCGGCGGCCGACGCGCACGGTGTGCCGTGGCGCGTGTCGAAGCACACCGTCATGGACCTCGACGCGTGGCCCTACCCGAAGCAGCCGCTCGTGCCGCTCGCCGAGTCGGTGCACGAGCGCATGTCGGTCGAGATCTTCCGCGGCTGCACGCGCGGCTGCCGCTTCTGCCAGGCCGGCATGATCACGCGCCCGGTGCGCGAGCGGTCGATCACCGGCATCGGCGAGATGGTCGAGCGGGGCCTGGCCGCGACCGGTTTCGAGGAGGTGGGGCTGCTCTCGCTCAGCTCGGCCGACCACTCCGAGATCGCCGACCTCACCAAGGGCCTGGCCGACCGCTACGAGGGCACGCAGACCGGGCTCTCGCTCCCGTCCACCCGCGTCGACGCGTTCAACATCGACCTCGCCAACGAGCTGACCCGCAACGGCCGCCGCTCCGGGCTGACGTTCGCCCCCGAGGGCGGCTCGGAGCGCATCCGCAAGGTCATCAACAAGATGGTGTCCGAGGAGGACCTCATCAACACCGTCGCCGCCGCCTACGGCGCCGGCTGGCGGCAGGTCAAGCTCTACTTCATGTGCGGCCTGCCCACCGAGACCGACGAGGACGTGCTGCAGATCGCCGAGCTGGCCAAGCGGGTCATCGAGACCGGTCGCCAGGTCTCCGGGCGCCGCGACATCCGCTGCACCGTCTCGATCGGCGGCTTCGTGCCGAAGCCGCACACCCCGTTCCAGTGGTGCGCGCAGCTCGGGGTCGAGGAGACCGATGCCCGCCTGCTCAAGCTGCGCGAGGCGATCCGTGCCGACAAGCGCTACGGCTCCTCGATCGGGTTCCGCTACCACGACGGCCAGCCCGGTCTGGTCGAGGGCCTGCTCTCCCGCGGCGACCGCCGTGTCGGGCGTGTCATCGAGGCGGTCTGGCGCGACGGTGGCCGCTTCGACGGCTGGAGCGAGCACTTCTCCTACGAGCGCTGGATGCGGTGCGCCGGCGAGGCGCTCGCCGACCTGCCCGTCGACGTCGCCTGGTACACGACCCGCGAGCGAGGCGAGTCGGAGGTGCTCCCCTGGGACCACCTCGACTCCGGCCTCGACAAGGACTGGCTCTGGGAGGACTGGCAGGACGCCCTCGACGAGACCGAGGTCGACGACTGCCGATGGACACCGTGCTTCGACTGCGGCGTCTGCCCCCAGATGGGCACCGAGATCGAGATCGGCCCCACCGGCAAGACGCTGCTGCCCCTCACCGTGCTCGGCGCGGGCCGCCAGGAGCTCCTCGAGCACCAGCACTGACGCCCACCGCCGCTGACGAGGACGGCTGAGCCGCACCCCGGGGCCGTATGCCGCCTGGCCGGGGGAGGGGGGAGCGACATACGGCGTCCGGTGGGTGCGGGATCGACGGGCCGCAACCGGGGGAGCCTCGTGGTGAGACACCAGGGGTCGACACCGTTTCGCGGTGTCGCTCCTGCGACAAGTCCCCCAAGAGACATCCGAGGTCCCGGATGCCGCCGTGTCGAGTCGACCAGCGCTCACAATCGACGCTAGGTGCTGAGGCGGGTGCCACGCGGCCGATTACCTGAACGCGTCCCTTATGCCCTCGAAGTCCGGGGCGAGAACGGGTCGGACCGGGTCGGACCGGGTCGGACCGGGTCGGCCGCGGGCGGGACCAGGCGACCAGGCGCAGCCCGCAGGCGCCCGACGCCCTCGGGAGGGGGGCGGCGTCAGACGGGGAAGCCGACGTGGGCCAGCGCCTGGCGCACGAGGACCCCGTGGGAGCCCGGCATCTCATTGCGGAACGCCGTGGAGGCCGCCTCCTCGGGAGTGACCCACGACAGGTCGAGGGCGTCCTGCTGCGGCCGGCAGTCGCCCATGACGGGGACGACGAAGGCCAGGGACACGGCGTGCTGGCGCGGGTCGTGGAAAGGGGTGACACCCGGCGTCGGGAAGAACTCCGCCACCGTGAACGGCTGTGGCGACAGGGGGATGCGCGGCAGCGCCATCGGCCCGAGGTCGCTCTCGACGTGCCGGACGAGCGCGTCCCGGACGCGCTCGTGGTAGAGCACCCGGCCGCCGACGACCTCCTGCCCGATGCCGCCGTCGCTGTCGGCGCGCAGCAGCAGGCCCAGGTGCGTCACGGTCCCGCGGTCGTCCACCCGCACGGGGATCGCGTGGACGTAGAGGATCGGCAGCCGGTCCCGGGCGCTGTCGAGGTCCTCGCGGCTCAGCCAGGCACCTGCCGTGTCCACTTCGTTCATGCCGTCATCCTGCCAAACGACCCGCGGCCGGGGACCGCCGGTCCACGGACGGGGTCCCCGACCCCGCCGAACGGCATACGACAGTGGTGCCGGACCGAGACGGCACCGGGGAGACGCGCTCGCCGGCCCGGGCACCGCGTCAGGCTAGACTGGCGAGCACAGGCGTTCGAGCCGTCATCAGCGGCGAGCCTCCGGAAGAACAGAGCGCGAGCTCCCACTAGAACCGGACGGGTGGGCCCGTCACAGCCTCGGACAAGAGAGGTCGTATGCCGTCAGCCCCCTGGGGCGCGTGCGTACGGCAAACGGGGTGGTACCGCGGCAACCTCCGGCAGGAGACGTCGTCCTCGTGCAGGCGAGTGACCAACAGACGCGAACGCAGGAGACCACGAGCATGACCTATCCCAAGGTCACCACGAACGACGACGCCGCCCAGTCCGCGGCGGGCGTGCCGTCCAACCCGCGCTTCCCCGAGATCGAGCAGCGGGTGCTGAAGTACTGGGACGAGGACGGCACCTTCCTGGCGTCCGTCGAGGGCCGTGACGCCGGCACCGACGGCGAGAACGAGTTCGTCTTCTACGACGGTCCGCCCTTCGCCAACGGCCTGCCGCACTACGGCCACCTGCTCACCGGCTACGTCAAGGACATCGTCCCGCGCTACCAGACGATGCGCGGCCGGCGCGTCGAGCGCCGCTTCGGCTGGGACACCCACGGCCTGCCTGCCGAGCTCGAGGCACAGCGCCTGCTCGGCCTCAAGACCAAGCAGGACATCCTCGAGCTGGGCATCGACAAGTTCAACGACGCCTGCCGACAGTCGGTGCTGAAGTACACCAGCGAGTGGCGCGACTACGTCACCCGCCAGGCCCGCTGGGTCGACTTCGACCACGACTACAAGACGCTCGAGCCCGACTACATGGAGTCGGTCATCTGGGCGTTCAAGCAGCTCCACGACAAGGGCCTGGTCTACGAGGGCTTCCGCGTGCTGCCCTACTGCTGGAACGACCAGACGCCGCTGTCCAACCACGAGCTGCGCATGGACGACGACGTCTACAAGATGCGCCAGGATCCGGCCGTCACCATCGGTCTGCGGCTCGAGACCGGCGAGCTCGCGCTCGTCTGGACGACGACGCCGTGGACCCTGCCGGCCAACCTCGGCATCATGGTCGGCCCCGACATCGACTACGTCGTCGTCGAGTCCGACGTCACCGGCACGACGGAGCGCTACGTCATCGGCGAAGCCCGCCTCGCGGCATACGCCAAGGACCTCTTCGGCGCGGACGTCGACCCGGCCACGCTCGACGAGCGGGTCGTCGAGCGGCTCAAGGGCAGCGACCTGGTCGGGCGGGCGTTCACGCCCCCGTTCTCCTACTACGTCGGGCACGCGCGCGCCCACCGCGTCTTCCCGGCCGAGTTCGTCACCACCGAGGACGGCACCGGGCTCGTCCACACCGCCGGCGCCTTCGGCGAGGAGGACAAGATCGTCACCGACGCCGCCGGCATCGAGCCGGTCGTGCCCGTCGGCCCCGACGGCCGCTTCCTCTGGCCGGTCACCGACTACGAGGGCATGCACGTCTTCGACGCCAACGCCCACATCATCGACCACCTCAAGGCGGCCACCCGCGGTGAGGGTGAGGCCGGCTCGGTGACGCCCGGCACGGTGCTGCTGCGCCGCGAGACCTACGACCACAGCTACCCGCACTGCTGGCGCTGCCGCGAACCGCTCATCTACATGGCGGTCTCGTCGTGGTTCGTCGAGGTCACCAAGATCAAGGAGCGGATGCTCGAGCTCAACCAGCAGATCGAGTGGACGCCCTCGCACATCAAGGACGGCCAGTTCGGCAAGTGGCTGGCCAACGCCCGCGACTGGTCCATCTCGCGCAACCGCTTCTGGGGCAGCCCGATCCCGGTGTGGAAGTCGGACAACCCGGAGTTCCCGCGCGTCGACGTCTACGGCTCCTTCGAGGAGCTCGAGCGCGACTTCGGCGTCGCGGTCGAGGACCTGCACCGGCCGTTCATCGACAGCCTCACGCGGCCCAACCCCGACGACCCGTCGGGGCGCTCGACCATGCGCCGCGTCGAGGACGTCCTCGACGTCTGGTTCGACTCCGGGTCGATGAGCTTCGCCCAGGTGCACTATCCCTTCGAGAACGCCGACTGGTTCGAGCACCACTTCCCCGGTGACTTCATCGTCGAGTACATCGGGCAGACCCGCGGCTGGTTCTACACGATGCACATCCTCGCCACGGCGCTCTTCGACCGCCCCGCCTTCGAGACGTGCCTCAGCCACGGCATCGTGCTGGGCTCGGACGGGCAGAAGATGAGCAAGTCGCTGCGCAACTACCCGGACGTCTCCGAGGTGTTCGACCGCGACGGCGCCGACGCCATGCGCTGGTTCCTCATGAGCAGCCCGATCCTGCGTGGCGGCAACCTCATCGTCACGGAGCAGGGCATCCGCGACGGCGTGCGCCAGGTGATGATCCCGCTGTGGAACGCGTGGTCCTTCTTCTCGCTCTACGCCAACACCGCGCGGGGCGGGGAGGGCTACGACGCGAAGCGCTCCACGACCTCCTCGAACGTGCTCGACCGCTACCTGCTCGCCAAGCTGCGCGAGTTCGTCGGCGACATGACCGGGCAGCTCGACGCCTACGAGATCGCCGCCGCGTGCGACACGATGCGCGGCTTCCTCGACGTGCTGACGAACTGGTACATCCGCCGCTCCCGCGACCGCTTCTGGGGAGGCGAGAGCGAGGAGTCCTTCGCCGCGTTCGACACCCTGTGGACGGCGCTCGAGACGGTCACCCGGGCCGTCGCGCCCCTGCTGCCGCTCGTGACGGAGGAGATCTGGCGCGGGCTGACGGGTGGACGCTCCGTGCACCTGACCGACTACCCGACTGTGGAGGACCTGCCGGCCGACCACGAGCTCGTGGAGGCGATGGACCGCGCCCGCGAGATCGCCTCGACGGGCTCCAGCCTGCGCAAGGCCCGGGGCCTGCGCGCGCGCCTGCCGCTCGCCGGGCTCACCGTGGTCACGAGCCGGCCCGAGAGCCTGGAGCCCTTCCGCGGCATCATCTCGGACGAGCTCAACGTCAAGGCGCTCGCGCTCGTCGACGTCTCCACCGCGAGCGAGGCGGACTTCGGGGTCAGCCAGCGACTCACGGTCAACGCCCGCGCGGCCGGCCCGCGCCTCGGCCGTGACGTCCAGCTGGCGATCAAGGGCAGCAAGTCGGGCGACTGGTCGGTCGGGCCCGACGGCACCGTCACGGCCGGCGGACTCGCCCTCGTCGAGGGCGAGTACACGCTCGAGACGGTCGTCGCGGGTGAGGCCGCAGGCGCGGGGGCCACGGCCATGCTCCCGTCCGGGGGCTTCGTCGTGCTCGACACCGCCGTCACCCCCGAGCTCGCCTCGGAGGGCGTGGCCCGCGACCTCGTCCGGGCGGTCCAGCAGGCACGTCGTGACGCGGGCCTGCACGTCAGCGACCGCATCAGCCTGACGGTGCAGGGCGGCCCCGAGGTCTTCGAGGCCACGGTCACCCACCGAGACCTGATCGTCCGCGAGACCCTGGCGGAGCAGTTCGCGTCCGCCGGGCTCGAGCACGCACTTCCCGCCGGGCTACCCGGCACGCCGACCGACGTGGTCGTCGGCGACAACCACCGGGCGATCATCCTGGTGGCGAAGCGATGAGCGCCACGAACCGCGAGGACGAGCTGGAGGCCGCCGACGTGAGCACGACCCCCGAGCACGAGACGACAGCGACCGCTGCAGGCACCGAGGAGGTGGTGGTGCGCGGCGCGGTCGGTGACGACCTCGCCGGGGTGCTGGCCGTCGGGCACCGCACCTGGCTGGCCACCTACGAGCCCATCGCCGGGCCCGAGTACGTCGCCATGGGCCTGGCCAAGTGGTGGACGAGCGACGTCGTCACCGACTCCATCCGCAAGGGCCGCACCCTGGTCGCCGTCGAGGGCGACGAGGTCGTCGGGGTCGCGACGTACGGCCACCAGGACGACGCCTTCGTGCTGTGGAAGCTCTACGTCCTGCCTGGCCACCACGGCAACGGCATCGGCTCGCGCCTGCTCGAGGCGGTGGTCCGGCGTGCGGTCGAGACCGAGCACGCACGCATCACCCTGTCCTACCTCGAGGGCAACCAGCAGGCGGCCCGCTTCTACGCCAGGCACGGGTTCGTCGAGACCCATCGCGAGACGCCGGGCTCGGGGCTGCCCGAGAGCGTGTGGATGGCCCGCGACCTGAACGGAGGGGACCGGGCATGAACGGTCGACCCGATGCTGCCGCCGTCGAGGCGGCGCGCAACCTCGAGGAGATGAAGCGGATGCGCGAGATCGAGGAGGAGATCCTCGCCCGCGCCCCCGAGAACGACATCGGCCCGTCCCTTGGACGCATCCGCGCCGTCATGGAGCTGGCCGGTGACCCGCAGCGCAGCTACCCCTCGATCCACCTCACCGGCACCAACGGCAAGACCTCGACCAGCCGGATGATCGACTCCATCCTGCGCGAGGCCGGGCTGTCGACCGGACGGTTCACCTCGCCCCACCTGCACGACATCCGTGAGCGGATCACCCTGTCGGGCAAGCCGATCCCGCGCGAGAAGTTCATCGCCGCCTACGAGGAGATCGCACCCCTGGTCGAGCTCGTGGACGCTCGCTCGCTCGAGTCCGGGGGCCGCCGGATGAACTTCTTCGAGGTGCTCGTCGCGGTCGCCTACGCGGCCTTCGCCGACGCCCCCGTCGACGTGGCCATCATCGAGGTGGGCCTCGGTGGCTCCTGGGACGCGACCAACGTCATCGACGCGCAGGTGGCCGTGATCACACCCGTCGACCTCGACCACACCAACCTGCTCGGCAACGACGTCGTGTCGATCGCCGAGGAGAAGAGCGGCATCATCAAGGCCGACTCGGTCACCGTCTCCGGCGTCCAGCACGAGGACGTCGCACGCGTCCTGCTGGACCGTGTCGAGGAGGTGGGCGGATCACGGATCGTCTTCGAGGGCAACGACTTCGGCGTCCTCGCACGCGAGGTGGCCATCGGCGGCCAGCAGGTCTCCCTGCGCGGGCTGGCGGGGGAGTATGCCGACCTCTTCCTCCCGCTCCACGGCGCGCACCAGGCAGGCAACCTCGCCACCGCCGTCGCAGCCGTCGAGTCCTTCCTCGGGGGCGGTGAGCACCCCATCGCCGCCGAGGTCCTCACCGCAGCCTGCGCGGCGATGACCTCGCCGGGGCGACTGGAGGTCGTGCGCCGCTCGCCGACGGTCCTCGTCGACGCCGCCCACAACCCGCACGGTGCCCGCTCGCTCGTGGCCGCCCTGGAGGAGTCCTTCGCCTTCACCCGGCTGGTGGGCCTGATCGGGATCGTGGCCGACAAGGACGCGACCGGGATGCTCGAGGTCCTCGAACCCGTGCTCGACCACGTCGTCATCACCCGCAGCTCCTCGCCCCGTGCGATGCGCCCCGACGAGCTGGGGGCGCTGGCGGTGGAGGTCTTCGGCGAGTCCCGCGTCACCGTGGTGCGCGACCTGCCCGACGCGCTGGAGCAGGCCGTGACGCTCGCAGAGTCCGACGGCATGGGCGCCGGGGTCATCGCGACCGGCTCGGTGATCACGGCCGCCGAGGTCCGCATGCTCCTGGGGCTCACCGACGTGTGAGACGCAGCCGGCCGGTGGCAAGCGCCACCGGCCGGCTGCCGCTGCAGCCCGTGCTGCCACCAGCTCAGACGTGCGCGACGGCCGGCACGACGGCCTTCCCGATGAGGTGGATCGCCTCGAGGTCGTCCGGGTCCGGCAGGGTGAAGGTGACGTACTGGGATCCTGCGGCCGCATACTCCCGCAGCCGGTCCACGACCGTGTCCGGCGTGCCGGCGATGCCGGTGAAGTCCGGGTGCCGCTCCCGCTTGGCGGCCAGCTCGTCCTCGTCCGCGGCGACGAGGATCGAGACGTGGTTGCAGCGGGTGATCTCCTCGAACGGGCGGCCCACGTCCTCGCAGTGCGCCGCGAGGACGCCGAAGAGCCGCTCGACCTCGGCGGGGTCGCCGGCGACGTTGCACATGTCGGCATGCGCGGCAACCAGACGGAGCGTCACCTTCTCGCCGCTGCCGCCGATGAGGACGGGCGGCCGCGGCCGCTGCACCGGGCGCGGGTCGTTGTACGCCTGGCTGACGGTGTAGTGCCTGCCGGCGAAGCTGGCCGGACGCTGCGTCAGCATCCGATCGACCACCTGGACGGCCTCCTCGAGCATCTCGAAGCGCTCGCGCAGCGGCGGGAACGGCCACCCGTAGGCGGTGAACTCCGGCTCGTGCCACGCCGCGCCGAGACCGATGATGCTGCGCCCGTGGCTGAGGACGTCGAGCGTGGTGCATGCCTTGGCCAGCAGTGCCGGGTTGCGGTAGGGCGCACCGACGACGAGCTGTCCGATGCGGATGCGCTCGGTCACGGCCGCCATGGCGCCCAGGGTGACGAAGCACTCGAGGATCGGCACCTCCGCGTCGGGGTTCTCCTCGTCGACGAACATGAAGTGATCGGCCATCCACACCGAGTCCAGGCCCGCCTCCTCGCAGGCTCGGACCACGGCGAGCAGGGTGTCGGCGTGGTTGCCGTGCTCGCTCGGGTGGGTCGGCATGAGCTGAAGGCCGAGAAGCATGGTTCCTCCTGGAAGGTCAGGGAAGGTCAGGGAAGGTCACGGGACGTCAGGGCACGCTCGGAGGCGCGGTGACGGTCGTGCTCGGGTGACGCGGGTGCACGGACCAGCGAAGGCTAGTGCCGGCGTACGCGCCGGTCGGCAGCCGCGCCGAGCCGACGGTGGCCACCAGACCCGGCTACCCGTGCGCACGGGTGCACCCGGCCGGTCAGGTGAGCCGGGGCGACGCCCGTAGGCTGGCACCCATGCACCCCTTGGTGAAGCTCGTCCTCATCCTCGTCGTCGTCGTGGTGGCCGTCGTCGTCTGGGGACGGGTGATGGGACGCAAGGACCCGGACCGCGAGCTCGTGGGCCTGACCGACACCGTGCGGGCGCGCATCAGCCGCGAGATCAGCGCGGGGCACACGATCAACGCCATCAAGATCTACCGCGAGGCCACCGGGGCACCGTTGGCAGACGCCAAGCGCGCCGTGGACGGCTGGTTCGTGCCCGGCCGGGGACCGGGCGTGCGCGATGCAGCCGCGTCCTTCACCGAGGGCCGGCTCACCAGGGAGGCCCGGGCCCGCATCAGCGAGCTCATCCTCGCCGGCCGCCAGGACGACGCCACGACGCTGTACGCCGAGGCGACCGGCGCGAGCGACTCGGAGGCGACCGCGATCATCCGGACCTGGGACACCACGCAGGACTACTGAGGCAGGCCATCACATGCGATCTCTCGTCTTCTACGGCCGCACCGGTAAGTTCACCTTCCGGATGCTGGCGACCGTCCTCGGCGGCCAGTCCATCTGCATCCTCCTCGGTGCGCTGGTGGCGCGCGCCCTGGCGGCGACCGACGGGGGGAGCGGGGCGAGCACGGCATACCTGCTCGTCGGGTTCGGTCTCGGCGCTCTCTGCATCGTGGCGGCGGGTCTGATGCGGCGCCCGTGGGGCGTGACCCTCGGCTGGGTCGTCCAGGCCCTCGCCCTGGTCAGCGGCCTCGTCGTCCCGATGATGTTCGTCGTCGGCCTCTTCTTCCTCGCCCTGTGGGTCACCTGCCTCGTCAAGGGCGCCCCGATCGACGCCGAGATGGCCCGACGCGAAGCCGCGGCCGCGCAGGAGTGACCGGCCGATAGGGTTGCCGCGTGACCACCGAACGCTCTCTCGTCCTCGTCAAGCCCGACGGTTTCTCCCGCGGCCTCACCGGTGAGGTGCTGCGCCGCATCGAGGCCAAGGGCTACCGCCTCGTGGGCCTGTCGATCCTGACGCCCACGCGCGAGCAGCTCGCCGCCCACTACGCCGAGCACGAGGGCAAGCCCTTCTACGAGCCGCTGGTCGAGTTCATGAGCTCGGGACCGGTGACCGCGGTCGTCATCGAGGGCCAGGACTGCGTCAAGGGCTTCCGCAACCTCGCCGGCGCCACCAACCCCACCGACGCGGCTCCCGGCACCATCCGCGGCGACCTCGGCCGCGACTGGGGCACCAAGGTCCAGCAGAACATCGTGCACGGTTCCGACTCGCACGAGTCCGCCACGCGCGAGATCGGCATCTGGTTCCCCGATCTGGCGGCCTGATCGGGGCACAATCTCGGCATGACCCCGCGACCCCGGCTGCGCCCGCCGGGGCGTGACCTGGCGGTCGACCTCGGCACCGCCAACACCCTCATCCACGTGCGTGGCCGCGGGGTGGTCGTCGAGGAGCCCTCCGTCGTCGCGGTCGAGGTCGGGTCGGGTCGCCTGGTCGCAGCCGGGACGCGCGCCAAGGAGATGCTCGGCCGCGCGCCGGGCACCATCCGGGCGGTGCGACCCCTGCGCGACGGCGTCGTCTCCGACGCCGACGAGACCGAGCGCATGCTGCGCTGGTTCATCGACCAGGTGCGCACCTCCCGGCTCGTCCGACCCCGCATGGTGCTGTGCGTCCCCAGCGAGGTGACGGGGGTGGAGCGCCGCGCGCTCGAGGACGCCGCGACCCGGTGCGGAGCCCGACGCGTCTACATGGTCGAGGAGCCCATGGCCGCCGCCATCGGCGCTGGGCTGCCGGTCCACGAGACAGCCGCGAGCATGGTGGTCGACATCGGCGGGGGGACCACCGATGTCGCTGTGATCAGCCTCGGAGGCATCGTCACGTCGCGGTCGCTGCGCGTCGCCGGGGACGAGATCGACGAGGCGCTCGTCAGCCACGTCAAGAGCGAGTACTCCCTCCTCCTCGGCGAGCGCAGCGCCGAGGACCTCAAGGTGGCCGTGGGCTCGGTCTTCCCGCTCCGCGAGGAGCTCACCACCCGCCTGCGTGGCCGTGACCTCGCCACGGGGCTGCCCAAGACGGTCCAGGTCGGCTCGGTGGAGGTGCGGCGCGCCATCGAGGGACCCGTGCTCCAGATCATCGAGCTGGTCCGCGCCACCCTCGACGTGTGCCCGCCCGAGCTGGCCGGCGACATCCTCGACCGCGGCATCACCCTCACCGGGGGCGGAGCCCTGCTGCGCGGCCTGGACGAACGGATGCGCCACGAGCTCGGGGTGCCGGTCCGGGTGGCCGAGGACCCGCTGCGGGCCGTCGCTCGCGGCGCCGGCCGATGCGTCGACGACTTCGCGAGCCTCGAGCGCCTGCTCGTCGGGGACCACCGCCCCTAGCCGTATGCCGTCCACCGTCCGCCGCCGCCTGCTCGTCGTCCTCGCCTCGCTGACCCTCGTGCTCCTCGGCGCCGACGCGGCCGGCTGGGGCCTGGCCGACGGGGTCCGCCGCGCGGGCGGGCTCGTCCTCGGCCCGGTGCAGCGGGTCCTGTCCGGTGCGCCCGACGACGGCCTGGCCGTCGCCGAGCGCGAGAACGCCCGGTTGTCCGCAGTGGTCGCCGAGCAGCAGCACCGCCTCGACGAGCTCGGCCGTCTCGACGCGCTGCTGCGCTCGGCGCCCGCTGCCTCGCGCACCGTGGTGTCTGCGCGTGTGGTCGCCACCGAGGTGAGTCCGCTGGGCGGTCGCAGCGTGACGCTCGACGTCGGCTCGCGCGACGGGGTGCGCGCCGACTCGACGGTGGTGGCCGCCGACGGCCTCGTCGGTCGGGTCGTGGCGGTCTCGCCGTGGACCAGTGACGTGCAGGTGCTCGGCAGCGCAGGCTCGGTGGTGGGAGTCCGCGTCGGGCCGGCGGGCACGCTCGGCACCGTGGCACCACCGGCGCCCGGGGACTCCGAGGCGCGCCCGCGCGGGTCGCTCCGGCTCTCCTTCGTCCAGCCGGCGACGCCGGTCGTCGGGGACCTCGTGCGCACGCTCGGCAGCGTCGACGACACGCCGTATGCCGCCGGCATCGTCGTCGGCACCGTGACCGACGTGGACCCGGACCGGGGCCAGGCCTCGCGCACGGCGACGGTGCGCCCCGCCATCGACCCGGACGCGATCGACGTCGTCGCGGTCGTGGTCCCCGTGGCGCGGTCCGCTCCCCGGCCCGCGACGTCGACCGGCTCCTCGAGCCGCACCGCTGTCGGCCCCGCGACGGGAGGGACCCGGTGAGGCCGACGCTGCTGGGACTGCTGCGGACGGCATACGTCGTCGTCTCCGCGCTGCTCGTCGCCACGGTGCTGCCGCGACTCGGTGTGCCTCCCGGCGCGGTGCCCGACCTCGTCCTGGTGGGTGTCGTGGCCACGGCGGTGCTGAGAGGGCCGGTCCACGGCGGCCTCAACGGACTGGCCGCCGGCTGGGTCGTCGAGCTCGTACCACCCGTCGGCCATCCGCTGGGCCTGACCGCGCTCGTCGTGATGCTCGCCGGCCTGGCCGCGGGGTGCTTCCGCAACCCCGGGTCCCGCTCGGCCCTGCGCCCGTTGGCCGCGCTGCTCGTGGCGGCGGTCGTCGTGCTCGCGGCGCACGCCGCCGCCGCGGTGCTCGCCGACGGCGAGCTCGAGCTGCTCGACGGAGCGCGGGGGCTGGCGGCGACGATGGTCGCGGGAGCCGTCCTCCTGCCGGCACTCCTCGCGCTCGACCGGGCGCTCGTGCGCCGGAGACTCGGGTGAGGGCCCTGCGCAGCACCGGGCCGCGACGGCGGCGTCGACCGAGGCGCTCCTCCGTCGGCGTCACCGGCACGGTGCTCGTGCTGCTCGTGACGCTCTTCGGGCTGCTCCTCGGCCGGCTCGGGCAGCTGCAGCTCGTGCAGGGCCCCGAGCTGGCGCGTGCGGCCGTCACCGTCAACACCCGGACCGTCACCGACCACGCCCTGCGCGGTCGCATCCTCGACCGCAGCGGCAGACCGCTCGTCGGCAACTCCTCCGACACCGTCGTGACGGTGCAGCGCTCGGTCCTGGTCGACGCCGCGGACGGTGGGAGAGACCTCGTCACCCGTGTCGCGGCGGCGCTGGGCCTGCCCTTCGAGCGGCTCTGGGGCAAGACGAAGCTGTGCGGGACCGCCGGCTCGCCGCCGGCGCCGGCCTGCTTCAACGGCTCGCCGTACGTCCCGATCCCGGTCGCCACCGGCGTGGACCCACGCCGGGCCCTGACCCTGCTCGAGCAGCCGGAGAAGTTCCCCGGGGTGGGGGTCGCCACCGAGCCGGTCCGCGACTACCCCGAGCCCGTCGGCGCCCTCGCCCCGCACCTGCTCGGCTGGGTCGGGCCCGCCTCGGCCGACGACGTGACGGCCGGCAAGGGCCGGGTCGACGCCGAGGACGTCGTGGGCCGGGCAGGCCTGGAGGCCCAGTACGACGACGTGCTGCGCGGCACCAACGGCGCCACCGTCGTCGCCATCGACCCGCGCGGCATCGTGACCGACACCGTCAGCACCACGCCCGCCGTTCCCGGCCGCGATGTCGTGACGCACCTCGACGCACGGCTGCAGGCCCGCACCGAGGCAGCGCTGGCCCGGGCAGTGGGCTCCGCCCGAGCCCAGAGGCTGCCTGCCGACACCGGCGCCGCCGTCGTCGTCGACGTGACCGACGGAGCGGTGGTGGCCGCTGCCAGCTACCCCGCCTACGACCCGTCGCTCTTCGCCGGCGGCATCAGCAGCGCCGACCTGGCTCGGCTCACCGACGCCCGGCAGGGCACACCCCTGCGCTCGAGACTGACGAGCGAGACGTTCCCGCCCGCCTCGACCTTCAAGGTCATCTCGGTGCCGGCCGCCGTCAACGCCGGCGCCGACCTCCACGGCACCTTCGACTGCTCGCCGAACGTGACGATCGGCGGCCACGTCTTCAACAACTACGAGTCGCGGGGCTTCGGCCCCATCGACCTGCACAAGACCCTCGTCGTCTCCTGCGACACCGTCTTCTACCGGCTGGCATATGCCGCGTGGCTCGGGCAGGGCGGCCTCGCGGCGCGGGTCTCCGCCGCCGACCCGTTCGTCTCGATGGCCAAGGCGTTCGGGCTCGGCCGGAGGACCGGGGTCGACCTGCCGGGGGAGACCAGCGGCCGCGTTCCCGACCGGGTGTGGAAGGAGCAGTACTGGCTCGACACCCGCGACGAGACGTGCAGGCGCGCGAGGACCGGCTATCCCGAGCTCGCGCGCAGCGACCGGCCGCGAGCCGACTACCTCAAGCGTCTCGCGGTCGAGAACTGCACTGCCGGCTACCAGTACCGCGCGGGCGACGCCGTGAACCTCTCGATCGGCCAGGGCGACACGGCGGTGACCATCCTGCAGATGGCCGGGGTCTACGCCGCCATCGCGAACGGCGGCACGCTGTGGCAGCCGCAGGTGGCCGCCGCCCTCCGGACGTCCACCGGCGCCACGACGCACATCGCGCCGAAGCGACTCGCGACGGTCCCGCTCCGGCCCGACGTGGCCGCCTACGTCCGCGCGGCGCTCGCCGACGTCACGCGACCCGGCGGCTCGGCCGGCACCGCGTTCAAGGGCTTCCCACAGGACCGCTACCCGGTGGCCGGCAAGACCGGCACCGGGGAGGTCTTCGGCAAGCAGGCGACGGCGTGGTTCGCCGGCTACGGGCCGACGACGAAACCGAAGTATGCCGTCGTGGTCGTCGTCGGGCAGGGCGGCTCAGGCTCGAAGGTGGCCGCCCCTGCCGTCCGGCAGATCTTCGATGCCATCCTTGCCCTGGGCCTCTAGCCCACACCCGCTGCCCGCCGACCTGGCCGTCGGGGAGACGGACCGCACCGACCGAGAGGCGTGAGGGTGGACGACCACCTGCGCAGCGACGCACCTGTCACCGAAGTGATCGACCGCGCCTGGGACAGGAGCCGGCTCAGCGCACGGAGCCGCCTGGAGCGGCTGCGCTCCCAGGTCTTCCTGCTCGTCCAGTGCGCCGTCGCGGCGGGGGTCGCCTGGTGGTTGGCGACCGACGTCTTCCACCACCGCTCGCCGTTCTTCGCACCCATCGTCGCCGTCGTCTGCCTCGGCATGTCCTACGGCCAACGACTGCGGCGGGTCTTCGAGGTAGCCATCGGCGTCGCGGTCGGCGTCTTGACCGCAGACATCTTCGTGCACCTGTTCGGCAGCGGGCCCTGGCAGATCGGGGTCGTGGTGCTGGCGGCGATGGCACTCGCCACACTGCTCGACGGCAGCCGCGTCATCGTCACGCAGGCGGCCGTCCAGAGCGTCGTCATCGTGGCGCTGGTGGCGAGCCCCGGCCAGGCCTTCAACCGATGGACCGACGCCCTCATCGGCGGTGGAATCGCGCTCGTCGCCGCGACGGTGGTGCCGCAGGCGCCGCTGCGGCGGCCTCGCGTGGCGGCGGCGGAGGTCGTGCGCAAGATTGCCGAGCTGCTGCGGCGCGCGGCGGCCAGCGCGCACGACGGCGACGTCGAGGCGGCCGCCGAGGTGCTGGCGTCGGCGCGCGCCACCGAGTCGCTGCTGCGCGAGCTGCGGTCGGCCGCCGACGAGGGTCTCTCGGTGCTCACGTCCTCGCCGTTCAAGCGGCACCACGCGCCGGGTGTCCGCAGGATGGCCGACCTCGTCGAGCCCCTCGACCGGGCGATGCGCAGCACCCGGGTGCTGGTCCGCCGGGTCACCATCGCCGTGAGCCGTGGCGAGCCGATGCCCCCGGGCTACGAGCAGCTGCTGCTCGACCTCGCGGCGGCCACCGACGTCATCGCCCAGGCCCTCTCCGAGAACGCCTCGCCGGAGGTCGGTCGCCCGGCGCTGCTCGAGGTGGCGGCGGCGACGGGGCGGGTCCCTCGCACGCCGAGCCTGGCGACCGAGACCCTGCTGGCCCAGGTCCGGTCCCTCGTCGTCGACCTGCTGCAGGTCACCGGCCTCGACGTCGACGCCGCGATCGCCGCCCTGCCGCCCGAGCGCGAGCGTCGACCCTGACCCTCCAGCCCACCGTCGAGGGGGCGACCCGCCTCAGTCGACGGAGGACCGGAGCGGGAGTGGACGGGCGCGCGTTCGCTCGAGTCCGGACGCCCGCAGGGCCGGGTCCGTGCGGACCCGGCCCTGCGGCATACGTGCTCGGTGACCTGTGGGAGGCGCGACTACGCGGACGGGGTGTACTCGTGCGCCCCGACCGGCACCTTCTCGACGCGCGGGTCGCCCGCGTCGGCGAAGTAGTCGGCCGGGATGGTCTCGTCCCGTCCCTCGTCGACCTTGAGGGCCCGGAACACGAACGTGAGCACCGCGGCCACGACGACGTTGAGGACGAACGCCGTCACTGCGATGTAGCCGAGCTGCCCGACGACCGGCATGTTGGCGATCGAGCCGCCGAAGTGCGGCGTCTGGGGGCTGGCCACGCCGTAGGCCGTCCACGTGCCGTAGACCATGCCGACCGCCCAGCCGATGAGCAGGGCGCGACGGTGGAACCAGCGCGTGTAGAGGTAGAACACCACCGACGGGAACGTCTGGAGGATCCAGATGCCGCCGAGCAGCTGGAAGTTGATGGCGTTCTGCTTGTCCAGGGTGAGCACGAAGACGAGCGCGAACGCCTTGACGACCAGCGAGGTGATCTTGCTGACCTTCGCCTCCTGCTGCACCGTGGCATCCGGCTTGATCCACGCCTTGTAGATGTTGCGAGTGAACGTGTTGGCCGCGGCGATCGACATGATGGCGGCCGGCACGAGGGCGCCGATCGCGATCGCGGCGAAGGCCACGCCGGCGAACCACGAGGGGAAGAAGTCCTCGAAGAGCTGCGGCACGACGAGCTGCGGGTTCGGCTTGCCGTTCAACCCGATCGGCTTGGTGCCGGCGGCGATGGCCACCCAGCCGAGCAGGGCCAGCAGGCCGAGCAGGAAGGAGTAGGCCGGCAGGATCGAGGCGTTCTTGCGGATCGTGTTGCGGCTCTTCGCCGAGAGCGTCGCCGTGATCGAGTGCGGGTACATGAACAGCGCCATCGCCGACCCGAGGGCGAGCGTCGCGTAGGCCCAGTACTGGTTGGGGCCGGGGATGAAGACTCCGGTGGGCTTGCCCGTCGCGGGGTTGGTCTTGGCCATCTTGCCCTGCGCCGCGTCGAAGACGTGGCCCCAGCCGCCGACCTTCGAGGGCAGGTAGATGACCGCCACGATGATGACGATGTAGATCAGGATGTCCTTGACGAACGCGATGATCGCCGGCGCGCGCAGCCCCGAGGTGTAGGTGTAGAGCGCGAGGACGAGGAACGCGATGAAGAGCGGCAGGTCGTTGGCCAGCCAGTTGCTGCCACCGCCGACGCCCGCGACCTCGAGGACCGCCTGGATGCCGACGAGCTGCAGGGCGATGTACGGCATCGTGGCGAGGAACCCGGTCACAGCGACGGCCAGCGTGAGTCCGCGCGAACCGGAGCGGCCCTGGACGAAGTCGGCCGGGGTCACGTAGCCGTGGCGGTGCGAGACCGACCACATGCGCGACATGAAGATGAAGATGATCGGGTAGAGGATGATCGTGTACGGCACGGCGAAGAAGCCGCTGACCGCACCGGCCGAGAACATCGCGGCCGGCACCGCGACGAACGTGTAGGCGGTGTAGAGGTCGCCGCCGAGCAGGAACCACGTGATCCACGTGCCGAAGGACCTGCCGCCGAGGCCCCACTCCTCGAGGCTCTCCATGCTGGCGGGCCGCCGCCAGCGTGCGGCCCAGAAGCCGGCGCCTGCGACGACGACGAAGAAGAAGATCAGGACGGTGAGAGCGACGACGTTGACGCCGCCGGTGTTGCCCGAGGCGGTGCTGAGAGCGGGTGCGGCTGCGGTCATCGGATGCCGTCCTCTCGGGAGTCGGGACGGGTGCCGTCGTCGAGGAACTCGTCACCCTCGGGGTTCATCGGCACGTGCGGGCGGGCCTTGAGCACGATGCGGTACGCCGAGTAGGTCAGCGCCGAGCAGAGGACGACCCAGACGAACTGGTACCAGATGAAGAAGGGGAAGCCTGCGACGCGAGGCTCGTCCTTGGCGTACGTGCCCACGAGCAGGAGGGCGATGATGGGGATGGCCAGGAGCACGACGGCAAGGGCGAGCAGGCCCTTGTTCGCCGGCGGCGCCTGGTGGCGGTGCGGAGTGGTACTCACGCTGGTGACCTCCGTTGGTCGGGCCGGAGAAGTTCGGCCGTGCGACGCCGAAACTTACTCCCGCTGCAGGGGAGGTTGTGGACTGCGACACAGCACAATCTGAAGTGAGGTTCAGATCGTGATGTGCGGGCGACCGGCGTGCGGGCTCGTTCCTGCGCCCGGATAGGCTGTCGCGTATGGCTGATTTCGATCTTGTTGTGCTCGGTGCCGGTCCTGGTGGCTACGTCGCGGCGATCCGCGCGTCGCAGCTCGGCAAGAAGGTCGCCGTGGTCGAGAAGCAGTACTGGGGCGGCGTCTGCCTCAACGTCGGCTGCATCCCGAGCAAGGCGCTGCTGCGCAACGCGGAGATCGCGCACATCATCACGCACGAGAAGAAGACCTTCGGCATCGAGGGCGAGGCCACGATGTCCTACGGGCCGACGCACTCGCGCAGCCGCTCGGTGGCCGACGCCAGCGCCAAGGGCGTCCACTACCTCATGAAGAAGAACAAGATCGAGGAGATCGACGGCTGGGGCACCATCACGTCGGCCACCTCGATGGAGGTCGAGCTCAACGACGGTTCCCAGCGCTCGGTCACCTTCGACCACCTCATCATCGGCACCGGCGCCCAGGTGCGGATGCTGCCCGGCATGCAGGTCAGCGACAACGTCGTGACCTACGAGGAGCAGATCCTCGACGCCGACCTGCCCGGGTCGATCATCATCGGCGGGTCGGGTGCCATCGGTGTCGAGTTCGCCTACGTCATGAAGAACTTCGGCGTCGACGTCACCATCGTCGAGTTCCTCGACCGCATGGTCCCGACCGAGGACCCTGACGTGTCCAAGGAGCTGCTGCGCCAGTACAAGAAGCTCGGCGTCAAGGTCCTGCTGTCCACCGCCGTCAAGAACGTCGAGGACACCGGCTCGGGCGTGCGCGTCACGGTGGCCCCGGCCGCCGGGGGAGACGAGACCGTCCTCGAGGCGGACAAGTTCCTCGCGGCCTTCGGCTTCGCCCCGCGCACCGAGGGCTACGGCCTCGAGTCGCTGGGCCTGCAGATGACCGAGCGCGGTGCCATTGCCGTCGACGGCCGCGGCCGCACGAGTGTGCCCAACGTCTTCGCCATCGGTGACGTCACGGCCAAGCTGATGCTGGCGCACACCGCCGAGGCCATGGGCGTCGTCGCCGCCGAGACCATCGCCGACGCCGAGACGATGGAGCTCAACTTCGACATGATCCCGCGGGCGACCTTCTGCCAGCCTCAGATCGCCTCGTTCGGCTACACCGAGGCGCAGGCCAAGGAGAAGGGCTACGACGTCAAGACCGCCAGCTTCCCCTTCTCGGCCAACGGCAAGGCGCGCGGCATGGCCGAGGGCGTCGGCTTCGTCAAGATCGTCGCCGACGCCGAGCACAACGAGCTGCTCGGCGCCCACCTGATCGGCCCCGAGGTGACCGAGCTGCTGCCGGCGCTGACCCTGGCCCAGCAGTGGGACCTCACCGCCGACGAGGTCGCCCGCAACGTCTTCGCCCACCCGACGCTGAGCGAGGCTGTGAAGGAAGCCATCGAGGGCATCGCGGGGCACATGATAAACCTCTGAGCGCCCGCCGCCCAGACGACGTATGCCGTCCGCTCACCTCGAGCGGACGGCATCCGTCGTCTTCCGGCACACGCCTGAAGACAGCTAGACGCCCCCGCGGAGTCCGCGGGGGCGTCTACCTCAGGCTGGTGGTGCGACCGGTCAGTACCAGTGCTTCCGGCCGCCGATGGCGCGACCCGTGGCGCCGAGCACGTAGAGCACGATGCCGATGACCAGGAGGATGGCGCCGATCGTGACGAGGATGCTGAGTGACTTCACCAGCAGTCCGATGACCAGCAGGATGATGCCGAGAATGATCATGGTGTCGCCTAGCTCCTTCAAGTGGGGTTCCCGAGCAAGCATCTACGTACCCGCAGACGACCGGCACCGAACGCACGCACCGGTCACGAAACGGTCACACCGGTTCGACGTGCCGATTATGGCGGCCCCCCGCCCGCTGTTACGCTGGGAGACGCCGTAGAGCGGCCGCGGACACACAGCGCCCAGGTGGACCTGCCCTGGAGCACCGCGCAACGAGAATGAGAAGGAGTCGGTCATCCATGCCTTTGGACGCTGACGTGAAGAAGCAGATCATGACCGAGTACGCCACGGTCGAGGGCGACACCGGCTCTCCCGAGGTCCAGATCGCGATGCTGACGCAGCGCATCAAGGACCTCACCGAGCACGCTCGGGCCCACAAGCACGACCACCACAGCCGTCGTGGTCTCCTCCTGCTGGTCGGCCGGCGCAAGCGCATGCTGCGCTACCTCGAGGCCACCGACATCGAGCGCTACCGTTCGCTGATCAAGCGACTCGGCCTGCGTCGATGAGTTCCTGACGAAAGGCGGTCACCGCGTCTGCGGAGACCGCCTTTCGTCATAGGTGGCGGCGTCCGACGCCCCGTCGGCCGCCGCACCAGGGCCACCCGGCCCGAAGAAGAAACCACGCACACAACGACGATGTGCGGGGCACATGAGAAAAAGAAAGCGAGGGCCCACATGGAGGGTCCAGACATCACCTTCGCCGAGGCCGTCATCGACAACGGCAGCTTCGGCACCCGCACGGTCCGATTCGAGACCGGCCGCCTGGCCAAGCAGGCCGGCGGCGCGGTCACGGCCTACCTCGACGACGAGACGGTGCTGCTGTCGACGACGACCGCCGGCAAGCAGCCGAAGGACCAGTTCGACTTCTTCCCCCTGACGGTCGACGTCGAGGAGCGGATGTATGCCATCGGCAAGATCCCGGGAAGCTTCTTCCGTCGTGAGGGCCGCCCGTCCACCGAGGCGATCCTCACCTGCCGCCTCATCGACCGCCCGCTGCGCCCGACCTTCAAGAAGGGCCTGCGCAACGAGGTCCAGGTCGTCATCTCGGTGTTCTCGCTGAACCCCGACCACATGTACGACGTGCTCGCCATCAACGCGGCCAGCGCCTCGACGCAGATCTCCGGCCTGCCCTTCTCGGGCCCGATCGGTGGCGTGCGCGTCTCGCTCATCGACGGCCAGTGGGTCGCCTTCCCGAACTTCTCCGACATCGAGCGCTCGGTCTTCGACATGGTCGTCGCCGGTCGCGTCGTCGGTGACGACGTCGCCATCATGATGGTCGAGGCCGAGTCCACCGAGTCGACGTGGGACCTGGTCAAGAACCAGGGCAAGCAGGCGCCGACCGAGGAGGTCGTGGCCGAGGGCCTCGAGGCCTCCAAGAAGTTCATCAAGCAGCTGTGCGAGGCCCAGGCCCAGCTCGCTGCCCAGGCCGCCAAGCCGGTCCAGGACTTCCCGATCTTCCTCGACTACCAGGACGACGTCTACGCCGCGGTCGAGGCCGCCGTGTCCGACGAGACGGCCGCAGCCCTGACCATCGCCGGCAAGCAGGAGCGCGAGGAGCGCCTCGACGCCATCAAGGAGAGCGTCAAGGCCCAGCTCGCCGAGCAGTTCGCCGGCCGCGAGAAGGAGATCTCCGCAGCCTTCCGCGCGGTGCAGAAGAAGCTGATCCGCCAGCGCATCCTGCGCGACAAGGTCCGCATCGACGGCCGTGGCCTTGCCGACATCCGCGCCCTCGGTGCCGAGGTCGAGGTCCTGCCGCGCACGCACGGCTCGGCCATCTTCGAGCGCGGAGAGACCCAGATCATGGGTGTCACCACGCTCAACATGCTCAAGATGGAGCAGCAGCTCGACACCCTCTCGCCGGTGACGCGCAAGCGCTACATGCACAACTACAACTTCCCGCCCTACAGCACCGGTGAGACCGGCCGCGTCGGTTCGCCGAAGCGCCGCGAGATCGGTCACGGCGCCCTGGCCGAGCGTGCGCTCGTGCCGGTGCTGCCGACCCGCGAGGAGTTCCCGTACGCGATCCGCCAGGTGTCCGAGGCGCTCGGCTCCAACGGCTCGACGTCCATGGGTTCGGTCTGTGCCTCCACGATGTCGCTGCTCAACGCCGGTGTGCCGCTGCGCGCCTCCGTCGCCGGCATCGCGATGGGTCTCGTCTCCGACACCGTCGACGGGCAGACGCAGTACGCCGCGCTCACCGACATCCTCGGCGCCGAGGACGCCTTCGGCGACATGGACTTCAAGGTCGCCGGCACCAAGGAGTTCGTCACGGCCATCCAGCTCGACACGAAGCTCGACGGCATCCCCGCGTCGGTCCTCGCCGGCGCGCTGACCCAGGCCCGTGAGGCGCGACTGCACATCCTCGACGTCATGGCCGAGGCCATCGACGCGCCCGACGAGATGAGCCCGTACGCCCCGCGCATCATCACCGTGAAGGTCCCCGTCGACAAGATCGGTGAGGTCATCGGCCCGAAGGGCAAGATGATCAACCAGATCCAGGACGAGACGGGCGCCGACATCTCGATCGAGGACGACGGCACCGTGTTCATCGGTGCGGTCGACGGACCCTCGGCTGAGGCGGCTCGCGCGGCGATCAACGCCATCGCGAACCCGACGATGCCCGAGGTCGGCGAGCGCTTCCTCGGCACCGTGGTCAAGACGACGACGTTCGGCGCGTTCGTCTCGCTGCTGCCCGGCAAGGACGGCCTGCTGCACATCTCCGAGGTGCGCAAGCTCGTCGGCGGCAAGCGGATCGACAACGTCGACGACGTCGTCAAGATCGGCCAGAAGATCCAGGTCGAGCTCAAGGAGATCGACCCGCGCGGCAAGCTGAGCCTGGCCGCGGTCCTCCCCGAGGGCCAGGGCGACCAGGGCGCCGAGGCCGGTGACACTGGCTCGACCGAGGCTCCTGCCGAGGCCTGACCCGTCCGGCAATCAGGTCCGAACCACGCGAGCGGCCCGTCACCTCAAGGGGTGACGGGCCGCTCCACTGTCGGCGGCGGACGGCATACGCAGTCGTCTGCCGTCTGGCAGGCCGCTCAGCGCATGTTGCCGGTGTGGCCGAGGGAGAAGCGGCCCGGTTGGGGCCAGACGAGGACCCCGTGGGGGCCCGAGTCGGTGCGGATCCGCGAGATCAGGTGACCGTTGCGGGTGTCGATGACGTAGACCTCGGCGCTGTAGCGACCGCTCAGCCACAGCTGGCTGCCGTCGGCCGTCACACCGCCCATGTCGGGCGTCGCGTGCCCCGGCAGCCTCCACGTCGTGGCGGGCCGGCCGGTGGCCGCGTCGAAGACGCTGATCGTCCCGGCGTCGCGGTTGGAGACGAAGATCCGGCGCGCGTCGCGTGAGGGGTAGATGCCGTGGGCGCCCATGTCGGTGTGCACGAAGTGGTCGATGCGGAAGGTGCTGGCGTCGAGGAACCAGACGCCGTTGCGCAGCATGTCGGCGACCATGAACCGCCTGCCGTCGGGGGTGAGCCGCACGTCCTGCGGCATCGCGTTCGCGCCTTTGGCGAGCTCCATGCGCGGCCCACCCATGGGGCTGTTCGGCGGCGTGGCCCCCGGGGTCTTGATCTGGTTGAGGTCGAGCACCTTTTTGACACGGGTGGCGGCGGCGTCGACGACGAGCAGCCGACCGCTGAACTCGCAGCTGGCGACGAACGTCTTGAGGTCGGCGGTGAAGTCGGCGTGGTTGACGCCCGCGCAGGCGGGGACCGGCAGCGAGCGCACGAGCTTCATCGTGCGGGCGTCGCGCACGTCGATGGCCCGGAACCGCGAGGCCATGACGAGCGCGTACCGGCCGTCGGGGGTGAAGTAGAGGTTGTACGGGTCGCGGACGGCGACCGGCTTGCCCACCGCGCCGGTCGTCGGGTCGATCGGCGTCAGGGCGTCGCCCTTGTCGGAGTTGACCCAGAGTCGGGTCATGTCCCAGTTCGGCACCACGTGCTCGGGTGAGCTCGGCACGCGGACGCGCTTGACGACGTGTCGCGTCCGGGGGTCGATGATCTCGAGGGTGCCGGCGATCTGGTTGGGCACGTAGACCAGCCGCCTGGCGTGCACGGCCGCTCCGGTGAGCGCATTGGCGCCGGTGTGCAGGTAGGGCTCGGTCAGGGTCCGGGCGGCGCCGTCCGCAGCCGTGCCCGTGGTCGTGGCCGAGCCGGACGGCGTGGAGGAGCCGGACGACGTGGCGGCGGCCGGGTGGGAGCTGCTCGTCGTGCGGTTGACCGACGTCTGGGTCTCCGTGCCCGTCTGCGGGCTCGTGCACGCAGCCAGGACGAGCGAGACCAGGGTGGCCGCGCCCAGCGCACCAGCGCCGGCACGGCGCGCTCTCGCCTGGTTCATGCCACCAACCTAGTCATCGCCACGGCCTGGAGGGACCGGGACCCGAGACCTCGCAGGATGGTCGGCAGGGCGTCGATCGTGCCGGGGTGGCCGAGGTGCAGGCTGACGATGGAGCCGGGCTGCACGCCGCCGAGGGTGCGGGCGGCGACGGCCGCTGCGCCCGGGTCCTGGTAGTCCGCGGGGTCGACGTCGTAGGAGATGCACCGTGCGTAGCCGCTGGCGCGGGCGGCTGTCCGGATGGTCGGGGTGGAGGTCGGCGTGCCCGAGGGCCGGAACAGGTAGGGGGAGGAGCCGTCGATGGCCGCGACGGCCCGAGCACCCTTCTCGATCTCGTCCCTGGCCGCGGCAGCCGAGAGCCGCGGGAGCGTCTGGTGCGACCAGGTGTGGTTACCGAGGTCGTGCCCGGCCGCCACGATCGCCCGGCCGAGATCCGGGTGGTCCGAGAGCCAGGTGCCGACCGCGAAGACCGTCACGTGGGCGCCTTGGTCGGCCAGGATCCGGAGGGCACGCCGGGTCAGAGCAGGGTCGCCGGCACCGTGGAAGGTCAGGGCGACGGCGCGCACGGAGGTCGGGCCGTGTCGCACGTCCGGACCGGGCGTGCGCAGCAGCGCGGGTACCGCGTCCGTCGCGGAGGCGCCCGATCCCGGCGTCCCTGGCCTGCCGGAGGAGGATCCGTTGGGCGTGGGGGCCGCGGCCGGGCTCCCGGCCGTGGTCGACGAGGCTGAGGACGCTTCAGGCTGGGGGCTGCTCGGGGAGCACGCGGCGACGCTGAGGCCGACCCCGACGGCGGAGGCCAGGCCTCCGCCGATCAGCGCGCGTCGACCGACGACGGGATTCTCTTCGGACACGGGGGCATCATTCCCACAACTGCTGAACTTCGGCTGGGACACGCCGTGGCGCCGAAGGCGACGCCTGCAGCAGGCTCCGGGGACTGTCCGCGGTGCTGGTGGACAGCGTGGACGCAGGCATGGGCAGGGCCGTGAAGGCGTAGGTGCCGCAGGTGCTGTCGTAGTCGCGGGTCGAGTCCCACCACTGCGAGAGGTAGACCTTGCCGCCCGAGAAGCTCGGCCGCGTGCACCGGTCCAGCGCCTCGTTCGGGTCGTCGAGGGTGCCCGCCGTGGCCCAGACCGGCACCCCCGGCAGCCTCCAGGAGCCCGTGATCTCCCGCCAGCCCGACGCGTTGGAGTAGACCCCGTAGGGGTAGCCCGCCTCACGCAGCCCGCGCATCAGACCCTCGAGCACGTAGCGGTTCTCGCGATGCTGCGTCGCGGTGCTCGTCGGCCACGGCCGCGATGCGTGCGTCTCGACGTCGACCCAGACGAGTGGGGGACGCCACGCGACCTTCCCGAGGGTGCTCACGGCATACCTCGCCTCGGCGTAGCCGACGTTGGAGAGCCGCGCCGCCCGCTGCGTCGCCCGCCACGGGCCGCGGGAGCCGTATGCCGCCTGCTGCGCGGCCGTCGGAAAGGTGGCCATCGTGTACGCCTGGGCGGGCTTGGACCGGTCACCGAACCACTGGACCTGGCTCGCGAGACAAGGGTTCTCGGTGAAGGCCCGGCCCTTCGTGAGGCCGACGACGACGAACATCGCGGTGTCGGGCGGCATCGGCTGCGCATAGCCGCCGACCGCGGTCGGGCACTGTGGCCACGAGACGTCGTTGCCGAAGAGCACCGCGGCAGGCGCTCCCGATGCAGCCCACAGGGCGAGGGCGGCCCCGAGGGCCATCACCGAGAGCAGGGCCGCGCGGCGCAGCCGACCCGGGACACCTCCGCTCCGCACAGAGACGACCATTGCAACCACCTCCGCGGACCCTCCCAGTGTGCGTCGCGCAGCACCTGCCCGGGCCTCCTTCGTGGCCGACGGCGCCGGGTTCGACGTGGCCCGTCCGGCGCCCGCGCTGCTCGTTACGCTGGGCCGGTGACTGACACGACAGGCCAGCCCTCCGGTGACCTCAAGGTCGCCGTCATCGGTGCCGGGGGACGGATGGGCTCCGAGGCCGTCCGCGCGATCGAGGCGGCCGCCGGGCTGTCGCTGGTCGGCGCCTACGGCTCCGCCGACGACCTGGATGACCTCGGGGGAGCGGACGTGGCGGTCGAGCTCACCGTGCCGGCAGCCTCACCGGCCAACGTGGCGCACTGCGTCGAGCGGGGCGTCCACGTCGTCGTCGGCACCACGGGATGGGACGACGAGCGGCTGGAGACGCTGCGCGCGCAGGTGGCTGCCGCGCCGACGCCGGCGGTCGGCGACCGTGTCGGTGTCCTGGTCGCACCGAACTTCGCGATCGGCGCGCTGCTGATGATGTCCTTCGCAGCCAAGGCGGCTCCCTTCTTCGAGTCGGTCGAGGTGATCGAGCTGCACCACCCCGCCAAGGTGGACGCGCCCTCGGGGACGGCCGCCCGCACGGCTGCGATGGTCGCCGCCGCCCGGGCCGACGCCGGCTGCGCGCCCGTGCCCGACGCCACGACGCACGACCCGGAGGGCGCCCGCGGTGCCCGGGTCGACGGCATACCGGTCCACTCCGTGCGGCTGCGCGGGCTCACGGCGCACCAGGAGGTCCTGCTCGGCAACGCCGGGGAGATGCTGACGCTGCGACACGACTCGTTCGACCGCGGCAGCTTCATGCCGGGAGTGGTTGCGGCCGTCCGCGCCGTGGCAGACCACCCGGGGGTCACGATCGGGCTCGAGCACTACCTCGGCCTGGCGTGAGCGCCGTCGTGCGGCGGGCCTGACGTGGCGATCCCCAAGGTCGTCCTCTTCTACGCCTTCCGGCCGCTCGCGGACCCCGAGGCCCTGCGCCTCTGGCAGCGCGACCTGTGCGAGGGCCTCGGGTTGCGCGGTCGGATCCTGCTGTCGCGACACGGGATCAACGCGACCGTGGGCGGCGACGTGACGGTGCTCAAGGCGTACGTCCGCAAGACCCGCGAGTACGCGCCGTCCCGTGACATCGACGTGAAGTGGAGCGACGGGACGGGCCTCGACGCCCAGGGCCGCAGCGTCGACTTCCCGCGCCTGCTCGTCAAGGTGCGCGAGGAGATCGTCTCCTTCGGAGTGCCCGACGAGGTGGTCGTCGACGAGGGCGGCGTCGTCGGGGGAGGCGCGCGCCTGACGCCGGACGAGCTCGACGGCCTGGTGGCCGAGCGCGGCGACGAGGTGGTGCTGCTCGACGGGCGCAACGCCGTGGAGGCCCAGCTGGGCCGGTTCCGCGGCGCCGTCGTGCCGGACATCCGGCACACCGCCGACTTCGTCAGGCAGCTCGACTCGGGACGGTGGGACCACCTGCGGGGGCGTCCGGTCGTGACCTACTGCACGGGCGGGATCCGTTGCGAGGTGCTGACGAGCCTGATGCGCTCACGCGGGTTCGAGGAGGTCTACCAGCTCGACGGCGGCATCGTGCGCTACGGCGAGCAGCGTGGCGACCGCGGGCTCTGGGAGGGACACCTCTACGTCTTCGACGAGCGGATGAGCGTCGCGTTCAGCGACGAGGCCGCGCACCTGGCCCGCTGCCACGTGTGCGACGTCCCGACGAGCCGGATGCACAACCGCGAGGACCTGCCCCGGCGTCCCCTGCAGCCGGTCTGCGACGCGCACTCCTGAGGGCTGGCGGCCGGACGTCTCAGGCCCAGCCCAGCGCCCGCAGGGCGGCCGCCGTCGCGGCACCGAGCACCACCACGACGAGGAACGGCGCCCGCAGCAGGAGCGCCACGACCGCGACGGCCACGGCGACGGCGCGTGCGTCGAGCACGAACGTGCCGCCGGGGCCGGTGAAGGCCTGGGTGGCCACGAGGGCCGCGAGCAGCGCGATCGGCAGGGCGCCGGTGATCCGTCGCACCCGTGGCTGCTCGAGCAGGTGGGCGGGCACGAGGTGTCCGGCGAGCTTGGTGCCGAAGGCGACCAGGGCCGCGACGAGGATGGCGGTCCAGAGGCTCACGACTGCGCCGCCCTCGGGCTGCGCCAGGCGAGCAGGCACGCCGCTGCTGCCGCCACGACGGGTATGCCGGGTGGCATCGTCGGCGACAGCACCACCGCCACGACGGCGCCGAGCACGGCGATCGCGACCGCGTCGCGGCTGCGCAGCCGGGGCCAGAGCAGGGCGGTGAACGCGGCGCAGGCCGCGGCGTCGAGGCCGTAGGTGCGCGGGTCACCGATGAGGTTGCCGATGAGGGCGCCGGCGAGGGTGGTGAGGTTCCACAGGACGAAGACCGTCAGCCCGGTGAGCCAGAAGCCGAGGCGCGAGGTGCGCTCCTCGCGCTGGGCCACTGCCACCGCCGTGGACTCGTCGATGGTCAGGTGCGCGGCCGCCACCTTCCTGGCCCCGCGGACACCGAGCAGGTGGGTGAGCTCGAGGGCGTAGAGGCCGTTGCGGATGCCCAGCATGGACGATGCCGCGATGGCTGCAGGTGCGGCGCCCAGGCCGTTCGCGATGATCCCGACGAAGGCGAACTGCGAGCCGCCGGTGAACATCAGCAGCGAGAGCGCCATCGCCTGCCAGGTGCTGAGACCGGCGGCGACGGCGAGCGCGCCGAAGCTGATGCCGTAGGCGCCGGTGGCGACGCCGACGGACAGGCTCTGTCGCACGATCGCCCGCTTGGCGTCGGGCACGGGGGCCGCGGTCACTCCTGCCCCGTCACGCCCGCCGACATCCGGACCTCGCGGGCGGTCCGGCCGTCCTCGGAGACGACGCGCTCGCGCTGGGCGCCATCGACCCCGAGTCCCGCCGCGGCGAGGAAGCCCTGGGTGTGCTCGTCGTCGGCGAGCACCCAGGCGGTCAGCTCGTCGGCGCCGCGGCCGCGAGCGGTGTCCACGACCGCATTCAGCAGGCGCGAGCCGTGGCCCTGCCGGCGGGCGTCGGGGTGCACGCCCAGGACCAGCAGCTCGGACGCTTTCTCGCCGTCCGGGTCGGGGGAGGGGCCCACCGCGGCGAAGCCGACGACCTGCTCGCCGGCGCACGCCACGAGCAGCAGGTGGTCGCCGGAGGGCGCGTCACCCAGGGAGGAGCGCCAGGCGCTCGCGAAGGCGCGGGGCTCGAGCTGCGCGAGGACCTCCTCGGCCAGCACGCCGGCATACGCCTCCCGCCAGATCACCGACTGGACGAGGCCGACCGCCGGTGCATCGGAGACCCGGGCGACGCGGACGCTGGCATCGGCCACGGGCCCGGGCTCGTGGGAGTGGCCGTGCTCGTGGTCGTGGTCGTGGTGGTGACCGTGGGGGCTCTGCTCGTCGTGTGCCACCCCAGCATCTTCTCAGGCGCCCCCCGCCCGGCCGGCGACGGCTCCTGCCGCCCGGCGGCCCCGGCTTTGGACGCTCACGGCCGCATCTCGCATACTGGACTCATGTATGGCAACGACGTCATCGACCCGACGCAACCGCTGAACGCGGCCGAGACGGACGCGTACGACGCGGCCGCGGCACAGCAGGACCAGCGGAACCGGCGGGAGACGGTCGGCGACGACTTCGACGCCCTCATCGCGGCCGACCAGCGCATCGAGCCGCGCGACGCGATGCCGGAGAAGTACCGCGAGACGCTGATCCGGCAGATCGCCCAGCACGCGCACTCCGAGATCATCGGCATGCAGCCCGAGGGCAACTGGATCACCCGGGCGCCGTCGCTGCGCCGCAAGGCCATCCTCATCGCCAAGGTGCAGGACGAGGCCGGCCACGGGCTCTACCTCTACTCCGCCGCCGAGACCCTCGGGGTCGACCGCGCCGAGCTGCTCGACCGGCTCCACGACGGCCGGCAGAAATACTCCTCGATCTTCAACTACCCGACGCTGACGTGGGCCGACTGCGGCGCCATCGGCTGGCTCGTCGACGGCGCGGCGATCATGAACCAGGTGCCGCTGTGCCGCTGCTCCTACGGCCCGTACGCCCGCGCGATGATCCGGGTCTGCAAGGAGGAGAGCTTCCACCAGCGGCAGGGCTTCGAGATCCTCTGGACGCTGATGCGCGGCACCTCCGAGCAGCAGGCGATGGCCCAGGACGCCGCGGACCGCTGGTGGTGGCCGGCGCTCGCGATGTTCGGCCCACCCGACACGGGGGAGGCGGCCAAGGGCGGGCACACCGAGCAGTCGATGGCGTGGGGCATCAAGCGCTTCAGCAACGACGACCTGCGCCAGAAGTTCGTCGACATGATGGTGCCGCAGGCCGAGAGGCTCGGCATCGTGCTGCCCGACCCCGAGCTGCGCTGGAACGAGGAGCGCGGCCACTACGACTTCGGCGAGATCGACTGGGACGAGTTCTGGCGCGTCCTGCGCGGTGACGGTGCCTGCAACGCCGGGCGCATCGCCCACCGCCGTCGGGCCCACGAGGACGGGGCCTGGGTCCGCGAGGCCGCCAACGCGTATGCCGCCAAGCAGGCTCCCAAGGGGCAGCAGAAGGAGAGTGCCGCGTGAGCGGAGCCACGCCCCCGCCCACCGAGGCCGGGGCGCCGTCCCCTGCCCGCACGGAGCGCAGCTGGCCGCTGTGGGAGGTCTTCGTCCGCGGCAAGCGCGGTCTCTCGCACGTCCACGTCGGCTCGCTGCACGCCCCCGACGCCGAGCTGGCGCTGCGCAACGCCCGCGACCTCTACACCCGCCGCCAGGAGGGCGTGTCGATCTGGGTCGTCAAGGCCGACGACATCACGGCGAGCAGCCCCGCCGAGAAGGACTCGTTCTTCGACCCGGCCGCCGACAAGGTCTACCGGCACCCGACCTTCTACGACGTGCCCGAGGATGTCGAGTACCTGTGACGACCCCACAGAGCTCTCCGCCTCGCGCCGGCGCTCCGCGGGAACCCCGGTCGGAGCAGCAGCACGCAACCGGCCCTGACGTCGCTGCCGCCGCCGGGCAGAGCACGACGAAGCCGCATGCCGCGTACCTGCTCGGCCTCGCCGACGACGCGATGGTCTACGCCCAGCGGCTCGCCGAGTGGATGACCAACGCACCGCAGATCGAGGAGGACATGGCGCTCGGCAACATCGCGCTCGACCTCCTCGGCCAGGCGCGCGCCCTCTACCCCTACATCGGGTCCATCGACGGGAGCGGGCGCGGCGAGGACGACTTCGCGATGCAGCGGAGCGAGCGGGACTGGCGCAACGTGCACCTGGTGGAGCAGGAGCGTGGCGACTTCGCCGACGAGATGGCCCGGCTGCTGTGGTTCTCGGCCCGCCAGGTCGAGCTGCACGGCGCGCTGGTCGGGTCCGGCGACGAGGTCGTCGCCGGTGTGGCCGGCAAGGCGCTCAAGGAGGTGCGCTACCACCTCGACCACGCCTCGCTCTGGGTCGTGCGCCTGGGCGACGGCACCGACGAGTCGCACCGGCGCATGCAGGCCGCGCTCGAGCGCGTCCAGCCCTACCTCGACGAGCTGTTCGACGACGACGAGGCGTCGGTGGGGGCGGCCGGCGCCGGGGTGGGCGTGCTGCCGTCGAGCCTGCGAGGCGCTGTCGTGGACCGGGTGGCGCGCGTCGTCGAGCAGGCCACACTGTCCGCGCCCGAGCCGTCGACGTGGCGTTCGCGGGGCGGACGAGCCGGCGTCCACTCCAAGCCCATGGGCTACCTCCTCGCCGAGCTGCAGCACATCGCGCGCTCCTACCCGGGCGCCACGTGGTGAGTGCGGTGGCGGTGGAATCGGCTCTCGCGCGGGCGATCTCGAGCATCCCCGATCCCGAGGTGCCGGTCGTCACCATCGCCGACCTGGGAATCCTGCGGACCGTCGACGTCGACGAGCAGGCGCGCACGGTGGCCGTCACCATCACGCCCACCTACAGCGGCTGCCCGGCCATGGAGGCGATCGCGTCGCGCATCGTCTTCGAGGCCGGACGGCAGGGGTATGCCGCCGACGTCCGCACGCAGCTCTCGCCCGCCTGGACCACGGACTGGATGAGCGACGAAGGGCGAGAGGCCTTGCGCCGCTTCGGCATCGCCCCGCCCGGTGCCGTGGGGCCGGAGGGCTCGCCTGGAGTGCGTGGCCCCGTGCCGGTCGGGATCAGCCGCCACGTCGTGGCCTGCCCGCACTGCGGCTCCAGCGACACCACCGAGATCAGCCACTTCGGCTCGACCGCGTGCAAGGCCCTGCGCCGGTGCAACGCGTGCCTCGAGCCGTTCGACGAGTTCAAGGCCATCTGAATGACCGACGTCACCACGCCGCCCGCCTCCGAGGCCGTCGCGAGCGCTCCTGCTCCCGCGACGTCGGGCCGCCACCGGGCCCGTTTCCACCCGCTCACGGTCGCCTCCGTCGAGCGCCTCACCGACGAGGCCGTCGCCGTGACCTTCGAGGTGCCGGAGGAGCTCGTCGACGAGTTCGCCTTCGAGCCGGGGCAGCACCTCACGCTGCGAGCCACCATCGGGGGCGAGGACGTGCGGCAGTCCTACTCGATCTGCCAGTCGCGTCGCGCCGACCCCACCGGGCGCCGGCTGCGCGTCGCTGCGGCCCGGGTGCCCGAGGGGCGCATGTCGACCTGGCTCAACGACGTCGTCGCGGTCGGTGACGTCGTGGACGTCATGACCCCCCAGGGATCCTTCACGTGCGCGACCCGGGCTGACGGCATACGCCATCACGTCGCCATTGCCGCCGGCTCGGGGATCACGCCGGTGCTCTCGCTGCTGACGTCGGCGCTCGAGGAGGAGCCGGGCTCGCGGGCGACACTGCTCTACGGCAACCGGCGGACGAGCTCGATCATGTTCCTCGAGGAGCTCGAGGACCTCAAGAACCGCTTCCCGGGGCGCTTCCACCTCGTCAACGTGCTCTCGCGGGAGGCCCAGGACGTCGAGCTCTTCCACGGCCGGCTCGACCCCGAGCGGCTCTCGGCGATCTTCGCGGCGCTCGTGCCGGTCGAGTTGGTCGACGAGTGGTACCTGTGCGGGCCGTTCGGCATGGTGACCGGGGCCGAGGCGCTGCTGACGGGGCAGGGCGTGGACCCGCGGCACATCCACCACGAGATCTTCCACGTCGACGAGGGCACCCAGCCGAGGCGCACGGTCGTCGTCGACTCAAGCGGGCCGCCCGAGGCCACCGTGACGGTCAACCTCGACGGCCGGACGACGGTGATCCCGATGCCGAGCCGCGAGGAGACGATCCTCGACGCGACGCTGCGGGCCCGGCCCGACGCGCCCTTCTCGTGCACCAACGGCGTCTGCGGCACCTGCCGGGCCCGCGTGGTGGCCGGCGAGGTGCGGATGGACCGCAACTACGCGCTGGAGCCCGAGGAGGTGGCGGCCGGCATCGTGCTGGCCTGCCAGAGCCACCCGGTCACTGACGAGGTCAGCCTCGACTACGACGCCTGACGGCTCTGGTCGGGCCATTGAGACGGCGATGTGTGCAGCATTCGGTGCCCAGGCACCGAATGCTGCACACATCGCCGGTCATGCTGCAGCCCGGAGGTTCACGACGCACTCAGGCCTGCGGCAGACGCGCGGTGTGCCCCGCCATCCTCGCGCCCGCAACATGTCGGCCACCTCGTCCGCGAGTGCACGCGGAGTCACCGCCACATCGGTCCAGAACGCTCGCACCTTGAGTCGGCCCGCACGGGCGGACGACCGATCCCGTATGCCGTCACGGACTCGGGCGCCCCAGCCGTCGTGTGCGAGGCGACCGTCGACCTCGAGCACCACCTGCTCGGCGACGTAGAGGTTGTCACAGCGCCGTCGCTCGCCGAGGTCGTGCTGGCGCAATGCGGTCGGAAGGCCGTGCGCCCGCTCGACATCGCGGATGTAGCGAACCTCGGCCGCGCTTTCCGCACCGGCCCCGATGTCGGCCAGGCACTCACGAAGCATGGCGCGATGCGTCTGCCCCGGCCGGGAGTCCAGAGCGCTCGCGAGCCGAGCCTCGTCCGTCAGGCGTTGCTGGCACGCACGAGCCGCGCCAGCCAGCACTCGATCGAGCGGTGCCCGCATGCCGAGGTCGAGAACGGTGTGCTCCACGGTGGTGCGGTGCGGCCAGGCCCAGCCGTCTATGCGCTCGTCGAACCGCCTGGACCGCAGGACCTCGATGCCGGGTCGGATGGTCGCTCGACGCCCCACCGGGACGATGACGTGGACCGACTCCGGTTCGCGGCGCTTCAGGCCCCAGGCCAGGGCCGCGCTCGGCCCGCAGAGGGCGACGGGGCCGCCGATGAAGAGCAGGGCCGCGACGGCCCGCACCTCCCAGTCTTCCCGGCCAGGCGCGGTGAGGTAGACGCCCGGGTGTGCGGTCGTCCAGCGACCAGACGTCACCGCCCATCGGATCGCCTCGTCGCCGATACCCGACGCGACCGCCTGTTGCCGGGTGACGAGGCCTGCCTGCCCGGCGACCTGCGCCCGGAGCCGTGGCGTCTCCTCAAGGATCCGATCGGCGCGCATGACCCCATGGTGCCGACGGGTTGCACCCCAGGGGCGCCCCATGCACAGGCATCGCCCCCGCGCGCTCGCTGTGTGCAGGGATCGTGCGCCTGGTCCCGAATGCTGCACACACAGCCCGGCGCGCGGGAAGTGCGGGCCGTGTGGGTGCGGCGGGATACGCTTCCGCACGTGCGGCAGTACCTCGACCTCCTCGACCATGTCCTGACCCACGGCCAGGAGAAGTCCGACCGGACCGGCACGGGCACCCTCAGCGTCTTCGGCCACCAGATGCGCTTCGACCTCGCCGACGGATTCCCGGCCATGACGACCAAGAAGCTGCACCTGCGCTCGATCATCGGCGAGCTGCTGTGGTTCCTGCGCGGCGACACCAACGTGCGCTGGCTGCAGGAGCGCGGCATCTCGATCTGGGACGAGTGGGCCGACCCCGTCACCGGCGACCTCGGCCCGATCTACGGCTACCAGTGGCGGTCGTGGCCCACACCGGACGGCCGCCGCGTCGACCAGATCGCCAAGGTCATCGAGCAGATCCGCACCAACCCCGACAGCCGCCGCCTCATCGTCTCGGCGTGGAACGTCGCCGACGTCGACGACATGGCGCTGCCGCCGTGCCACACGATGTTCCAGTTCTACGTCTCGCCGCCCGGCCCCGACGGCCGCCGACGCCTGTCCTGCCAGCTCTACCAGCGCAGCGCCGACATCTTCCTCGGCGTGCCGTTCAACATCGCGAGCTACGCGCTGTTGACGCAGATGATCGCCCAGCTGACCGACCTCGAGCCCGGCGAGTTCGTGCACACGCTCGGCGACGCGCACCTCTACCTCAACCACCTCGAGCAGGCGCAGCTGCAGCTGACCCGCACGCCGCACCCGCTGCCGACCATGCGGATCAACCCCGACAAGAAGGCGATCGACGACTTCGACCTCGACGACTTCGAGCTGCTCGACTACGTCGCCGACCCCGGTATCAAGGCCCCCATCGCCGTGTGACGTCCGCCGGTCTGGGAGCCTTGGCGCCATGAGCGAGCCGTCCGCGCCGAAGCCCGAGGTCACGATGATCGCCGCCGTCGCGCGCAACGGGGTCATCGGCGACGGCCGCACCATGCCGTGGCACCTGCCCGAGGACCTCAAGTTCTTCAAGCGCACGACCATGGGCCACCCGATGGTGATGGGCCGGCGTACCTTCGACTCGATGGGCGCGTTGCCGGGGCGTCGCAGCATCGTGGTCACGCGGCAGCCGGACTGGAGCGCACCGGGCGTCGAGGTCGCGCACTCGCTGCCCGACGCGCTCGCCCTCGTCGCGGGCGACGGCCAGGTCTTCGTCGTCGGCGGCGGAGAGATCTACCGCCAGGCCATGCCGTATGCCGTCCGCCTCCTCGTCACCGAGGTCGCCCAGTCCCCGGGAGGCTCGGTCACCTTCCCCCACATCGACCCGAGCGACTGGGAGGAGACGGCTCGCGACGAGCAGCCGGGCTTCGCCTGGGTCACCTACGACCGGCGGTCCTGAACGGCATACACACCTGCTCGGGGACGAAAAACCCGAATGCGATGTAACGGCCCCCGGGTCCGCGCCGATGTAGGGGTGGCGAGGCACTACCCGGACCCCCGAGCGGGTAGTGCCTCGTTCTCGTATCGGACGCAGGCGCTCGGCCGCGCAATGGGCCGGTCGCCCGGCGGTCGGCCGGCTCCCCGGCAGTGGCGGCGCGCCGTGGGCTGCACCGCGGGCGCTAACCTTGGGCGCATGGCTGACGCACCCGCCCTCGGACGTGTTCTCTCGGCGATGGTGACGCCCATGCGCCCCGACGGCTCCATCGACCTCGATGCCGCCCAGCGGGTCGCCACCCACCTCGTCGACGCCGGGCACGACGGGCTCGTCGTCTCGGGCACCACCGGCGAGTCGCCGACGACCTCGGCCGAGGAGAAGGACGCGCTCCTGCGGGCCGTCCTCGACGCCGTCGGCGAGCGGTGCGTCGTCATCGCCGGCGCTGGCAGCAACGACACGGCCAAGAGCATCGAGTCGGTGCGACTGGCCGCGAAGGCCGGGGCCCACGCCGTCCTCGCCGTGACTCCCTACTACAACAAGCCGCCTCAGGCCGGGCTCGTCGCACACTTCACGGCGCTCGCCGACGCCAGCGACCTTCCGGTCATGGTCTATGACATCCCGGGCCGCTCCGGCATCGCCATCGCCCGTGAGACCTACCTGCGCATCGCCGAGCACGAGCGCATCGCCGCCGTGAAGGACGCGCGCGGCGACCTGTGGTTCGCGAGCCGGATGATGCAGGAGACCGGCCTCGACTGGTACTCCGGCGACGACGCCATGAACCTCGCGCACTTCGGCAACGGCGCCGTCGGCTTCGTCGGCGTGACATCCCAGGTGGCGCCCGCGGCATACCGCGAGATGGCCGACGCCGTGGTCGAGGGCCGCTGGGACGACGCCCGCGCCATGCACCGGCGCCTCGCGCCGCTCGTCGACGCGGTCATGAACGTCACCCAGGGCGCCATCATGGCCAAGGCCGGCCTTGCCGTGCAGGGCCTCATCCAGTCGACCACGGTGCGGCTGCCCCTCCTGCCGGCCGACGAGGAGCAGACCGCCCTCGTGCGCGCGGCCGTCTCGACGATTTCGGCGGCCGAGTGACCGCCCCACGACCTCAGACCGGAGCCTCAGACCGGCCCGGCAGAACCACCGAGTGACAGGACACCTGTGAGCCACCCCCACCCCGAGCTGACCGCACCCCCCGCACTTCCCGACAACGGCCTGCGCGTCGTCGCGCTCGGCGGCCTCGGCGAGGTCGGACGCAACATGGCCGTGCTCGAGACCAAGGGCCGCCTGCTCGTCATCGACTGCGGCGTGCTCTTCCCCGAGGACCACCATCCCGGCGTCGACCTGATCCTCCCCGACTTCAGCTACATCCGAGACCGCCTCGACGACGTCGAGGCCATCGTGCTCACGCACGGGCACGAGGACCACATCGGGGCGGTGCCCTACCTGCTCAAGCTCAAGGGCGACATCCCGATCATCGGCTCCACCCTCACGCTGGCCCTCGTCGAGGCCAAGCTCAAGGAGCACCGCATCCGCCCGTACTCGATGGCGGTCAAGGAGGGGCAGCGCGAGCGGCTCGGCGTCTTCGACCTCGAGTTCGTGGCCGTCAACCACTCGATCCCCGACGCGCTGGCGGTCTTCGTGCGCACCGAGGCCGGCACCCTGCTGCACACCGGCGACTTCAAGATGGACCAGCTGCCCCTCGATGGCCGCCTCACCGACCTGCGCGCCTTCGCCCGCCTCGGTGAGGAGGGGGTCGACCTCTTCCTCACCGACTCCACCAACGCCGACGTGCCAGGGTTCACCACGCCCGAGCTCGAGATCGCGCCGGCCATCGACAGGGTCTTCCGCCACGCCGAGCGGCGCATCATCGTGGCCTGCTTCAGCAGCCACGTGCACCGCGTCCAGCAGGTGCTCGACGCCGCCGAGAAGGCCGGCCGCAAGGTCGCCCTGGTCGGCCGGTCGATGATCCGCAACATGGGCATCGCGGCCGAGCTGGGCTACCTCAAGGTCCCGGACGGCATCCTCGTCGACATCAAGAAGCTCGACAACCTGCCCGACAACGAGGTCGTGCTCATCTGCACCGGCTCGCAGGGCGAGCCGATGGCGGCGCTCTCCCGGATGGCCAACCGCGACCACCGGATCAACGTCGGACCCGGCGACACCGTGCTGCTGGCCAGCAGCCTGATCCCCGGCAACGAGAACGCCGTCTACCGCATCATCAACGGCCTCATGCGCCTCGGCGCCAACGTGGTCCACAAGGGCAACGCCAAAGTCCACGTCTCGGGGCACGCCAGCGCCGGCGAGCTGCTCTACTGCTACAACATCGTCAAGCCCCGCAACGTCCTCCCCGTGCACGGCGAGTATCGGCACATGTACGCCAACGCCCAGCTCGCCATGTCCACCGGGGTCCCCAAGGCCAACGTCGTGATCGCCGAGGACGGGATCGTCGTCGACCTGGTCGACGGCCACGCCGCCGTCAGCGGAGTGGTCGAGTGCGGCTACGTCTACGTCGACGGCAGCAGCGTCGGCGGCGCCGACGAGGCCCTGCTGAAGGACCGTCGCATCCTGCGCGACGAGGGCTTCATCACGTGCGTCGTCGTGCTCGACGCCGCCACGGGCAAGATCGCGAGCGGCCCCGAGATCACGGCGCGCGGCTTCGTGGAGGACGAGGAGATCTTCCAGCAGGTGATCCCCAAGGTCGAGCGTGCGATCGAGGAGGCCGTGGCCCACGGCGTGCGCGACGACCAGCAGTTGCAGCAGGTCATTAGACGGACCGTCGGCTCGTGGGTCGGCGGCAAGATCCGTCGGCGGCCGATGATCATCCCGGTCGTGCTGCAGGCCTGAGGTGGGCACGGAGGATGGCGACGGAGCACGGGCGCTCTCGTCGGTCGACCTGGGCCGTGCGCCGGACGGCGACCCCCGCGATGCCGGCGACCCCCGGGGCCCCGGTGGCTCGAGCGGCCCCGGTGGCTCGAGCGGCCCCGGCGACCACGGGGCGTCCGACGTGCCCTCGGCCCAGCCGAGGACGCGACGACGTCGGCGCGTCTGGCTGGACGTCGCCATCGCGCTGGTCCTGCTCGTGCTGGTCGCGGTCGGCGCCCTGCGCTGGGTCGACTCGACGGCTTACCCCGTCGTCGTGCTCCAGACGCTGGGGCCCTTCGTCGTCGTGGGGCTGGGACTGCTCACGGTCGCCACGCTGCTGCTGCGCCGGTGGTTGGTGCTGGTCCCCGTCGTCGCGGCTCTCGCGGTCGCGGCCACGGTGGCCGCGCCGGCCTTCCGGGCGACGACCTCGCCCAAGGCCCACCGCGACCTCACGGTCATGGCGGCCAACGTGTGGATCGGCTCGGCCAACGCCGCGCAGCTCATGGGGGCCGTGCGCTACCACTCGGTCGACGTGCTGGTCCTGACCGAGGCGACACCCGCGATGCTGCGCCGGCTGGACGAGGCGGGGGCGAGCGACTACTTCACCGGGCGTGCAGGTGTGGCCCGGGCCGGCACGTCCACGGGGACGATGGTGCTCTCGCGCTACCCGGTCTCGGTGCGCAACGCGGGGACCGACTCCGGCCGCGAGCACACCCCGAGCGCCCAACCCGAGCTGGACGTCACGACGCGCCGCGGGACAGTGCGCCTCAAGGCCACGCACCCGGTGGCGCCCGTGCAGGGCGACACGGACGAGTGGCGTGCGGGGTTGAGGGCGCTCCAGACGTGGGTGGAGGGCGCAGGGCGCAACGAGCCCGTCATCCTCGCCGGCGACTTCAACGCCGCCTCCGGCCACCCGGGTTTTCGCGACCTCGCCGAGGGTCTCGACGACGCACAGCACGCCGCCGGCCAGGGGTGGGTGCGCACCTGGCCCTTCGCCGGTCGGCGGCTGCCGGCGTATGTCCAGCTGGACCACGTGCTCAGCCGGGGCCTCACCGTGGTCGACGCCGGTCAGGTGGCCTACAACCACGCCGACCACGCCGCGGTGTGGGCGAGCTATACCCTGCCCCGGGGCTGACCGCTGCCACCGCTGGCACTGCCGCGAGGGCGCCCGCTCACCAGGGTCGCTCGACCTCGACGTCACGCGGGTCGGCGCCCTCCACGGTCCAGCCGGCCTCGGTGCGCGACCACGTCGCCGCCGTCCCGTGCTCGACGAGGCCCGCCACGGCGGTGACGAGACGGTCGACGCCCTCCAGGGTGCTGCCCAGGCCGATGCTCGCGCGTACGGCGGTCGCGGGGCGCTCACCCCACGGGTCGTCGAGCAGCTCGTCGACGAGCAGGTGCGCGCAGAACTTGCCGTCGCGCACCCCGATGCCGTGCTCGGCGGACAGGACCTGCGACACCAGCGCCGAGTCCCAGCCCTCGACCGTGAACGCGACGACGCCGACGCGGTCGCTGTCGTCGCCGAAGATCGAGAGCACCTCGACACCCGGCACGTCCGCGAGGCCCGAGCGCAGCGTCTCGAGCAGCCGCGTCTCGTGCGCCTCGATGGCATCCGCGTGGCGGCGGATCGTCGCGCAGGCCGCCGCCAGGGCGATGGCGCCGACGACGTTCGGGCTGCCGCCCTCGTGCCGGGCGGGGCCGGTCGCCCACGCGGTGCCCTCGTCGGTGACCGCGCGCGTCGCTCCGCCGCCGAAGAGGTACGGCGTCCCGGCATCGAGCCAGTCGGAGCGGCCGGCGAGCACCCCGGCCCCGTACGGCGCATACGTCTTGTGCCCGGAGAAGGCGACGTAGTCGGCGTCCCAGGCGGCGAGGTCGATCCGGCGGTGGGCCGAGAGCTGTGCCGCGTCGACGGCGATGCGCGCACCATGCTCGTGCGCGAGCTGCGCGAAGCGACGAACCGGCCACACCTCGCCCGTCACGTTCGAGGCGGCGGCGATGACGACCAGGCGGTGCCGTGACTGGTGCGCCGACAGCGCCTCGTCCAGCAGCGTGTACGCGTCGTCGAGGGTCTGCGGGACCGGCAGGCGCACCGTGCGGAACCGTCCCCACGGCAGGAGCGTCGAGTGGTGCTCGCTGCCGAACACGAAGACGGTCGTGCGGCTGGGCAGCGCCTTGCTGAGCAGCGCCCATGAGTCCGTGGTCGTGCGGGTGAAGACCACCGAGTCGCCCTCGCGGGCCCCCACGAACCCGGCGACCTCGGCGCGCGCCTGCTCGTACCACGCGCTCGTCAGGCGCGAGGCGAAGCCGGCGCCGCGGTGGACCGAGGAGTAGGTCTCGAGCGCCCGGTCGACGGCCGCCTTGACCGTCTCGAGTGCCGGCGTCGACGCCGCGTGGTCGAGGTTGGCGTATGCCGTCTCGCCGCCCAGCGTCGGCACGCGCAGTCCCGCGCCGACGACCGCGGGCAGCGACCGTGCCTCGGGGACTGCCCCGGCGACCGACCCGGCGACTGCCTCGCCGACTGACTCGCCGACTGACTCGGGGACGGCGTGCAGGGCGCGGGTGCGCACTGCCGGTGCGGACGAGCTGCCGCCACAGGGGGAGGGTGCAGGGCGGGTCGCGTGGCGGGTCGAGGGGTGGGTGGAGGGAAGGACCGACATCTCAGTGCTCCTGGGGTCGTGGGACCCACCTGGTGCAGGTCCGCGCTTGCCGACCTCGATGCCGCGAACGGATCCGAGGGTGGCCTGGTCGTCACCCGGAGCACCCCACCGCGGAGGAGGGTTGCTGGCCAGCGAGCCGGGGCTTGTCACTGGCACTCATGACCTGCGCAGGACGATAGGCGCGCCCTTCGGTTGCTGTCCACCGTGTGGTCCAGGCGTGTCGCCATCCGAGACGACGAGCCGTCCCGCGCTCACACCTGCGGACCAGGAGGCACGCCGCACACGGCTCGCGGTTCCGGGTGCGTGGCACTCGGGCACCGGAGGTGCGCGTGTGACGCGTGAGTTCAGCGGTGCGTTGACGTACCGTGCCAGCATGGCGTCACGTCCCTCCACCACCCAGCGATCGACCACCGCCGCGGCCACCCGCGCCAAGGGGTCGTCCGGGGGTGCCTCGTCACGCCCGCCGGCAGCCCGTTCCGCCCGGCCCGCCCCGCGCAAGCCGGCGGCCCGCAAGCCCGCCGCCAAGGGGGCGTCCAAGACCCGCGGTGGCGGGCTGCCCTTCCCGCTCGGGGCGATGCGCAACACGTGGATGGGCGTCTCGCACCTGGCCGGGGGAGCGGTGCGTCGCGTCGGCCACAGCGCCGCCGACCTCGAGCCCGAGCACCGCCGCGACGGCATCGGCTTCGCCCTCATCGCGCTCGCCGTCATCGTGGCGGCCCGCGAGTGGTGGGGCGTCGCCGGCACGTTCGGCGACGTCGTGCACGCGGTCTTCGCCGGCACCTTCGGGCGCGTCGCCTACGCCGTCCCGCTCGTCCTGCTCGCGCTCGGTCTGCGCATGCTGCGCGCTCCCCAGGACGACGCCGCGACGAACCGCATCGTCGTCGGCACCATCGCGCTGACCTTCTCGGCCTGCGGCCTGTCCCACCTCGCCGACGGCATCCCCAACCCGCCCGACGGCGCGAACGGGATGCGTGCCGCAGGCGGCATCCTCGGCTTCCTCGCCTCGAGTCCCCTCGCGGCGGCGGTCTCCCCGGTCGGGGCGCTCGTGCTGCTGGTCCTGCTCGGGATCTTCGGGCTCCTCGTCGTCACGGCCACGCCGGTCGCCATGATCCCCACGCGGCTGCGCCAGCTGCGCGCCCTGGTGATCCACGACGGTCACGCCGACGACGAGGGCTACGACCACGCAGAGCCGGACGACGCGCCGGCCGCCGCGGTCAAGCGGGCCCGCCGCAAGCCCGTCGACCTCGCCGACCGCGACGGCGACGAGGCCTTCCGCCAGGCCGCGCAGAAGGCCCTCGAGGACGACGGGTCCGGCCCGCGCCCGGGCGAGAAGCGCCCGACCCCTCCCGGCCTCGTCGTCCCGCGCCCGGGTGGCGCGAAGGGCGAGAAGGTCATCGACGCCACCGACCCGAAGACCCTCGGCGCGCCCGACACGAGCAAGGTCGGTCCCAAGGCCGAGCTGATCCCGCCGCCCATGTCCGAGCTGCCCGCCCGCGTCGAGCAGCTCAGCCTCGGCGGCGACATCACCTACCGCCTGCCCGACCAGGCGATGCTCACGCCCGGCGCGCCGCACAAGACGCGCAGCGAGACCAACGACCGCGTCGTCGAGTCGCTGACGAACGTCTTCGACCAGTTCGACATCGACGCCGCCGTCACGGGCTTCACCCGCGGCCCGACCGTCACCCGCTACGAGGTCGAGCTCGGATCGGGCACGAAGGTCGAGCGCGTCACCGCGCTGTCGAAGAACATCGCGTATGCCGTCGCCTCGGCCGACGTGCGCATCCTCAGCCCCATCCCGGGCAAGTCGGCCATCGGCATCGAGATCCCGAACCTCGACCGCGAGAACGTCGCGCTGGGCGACGTGCTGCGCAGCCACACGGCGCGCAGCAACGAGCACCCGATGGTCATGGGCGTCGGCAAGGACGTCGAGGGCGCCTACGTCATCGCCAACCTCGCGAAGATGCCGCACCTGCTCGTCGCCGGCGCCACCGGCTCCGGAAAGTCGAGCTTCGTCAACTCGATGATCACCTCGATCCTCATGCGCGCCACGCCCGAGGAGGTGCGCCTCATCCTCGTGGACCCGAAGCGCGTGGAGCTGACGGCCTACGAGGGCATCCCGCACCTGATCACGCCGATCATCACCAACCCGAAGAAGGCCGCCGAGGCCCTCGCCTGGGTCGTCAAGGAGATGGACCAGCGCTACGACGACCTCGCGGCGTTCGGCTTCAAGCACGTCGACGACTTCAACAAGGCGGTCCGTGCCGGCAAGGTCAAGCCGCTGCCCGGTTCGGAGCGGCAGCTGACGACCTACCCGTACCTGCTCGTCGTCGTCGACGAGCTCGCCGACCTCATGATGGTCGCCCCGCGCGACGTCGAGGAGTCGGTCGTGCGCATCACCCAGCTCGCTCGAGCGGCCGGCATCCATCTCGTCCTCGCCACGCAGCGCCCGTCGGTCGACGTCGTCACCGGCCTCATCAAGGCCAACGTGCCGTCGCGCATGGCGTTCGCGACCTCCTCGCTCGCCGACAGCCGCGTCGTGCTCGACCAGCCCGGCGCCGAGAAGCTGATCGGCCAGGGTGACGCGCTCTTCCTCCCGATGGGCGCGAGCAAGCCGATGCGTGTCCAGGGCGCGTGGGTCAACGAGTCCGAGATCCACGAGGTCGTCAAGTTCGTCACGACCCAGCTCAAGCCCAACTACGTCGAGAACGTCACCGTCGCGGCGCCCAAGAAGCAGATCGACGACGACATCGGCGACGACCTCGACGTGCTGCTGCAGGCGACCGAGCTCGTCGTCACGACACAGTTCGGCTCGACGTCGATGCTCCAGCGCAAGCTGCGCGTCGGGTTCGCCAAGGCCGGCCGCCTCATGGACCTGCTCGAGTCGCGCGGTGTCGTCGGCCCGAGCGAGGGCTCCAAGGCGCGCGACGTCCTCGTGCGCCCCGACGACCTCGAGCAGACCCTCGCGCTGCTGCGCGGCGAGGACGTGCCTCACCCCAACGAGCCGTCCGAGGACCTTCCCGAGGTCGCCGAGCCCGCCGAGCCGTATGCCGCCCCGCCGGTCGACATCGAGCCTCCGGAGGTCTCGGCCGGCTACGCCGACGAGCCCGGCGAGTCGGCACCGGACGCCGCCCCGCAGCGCACCGCCGCGATCGTCGCCGAGCGCGGTGAGCACCGCTTCGACGACGACGAGACGACCGCCCTGCCGACGGCACGGTGGACGCCCGGAGACATGACGCCGACGGTCGACGAGGACGACGAGGAGTCCGAGGACGCCTGGAACCTCACCGACCGCGGCGGTCGCGAGCGCTACTGACAGGCGGGCGCCGGGTCGATCGGCCGGATCGAAGCGCAGAAACGGCCGTCAGGGGCAGTTCCCGCGGCTCGCTCCGGCCGGTCGTACCTCAGACGACGAAGCGGTAGCCGAGCCCCGGCTCGGTGAGCAGGTGCACCGGTCGGCTCGGGTCGGTCTCGAGCTTGCGCCGCAGCTGGTTGGCGTAGACGCGCAGGTAGTTGGACTCACGGCCGTACGACGGGCCCCACACCTGGCGTAGGAGCTCCTGCTGCGACACCAGGTGTCCGGGGTCGCGGCACAGGGTCTCCAGCAGTCGCCACTCGGTGGGCGTCAGGCGCGTGTCCTGGCCCTCGACCGTGGCGCGTCGCTCCGCGAAGTCGAGGGTGAACCGGTCGGTCGCAACCGTGCCGATGGCTGCGCCGCCCTCGCCGGCCCGGCGCACCGCGGCGCGGATGCGGGCGAGGAGCTCCTCGACGCCGAACGGCTTGGTGACGTAGTCGTCGGCACCGAGGTCGAGCGCCTCGATCTTGTCGTCCGACTCGTGGCGGGCCGACAGGACGATGACGGGCACCGCCGAGCCCCTCCGCACCTGCACGAGCACGTCGACGCCGTCGATGTCGGGCAGGCCGAGGTCGAGGACCACCACGTCGGGGGAGTCCTCCAACGCCGCCTGGACGGCGCTGCGCCCGTCGGCCGACGTCAGCACCTCGTGCCCGTGCGCGCGCAGCGCGATCGAGAGGGTGCGGCGCAGGCGCGCGTCGTCGTCGACGACCAGGACGCGGCTCACCGCGCCTCCTCGCGGTGGCGTACGTCATCGCCCGTCGCGTGTGGGTGCGCTGCCGGAACCCCGTCCGGAGCCGCCGAGCCGTCGCCCTCGACGCCCCCGTCGGCCGGGCGGGACGCGGCGCGCGCAGGTGCGCCCTCGACCGGTGCGGCGGGCAGCTCGACGACCATCGTCAGGCCGCCGCCCGGCGTGTCCTCGGGCGTCAGGGTGCCGTGCATGACGGCCATCAGGCCCCGCGCGACCGCGAGGCCGAGGCCTAGGCCCTCCCCGCGAGGGGCGTCGCCGAGGCGCTGGAACGCCTCGAAGATGCGCTCCTTGTCCTCGTCGGCGACTCCCGGCCCCCGGTCGGCGACGCGCAGCTGCACCGTGTCGCGGATCCGCCCCGCGGTGACCCGGACCGGAGCGGCGCCCCGATGACGCAGGGCGTTCTCGACCACGTTGGCGAGGACCCGGTCGAGCAGCCCGGGGTCAGCGAGGGCCGGTGGGACGTCGGGGTCGAGGGCCAGCTCGACCTGGGAGGGATCCGAGGTGGTGCGCAGCGCGGCGACCACGGCGTCGACGAGGTCGACGGGCTGGGTGTGCGGCCGCACGGCGCCTGTCTGGATGCGGGACAGGTCGAGGATGTTGCCGATGAGCCCGTCCAGCTGGTCGGTCGACTCCTCGATCGACTGGAGCAGCTCGGCTCGCTCGTCCGCCGGGAGGTCCAGGCTCGTGTGCCTCAGCGTGGACACGGCGGCCTTGATGCTCGCGAGCGGGGTGCGCAGGTCGTGGGAGACGGCGGCGAGCAGCGTCGTGCGCGCGGCGTTGTCGCGGGCGAGGCCCACCGCCCGACGAGCCTGCTCGACCAGCTGCTCGCGGCCGTAGAGGATGGCGGCGTGCGCCGCATAGGCGTTGACGACCCGCTGGTCCTCGGCCGCGACGGGGTCACCCTCGAGAAGGAGGTGGACGTCGTCGTCGATGGCGACGTCCACCGCCCAGGCCTGCTCGGTTGGCAGCACGGAGCCGGGCGGAAGCATCGGGTCGGTCGAGGCGATGACCTCGCCACCGACCCCACTCGTGTCGGGCTCCGCCGGGTCGACGCGGGCCAGCGAGGCCGACCGCATACCGAGCGCGGCGCGGGCGCGCTCCAGGACTGCCGGCACGGGTCGCGGCTCGGCCAGCAGGTCACGGCTGAGCGCGGCGAGGGCCGCGGACTCCCGCTCGGCGGCCAGGGCCTGCTCGGTGCGTCGCGCGACCATGGCCACGACCGAGGAGACGGCCATGGCGACGAGGACGAAGACCGCGAGGGCGAGCGCGTTCGGGGCGTCGCTGATGGTCAGGCTGCCGCGCGGCTCGGTGAAGAACCAGTTGACCACCAGTGACCCGACGACGGCGGAGAACAGCGCGGGCCAGATCCCTCCGACCAGAGCGCACGCCACGGTCAGGGCGAGGTAGAGAAGCAGGTCGAGGGACAGCGCGAGGCCCTGTCGCGTCTCGACGAGCACGACCGTGATCACCACGAGCCCGACCAGGGCAAGGGCGAAGCCGGCCATCACCCGGCCTCGCGGCAGGGCCCAGGTGCGTCCGACCCGCCTCGACCCGTGGCTGATCTTCGATCCCTCGTGGGTGACGAGGTGCACGTCGATCTCGCCCGAGGCGTCGGCCACCACCGAGGCGATGCTCGGCCGCAGGGCGTGCTGCCAGCGGCTGCGCCGGCTGACGCCCACGACGATCTGCGTCGCGTTGACGCCGCGGGCGTGGTCGAGGATCGCCGCCGGGACGTCGTGACCGGACACCTCGTGGAACTCCGCGCCGACGTCGCGGGCGATGCGCCGCAGCCGGGCCAGTTCTCCGGGGTCGGTCGTGGCGAGCCCCTCGGACGACCGGACGTGGCAGGCGATGAGGTCGCCGCCCGCCACCCTGGTCGCGATGCGCGCCCCCCGCCGGAGCAGGGTCTCGCTCTCGGGGCCACCGGTGACGGCGACGACGACCCGCTCGCGCGCCGGCCAGGCGACGGCGATCCCCTCGTCCGCCCGGTAGCGCTCGAGGGCCTCGTCGACGCGGTCGGCGAGCCACAGCAGGGCGATCTCGCGCAGCGCCGACAGGTTGCCGATCCGGAAGTAGTTGGCGAGCGCGGCGTCGACCTTCTCGGGCGCGTAGACGTTGCCGTGGGCGAGCCTGCGGCGCAGAGCCTGGGGCGTCATGTCGACGAGCTCCACCTGCTCGGCCCGGCGCACGACCTCGTCGGGGACCGTCTCGCGCTGGCGCACCCCGGTGATGGACTCGACGGCGTCGTTGAGCGACTCGAGGTGCTGGATGTTGAGCGTCGACAGCACGTCGATGCCCGCCTCGAGGATGGTCTCGACGTCCTGCCAGCGCTTCTCGTGCGCCGCCCGCGCCGCGCCCGAGCCGGCCGAGGCGGCCGAGGGTCTCACACCTGCCCCGGTCGGCTCGTCGGGCAGGACGTTGGTGTGGGCCAGCTCGTCGACGAGCACGACCTGCGGTCGACGCCGGAGCACGGCCGCGAGGTCGAGCTCGGGCAGGACGTTGCCGCGGTAGGGGACCCGTCGGCGGGGGAGCAGCTCCAGGCCCTCCAGGAGCGCGGCGGTGTGGGGCCGGCCGTGCGTCTCCACGAGGCCGACGACCACGTCGGTGCCACGCTCCCGACGGCGGTGCGCCTCGTCGAGCATGGCGACCGTCTTGCCGACACCCGGGGCTGCGCCGAGGTAGATCCGCAGGGACCCCCGGGGGCGACCGCGCCCGTGGAGGGGGACCGGGGCGGCCTCGGAGCGGCCGGGGACCTCCCCGGTCGCCGTCGGCTGCGCCGCACGTGCTGCCACCTCCTGATCCTCGCAGGTCAGCCCGCTGCGGGAGCAGCAAGAGCGTCGAGGGCGAGGTTGAGCTGGAGCACGTCCACGCGCGGCTGGCCGAGGAAACCGAGCTGGCGTCCGGCCGTGTGGGCGACGACCAGGGCACGTACGCGGGCCGGCGCCAGCCCGCGAGCCGCCGCGACGCGCGGAACCTGGCTCAACGCATACGCGGGCGACACGTCGGGGTCGAGTCCGCTGCCGGAGGCGGTCAGCGCGTCGGCGGGGGCGGTCGCCGGGTTCAGCCGGGCGGCCTGGGCGCGCTTGGCGACCTCGGCGGTGAGGGCGGCGCCGGAGAGGTTGGAGCCACCGCTCGTGTCGCCGGCGTAGCCGCTGGCCGAGGGGCGCCCGTGGAACCACTGGTCTCCGTTCCACTCCTGGCCGAGGAGGCTCGACCCGACGACGGTGCCGTGGACCCGGACGAGCGAGCCGGCCGCCTGGTCACGGGCGACGACCTGCCCGACGCCCCAGACGAGCGCCGGGTAGAGCAGACCGAACGCGACGGTGAGGACGAGCATGGCGCGCAAACCGGCCCAGGACTGCTTGACGAAGGAGTGCATGGTGGCGAACACGTGAGATCACATCAATCCGGGGAGATGGCTCACGACGAGGTCGATCAGCTTGATCCCGATGAACGGGGCCACGATGCCGCCCAGGCCGTAGACCCAGATGTTGCGCCGCAGCAGGGCCGTGCTGCCGACGGCGCGGTAGCGGACTCCCCTCAGCGACAAGGGGATCAGCGCGATGATGATGAGCGCGTTGAAGATGACCGCGGAGACCACCGCCGACCTGGGAGACGCGAGCCCCATGATGTCGAGGGCGTGCAGGCCGGGGAAGATCCCGACGAAAATCGCCGGGATGATCGCGAAGTACTTGGCGATGTCGTTCGCGATCGAGAAGGTGGTCAGCGCGCCGCGAGTGATGAGCAGCTGCTTGCCGATCGAGACGATGTCGATGAGCTTGGTCGGGTCCGAGTCGAGGTCGACCATGTTGGCCGCCTCCTTGGCCGCCGACGTGCCGGTGTTCATCGCCACGCCGACGTCGCTCTGGGCGAGCGCGGGCGCGTCGTTGGTGCCGTCGCCGGTCATCGCGATGAGCCGCCCGCCGTGCTGCTCCTGCTTGATCAGGGCCATCTTGTCCTCGGGTGTCGCCTCGGCGAGGAAGTCGTCGACGCCCGCCTCCGCCGCGATGGACCTGGCCGTCAGCGGGTTGTCGCCGGTGATCATGACGGTCTTGATGCCCATGGCCCGCAGCTGCGCGAAGCGCTCCTTCATGCCCGGCTTGACGACGTCCTTGAGGTGGATGACGCCGAGGACGCGGGGGACCTGTCCCGGTTCGTGGACGGCGACCGCCAGCGGGGTGCCTCCGGAGGAGGCGATCCCGTCGACCACGGCGGTGACGCCCGTGGGCATCTGCCCGCCGTTGGCGCCCACCCAGCGGGCCACCGAGTCGGCGGCGCCCTTGCGGTATGCCGTCCCGTCGGGGAGGTCAGCGCCCGACATCCGGGTGGCGGCACTGAACTCCACGAAGCTGGCGCCGTCCCGGGGGAGCCGGTCCAGGGCCCCGCGGGTCGTCGGGTCGAGGGCCGCGCCGGCGAGCTCCACGATCGATCGGCCCTCGGGCGTCTCGTCGGCGAGCGAGGCGACGTAGGCGGCGCGGGTGATCTCGGCGTTGCCCAGGCCCGGGGCCGCGTGCAGGTCGGTCGCCCGACGGTTGCCGTAGGTGATGGTGCCGGTCTTGTCGAGCAGCAGCGTCGAGACGTCGCCGGCGGCCTCGACGGCGCGACCGGACATGGCGAGCACGTTGTGCTGCACCAGCCGGTCCATGCCGGCGATGCCGATGGCCGAGAGCAGGGCGCCGATGGTCGTCGGGATGAGGCACACGAGCAGCGCGACGAGCACGACGGGCGACTGGGCCTGCCCGGAGTAGATGGCCATCGGCTGCATCGCCATGACCGCCAGCAGGAAGATGATGGTCAGGACCGTGAGGAGGATCGTCAGGGCGATCTCGTTGGGCGTCTTCTGCCGCGAGGCCCCCTCGACGAGGGCGATCATCCGGTCGATGAACGTCTCTCCCGGCCTGGTCGTGATGCGCATCGTGATGCCGTCGGACAGCACCGTCGTGCCGCCGGTCACGGCGCTGCGGTCGCCGCCGGACTCGCGGATGACGGGCGCGGACTCGCCGGTGATGGCCGACTCGTCCACCGTCGCCATCCCCTGGATGACGTCGCCGTCGCCGGGGATGACCTCGCCGGGGCGCACGACGACGACGTCGCCGACCGCGAGGTCGGAGGCCGCGACGGTCTGGACGGACCCGTCGGGTTGCCGGCGCCGGGCCGTGGTGGTCCTGCGGGTGGCCCGGAGCGTGGCCGCCTGCGCCTTGCCGCGGCCCTCTGCGACGGCCTCGGCCATGTTGGCGAAGAGCACGGTGGCCCAGAGCCAGGCGCTGACGGACCACGCGAACCAGGAGGGGTCGGTGACCGCCTGAACCGTGGTGACCACCGAGCCGACCCAGACGACGAACATCACGGGGCTGTGCCACACGTGTCGCGGGTCGAGCTTGGCGACGGCCTGCGGGAAGGTCGTGACGAGCTGCCGCGCCAGCTGTGCGTACGAGGTGCTCGTGCGCCCGGGGCGGATGAGCTCGCCGCTCGCCCGCTCGTGGTGCGGGACCGGCGTGGTGCTGCCCGCGTGCGAGGCCCCGCGGTCCGTGTGGGTCTTGACGTGGGTCTTGAGGTGGGTCTTGGTCCTGGTCGAGGACGACCGGGTCATGAGAGTGCCTCCGCGAGGGGACCCAGGGCCAGGGCGGGGAAGAAGGTGAGACCGCCGACGATGACGGCGACCCCCACGAAGAGGCCGACGAAGGTGGGCGTGTGGGTGGGCAGGGTGCCGGCGGTGACGGGCCTGCGGCGTTGCGCCACGAGGGAACCGGCCAGGGCCAGGACGAGCACGATCGGGACGAACCGGCCGAGGAACATGCACAGGGCCAGGGTGAGGTTGAGGTACGGGGTGTCCGCGGAGAAGCCGGCGAAGGCGCTGCCGTTGTTGTTGGCGGCGGAGGAGTAGGCGTACATCACCTCGGTGAGACCGTGGGGGCCGGTGGCGAGCATCTGCGACGACACGAGGGGCGCGACGATGCCCGTGCCGGTGAAGACGAGCACGAGGAACGGCATGACGAGGACGGCCAGTGCCGTCAGGGTGATCTCGCGCCGGCCGACCTGCTTGCCGAGCAGCTCGGGGGTGCGCCCGACCATGAGGCCCGCGAGGAAGACGGCGAGGACGGCGACGAGCAGGGCGCTGAAGAGCCCCGTCCCGACGCCACCCGGTGACACCTCGCCGAGCATCATGTTGAAGAGCGCACCACCGCCGCCCAGCGCCGAGAAGCTCTCGTGCATCGAGTCGACCGCGCCGGTGGAGGTCGAGGTCGTGCTGGTGGCGAAGAGGGCCGAGGGCCACACCCCGAAGCGCAGCTCCTTGCCCTCCATGGCCCCGAGCGGTCCGGCTGCGGCGTGAACCTCGGCCCACGTGACGACGGCGAGCATGAGGGCCCACAGGGTCGCCATGAAGCCGAGCACCGTCCAGCCCTGCCGCCGGTCACCGACCATGACGCCGTAGGTGCGTGGCAGCGAGAACGGGATGACGAGCAGCAGGAAGACCTCGACCAGGTTGGTGAGCGGGCTCGGGTTCTCGAACGGGTGCGCGGAGTTGGCGTTGAAGTAGCCGCCGCCGTTGGTCCCGAGCTCCTTGATCGCCTCCTGCGAGGCGACGAGACCCCCCTGGACGACCTGGTGACCGCCGGAGAGCGTCGTGACCGTCGTCGGCTCCACGAGGTTCTGGACCACGCCGCCGAGCAGCAGGACGACGGCGCCCACGACGGCGATCGGCAGGATGACCCGGAACAGGCCGCGCGTCAGGTCGACCCAGAAGTTGCCGAGGGTCGAGCCGGTCGAGCGGGCGAGCCCGCGCACGAGCGCCACGGCCACGGCCAGGCCGACGGCGGGCGAGACGAAGTTCTGGACGGTGAGGCCCACGGTCTGCACGAACGGCGACGTGCCGGACTCGCCGGCATACGACTGCCAGTTGGTGTTCGTGACGAACGACACGGCGGTGTTGAACGCCGTATCCACGTGCATCGCGGCGCCGCGGGCGAACGGCAGCACGCCCTGCAGGACGATCATGAGGAAGAGCAGCACGACCCCGACGACAGAGAAGGCCAGGACGGCGACGGCATACGTCGACCACCCCTGCTCGGACGCGGGGTCGACGCGGACGAAACGGTAGACGAGGCGCTCTGGCCGCCAGTGCTTCTCGTCGGTGAAGACCCTCGCCATCCAGTTCCCCAGCGGGACGTGGACGATCGCCAGGGATGCGACGAGCATGCCGATGGTGAGCAGTCCGCTGACGGTGTCGCCCATCAGAAGCGGTCCGCGTGCAGCAGGACGTGGACGAGGTAGACGAGCAGGCTCAGCGCCACGATGCCCAGCAGGATGTCGGTGACCATGCCTCGTTCCTACGCCGGGCATCCGGCCCGCTGCGGCCGTTTGACGTCCGGCTGACGGGCGTTGACGGGATCTTGACGACGGGTCGGGCGCCCCCGCCGCTATAGGCTCCGAGTCGTGAGTGCGTCGCTGGAGCTCTGGCCGTCATCGCCCCGTGGGAGCGCGCCGTCGCGGTTCGACCGCCTCCGGCGCAAGGTCGCCGAGACCCCGTGCGCGCTGCTCCTGTTCGCGCAGCTCGCGGCCCTCGTGGCCTACCCGTTCGTCGAGACGCGGCAGGGTGACGTCCGCGAGACCGGGCAGGCGGTCTTCGGCCTGATCGGGCTGGTCGTGCTCTTCCTGGCCGTGCGGGCGGTGCGCGCGACGCCGGCGCTGACCTGGGTGGCGGTGCTCCTCGGCGGCCCAGTGGTGCTGCTGACGGTGGCCGAGGCGCTGTGGCCCACCAACAACGTCCTCGCCTTCTGGAGCTCCCTGCTGCACGCGCTCTTCTACTTCTACACGGGCTACGGCCTGATCCGTTACATGTTCGCCGACAACTGGGTGACGCGCGACGAGCTCTACGCGACCGGGGCGACCTTCACCGTCGTGGCCTGGGGCTTCGCCTACCTCTATGTCGCCGTGCAGATCCTCTGGCCCAACTCGTTCACCATCTACGGCGAGGGGGCGCCGGGCACGCGCACGTGGTTCGAGCTGCTCTACCTCTCGATCACGACGATGACGTCGACCGGCCTGTCCGACATCATCGCCGTCGAGCCGCACGCGCGCGCCTTCGTGCTGCTCCAGCAGATCGCCGGCATGCTCTACGTCGCGCTCGTCGTCGCGCGCCTCGTTGGTCTCACGATCGCCCGCTTCCGCCAGTAGGCGGCCAGGGCCCCGAGGGCGTATGCCGTGTGCCGCGGCGAAGCGCGTACGTCCGGGCGTCGCCGGAGTTAGCCTCGAAGGGGTCCAAGGTTCGGGGGAACGCAACCGCACAGGCGTGGCGCGCGGCATGCGGGAGGCCGGCGATGAACAAGAAGAAGGACAGGCGCGCGGGCGCCGCTGAGGCGCTGCCGGTCGCGTCGGTCGGCACGTGGGACCAGTCCGGGCGCGAGGCGAGGCTGCCGCGCAAGAGATACGAGTCGCAGCTCGCCGTGCTGCAGGGGGAGCTCGTCGCCATGCAGGAGTGGGTCAAGGCCTCCGGTGCCAAGATCTGCGTGGTGTTCGAGGGGCGTGACACGGCGGGCAAAGGAGGCACGATCAAGCGACTCGTCGAGCGCGTGAGCCCCCGGGTCTTCCGAGTCGTCGCGTTGCCCGCGCCCACGGAGCGGGAGAAGTCCCAGATGTTCATCCAGCGGTACATCGCGCACTTCCCGGCCGCCGGGGAGGTCGTCGTCTTCGACCGCAGCTGGTACAACCGGGCCGGGGTCGAGCGGGTGATGGGCTTCTGCACGCCCGCGCAGACCGACCGCTTCCTCGAGCAGATCGCGGGGGTCGAGAAGGCCATGATCGACTCGGGGATCCTCCTGCTCAAGTACTGGCTCGAGGTCGGACCCGAGGAGCAGACCCGCCGCATCGAGAGCCGGATCCACGACCCCCGCAAGGTGTGGAAGCTGTCCGCCATGGACCTCGAGTCCTTCGGCCGCTGGTACGACTACTCCCGTGCCCGTGACGCCATGTTCGCCGCCTCGGACACCCCGTGGGCGCCGTGGTACGTCGCACACACCGACGACAAACGACGCGGCCGGCTCAACATCATCGCCCACCTGCTGAGCCAGGTGCCGTACGAACCGCTGGAGATCAGAGACGTCGAGCTCCCGGCGCGGCAAGGCGCAGGTGACTACCAGCCACCGGCTCTGCCACCCCGAGTCATCCCCACCCCGTACTGAGGGCGGCCCAGGCCCACCGCTTCTCGCGCAGCCGTCCGGGAAGGAATCCGATGTCCGAGAAGGTCACCGTCGCAGCCGTGGCTCCGCGGCCGGACCCGGACGCCGCGTGGTGGGCCCTCACCGTGGACGAGGTGGCCGAGCGGCTGCACGTCGACCCGGTCAGCGGCCTGACGGAGGCCGAGGCCAGGCAGCGGCTCGAGACCTCCGGACCCAACGTGATCGCCGAGGAGGAGCCGGAGCCGGTCTGGCGAGCGTTCCTCAAGCACTACCGCGACTACATGCAGATCGTGCTGGTCGTGGCTGCGGCGGTCAGCCTCCTGATCGGTGAGTGGGGGACCGCGATCGGCCTGGCCCTGCTGACCCTGTTCAACGCCTGGTTGGGATACCACCAGGAGGGCAAGGCCCACGCTGCCGCAGCGGCTCTCGGGGCCATGCTCCAGGCGGTCGCCAAGGTCCGGCGTGGCGGCTCCGTCCTCGAGGTTCCCGCCGAGGAGATCGTGCCCGGCGACGTGGTGCTCGTCGACGCAGGTGACCGTGTCCCGGCCGACGGCAGGGTCATCGTCGCGGCGACGCTCGAGGTCGAGGAAGGTGCCCTGACCGGCGAGAGCCTCGCCGTCGAGAAGGGCACAGAGGCGCTCGCCCCGACGGACGTGGCGATCGGTGACCGCACCTGCATGGTCTTCATGAACACCAACGTCACCCGGGGGCACGGCGAGATCCTCGTGACCACGACGGGGATGGGCTCGGAGGTCGGGCACATCGCCCACCTGCTCGCGGGGCAGAAGGCCGAGAAGACGCCCCTGACCAAGCAGGTCGACCGGCTGACGATCTTCATCATCGGTGCGGCCCTCTTCGCATTTCTCGCGATCCTGGTCATGGGACTCGTGCAGGGCGAGTCCTTCACCGTCCTCTTCGGCATCGGGGTGGCGCTGGCCGTGGGTTCGATCCCCGACGCCCTGCCCGCCGTCGTGACCACGATCCTGTCCGTCGGCTCGGTCAACATGGCCCGCAGGCACGCGATCATGAAGGTGCTCCCCGCCGTGGAGACACTCGGCTCGACGTCCGCGATCAACTCCGACAAGACCGGCACGCTGACGAGGAACGAGATGACGGTCCGGGAGATCACCACCGTCGCGCACCACTACACCGTGAGCGGTGAGGGGTACGACTTCCAGGGCCAGGTGCAGCGCACGTCGGGGGACGCCGAAGCCGACCTCGACTACGTCTTCTTCCCCTGTGCGCTCTGCCAGGACGCCGACATCCAGGACGGCACCGTCGTCGGCGACCCCACCGAGGGCGCGCTCTACGTGCTCGCCCAGAAGGGCGGCATCGACGTGCGGCAGTTCCGCCAGAGCCACCCGCGGATCGCCGCGGTGCCTTTCGACTCCGACTACAAGTTCATGGCCACCTTCCACCGGATGCCGGGGCCGGACGGTCGGCCGGTGGTGAGGGCGTACGTCAAGGGCGCGCCGGACGTGATCCTGGACCGGTCGACCCGGGCCCGGATGCCGGGAGGAGCGAGCCAGGTGCTCACCGGCGAGGCGCGAGCCAAGGTGACCGCCGAGAACGAGCGCATCGCAGCTCAGGGAAGGCGGGTCCTCGCCTTCGCCCAACGCGAGTTCGACCCTGACAGCTTCGACCCCTCCGCGGACCTGATGCCGCTCATGCAGGACCTCGAGATGGTCGCCCTCGTCGGTGAGGTCGACCCGCCCCGACAGGAGGCCAGGGACGCCATCGCCGAGGCGAGGCGAGCCGGGATCCGGGTTCGCATGATCACGGGGGACCATGCCGTCACCGCTGCGGCGATCGCGGCGGAGCTCGGCATCGAGGGGCGCGCCGTCACCGGTGCGGAGTTCGCCGCCCTCGACGACGAGCAGGCAGCCGCCCAGGCCGAGGAGATCGGTGTGGTCGCGAGGGTCGCGCCCGAGCACAAGGTCAGGCTGGTCCAGGTGCTGCGGCGCAACGGCCACATCGTCGCGATGACCGGGGACGGTGTGAACGACGCACCCGCCATCGCCGCCGCGGACATCGGCATCGCCATGGGCATCACCGGCACCGACGTGGCCAAGGGTGCGGCCAAGATGATCCTGGCCGACGACAACTTCGCCACCATCGTCGCCGCGGTCGAGGAAGGCCGGTCGGTCTACGACAACCTGCAGAAGTTCCTGCGGATCCAGATCGCGAACCTCTTCATGTTCATCCTCGCGTTCCTGGGCTCGAGCATCTTCCGGGTCGCCGGCACGGCTCTGCTGATCCCGTCGCAGGTGCTGTGGATCCACATGGCGGTGGTGGCTCCGCTCGGCGCCGTCATGGGCCTCGACGTCGCCAGCCCGGGGATCATGCGCCGGCCACCACGGCCCTTCGACCAGCCGATCATCGTCAGGTCGATGATGATCCGGCTGTTGGCCAACGGCCTCTACATGGCGGCCGCGACGCTGATCCTGGTCCAGATCGGCAAGACGACCTACGGATCGCTACAGGTCGGGCAGACCATGGCGCTGGTAGGGCTCTCGCTGATGAACGCCTTCCTCGCCCTGAACCTGCGGTTCCCCGAGGACAGCGCCTTCGGCAGCGCCACGTTCTCGAACCCGAAGCTCCTGTGGGCCCTGGGCTGGACGGTCCTCGGCGCGATGCTCATCACGCAGATGCGTGTGCTTCAGGACCTCTTCCACACCGTGCCCCTCACGGGCAGGCAGTGGGCCATCGCCCTCGTTCCCGGCGTCGTCCTGCTGCTTCTGGGCGAGCTCTGGAAGGTGGTGCTGCGGAGGCGGCGGCGATCACACGAGGTTGCCCTTCCCCGCCAGGCAGCGGCCTACTCGCTGCCGTGAGACATCGGACCCCTCCGCCAGCAGACGGCTGAGGCCACACCCTCATCCCACCGGTGGCGCTGCGCTCGGGTCGGCCCAGATGTCCAGCGGGACTGCCCGGACGCTGCGCCCGTCGGCGTCGAGCGCGCGCCCCATCCGCTTGACCGAGCGCAGGACCATGGACCGGTCGAGGATGGACATGCGGGGCACCTCCGCGGCCAGGCGGGCCTCCACGAGCGAGAGCTCGTGGAGGGAGTGGGTGGTCAGGGCCAGCATGAGGTTGGGCCGGCCGCCGGAGATGCGCCAGCAGACGCGGATGCCGGGTAGGCGCCGCAGGGCCATGGCGACGGCGTCGACGTCCCCCGCGTCGGCGTAGGCCCAGAGCCAGCTGACCACCGGCCAGCCGGAGTCGGGCAGGGCCATGTCGCAACGGAGGACGACGCGTCCGTTGTCGACCAGGGCGGCCAGGCGCCGGCGCACCGTGCTCTCGCTCAGGCCTGCCCGGGCGGCGATCGTCGCCACCGGCATCCGGCCGTCCTCGCCGAGGAGCAGGGTCACCTGCCGGTCGACGGCGTCGTAAGGACGCGAGAGGTCGGCCTGGTCGGAGGTCAGCCCGTCGACGCGCGGGTGCGGAGCGCGCATCATGACGCCACGCTGCGCGGCGTCGAGCACGTGCAGCTGCCAGTGGTCTCCCATCGAGTAGACCTTGGTCACCGCGTGGCTGCTCGTGGCCACGACCCCGGGGATCGAGCCCAGCGACTCGAGCAGGAACCGCGACAGGAAGGCGAGGTCCCTGACCTCGACGAGGACCGTGAGCGACCGGGGGCCGCTCGTGTGCTCGACGCTCAGCACGTGGGGCAGCTCCGTGACGCGCGCCGCGATGGCGAGGGTCTCCGCGGCGGTGCAGCTGAGCTCGACCACCGCGAGGCAGGACTCGGGCAGGCCCTGCCCGGTCGCCCGTCCCGAGACCCAGGCGATGCCGGCCGCGGAGAGTCGCTGCCAGCGACGGGCGACCGTCACCGGGTCGACGTCGAGCGCAGCCCCCACGAGGGTCCACGAGGCGCGCGGGTGCAGCTGCAGACAGTTGACGATGGCCAGGTCCAGCTCGTCGACCCCGTTGGCGGAATGCTGCGTGGTCTCACCACGTGTCGCGTGATCCTGCGCTGCAGCGCCTCTCACCGGCATGCCTGCAATCCTCGACCTCGAGAGCGCAAAGCCGCAAATGCGGCGGACCGACCCCCCGCACGAGCCGACCCGTAGACCGTCGCCGCACTGATCATCGACCGCCATGGAGCCCACGTATGCCGCCTGAGACCACAGCTGCCGACACGCCGGCCGCGGACCAGATCGACCTCGCCGGCACGCCGAGCCTCGAGTGGATCCTCCGGCTCCTGCGCATCGACACGACGAGCCGCAACAGCAACCTCGAGGTCATCCACCTGCTGGCCGCCGAGCTCCGGGCCCACGGCGTGGAGCCCGTCCTCGTACCGAACGAAGAGGGCACCAAGGCCAACCTCCTCGCGACCTTCCCAGCGGCCGACGGCTCGACGACCGGTGGGGTCGTGCTCTCCGGGCACACCGACGTCGTCCCGGTCGACGGGCAGGACTGGGCGAGCGAGCCCTTCGTTCCCGAGGTGCGGGACGGTCGCCTGTACGGTCGCGGCACCTGCGACATGAAGGGATTCGTCGGGTCGGTGGCTGCCAGGATCGGGCAGCTGGCCGACACCCCGCTGCGCGAGCCGGTGCACCTCGCCTTCTCCTACGACGAGGAGGTCGGCTGCGTCGGCGCCATCTCCCTCGTGGACGAGATCGTCCGGCGGGGGCTGCGTCCCCGCGCCTGCATCGTCGGCGAGCCCACGAGCATGCGCGTGATCCGCGGGCACAAGGCGCTGACGATGGTCCACGTGACCCTCCACGGCGTCGCCGCCCACTCGTCCCGGACGCCGTACGGGGTGAACGCCATCGAGTACGCCGCGCACCTGGTGCGCTTCGTCCGCGCGGTGGCCGACGAGTTCCGCGCAACCGGACCGTTCGACGAGCACTACGACGTGCCGTTCACCACCGCCACCGTCAACCAGATCGAGGGCGGCATCGCCGTCAACACGGTCCCCGCGGAGTGCACGCTCACCTTCGAGTTCCGTGCCGTCGCGGCCGTCGACGTCGACGCCACGGTCGAGCGGTTCCGCGCCGAGGCGGCCCGCATCGAGGACCTGATGCGTGAGGAGAACCCGGACGCCCGCGTCGAGGTCTCCATCGGCGCCCACGCACCCGGGCTCGAGACCGACGCCGACGCGGAGGTGATCGAGATGGTCACCGAGCTCGGAGGGCTCCCGTCCACGGAGAAGGTCGCCTACGGGACCGAAGCCGGCCTGTTCCAGCGGGCGGGCATCCCCACGGTCGTGTGCGGGCCCGGCGACATCGCGCAGGCCCACGCTCCCGACGAGTTCGTCGAGCTCGACCAGATCGACCGCTGCGACTCCCTCCTCGACAGCCTTCTCACCCACCTCCGCGCCGAGCCAAGCGCCTGACCGGCCATCTGGCCGAGGAGCACCATGACCGTCCTGACCCACACTCCCGCGGATGTCACGCCCGCACGCCTCGCCCAAGCGCGCAAGGCGGTTCTCAGCAGCTCGATCGGAGCCGCGCTTGAGTGGTTCGACATCATCGTCTACGCCTCGTTCGCGCTCGTCATCGCGGAGAACTTCTTCCCGCAGAAGGACAAGACGCTCGGGCTGATCCTGACGTTCGCGACGTTCGCCATCTCCTACCTGGTGCGACCCCTGGGCGGCATGCTCATCGGTGGCTACGGCGACCGGCAGGGGCGCAAGAAGGCGCTGACCCTGACCCTGCTGCTGATGATGGTGGGGACCCTGCTGATGGCGGCGGCACCGACGCACGCCGCGGTCGGCGCCTGGGCCGGAGTCATCATCCTGGTCTCCCGCCTCATCCAGGGTTTCTCCGCCGGCGGTGAGTTCGGCTCCGCGACGACGTTCCTCGTCGAGACGGCCCCGCACCGGAAGGCGTACTACGCGTCGTGGCAGGTGGCGAGCCAGGGCATCTCGATGTTCCTCGCCTCCGCCTTCGGCTACGTCCTGTTCAACCAGCTCTCGAAGCAGGACCTCTACAACTGGGGCTGGCGCATCCCGTTCCTGCTGGGCTGCCTCATCGGTCCGGTCGGCCTCTACATCCGGGCCCGCCTGTCCGAGACGAAGGAGTTCACCGACAGGACTCCGCACCAGGCGCCGATCCGCGCGACCTTCACGCAGCACCTCGGCCGCGTCCTGACCGGCTCGGCCTGCGTCGGCGTCGCCACGATCTCGGTCTACCTCATCCTCTTCATGCCGACGTATGCCGTGAAGAACCTGGGCGTTCCCGCCAGCGCCGCCTATCTGGGCGGCGTCGTGGCCGGTGTCGTGACGATGGTGGGAGTGCCGCTGGTCGGCCGGCTGGCCGACCGCGTGGGTCCCGCGAAGGTGATGCTGTGGGCGGCGGTGGGCGCGCTGGTGCTGGCCTGGCCCCTCTTCGCCGTCGTCATCGCGTCTCCGACCGTTCCTGTGCTGGTCGTCGCGATCGGCGTCCTCGGCGTCATCATGGCCTTCTACTTCGGGCCGCTGCCTGCGCTGCTCTCCGTCCTCTTCCCGAGCGACGTGCGAGCCACTGGTGTCTCGGTCACGTACAACGTCGGCGTCACGGTCATGGGCGGCATCGCCCCGCTCGTGCTCACCTGGCTCATCGGCCTGACCGGCTCCCTCAGCGCGCCGAGCTTCTACTACATGGCAGTCGCGGTCATCTCCCTGGTGGGCCTGGGCGTCGCGCGGCGGCGGTACGGCGTCGGCTGAGGCCCCGGTCGTGCAGGTGGTGCCGCCACCGGTGGCGTCGGACTCGTTCCTCAGTGGGGTCCGTCGAGCTCGGCGAACGTCCGAAGGCTCGGGGCGCGCGTGTGCTGCAGGTCCCGCGCCACGGCCTCGACGTCGCGCATGACGCGAAGGGTGTTGCCGCGTACGAGCTTGGCGACGTCGGCCTCCGACCACGAGCGCCCGAGGAGCGCGGCCACGAGGCGCGGATAGCCGCTGACGTCCTCGAGGCCCACCGGGAAGGTGTCGGTCCCGTCGTAGTCGCCGCCGAGGCCGACGTGGTCGATGCCCGCGACCTCGCGCACGTGCTCGAGGTGTGCGACGACCTGCTCGATGGTCGCGTCCGGCTTCGGGTGCTCCTGCTGCCAACCTGCCGTGAACCGCCCGAACGCCTCCCAGTCGCGGGCCGCCACGCCGACCTCCGTGGCCGCCGCGGCGGCCTCCACGCGCCACGCGGCTGTGGCGGGGGAGACGAACTCGGGCACGAACGTCACCATGCACACGCCACCGTTGGCGGGCAGGGCCGCGAGCACGTCGTCGGGCACGTTGCGGGGCGTGTCGCACAGGGCCAGCGCCGAGGAGTGGCTGAAGATCACGGGCGCGTCGGTCGTCTCGAGGGTGGCCCGCATCGTCGTCGCCGCGACGTGGCTGAGGTCGACCATCATCCCGAGGCGGTTCATCTCGCGGACGACCTCCCGACCGAACTCGGTCAGGCCGCCGACGACGGGCACGTCCGTCGCCGAGTCGGCCCAGGGCGTGTTGTCGTTGTGCGTCAGCGTCAGGTAGCGCACCCCGAGGACGTGGAGCATCCGCAGCGTCCCGAGGGAGCAGCCGATCGAGTGGCCGCCCTCGGCGCCGAGGAGCGAGGCCACCCGGCCCGTCTCGCGGGCCCGGTCCACGTCGTCGGCCGTACGCGCGAGGGCCAGCCGGTCGGCATACGCCCCGATCATGCGGTGGACGGCGTCGACCTGCTCCAGCGTCGCCGTCACGGCGGAGTCGCCCTGCAGCGTGCTGGGCACGAACACCGACCAGAACTGCCCGCCGACGCCGCCGTCGGCGAGCCGCGGGAGGTCCGTCTGGGTGCTCGTGAGCCGCCCCGCGATGTCGAGCGCGTCGAAGTCGTAGCCAGCGAGCTCGCGTGCAGCCCAGGGGAGGTCGTTGTGGCCGTCGACGAGCGGGTGGCTGCGCAGCAGCTGACGTGCCCTCATGAGCACGTCGTCGTGGCCGAGGGGGGCGGTTGCCGGCATGTCGGCCATTGAACACCCCGCCATCTAGAGTGGACGCATGACCCCTCCCCACCCGAGCGCCGACAGGAGCGTCGCACTCGTCACCCTCGGGTGCACGCGCAACGAGGTCGACTCCGAGGAGCTCGCCGGGCGGCTGCTGGCCGAGGGGTGGCGTCTCGTCGACGACGCGTCGCAGGCCGATGTCGCCGTCGTCAACACCTGCGGCTTCGTCGAGCAGGCCAAGAAGGACTCGATCGACGCGCTCCTCGAGGCCTCCGACCTCAAGGGCGAGGGGAGCCGCACCCAGAAGGTCGTCGCGGTCGGCTGCCTCGCCGAGCGCTACGGCAAGGAGCTGGCCGACCAGCTGCCCGAGGCCGACGCCGTGCTCGGCTTCGACTCCTACCGCGACATGAGCAGCCACCTGCAGACGATCCTCGCCGGCGGCCACGTGGAGAGCCACACGCCGGGCGACCGGCGCACGCTGCTTCCGCTGACCCCGGTCGAGCGCCAGCAGGGCGCCGCCTCCGTCGCCCTGCCGGGCCACGGGGACAGTAGGCCCGACCTCGCGGAGGCCGGCATCCCGACTCCCGCCTCCGGACCGCGGGTCATCCGCGCGCGCCTCGACGGGCGCCCCTGGGCGCCCCTGAAGATCGCGTCGGGCTGCGACCGCCGCTGCTCCTTCTGCGCCATCCCGATGTTCCGCGGCGCGTTCCTCTCGCGCCGCCCGGCCGACGTCGTCGCCGAGGCCCGCTGGCTCGCCGAGCAGGGCGTCAAGGAGCTCTTCCTCGTCTCCGAGAACTCCACCAGCTACGGCAAGGACCTCGGGGACCTCGCGCTCCTCGAGAAGCTGCTGCCCGAGCTGACGGCCATCGAGGGGATCGAGCGCGTCCGGGTCTCCTACCTCCAGCCCGCGGAGATCCGTCCGGGCCTGCTGCGGGCGATGGCCGACACCCCGGGCGTCGTGCCCTACTACGACATCTCCTTCCAGCACGCCTCGGAGCCGCTGCTGCGCTCGATGCGCCGCTTCGGCTCGCGCCAGGCCTTCCTCGACCTGCTGGCGCGCGTGCGCGCCGACGCGCCCGAGGCCGGTATCCGGTGCAACGTCATCGTCGGCTTCCCCGGCGAGACCGAGGCGGACCTCGACGAGCTCGAGGCCTTCCTCACCGAGGCGCGCCTCGACGTCGTCGGCGTCTTCGGCTACTCCGACGAGGACGGCACCGAGGCCGAGGGGTATGCCGGCCACCTCGCTCCCGAGGTCGTCGCCGAGCGTCTCGACCGCTTCACCCGCCTTGTCGAGGAGCTCAACGCGCAGCGCGCGGAGGAGCGCATCGGCGAGCGCGTGGTGGTCCTCGTCGAGGAGATCGACGACGAGGACGGCTCGGCCATCGGCCGGGCCGACTTCCAGGGCCCCGACGTCGACGGGGTCACCATCGTGCGCGTCCCCGCGGGCGCGCCGGTTCCCGTTGTGGGCGACCTGGTGTCGGCCGTCGTCGTCGGCACCGAGGGGATCGACCTGCTCGCGGAGCCGCGATGACGCCGCACACCTTCCATCGGGGCGAGGGGCCCGCGCCGCGCCCGACGGACTGGAACTTGCCGAACGCCCTGACGGTCCTGCGCTTCCTGCTCGTCCCGGTCTACGGCGTCCTCCTCTTCCAGGACGGCGGCGCCGAGCCGTGGTGGCGCTTCTGGGCCTGGGTCGTCTTCGCCCTGGCCGCCGTGACCGACGGCGTGGACGGCAAGATCGCACGCCGGCGTGGCGAGATCACCAACTTCGGCAAGGTCGCCGACCCGATCGCCGACAAGGCGCTGACGGGAACCGCCTTCATCGGGCTGTCGCTCCTGGGTGTCGTCTGGTGGTGGGTGACCGTCGTCATCCTCGTGCGCGAGGTCGCGATCACGGTGCTGCGTTTCGTCGTCATCCGGCACGGGGTGATGCCTGCCGGGCGCGGCGGCAAGCTGAAGACGATGCTGCAGACCCTCTCGCTGGGCGCGCTGACGTTCCCGTTGTGGGTGCTGCCCTTCGGGGAGGCGTGGCTGTTCGTGTCCTACGTCGTCCTCGGGGCGGCCCTCGTCATGACGGTCGTCACCGGTGTCGACTACGTCTTCAAGGCTGCGCAGCTGCGCGAGACGAGCGAGCGCACGCTGGCGCGTAGGGCCGCGCGCGGTGGCCGTCCCATGAGCGGGGCCACCGGCGAGACCACACCGCCCGACCGCACGGCCACCCGCGACTGACATGGCGGCCGCCCTCGAGCGCGACGGCGACGGCGGCACGCCCGGTGCGCAGCTGGTGGCTCGGCTCACCGAGTCCGGCGAGACGGTGGCGTGCGCCGAGTCGCTGACCGCGGGCCTCGTCGCAGCGACCATCGCCGGCACGCCGGGCGCCTCGGTGGTGCTCCTCGGGGGAGTGGTCGCCTACGCCGCCGAGGTCAAGACGCGGCTGCTCGAGGTGCCTGCCGAGCTCGTGGCGAAGGTCGGGACCGTCGACCCCGCCGTGGCCGTCGCGATGGCCGAGGGCGTACGCCGTCGGCTCGGGTCCACGTGGGGCCTGTCGACGACCGGCGTGGCAGGTCCCGGGCCCTCCGAGGGCAAGCCCGCCGGCACGGTGCACATCGCCGTGGCGGGACCGTCGGGAACAGTGACGCGACCGCTGGAGTTGAACGGGACCAGGGCGCAGATCCGCTCGGCGACCGTCGACGCCGTCTTGCGCCTCGCGGTCCACGAGTCCGGCGCCACGCGCCGAACACCTACGCCGCCGTCGGGGGCTCGGGGTACGGTAGGGCTGTCGGGTCACCCCGACGGTGGCTCTGCTTCCGACCGCACGACACCAGCGACCTGAAGGAGGACGGCATGACGACACTGTTGCGACGCGAGCTCGGTGACGTCCTGCGCGAGCGCCGGCGCGCCCAGGGCCGCACCCTCCGCGAGGTCTCCGCCACGGCGTCGGTCTCGCTCGGCTACCTCAGCGAGGTCGAGCGCGGCGAGAAGGAGGCGTCCTCCGAGCTGCTCGCCTCCATCTGCAGCGCGCTGCGGCTGCCGCTGTCCGAGGTCCTGGTCGACGTGTCCAACCGGATGGCCGAGAGCGAGGGGCTGGCCCCCACCGTGGCGCTCCCCGTCCCGTCGGGTGACGTGGTGTCCGCCTCCGCGGCGTGATCTTCTAGCCTTCTGGGGTGCCGACCCCACCCACAAAGCTCGACTCCCGACTCGACCAGGCGATCGCCCGCCTGACCGCCGCAGCTCCCCACCGGGACGATGGTCAGCCGGTGGTCTCGGTGTGGCTGGGCGACCTCACGGGTCGCCCTCGTCACGAGCACGACGCACTCGCTGCCCACTACGCGGCGTCGACGATGAAGCTGCCCCTGGTCATCGCCGCATTCCGCCGCGCCATCCGGGGCGAGCTCGACCTGGCGACGCCTGTCCAGGTGAGCGGCAGGTTCACCTCGGTCCTCGACGGGTCGCCGTTCTCGCTGGACGAGTCCGACGACCAGGACCCCGAGACCTGGGCGGCGGTCGGTCGCACCCGCACCGTCGCCGAGCTGGCCGAGGCCGCCATCGCCCGGTCGAGCAACATCGCGACCAACCTGCTCATCGACGTCGTCGGCCTGGACGAGGTCGCCGAGGTCCTCCGCATCGTCGGCTGCTCACCGGCCACGGTCGTGCAGCGCGGCATCGAGGACGCCGCAGCCCGCGCGGCCGGCATCACCAACACCGTGACGGCCGCCGACCTGGGGCTGCTGATGGCCGCCGTCGGCCGCAGGGAGCCCGCCCTGGGGGGCGAGACGGTGCTCGCTCCCGTCGAGCAGCTGCTCGGCCGCCAGGAGCACCTCGACCAGATCCCGGCCGGCCTGCCGACGGGCACCCCGACCGCGAGCAAGTCGGGCTGGATCCCCGGGGTCTCCCACGACGTCGCACTCGTGCGCCCCGACGGGGAGCAGCCGTTCGTCCTCGCCGTCTGCACGACCGTCGACCTCGACGAGACGCAGGCCGCCGCGCTGGTGGCCGAGATCGCCCGAGAGGTGTGGGGCGCCGAGCACGCGGCAGGGGAGGGGCGCGCATGACGACCATCGACAGGGTGACGTGCACCCCCTCCTCCGTGCGGCTCCACACGCCGTTCGTCACGTCGCTGCGACGCACCGAGACCACCGACACCGTCGTCGTCACCATCACCGACAGCGACGGACGCACCGGCTGGGGCGAGGCGCCGCAGGTCTGGCAGGTCACGGGCGAGTCCCTCGCCAGTGCCACCGCCTGCATCGAGCTCATGCTGGCCCCGGTCGTCGAGGGTCGTGCCCTCGACGACCGCGACGACCTCGCAGCCGCCGCCGCAGCCGTGCAGCGCACCGTCGCGCGCAACTTCGGGGCGAAGGCGGCGGTCGACGCGGCCCTGCACGACCTGCACGCGCAGGCGGAGGGCACCTCGGTCGCGGCCGTGCTCACGACGCGGCACGACGGCATACCCGACGTCCTGACGACCGACGTCACCCTCTCCGCGGGGGCGGCCGACGCGCTGGCCGAGACGGCGCGTCGCCGCGTCGCCGACGGGTTCACCACGCTCAAGATGAAGGTCGGCACCGATGCGAGCTCCGACGTGCAGCGCGTGGCCGCCGCGCGCGACGCCGTCGGTCCAGACATCGCCATCCGGCTCGACGCGAACCAGGGATGGAGCCGCGAGGAGGCCGTCCAGGTGATCCGCGCGCTCGAGGTCGCCGACCTCGGTGTCGAGTTCGTCGAGCAGCCCGTCGTCGCCGAGGACGTCGAGGGCCTCGCCTGGGTGCGCGGTCGCGTCGGCCTGCCGATCATGGCCGACGAGTCCTGCTACGGGCCCTACGACCTCGAGCGGATCATCCGACTGGGCGCGGCGGACCTGGTCAACGTCAAGCTGGCCAAGTGCGGGTCACTGACCGTGGGCCGCGACATGCTGCGTCGGGCCCACAACGAGGGACTGCGCACCATCGTCGGTTCCATGATGGAGAGCCACGTCGGGGTCGGAGCGGCCGCCGCCCTCGTCGCGGCCGAGCCGACCTCCGAGGTCAGCGACCTCGACGCCGGCTGGTGGTCGATCGCCTCACCCGTCGCCGGCGGGGTCGCTTACTGCGGCAACCAGATCCGGCTCCCGGAGGCGGCTGGCTTCGGCATCTCCGGCTTCATGACCGGCCGGTGAGAACGACGCGTTGACGCACGAAGGGCCCCGCCGGAGCGGGGCCCTTCGTCGTACGGTCGAGCTCAGTTGCCGACGAGCCGGAGGGTGAACGTCCCCTCGCCGTTGCCCGTGTTGGAGGCGTTGAGGCCGACGGCGCGCAGTGACTCGAGGAACGACTCGGCCTCCCCGTGCACCTGGCCCTTGACGAGCTGATCCACCTTGTCGAGGTCGACGAACATCGACAGGTTGGCGTTGCTGACGTCGCCCACCGCGAGCTTGAACGCGTCGGAGTCGCCGAGCTTGCCGCCACCCTGGAGGTCGTCGGCGTAGCCCGGCTTCGTGGCGACGAAGAGCTTGTCGCCGGCGACCTTGTGCGTGAGCAGGTCGTTCGGGGCGCCGAAACGCTGCAACAGTCGACCGACGAGCGCGTCGGCGCCCTTGGCGTCGTCGGAGACGACCTTCGCGCCGACGGTTGGTGCGCCCGCGTCGAGGGCCTGGACCGGCAGGGCGAGGGTGAACGAGCGGCCGAGGAGCAGCGCGAGGTCGTCGGGCAGGGCGATCCCCAGCTGCTGCTCGATCTCGCCGACGAAGTCCGGCGAGCCCGTGCCCGAGCTACCGAGCGTCTGGAGCTGCTTCTCGACGTTCGCCCACCCGTTCTTGAGCATCTGGTCGCCGCCCGAGATGTTGAGGGCTCCCATCGTGTTCGCCGGAAGAGAAGCCAGCTCGCTGCCGTTGCCCTTGACGGCCTTCGTGCCGTCGAGACCGCGGGAGATGGCGGCGAGCTCGACGTAGTCGGCCTCGAAGCGCAGGGCCATCGCCGAGCGGCCCTTGGCGTTCGCGGCCCCGGTCAGCGAGCCGAGGCCGCCCATGCTGCTGCCCATGCCGTCCATGCCACCCAGGGCTCCGAGGCCCGAGGTGCCACCGAGCTTCACGAGCTCCTTGGCGCCCCTGCCCATGTCGAACCAGCCGGACATGACGCCTTGCTCGCCGAGCGCAGCCATGTCCTGGGTGAAGGTCGGGTTGGCGGCCAGCGAGCCCTTGTCGACGGCCGCTAGCGTCGCGTCGCCGACGCCGGCCGGAGTCACGATCGCGTAGCCGTCCTTCATCCGCACCTCGCCCTTCGAGCTGCCGTTGTCGCAGGCGAGGAGACGGGTGAGGGTGTCCTTGGCGGCGGCCTCGTCCTTGACCTGGATGGCGACCGCGAGGTTGGGCGCCTTCTCAGTGCCGCCGGGCCGGACGGCGAATCCCACGCGGTCACCGAGCCAGGGGGCGATGTCGTTGTCGTAGCTGAACTTGGCGAGGCAGGCGTTGCTGGCGTCCTTGGAGGCCAGCTCCCAGAGCTTCTTGCGCGGGTCACCGCTGTCGAGGGTGTCCTTGACCTGGGGCAGCTTGCCCAGGAAGCGCACCGCCGCGATCTTCTGTCCGGCCGAGGGGTTGATGTCGAGGCGGACGTACGCGTACGCGTCGCCCGGCAGCACCTCTGCCGGCTGGGACCCGCTGCCGCTCAGCTTCTGGACGGCGAGCGCGCCGCCACCGCCGAGCGCGAGGGCCGCCACCACGGCGCCCACGAGCAGGACCGGGCGCCGACGACCGGCCGGGGTCCTGCCCTCGGGGTCGTCAGACAGCGTGACCTCGCCGGGCCCCGTCTGGGCAGCGCCGGCGGGCAGCGGGTAGGTGTAGGGCTGGCTGGCCCCGGAGGCCGGTCCCGAGACGGGTCCGGGAGTGGGCCCGGAATGGCGTTCGGACATGGTGGTGCTCCCCCTGACGACTGGATGTGCCACGCGGCGGCCCGCGGGACGAGTGGACGATACCGGCACGGATGCCACTTTCGTGGGCAGTTGCGGCAATGCTCCGACGACGCCGGGCGAGCGCACGGTTCCTCGTCCAGCGGGTGGCAGACTGCTGTGGTGCGGATCAGCCACTTCTGGACCCTGATGGACGACGAGTTCGGCGCGGCGTATGCCGGGTCGCTCGCCCGCGACCACGTGCTCGGCGCGCTGGGCAACCGCACGGTGGTGCAGGCGCTGGCGGACGGCGAGCCGCCCCGCGCGGTCTGGGAGGCGATCTGCGTCGACATGGACGTGCCCCCGGAGCGGCGCCTCGGTCGGGACACCCGGGTCGCCCGCGGCGCCCAGGGTGGGCAGGCAGGACAAGGGGGCCGGTCGAGCCGCTGAGCCGTGTCGGACCGGTGGTGGTGTGACAGCGGGGAGAGGCCGGAGGACGGGCGGCGTGTCGCGTTCACTTCGAACACGTGTTCGGTACTGTTGTCCACAGGTCCTGCGCCACCACCCGCATCGTCCACAGGCCGTCTCGTGGTTCACCCGATGTCGGCGCCGGCACCTAACGTCTGACCCGACAGCGAATCTCAGGACGAGCCGTCGCCCGGGTCGAAGGTAGACGACCGCAGCGCAGACGGCAGATAGGTGACCGACATGGCATCGGTGCAGCTGAAGGACAAGGACAAGGCCCTCGCCTCGGTGATGGGCCAGATCGAGAAGAGCTACGGCAAGGGCGCGGTGATGCGTCTCGGCGACGACGTCCGACCGCCGATCGAGGTCATCCCGACCGGGTCGATCGCGCTGGACGTGGCGCTCGGCATCGGCGGACTGCCGCGCGGTCGCATCATCGAGGTCTATGGGCCCGAGTCCTCCGGCAAGACGACGGTCGCGCTCCACGCCGTCGCCAACGCGCAGCGGGCCGGAGGCATCGCGGCGTTCATCGACGCAGAGCACGCGCTCGACCCCGACTACGCCAAGAAGCTCGGCGTCGACACCGACGCGCTGCTCGTGTCACAGCCCGACACCGGTGAGCAGGCGCTCGAGATCGCCGACATGCTGATCCGCTCGGGAGCCATCGACATCATCGTCATCGACTCGGTGGCGGCCCTGGTGCCCCGTGCCGAGATCGAGGGCGAGATGGGAGACAGCCACGTCGGTCTGCAGGCCCGCCTCATGAGCCAGGCCCTGCGCAAGCTGACCGGTGCCCTCAACAACACCGGCACGACGGCGATCTTCATCAACCAGCTCCGCGAGAAGATCGGCGTGATGTTCGGCTCGCCCGAGACCACGACCGGTGGCAAGGCGCTGAAGTTCTACGCCTCGGTGCGCCTCGACGTCCGTCGTATCGAGACGCTCAAGGACGGCACCGAGCCGGTCGGCAACCGCACCCGCGTCAAGGTCGTCAAGAACAAGGTGTCCCCGCCCTTCAAGCAGGCGGAGTTCGACATCCTCTACGGCCAGGGCATCTCCCGGGAGGGTGGCCTCATCGACATGGGCGTCGAGCACGGCTTCGTCCGCAAGGCCGGTGCCTGGTACACCTACGAGGGCGACCAGCTCGGCCAGGGCAAGGAGAACGCCCGCAACTTCCTCAAGGACAACCCCGACCTCGCCGACGAGATCGAGAAGAAGGTCAAGGAGAAGCTCGGGGTGGGTCCGCGCGTCGACCAGCCGGCTCAGGTCACGGACGTGCCCGTCGACTTCTGATCATGGGGTTCTCCGAGCAGGAGACCATGCAGGACCGCCTGGCCCGCGCTGCGGCCGCCCTCGCTGAAGCAGAGGTCGTGGCCCGGGCGCGGGCCGGTGGTTCCTCCGGCCCAACGGTGTCCGGCACGCCGGATCCCGGTGGTCCCTCGCCGGCCCCGCAGTCCGTGGGCTGCGGCCCACCACGGCCCGACGTTGCGACGCCGTCCGATGGCGCCAGCAGGCGATCCCGGCCGGCAGCCGGTGGCGCCGGCGCGCCACCGGCAGGGCGGGCGCGACAGTCCCGACAGTCCCGGCCGAAGGGGTTGGCTACGGGCTGGGGTGCCGAGGACCCGGGGGAGAGGCCCGACTGGGCGCCCCCACCGGAGGACGTGGAAGCGGCCGTCCCGGACGCCGATGCCGAGTCGGTCGCCCGCGCCATCGCTCTACGACAGCTCAGCATGGCGCCGCGCAGCCGCTCACAGCTCGAGAAGAAGCTGCGACAGCGCGGGTGCGACGACGACGTCGCCGCCCGGGTGCTCGACCGCCTGACCGAGGTCGGCCTCATCGACGACGAGGCGTACGCGCAGATGCTCGTGCGCTCCAAGCAGGCCGGAAAGGGCTTGGCGCGCAAGGCACTGTCCCACGAGCTGCGCAAGCAGGGGATCGACCAGGAGATCGCCGACGAGGCCCTCGGCCAGGTCGGAGCCGGCGACGAGCGGGCCAGGGCGGAGCTGCTCGTCCAGAAGAAGCTGCGCACCATGCGGGGCCTCGACTCCGGCGTCCAGGCCCGTCGTCTGGCGGGAATGCTCGCCCGCAAGGGCTATCCCGGCGAGGTCGCGTGGCCGGTGATCCGCGATGCCATCGACGGCCTCCCGGAGCACCAACGCGACTGAAAGAAGTGACCGGTGCACGACGAAGGGGGTGAGAACCGGTTGGTCCCCACCCCCTCGAGGTGTCGCTGTGATCTTGCCTGGCGGCTCAGACCTCGGCAGGCACGTTGGCGATGGCCGAGACGTCGAACTCGAGCTTGACCTTCTCGCTGACGAGAACGCCACCGGTCTCGAGGGCCGCGTTGAACGAGAGGTTCCACTCGGTGCGGTCGATGGTGACCTCGCCCTCGAAGCCCACGCGGGTGTTGCCGAAGGGGTCCTTGGCCGAGCCGGTCTCCTCGAAGGGGATCGTGACGGACTTGGTCACACCGTTGATGGTCAGGTCGCCCGTGATGGCCCACTCAGCGCCGTCGCGCTCCACGTTCGTCGAGACGAACGTGATCTGCGGGAAGTTGGCGACGTCGAAGAAGTCCGGCGTCTTGAGGTGACCGTCGCGCTGCTCGTTGCCCGTGGTGACGCTGGCGGCCTGGATCGTCACGGTGACGGAGGAGTTGGCGGGGGTGACGGTGTCGACGTGCGCGGTGCCCTCGAACTCCTCGAAGTTGCCGCGGACCTTGGTCACCATCGCGTGGCGAGCGGAGAAGCCGATGCGCGTGTGGCTGGGGTCGAGCGTGTAGTCGCCGGAGATGTTCTCGACGGCAACCGAGGGGGTCTCGGTGACGGTCTCGCTCTTGGTGCGGTTGAACAGGCCCATGATGACGTCCTTCAGGTAGTTATTGAATCTTCAACAACTATGATGCTGGCAAGTTGTTGAACTGTCAAGCACCTCAACCGCCGCCCGACCTGACTTATTCCACCCGCTGCCGGTCATCCTCTTCCGGACCTCCGGTGCGGAGGGGCCGGCGGCCCCGCCGCACGGCCCGCCCAGCGGGACGTACCCTTGGCGATGCCATGACAACGCAGAACGCAGCCCCGAGGACATACGACGTCCGCACGCACGGGTGCCAGATGAACGTCCACGACAGCGAGCGCCTCGCCGGCCTCCTCGAGACCGCTGGCTACGTCGACCTCGCGAGCCTCCCCGCGGGGGAGCGACCCGAGGTGGCCGACGTCGTCGTGTTCAACACCTGCGCCGTGCGCGAGAACGCCGACAACAAGCTCTACGGCAACCTGGGCCAGCTGCGCCCGGCCAAGCAGAAGAACCCCGACATGCAGATCGCGGTCGGCGGCTGCATGGCCCAGAAGGACCGGGGTGCCATCGTCCAGCGAGCACCGTGGGTCGACGTCGTCTTCGGCACCCACAACATCGGGTCGCTGCCGGCGCTGCTCGACCGCGCCGCCCACAACAAGCGCGCCGAGGTGGAGATCCTCGAGAGCCTCGAGGTCTTCCCCTCCACCCTCCCCACGCGCCGCGACTCCGCCTACAGCGCGTGGGTGTCGATCTCGGTCGGCTGCAACAACACCTGCACGTTCTGCATCGTGCCGAGCCTGCGTGGCAAGGAGCAGGACCGGCGCCCCGGCGAGATCCTCGCCGAGATCGAGGCGCTCGTCGCGCAGGGAGTCGTCGAGGTGACACTGCTCGGCCAGAACGTCAACACGTACGGCGTCGAGTTCGGCGACCGTCTCGCCTTCGGCAAGCTGCTGCGCGCCTGCGGGCAGATCGAGGGACTCGAGCGCGTGCGCTTCACCAGTCCCCACCCGGCAGCCTTCACCGAGGACGTCATCCTCGCCATGGCGGAGACCCCGAACGTCATGCCGAGCCTGCACATGCCGCTGCAGTCCGGGTCCGACAAGGTGCTCAAGGACATGCGCCGCTCCTACCGCAGCAAGAAGTTCCTCGGCATCATCGAGAACGTCCGTCGCCACATCCCCGATGCAGCGATCACGACCGACATCATCGTCGGCTTCCCGGGCGAGACGGAGGAGGACTTCCAGGGCACGCTCGACGTCGTGCGCGAGTCCCGTTTCTCCAGTGCCTTCACCTTCCAGTACTCCATCCGCCCCGGGACTCCCGCGGCCACGATGGAGGGGCAGGTGCCCAAGGCCGTCGTCCAGGAGCGCTTCGAGCGCCTCATCGCCCTCCAGGAGGAGGTCAGCTGGGCCGGCAACCGGTCCCTCGAGGGGCGTGAGGTCGAGGTGCTCGTCGCACCTTCGGAGGGGCGCAAGGACGGGGAGACCAAGCGCCTGTCCGGTAGGGCCCGCGACAACCGCCTCGTGCACTTCGCGGTGCCCGACGGGGCCGACCTGCCGCGTCCCGGCGACATGGTGACGGTCGACGTGACGTACGGCGCGCCGCACCACCTCGTCGCCGACTCGGGCGTGCAGGCGGGTACGTATGCGGTCCGGCGCACTCCCGGCGGTGACGCGTGGGCGGCACTGCAGGACGCCCCACAGGGCACCGGCAAGCCGGCCGTCAGTCTCGGCATGCCCTCGATCGGCAGGCCGGCCCAGGCGCCCGCCGCCCCGGGCTGCTCTGTGCGCTGAGCCGATTCTGGCCCGTGCGCCCGCTCGTGCTTGACTTGGCGCATGAGCGTGCGTCCCATCGTGATCACCGGTGAGCCCGTCCTGCACCGGGCGGCGGCTCTCGTCACGGAGTTCGACGACGAGCTGCGCACGCTCGTCGACGACATGTACGAGACCAACGTCGCGGCCAACGGCGTGGGCCTTGCCGCGCCTCAGGTCGGCGTGGGCCTGCGGGTCTTCGTCTGGAAGATGGCCAACGACGACGGCGTGCCCGAGCAGGGGCACGTCATCAACCCGACCGTCACCACCTCGCGCATCCCGCAGGAGCGGCCTGACCCCGACGAGGAGACCGAGGGCTGCCTGTCGGTGCCTGGAGAGGCCTTCCCGCTCAAGCGTGCCGACACCGCGCACGTGGTCGGTGTGGACCTCGACGGCAACCGGGTGGAGTTCGACGCCACCGGCTGGTTCGCGCGCTGCATGCAGCACGAGTACGACCACCTCAACGGCACGCTCTACGTCGACCGCCTCGACGACCGTCAGGCCAAGAAGGCCCGCAAGGCCGTCAAGCGCAGCGGCTGGGGCAAGCCGGGCAACTCGTGGCACCCCGGGGTCGACCGTGACCCGTTCGGCCACGACGAGCACGACGAGCACGACGGCCACGCCCACGACGCCGCAGCCGGAGACCGGCACGCCGACGAGCTCATCGGCTGAGCGCCACAGCACGTGACGCGTACGCCTCCGCACCGGCCCGCCGGCCGTATGCCGTGACGCCCGGGTCCCCGAGCGGAGAACCGCTCCACCAGCCGGCGTCCACCCCTTCGAGCCTGCCCATCGTGGCGGTGGTCGGCCCCACGGCAACCGGCAAGTCGGACCTGGCGCTCGACATCGCGGAGCGAGTCGGGGGAGAGGTGGTCAACGCCGACGCCATGCAGCTCTACCGCGGCATGGACATCGGCACCGCCAAGTTGCCCGTCGCGCAGCGTCGGGGCATCGCCCACCACGAGCTCGACGTGCTCGAGGTGACGCAGGAGGCCAGCGTGGCCGCCTACCAGGCGGCGGCACGGGCCCACTTCGACGCCATCGCGGCTCGCGGCCACCGCCCGCTGCTCGTGGGTGGTTCGGGTCTCTACGTCCGTGCGGCCCTGGACCGGCTCGAGATCCCGCCGACCGACCCACGGGTGCGCACGCGCATCGAGGCAGAGGGCGAGCAGGTCGGCCCGGAAGCTCTGCACGCTCGACTGCGGGCGCTCGACCCGGAGGCAGGGGCGGCGATCCTTCCCGGCAACGTTCGCCGGGTGGTCCGCGCGCTGGAGGTCATCGAGCTCACGGGCCGCCCGTTCAGCGCGAGCATGCCGACGCGCGAGCTCGCCTCTCCCGCCGTCATTCTGGGCCTTCGGGTCGACCGAGAGGTGCTCGACGAACGCGTCGCGCGTCGGGTCGACCGGATGTGGGACGAGGGGCTCCGCGGCGAGACCGAGATCCTGCTCGAGGCGGGTCTGCGCGACGGCGTGACCGCCAGCCGGGCCATCGGCTACAGCCAGGCCATCGCGGTCGTCGACGGGGCCATGGGCGAGCGGGAGGCGCGGGAGGACACCGCCCAGGCCACGCGTCGCTACGCGCGGCGCCAGGAGTCCTGGTTCCGTCCCGACCCTCGGATCGTGTGGCTGGACGCCGAGTGTCCCGACCTGCTCGACCGAGCCCTGGGGGCAGTGTCCGAGGCGGACGCGAGGACGCGACACCGCATACCGGAGAATGGCTGACATGACGCGCTTCACGAAGGGCCACGGCACCGAGAACGACTTCGTGCTCATCCCCGACCTCGAGGGCACCCTCGAGCTCACCCCGGCCCAGGTGCAGCGCATCGCCGACCGGCACGCCGGGCTCGGCGCCGACGGCGTGATCCGCGTCGTGCGCACGGCGCTGTCCACCGACGAGCACGTGCGCGCGCAGTCGCACGACGCCGAGTGGTTCATGGACTACCGCAACGCCGACGGCTCGCTGGCCGAGATGTGCGGCAACGGCACCCGCGTCTTCGCCGACTTCCTGCGCCGTGAGGGTCTCGCCTTCGGGCGCCAGATCACCATCGCCACCCGCGCCGGGGTCAAGACGGTCCGCGTCGTGGAGGAGGGGTATGCCGTCGACCTGGGCCCGTGGCGCCTGGGCGACGAGGCCGCGGCCCGCACCGACGGCTTCGACGTCATGGTGCGACCGCGCCTCGGCAAGCCGGTCCCGGCGCTGTCGGTCGACATGGGCAACCCGCACGCCGTCGTCATGCTGCCCGAGGGCATCGACCTCGAGCAGCTCGACCTGACCGCTGCGCCCGAGGTGCAGCCGGTGCAGCCGGACGGCGTCAACGTGGAGTTCGTGCGTGCCGTGGGTCCGGGGCACATCGCGATGCGCGTCCACGAGCGCGGTGTGGGGGAGACGCGGTCGTGCGGCACCGGGGCGGCGGCCGCGGCTCTCGCGACCCGCTTCTGGTCCGGTGTCGAGGACCTCAGCCCGTGGACCGTCGACGTCCCCGGCGGACGTCTCACCGTGACCCCGCTGCCCGGCCAGCGGGTCGAGCTGGCCGGACCCGCGGCCCTCGTCGCCGACGGCGACTTCCCGCTCTGAGCCGACGACCAGCCGGGTCGAGGTGAAACGTCGCGCTCGAGCGCGACGAACCACCTCGACCCCGGAGCACCGGCGTGCCGTCGAGGGGGTTCGTCGCGACCGGCCGCGACGGCATACCTCGACCCGCGGTGGAGCGGCGTCGCGCGGTCAGGCGCGGCGGACCTCGAGGATGCGGAAGGCCTTGGCCGAGGAAAGGCGCGCGCACGCCAGACCCCAGTCCTGCTGGTTGAGCCACTTCTGCAGCGAGTCCGACCCCAGGTGCTTCTGCACCACCAGGTGGGCGACGCCGTCATCGGTGAGACGAGGCAGCCACCGCTCGAGCAGGGCGTGCAGCGCCGCCTTGCCCACGTGGATGGGCGGGTTGGACCAGATCGTGGCGAAGCGCAGGTCGGCGGGCAGCTCGTCGGGCTCGCAGAAGGTCACGTTGCCCACACCGGCGGCGGCTGCATTGGCCCGGGCGAGGTCCAGGGCGCGACGGTTGACGTCGACACCCCACACGCGGGCCCGGGGTGAGCGCATCGCCAGGGTGAGGGAGATCGGTCCCCAGCCACAGCCGATGTCGAGCAGGTCGCCGGTGGGGCTGGGGTCCGGGGCGCCGGCGAGCAGGACCGCTGTGCCGGGGTCGAGCCGGTCGGGAGAGTAGACGCCGCGAGCCGTGGTGAGCGTCAGTCGACGCCCGTCGAGGGTGACCTCGATCGCGCGGCGCTCCTCCGGCGTGGCCGGCTCCGCGGTGAAGTAGTGGTCGGTCGGCTCGCTCATCAGGGGTCACGGTACCGGCCGGGACCCCGACTCCGGCGTGGAGTTGTCCGCTGCGGGTATGCGTGCAGTGGGCACAAACGAGTGGCTCGTGGCGTTGGACCAGTGGAACGATAAGGAGAACATGACCAGCAACCACACCAAGCACCCCAGTGACTCCGCTCGCGCCGCGCGGGAGCAGGACCTCTTCGCCACCCGTGCCGAGGCGCTCGCCGCGGACGCGGACGACTGGCCCGACCGGGACGGCGTCGTCCCGCTCTACGACGGCGAGCAGCTCGACCGCGAGGAGCGTGCCGCGCTGCGCCGGGTCCACGGGCTCTCCACCGAGCTCGAGGACATCACCGAGGTCGAGTACCGCCAGCTGCGCCTCGAGCGTGTCGTGCTCGCCGGGGTCTGGACCGACGGGACGGCCGACGACGCGGAGAACTCCATCCGCGAGCTCGCCGCTCTGGCCGAGACGGCCGGTTCCACCGTGCTCGAGGGCGTCGTCCAGCGCCGCCAGCGGCCCGACCCCGCCACCTGGCTCGGCAAGGGGAAGGCCATCGAGCTGCGCGACATCGTCGTCGCCGAGGGCGCCGACACCGTGATCTGCGACGGCGAGCTGGCCCCGAGCCAGCGCCGCGCCCTGGAGGACGTCGTCAAGGTCAAGGTCATCGACCGCACCGCCCTGATCCTCGACATCTTCGCCCAGCACGCCAAGAGCCGCGAAGGTCGCGCGCAGGTCGAGCTGGCCCAGCTGCAGTATCTCCTGCCGCGCCTGCGCGGCTGGGGTGAGTCGATGTCCCGGCAGGCCGGTGGTCGTGTCGCCGGCGGTGAGGGCATCGGCTCGCGTGGCCCCGGTGAGACGAAGATCGAGCTCGACCGACGCCGCATCAACACCCGGATCGCCAAGCTGCGCCGCGACATCAAGGACATGAAGACCAGCCGCGACACCCGTCGGCACTCGAGACGCGCCGGGGGCGTGCCGTCCGTGGCGATCGCCGGCTACACCAACGCGGGCAAGAGCTCACTGCTCAACCGCCTCACCGGTGCCGGCGTGCTGGTCGAGAACCAGCTGTTCGCGACCCTCGACCCGACGGTGCGCCGCACCGAGACCGCCGACGGCCGCGTCTACACGCTGGCCGACACGGTCGGGTTCGTGCGCAGCCTCCCGCACCAGCTCGTCGAGGCGTTCCGTTCGACGCTCGAGGAGGTGTCCGACTCCGACCTGCTGCTCCACGTCGTCGACGGCTCGCACCCCGACCCCGAGGGCCAGATCTCGGCCGTGCGGGAGGTGCTGGCAGACGTCGGCGGCGACCGGATCAAGGAGATCATCGTCGTCAACAAGGCGGACATCGCCGACCCCGAGGTGCTCGACCGGATCCGGCGCCACGAGAAGCACTGCGTGACGGTCTCGGCGCGCACCGGGTCAGGGCTCGACGAGCTGCGCGCCCTGATCGACGAGGAGCTGCCCAAGCCGGACGTCGAGGTCGAGGTGCTCGTGCCCTACGACCGTGGCGACCTCGTCTCGCGACTGCACCAGGAGGGCGAGATCCTCGAGAGCGAGCACGTCGCGGAGGGCACCCGAGTGCGCGCGAAGGTCACGGCCACCCTGGAGCCCGACCTGGCGGCATACGCCGTCGTCGCCAGCTGAGCCGACCTGCCACGACGGAGGGCCCGCCCGCGGGTCCTCCGTCGTGGCTCTCCCCGCGCGAGCCCGCGTCAGGCGCAGCCCGTGGCTGACGCCGGTGGCGCGGACCGTCGGCGCGGTCGGCAAGGATGAGCGCATGCACCCGAGGAGCACGGCGCCGTGAGCGCGATCGACACCGACATCGAGCCCCGCGAGCCCGGCGACGTGTGGCTGACGACCGAGCGCGTCGTGCTGCGCCGACCCCTGCCCGGTGACCTCGAGGACTACGTGCGGCTGCACACCGATCCACGCACGTACGCGCACGCGCCCTCGAGCATGCCGAGCGCCGAGCGGTGCCGCGAGCGGCTCTCCGACGACCTCACCGACTGGGAGCGGGACCACCTCGGGTATGCGGCCGTCCTCGACCGCGCGTCCGGCCAGGTCGTCGGGTGGGCAGGCTTGCGGCACAAGGACTCTGACCACGGTGAGCTGAACCTCTACTACCGACTGGCCCATGACCGGCTCGGTGGCGGCCTCGGCCGCGAGATCTCCCGGGCCGTCGTCGCGTGGGCCGTGGAGCACCGCCCGCAGTCGCTCGTCACCGCGATGGTCGACGACGTCAACGTGGCGTCGCTGCGCACCGCTGCGTCGGCGGGCCTGGTGCAGGTGGGAGCACGGCCGATGAGGGACGAGCCGGACGGCAAGCCCATGGCCTACTTCGAGGCGCCGCAGGTCGAGGTGTTGCCGGTGGCGGCGCTGGGGGAGCAGCTGCGTGAGGCTGCGCTCGACCTGTGGCAGGAGGTCAACGACGCCGGTGGCTCGGTCGGATTCCTGCCGGGCGCCGCCCGCCAGGCGGTCGGGGCGGCCCTCGACCGGCACCTCGCAGACGCGCGCGAGGGGCGCTCGATCCTGTGCGTGCTCCGCGACCCCGACGGCCGCCTGCGCGGTCTCGGCTTCTGGCAGCACTCGCTCGGGTTCCCCTGTGAGCACGTGGCCCGGCTCGAGCGGCTCATGGTCGACCCCTCGGCGCAGGGCCGCAACCTCGGGCGCATCCTCCTCGGTGGCATGGTCGGCCTCGCCCGGCGGGAGCTGCCGCACGTCGAGCTGCTGCGGCTCGACTACCGGGGCGGACTGGGGCTGGGACGCTTCTACTCCAAGGCGGGCTGGAGCGAGGTGGGTCGTCTGCCGCGCGGTCTGAGGCTCAGCACCACCGACTACCGCGACGACGTCACGATGGCCCGCCGGGTCGACGGGCAGCCGCTGGGTTGAGCAGCGAGTGCCGGCCGGCGTGGCATCACCTCCGTGGCGACCTCACGTCCGTCGGGGTGCTCGGACGGCACGGACAGGTCGGACCCGCAAGGTCGGTCCGAGGACGCCGTCGCCGGCGGGGGACGGGTGCGACGGGAGGTCGGCCGGGCGGCATACGCTGACCCAATGGCCAAGCGACCCGCGCTCGACGACCTCCTCAACGCCGCGGTGTCGGGGGTCGGGGGCGCCACGCGTCCCGGCCAGGTCCAGATGGCGCACGCGGTCGCGCACGCGATCGACGAGGGGGAGCACCTGCTCGTGCAGGCCGGCACCGGCACCGGCAAGTCGCTGGCCTACCTCGTCCCTGCCGTCGCCCACGCCTTCGAGGCGGGCAAGCCGGCCGTCGTCGCCACGGCGACGCTCGCGCTGCAGGCGCAGATCGTCGACCGCGACATGCCGCGCGTCGCCGATGCCCTCGCGCCGGTCCTGGGGCGGCGACCCACGTATGCCCTCGTCAAGGGCCGACGCAACTACGTGTGCCTCAACAAGCTCGAGGGCGGCATCCCGGACGACGACGACGGGTTGCTCTCCGTCGGCCAGGTCGACGCCTCCGTCGGGCGCCTGGGCCAGGAGGTGCTGCGGCTGCGGGACTGGGCGTCCAGCACCGACTCGGGCGACCGCGACGAGCTGCTCCCCGGCGTGTCGGAGCGCGCGTGGCGACAGGTGTCCGTCTCGGCGCACGAGTGCATGGGCAGCAAGTGCCCCCTCGTGGCGGAGTGCTTCGTCGAGCGTGCCCGCGCGGCAGCCAAGGACGTCGACGTCATCGTCACCAACCACTCGTTCATGGCCATCGACTCCTTCGAGGGCCGCCAGATGCTGCCCGAGCACGACGTGCTCGTCGTCGACGAGGCCCACGAGCTCGTCGACCGCGTCACCGCGACCATCACCGACGAGCTGACCGGCACCATGGTGATGACCGCGGCGAAGAAGGCCGGCCGGATGTCGGAGAACACCGCGCCGCTCGACGAGGCGGGGGCGATGCTCGCGCAGGCGCTGGAGCCGCTCGAGGAGGGCCGGATGCTCGGCATCCCGGACTCCGTGGGACTGGCCCTGGCTCGCGTCCGTGACACGGCACGCGCCGTGCAGAGCGATCTCAAGCCGCCGCCCGGGCAGGAGGCCGACGGCGCCCGTCAGGTGGCCCGCGCTGCGGTCGACGAGATCCACGAGAACGCCGAGCGCATCCTCGAGGAGCGTGAGCTCGACGTCGTGTGGCTGAGCCGCGACCAGCGTCGCGGGCCGGTCCTGCGGGTGGCGCCGATGAGCGTGGCGATGCTCGTGCGCGACAAGGTGTTCGACGAGCGCACCGTCGTCCTGACCTCCGCGACGCTCGAGCTGGGCGGCACCTTCGACTCGGTGGCCGGCACGATCGGGCTGCGGGGCGAGGGTGCCCCGAAGTGGCAGGGCCTGGATGTCGGCAGCCCCTTCGACTACCCCAAGCAGGCCATCGCGTACGTCGCCGCTCACCTGCCCCCGCCGGGGCGCGACGGCGCGGGCGACGACACGCTCGATGAGATCGAGCAGCTGGTCCGCGCAGCGGGGGGCCGAGCCCTCGGGCTCTTCTCCTCGATGCGCGCCGCGCAGACGGCGGCGGAGATCATGCGCGCGCGGTTCGGGGACGACATCCCGGTCCTGTGCCAGGGGGAGGACCAGATCACGACCCTGGTGCGGCAGTTCGCCCGCGACCCGCGCACCTGCCTCTTCGGCACCCTCACCCTCTGGCAGGGCGTCGACGTGCCCGGCTCCTCGTGCCAGCTCGTGATCATCGACCGCATCCCCTTCCCGCGGCCCGACGATCCGCTGGCGTCGGCGCGGTCCCAGGCCATCGCCCGGATGGGCGGCAACGGCTTCATGGCCGTCTCGGCCACGCACGCGGCCCTGCGCCTGGCGCAGGGCGCCGGCAGGCTGGTGCGGCGCGGCGACGACCGCGGCGTCGTGGCCTTCCTCGACTCCCGGATGATGACGGCTCGGTATGCCGGCTTCCTCCAGCGCTCGCTGCCGCCCTTCTACCCGACCACCGACAAGAAGATGGTGCTGGCGGCGCTCGCCCGGCTCGATGCGATGGCGCCCCCACCGGTGGAGGTCGAGGAGCCGGCGCTCCGGTCGCTCACCGGCGCCAGGACCGAGGCCGACGGCACGGAGCACCCCCGACCGGTCGCCGTGGACCCGCCGGCCCCGGCGTCCTCGCGCAGCGCCGTCACCTCCGGGCACGCCTGGACCGACGAGCAGGACGAGGAGCTGCGCGACGCCGCCGAGTCGGGCATGCAGCTCGACGAGCTCGTCGACCACTTCGAGCTGCCCGAGCAGACGATCGCCGCACGGATCGAGCAGCTCGGGCTGCGCCTCGCCACGGGCGCCCTCTTCGAGTGACGCGCCGCACGGCATCCGCGAATTCCTCGGGGCCGCACCCCTCGGTCGGGGTCAGGGGGTCTTCGGGGTGGCCGCGGGCGGCGTGGGCAGCTGCAGGAGGTTCGAGGTCCCCTGCGGCACGACGATGAGCGAGTCGCCGTGGTCCTTGAGCATGTCGATGTACTTGCTCATGAGGACCTGCTCGTTGAGCCGGTTCTGGCACTTCTCGGACGGCACGGGCACGACCTTCACGGCCTTGACCTCCTTGCCGTTGATGATCTCGTTGACCTGGGTCGACGTCGCTCCGCAGCGGATGATCTGGTCGGCGTCGGACGTCGCCTGTGCCTCGGTCTTGGTGATCTCGGCCTTGGCGAGAGCCGTCTGCAGGTCGGCCTTGGCGGCCTCGGCGTTGGCGAGCGAGCTCTGCACCTTGTCGTAGTTGGCCTGGACGTTCTGGTCGAGCGTGATGGCCCTCGGGTCGACCTGCTCCACGGTGACCCCCACCTCCCCGAGGCGCTTCTCGAGACCCTCGGTGATCCGCAGCGCGAGCTGGGCGCGTGACTGGCGCACCGTCGCGGCCGTGAACGTGGTCGGCGCGTCGCGGGTCACCGACGAGACACCGGGCAGCACCGCACGCGAGATGAACGACTCCTGGTCGGGGTACTGCCGCACGATCTCCGAAAGCTTTCCCGGGTTGAGCGAGTAGCGGATGGTCACGTCGTACGCGACCGTCGCGTTGTCACTCGTGACGGTCGAGATCCGGCCCCCGCCCTCGTCGAGCGCGATGGTCTGGTTGCGGATGTCGAAGCGGATGAGGTCCTGCCACGGGGCCTTGAGGTGGATACCGGTTGCGCTGATCGCCTCGGCGCCCACCGTGCCGAAGGTCTTGGTCACCGCAGCCTCGCCCGCGTCGAGGCGATAGAACGTGGCACCCGCGAGGAGGAACAGCGCTAGCGCGAACGGGATCGCGGCGTAGCGGCTCAGCTTCTTGGGGTGGTCCTTGAGTCGGAGCAGGACGAAGCCGACGGCGGCGAGCACGATGGCGAGGACGAGGGCGAACATGACCTTCACTTCCACGGGTGGACGGGGCGGGCCGGCTGTCGGTCCCGCATGACAGAGTTGACGCCATGACCGACCCGGCCGTTCCGCCCTTCGTCCTCGTGACCGGACCGGAGGGCATCCTCGTCGAGCGGGCGGTGGCGGGCGTCCTGGCCGCCGCGCAGGAGAGCGATGTGGAGGTCATCCGCATCGATCCCGCCACCTACGAGTCGGGCGCCCTGCAGATGCACGCCAGCCCGTCCCTCTTCGGTGGCGCCAAGACCATCGTCGTGCGCGACCTCCACGAGTCGTCGGACGAGCTGCAGCTCGACTTGCTCTCCCTGCTCGCGACGCCGGACCCCGACCTGGGCCTCGTGGTCGCCCACGGCGGCGGCATGAAGGGCAAGAAGGTCCTCGACACGATGCGCAAGGCGGGTGCCCGCGTCATCGAGTGCCCAGCCATCAAGACCGACCGCGACAAGACCGACTTCGTGCTCAAGGAGTTCGCGGCGGCGCGGCGCAAGATCACGAGCGAGGGCGTGCGCGCCCTCATCGAGGCCGTCGGCAAGGACGTGCGCGAGCTCGCTGCGGCGTGCGCCCAGCTCATCTCGGACACCGAGGGCGCTGTCGACGACGCCGTCGTCGACACCTACCACGGCGGCAAGGTGGAGGCCACGGGCTTCCGGGTGGCCGATGCCACCGTCGCCGGCCAGTCGGGTGAGGCCCTGCGACTGCTGCGCCACGCCATCGCGACCGGCGTCGACCCGGTGCCGATCGTCGCCGTGCTCGCCTCGCAACTGCGCCAGCTCATCAAGGTCGGCGCGGCCGGTCGGGGCAGCTCGGCGCAGCTCGCCAAGAGCCTCGGCATGGCGCCTTGGCAGATCGACAAGGCACGCCGAGCCGTCACCCACTGGAGCGCCGACGGCCTTGCCGAGGCCGTGCAGGCCGTCGCTGCCGCCGACTTCGAGGTCAAGGGAGGCGGGCGTGACCCCGTGTATGCGGTCGAGCGGGCCATCCTGACCATCGCGCGGGCGCGAGCCGGACACTGACCTGCCGCCGCCGCCTCCCCCTGCCCACGGCACACGGCCGGTTTGGTCGAGCGGCGACGCCGCTGGTAACTTTGAGCGTCGCGTGCGCGCTCAGGTCGTGCGCGCATGCATGCTCCACCCAGAGCTGCTCACGCAGGGTGTCCCCACGCCCGGTCCCGAGCAGTTTTGCCGCCCTCTAACGGCAACCATCCGACCGAACGAAAGAAACCATCAACGTGGCAAACATCAAGTCGCAGCTCAAGCGCATCAAGACGAACCGCACGCGCACCGAGCGCAACAAGGCCGTCAAGAGCGAGCTTCGCACCTGGGTCCGCAAGGTCCGCCTGGCCGCCGACGCCGGCGACAAGGACGCTGCTGCCGAGGCCCTCAAGAACGCCTCGAAGAAGCTCGACAAGGCTGTCTCGAAGGGCGTCATCCACCAGAACCAGGCCGCCAACAAGAAGTCGGCGCTGGCCAAGAAGGTCGCGTCGCTCTGACGCACACGTTCTCCTGACCGGGCCCGTCACCGCATGGTGACGGGCCTGTTCTGTGTCAGCCGCGCTGCAGGGCGCGTGCCGCGGCGACGACCACCTCGTAGCGCTCGCGCGGCAGCACCGCCCCCTCGCGTCGCACCCCGTCCGGGTCGACCCGCACCAGGCGGTTGACCCGGACCTCGCTCGGGCGTCCTCGCGGGTCCCACGCGCCGGTGCCGATGTCGACCCACTCACGCCCGGAGCGCCGTTCCTGCTGCTCGTCGAGGTCGTGGTCCTTGCTGGTCAGGGCGAGGGCCACCAGCCACCGGCCCTCGTGCCCGATGATCAGCACGGGTCGGTCCTTGCCCTGGGTGTGGTCCTCCTCGAAGGGCACCCACGTCCAGACGATCTCCCCGGGGTCCGGACGGCCGTCCGGCCGGGGTGAGTACGTCGTGTCGGGCAGCCGCGTGGCGTCACCCGGGTAGGCGGTCGTCGGCACGGTGCGGGCAGACGCCCCTCCGGTGCGGGGCGGGGTCGTGCGGGGGCGGGCAGGCGCCGAGCGGCGGACGATGCCGCGCAGGCGGCCGAGGAGGCTCTCGAGGGTGCTGGACACGGGAATCACCGTAGCGGGCCGTGTCGTTAGGGTTGGAGTCCGAGAACGGGTCGACGGCGATCCGAGCCCCGCCACGACGGTGCCCGTCCGCCCAGCCGACGTGGCGACGCCGACCGACGACCGAACCCGGAGAACACCTGTGAGCCCCGCACGACGCCGCACCACCCTCGCCCTCCTCGCGATCGCGGTCGGCGGGTTCGCCATCGGGACGACGGAGTTCGTGACCATGGGCCTGCTGCCGCAGATCGCCCGCGGAACGGGCGTCGACATCGCGACCGCGGGCCACTACGTCTCCGCGTACGCGCTCGGCGTGGTGGTCGGCGCCCCGGTCATCGCCGTGGCCGCCGCCAGGGCACCGCGCAAGGGGCTGCTCATGGGGCTCATGGCCTTCTTCGCCGTCGCGCACATCGGGATCGTCGCGGCCGACAGCTACCCGACCGTGATGGCGGCCCGGTTCCTCGCGGGGCTGCCCCACGGCGCCTTCTTCGGGATCGGGTCGGTCGTCGCGGCCTCCCTCGTGTCGCACGAGCGGCGGACCGCCGCCGTCGCAGCGATCCTCGGCGGCCTCGGTGTCGCCAACGTCGTCGGCGTGCCCGTGGCGACCCTCCTCGGCCAGCGCTTCTCCTGGCACCTGCCCTACGTGCTCGTCGGGACCGTCGCGGCCCTGACCGTCGTGGCCATCGCGGTCTTCCTGCCGCACCAGCGCTCCAGCGGTGACGAGTCCATGCGCGCCGAGATGCGGGCGCTGCGCCGCGGCCAGGTGTGGCTCGCGCTGCTCATCGGGGTGGTGGGCTTCGGCGGCATGTTCGCGATGTACTCGTTCATCACGCCGACCATGACGGAGCTCGCCGGCCTGGACGAGCGCTACATCCCGTGGGTGCTCGCGGCATACGGCATCGGGATGGTCACCGGCATGGTGCTGAGCGGCCGCGTCGCCAACCGGGTCGGCGTCCTCAACGGGATCATCGGCGCCCTGGGCGCCATCGCGGCCCTGCTCGCCGTCTTCGGCTGGGCCGTGCACGTGGTGTGGCTCGGTGTCGCCATGGTCTTCGTCCTGGGGTTGCTGCCCTCGGTCGTCGTGCCACTGCTGCAGACCCGCCTGATGGACGTCGCGCACGAGGGCCAGTCGCTGGCCGCCGCGCTCAACCACTCGACGCTCAACACGGCCAACGCCCTCGGTGCGTGGCTGGGCTCGGTCGTCCTCGCCGCGGGGTGGGGCTACGGGGCACCGAGCCTCGTGGGAGCCGGCCTGGCCGTGCTCGGCGTCGGCGTGGCGGTGCTGTCCGTCGGGCTCGAAGGCCGGTCGCACCGGGCGCTCGCGCAGGGGAGCGGCTCGCCGCGGCAGACCGCCGACGCAGCCAGCACCGCCGGCACCGCCTGAGGGCGCGCTCAGTCGAGGGGGACGGACAGCTCGTCCGAGTAGGTCGCGGCAACGGTGGCGGCGACCGCCGGTGCTGGCGCACCCTCCGCCGACGGTGCCGCCGGCGGGGGGAGCGGGGTGGGCTGGAAGCCGACCATCGCGGGAAGGGCATACGCGTCAGGCGGTGCCGACGTGCCCCACTGCCACGGTTCCCGCGGCCTCCAGAGCAGCCGCCCGGGACGGCGCCGGTCGCGCAGGGCGTGGATGCGCCAGAGCAAGACCGGGTGGCCGGCCGCCGCATTGGTGAGCCACACAAAGAAGCCCGGCTCGGTGACGGCCCGATCCGCCATGGCGTCGACGTCGACGGAGCGGCCGAGGTACTTGCCGCCGGCCAGGGTGGCCATGGCCGAGCGGGCGCCCTCGGGGGCGAGCGCGTGTCCGTAGTTGTCGGCGGTGTACTCCTGGGCGCGGCTGAGGGTCGAGCCGACGAACAGGAGCCACTGGGATGCGAAGGTGCCGAGCATGCGCCAGTAGCTGGTGTGCCCCGCGGCGATGTGACCGACCTCGTGCGCGATGACGAAGCGCAGGGCCTCCGGCTCCCGGGCCGCGCCGCCCACCTCGAGCAGGTCGCTGTTGACGAACACGAACCGGCGGAAGCCGTGCCCAGAGGCTGCGGCGTTGATGACCCCGTTGCCGAGGACGACGTACGCGTCCGGCACGTAGGAGAGGCCGGACCGAGCGGCCGCGTCGACGAGCATCCCATGCGCCTCGGGGAACTGGCCGGGGCTCAGCTTGATGCCGCTCAGCCGCTGCTGGGCCCACAGCTGTCCGCGCGCGAACCAGACGAGCAGCGGGGCTGACACCAGGGCCAGCGCGTAGATGTCCGGGTCGCGCCGCTCCTGGGCCGCGGAGACCAGCTCGCCGACGGCCAGCGCGAGCAGCAGGAGGGAGGCGAGGACCGCCACGACGAGCGCCACGATCTCCCGGGGGTGCCGGACGTAGCGACGCATCGGCACCTGTGCCCCCGGAGCCACGGGCAGGACCTGCATGGGTTGGGCGCGCATGCCCGCCATTGTGGGTCACCGGCGGCCGGCAGCAGCGGAGCCACTGCGCCGCGAGGCCGAGGAGTGAGCACCGGCCCGGCAAAGCATGGGAGACTGTGGTGGCTGCGGCGGCCCCACCGCGCGAGCGTCGGACGCCGGCCGAGCACCACTCGGCAGCACCCAGCACCCTTACCGTCACCAGACCCTGCGAGGTACGTCCCACGTGTCGCCCATGGCCCGCTCCGCGTTGGCTCCCAACGCAACGCCGCCGGACCTGATCCGCAACTTCTGCATCATCGCGCACATCGACCACGGCAAGTCGACGCTCGCCGACCGGATGCTGCAGCTGACGGGCGTCGTCGACGCGCGCGCGATGCGGGCGCAGTACCTCGACCGCATGGACATCGAGCGCGAGCGCGGCATCACCATCAAGAGCCAGGCGGTGCGCATGCCGTGGGAGCTCGACGGGACGACGTACGCGCTCAACATGATCGACACCCCGGGGCACGTCGACTTCACCTACGAGGTCTCCCGGTCCCTGGCGGCCTGCGAGGGCGCCGTCCTCCTCGTCGACGCGGCACAGGGCATCGAGGCGCAGACCCTCGCGAACCTCTACCTCGCGATGGAGAACGACCTCACGATCATCCCGGTGCTCAACAAGATCGACCTGCCGGCCGCCCAGCCGGAGAAGTACGCCGAGGAGCTGGCCAAGCTCATCGGCGGCGAGCCCGAGGACTGCCTCCGCGTCTCCGGCAAGACCGGCGAGGGCGTCGAGCCGCTGCTCGACCAGATCGTCCGGCAGCTGCCCGCCCCGACCGGCGACCCCGACGCGCCGGCCCGCGCGATGATCTTCGACTCCGTCTACGACACCTACCGCGGCGTGGTCACCTACGTCCGGGTCGTCGACGGCAACCTCAACCCGCGCGAGCGCATCGTCATGATGTCGACGAAGGCCACCCACGAGCTGCTCGAGATCGGCGTCATCAGCCCGGAGCCGGTCCCGAGCAAGGGCCTCGGCGTCGGCGAGGTCGGCTACCTCATCACCGGCGTCAAGGACGTCCGGCAGTCACGGGTCGGCGACACCGTCACCAACGCGAGCAAGCCCGCCACGAAGGACCTCGGCGGCTACCGCGACCCGAAGCCGATGGTCTTCTCCGGCCTGTATCCCATCGACGGGTCCGACTACCCGGCCCTGCGCGAGGCGCTCGACAAGCTCAAGCTCAACGACGCCGCGCTCGTCTACGAGCCCGAGACCTCCGCCGCGCTCGGCTTCGGTTTCCGCGTCGGCTTCCTCGGCCTGCTCCACCTGGAGATCGTCCGCGAGCGGCTCGAGCGCGAGTTCAACCTCGACCTCATCTCGACCCAGCCGAACGTCGTCTACGACGTGACCATGGACGACGGCAAGCAGATCCACGTCACCAACCCGAGCGAGTTCCCCGAGGGGAAGATCTCCGAGGTGAAGGAGCCGATCGTGCGGGCCACGATCCTGGCCCCGAGCGAGTTCGTCGGCGCGATCATGGAGCTGTGCCAGCAGAAGCGCGGCAACCTGCGCGGCATGGACTACCTGTCCGAGGACCGCGTCGAGATGCGCTACACCCTGCCGCTCGCCGAGATCGTCTTCGACTTCTTCGACCAGCTCAAGTCCCGCACGCGTGGCTACGCCTCGCTCGACTACGAGCCCGACGGCGAGCAGGTGGCCGACCTCGTCAAGGTTCAGATCCTGCTGCAGGGTGAGTCCGTCGACGCCTTCAGCGCGATCGTGCACAAGGACAAGGCGTACGCCTACGGCGTGATGATGGCCGGCAAGCTCAAGGACCTCATCCCGCGCCAGCAGTTCGAGGTGCCCATCCAGGCCGCGATCGGCTCACGCATCATCGCCCGCGAGAACATCCGCGCCATCCGCAAGGACGTGCTCGCCAAGTGCTACGGCGGCGACATCAGCCGCAAGCGCAAGCTGCTCGAGAAGCAGAAGGAGGGCAAGAAGCGGATGAAGATGGTCGGCCGCGTCGAGGTCCCGCAGGAGGCCTTCGTGGCAGCCCTCTCGAGCGACGCCGACCAGGCCAAGACCAAGAAGTGACGGGTGGTGCCCCGCCGGGAGGTGGGGCACCACGCCTCTTCGGCGGTGGTACCGGATTCGGTTACCGGTCGGTAGCATCTCGGCATGGCCGACGTCTACGCCCTCTACCGCCGCCTCGAGCGACGCCCGCTCGGACGCTGGGCCTTCGCCCGCGCGTTCACGACGGCGGCTCCGTACTTCCGCAGCGTGCGCCCGCGCGTCGTGGCGGTCGAGCCGAACCGGGCGGTCGTCGTCGTGCCCAAGCGACGTCGCGTCCAGAACCACATCGGCACGGTGCACGCCATCGCGGCGTGCAACGGTCTCGAGGCGGCGATGGGCCTGCTCGCCGAGGCGAGCATCCCCGCCACGCACCGGTGGATCCCCAAGGGGATGGAGGTGCGCTACGTCGCGAAGTCGACGAGCGACCTCACGTGCACGGCCACGACGGAACCCGCGGCTTGGCAGGACGGCCGGACGGACGTTCCCGTCCGGGTCACGGCGACGCGCACCGACGGCACCGTCACCGTCGAGGGCACCATCCACCTCCACGTGACGCCCCGCTGAGGCGAAGCGCCGCAGCCCAGCGGTTCGAGGATCAGTCGCCGAGGAGCCTGCGGCGCAGGCGGTCGGTGTCGGACGCCGTCCAGCCCTGCGCGTCGAGCCAGCCGAGCGCGCCGCCGTAGCGCTCGTCGAGGGCGGCGAGCAGCAGGCGCATCGTGTCGGTCGTGGGCGACTGCTGCGCCACGGTCTTGTCGCGCAGGTTCGCGGCATACGCCGGCTTGACCCGCAGCCGGTCCATGATGGCCGCGACGCGCTCGGCCGACGCCGCGTAGTCGGCGATGACGAGCTCGTCGGGGACGCCGACGGCCTTGAGCGCCAGACCCACGACGGTCCCGGTCCGGTCCTTGCCGGCCGCGCAGTGGACCACGACTGCGCCGTCGCTGGAGGCGATGACGTGCAGGGCGGCGACCACCGAGTCGGGGCGGCTGGCGAGGTAGCCGAGGTAGTGCTCCGACCAGAACTCGTCGTGGCTCTGGTGAGGGCTGCGGCGCTGCTCGGGCTCGGTGGGCGGCTCCGGAGAGACCTCGGAGGCGGCGACCGTGGCGGCGTGGCGGCGCTCGTCGGTCTCCCATGGCAGGGCCCGCTCGGCGGCCGGGATGCCCGACTCGACGCTGTCCTCGCGGTAGAGCGTGTGGTGGTGGTGGCGCACGCCCGGGACGGCGCGCAGCGGCCCGTCGCCCTCCTTGGCGACCTCGACGTGCGTGCGCAGGTCCACGACGTCGCGCAGGCCGAGACCGGAGACCAGCACCTCGACCGACCCGGGCGTCAGGTCCTGGAGGTTGTCCGAGCGCAGCAGCCGACGCGGACGGACGGTGTCGCCACCGGCAGTCACCATCCCCCCGAGGTCACGCATGTTGACGACGCCGTCGAGCTCGATCCAGTTGGGGCGGTACACCCCTGCACCATATGCGACCCCCGAAAACCGGTTGCACCGCTGCGACCACCCTCAGATATCTTGACGTCGAGATACTTTGACGACCCGTGCGAGAGCACGGCAGAGGACGGAGCACGCCCGTGACGGCGACGACGCACCCACCGTTGACCCATCGCGGCATCCCCGTCGACCGGGACCTGCGCATCCTCGCGCTCGGGTCCTTCGCCAACCGCTTCGGTGCCGGCGCGGTCCTCACGACGAGCGCCCTCTACTTCACCCGGCAGGTCGGGTTCAGCGCGACCGAGGTGGCGCTCGCCATGTCGGTCTCGGCGATCGTGGGCATCGTCGTGCAGGTCCCGGCGGGCCATCTCGGCGACATCCGAGGACCGCGTCAGGTCCTGACCGCGTTCATGGCGGGCGCCGCGGTCTTCAGCGCCCCGCCGGTCCTGGCGAGGACGCCGTGGATGCTCGCCCTCCTGCTCGGGCTGCTCGCCCTCTTCGAGCGCGGCGCCGGTGCCGTCAACCAGGGCGTCATCGCGCAGCTGGCCACCGGCGGACGCGGCGTCCTCTTCAAGGCGTACCTGAGGGCGGTCACCAACACGGCCCTCGGGCTCGGCTCCGTCTTCGGCGGTGCCGCGCTGGTGATCGACGAGCGCTGGGCCTACGTCGCGGTCTTCGTGCTCAACGCGCTCTTCACCGGCTTCGCCGCCTGGAACTCCACGCGGCTGCCGCACCTGGCTCCGCACACCCGCGCCGAGGGGGAGCCGCGACTCGCGGTCATCCGCGACTGGCCGTACGTCGTCATCACGGTCATCACCGGGCTCTTCTCGCTCCACTTCTTCGTCATGGAGCTCGGTCTCGCGCTCTTCGTCTCGGCCCGCACGCAGGCCCCCACGGTGATGGTGGCCGTCCTGCTGATCCTCAACACCGCCGCGGTGGCGCTCTTCCAGGTGCGCCTGTCCCGCCGGGCCGACTCCGTCGAGGCCGGCGCCCGCGCCCTCGTGCGCGGGGCGTGGTGGATCGCGGGCGGCTTCGCCATCGTCGGGCTCGCCGAGCGCGGCACCATGTGGGTGGCCATCGCGGCGCTGGTCGTCGGCTCGCTCGTGCACGTCGTCGGCGAGATGATCGGCTCGGGCGGCCAGTGGGGCCTGCAGATGGGCCTGGCGCCGCACGAGCGGCAGGGGCAGTACCAGGGCTTCGCCGGCCTCGGCTTCAGCGTGCTGGCGGTCGTCGCCCCACCGGTCGTCACCTGGTTCTGCGTCGACCGGGGCGAGGTGGGCTGGCTCATGCTCGCCGGGTTCATGGTGGTCATCGCGCTGGTCTCGGTCCCGGCAGCCCGCTGGGCGCTGCGCTCCCGTGCCCGCTACGGCGTGACGACGCACTCCGGCTGACCTCCTCCGAGCCGCTGAGGGCGGTGGACGGGGCACCGCGGCACGGCTGGGACAATGGAGGTATGCCGCCCTCCGCCCTTCCCGACGGCGACCCCGCCCCCGCGACGGGGGAGCTGCCTGCAGCAGCGCTGGCCGACCTGCCCACGACCGACCTCGGTATCTACGTCCACGTCCCGTTCTGCACGGTGCGCTGCGGCTACTGCGACTTCAACACCTACACGCTGAGCGAGCTGGGTGGCCCGGGCGCGAGCATCGGCATCGACACCTATGCCGACGCCGCGCTGCGCGAGCTCGACCTCGCACGAGACGTGCTGGGCGACGAGGCTCCGCCTGTGTCGACGGTGTTCGTCGGGGGTGGGACCCCCACCATGCTGAGGTCAGGTGACCTCGTGAAGGTGCTGGACGGCATACGCGACCGTTTCGGGCTGGCCCCGGACGCGGAGGTCACGACCGAGGCGAACCCCGACTCGGTGACGCCCGAGTCGCTGCGCGAGCTCGCCGAGGGCGGCTTCTCCCGCGTGTCGGTGGGCATGCAGTCGGCCGTGCCGCACGTGCTGCGCACGCTCGAGCGCACCCACGACCCCGACAACGTCGCGCGCGCGGTGAGGGCCGCCAGGGACGCGGGCCTGCAGGTGAGCGTGGACCTCATCTACGGCACGCCGGGGGAGTCCCTCGACGACTGGCGACGCAGCCTCGAGGCGGCCATCGCGCTGGAGCCCGACCACGTGTCCGCCTACGCGCTCGTCGTCGAGGAGGGCACGAAGCTGGCCGCGCAGGTGCGTCGCGGGCTCGTCGCCGCCCCCGAGGACGACGACGAGGCCGACAAGTACGAGCTGGCCGACGAGCTGCTGACCGCGGCCGGCTTCGGCTGGTACGAGGTGAGCAACTGGGCCCGCACCGAGCAGACCCGCTGCCGGCACAACGTCGCCTACTGGTCCGGCACGAACTGGTGGGGGGTCGGTCCCGGAGCGCACAGCCACGTCGGGGGCGTGCGGTGGTGGAACGTGAAGCACCCGAGCGCGTATGCCGCCCGGCTGGGTTCCGGGGCGTCGCCGGCGCACGCACGCGAGGCCCTCAGCGACGAGCAGCGCTACGACGAGCGTGTGCTCCTCGGCACACGCCTCGTCGAGGGCCTGCCCGTCTCGGATCTGCGAGGATCGGGGCGCACCGCGGTCGCCCGACTCATCGCCGACGGGCTCGTCGAGGGGCCTGCCGTCCTCCGGGACGGGCGAGTGGTGCTCACGCGGCGCGGGCGGCTGCTCGCGGACACCGTGGTCCACCGGCTCCTCGCCGACTGAGGAGTCGACGACGAAGGAGCCCCCATGACACAGACCGTGCCCGAGCGGGTGCCTGAGAGCGTGCCCGAGAGCGTGGGCGAGACGGCAGCCGCGACCCCGGCGCAGGCCGTGGCGCGGGCCCGGGAAGCCTTCGACAGCGGCCGCACGAAGCCACGTGCCTGGCGGGAGGGGCAGCTGCGCGCCCTGCGCACTCTGCTGGTCGAGCACGAGCACGAGGTGGCCGAGGCGCTGCACGGCGACCTGGGCAAGAGCGCCACCGAGGCGTGGATCACCGAGACCGGTTTCGTCGTGCGAGAGATCGACCACACCCTGCGCCACCTGCGTGCGTGGACCGCTCCGCGGCGGGTGCCCGTACCCGTCTCCCTGGGCCCCGGCCGAGCCAGGGTGGTGCGGGAGCCCCTCGGCGTCGTCCTCGTCATCGCGCCCTGGAACTACCCGGTCCAGCTGTGCCTCGCCCCGCTGGTCGGGGCCCTGGCCGCGGGCAACGCCGTCGTGGTCAAGCCGAGCGAGGTGGCCCCGGCGACATCGGCGCTGCTGGCGCGACTGCTCCCGCGATACCTCGACCGGTCGGCCGTGCACGTCGTCGAGGGGGGTGTCCCGGAGACGACCGCCCTGCTCGCCGAGCGGTTCGACCACATCTTCTACACGGGCAACGGGACGGTCGGCAGGGTCGTGCTCGAGGCGGCGGCCCGCCACCTCACCCCGGTGACGCTCGAGCTGGGCGGCAAGTCGCCGGCCTACGTCTCCGACGACGCCGACCTGGCGGTGACCGCGCAGCGGCTCGTGTGGGGCAAGTTCACCAACGCGGGCCAGACGTGCGTCGCGCCCGACTACGTCCTCGCGACGCGCAAGACCATCGAGGCGCTGAAACCGCTTCTCGCCCAGGCGATCACGAGCGCCTTCGGGGCGGACCCCTCGCGGTCGGCGGAGTACGGCCGCATCGTCAGCACGCGTCACTTCGAGCGGCTCACCGCCATGGTCGAGCACGACCGGGTCGTCATGGGCGGCCGGTCGGACGCCGCGACCCGCTACCTGGAGCCGACCGTGGTCGAGGTCGACGATGCCGACGACCCCGAGCAGCTCGTCATGCAGGAGGAGATCTTCGGGCCCGTGCTGCCACTCGTCGAGGTCGATGACCTCGATAGCGCGATCGACTTCGTCAACCGGCGGGAGAAGCCGCTGGCGCTCTACGTCTTCACCCGCTCCGACCGGGTGCGACAGCGCTTCACGCGCGACACCTCGTCAGGGGCGCTGGCGTTCAACGTGCCCCTCGCCCACCTGGCCGTGCCCGGCCTGCCGTTCGGGGGGGTCGGCGCCAGCGGGACGGGCGCATACCACGGGGAGCACTCGGTGGAGCTCTTCTCGCACGCCAAGTCGGTGCTCTCGCTGCCGACCCGGCCTGATGCGATGGTCTTCGTGCGACCGCCCTTCACGGCCGTCAAGGAGGCGGTCGTCAACCGGGTGGCGTTCCCCGGGCGGCGCACCCGCTGACCGCTCGGGACTGCCCGAATGACACGGGTGTCATTAGCACATCAGGGTGCCCGAGGGTTGCAAGTGCACTGGCGTGTCGCATGTGATTTCTGGGAAAGGACGCACCGGATGGTTCCTATGTCCTAGATTGCGGGTGCACCTCACCTGCAACCCAGGAGACCGACATGCCCATGGCCCCTGCCGACCAGGCTGCCGGCGTCCCGCGCGTGCGTCCGCGCGTCCGCCGCGGGCTCGCGCTCGTGCTCACCGCCCTGGCCGTGCTGGTCTCCACCGTCGGTCTCGCCGGGCCCGCCCGCTCGAGCGAGTGGATCGTGCTGTGCACCGGCTACGACCCCTGCCAGGGCGCCGGCTACGCGAACGCGGGCTACAAGGACACCGGCGCGACGAGCTACTGGCTACAGTCGACGGGCCACAACTGCACCAACTACGTGGCCTACCGCCTCGTCAAGAACGGCCTGCCCAACGTCAGGCCGTCGAGCCTGAGCGGCAATGCCCTGAACTGGGGCCCGTCGTTCCCGGCGCAGACCAACACGAGCCCGGCCGTGGGCTCCATCGCCTGGTGGGACTCCTCGTTCTCCTCGACCGGGCACGTCGCCTACGTAGAACAGGTGCTCTCGGCCTCCGACATCATCGTCTCCGAGGACAACTGGGGTGGAGACTTCCGCTGGCGCCGGGTCACGCTCACGGGTGGACGCTGGCCCAAGGGTTTCATCCACCTCAAGGACCAGGGCCCCACGGTCGCCACCGACACGCGCGCGTGGCAGGTCGCCGCTCCGGCTCGGCTGCTCGACACCAAGACCGGGATCGGGGCACCGGTGGCCCGGGTCCAGGCCGGGAAGGCCGTCACCGTGCAGGTGACGGGTCGGGCCGGGGTGCCGTCGACGGGCGTCGCCACCGTGCTGCTCAACGTCAACGCGACCGCCCCGTCCGCCCCCGGCTACCTGACCGCCCACGCCGACGGGACGACCCAACCCGGCTCGCGCGCCGCCTCGTACGCCGCAGGCGGGGTGACGACCACCCTCGTCTCGAGCCCCGTGGGCGTGAACGGCAAGGTGCGGATCTACTCCTCGGCCGCGACCGACCTGTCGGCCGATCTCGTCGGCTGGTCCCCGAGCGGCGGCTACGTGTCCGGGGGCGCTCCGGTGCGGGTCCTCGACACGCGCACGGGGGTGGGGACACCGAAGGCGCGGCTGGCCGCCGGTGGCACACTCACGGTGCCGCTGGCCGGCAAGGCCGGCATCCCGGCGACGGGTGTGGCCGCCGTGCTCCTCGACGTCTCCGCGTCCGCGCCCGCCGCAGGTGGGTGGCTGACGACGTGGCCGACCGGCGCCACGCGTCCCGGCGCGCCGCAGGTGCGCTACGAGACCGCGGGTGCCGCCACGGGACTCGTCGAGGCGCGCCTCGGGACGAACGGCGCGGTGTCGATCAGCTCGAGCGCCCAGACCGACGTGCTCGTCGACGTGGTCGGCTGGCTGCCGACCGGCGCCGACCAGGTGCCCGTCGGACCCACCCGCATCCTCGACAGCCAGAGCGGGCTGGGCTACCCGGTCGGCCGGGTGGCTGCCGGCCAGGCCCCGAGCGTGCCCGTCGTGGGCAAGGCGGGGGTGCCGGCCAGTGGGGTGCGGGCCGTGCTCCTGACCGTGACGGTGGTCTCGCCGACCGCCGCCGGCTACGTCACGGCCTACCCCAGCGGCTCGGCCGAGACGCCCTACGCCAGCCTCAAGTACTCGTCCGGGCGCACGGTGACCAACACCGTCCTGGTGCCGGTCGGCCTCGACGGGAAGGTCCGGGTCAAGACGTCGGCAGCCGCCTACCTCATGGTGGACGTCCAGGGCTACGTGCGCTGGTGACGCGGTAGCCCGGGCGTGAGCGGGCCGACCTGGCTCACGCCCCGGGCTCGGTGACGAAGTCGATGAGCTCCTCGACGCTCGCGAGGAGGGTCGGCTCGAGGTCGGCGTAGGTGCGCACCGTGCCCAGGATGCGCTTCCACGCGTGCGCGATGTCGGCCTGGCTGGAATGGGCCCAGCCCAGCTCGGCGCAGATGCCGTGCTTCCACGACGTGCCGCGCGGGATGACCGGCCACTGCTGCCAGCCGAGGCGCTCGGGACGCACGGACTGCCAGACGTCGACGTAGGGGTGGCCGAGGATCTTCACGTGCCTGCCGAGCCCGGGAAGGGCCCGGGCCTGCTCGACGATGCGCGCCTCCTTGGTGCCGGGCACGAGGTGGTCGACGAGCACGCCCATCCGCCGTCCCGGTCCCGGCTGGAACTCGGCGATGATGCCCGCCAGGTCGTCGACGCCGTCCATGAGCTCGACGACGACGCCCTCGACGCGCAAGTCGTCTCCCCACACCTTCTCGACGAGCTCGGCGTCGTGCCGGCCCTCGACGTAGATGCGCGACCCGCTCGCGACCCGGGCGCGTACGCCCTCGACAGCCACCGACCCGCTCGCCGTCCGTGACGCGGCCTTGCGCGCGGCCGCGAGCGCGGCCCCGGCGGCGGCGGTGGGTGGGGTCAGCGTGACGGGCGCGCCGTCGAGGAGGAAGCCAGGCCCGAGGGGGAACGCCTTGGTGCGACCGCGGCGGTCCTCGAGGTGCACCACGTGCATGCCGCCGGCCTTCTCGACGCGCACGACCGCACCGACCCAGCCCGTCTCCACCTCCTCCACGACGAGGTCCGGCTCGGCCGGGGTGGGGGTGGAGCGGCCACGCCGCGGGGCACGCCAGTCGCCGCTGAGCACGTCTGATCCGTAACGGTCGTTGGGGGACACGACACGGGAGCGTATGCCGCCCGGCCGGCTGCGCCCCGGCCGCCACGCGGGCGCGGGCACACCCGGGTCGAGGCGTCCCGGCATACCGTTGGACGGAATCGGAGATCCGACGCGCACCACGTAGACTTGGCACTCGTCAACCGAGAGTGCCAGAGCGCCCCGTGGGGCGATGCGTGGCGTGTGCGAGACCCGTGAAGGAGGGACGCGATGAGCGAGGACCGCAGGTTGATGGTGCTGCGCGCCATCGTTCAGGACTACGTCCAGACCTCCGAGCCCGTCGGTAGCAAGGCCCTCGTCGAGCGGCACCATCTCGGTGTCAGCGCGGCAACCGTGCGCAACGACATGGCGCTGCTGGAGGAGGAGGGCCTCATCCACGCGCCGCACACGTCGGCGGGCCGGGTGCCCACCGACGCCGGCTACCGCCTCTTCGTCGACCGGCTCAGCGCCATCAAGCCCCTGGGGCCGGGGGAGCGGCGCGCCATCAGCCAGTTCCTGCAGGGCGCCGTCGACCTCGACGACGTCGTCGACCGCACCGTGCGGCTCCTCGCGAGCCTGACCCGCCAGGTAGCGGTGGTGCAGTACCCGTCGCTGACCCGCTCGACGGTCCGGCACATCGAGCTGGTCCCCCTCGGCGCCACCCATTTGATGATCGTCCTGATCGTCAACACGGGGCGGGTCGAGCAGCGCGTCGTCGACACCGGCCGCTCCCTGGCGGGCCCCGACGGCGAGGGGCTGGTCGCCTCGATGCGCGCTCACATCAACGAGGTGGCCGCCGGCGTGCCGTTCACGGTGGCAGCCACCCGGCTGCGGCGCCTCGTCGAGGACACCGACGGCGAGAGCGGCACCGACGCCGGCGACCGGGCCGCGATGCGGGCCGTCGTCTCGGCCCTCGGGGGCGCGCTCGTGGAGGAGCGCGAGGAGCGCGTCGTCCTGGCCGGCCAGGCCAACCTCGCCCGCTCCGGCGCCGACTTCCCCCGCACCATCGGCCCGATCCTCGAGGCGCTGGAGGAGCACGTGACCCTGCTGCGCCTGCTCGGTCAGCTGGGCGATGACCCCGACCTCGTCTCGGTGCGCATCGGCTCCGAGAACCCCGTCTCGGGCCTGCAGACGACCTCGCTCGTGTCGATGGGGTACGGCTCCGGAGCCGAGCGCGTCGCGAGCCTGGGCGTCCTCGGCCCGACGCGCATGGACTACCCCACGACGATGGCCTCCGTCCGTGCCGTCGCCCGCTACGTCTCCGAGATCCTCGACGACAACCAGACCACCTGACGAGCACCACCTGACCAGCACCACCTGACCAGCACCACCTCGGACGGTCCGCCGACGCGGGCCGCACCGGAACCGAAGAGCACACACCGAAGGAACCAGCTTGAACGACTACTACGCCGTCCTCGGGGTCTCGCGCGACGCGAGCCAGGAGGAGATCAAGAAGGCCTACCGTCGACTGGCCCGCAAGCTGCACCCAGACGTGAACCCCGGCCCCGAGGCCGAGGAGGAGTTCAAGCGGGTGTCGCAGGCCTACGACGTGCTGTCCGACCCGCAGAAGCGGCAGTCGTTCGACATGGGTGCCGACCCCTTCGCCACCGGTGGTGGCGCGGGCTTCGGCGCGGGTCAGGGGTTCTCGTTCAGCGACGTCATGGACGCCTTCTTCGGCGCGGGTGCCACGGCAGGGTCGCGCGGGCCGCGTTCGCGGGTGCAGCGCGGCCAGGACGCCCTGGTCCGGCTCGACATCGACCTGGCCAAGGCCGTCTTCGGCTCCGAGGAGGAGCTGACGCTCGAAACGGCGGTGGGCTGCAAGCGGTGCGACGGCGACGGTGCCGAGCCCGGCACGGGTCGCCAGACCTGTCCGATCTGCCACGGCACCGGTGAGGTGCAGCAGATCCAGCGCAGCTTCCTCGGCCAGGTCATGACCTCGCGCCCCTGCGTCAACTGCCAGGGCTTCGGCTCGACGCTGACCGACCCCTGCCACGACTGCTCCGGTGACGGCCGCGTGCGCACGCGGCGCACCCTCAAGCTCAAGGTGCCGGCCGGCGTCGACACCGGAACCCGCATCCAGCTGACCGGCGAGGGCGAGGTCGGTCCCGGCAACGGCCCCAGCGCCGACCTCTACGTCGAGATCCGCGTCGTCAACCACGAGACGTACACCCGCCGGGGCGACGACCTGCACTGCAGCGTCGAGCTGCCCATGGCCGCGGCTGCGCTGGGCACGAGCTTCAAGCTGTCGACCTTCGACGGCATGCAGGACCTCGAGATCAAGCCCGGCACCCAGAGCGGCGACGTCCTCACCCTGCGCGGCCTCGGGGTGACGCACCTGCGTCACGGCGGCCGCGGCGACCTGCTCGTGCACGCCACGGTGCAGACGCCGACCCGGCTCACCGAGGAGCAGGAGGAGCTGCTGCGGCAGTTCGCGGTCCTGCGCGGCGAGGACAGCCCCCAGGGTCGCCTCACGCCGGCCAACAAGGGGCTGTTCGGCAAGCTGCGCGACGCCTTCAAGGAGAAGTGACCCTCCCCGTGAGCGCGCGGTGACCCACCAGCTCTTCCTGGGAGAGCCCGCGACGGTCGCCCAGGCCGTCGTCGGCGCCTCCCTGCTGCTCGACGGCGACGAGGGCCGTCACGCGGCCACGGTCGTGCGCGTGCGCCCCGGCGAGCGCTGCTTCGTGGCGGACGGCGCCGGGCGACGGGTGCTGCTCGAGGCCACCGAGGTCGACCGCTCGTGGGTGCGGGGCAGGGTGCTCGACGTGACCGACGAGCCGGAGCCCGCGCCGCGACTCGTCCTCGTCCAGGCGCTGGCCAAGGGCGACCGCGACGAGCAGGCGGTCGAGGCGGCCACCGAGCTCGGGGTCGACGAGGTCGTGCCGTGGCAGGCCGACCGGTCGGTCGTCGTCTGGCGCGGTGACCGGGCAGCGAAGTCGCTCGCCAAGTGGGCGGCCGTCGTGACCCGGGCGACCAAGCAGTCCCGGCGCGCACGTATGCCGGCGACGACCTCCGTGGTCGGCCTCGACGCGCTCGCCGCCCGGGTGCACGACGCGGCCCTCACCCTCGTCCTCCACGAGGACGCCACCGAGCCGCTCGCCTCCGTGGAGCTACCCGGCTCCGGTGACGTGCTCGTCGTCGTCGGTCCGGAGGGCGGGATCACCCCACGAGAGCTGGATGCGCTCAGCGCAGCTGGTGCCCGGCCCGTCCGGCTCGGCTCGACGATCCTGCGCGCCTCGTCCGCAGGCCCGGCGGCGCTCGCCGTCCTCAGCGCCCACACCCGCTGGCGCTGATCGCCCACGGCGGCGACGGCATACGCCGGTCGCTGCGGGCCGATCGGTGGAGGTGAGACCGCGCCCTTGGGAGGGTCGCGATCACCTCGACCCAGGGTGCGTGGGTCAGCGCGCGGTCAGGGGGACGCGCTGCTCCGCCACGGTGCTGCCGTCCTTGGCGCTGCCCTCGAAGACGCGCAGCACGTAGCTGCCGGCGGGCACGGGCTTGGTCGAGAAGGCGTAGGGCGCCCGCGCCGGCGCGGACTGGGCCGCGGTGGTGACCCCCTTGTCGACGCGCCTGCCGTTCCGGAGCAGCTCCCACTCGACGGTCGCCTCGAAGGTGCTCGCGACGCCCGTGACCCGAAGGGGTGCGCCTGCCGTGACGACGGACCCGCGGGCCGGCTCGTCCACCCAGATGGGTGCCACCTGGTCGAGCACCGCCATCGGGTCGGTGGGCCGCGTGTAGGACGACGTCACGGGGTGCCCGGGCGAGATCTGGGAGCCGCCGTCGGCGAGGGTGAACCTGACGGGGAGCGTCTTGCCGAGCGCGGCCTGCACGGTCCACACCAGCTGCTCGGTCGCGAGCGGCTCGGCCGAAGCGCTGCCGGACGACAACCGGACGGTGATGCCCCCGGGGCCGAGGAGCACGGACTGCGGCGACACGCCGTTCCAGGCCGAGCGGTAGGGCGCGCCGGCCGGCGGCGTGCCCATCGCCAGGCGAAGGGCGGCGAGGACTCTGCTCTGGCTCGTCGCCGGTGCGCCCGCCGTCGTGGTCACGAACTCACGGAAGAGGCGGACCGGGGCCCCGCTCGCGACGGGCCCCAGGTAGTAGACCGGGACGCTGACCGGGACGGTGGCGGGAGGCGGGACAGCGCTGGCGGACGCCGGCACCGTCGGAGGCGGTGAGGTCGGCTCGGCCGTCTGCGTGGGGATGCTCGACGGGCTGCCGGACGGTGTCGGGGCGGTCGCGGGTGGCGTCGTCGCGGTCGGCGCCGTCGCCGCGACCGGCGGCGCCTGCACGGGAGGCCGGTTGACCGCCCACAGGGTCCCCGCCACGAGCAGGGCGGCGGCGGCCGCCGCGGCGGGGAGCAGCCAGCGCCGGTGCCGGCTCTCCACCCCTTCCGGTGACCCGGACGACCCGCCCCGGACGGAGGAGAAGGACTCCCCGTGCGCGTCGGCGAGGATCGCCCCGAGCCGGTGGCTGGGGGTGACCGACCGGGCGTCCTGCTCGAGCGCTCGGCGCAGGCGGTCCTCGGTCGGTCCCAGTCCGCGGTCGATGCCGCTGTTCCCGCTCTTCACGGGGGTCCCGTCGGGCTCGTCCTCGGCGCCGCGGAAGGATCCGGTGGGGACGGGGTTCATGACAGCTCCAGGGGGTCGATGGTTCGGCGCAGGCTCGTGAGGCCACGGTGGGCGTGGGTCTTCACGGCTCCGGGCGAGATCTCGAGCGCGGCGGCGATCTGCGCCTCGGACAGGTCGGCGTAGTAGCGCAGCACGAGGACCTCGCGTTGGCGGGCCGGCAGGGCGTGGAGGGCGCGGGCGATGGCGGCACGCTCGGCCGACCTCAGGGCCTCGACCTCCGCGCTGCCGTGGTCGACTCGACCGTGCGCGTCCGCGGCCGCGGCGTCGCGGGCGTTCTGTCGGTCGACCACCACCTGGTGCCGCTGGACCGAGCGGCACCCGTTGACGACGGCCGCGTGCAGGTAGCCGACGACGCGGCCGCCGTCCCGGATGGAGGCCCAGTTGCGGTGCGTGGCGACGAAGGCGTCCTGCACGACGTCCTCGGCGGCGAGCTGGTCGCGCAGCAGCAGCCAGGCGAGGCGCACGAGCCGGTGCCAGTGCGCGTCGTAGAGCTCGGTCACCGCGACGTCCGGGTCGCCCGGAAGGTCGGGGCCCGGCCGCGAGGGAGTGCCGTGGAGGTCAGGCCGGGGGTCGGGCCGGGGGTCGGGGCAGGGGTCGCTGAGCTGGCCGGCCGGCATACCCAACGTTCTCACGGACGGTAGACGCGTTCGGGGACGCGAAGGTTGACATGCCTGCCGACGTCCTAGGGTGCAGTCATGACCTCGCAGACCTCCAGTGACTGCCTCTTCTGCAAGATCGTCGCCGGCGAGATCCCGTCGGACCGGGTCGCCGAGACCGAGCGGTCCATCGCCTTCCGGGACATCAGCCCGACCGCGCCGGTCCACGTGCTCGTGGTGCCCCGTCGGCACGAGCCCACGGTGGGGGCGCTCGCGGCTGCCTCGGCGGACGACCTGGCCGACGTCTTCCGGCTCGCCGCGCAGGTGGCCGAGCTGGAGGGGGTCGCGGGCGCCCACCGGATGATCGTCAACACCGGGCCGGGCGCCGGACAGACGGTCTTCCACGCGCACGTGCACGTCCTCGGCGGTGCCACCTTCACCGAGGGGCGGATGGTGTGAGCGGCGAGCTGGACGGCTCGGAGGAGAAGGCCCAGGGCGACGAGGCACCCGCCGGCGCCGTGGCGAAGGACGACGCGGCGGTCACCAAGCCGGCGGAGCCCGTCGACGACCTGGTCACCACCCACCACACCCTCAAGGTCGGCCGCCGCGGCCTGCGCTACACCGCGACGACCGGCCGCGTCGTGCTGCGCGAGGAGGAGCACAAGGACGGCACGTTCGGCGGCCACAAGGCGCGGGCGGAGCTGTCCATGACGAGCTACGTCCTCGACGACGCCGACGCGCGCACCCGGCCGGTGACCTTCGCCTTCAACGGCGGCCCCGGCAGCTCGAGCGTCTGGCTGCACCTGGGCCTGCTCGGCCCGCGGCGGGTCGTCAGCGGCGACGTGGGCGCCCTCGTGCCGCCGCCCTACGACCTCGTCGACAACCCCGAGTCCCTGCTCACCGTCAGCGACCTCGTCTTCATCGACCCCATGTCGACCGGCTACTCCCGCGCCGTCGAGGGCGGCAAACCGGGCGAGTACCACAGCTACCAGAAGGACGTGGAGTCCGTCGCCGAGCTCATCCGCCTCTGGACCTCGCGCAACGGACGCTGGATGTCGCCGAAGTTCGTCGCCGGCGAGTCCTACGGCACCCTGCGCGGCGCCGCGCTCGCCGAGCACCTCCAGTCCCGCTACGGGATGTACCTCAACGGGCTCGTCCTCATCAGCAGCGTCCTCGACCTCAGCTCGGTGGACTTCGAGAACCAGCGCAACGACCGCGCCCACGCCCTCTACCTGCCGACGTATGCCGCCGTGGCCCACTTCCACGGCAAGCACGCCGGGCGCTCCCTCCGCGACGTGCTGGACGAGGCAGAGGCGTATGCGGCCCGCGACTACCCGTGGGTGCTGTCGCGCGGCAACCGGCTCACGGCGGCGGAGCGCGCCGAGGCGGTGTCGACCGTGGCCCGCCTGTCCGGCCTCACCGAGGACTACGTCGACCGCGCCGACCTGCGCATCGAGCACTGGCGCTACTTCACCGAGCTGCTGCGGGACCAGCGGCTGTCCGTGGGCCGGCTCGACGCCCGCTACACCGGGCCCGCCGCTGCCGCCATCGCCGAGAACATGGACGCCGACCCCTCGCACGACGCGCTCACCGGGCCGTATGCCGCCGCCTGGAACCACTACGTCCGCGACGAGCTCGGCTACCGCAGCGACCTGCACTACGAGCAGATCTCGCGGCTCGTGCACCCGTGGTCCTTCAAGGACTTCGAGGGCCGGCCGGTCGACGTCTCCCCGAAGCTGGAGCGGGCCATGCGGCAGAACCCGCACCTGAAGGTGCACATCGCCTACGGCTACTACGACGGGGCGACGCCCCACTTCGCGGCGGAGGACGTGGTCGCGCACCTGCAGCTGCCCGAGGACCGGCTCGCGAACGTCGAGCACGCGTACTACGAGGCCGGGCACATGATGTACGTGCACGAGCCGTCGCGGCTGCGGCAGAGCGCAGAACTGGCGGATTTCGTGGTGAGGAGCGCGAGCCGCGACACGTAGACTCGTGTCCACGATGAATGATGCGCAGCCACGACCATCCGAGCCCGACGGCCACCTCGACAGCGACCTCGATCGAGACCTCGACAGCGACCTCGACAGCGACACCGCAGGACGCCCCGCAGGCGCCCGGAGCGCAGCTGCTGGTCGTGGTGCCGGCCGGGTGCTGACCCGGGAGATCCCGCCGCCGATCGAGATGGTGACCCTGCTCGGCCCGCGTGACGAGCTGCTGCGCACGATGGAGCGCCAGTTCCCGCTCGTCGACACCCACGTGCGCGGCAACGAGATGACCTTCACCGGGCCGGCGGGCGAGCTCGAGATCATCGACAGCCTCGTCGACGAGCTGCTCGTCATCGTCGAGACCGGCCAGCCGCTCAACCGCGACGCGGTGGAGCGCTCGATCTCGATGCTGCGCAGCCAGACGGTGGAGCGTCCCGCCGACGTGCTGACGATGAACATCGTCAGCAACCGCGGCCGTACCATCCGACCCAAGACGCTCAACCAGAAGCGCTACGTCGACGCGATCGACCAGCACACCATCGTCTTCGGCATCGGCCCGGCCGGCACCGGCAAGACCTACCTCGCCATGGCCAAGGCCGTGGCGGCCCTGCAGGCCAAGCAGGTCAACCGCATCATCCTCACGCGACCGGCTGTCGAGGCGGGGGAGCGGCTGGGCTTCCTGCCGGGGACGCTCAACGACAAGATCGACCCCTACCTGCGGCCGCTCTACGACGCGCTGCACGACATGGTCTCGCCCGAGACCATCCCCAAGCTGATGGCCTCCGGCACGATCGAGGTCGCCCCGCTCGCGTACATGCGCGGCCGCTCGCTCAACGACGCCTTCATCATCCTCGACGAGGCGCAGAACACCTCGGGCGAGCAGATGAAGATGTTCCTCACGCGCCTGGGCTTCGGGTCCAAGATGGTCGTCACCGGCGACATCACCCAGGTCGACCTGCCCGGGGGGACCCGCTCCGGGCTCCGGGCCGTGCGCGACATCCTCGGTGACGTCGAGGACATCCACTTCGCCGAGCTCACCTCGCACGACGTCGTACGCCACCGGCTCGTCAGCGCGATCGTCGACGCCTACGACCGCACCGACGCCCGCGACCGCAAGCGGGCCGCGCGCCGTGGCGCCGAGGGTGAGCGGGGCGGGCCGACGGCGGCCAAGCGGACGCGGTCGCGCAGTGCGTCGGCCACCTCGGGTGGGTCGTCGGCACCATCGGGCTCGTCGCCCGACGAGGCGCTGGCCCAGGAGGACCCGGCGTGAGCATCGACGTCCTCAACGAGACCGACCACGACGTCGACGCGCTCGAGCTGCTGGCCTGTGCGGCATACGTCATGGAGCAGATGCGCGTGCACCCGCAGGCCGACCTGTGCATCAAGCTGGTCGACGAGGACGCCATGGAGGTCCTCCACGTGCAGTGGATGGACCTGCCCGGTCCCACCGACGTCATGAGCTTCCCCATGGACGAGCTGCGGCCCGGTCGCGAGGGCCAGGAGCCCGAGGAGGGCACGCTCGGTGACATCGTCCTGTGCCCCTCGGTCGCCACGAAGCAGGCGGCCGAGGCCGGTCACGCGCCCATCGAGGAGATGCTGCTGCTGACGACGCACGGCATCCTGCACCTGCTCGGCTACGACCACGCCGAGCCCGACGAGGAACGCGAGATGTTCGAGCTGCAACGCCAGCTGCTGCTCACGTTCCTCGCCACGCGCAACCGACCGAGCGCCTGAGCGCCGGCCCCGACTCGAGAGAACGAGATGCTCCCGCAGTTCGCCCTCCCGGCCCTGATCAGCATCGTCGTGGCGTTCCTGCTGGCGGCCGCCGAGGCCGCCATCTTCCGGATGTCGCGCGTGCGAGCCCAGGAGCTCTTCGACGAGGGCCGGTCGGGGGCCAGGTCACTGGTCACCGTGGTCGGCGACTCGCCGCCCTACCTGTCGGTCATCGCCTTCCTGCGCGTCGTCGCCGAGGCGACCGCGGCCGTCCTCGTCACGCTGGCCGTCGCGGCACGGCTGGAGTCGACGTGGAGCCGAGCCCTGACCAGCATCGCCATCATGGCCGTCGTCTCCTTCGTGGTCGTCGGGGTGTCCCCGCGCACGCTGGGCCGGCAGAACTACGACACGGTGGCGCTCTGGAGCGCGCCGTTCGCCGTCGCCCTGCGCCGCGTGCTCGGTCCGCTCGCCAAGCTGCTCGTCGTGCTCGGGAACGCCGTGACCCCGGGCAAGGGCTACACCGACGGGCCGTTCCAGACGGAGTCCGAGCTGCGCGACCTGGTCGACATGGCGGGCGACACCGACGTCATCGAGGCCGACGAGCGCGAGATGATCCACTCCGTCTTCGAGCTCGGCGACACGGTGGCCCGGGCCGTCATGGTCCCGCGCACCGACATGGTGACGATCGACGCCGACAAGAGCCTGCGCAGCGCCATGTCCCTCTTCCTCCGCTCCGGGTTCTCCCGCATCCCGGTCATCGGCGAGGACAGCGACGACGTGCGCGGCCTGCTCTACTTCAAGGACGTCGCCCGCCGCCTCAACGCCGCCCCGGAGGACGGGCGCCACCCGGCCACCGAGGTGATGCGGCCCATGCACTTCGTGCCCGAGAGCAAGCCCGTCGACGACCTGCTGCGGGAGATGCAGCTCGAGCAGAGCCACTTCGCGATCGTCGTCGACGAGTACGGCGGGACGGCGGGGCTCATCACGATCGAGGACATCATCGAGGAGATCGTCGGCGAGATCGCCGACGAGCACGACCGTGAGGCTCCCGGCGTCGAGCAGCTCGAGGACGGCACGCTCCGGGTGCCGGCGTCGATGGACATCGACGACCTCGCCGAGCTGTTCGACGTGACCATCGACGAGGACGACGTCGACACCGTGGGTGGCCTGCTCACCAAGGTCATCGGGCGGGTGCCGATCGTCGGGTCGTCCGGTACGGTCGCTGGGCTGGAGCTGACGGCCGAACGGATGGCCGGACGCCGCCACCGGGTCGCGTCGGTCATCGTGCACCGCGTGTCGGCGCCGGACGACGACACGGAAGTCACCGAGGCGCACACCAAGACGGAGGACGCCCATGGGCACCCAGGACGCTGAACCCACGCAGAGCGAGGGCGCGGGCGCCCTCCCCGGTGGCCGCTCCGAGGACTACCGGGCGGGGTTCGCCTGCCTCGTGGGCCGGCCCAACGCGGGCAAGTCGACCCTGACCAACGCCCTGGTCGGCCAGAAGGTCGCCATCACGAGCTCGAAACCGCAGACGACCCGGCACACCATCCGCGGCATCGCCACGACGCCGACGGCGCAGGTGATCCTCGTCGACACCCCCGGCCTGCACAAGCCGCGCACCCTGCTCGGCGAGCGGCTCAACGACCTCGTCCGCGAGACGCTCCTCGAGGTCGACGTCATCGGCTTCTGCCTGCCCGCCGACCAGCGCATCGGGCCCGGCGACACGTTCATCGCGAACGAGCTCAAGGAGCTGCGCTCGGTGCGCCGTCGTCCGGTGGTCGCCATCGCCACCAAGGCCGATGCCGTCGACCGTGAGCGGCTCGCCGAGCACCTCATCGCGATCGACCGGCTGGGGGAGTGGGACGCCATCATCCCCTGCTCGGCAGTCTCGGGAAGCCAGGTCGAGGAGGTCCGCGACGTCCTCGCCTCGTTCCTGCCCCGCTCGCCGCAGCTCTACCCCGATGGCGTGCTCACCGACGAGCCCGAGATGGTGATGATCGCCGAGCTGGTCCGCGAGGCGGCGCTCGAGGGCGTGCGCGACGAGCTGCCCCACTCGCTCGCCGTCGTCGTCGAGGAGATGGTGCCGCGCGAGGGCCGGCCGGAGGACAACCCGCTGCTCGACGTGCGCGTCAACGTCTTCGTGGAGCGTCCGAGCCAGAAGGCCATCGTCATCGGGCGCGGCGGCTCCCGGCTGCGCGAGGTCGGCACGAACGCCCGCCGGGGCATCGAGGCGCTCCTCGGCCAGAAGGTCTACCTCGACCTGCACGTCAAGGTCGCCAAGGACTGGCAGCGCGACCCCAAGCAGCTGCAGCGCCTCGGTTTCTGACTGCGCGCCAACGGATTTCGCGCTCGCGGGCGCGTCGTCTAGCCTGCCGCGATGAGCAGCCCCATCCAGCGCCGTGTCGGCCAGGTCTTCGTCCCCGTGCGCGACATGCCCGCGGCGATCGGGTGGTATGCGGCCCTGCTCGGTTTCGAGCCGGGTGAGGCCACCCACGGCGGCACCATCTACGACATCCCCAGCGACGGGGAGACCCGCCTCGCCCTCGACGCGAACCGAACCGATCACACGCCGTCAGGCCCGCCGCGCTTCTTCCTCTGGACCGACGACATGGCAGCCACCGTCGCCCACCTGCGCCGGCTCGGGGTCACGATCACCTCGGACGTCGAGGACATCGGCAGCGTCGTCTTCGTCCAGTTCGAGGACCCGGACGGCAACGCGCTGATGGTCTGCCAGCGCGCCTGACGGCGACCCTGCGGTCGTACACTCCCTCCGAGGAGGCGGACATGATGGAGACAGCCGCGCACGACCACGAGCTCGAGGTCCTCGAGGACGACCAGACCGTGCCCCCGCGTCCCGAGGAGCAGATCGCCGACGCGCGCGACGAGGACGTCTCCCCGCCGGTGGACGACAGCCGTCCACCGGCGTGACCGAGGCACTCCACCCTGCCGCGGCGCCGCGCCGACGCTTGGCCGCCCGACCGGAGCCTTCAGGAACCGCTCGGCGGCGGCGCGGGGAGCTGCTCGTTCTGCTGCCCCTTGCCGAGGTCGATGCGGAAGCCGACCGGATCTCCGGTGTCGGGGTCGACCGTGCGCCCGACCAGCGTGCTGCCCGACTCCCACAAGAGGGCGTCGGAGACCTCGTCCACCGGTAGCGCCACCGACGCTGTGCCGAGGGCCAGGCCGAGCACGAGCGGCCGCATCCCTTTCGTCCCGGCGGGATGCGTCAGTACCAGCACCCGCTCGGCACCCGGTGAGACGTGGGCTTCGACGGACGCGCCGCAGGCGATCTCGTCCGGCTCCACCGCTGTCCCGTCCATCCAGTGGGCACACACCTCGGAATCGCCGGCCGCGCCGAGCATCACCACGGTCCGCTCGGGCGCGTAGGAGCCGGCGTCCGCCGCGGCCACGCCGAACCATCGGGCCGGGGCGCCGGCCGTCCAGCTGCGAGAAGCCAGGTCGTAGGTCGCAGGCCGGCTCACCGGAGCTCCGGCGCCCTCCTGGGCGTCGGGCACCTGAGCGTCGACGACGGTGATCTGCCCGTTCTTCCACGTGGCGAGTCGCGGCCTCGTCGGTCGTGACGTCGGCAGGTCGACGTCGGTGCGGCGCCCGCCACGGGCGGCGTCGAAGATCGCCAGTCCGGTGGCGTGGTCTGCACCAGGACCGACCAGCAGGGCCACCCCTCCGGGGACGGTGAGGGCATCGACGACATGGCGGCCTCGCCACAGCTCGCGGACGGCCGGCCCGGCCTCACTGAGTGACCAGGCGACCTCGTCGCCCGAGTCGAGGAGCCCGACGACGAGGAAGGACTGGGGCGTGTCCCAGCCGGGCTGCCCGACCGACCGCACGTAGAGGACGCGGCCGGGCTCGTTGCCGAGTCGGTGTGTCCTCCCCTTGGTCGTGACGGTCATCCGCCCGTGCGCTGCGGGGGCGTCCGGACCGAGCCAGATGGGCGAGAACTCACCGCCGGCCGGCAACCGCGACACCCACGTCCACGCCGCGTCCTGCTCGCGCGCAGGGGTGCTCGTCGAGGCCGAGCGAGTGGGCACGGTGGAGATGGGCATGGTCCGTGCAGGAGCGGGCGCACCTCGCGTGGGCCCGGGGAGGACCGAGACGACGACTGCCGTCACGGTCGTCGTCACAGCGAGGGCGGTTGCGACGCCCACTGCTCGGCGCACCGATCGCCGGCGACGAGCGCGGCCCATGATGTCTGCGGCAAGCAGCGTCGCACCGAGGTCGCTGTCGTGCTCGCGCAGGGTCTCCGCGAGCGCCGTCGTGGTGGGGTCGGTCATCGCAGCTCCTCCTGGAGTGGGCGCTCGGCCAGGGCGTGCCGGGTGCGCAGGGTCGACAGGCCACGCGAGAGCTGGCTCTTGACCGTGCCGACCGACACACCGAGAGCGTCGGCTATGTCCTTCTCCGGCAGGTCTTCGTAGAAACGCAGGACGAGCACGACCCGCTGACGGGGCGGCAGCGTGGCGAGGAGGCGCCACATCGCGTCGCGCTCCTCGGGGGCGGTGCTGAACCCTTCACCGCGCCCGAGAGAACGGTCGGACGAGGTCCGCTCCTCGGTGGCCCTGCGTCGGGTGAGGCGTCGCCACCGCGAGATGTGGTTCCGGGCCAGTGCGCTTCTCGTGTAGGCCACGGGCATCCCCGCACGAACGACCCTGTCCCATGAGAGGTACACGCGCTCGAGGGTGTCCTGCAGCAGCTCCTCCGCGTCCGCGGGACAGCCGGTGAGCAGGTGGGCGTAGCGCAGCAGGGCCATCGAGTGGGCGGCGACGAAGGAGGTGAACTCCTCGTCGACCGGCGATGGGTGCATCGAGATCCTTTCCCCTGTCCGACGACGGTGCATCGTGTCATCCCTTGCACGTCGCCGCTCGCCGGAAGGTTGCACCCGGAAGCGGCTCGGATGTAGGGAGTGCCAGGAGTCGACGCCTGCGGACAGGCCCTCTCGCTCTGGCCATCGCAGCTGACGCGGGCCCACAGGGCCCACGCCTCGGCACGGGAAGTCTCACGATCCGGGCCCGCGGTCCCGAGCGGTGGACGCGGACGGAGCCACCGGCATACGGTGGCGTGGTGCGAGCGGTGAGCCTCCTCCTTCTCTGCCGCGACGAGGCCTGATCCCGGCCCTCCTCGTCGCGGAGTTTCCCGTGTCCGGCCGGACACCGAGCGAGACGCAGATGAAGAGAGTGCAGCGATGATCCACCCCCAGCAGACGTCGGGAATGCCGTTCCAGAAGTACGTCCCGTTCCACGAGCAGATCCCGTTCGACCTGCCCGACCGCACCTGGCCGACCAAGCGCATCGAGAAGGCGCCCCGGTGGTGCGCGGTCGACCTGCGCGACGGCAACCAGGCGCTCATCGACCCGATGAACTCCGAGCGGAAGCTGCGGATGTTCCAGCTGCTCGTGAAGCTGGGCTACAAGGAGATCGAGATCGGGTTCCCGTCGGCGAGCCAGACCGACTTCGACTTCTGCCGCGAGCTCATCGAGGGCGGCCACATCCCCGACGACGTGACGATCCAGGTGCTGACGCAGTGCCGCGACCACCTCATCGAGCGGACCTTCGACGCGATCCGAGGGGCGAAGGAGGCGATCGTCCACTTCTACAACTCCACCTCGGTCCTGCAGCGCCGCGTCGTGTTCGGGCTGGACCAGGACGGCATCGTCGACATCGCGGTGCAGGGTGCCCGGCTGATCAAGAAGCTCGAGGAGACGATCCCCGACACGACGATCTACTACGAGTACTCGCCGGAGTCCTACACCGGCACCGAGCTCGACTTCGCCGTGCGGATCTGCAACGCCGTCATCGACGTGATCGACCCGAGCCCCGACCACAAGATGATCGTCAACCTGCCGGCCACGGTGGAGATGATCACCCCGAACGTCTACGCCGACTCCATCGAGTGGATGGTCCGCCACCTCGACCGCCGGGAGTCGCTCGTCGTGAGCCTGCACCCCCACAACGACCGCGGCACCGGGGTCGCCGCCGCCGAGCTCGGCTACCTCGCCGGCGCCGACCGCATCGAGGGCTGCCTGTTCGGCAACGGCGAGCGCACCGGCAACGTCGACCTCGTCACGCTCGGCATGAACCTCTTCAGCCAGGGCGTCGACCCGCAGATCGACTTCAGCGACATCGACGAGATCCGGCGCACGGTGGAGTACTGCAACCAGCTGCCGGTCGGTGAGCGCCACCCCTACGGCGGCGACCTCGTCTTCACGGCCTTCAGCGGCTCGCACCAGGACGCCATCAAGAAGGGGTTCGAGGCGATGGAGGTCGAGGCGAAGGAGAAGGGCACCAGCGTCGACGACCTCGTCTGGGGCGTTCCCTACCTGCCGGTCGACCCGCACGACCTCGGCCGGTCCTACGAGGCGGTCGTCCGCGTCAACAGCCAGTCGGGCAAGGGCGGCGTCTCCTACATCATGAAGTCCGAGCACCAGATGGACCTGCCCCGGCGGCTCCAGATCGAGTTCTCGGGCGTCGTGCAGCGGGGCGTCGACCAGGACGGTGGCGAGGTCGCTCCCGCCGAGCTGTGGTCCCGGTTCCAGGACGAGTACCTCCCCAACCCCGCCAAGCCGTGGGGCCGCTTCGAGCTCGTCAACGTCGTCACCGACTCGACGGTCGACGGCGCCTCGACCATCGAGGCCACGGTCACCGACCACGGTCAGCCGGTCACGATCACCGGTCGGGGCAACGGCCCGATCGCGGCGTTCCTCGACGCCTTCATGACGATCGAGGGCACGCCCGACATGCGCGTCCTCGACTACGCCGAGCACGCGCTCTCGGCAGGTGGCGACGCCCGCGCCGCGGCCTACGTCGAGTGCGCCATCGGCCCGCGGGTGCTGTGGGGTGTCGGGGTCGACTCATCGATCGTGACGGCCTCGCTCAAGGCCGTCGTGTCCGCCTGCAACCGCGCCTACCGCGACCGCATCGCCGAGGAGGCCGCGGCAGCGGGTGCAGCCGGCTGAGGTAGCCTCACGCCCCATGGAGTCCCCGGTCGGTCGAGCACTCCTTCGACTGACCGGGGTCTCGCTCGTGCTGGTGGCCCTCGTCGGGCTCATCGCGCCACGCGCGGTCAACGTCGGGCACCGGTGGCAGGTGGTCGTGCCGGTCACCCTCGCCCTCGTCCTGTCGGCCCTCCTGGTCCGACTCCCGGCGTGGGCCAAGAACCGGTGGACGCCCGTCGTCGTGTCGGCCGCCGGCGGGATCGTTGCGACGTTCGCCGGGCTGATGACGCGCTACCACTACGGGTGGGACGCCCGCGTCGTCATGGACATGGCGCGAGCCGTGCAGGCCGGCCGGACGCTCGGTGCGGCCGGCTACGACTACCTCTCGATGTACCCGAACAACCTGCCCCTGCTGGCCATCGACCGGGTGGGGGTGGCCGTGGCAGGGGCCTTCTCGCTCGCGCCCGACGCCGTCCTCATCCCACTCAACGGCGTCTGCGTCGCGGTGACGTTGTATGCCGTCCATCTGCTCGTCGTCCGGGTGGCCGGGCGCGGGCCCTCCCTCGTGGCGCAGCTCGTGACCCTGGTCCTGGTCGGCACGAGCCCCTGGCTCGCCGTTCCCTACACGGACTTCTACGCGATGCCGTTCGTCGTCGGGGGAGTGGCCCTGGCCCTCAGGGCGCTGGCGCCGGGCGCCCGCTCCCGTCGGGTGCTGCTGTGGCTGCTGGCCGTGGTCGCGGTGTCGGTCGCCTACGCGATCAAGACGACACCGGTCGTCATCGCCATCGCAGCGGTCCTCACGGCGGTCCTCGCGATCTTCGACCACGACCTCGCTCCGGGGCGCCGCGCCGGCGTCATTGCCGCGTGCGCCGTGTCGTCCCTGGCCTTCGTCGCGCTGGGGCTGGGCCTGACCAACGCCGCGACCGTCGCCAGTGGAGTCGACGTCACGCGCATCGACATGTCGGCCTCGCCGCCGCTGCTGTGGTGGGTCGCCCTCGGCGCCGACGAGCAGCGCACAGCCGGCGGGGTCGTCAACTACGGCGCCTACTCGCGCGAGATGGTCGCCGCCGCCGCCGGCCGGAGCCCGGACGAGACGAAGGCGTATGCCGCCGGCTTCCTCGCGGACCGCTGGGCCGAGCGCGGACTCCCGGGCACGCTCGCCTTCTACGGCGACAAGGCCGCGTGGAACTGGGGCGACGGCATGTTCTGGGCCTGGGGTGAGGGGCCCGACTCCCTGCCGGGGATGCTGGCGCCGGCGACCGGGCCGACCGGCGTCGTGCACGAGCTCAACGGGTTCCACGGCTCCGCCTATCCGCTGCGCGCCGACCTGACCCAGGCGTTGTGGCTGGCGCTCCTGCTCGTCGCAGGAGCGGGGCTGCTGCGCGCGCCGTACCGTCGCGAGACCGTGCTGCTCGCCGTATCGGTCCTCGGCATCGCGGCCTTCACCGTCGTGCTCCAGGGCCGGTCACGCTACCTCTTCGCGTTCGTCCCGTTGGTCGTGGCCCTCGCAGCGGTCGCGCACGGCTCGCTGCCGCGGCCGGGTTGGCGTCGGGGTGGGCTCAGTCGATCGAGTCGGTGAGCACGGCCTCGACCGCGGCCAGCGCCGTCGCGTCGCCGTCGTGGGTGATCTCGTTCTCGGCCGGGCGGTTCCACAGCCAGCAGTCGAGGTCGGCGGCCTCGCCGCAGATCTCGACGGCCGCCGAGGCGTCGGGCCCGTCGGCGGCCAGGAACCGTTGCAAGTCGACCGGCTGGCCGTCGTAGGTGCCGGTCACCCGCACCGGCGTCACCGTCCACGAGTGCATGGTGTCGACCGTCGCGATCGTGACCGGGCCCGACGTCGGCACGTGCGTCAGCCCTGGCTCGCGCTCGTAGCCGCGCATGACCCGGAGCACCTCGTCCACGCCGTCGGCCGCGAGCCGGGGGTCGATCGGCGTGCGCTCACCGACCGTGAGCTCGGCGTCGACCCGGTGGACCAGCGCCTCGTGGGCCTGCCGGCGCATGATGTAGCCGGCCGTCTTGTCGGCGGCCCACATCCACAGGGGGGTCTCGGGCGAGAGGCCCTCGAGCGTCCGGTGCAGCCGTTCGCTGGCGCGGTCGAAGAAGGCGAGCAGTCCCTCGCGGTCTCGCGGCCGTGCCTCCCGCGAGGCGTTCAGGGCGTCGAGGTCGGCCGGGTCGGTGATCCGGCGCTCGGCGATCTCGCCCCAGAACCACTGCACCTCCGCAAGGTGCCACAGCAGGTCGTCGGCGTCCCAGTCGGGGCACGTCGGCACACGGACGTCGCCGGGCACGGTGGCCAGGACCTCCCGGAAGCGCGCCGAGTCGGCCGCCAGGTGGTCGAGGAAGGGGAGGGAGCCATCTGAGGGACGGGACGGCATACGTGGTCTCCTTCAGCGAACGCCGGCGACACGGAACTGGACCGAGATGCGCGGGCCCATCGGCTCGGACGTCTTGGGGACCGCATGGTCCCACGTCCGCTGGCAGGACCCGCCCATCACGACGAGGTCACCATGTCCGAGGGGGTAGCGCAAGCTCTTTGCGGATGTGCCGGGGATGGGGCCGCCGTCGCGCGGCCGCAGGGTGAGGGTGCGCGCCGAGCCGAGCGACAGGATGGCGACCATGGTGTCGGTGTCACGGGAGCGCCCGATGCGGTCGCCGTGCCAGGCCACGCTGTCGCGGCCGTCGCGGTAGAGGCAGAGCCCGGCCGTGACGAACGGCTCGCCGAGCTCGGGCGCATAGTGCCGGCTCAGGGCCTCGCGTGCCTCGACCAGGAGCGGGTGGGGCAGCGTCTCGTCCGCAGCGTAGAACTTGGTGAGCCGGGGGACGTCGACGACGGAGTCGTACATCTGGCGACGCTCGGCGTGCCACGGCACCTCGTGCAGGAGCGTGCTGAAGAGCTCGTCGCCCGCGGCGAGCCAGCCGGGTCGCACGTCGACCCAGGCGCCGCGCGTCAGCCGGTGGCGGGTCAGGCCCGTGCCGAGGTCGCGCAGGGTCATGGCGTCGGTCAGGTCGAGCAGCGAACCCTGGAGAGAGAGGTCCATGCGCCCACGATAGCCCACGTGTCGAACGCCTGTTCGACTGACGTGCGGTTTGTTGCGACGACGCCCACCCCGGACGGCGCGTGCGGCGCCACCGGCTCCAGGAGGCAGTGGAGAATGGACCCATGCCCCTCTATCGTGACGAGGCGATCGTCCTGCGCACACACAAGCTGGGCGAGGCCGACCGCATCATCACGATGCTCACGCGCACCCGCGGACGGGTCCGCGCCGTGGCCAAGGGGGTGCGGCGCACGAAGTCCCGGTTCGGCTCGCGCCTCGAGCCCGGCATGGTGGTCGACGTCCAGTGCTACGAGGGCCGCAACCTCGACACCGTGACGCAGGTGGAGACGCTCGCCCCCTACGGCGACGCGATCGCCCGCGACTACACGGCCTACACGTGTGCGACCTCGATGCTCGAGACGGCCCTGCAGCTCACCGAGGAGCACGAGCCGCAGACCCAGCAGTACCTCCTGCTCGCCGGCGCCCTGCGCTCGCTCGCCGAGCGGGCCCACGACCCGGGGCTCGTCCTCGACGCCTACCTGCTGCGCTCGCTCGCCGTCGCCGGCTGGGCGCCGAGCTTCGTCGACTGCGCGCGGTGCGGCGCGCCGGGCCCCCACCGGGCGTTCAACGTGCAGGCTGGCGGCGCCGTGTGCTCGGTATGCCGTCCGCCGGGCTCGAGCGCCCCCGCCCCCGAGACCTTCACGCTGCTCGCGTCCCTGCTGACCGGCGACTGGGACGTCGCCGACGCGAGCGAGGACCGGCACCGTCGTCAGGGCAACGGGCTCGTGTCGGCGTTCCTCCAGTGGCACATCGAGCGCGGGCTCCGCTCCCTGCGCCTCGTCGAGCGTGCCTGAGCACCGCCACCGGGCGCAACCGACCTGTGCCGCAAGTGAACCCGACCCCGACCGACCGGAGAGCCGTGTACGCCAAGCCCTTCCCGCACCCGTCCGGCGCGACCGCGCCCGCGATTCCGGCCGAGCTGCTGCCCAAGCACGTCGCCGTCGTCATGGACGGCAACGGCCGGTGGGCCAACGCCCGCGGCCTTCCCCGGACGAAGGGTCACGAGGCGGGTGAGGCCTCCCTGCTCGACGTCGTCGCCGGCGCGATCGAGGTCGGCGTGACGCACCTGTCTGCCTACGCCTTCTCGACGGAGAACTGGCGGCGCTCGCCCGAGGAGGTGCGCTTCCTCATGGGCTTCAACCGTGACGTCATCCGCCGGCGCCGGGACCAGCTGCACGAGTGGGGGGTTCGCATGCGCTGGGTCGGGCGCACGCCCCGCCTGTGGCGCTCGGTCATCAAGGAGCTCGAGGTCGCCCAGGAGCTGACCCAGCACAACACCGGGCTCACCCTCTACTTCTGCGTCAACTACGGCGGCCGCGCCGAGATCGCCGATGCGGTCCAGCGGATCGCGCACGACGTCAAAGACGGTCGGCTCCGCCCGGGCGCCGTCGACGAGAAGACGATCAAGAGGTACCTCGACGAGCCCACCATGCCCGACGTCGACCTCTTCGTCCGCAGCTCCGGTGAGCAGCGCACGAGCAACTTCCTGCTCTGGCAGTCGGCCTACGCCGAGATGGTCTTCCAGAACCAGCTCTGGCCCGACTACGACCGGCGCGACCTGTGGGCGGCGATCGAGGAGTACGTCGCCCGCGACCGCCGCTACGGGGGCGCCGTGGACACACCCACCAAGGGCTGACGCCGGAGGTCGGTGTCGCGTCAGCGGTCGACGATGGTCACCTCGTACTGGCTCGCCGTGGGCGGGAACCCGGTGTCGAACTTGGCGTTGACGACGGCCAGGTCGTCTCCGAAGCGCGCGACGGTCGTGGGCACCTCGAACTTCGGGCTCGTGATCGTCTCGAGGAGACGACCGGACGACAGGTGCTCCGAGAGCCGCCACTGCGTCACCTTGTTGGACAGGTTCTGCACGGCGTAGAGGGTGCGTCCCCGGAGCAGGATCCCGTCGACGTTCGGCACGCTGACGCCCTTGATGGTCGCGCTGCGGCCGGTGACCGGGTCGACGGTGTTGAGCACCGCCGAGTTGGTGTGGGCGACGACGAGCGTGTCCCCGTCCGCGCTCGCCTGGATGCCGTTGTTGTTGAAGCCGGTCTTGAGGACGGCGGCAGGTCCGTGCAGCTGCAGGGTTCGCACCGCGCCGAGCGCCCCGTCCCGGCCGACCGGGATGAAGTAGAGCTTCGCCTGCGCGGAGTCCGTGAACCACGCACCCTTGCGGGTCAGCGCCACGTCGTTGATGACCGAGGTCCCCGTGGTGAGCTGGTACGCCTTGACCGGCGCCCCCGTCACCGAGTCGTAGACGTAGGCCTGCCCCGTGAAGCCGCCGGCGGCGAAGAGCAGGTGGTGGGGCCGGTCGAGCCGCAGCCCCAGGGCCATCCGCCCCTTCGGCGCGGTGATGAACCTGGAGGCTGTCCGCGTCCGCACGTCACCTCGGTAGATGTTGCCGGTGAAGAGCTCGCCGGCGTAGAAGGTGGTGCCGGTCCCGGCCGCTATGCCCTCGGCCGAGTGGGCACCCGGGAGGACGATCTGGTCCGGCCGGTGATGCGCCTGCGCGGGGGACAGGCCGAGGACCACGGGAAGCGCTCCGGCGAGAAGAGCTGCGAGACGTGCGCGCCTGGCGATACCTGACATGTGGCTACCCCTTCGGTCGTGCCGCACGCGGTCCCTTCACCGCTCACGCGGCCTTCCGAACAGGGTCGACCTCGGCTCGCCCGCGCCGCAAGATCACAGAGCGGCACCTACCGGACCCGTTGCCTCAGGAGGTGGCGCAGTCGGCGCAGGTGCCGAAGATCTCGAGGGTGTGCGTGACCCCCGTGAAGCCGTGCTCACTGGCCACCTTGTCGGCCCATCGCTCGACGGCGGGGCCCTCGACCTCCACGGTGCGGCCGCAGCTGCGGCACACGAGGTGGTGGTGATGGTGCGTGGAGCAGGCGCGATAGACGGCCTCGCCCTCGTCGGTGCGCAGGACGTCGACGGTGCCGGCCTCGACCATCGACTGGAGTGTCCGGTAGACCGTCGCGAGGCCGACGCCCGCTCCGGATTCGCGCAGTCTGGCGTGCACCGTCTGGGCCGAGGTGAAGTCGTCGGACCGCTCGAGCAGCTCTGCGACCGCAGCCTGCTGCCGGGTCGGCTTGCGCGAGAGGGCAACCCCTTTGGTGCTGTTGGTGCCGGTCATGGCGTCGTTCCTGTGGTTCCCGTTGTTCCTGTCCGGCCCGGGGCTGCGGTGACCGGGTCACTGCCTCCGGCTCCCGCTGCCTCGTGGCCGTTGTGCTGCCCGTGCTCGTCGTAGTGGTTCTCGTGGGCGGCGTGCAGGTGCCCGTCGTGGAGGTAGTCGACGTGGTCGCCGTGCGTCACCGCCGGGTGTCCGCACTCGCTGCCGTGCTCGTGGGCGTGTGTCTCGGCGACGGCGTGCTGCTGGTTCCCCACTCGGGCGAGGACGCCCGTGACCACGGCCGTCACGACGAAGAGGGCGACGGCGAGCAGCACGATGGTGCCGCCCGAGGGGGTGTTGAGCGGGTAGGAGAGGGCGACGCCGCCGACGGAGGAGACCAGGCCGAGGGCGATCGCCCACCGCAGGCCACCGCTGAACGACCTGGCCACGAGCTGGCTGGCGGCGTTGGGCACGATCATGAGCGCGCTGATGAGCAGCAGCCCCACGACGCGCATGGCGACGACGACCGTGGTCGCGGTCAGGACGGCCAGCACGATGTTGAGCGGCAGGACCGGGAGCCCGACCGCTCGCGCGTACTCCTCGTCGTTGGCGACGGCGAAGAGACGCGGGCGCAGGGCCCACGTGGTCACGGCGACGACGAGGGCGAGCCCCGCGAAGACGTAGAGGTCACCGCGCTGGGTCGTCAGGATCGAGCCGAACAGGTACTTCATCAGGTTGCCCGGAGTGCCCTCGGCCGACTTGCTGATCATGACGACGCCTGCCGCGATGCCGCCGTAGAAGATCACCGCGAGGGCGACGTCCCCGTTGGTGCGCCCCTTGGTGCGGAGCAGCTCGATGACGACGGCCGCGAGCACGGCCGCGACGAGCGCCGTGAGCACGGGCGTGGCGCCGGTGACGAGGCCCACGGCGACACCGGCGAGGGCGACGTGGCCCATGCCGTCGCCGATCAGCGACAGCCGCCGCTGGACGAGGAAGATGCCGACCATGGGCGCGACGGTGCCCACGAGCAGGGCCGCGATCAGGGCCCGCTGCATGAAGTCGACGGAGAGCATCTCGATCACGGTCGCGCTCCCTGGTGCCGTGTGTCGGTGTGGCTGGCGTCGAGCGGTCCGTGCGCCAGGGCTTCGCGCGCGTCCAGCTCGAGGTCGTGGTGGTGGCTGTCGTGGTCGTGGTGGACGCGCTCGCGGGCGACGGCATACTCCTGCGGGGTGCCGTCGAAGGTGATCCGGCCGGTGTCGACGACGACGATCCTGGTCAGCAGGCGCTCGAGCGCGCCGAGCTCGTGGGTCACGATGAGCATGGTGACGCCGCGGTGCACGAGGCGTTCGAGGACGTCGGCGAGCACGTGCTGGTTCGCGGCGTCGACGCCGGCGGTGGGCTCGTCCATGATGAGGACGTCGGGCTGCCCGGCGAGCGCCCGCGCGATGAGGACGCGGCGCTGCTGGCCGCCCGAGAGCGTGCTGACCTCGGTCGCGGCCCGGTCCGCCAGGCCCACGACGTCCAGCGACCGCGCGACGAGCTGGCGGTCCGTGGCCCGGAGGCGTCCGAGCCAGCCGATGCGGGGGAGTCTGCCGGTCGAGACGATCTCCTCGGCCGTCGCGCGGACCGACGCGGAGAGCGTGTGGCGCTGCGGGACGTAGCCGAGGCGGGCGCGTTCGCGCAGCTCGTGGCTCGGCACGCCGAAGAGCGTCACGCTGCCCGAGATGCGCTCGTTGAGCCCGAGGATGCCCTTCATCAACGTCGACTTGCCCGAGCCGTTGGGCCCGACGACCGCCACGATCTCCCCGTGGCGCACGGTCAGTGACGCACCGGCGAGGACGGCGCGCTCGCCATAGCCGAAGGCCGCGTGCCGCAGCTCGATCACGACCTCGTCCGCGGAGGAGGTCGGCTCGTCCGTCCGTGCCGTGTCGGAGGTCACGAGCATCCCAGCCCCTTCTGCAGCGCGTGCAGGTTGCTGTGCATGACCTCGAAGTAGTCGCTGCCTGCTGAGGCAGTGGTGATCCCCTCGAGCGGGTCGAGCGTGGCGACCGAGGCGCCGGTCGAGCCGGCGACGGTCTGGGCGAAGTGGGGCTCCACGAGCGTCTCCTGATAGATGGTCGTCACTCCCTGGCTCCGGACGAGGTCGGAGATCTGCTTGAGCCCGGCGCCGCCCGGTTCGGCGTCGGGGGAGATGCCGGTGATGCCCTGCTGCTGCAGGCCGTAGCGCTGGGCCAGGTAGCCGAACGCGGCGTGGCTCGTGACGAGCACCCTCGAACGGCAGGCGGTGAGCCCGGCACGCAACTGCCCGTCCAGTGCCGTGAGCTTCGAGACGAACGAGGAGGTGTTCCTGACGTATGCCGCCGCGTGCGCCGGGTCGTCCTTGGCAAGTCGCGCGCCGATGACCTCGGCGACCGCTGCGAAGCGCTGCGGGTCGAGCCAGAAGTGCGGGTCGCTGCCGGCGTGGTCGTGGGCGCTGTGCTCCTGGGCCGACTCGCCGGCGTGCCCGGACTCCTCGGCCAGGGTGAGTGACAGGTCGGCCGCGTCGGCGACGTCGAGCAGCGACGAGGGCTGCACCTCGGCGATGGCCTCGTCGACGGCGGGCTGGAAGCCGTCGGCGTAGACCACCAGCCTTGCCTTGCTCATGCGCGCGATGTCCTGGGGTGCGAGCTCGAGGTCGTGCGGCTCGGCGCCCGGTTTGGTCAGCACGGTGACGGGGACGGCGCCGCCGGTGATCTGCTCCACCGCGAACTGCAACGGGTAGAACGAGGTGACGACCGCCTGCTCAGAGGCCGAGGGAGAGCCGGAGCCGGAACCGCCGCCCGGCACGGTCCCGCACGCTGCCGATGTCAGCACGAGCGCCGTCGCAGCGAGCAGCGCCCCGACGCCGGAGCGCAGGTTGCGGGCAGCGGAGGGTGACATGGGAGTCATCCTCCGCCCAACTGAGAATGATTGTCAAAACCGTTCTCGCGAGGCTCCCGACTCAGCCCGCTGGAACGGTCCGCACCACGGCCACCGCGACGGCGAGCACGAGCACCGCCACGCGCATGAGGCGCTCGGGCATGGTCAGGCGCTGCCACGTCAGGAAGAGCAGCCAGCCGACGAAGGCGGACACGACCAGGAAGGCGATGCCGCCCCACGGCCGCGGCGCGACGACGCCCACGACCAGCAGGGCCACGAGGACGACCAGCCCGACGGGCCGCGGGACGGTGTTGAGCCGCTCGACCCAGGGGGCGGAGGCGTGCTCGAGACGGGAACGGAAGCTCAGGGCCACGCAAGGAGCCTAGGGGACGCGGCGGCATACCCCGGACGCGTGGCAGAGCAGTGGCGCGCGCCCGATAACCTGTGCGGCATGGCCAAGCAGACATCCACCGTGGACACCGTCGTCAGCCTCTGCAAGCGCAGGGGGTTCGTCTTCCCGAGCGGCGACATCTACGGAGGCACGCGGTCCGCGTGGGACTACGGCCCCCTCGGTGTCGAGCTCAAGGAGAACATCCGGCGCCAGTGGTGGAAGGCCATGGTCACGAGCCGCGATGACGTCGTCGGTCTCGACTCCTCGATCATCCTGCCCCGCGAGACGTGGGTCGCGTCCGGCCACGTCGGCACCTTCACCGACCCGCTCGTCGAGTGCCTCAACTGCCACCACCGCCGCCGCCTGGACCACCTGCAGGAGGCGATCGCGGAGAAGAAGGGCATCGAGGACCCCGACTCGATCCCGCTGAGTGAGATCACCTGCCCGGACTGCGGCGTCAAGGGCCAGTGGACCGAGCCCCGCGAGTTCAACATGATGCTCAAGACCCACCTCGGGGTCATCGAGGACGAGTCGGGGCTGCACTACCTGCGCCCCGAGACTGCCCAGGGCATCTTCGTCAACTTCCTCAACGTCATGCAGGCCGCGCGCAAGAAGCCGCCGTTCGGCATCGCCCAGACCGGCAAGAGCTTCCGCAACGAGATCACGCCGGGCAACTTCATCTTCCGCACCCGTGAGTTCGAGCAGATGGAGATGGAGTTCTTCGTCAAGCCGGGCGAGGACGAGGAGTGGCACCAGTACTGGATCGACGAGCGGACCCGCTGGTACACCGACCTCGGCATCAACCCCGACAACCTGCGCCACTTCGAGCACCCGAAGGACAAGCTCTCGCACTACTCGTCGCGCACGGTCGACATCGAGTACCGCTTCAACTTCGCCGGCTCCGAGTGGGGCGAGCTCGAGGGCATCGCCAACCGCACCGACTTCGACCTGTCGACGCACAGCAAGCACTCGGGCACCGAGCTGGTCTACTTCGACCAGCAGACGGGGGAGAAGTACACGCCCTACGTCATCGAGCCGGCAGCCGGCCTGTCGCGCTCGCTCATGACGTTCCTCGTCGATGCGTACTCCGAGGACGAGGCGCCCAACACCAAGGGCGGCGTCGACAAGCGCGTCGTGCTGCGCCTCGACCCGCGCCTGGCGCCGGTCAAGGCCGCGGTGCTGCCGCTGTCGCGCAACGCCGACCTCTCGCCGAAGGCGCGCGACCTCGCCGCGCAGCTGCGCCGGCACTGGAACGTCGACTTCGACGACGCCGGCGCCATCGGCAAGCGCTACCGCCGCAACGACGAGATCGGCACGCCGTACTGCATCACGGTCGACTTCGACACGCTCGAGGACCACGCCGTGACGATCCGCGAGCGCGACACCATGGCGCAGGAGCGCATCGCCCTCGACCAGGTCGAGGGCTACCTCGCGCAGCGCCTCCCCGGCTGCTGACGCTCCCTGTCACACCCGTTGACGTATGCCGTCCGCCCACCCGGGCGGGCGGCATACCTTTGCCACGGGGTGGTCCGACGGACCGCCACGAGATGCGCATCCACGCCCAGACCCGGCGCAAACGCCGGTTGGTGGCGGTCCGCCGGTCCGGCCGCGCGATCAGCCGGGCTCGGGCCCGGTCACGACCGGGCGTGAGGGGTCGCGGATCCACTCGCTCCACGAACCGGGGTAGAGCACCGCGTCGACGCCGAGCTCGGCCAGCGCGAGCATCTCGTGCGCCGCGGTGACCCCGGATCCGCAGTACACGCCGACCGGAGCCGTGCCGGCGTTCCTCCCGTCGACCACTCGCCTCCAGACCGCCCCGAGGTCGCGCCGGAACGTGCCGTCCTCGGCGAGCCACGCCGCCGTCGGGCTGTTGACCGATCCCGGCACGTGGCCGGCGACCGGGTCGATCGGCTCCGTCTCGCCGGCGTAGCGCTCCGGCGCGCGGGCGTCGAGCAGCAGTCCCTCGCGCGCCAACCGTGCCGCGCCGGCAGCATCGAGGGTCGGCAGCTGTCCGGGGCGCACCTCGAAGTCGCCGTGCCGGTCGGCCGGCTCCTGCGTCGAGACGGGCAGGCCGGCGGCGAGCCACGCGGCATACCCGCCGTCGAGCACGCGGACGTCCGGGACACCCGCCCAGCGCAGCACCCACCAGGCCCGCGCGGCGGCATACGACTCCTTGGCGTCGTAGACGACGACGCGGCTGCGCGCGGTGATGCCGGCCCGCCGCGCCAGCGCCTGGACCACCGCAGGGTCGGGCAGCGGGTGGCGGCCGCCGTCGCCGGCGGGAGCGGCGAGCTCGGTGTCGAGGTCGACGAAGAACGCGCCCGGCACGTGACCGGCCTCGTAGTCCGCCCGGCCCGCGCGGGTGTTCGCGGTCGTGAGGGCCCAGCGGACGTCGAGGACGACGACGTCCTCGATCTCGTGGGCGAGGTCTGCGGCGCTCAGGAGGTGGCTCACCGGCTCATCGTGGCATCCTCGCGGTGTGCGTGCTCACCTGGTCCTCGTGCACGGGTCGCGGCTGGGGAGCAGCCAGTGGGCCCCGCAGGTCCCGTTGCTGCGAGACGAGGTCGACCTGGCGCTCGTCGACCTGCCAGGTCACGGCACCCGGGTCGCCGAGCCCTTCTCGCTTCGGCGGTGCGTCGAGGTCATCGACGAGGCGGTCCGCGCGGTGCCGCCGGGCACGCCGGTCGTGCTCGTCGGCCACTCGCTCGGCGGCTACGCCGCGATGGCGTATGCCGCAGCCCACCCCGACGCGCTCGACGGGCTCGTGCTGGCCGGGGCGAGCGCCACTCCGACCGGACCCGGGGCAGCGGTCTACCGGGGCGTTGCTGCCCTGACCGACCGGCTCGGCACCGAGCGCATGACGCGGCTCAACGACCGCGTGCTGCGCCGGCTCTACCCGGCGGAGCGGATCGAGCCGGTCATCGCCGGGGGCTACTACTTCGAGCCCACCGCCACCGCCTGGCGCGAGGTCATGACGCACTGCCGTCCGACGATGCTGGCGCACGTGGCCTGCCCCGTCCTGCTGCTGAACGGCCAGTTCGACCAGCTGCGGGTCGGGGTGCGCGCCTACCTGCGAGCGTGCCCGAGCGCCCGTGAGGAGGTCATCCGGCGGGCGAGCCACCTGTCCAACCTCGACCAGCCGGAGGCGTTCGCCGACGCGCTCCTGCGCTTCACCCGGCAGGTCCTCGATTCGGCGCCACGCTCCTGATCAGGGAGAATCGTGCGGGTGACCGACGTGATGACCCCCCCGATGCAGGCCGGTGAGGCCGCTTCCGCAGACCTCGCGCGCACAGCCGGCACACCGACGGGCAGCGTGCTGCCGCCGCTGCGCATCGGCCGCCACGTCATCCAGTCGCCCGTCGTGCTCGCGCCCATGGCCGGCATCACCAACCGCGCGTTCCGGCGCCTGTGCCGCGAGTACGGCAACGAGGGCACCGCGCTGGCATCGACCCGTGGTGCCAGCGGAGCCACGAGCCTCTACGTCAGCGAGATGATCACGACGCGCGCCCTCGTCGAGCGCAGCCCCGAGACGATGCGCCTCATCGAGCACGACCCCGACGAGAACCCGCGCTCGATCCAGCTCTACAGCGTCGACCCGGCCACGGCCCGCGCCGCCGCGCGCATCCTCGTGCAGGAGGACCGCGCCGACCACATCGACCTCAACTTCGGCTGCCCCGTCCCCAAGGTCACCCGCAAGGGCGGCGGCTCGGCCCTGCCGTGGAAGAGAGAGCTCTTCCGCTCCATCGTGGGCGCGGTCGTGGAGGAGGGCGCCAAGCGCGACATCCCGGTCACGGTCAAGATGCGCAAGGGCATCGACGACGAGCACCTGACCTTCCTCGACGCGGGCCTGGCCGCCGAGGCCGAGGGCGTCGCCGCCGTCGCGCTGCACGGGCGGACGGCCGCCCAGTCCTACTCCGGCACCGCCGACTGGAGCGCCATTCGGATGCTCAAGGAGACGGTCACGACCATCCCCGTCCTCGGCAACGGCGACATCTGGTCGGCCGAGGACGCCCTGCGCATGGTCCGCCAGACGGGCTGCGACGGGGTCGTCGTCGGCCGCGGCTGCCTCGGCCGGCCCTGGCTCTTCACCGACCTCGCGGCGGCCTTCGCCGGCACCGAGGCTCGGGTGACGCCGACCCTCGGGGAGGTCGCCGACACGCTGCGGAAGCACACGGCATACCTCTGCGACTTCTACGGCGAGGAGGAGCGCGCCTGCCGCGACATCCGCAAGCACATTGCCTGGTACCTCAAGGGCTTCCCGGCCGGCTCGACCATCCGCAACTCGCTCGCACTCGTGGACTCGATGGTCTCTCTCGAGAGGCTGCTCGTCACGCTCGACCCGGACGCGCCGTGGCCGGGCGAGGCCGCGGAGGGTCAGCGCGGACGCGCCGGCTCGCCGCGCACCGTGGCCCTGCCCGACCGGTGGCTCGAGTCCCGCGAGCTCTCCGAGGAGCACCGACGCACCATCGCCGAGGCCGAGCTCTCGGTCAGCGGCGGCTGAGGCTCACTTCAGCCACACGCTGAGCGGCCCCAGCCGCTCGCACCCCGCCGCGACCGCTGCCCCGACCGAGGCGCCGGCCTCCCAGCCGACCAGGGGTATGCCGCCCACGACCTCGCGCGCGGCAGCGGCAGCCTCGCGCCACGTGTCCGTGGCGTCGCCGTCCAGCGCGAAGAGGTTGCCGAGCCCGGCGACCTCGCCGGTGACGTGGACGACCGCCCCGGCGACGACGGGCGCGTCAGAGGCCTCGGAGGCGTGACCGGCGAGGATATGGACGTCGGGCTCGTCCAGCAGCGCGGGCCGCAGGATCGCCTCGGCGTCGGGGTCGCTCGCCCACGCGTGCACCCAGGCGGCCATCGTCTCGGTCGTCGTCACGCGGCGCCAGGAGCGGGCGGACCCGGACGGGACGGCGGTCGTGGGGTCGAGCCAGACCCACTCACCGACCACCAGGCGCGCGAAGTCCTCCATCGAGAGGTCGAGGCGCGACCAGGAGTCCTTGACCGAGCACCCGTCGGAGTCGTCGACGCGCGCGAGGACGTCGTACTCGCCGACGCCGGCGGAGAGGGTGACGGCATCGGGGTAGTACGGCGGCGTGCGCGTCGAGGCGGTCCAGGCGGCATCGTCCAGCGTGGTCCGCACCCCGTGGGACCGGGCGACGGCGTCGCACCAGAGGGCGTTGTTGCGGGCGGCCAGGACGATGCGGTCGGTCACGCCGGCCATCCTCCCAGCGTCGGTGCGTGGTGGCAGGATCGGGCCATGCACGAGGGCGGGACCGAGGACCGGCCGGCGGTCTTCTTCGACGACGCCGAGGACTTCCGCGCGTGGCTCGAGGCGAACCACGAGACTGCCACCGAGCTGTGGATGGGGTTGCACAAGAAGCACGTCGAGCATCGCGGCCTGCAGTGGGCCGAGGCGGTGCGCGAGGCGCTGTGCTTCGGTTGGATCGACTCGATGGTGCAGCGCATCGACGAGGACTCGGTCAGGCAGCGGTGGACACCCCGCAAGTCGGGCAGCACCTGGAGCGCCGTGAACATCCGTGCCGTCGAGGAGCTGACCGCGGCGGGGAGGATGCGGCCGGCCGGTCTGGAGGCCTTCGAGAAGCGCCGGGAGGACCGCTCGGGCGTCTACTCGTACGAGAACGGCGAGCTGGCGTGGCCCGAGGCCTACGAGGAGCTGCTGCGGACCGATGCCCGTGCCTCGGCCTTCTGGGACGCCGCCACGCCCTCCTACCGCAAGGTCGCCACGAGCTGGGTGCTGACGGCCAAGCAGGAGGCGACGCGCGAGAAGCGGATGGCCGAGCTCGTCGACGACTGCGCGCACGGCCGGCTCATCAAGATCCAGCGCTACGGCGCTGAGCCCGCCTGGGTGCGCCGGATCCGCGACGAGCTGGGCTGACCTGCCGCCGTGGCAGTCCTGCAAGGTGGGCCGCGTCCAGGTGGGGATCGCGCACGAGCAGACCCCGGGCCGGGCCTCCTGGCTCGCGGCCTCTCCCGGCCCGGCTCAGCGCCGGCCGCGCGGCGGGATGATCTCGGTGTGGGAGGCCTTGTCGGCCTTGGCGTGCTTCTCCGCGCGCTTCTCCTTGATCGACTTGCCCTTCTGGGACATGTGCTGCCGCGGTGACTTGTCGGCCATGACGAGCTCCTGCACGTTCCGGGGCCGTGGGCCAGCCCCACCCTGCCAGTCTGCCCCCGTGGCGCCGCGGCCGCCATGGAGTTTCCACCCCCTAGAGTCGGGCGCGTGGGCTACGAGGGTCGCGACCGCGAACGCTGGGTCGCGGAGGACCCTGCCCAGAAGCGGGCCGACCGCGACGACTTCGCCCGCGACCGCGCCCGCGTCGTGCACTCGTCGTCGCTGCGCCGGCTCGCCGCCAAGACCCAGGTCCTCGCCCCGGGCCACGACGACTTCGTGCGCAACCGGCTCACCCACTCGCTCGAGGTCGCGCAGATCGGGCGCGAGTTCGGAGCGGCGCTCGGCTGCGATGCCGACGTGGTCGACACCGCCTGCCTCTCACACGACCTCGGGCACCCGCCGTTCGGTCACAACGGCGAGACGGTGCTCGACGAGATCGCCTCGGCCATCGGGGGGTTCGAGGGAAACGCGCAGACGCTACGCCTGCTGACCCGGCTCGAGGCCAAGCGGTTCCACGCCGACGGGAGGTCTGCCGGTCTCAACCTGACGCGAGCGAGCCTCGACGCGACGACGAAGTACCCGTGGCGGCGAGGCGAGGGCCTCGACGGGACACCCAAGTTCGGGGTCTACGCCTCGGACCTGCCTGTGTTCCAGTGGTTCCGGGAGGGCTCGCGCCCTGGTGACCGCTGCTTCGAGGCGCAGGTCATGGACTGGTCCGACGACGTCGCCTACTCGGTGCACGACGTCGAGGACGCCATCGCCTCCGGCTGGCTCGACCCGCGCATCCTTCACTTGGGCGACCTGGCCGACGTCGTCGACATCGCCGGCCGCGCCTATGCACCCGACCTCGGCAGCGACCTCCTCGGAGCGGCGCTGGAAAGGCTCCTGGATTCTGGGGCGCTGCCCACGGCATACGACGGCTCGCGCAGCGACCTCGCACGACTCAAGGACATGACGAGCCGGCTCATCGGACGCTTCGTCCTGTCGGTCGAGGTGGCGACCCGCGACCGCCACGGACCGGGACCGCTCTGCCGCTATGAGGCCGACCTCGTCGTGCCCGACGACACACGGGCCGAGTGCTCCGTGCTCAAGGCCGTCGCCAACCACTTCGTGATGACGGCCGAGGAGCGGCTGGCGGTGATGTCCACGCAGCGCGACGTCGTGCGCGACCTCGTGGAGGCGTATGCCGCAGCGCCCGTGGAGCGCCTCGACGTGGCCTTCCGCGCCGACCACGCGGCTGCGGCCGACGACGACGAGCGGTTGCGCGTGGTCGTCGACCAGGTGGCCTCGCTGACCGACGTGCGGGCCCTCGCCCTCCACAGCCAGTGGTGCCGGTGACGAGGGCCGTCGTTCCGACGAACTAGGATCACGGGGAGCGACAGGAGGCAGATGGCGGGGCTGATCAACAGCGAGGACATCGCGGCGGTCAAGGCGCGATCGTCCCTCGAGGACGTCGTGCGCGAGCACGTGACCCTTCGCTCCGCCGGCCCGGGCTCGCTCAAGGGCCTGTGTCCCTTCCACGACGAGAAGACGCCGTCGTTCAACATCCGGCCGGCCGTCGGCGCCTGGCACTGCTTCGGCTGCCAAGAGGGCGGCGACGTCATCTCGTTCGTCCAGAAGGTCGAGCACCTGAGCTTCTCCGAGGCCGTCGAGCGTCTCGCCCAGAAGCTGGGCATGGAGCTGCGCTACGAGAACGGCGACCGGCCGCGGGAGGAGGGCCTCGGGCGGCGCAGCCGGCTGATCGAGGCGCACCGCGTGGCCGAGGAGTACTACACCGAGCTGCTGCTCGGCAGCCAGGCCGCGCGTCAGGGGCGCGACTTCCTGCGCGCCCGCGACTTCAACAGCGAGCACGTGAAGCAGTTCGGAATCGGCTTCGCCCCGCGCGGCGGCGAGGACCTCGTGCGCCACCTGCGCGGCAAGGGGTTCACCGACGACGAGCTGGTCACGGCCGGTCTGGCCGGTCGCGGCGCACGCGGGCTCTACGACCGGTTCCGGGGCCGGCTCGTGTGGCCCATCCGCGACATCACGGGCGACACCGTCGGGTTCGGCGCCCGTCGGCTCTTCGACGACGACCGCATCGAGGCCAAGTACCTCAACACGTCCGAGACACCGATCTACAAGAAGTCGACGGTGCTCTACGGGCTCGACCTGGCGAAGAAGAAGATCTCGCAGGGTCGCCAGGCCGTGGTCGTCGAGGGCTACACCGACGTGATGGCGTGTCACCTCGCCGGCGTCGACACGGCCGTGGCGACCTGCGGCACGGCCTTCGGCGCCGACCACATCAAGACCCTGCGACGGCTCATGCGCGACGAGGCGGGGCTCGCCCCGTCGAAGGTGATCTTCACCTTCGACGGCGACGCCGCCGGTCAGAAGGCCGCGATGCGGGCCTTCGCCGACGACGAGAAGTGGACCTCGCAGTCCTTCGTGGCCGTCGAGAAGTCCGGCAAGGACCCGTGCGAGCTGCGGCAGGCAGGGGGAGAGCCAGCGGTGCAGGCCCTCATCGAGGACGCCGTGCCGATGTTCGAGTTCGCCGCGCGCACGACGATCAAGCGCTTCGACCTGGCGACCGCCGAGGGACGTATCCAGGCGGTCCGTGCGGTGGCTCCCATCGTCGCCACGATCCGCGACCGGTCGCTCCAGCCCGAGTACACCCGCGAGGTCGCCGGCATGCTCGGCCTCGACGTCGAGCAGGTGGCCGGCGAGGTCTCGCGCGCCGGCAAGCTCAAGGTCGACGAGGACACCCGCGGCGGCCGTGCCGATGGCGGCCGCAACGGGCGGGCGGCTCGAGACGGCCGCGATGCGCACGACGAGGCCGAGCCGGGTGTCGCGGAGGCGGGCGTCTTCCCGGTGCCGGACCGTCGCGATCCGGTGGTCCTCGCGGAGCGCCAGCTGCTCCAGGTGCTACTGCAGTTCCCGACCGTCTTCAAGCCCGGGGCCATCGACCTGCTGACCCCCGAGTCCTTCTCCGCGCCCGCACACCGGGCGGTCTTCGACGGCATCCGCATCGCCCACCACAGCACCGACAAGGCCAGTGCGCGCGCCTGGACCTCTGCGGTCTCGGAAGCGGCTCCCGCACCGGTCGCCGGGCTCGTGAGCGAGCTCGCCGTCGACACGCTCCCCACCCGCATGGACGCCTCGACGGGGCTGCCGACCTCGCGCTACGTCGACGAGCTCTTCGACCGCGTACGCACCATCGCGCTGACCCGCCGGATCGCGGACGCGATGAGCGAGATGCGCCGCCTCGACCACGCGGAGACCCCCTCACCCGAACGTACGCGCGAGCTCGGCATCCAGCTGCAGACGCTGCAGCGCGAGCTCGCGGCCATCAAGGCAGGAATGGGCTGATGTCACTCTTCGACCGCCGACGGCGACCGGCGCTCCCCGTCGAGGTGCGCACGGCCGTGCCGCTCGACGGCGGGGAGCAGGTGCTGGCCTGGGCACGCGACGAGACCAGCGCGGCCCACGTCATCGCGACCACCTGGCACCTGGTCCTCGTCGGCGCCGACGGCGCGTTGGCCTGGCGCAGGCCATGGCACGAGGCCGAGGCCGCCACCTGGCAGGGTGAGTCGTCCGTGCTGGCCGTGACCTGGGTCGACCGGGGCAGGCCGTCGCGGTGGCGGCTCCCCGAGCCCTCGCTGCTCCAGCAGGCGCTGCGCGAGCGCCTCCAGGCCAGCGTCGTGCTGGCCGACGAGTTCCGCACCGCAGGACGCCGCACGGTGCGGGTCGTCATCCGGCAGGACCTCTCCAGCGGGGCTCTGCTCGAGCAGACCATCCCCGGTCGGGGAGCCGACCTCGGTGACCCCGAGGTCGCCCGTGAGGCGGCCCAGCGGATGGCCCGCCTGCGCTCCGAGGTCGGGCTCTGAAGCGTGGTCTGAGGCAGCCTCTCAGGCAGGCTCTCAGGCAGGACCGACCTCTGGTCCTGAGGCCGCCCAGTGAGGGCCGCAGCTGGTGTCAGACCCCGATTTAGTGCAGGGCCAGTCCCTTTGCTATGGTTTCCCAGCAGCATTCCCCTGTAGCTCAATTGGCAGAGCAGCCGGCTGTTAACCGGCAGGTTATTGGTTCGAGTCCAATCGGGGGAGCACCGACGAAGAAGGCCCCGACACCTCTAGTGTCGGGGCCTTCTCCCATGTCACGGGTCGCGCTCCGAGCCGGCCCGACCGGGTCCACGGCCGGCTCGGAGCGCGCCGGACTATGACGTCTCAGGGCGAGTACGCACCCACCTGTCCGGGGCGGTCCTCGGCGTCGCCGACTCCAGCGACCACGGCCCGGCGCGCGCCGCCGCGGCGCTTCAGCCGCCGCTCCACGGCTCCGGCCAGCTTGGTCAGCAGGTAGTTGATGACGATGAAGATGACGGCTGCCACGATGTAGGCCGGCACCGTGTTGGCGTAGGCGGAGCCGAGCGTCTTTGCGGCGTTGAGCAGCTCGGGGTAGGTGATGACGTAACCAAGGGCGCTGTCCTTCAGCACGACGACGAGCTGGCCCACCAGGGCCGGCAGCATGGCCGTCAACGCCTGGGGTAGCTGGATCGAGCGCAGCACGTGGCCGGGCGTGAGCCCGATGGACAGCCCCGCCTCGCTCTGACCCTTGGGCAGGCTGAACACGCCGCTGCGCACCAGCTCGGCGATGACCGAGCCGTTGTAGAGCGTCAGGGCGAGGACGACCGCCGCCAGCGGTGCCGTCTGCGCCGACACGACCTCGCTCGTGGCGAAGTAGCCGAAGTAGAAGAAGACCATCATCAGCAGCACCGGAACCGAGCGGAAGAACTCGACGACCACGCCGGCCGGAGCGCTGACCCAGCGGTTGGACGACAGCCGCGCCATGCCGAAGAGGATGCCGAAGATGCCGGCGAAGACCACCGAGAGCGCCGCGGCCTTGAGAGTGCCCCAGAGGCCCGGCAGGAGGTACTGGGTCCACACGTCGGGGTCTGTCACGAACGGGGACCACATGTAGCCCTGGAGCTGGTTGGCCTCGGCCATCTTGCGGATGACCAGCCAGAGGATGCCCGCGGCGAGGAGGAGGCCGAGGATCGTGAGGATGGTGTGACGTCGCCGGGCCTTGGGCCCCGGCGCGTCGAACAGGACGATCTGCGAGCTCATCGCTTCACCGCCAGACGCTTGGAGAGATGGGTGAACAGCAGGCCGATGGGGAGCGTGAGGATCACGAAGCCGAGCGCGAAGAGGAAGAAGGTCGGCAGGCTCGCGCCCTCGTTCTCGGTGATCTGCGCGAGCAGACCTGCCGACTCCTTGGTGCCGAGGATGACTGCGGCGACCGTGGTGTTCTTGACGAGGGCGATGAGCGTCGACCCGAGGGGGGCGATGGCGCCTCGGAAGGCTTGGGGGAGGAGTACCTCACGCATCGACTGGCCGAAGGTGAGCCCCATGGCGCGAGCAGCCTCCGCCTGGCCGGCCGGAACGGTGTTGACGCCGCTGCGCAGCGCCTCGCACACGAAGGCCGCGTGGTAGACCGAGAGCACGACGACGGCCCACAGGTAGGCGTTGCGCGCCAGGTCCTGGGAGAGGTTCAGCCCGAGGATGAACGACAGGCCGAGGATGCTGAAGACCATGAGCAGGGTCAGCGGGGTGTTGCGGAAGACGTTGACGTAGCTGGTGCCGATGAGACGCAGGGTGCTCACCGGCGAGACCCGCAGGACCGCGACGACCGTCCCGATGACCAGGGCGCCGATCGCGGACAGGACGGACAGCTGGACGGTCACCCAGAAGGCGCCGAGGATGTCGTACTTGCTCAGGATGTCGCCCATCCATCACCTCTCGTGCTGTACCCGGGTGCGGGGGCCGTGTCGCAGGCCCCCGCACCGGGATGGTCGGTCAGGAACAGGCGTCCGGCGTGGGCGGGTTGCCGGGGCGCGGCTTGTAGCCGGCGGGACCGAGGTTGTTGTCGACCGCCTTCTGCCAGGAGCCGTCCGAGATCATCTTCTTGATGGCGTCGGTGATCTTCTGGCACAGGGCGGTGTCGCCCTTCTTGATGCCGATGCCGTACTTCTCCGTGGAGAAGGGCTTGCCGACGAGCTTGAGCTTGCCCTTGTACTGGTCCTGCGCGGCGTAGCCGGCGAGGATCGCGTCGTCGGTGGTCACCGCGTCGATGGCTCCCGAGGCGAGGGCAGCGACGCACTCGGAGTAGGTGCCGAACTGCTGGAGGTTGACTCCCGGAACCTTCTCCTGCACCTTCTGGGCCGACGTGGACCCGGTGACGGAGCAGAGCTTCTTGCCCGCCAGCGACTCGGGCCCCGTGATCGAGTTGTCGTCGCTGCGGACGAGCAGGTCCTGACCGGCGATGAAGTAGGGGCCGGCGAAGCTCACCTTCTCCTTGCGCTTGTCGGTGATCGAGTACGTCGCGACCACCATGTCGACCTGTCCGGTCGAGATGAGGGTCTCGCGCTGGGCGCTCGGCGCCTGCACCCACGTGATGTCGCCCTCGTTGGTGCCGAGCGACTTCGCGACGTACTTGGCGACGTCGACGTCCATGCCGGTGAACTCGCTGCCCTTCTTCAGGCCGAGGCCGGGCTGGTCGAACTTGATGCCGATCTTGAGGCCCTTGCCTCCGCTGGAGCCGCTGCCCCCGCCGTTGCCCGAGCCGCACGCGGCCATCGTGACGGCGAGAGCCGCAGCGACGGCGACGGCTCCGAGTCGTCGTGCCTTCATGTGAGTTCCTCCTGGGTGGTGTCCGGCGTGCGCGCGGGTGCGCGCCGCTCCCTGCCGGGTGGCGTGGCTGGTTCAGTGCGTGAGGATCTTGCCGAGGAAGTCCTTGGCGCGCTCACTGCGGGGGTTGGTGAAGAAGTCCTGGGGGGTGCCGACCTCGACGATCTGACCGTCGGCCATGAAGACGACGCGGTCGGCCGCCTTGCGGGCGAAGCCCATCTCGTGGGTCACGACGATCATCGTCATGCCCTCCTTGGCGAGCTCGACCATGACGTCGAGCACCTCGTTGACCATCTCGGGGTCGAGGGCGGAGGTGGGCTCGTCGAAGAGCATCACCTTGGGGTTCATGGCCAGCGACCGGGCGATGGCCACGCGCTGCTGCTGGCCGCCGGAGAGCTGTGCGGGGTACTTCTCGGCCTGGGCCTCGACGCCGACGCGCTTGAGCAGCTCGTCCGCCTGCCGGTCGGCGTCCGCCTTGGACTTCTTGCGGACCTTGATCGGCCCCAGCGTGACGTTCTCGCGGATCGTCTTGTGCGCGAAGAGATTGAAGGACTGGAAGACCATCCCGACGTCGGCGCGCAGCTCGGCCAGAGGCTTGCCCTCCTCCGGCAGCTCCCTGCCGTCGATCGAGATGGCGCCGGACTCGATGGTCTCGAGGCGGTTGATGGCGCGACAGAGCGTCGACTTGCCTGACCCGGAGGGGCCGAGGACGACGACGACCTCGCCCTTGCCGACCGTCAGGTTGATGTCGCGCAGCACATGCAGGTCGCCGAAGTGCTTGTTGACGCCCTCCATGACGACCATGGGGTCGCGGGGCGTCTGGGGGGTCCGATCGGTCGATGCCCCGGCGTCGGGTGTCACGTCGTCCATTGGCGCAACCTATCGCGCCCGCGAAGGCGACAGGCACCCCTCCACCCTGAGCGTGCCCGAATCGTGAGCCCGCGCCCGAGAACGTATGCGTTGGGCGCCTATGCCGGTCGACCTCCGTGGGCGTTCACGGAGGTCGCACGGTGCGGTGCCGGGGTGCAGCCCGGGTGCTCTCGGAGTTGTGTCCGGCGCCCCTCGGCCGCGCGGGCTGCGAGTGACGTCGTGCAGGACTACGGCTTCGTGGTCGGCTCGGGGCACGGCGAGCCCGTCGGACTCGGTGACGTCGTCGAGCCGGCTCCGGTCGGCGAGCAGCTCGCGGCCTCGCTGCTCGTCGCGACCTGGGTCGCGGTCTCCAGCACCTGCGTGGCGGTCGTCGTCAGGGTCGCGGTCGTCGTCGGCGTGGAGGCCGAGGTCGCGGTCGTGCTGCTGGAGGAGTCGACGCTCGTCCCCGGTGCCGGGGTGCTCGTGGTCGTCGTGATCGGTGGCGTCGTCGTGGTGGTGGTGGTCGTCGTGGTGGGTGGCGTCGTCGTGGTGGGTGGCGTCGTCGTGGTGGGTGGCGTCGTCGTGGTGGGTGGCGTCGTCGTGGTCGGTGGCGTCGTCGTGGTGGTGGCCGTGGTGGTCGTGGTGGGCGGCGTCGAGCTCGGCGACGGGTTGGTGGTCGTCGGGGTCGAGGCGGACGTGGACGTCTGCGTCGGTGCGCTGGGCGTGCTCGTCGCCGGCGTGGACACGGTGGGGTGGGTGGCGGGCTCGTTCGCCGACGGTGTGCTCGGCCCGGTCCTCGCCACGGCTGTCGAGGGCGTCGGCGTCTGGCTCGCTTCCTGGATGGGCACGTCGCCGTCTTCGACGGTGTGGATGACGCGGCCGCCCTGGTCGAGCACGAGGTGCGGGACGACGGCATACGGCACGGAGGCGCTCGCCGAGGGAGGGAAGCCGAGGTAAGGGGCGGGGTCGACATACCGGTCGTCGACGATGACGTCGAAGTGCAGGTGGCAGCCCGTGGACCAGCCGGTCGTGCCGCTGAGCCCGATGACCTGGCCCTGCTTGACCTTCTGGCCCTCGGTGACGAGGAACTTCGACTGGTGACCGTAGGCGGTCTTGAGCGCCGGGCTGTGCTGGATGATGGTGCGCCCGCCCCACGAGGCCGAGACGCGGGCATAGATCACCGTGCCGTCGGCTGCGGCGTGGATCGGCGTCCCGCAGACTGCGGCGAGGTCGATGCCCGTGTGGAACATCGGCCGGCCGAGGAGTGGGTGGATGCGGGGGCCGAACGGCGAGGTCTCGGCGCCCGGCACCGGGTGGACGAACAGCGGCAGGCCGGTGATCGGCGCCACGACCGCCTGGGCGGTGAGCGGGCTCAGGCCGATGGCAGGGAAGACGAACAGGCCGCCGCCGACCGCGTCGGAGAACGCCGAGCCGGCCGTTGCCAGGGCGGCAGTGGCCGACGAGACCTGGGATGCCGACAGCTGGTCTCGGGCCTGGCTCACGGCGTCGGCGGCGTCCTGCACCGCCGCCCGCGACCCGGCGGCGAGCACCACGGCCGTCGCCGGCGTGGGCGTTGCGCTTCCCCCGAGAAACGGCAGCATCGCGAAGAGCACGAGCATTGCTGCGAAGGGAACAAGACGACCGCTCATCCTGATGTTCAGGACGAGCGGGCCAGTTCCATGGTCGGTCTCACGCACCTGCGGGCCACCCCCCTCGAGGCGATTCAGCTGTCACCGTCGAACCTTCCCCGGCGGACGTGGCCACCGCAACCGGACGGCCTGTCCCGTGCCCCCGCACGACCTACCGGTCTCCTTCACCATATGAAGGCCCTTTGGTCAATGGGGCACTTCCGCGAAAATGTCATGAGTCCGGTGACCCCTGTGACGGGTGGGACCAGTGTCCGGTCCTCGCGCCGAACCGATGGTCGTCAGTACGTCGCGTGTCCCGTGACGACGAGGCGACGCAGGACTTCCTCAGCATTGTGCTGAGCCCTTCGCCCGCGGGTGCTGCTTGCGCGAACCTTGCGGAAAGTCGAGCAGCCCGACGGCCCCCGCCTTGCAGGCTGCGCGGCAGAGTGGTCCGTGCGGGGTGGAGGAGAAGGTCACCGACGTCAACCAACGACGTCGGGCCGAGAACCGGTGGGGGAACCGGTACGAGGCACCAAGAGGTGGGTTCTGTCGGGGGAGTCGACAGGACCCACTTCGGCGCCCGCACTTGCTCCGCGTCCGTCGCTTTCCTGACCTTCACCGGATCTGCGCGTTTCGCCCTATTGGCGAGGATCGTGGGGGAGACTAGTCACAGGATCCGCGGCGGCCCCTTCTCGGGAGAAGGGTCGTCGATTTCCTCCAGACGGTGCGACCTTCGTGGTCGACAAGCGCGTGGCCTACCTCCCACCCCGGCCACGCGCGGCCCCCCCCAACGCCGTCCGGACGCTGACCGGACGCTGAGCGGACCGTCGGCGCACGGCGGCCGGCGGCTTCGAACCGCCGGCCGTTGGCCGTGGACTCCGGGCGCCCCGCAGGTTCTCAGCCCTGCGACGGGGGCGGCCAGGCTTGCGCGCCCAGCTCCCGGGACAACGCACGCGCCGTCTCGCGGACCCGGTCGCCCAGGTCGGCATCCTCCGCCCCGGAGAACACCACGCCGATCGCCCCCACCACGTCGCCCCACGAGTCGAAGACCGGCGAGGCGACGGCACCCTCGCCCAGCACCGCCTCGTCGCGCTCGCGGGCGATCCCGGTCGCGCGCACCTGGTCGAGGTCGCGACGGACGTCGTCCGGGGCGGTCAGCGTCTCCCCCGTCATGCTGCGGAGCTCACCCTCCTTGAGGATGCGCTCGGTCTCATCGGGCAGGAACGCCAGCATCGCCTTGCCCAGGGCGCTCGCGTGCGCCGGGATCACGATGCCGACCTCGGGCATCTGCCGTGTGCCGTCCGGCCGCGGCTCGTGGTGGATGATCACGACGTCGTCGATCAGCAGAACGCCGGTCCGGACCGCGAGACCGGTACGCCGGGCCAGGTCCTCCGCCCACGGGATGGCCTTGGACCGCAGCTCCAGGGTGTCGAGGTAGACGTTGCCCAGGCGCAGCACGGCAGGCCCGAGCTGGTAGCGGCTCGATCCGCGCTCCTGCACGACCATCCCGTGCTCGACCAGCGTGCGGACGATGCCGTGCGTGGTGGACGGCGCCAGGTCCAGACGCGCTGACAGCTCCGACAGGCTCATCCGGCGGGCCCCCTGGAGCGCCGTGAGGACGCGGATTGCGCGGTCGACGGACTGGATCACGGGTCAGGGCCTCCGAGCTCGACGAGACGAACAGAGACGAGTATGCCGAAGGGCCCTTGTCGTGACCTGAGTCACAGCAGTAAAGTCGATCCATCGTTCGACTATATCGAATGTCGTTCGGACATCTCGACTCGAGCACGAAAGGAATGGACATGCTCGACGAAACCACCACTGCGCAGAAACTCGCCGCCGAAGCGGTGGGCACCGCCTTCCTGGTGTTCATCGGCGTCGGCTCCGTGCCCGCCACTCTGTTGGTGAACGGCGGCGCGCCGTTCACCATGGCCGACCTCGGGATGATCTCCCTGGCGTTCGGCACGATCGTGATCGCCACCGTCTACGCCCTCGGGCACGTCGGCGGAAACCACATCAACCCCGCCGTCACGCTCGGCCTGGCCGTCTCGGGCAAGTTCCCCTGGTCCCAGGTGCCGGCGTACATCGCCGCCCAGGTCGTCGGTGCCGTCGTGGGCGCGACCGCCATCATCGCCGTGCTGGGCCACAAGGCCAGCGAGGTCGGTCTGGGCGTCGCGACATACAACGGCATCAGCTGGGTCCAGGCCTTCACCGCCGAGTTCGTCGGCACGTTCATCCTGGTGTTCACGATCTTCGGCGTGATCTACCGCAAGGCGGCCGCGGGCTTCGCCGGCCTCGCCATCGGCTTCGTGGTGTTCGCCGCCATCATCCCGGTCGCACCGGCCACCGGCGCCTCGATCAACCCCGCACGCACGGTCGGGCCGATGCTCGTCCAGCAGCTCGCCGGCGGCTCGGTGAAGTGGGAACAGCTGCCGGTGTACCTCGGCGCGGAGTTCCTCGCAGGGGCGCTGGCCGCGCTCTGCTACCGCTTCATCGCCCACACGCCGGCCGACAAGGCGGCCGTTGCCCCCGGGATCGACCTCGCCGATCCTGAAGAAGTCGCCCGCGCCAAGACCCCCGCCTGACCACCCGGTCCGGCACAGCGCGAGGAGGAGACAGCCATGAAGAAGCTCATCAACAACCCGAACGACGTCGTGGCGGAGGCCCTGCTCGGCGTCGAGGCCGCCCACCCCGACCTGCTGGTGGACCACGCGAACAAGGTGGTCTACCGCGGCGATGCACCCAAGCCCGGGAAGGTCGGGATCATCTCCGGCGGCGGGTCCGGCCACGAGCCGCTGCACGGCGGGTACGTCGGGCTCGGGATGCTCGACGCCGCCTGCGCCGGTGAGGTCTTCACTTCCCCGGTCCCCGACCAGATGCTCGCCGCCACGAAGATCGTCGACGGGGGAGCCGGCGTACTCCACGTCGTGAAGAACTACACCGGCGACGTCATGAACTTCGAGATGGCCGCGGAGCTCGCCGCGGCCGAGACCGGAGCGAACGTCGTGTCGGTCGTGACCGACGACGACGTCGCGGTGCAGGACTCCACCTGGACGGCGGGACGCCGCGGCGTCGGCGTCACCGTGCTGCTGGAGAAGATCGCGGGGGCCGCGGCCGAGGAGGGCCGCGACCTGGAGGCGGTCGCCGCCGTGGCACGCAAGGTCAACGCACAGGGCCGGAGCATGGGCGTCGCGCTCACCTCATGCACGGTTCCGGCGGTCGGCAGCCCGACGTTCGAGCTCGGTGAGGACGAGATGGAGGTCGGCGTCGGCATCCACGGCGAGCCGGGCCGTCGGCGCGTTCCCCTGGCCCCGGCCAAGGAGATCGCCGAGATGATCCTCGAGCCGATCCTCTCCGACCTGCCGTTCGGCTCAGGGGACGCGGTGATCGCGTTGGTGAACGGCCTGGGTGGCACCCCGCTGATCGAGCTCTACGTGATGTACAACGAGGTCAACAAGATCCTGTCGCAGCACGGCGTGAGCGTGGCCCGGTCGCTGGTCGGCTCCTACATCACGTCGCTGGAGATGGCCGGCTCGTCGGTCACTCTGCTCAAGGCCGACGACGAGCTGCTCTCGCTCTGGGACGCTCCGGTCAGCACGCCGGCACTGAGGTGGGGGATCTGACGACATGAACGACGACGTGACCACGGCCGCCCTCGAGGCGTGGGTGCGGCGCTTCGCCGCGCTCGTCGCACAAGAACGCGACCACCTGACCGAGCTGGACGCCGCGATCGGCGACGCCGACCACGGCACCAACCTCGACCGGGGGATGACGGCCGCCGTGGCCGCGTTGAACGAGCTCGGCCCGGCCGGAGCCGGACCGATGCTCACCAAGGTCGGCATGACGCTGGTGTCCACGGTCGGCGGTGCGAGCGGCCCGCTGTACGGCACGCTCTTCCTCCGGATGGGCACCGCGCTCGGCGACACGCCGTCGGTCACTGCCGACCGGCTCGGCGAGGCCCTCCGTGCCGGGCTCGACGGCGTGGTCGCCCGGGGCAAGGCGCAGGCCGAGGACAAGACGATGTACGACGCGCTCGCCCCGGCGGTGGACGCTGTCCAGCGCGGGCTGAAGGACGGCCTCAGTCTCGGGGCGGCCCTCGACCGGGCCCGCGCCGCCGCCGAGGCGGGTCGCGACGCGACAACGCCGATGCTCGCCCGCAAGGGCCGGGCGAGCTACCTCGGTGAGCGCAGTGTCGGGCACCAGGACCCGGGTGCGACGAGCGTCGCCCTGCTGGTCGCCGCGGCCGCGGACACGCTCGGCTGACGGTGGGAGAGAGGAGACCCAATGACCACCGGGCAGGGTGTCGGCATCGTCGTCGTCTCCCACAGCCGCCCGCTGGCGCGGGCCGCGCTGGCTCTCGCGTCCGAGATGCTGCACGGCCGCCAGGTGCGGATCGAGCTGGCGGCGGGCCTCGACGAGGCGACGTTCGGCACGGATGCCGTACGGGTCAAGGAGGCGATCCAGTCCGTCGACGGGCCGGAGGGCGTGGTGGTTCTGATGGACCTCGGCAGCGCCGTGCTCAGCGCCGAGCTCGCCCTGGATCTCCTCGGCGATCCCGCGGCTCGCGAGCGGGTGACCCTGTCGGCCGCGCCGATCGTCGAGGGACTGGTCGTCGCCGCGGTCGCCGCGTCCGGCGGCGCGACCCGGGCCGAGGTGGCCGCCGAGGCGCGCAACGCGCTGCTCGGCAAGGCCGCGCATCTGTCGGTCCCCGACGAGGGGGCGCCCACACCCGCACTCGCCCGGCCGGCTCCCACCGACTCGGACGTCGTTGGCCGGTTCACGGTGGCCAACAGCCACGGCCTGCACGCCCGCCCGGCGGCACGTCTGGTCAGCGAGGTCGGCGGGCTCGACGCGACCGTCATCCTCACCAACCTGACGACGGGCACCGGACCCGTCCCGGCCGCCAGCCTGAGCCGGGTGGCCACCCTCGGTGCCCAGCAGGGCCACGAGGTCGAGATCCGGGCCGGAGGCCCACAAGCGCAGGAGGCGGTGGAGCACCTGCTGGCGCTGGCGGCCCGGAACTTCGACGAGGTTGCACCCGGGGTCGACACGCCCGCGACGGCCTCGTCCACGACCGGTCCGTTGCCGGCCTCTCCCGGCATCGCGATCGGTCCCCTCCGACGGCTGGCGGCACCGCCGATCGAGGTCGACGAGACCGAGGTGGGGGACCCGGCAGCCGAGTGGCGTCGCGTGGTCGAGGCGGTCGCCGAGGTCCGCCGCGACATCGAGCACCTGCGCGCCCTCACCGAGCGCCAGGCGGGCGAGACGGAGGCCGCGATCTTTGACGCCCACCTCACTCTGCTCGCGGACGCGACCCTGCTCGCGGACGTGAAGCAGCGGATCAACGAGGGTATGGGCGCGTCGGCGGCATGGACGGTCTGTCTGCAGGCGATCGAACGCGAGTGGTCGGACCTCTCCGACTCCTATCTCCGGGAGCGGGCAGCCGACGTCCGCGCGGTCGGCGACCAGGTACGCCGGGTGCTCGCCGGCGCGGCGGCCCAGCAGCCGGCCGCAGAGGGGATCTTGGTCGCCCGTGACCTGACCCCGGCCCAGGCTGCGGCGCTGGACATGACGGCAGTCCGCGGCATCGTGCTGGCCGCTGGGAGCGCAAGCTCCCACGCGGCGATCCTGGCCCGGTCCCGGGGCATCCCGCTCGTCGTCTCGGCCGGGCGCGACGTGCTCGGCGTACCCGAGGGGACGCTGCTCGTCGTCGACGGCGGAACGGGGGAGGTCCACGTCGACCCCGATCCCGGGGTCGTCGCCGACCACCGCCGCCGCGCCGCCCTCGCTGCGGAACGTCGTGCACGCGACCTCGATCTCGCCAGCGAGCCGGCCGTCACCCGAGACGGAACCACCATCTGCGTGGCTGCGAACCTCGGGTCGGTGGCCGACGCCCGCTCGGCCTTTGCCGCCGGGGCCGACGAGGCGGGGCTGGTGCGCACCGAGTTCCTGTTCCTCGGCCGCGGCACGCCGCCGGACGTCGCCGAGCAGGAGGAGGAGTACGCCGCGATCGCCGCAGCCCTGGGCGGTCGGCGCGCCACCCTGCGCACCCTGGACGTAGGTGGCGACAAGCCGTTGCCGTACCTGCCGATGCCCGCGGAGGCGAACCCGTTCCTGGGTGTCCGTGGCCTCCGGCTCGCGCTCGAGCGGCCGACCCTCCTGCGCGACCAGCTCGACGCCGTGTGCCGCACCGCCCGACGCGCCCCGACGAGCGTGATGTTCCCGATGGTGTCGACCGTCGCCGAGCTGCGGGCTGCGCGCGAGGCGCTGGTGGCGGCCGCCGGCCCGGACGGCGTGCCCGATGGCCTGCGGGTCGGGATGATGGTGGAGGTGCCCGCAGCCGCGCTGAAGATCGAGTCGTTCCTGCCCCACCTCGACTTCGTCAGCATCGGAACCAACGACCTCACCCAGTACGCACTCGCCGCCGAGCGGGGCAACCCGGGCGTCGCCGCCATCTTCGATGCGCTCGACCCCGCTGTGCTCCATTTGGTGGACCATGTCTGCCAGGCCGCGCGGGGTCGCGTCGAGGTCGCCGTCTGCGGTGAGGTCGCTTCCGACGACGCCGCGGTGCCCCTGTTGGTCGGGCTCGGCGTCCGTGAGCTCAGCGTCGGACCGCACGCCGTACCGGCGGTGAAGGCGCGGGTGCGCGAGCTCGACGTGGAGCAGTGCGAGGTGGTCGCCAAGCAGGCCCTCCGTCTGGAGAGCGCCCAGGACGTGCGCGAACTCGTCGCGGGTTGGGAAGGCCTAGCTCCCCGATGAGTGGTCGACACCTCCGACCCTCGATGGCTGGGCCAGCCTGCAACACGCCCAGGCCCCAGCACAGCCAGGCGCCGCCGACACGGGCACGCTGCTGCGGGCGAGGCGTCCGCCCCCGCAGATGGTGCCGCGGGGCGCCTGACCGCTGACGCCAGGAACGCCGCCGCCACCCTACGGTCGGCGTGAGGTGGAGCTCCCGAAGTCTCGACCTTGGATGGAGGTCGCCAGCTCGCGGTCGATCCAGCGCCCGATCACCTCGACCACGTAGGCCCGCTCACCGCGGTCGAGCCGATGCCCCTTCGCGATGCCGTGCCACGTCTCCAGGCAGCTGCGGCAGCAGGTCGCGGTGGCGTGCTGGGCCACGAAGACCGGGTGGTTGCGGTACGGGGTCTGCCTGCCGTCGTTGCGCGGCTCGGCCGGTGCCAGACGCTCCGCGATGATCTCCGCGGCGTGAGCCCGCATCGTCTGCGGACCGCGCAGCAGAGCCGTGGCCCGCTCGCGCCCGCGGAGGTGGAACCGCCGCCCGAACGGTCGCGCGCTCGCGCGGTCGATCCGGACATCGATCTCGGTGGGGTCGGGCACGATTCCAGACTAGGACGGCACGGTTGGCCGACGACGAAAGCCAAGACCGGCTCACTCTGCGCGAGGCTGCGAACCATCAGTGCCCGAAGGCGCGACAAGAGGAAGTGGGGCAGCCACACGTCTTCCTCGGCCAGCCCGACCAGAGGCGGTTGCGGACCCGAAGCGTCAGGGCACCGATCACGGCGAGGTACCGGAACCCGGAGCCGAACCCGGGTCCTGGCGGGCGACGCGACATGTTCCCTCATCTCTTGCGGTGCCGCAGTTACTGCGCCTACGATGGCTGCATGAGCGCCGAGGCACGACGGCCCCTCCCGGCCGAGACGGAGCATGCCCTGCGCACGGCGGTCGACGCCGCGCGCGAGGCGCTCGAGCGCACCGACGCCTCACGTCCCCTCGACGCGCTGCCGCTGCTGCGAGCCGCCCAGGAGCACCTGACCGCGGCAGTCGACGAGGCGATGGCGGCGGTCCTGGTGGCCGAGGGCGGCACGATCCGGACTGCCGGCGCCCTGGCCGGCCTGTCGGAGAACGCCGTCGGGCCGCGCCTGGCTCGCACCAGCCTGCTCGGCGCCTACGGCTCCGAGGCTGGACGCGTCACCGCCGCCGGCGTCGAGCGGGCCCGATATGACCTCGAGGAAGGACGCCACCGGCCCGCGCCCGAGGCGTCGGAGCGCCCGCTGCGCTTCCGCGCCCGCAGAGGCAGCACCTGAGGACCACCAGCCCCGACCACCCACGCCGACCACACGGAGGAGACGCCATGACGAACCCGAACCTCACGCACCTCTACTTCCTGCTCGACCGCAGCGGCTCGATGCAGACGATCAAGGACGACACCGAGGGCGGCTTCGACGCGTTCATCGCCGAGCAGCGCAGCCAGCCCGGCGAGTGCCGGGTCACCCTGGCGCAGTTCGACGACCAGTACGAGGAGGTCTACCGCGACGTGCCTGTGGCCGACGTGCCGGCCCTGCGCCTGTCACCGCGAGGGTCCACCGCGCTGCTCGACTCCATCGGGCGACTCCTCGGCGAAGCCGGCGAGCGCCTCGCCGCACTGCCCGAACACGAGCGTCCCGGCGTCGTCATCGTCGGCATCATGACCGACGGCCACGAGAACTCCTCGCGCGAGCTCACCCACGCCCAGGTCAAGGCGCTCATCGAGCGGCAGACCTCCGAGTACGCGTGGCAGTTCCTCTACATGGGCGCCGACCAGGACGCCATCGAGGTGGGCTCGAGCATCGGCGTCGCGGCGGCGAACTCGATGACGTACGGCCGTGGCCGGGTCGCTGCTGCCATGGCCGCCACCTCGCGCAACATCGGGCTGACCCGCTCGGCCGTCGCCGCGGGCGCCTCCGCGAAGGAAGCGGCCGTCCACCTCGCCTTCGACGACGAGCAGCGTCGGGCCGCCACCGAGTGACGCGTCTAGCGCCGTCACCTCAGGGACGCTGAGCCCTGACCGCCGTCCTCGCGGTCCTGCTGCCCTCGTACGACGTCCGACCGTGCCGCCGATCGGTCGTGCCGATGTCCGCGCTCTCGCAGACAGAGCTGACGCCGTTAGAACTCGGTGCGCACTCGGCTCCGCTCGTCGGTGACCCGGCGCTCCTTGTAGATGTCGCCGGACCGCGCCATCGCCCGCCAGGGGCGGGCAAACTCGAGCGCACCGCGAAGCGCCGGGTCGTCTCGGTCCAAGGTCCCGACGACCAACCCGGACTCGCCGCCTGCCTCGGCCAGCACCTCGCCGTGCGGGCCGATGAGTCCGGAGTGGAACAGGTGCGTGGCCTGCGCCGGCACCGACAGGCTCAACCAGTAGTTGTGGATCGCGGCGTATGCGCGCGCCTTGGTCGCAAAGATCGAGTCGACCGGGTAGGCGGACAGCAGCAGACAGTCGACGTCGAGCCGGTCGTACTCGGCAAACACGTCGGAGAAGTTGATCTCGATGCAGATCGCCAGACCGAAGCAGAAGCCGTCGACGTCGAAGACGACCGGCTCGAAGCCGGGTGTGTAGAACCGCGTGAGCTCGGTGTGCGAGCACTTCCGCTTGTCGTATCGGTCGACGAGCCTCCCCTCGTCCGAGACGACGTACAGGCTGTTGTGCGGCAAGTGCGGCTCGGTCAACGGGTGCGCGGACCCGAGCACCACCCAGATCCCCAGCTCGCCGGCGAACGCGGCCACATCCTCGAGCTCGCGGCGGACGAGTGCCCAGTCGAAATCGTCCCAGGAGACGACGTCCTCAACCGCGTACCCCGACAGGAACCCTTCCGGGAAGTGGGCTAGCCGCGCACCTGCGGCTGAGGCCTGCCCGAGCATACGACGCACCTCAGCACCATTGGCGCGGATCGGACGACGCGGTGGGCTGGCAGGTGGCGATGGCGAGGCTCATCCGCGCATGCTGACAGGACACGGTCATCAGAGGCGGGCGACTCACAGGTAGACCCTGATCCGCATGGTCCGCAGGTCTTCTCACGGATGCGAGGCCCCCCGACGCACATGCCGAACTTTCCTCATTTCCCGCGAAGTGCGCTCCCTCCCGTACGAGATCTCGCTCGCGAGGTTCGGGACGGGACTCGTACGGTTTCGCTATGCCTGAGGCCGACGAGGAAGCACAGACCGGTGGCAATGCCTCGACGGGAGTCATCCGCGCCGGAGACACGGTGCGCAAGCCATGGCTGGCGACGACCGAGCAGGTCGCCTCCTACCTGAGTGCACTGCGCGCGAGGGGGATCGACGTCCCAAGACACCTCGGCCGAGACGAGCGGGGCCGCCAGGTCCTCGAAATCGTGCCCGGCCAGCTCGCGATGGCCAGCGCCCCGCTGGGTGAGAGCACGGTCGCCGCGGTCGGGGGACTCGTCAGGTCGATCCACGACGCCAGCGCGGACCTGCCGGTGCCAAAGGAGTGGCCCGTGCTCCTTCCCGCCGCGGAGCCTGACCTGCTGTGCCACAACGACCTCGCTTCGTGGAACCTCATCATCGACGAGGACAGGATGGTCTTCATCGACTGGGACGGCGCAGGGCCCTCGACACGAGCGTGGGACCCTTGCCTACGCAGCCATCTCGTTCGGCCACCTGTTTCCCGGTTCACCGATCGACGACTGCCTTGCTCGGCTGCGCGCATTCCTCCAGGGATACGACGCTGATCCCTTCCTTCGTCAGGCGTTGCCCGCAACACTCACCCAGCGTTCGCGTGCCATGTACGAGCTGCTGCTGCGTGCCCACGGAAGGGGCGAGCAGCCTTGGGCGACCATGTACGCCCGAAGGGCATGGGGAGCACTGGCTGGCGACAACGCAGTTCATCGAGGCCAACCAACGCCACTGGGAACTCGCCTGCGGCGCCTGACGCTTGAACGCCAGCAAGGACGTTTGCTGCCCGGTCACGACGGGACGGTCGAGGACCCCGCCGGCTCGACCGCGTTCGTACACGACCTGGCCGACCTCATCACACCGATGCACGCCGGGGACACCGGCGGACGATGCTTCACCGGCTCCGGCCGCGGGGGGCATCTCCCCGACCACGACGAGTGGCTCAAGACGTGCTTCCGGGAGAGCGAGAGCCTGCTCGACGTACCCCTGCTGCGGCAGATCTGGGCGCACCTTCGGACCCTGCCCGGGTCGATGAGGACGTGGTGTGCCACGGCGACCTCGTACCGCCCAACGTCCTCATCGAGGACGGCCGACTCGTCGGCGTTCTGGACGGCGGCGGCTTCGGCCCCGCGGACCCCGCGCTCGATCTCGTCGCGGCATGGCACCTCTTGGACGAGACCCAGCGCGACATGCTGCGCGGCGAACTCGACTGCAGTGACGAGCCGGTGGGGGCGGCGCACCCTGAACCGCGTCGTGAAGGCCTCGCTCGCACGGAGCCAGGCTGACTCCAGCCCTGGCCTCAACCGATCCCGGTGAGTCGAATGCAGTCACCGACCGCCGATCGGTCGTGAGGACGCCTGGCACCGGTGCCCGTCGGCCGCCAACCGTCGACCACCAGATGTCACAAGGGGCTGCGCCGCTCGGGCTTGCGGTGCGATGGGATCAACGTCCTCCTTGCCGAAGGCCAAGCCGCAGGCCAAGAGGTGTTCCATTTCCACCTGCACGTGATCCCTCGCTTCGCAGGCGACGGCTTCTCCATCACCGCCGACTGGAAGGCACGTGACCACGCCCTGCTGGACAAGGATGCGAAAGCGATCAAGGCCGGGCTCGGACAGGGTCGCTGCTGAACGTCCGGAACTGCCGCGACTGGCGCGTTAGAGATGCAGCTTCGCTTCTCCGAGCGCCTTCTCGTCCACCCCCGCAGCGGCCCTCCCGACCGGCCGCTCGACTTCGTGGTCTCACCCGAGCCCTGAGGCGACGTCCGACCATGCCGGTCGTCCGACGACGAGGTCCCGGCGGAAACGCACTCACATGCCGCGACTCGGTGGGCGCCGGGAGGTCGCGGGGCAATCCAGCGGACATCAGGGCCCTTAGGTGTATGTCGTGCACTTGGTCTTGCTCTCGGACAGCAACGACTTACGCGAGGTGGCCAGATTCTCGAGAAGGTTCTTTCATGCCCACAGGGATGCCGGGCTCGGCGCTGAAGGTCGAAAAGCGCCGAGTGCGAGGGAGACTCGCGCGCTTCCTGGTCGAGAAGACGGCATAAGGCCGACAGTCGACAAGGCAGTGGCGCACGCACTGACCGCGGTGCCGTGCGACTGGGACGACCCCGGACTAGTACTGCGCGACGACACCCGCGACCAGGCGCTGCTTCTCGGCCTCCGGGATGCTGGCAAGCTGGCTGGTGTCTTCGAGTGGTTCGCACCGCGCCATGCCGAGCAAACCGTGATCTGCTGAGCCGGACAAGCGCACGTTTCGAGCTGGTGGTCGGAAGACGTCACCAGCACGGCAGCACTGAGTGGGGTTGGGGGGCAAGGACTTGCTTGAAAGCCGCCGTCCGGACGTTCTCGTAGAACCCTCAGCGGGTGCCGCGCCAGCGTGGTTGCATGGATTTGGTGCGAACAGTTGTACCCGGGCCGGCGCACTCTGCGTGCGTGCGTCGTCCGCTTCCTCCGAGAGCGTGTCGTCATGTTTCCTGATGCCAAGTGGTCTTATGTGACGCGACCGGTGAGCACTGCTTTGACCACTGAGTTGAATGCGGGCGCTTGGTCGGCTGATCCCAAGCTGGGGGACCTGGTCTTGGCGCGTGTGGAGAAAATCGGTGTGCACCGACATCTTGAGGACGTGCACGGGCGGCGAGTCGTTCTCTATCCGGGTGATCTGGTCGTCGGTGCGCTCGGCAACCGCTACGCGACCGACTTCTTCGAGGGGTACCTGCCCGCTGGGCCGCGTACGCACCTGCTCACGGCGGGTGGGGTCATCGGCGACGTCGCTTCTGCGCACGTTCGACGTGACGCACCTACCGAGCTGGCAATCATTGCCTCGGTGAGCAGGCTGGGCCGGGCGTTGAGCTTGGACGACTTTGTCCGGGCGGTGGGGCCCGCACCCGCGACACCCGGTGGGGTGGTGGTCGTTGTCGGGTCGTCGATGAACGCTGGGAAGACAACGACGGCGTCGGCGATCGTTCGAGGTTGGACGCGTGCCGGGATCCGCGCGGGTGCAGGCAAGGTGACCGGGTCAGGCAGTGGCAAGGACCGGTGGACGTACCAGGACGCCGGCGCGCACGCGCTGCTCGACTTCCTGGACTTCGGCATGCCCTCGACGTTCGGCTATCCGCTGGAGCGGCTGCGTTCCACGGCATTCGCGATCCGCGACGGGCTCGTCGCCGATGGCGCGGAAGCGGTGGTGCTGGAGATCGCGGACGGGCTGCTGCAGGAGGAGACGTGCGGGCTCCTGGAGGGGGTTCCCTACCTGGCCGACGCGGTCGTTCTCGCGGTCAGCGACGCCTTGGGTGCCGTCGCCGGGGTGCGGGTGCTGGCCGATGCGGGGCTGCGTCCGGTGGCGATCAGCGGGCTGGTGAGCGCCAGCCCGTTGGCCAGTAGGGAGGCCGAGGCCGCGACGGGTCTGCCGGTGCTCGGTGTCTCCGAGCTGAGCAATGGCGCGCTGCTGCCCCCGCTGGCAGACCGGGCGGTCGCGGCGCAGCGACTCTCTTCCCGGCAGGCATGAGCGCGACGGTTGCCCCGCTCCCAAGACGGCCCGCGAATGGCGTCGGCAGTGTCCGGGTCCGGGCGCACCTGCCGCGACCGGGAGTCGAGGCCGAGCCGGTCGACTGCACGCTGTTCGTCCTCGAGGCGGGCGACACCTTTCTGGCGCTCCCCGAGGCCGTGGTGACCGATCCTCGTGGCGTGCCCCCGCTCGAGTCGCTCGCGTTCACCGAGCCTGCAGGAGGGGGCGGACCGCTTGTCCCGGCTGACGAGCGCCGCAAGGCCCAGGCGTACGCGGTGGGCAACGCGGCCTGGCACGTGCAGCGAGGCCTGCGGTACGTCACCTCGCTGCTGGAGCATCCGTTGCCGATCCTGACGGTGCGCCTCAACGCGCACGGACCGGACTGGGGCGGCGGCCACTACCGCTTGCCGGCCCGGCAGTACACGGACCTGCCCGAGCAGCCGGGTGTGGCCGCCACGGGCGAGGTGCATCTGGGTACCGGCCGCCGGTATGTGGGCACGCGTGACGGGCGGTATTTCGCCGCGCCGAGCCACAACGCGGCGATCATCTACCACGAGCTCGGGCACCACGTGTGCCGTCACACGGCGGACTTCCGTGGCAACCGTCATCGGAACCAGGCAGCGCAGACGAACCTGCGCACGGGTATCGAGGAAGGGACCTGTGACTATCTGGCCGCTGTCCTGCTCGGCACGCCCGACATCTACGGCTGGCACCGCGGCGATCGGTCGGTCGCCGCCCCACGGCGTCGTCGCCTCGACACGCCGCTGACGATGGCCGGTTTCCGCGGCGGGCGCGACGTGGACCCGCACTCGGACGGAACCGTCTGGGCCACCGCCCTGTGGTCGGCCAGGTTCGCCTGGCAGGAGCAAGGTCTCGCCGAGCACGCCTTCGACTCCGCGTTGCTGCGCGCGCTGATGCACCTGGGGGAGGAGAGCCTGAGCCAGGACGCGGCCGAACGGGAGCACATGCTGCGTCGGCGCCGCTACTTCTCGGCCGTCCTGGCGGCGCTGCTCGAGCAGGCGCAGCGCCACCCCGGGGACCCGTCCGGGGTCTCCGCCGTCGAGGCCGCTTTCGCGGCTCGTGGCATCGTGGTCGGGCACAGCAACGCGGCCTTGCGGGACGCCGCACGCCGATGAGGTATGCCGTCGACGGCTCGGGCCTGCTCGCGCAGCTGTGGCGCTTCCGCGCCTACGGCCGCCCGCACCGGGGCCGGCTGACCTGCGGCATCGGGCTACGGATCGCGGAGCTGGCGGCTGACCTGGCACAGCCCTGGCCGCTGGCCGTTGTCATCGATGGCGTGCTCGGCCACCACCGCCCGACGGGAGCGGTCGGGGCCCTGGCCGCCCCACTGGCCGACCGGCCCCTGGTGCTGCTGGTCTGCGCCAGCGTGGCCGCGCTTCTCATCGCGCTGATGTCCGGGGCCTTCGACTACCTCGGTGACCGCGTGATGAACAGCGCCGGTGAGCGCATCACCTCGGCGGTCCGCCGGGACGTCTTCGCCGTCGTGCAGGCACTGCCCATGCCCTTCCACGACCGCCACGCCGTCGGAGAGCTGACCAGTCGCGTGGTGACCGACACCGACCGCATCGAAGACGGCCTCGTGGACGTGTTCAGCACACTCATCCCCGGCGTCATCACCCTCACCGGTTACGCAGCAGCGATGCTGCTGGTGGACTGGCGGCTTGGCTTGGTCGCGTGCGTGGCCGCCCCCGTGGTCTTCGCCACCGCGGCGCGCTACACGCGACTGACCCGGGAGGCGAGTCGGCAGCGGCGGCGCGCCGAGGGGCTCCTCGCCGGCCTCACGGCAGAGGTACTCACCGGCATGCGCACCGTGCACGCGACGGGCAGCCAGGCCGTACACCAGGCAAGGTTCGCCAAGCGCAACGAGGCAACTCTCCAGTCGGGCCTGCGCAGCGTCGACCTGCGGGCCCGGTTCACGCCGCTCCTCGAAGGCGCGGCCGCAGTGGGAACAGCCGCTGTGCTGCTGGTCGGCGGGTACGGCGCGCTCAACGGCTGGTGGACCGTGGGCCTGCTCGTGGTCGTGCTGGCTTATCTGCGAGACATGCTCCGGCCGCTGCGGGCACTCTCACGCCTGTCGATCACCCTCACGACCGCTGCTGCCTCAGCCGAGCGGGTCTCGGAGATCCTCGACCAGCCACGAAGGGCCGCCGTGGGGCCGCCGCAAGCGCCCACCGGGCTCGAGCCTCCCACACCGCCGTCGACGGGGCGCATCACACTGCGTGGCGTGACGTTCGGGTACGGCGACCGCATCGCGCTGCGAGACGTGGACCTGGAGATCGGCCCAGGGGAGCGGCTCGTACTGCAGGGGCCGAACGGTGCGGGCAAATCGTCGTTGCTGGCGCTGCTGGCCGGTCTCTACGAACCAGACCGGGGACAGGTCTGCCTCGACGGCGTGCCGCTGGCCCAGCTCGCCGACGCTCAGCGGCGTCGGGTCGTGTCCGTTGTCCTGCAGGACACGTTCTTGTTCAGCGGCACCTTGCGCGAGAACCTGCGCCTCACGCGCCCGGACGCCTCCGAGGCCGATATCCGACGGGTTGCCGACGCGGCGATGGTCTCGGACTTCGCATCCGAGCTCGCCCTGGGACTGGATGCCCCCATCGGCGAAGGCGGCATCGGACTGTCTGGGGGACAGCGCCAGCGGGTCGGGATCGCCCGTGCCCTACTGGCCGACACCCCGGTCGTCCTACTCGACGAGCCAACCGCGGGACTCGACCCGGAAGCGGAGAAGGCCGTGGTGACCGCGCTCGAGCGACTCATGGCGGGCCGCACCGTCGTCATGACCACCCACCGGCCCGAGCTGCTGCGGCTGGCGACTCGACACGCTCAAGTCCGACAGCGGCGGCTCATAGAAGTAGTGCCAGCGCAACCTCCCGCGCTGAAGACGTTGGTGGATCGGGGCGGTTCTGCTCTATGAGTGCTACGCCCTCAACGCGCGTCAGCAGGCGGGCGATCCATCAGGGCCGCTGGCTGGCTCGCAGCCCTCCATCGCCCAGACCCGCTCCGGCCACGCCCTCTCCTGCCCGGCGGGGCCCGGGCGGCGCAACCCCTGTGAGAGCCGCGCGACCAGGCGTGGCAGCCGCTCTTGGGAGCGATGTTCGGCGACCTTCGTTTCACTCAAGACCGCGGCAGGTCTCAGGCGACCGATAGCGCGGAGAAACACGCGCTCGGCCAGGTCGCGGTCGCGGGCGCCATCGGCAACTCCGCCGGGCACCTGGTGCCGCGGACGGACGAGTGCTCTTGCTTCGAGGGGAAGATCAAGCCGGCCGTGCGCACTGGTTCACGATCGGCCGCGGGATCGAGAACGACGAGAGTGCCTGTGAGGCTGCGTGCCGCGAGCTGCGTGAGGAGACCGGCATACGGCTTCCCGGACGAGCTCCCGGAGCCCTTCCACGGGTAGAGCGCGCGCATCCGCCGCTCGGAGCGTGTTTGCGCAACACATCGGGGGACGGATCTTCCACGAGAGAGAAACCTTTGCGTGGCAGTGTGCTGGGCATGGTTGACCACGCCCCACGGGGTGAGAGCCATTCGGAGTCCGGCCTGACCGACGGCGCCTTTGCGCCGGAGTGGTCCGATGACGACCGCCCACGGATCCCTCGGGTGGCCGGAGAGCGGGCGGCGCTCACGGCCTACCTCGAGTACTACCGGGCGACGGTGGAGATGAAGTGCCGAGGCCTCAGCGCCGAGCAGGCCCGTACTCCTTCGATGCCGCCGTCGACGATGTCGTTACACGGGATGGTGCGACACCTCGCCGGCGTCGAGCGATGGTGGTTCCAGCAGAATTTCGAACGGCGCGACGTGCCGTTCCTCTTCTTCACCGAAGACAACCCGGATCTCGACTTCAACCCGCCGGCGGACGCGGACTTCGGAGCAGACCTGCGCACGTGGCGAGCGGAGTGCGCGGTGTCCCGCGGGATCGTCGCCGCCCACGACCTCGATGACACGGCGCGGCCGTTGGACTGGTACGAGGACGTCGACCTGCGCTGGCTGGTTCTGCGGATGATCACCGAGTACGCGCAACACTGTGGGCATGTCGATCTGCTTCGCGAGGGGATTGACGGCAAAACCGGCGCATGAACGGTTCCCCGGGCGCCCTGAACCACCCCGGTTCCCCGGTCGCCCGGCGGGTCTGACATATGCGTATCCGGGATGTCCCGTGTGCCGCGGGCGCTAGGCTGGGGCGGTCGAGACCACAGGAGGACCGACGATGGAGCTCTTCGGCGTCGCCCGCTTCGAACGTTTCTTCCGTGCGGCTGCTGGTCTCGACGTGGACAAGGACGACTTGCGCCGCTTCAACGACTTCGTGAACGACAAGATCTACGACCTGCTGCTGCGCGGGCAGGCGAACGCGAAGGCGAACGGCCGCGACATCATCGAGCCGCAGGACCTGCCGATCACCAAGGGCCTTCAGGAGTCGATCCACGCCTTCAAGGCGATCGATCAGGAGGTGTCGCTGGAGGCGATCCTCGAGCAGATCACCCGGCGGCCGCCGCTTGATGTGACCTACAGCGACGAGGCCCAGGCGAAGCTCCCGTTGGTCGCGGGCGGGCTTGGCGTCGCCCTCGCGCGGACGTTCCCGATCCTCGAGCCGGCCCTGAAGAACCCGCAGACCGAGCACTGGGACCGCGCCATCCGGATCTTCGACCTCCTGCTGTAGCGCGAGCTACCTCAGGCAGGTGGGGACACGACGCGATAGCCGAGCCCCGTGGTTGCGCTGCGGGGTCGTGCTCCTTTGAGGAGCCCCTGACCTGGCCCTCCGGTGCGTGGGGCCTGGAACATCCCCCTATTCACGGGTTCTTCCGGAGGCCCGCGACACGTACGGTGGATGAATGGCCAGAGTCGCTGTCGTCGGGGGCCACGGGAAAGTCGCCCGCCACCTCCATCCCCTGCTGGTTCGGGCCGGCCACACGCCGGTCGCGCTCGTCCGAAACGAGGCCCACCGCCCGCAGCTCGAGGACCTGGGCGCCGAGGTCCGCCTGCTCGACATCGAGAAGTCGACGGCGGAGGACTTCGCGCGCGCCTTCGGCGGGTGCCAGGCCGTGGTGTTCGCCGCTGGAGCCGGCCCCGACGGCAAGGTCGAGCGCAAGCGCACGGTCGATTTCGAGGGTTCGCTGAAGTCCATCGACGGGGCCAAGCGCGCTCGTATTCGACGCTTCGTGCAGGTCTCGGCGATTGCCGTCGACGACCCGGTTCCCGCGGATGCGTCACCGGTGTGGCGCGCCTACATCGAGGCGAAGCGCGAGGCCGACGCGGCGCTGCGGGCCAGCGGCCTCGACTGGACGATCCTGCGGCCCGGGTGGCTGACCGACGACCCGGGCCGGCTCCGGGTCCTCATCGGGCGAGACGTCCCGGAGGGTGACATCCCGCGAGCCGACGTCGCGGCGGTGATCGCCGCCGTTCTCGAGAACGACGGGACGATCAGCAAGCAGTGGGAAGTGGTCCAGGACGGCCTGATGATCGTGGAAGCGATCGCCCTGGCCATGCTGACCGACGCGGCACCCGGCGCCGGGTGGGCGGGGAGGGGCTAGGCCGGCGCCGTCAGCGCCCGGATCTGGCTCCCCTCTGTGCCGTGTCCGCATCAGCGGATACTCCGCGACCCGTCGCGGGGCTCGTCCCGAGGTGAGTCACTGGCGCAACGGCTGGCCGAACCGCGCGATGTGGTGCCATACCTTCTTCAGGTCGTCGGGGTCTTCGTGGCCCGTGGCGACGGCGTGGCCGACCACCCGGGCGGTCAAAGTGCCGTGGTCGGCGATCCGTTGTCCCACCTCGATGATGTGCGGGCCGCGGTAGTCGGGATGCCGGGCCAGTTCATCGACGTCGAGGACCTGACCCTCGTGCCACTCCACGGGGACCCCGATGCGGTAGGCCTGCTCCTCTAGGCCCAATCGGCCACGGCAACCAGCCTGATGAGGCGATCAAGGCGGCGAGCCAGCGGAGTTCGGTCTCGGCGGTGAAATCGGCTCCATCCGGATTCAGGACCTGGGATACAGAAGGAGTGAAGGCCAGAAGCAGGGGCACGACGATCGCCACGATCTGTATCCGAAGCCGCGGCCACCACCCTCGAACGTTCAGGTCGTCCGGAGGCGCCGCGCAGGTATGGAGGGAAGGGGCTGGTCCGAGCGGGGGAGCGCGGTGCTGATCCGGCCGCCGGGACAAGAGCCGGCTCAGTCCTCGGGCGTGTCATGGGCCAGCCGGAGATGAAGTGTCCCCTGGAAGCAGACTCGGCCGAACACGTTGCCCGGTGTCGGGACCGGGCACGGGTCTCGCTGCGTGTATTGCCCTCTCACGCGCGCGCCGGTCATCCACCCCCCGATGACGATGCCGCTGATCGTTGCGGTGACTGGCTTCGTCGTGTCGTTCTCCGTGATGAAGTTGTAGGCGACGAAGGAGTGCTTGGTCCCGTTGGCTCCGTAGAGCGCTTGGGCGAGCCAGAAGCCCGGCTTCGATGTGGTGTCGTCCCGCGTGATCGCCCCCACGAAGGCGCCGCGTCCGACATCGCCACCGACCCGCCCGGTCATGGAAGCCCCGGCCAGCGTTGACGGTCCGGCGGGTTGGCTGGTCACCCACTTGGTGAACGTGACATCAGCGCTGCGGTGCCCGGCATGCCGGGCGACCTCAGCGGCCGCCGGAGGTGATTGCGCGACGGCCGAGACGCCGACTGCGGTGCCGGCAAGAACCGAGGCGATGAGGCGCTTCATGATGATCCTCCTTGGTGATGAGGGCCTATTTGTGAGGTCGAGTTCATGGACCGCCACGCCGCGCGCGACCGGGGCCCCTCGCCAGCATCCGAAAGGGTTGCGGCGCGTCGGGAGGACGTCGGGACCGCGCGGTGAGCTCGAGCCGGGAGCCCAACTTCCCTCTGTCCGCGCGCTAGCCGATCGGCTGGGAACGAACGTCAACACCGTGCGGGCGGCATACGCGCGTCTCCAGACGGACGGGTTGGTTCAGACGCGCCACGGGGTCGGGACCGTCGTCCTTCCGGCGAGCGCTGACCGGCTTGCCCATGGCGCACCCCGGCTGGTCTCGAACACCATCGCCGTGCTGATCGCCGCTTTGGACCCGTTCTACTTGTCCCTCCTGCGTGGTGTCGAAGACGTCGCAGCCGAACGAGGAACGCTCGTCTTGCTCGCCGACACTCAGGACTCACCGGCTCTGGCCACGGCGACCATTCGCCGGCTGGTGGCGCGAGGGGTGGACGGGATCATCGCGGTATCGGCCGGAGGCGTCGAAGACGAGACGGGACGGGACCGAAGCCGCCGCCGCAGCCCCATGCCGCCGATCGTTTATGTCGACCAGCCTGACCGGAAGGGCTTTTCCGTTGTCCTCAACGGGGACCGGGCCGGCTACCTGGCGACGCGTCACCTCGTGGAACACGGGCACGAACGGATCGGCCTCGTCACCGCGCCGCTGTCGTGGCCGAACGTGAGTGAGATCCACCGGGGTTACCTGCGGGCGCTGTCAGAGGCCGGCGGCCATCCGCTCGTTGCCGAAATGGAGGAGTTCACCCTGGAGGCGGGTCGAAAGGGGATAGCTCGCCTCCTCGACGGCCCCGCTCCGTGCTCCGCCGTCTTCGCCACAGGCGATGAACTCACGCTGGGCGTCGTGCAGGAAGCCCGGGGAAGGGGGCTGGAGGTTCCGGGAGAACTCGCCGTCATCGGCTACCCGGATCTGCCCGCCGCGGCGCTCGTCGATCCTCCCCTCACGATGATCTCCGTCCCGGCTCACGATGTCGGCGTGGCAGCGATGCGGACGCTCCAAGCCCTGATCGCCGGGACCAGGCCAAGCCCTCAGCGCGTCGTGTTCGACACCGAGCTCATCGTCCGAGCCAGTTGCGGTGGCCACCCGTCGCCTCGACCCGCTCCTGGTCGCCGGGCGGTGCTCGATGGACCGTGAGGCGCTCACCCCGATCAGGGCTGTCGTCATGCGTCCCGTGAATCGCGTGCCCGGTTCGGGACCTAGGTCCCTGTGCCGCCTGGTCCCGACGCCGTAGTTTCGCGGTCACGAGCCAGCGCCCCGGAGGTCGCCCCGGTCGGGCAACAGGCCTCTGGTTCAGGACGTGCGCCGGCTGTGACCGTTATGGCACTGGAGGCACCGCATGACGTATGCGCCGAACCTGTCCGCACCCGTCGAGGAGTCGAGGAAGCAGCTGTCCTCAATGAGCATCCGAGAGCTCATCGGCGCGTTGAGCGCCACCGAGGACCGTCTGCGCCACCTGCCCCTGCTGGTGCCGTTGGGCGGCCGCCTCGTCACAAACCCGGAGCGGCGCCTGCTGCTCCGACGCCAACGCCTGGTGATCGGCAGCCTGCGCAGGCGGCGAGCCGCGCTTCGCAGCTTCGTCGTGGCTCACTAGACCACATACACGATTCTTCAATCGTCAGTGCGCAGCGGTGCTTTGAGCGGAAGAGTCGGTCTCGACGGGAGGACATCGCACCCGTCGATGCGGGGCCCGAGTCGGAGGCCCGCATGGTGAGCCAGGAGAGCTGAGCCAATCACGCTCAGGGCCACCCGCACGTACGTGTTGGCCTCCTCGAGGCGAGCCAGCACGTCGCCCCCGACGCCCGCGGCTGCGTCCAGGAGCAACGCTGCGGCAAACAGCTCCTGGAGGACGGAGCCGTGAACCCGGTCCTCGATGACCTGCCGCTCCTGCAGGGCTGCGTACGCCGACCGAGCCGCGATGAGCTCCTCCGCAGCCCTGTGGGTCGACTGGTTCAACCACCGCCGCCTCGACGCATACCGCGGCGATGTCCCCACCGGCCGTGTTCGAAGGGGCGTACTACGCTCAGAACGAGGGCCAGCAGGTGCTGCCCGTCCCGCCACATCGTGCTGTCTCAGTTGACGATGACGACCTCTCCGGCGGACACGACGGCGTCCAGGCTGCGGTCCTCGACCGTCAAGGTCGCACGCCAGGTCCCGCTCAGCGGGAATCGGTAGCGCCCCTCCCACATCCCGGCTCGCTCGGCCAGGCGCACTGAGATCGCTCCGACGCCTCGGGCGGGGTTGCTGAGCTTGAGGCTGACGCGGGCGATGCTCATGGGGGGACCGCCGCTGTTAGTGACGAGCACCCGAAGCGTGCTCCCACGGGTGGTCGCCGGCAGGACAGCGAGCACTGCGGAACGTCCGTTGCCCAGCGGGATCTGGATCTGTCGGTTCGCGTCGACCGGAGTCGTGCCGACAGCTTGCGGACTGCTGGCGGCGGCCACGGAGGGGGGTGGGGTGGTCATGCTCAAAAGGGCGGTCATGCCCAGCGCCGCCACGGTCAACCCGACCTCGGCACGCACCGAGACCAGAGGCGTTCGCCGTCTTCCCACGTCCCTTCGCGACAGGGCAGCAGCAGCGAGCGCGGCAGCGACCAACAGGAGCTTGCCAAGCAGCAGCAGGCCGTACCGCGTCAGGAAGAGCTGCTCCAACGCATGCACGTGCCGAACGGAGTTGACGACGCCGGTGGCCACCAGGCAGAGCACGCAGACCATGGCGACGCGTGAGAACTCCACCAGCGCCCGGCGCTCGACGGATCGCCCGACGAACGCCAGGGCGGCCAGTCCTCCAACCCAGACAGCCGCCGTGAGGGCGTGAAGCGTCACGACGGCGACATCGACTGCCGAGCCGGAGGCTGAACCGTGCCCCGATGCGGCGACCGTGACCGCGACCCCGACAACGACGGCCGGCACCAGCCAACGCCGTGGAGTGGTGGTGATCCGCGGCAGCTGCCATGCCAGTGCGGCAAGGCCCGCGTACAGGGCGAGCCGCCAGACCATCGCTAGACCGAATGTCGTCGCCAACGTGCCCTGCAGCAGTTGGAAGTCCAAGAGCTGGGCCATCGGAACCCCGGCGCTGTAGGGCCCTTGTACGAGCAGACTCGCCACGGTTGCGACGCCACCGCCGATGAGTCCGAAGCGTGACAGCCGCTGCAACGCCGGATCAAACCGGGTGCTGGGGGCGCACCAGAGCACGAATGCGGCCACGCCGGCGAACGCCGCGAGGGCGAGGTAGCCAGCGAGTCGCGTCGCGGTCACGGCAAGCGGAGCCGTCGACGCCGCGGAAGCGCCCGTGGCGCTCGCGACGGGGCTGGCGGCCGTGCCTATGCCGAAGGAGAACGCGCCGTTCACCGGGTGCCCATCCGAGGACACCACCCGCCACGTGGCGACGTACGCGCCCTTGGCCAGTGTCGCCGGCATCGGCCACGTGACGGTGTGTCCCGATACGACGGGCTGAGGGGTGGCGACGGTGGATCCGCTGCTGTCGAGCAGGCGCAGACCCTGGTCGACCAGGTTGACGGACTCGGTGAACGTCAGCTCGACCTGGGCCGGCCCGGTCTCGAGCCGCGCGCCGTCGGCGGGACTGCTCTTGACCAGTTCTGCGTGCGCCCAGGCCGGCGCTGCGAGGCCGACGCCAGAGACTGCCAGCACGACGGCGAGGAGCCAGAGGCGCGTGATCCGTCGAGGCCACGACATGGGATCCTCCTTGCTCGATGCGGGGTAATGGCCGCGGTGTGGATCCGTCTCGACGGCACCTCACCGCTTCGTCAGGCGTGGGAGTCCTGCTCGGCTCGCGCCGCGGAGATCGGGACTGCCGTGCGCGTTGAGCGGCCGCGTCGCCAGGCCAAGGCCACCGCGAGTAGCGAGAACACCAACGCCGCAGTCGAGAGAGCGACGGCCGGCCCGGAACGTGACGTGGTCACCTGCGCCGTTCCCGCCGCGGACGCCGGCGCCTCGGCACCTGCCGTGTTGGTCGTGACGCTCCCCGCCGCGGGTGCTGACGCGCTCGGGCTGGCGACTGGTTCCGCAGCTGCCGGCGTGATGGCCAAAGTCGGCGCCGGGTGCTCCGGTTCGACGGACTTGTCGGCCGAGACCTCGTTCCAGTTCACTTGCGCACCGTCGGAGTAGGTCTGCACGGCTCGGAACACGAGGTCACCAGACGCGGGCAGCGGCCCCAGGCTGAGGTTGAAGTCCTTGTACTGGCCTGGCCGTATACCGGCGTTGCCCGTGGACGTCCACGTGACCTGGGCGACCACCGTGTCGATCTTGGTGCCATCGACGTCAACGGGCTGGGGAAGCTTTCTGGTGGAGGTGCTGACCTTCCAGCCGGGCATGTCTGTGGTCTGTACGGAGCCGATCGGTTGCTCGGCCGGGAGGGTCAGGCGCAACTGGGTCGTGCTGGCGTCGTCGCGCTCGTTGGGGACTCGAACCGCGATGACCGAGAAGCCGCCTCCTTCGGCGGTCCCGGGCTGAATCGTGACGTGGGCCGAGGCGATGGCGGGCAGGACGAGCGGGACAGCGATGGCGATCCCCAACCCAGTCAGGGTGCGGCGGAGAATGGGGCGCACGGCCGTGCGCGAACTCTGAGACATGAGAAGACTCGATTCTGACGAAAGTGCTGGAAGTGGTGGGTGGTGCCATTCGATGAACGCCGTAGCCTCCTCGCGACAGGCGTGAGGATCGACGGGGTCAGGCGACACCCAGCGCCGGCGGGCCCCGTCGAGACACCACCGCACCGATCGCCTCGAGCAGTTCTGGTGCGAGCTGTCCTCCCCATCTGCAGGCCGCCCTCGATCTCCCGAGAAGGACGGCTCGAGCTGTCCGCTCGCAGAGCGCGTCTCGCACTTTCGACCACGCGGTTCTGGGCGAGCCTGTTGCCATCGCAGCCAAAGCCCATGCGGCTCGCTCACCCGACGTCAGCCACACACCGATGACAAGGGCCGCCACGACGTGGGCCGCGAGCATCCCTGGATGTGGGCTGGTCCAGACCATCTGGACCAGTTCAGTGCCCGAGCGAGTTTGGGCGTGCCCCGGCATGCCGGCGCTGGAGGCGGGGCCGCTGATCAGCTCGAGCACGGCATGTAGCGCCGCTTGGCCACTCAGCAGGAGTGCGGCGATCCTTCGTGCAGAAGGGACCTGTCCCAGGAGAGATGCTGCGGCCACGGTGAGCATGGCGCCCACCGGCAGCAGCATCGACACCTTCGGCGCGTCGCCGCCGGCCGCGCCGTGGGCTGCAGTCGTGGCGGCCAGGACGATGGATGACAGCACGCCGGCACGGGCCCAGCGCACCAGCATGACAGTCCCCATCGGCCCCCCCGACTGCGTCACCCAAGGCCTCGACCCCCGCCGGAGACCCGGTACTCATCTTGAGTCTTCGGCTCCCGCCATGCGTGGGAATCGCAATCTTTCCCCCGATGTCAGCGCACGAGCCCACTCGTCCGCAGCTGAGGCGGCAGCCCTGGCGCACCTGCCGTCCGGGAAGTTCACCGCGAACGCGGCCTGGCTCGTGTGGCTGTCATCGCGTTCAACCTCACCCGAGCCGCCGCCGGGTCGGCGATGACTAGCAGGTGAGAGAGACCGGCGTCGACGAAGTGGGATGACTGCTCACCCCCAATCTTCGGGTCCGCTACTCCCCAACGTGGTGGTCGAATCACGTCGTCCAGGCGCCGACCATGGAATGGTCAAGGGGGTCAGGCATGGAGAAGGCAAAGGCAGCGACGTCTCGCAGAACGGTCCTGAACGCCGCGCTGGGTGCGGTCGCCTTGGGGGCAGGTGGTTCGTTCGTCTTGGGGTCCGCGGTGCGAGCGGCGGCGGACGTGGTCAACGCCGGCCTGTTCGTCCTCAACGGCAGCCGGACGATGATCGACGGGCTGGTCGTGCCGTTCGTCGGGTTCGGCAGCACCGCTGATCGGCTCGAGCTGCCGAGCGGGCAGCTGGAGGTGCAGACCGGCGACACGATCAACCTGACGATCACGAACAAGTCGACGCTGCCGACGGGCTTCGCGGTGCCGGCGGCGCCCGGGTTCGCGGGAGTGGCCACTGCACCGATAGCCGTCGGCGACACCCGGATGGTGACCTTCACGGCACCGTCGAGTCCTGGCACCCACCATTACGTCGGCACGGTCAACGGCAGCGTCGCCACCGGTCAGGCGCTCGGTGCCACCGGGCCGCTGGTCGTCCTCCCGCGCACCGCCGCACGCACCTCCGTCGACGCGCTCTTCCCAGGTGTCCGGACACGAGCCCGCCGTCAACCGCTCTTCGGGGTGGGGGCACCACCCGCCCTGCCGGCGCTCGTCGTGCAGGAGCGGACGTGGCTGTTCAGCGAGCTGAATCCGACCACGGCATACGACCTCGCCGGTGGGCGGGTCAGCCTGCCCAGCGACCCGGAGCCGGAGTACTTCCTCATTAACGGCTTGAGCGGCATGCTCGCGGTGGAAGACCCGTTCACCAACATCACCGGGCGAGCCGGTGGCCTCGGCCAGCCCGGAGACTCAACCCTGGTCCGGATGATCAACACCGGACGGGCGCCCCGGTCGGTCCACCTGCACGGCAACCACTTCTGGGTGCTGTCGCACCCGGACACCCCGTGGCTGATCGGTGCCTTCAAGGACACCGTGCGCGTTCCCCCGGCCTCGGCCGTCGACGTCCTGGTCCCCCTTGAGGCGCCGCCCGACTCACTCCCCATGGTCAACCGGGGGCAGAAGTACGTCGTGCACGACCACATCGAGATGGCGGAGACCGCCAGCGGCGGCCACTACCCCTCGGGAATGGTCTCGGAGATGAACCTCACCTGACCGCCGCCATCGCCGGCACACGCCGTACCAGCCGGCAACCCATCCCCCTCGCCGTATCACTGAACCAGCACAGGAGGCGTTCGATGTCCGGCAGTCTCACGCCCATCGACCAGAACCGCCCGGCCGACCTCACCCAGGCCGTCCACTTCGGTCACAACCGCCCCGAGGCCAGCCCGGCGACGCCCGGTTTCGTCCGTTCGGACGTGGCCTTTGTGCGCAAGGTCTTCAACGACAAGCTCGTCTTCGCCGACGGCAACGAGGTGGAGTACTGGTCGTTCAAGGACCCGCAGGACGACAAACCGTTCCCAGCCACGCCGATCCGAGTCCGGCAGGGGCAGGTGGTGCACACCACGCTGGAGCCCGCGATCAACGTGCACACGATCCACCACCACGGCATCGAGCCGTCCACCTTCAACGACGGGGTGCCGGACACCTCCTTCACCGTCAACAGCCACTACACCTATCAGTGGCGCGCCTCCCGGGCCGGGACGTTCTTCTACCATTGCCACCGCAACGCGCCCCTGCACGTGCAGATGGGCATGTTCGGCTTCCTCGTGATCGACCCGCCAACGGGCCCAGGACAGCTCTACGTGGGCGGGCCGACGTACGACGTGGAGGCGATGTGGGGGACCTACGACGTCGACCCGTTCTGGCGCACCTACAACCATGCCAGTGGGGAGAAGAACGCGATCGCCGAGGGCACGCGGCTCAACCGGTTCCGGCCCCGCTACTTCACTGTCAACGGGGTCGACGCGCCGCAGTCGCTGCGCAGCCCCAAGACCACGGTGCGGGCCCGCGTCGGGCAGCGCGTCCTGCTGCGGCACGTCACCGGCGCCTACTTCATCAACGTCGTGCGCTTTCCCGCGGCCCTGGCCGCGGTGCTGCACATGACCGACGGCGAGCCGCTGCCAGTTCCGACTCCGGTGCCCGGCAACGTGCTGACGACCACCACCGCTGAGCGGTTCGACCTCATCCTGACCCCACAATCGGTCGGCACCCACACCATCACCTACGAGTTCCGGAACTGGCTCACCAACGACCTCGCCGGGATCGCCACCGCCCACGTCCTGGTCTCCTAGCGCCGGCCGACACCCAGGAGGAACGTCATGCGCACTCACCGACGACGCATCACCCCACTCCTCGCCCTTGCGGGCGGGTTGATCGCTGCGCCCGTAGTGGCGGCCTCCGCGACGGCCATCCACGCCCTCAGCACGGCGCCGGACGGCACCCACCTCCGTGCCACCTGGACCAACGGAGGCCAGGCTCAGCTCGAGCTCGAGGACCGCAACGTGGAACCGGCCATCTGCTTCGTCTGGGAGAACAACTCGCCGAATGACGGCGACAGCATCGCCAGCCGGATCCTCACCCGCGCCGGTGCCGAGGTCGTCGACCTGGGCACCGGCGACCAGTGGATCCAGGGCGTCGGCGCCGGCTGCGAGATCCCCCAGGACACCCGCTACCGCGACGTCTTCGCGAATCCCTCGAACTACATCGTCGAGTTCCGCGTCGTCGAGAACCAGGGCACTCCAGCCACCGGGCCGGTGCGCTCAGGTCCTCTGGAGCAGGCGTCCGGCTGACAACGCCGAGCGAGAAGCCGGCCTCGTCAACGTCAAACCCCACGACCTGCGCCACACCGCAGCCTCCCTTGCGATCGCCGCGGGAGCGATCGTGAAGGCGGTGCGGCAGACAACCGAAGGAGGGGCTGCCACACGCCACCGATGCAGGCTGATCTGCGCAAACGTGTGGTGGGGCAGCAGGGGCTTGAACCCTGGACCGACGGATTATGAGTCCGCTGCTCTGACCGGCTGAGCTACTGCCCCGCGACCGCATCCGCCGTGGCGGGACGAGGTCGGCTCGGAGTCTAGCTGCGTCGGGGGCGGTCCCTGCGTCCTGGTCGCCTCGCGCCTCGGCGCCTGCCACCTGGCTGGACCACATTCCCCACCCTCTAGGCTCGCGGAGGACCGACGACCTCGAGCGTGACATGGAGAGAGCATGAGCGACGGCATCAGGGTGGCGGCGGTCGACGACGTGGAACCCGGTGAGGCGCTCGTGCTCGACATGGCGCTCACGGGAACCGAGGAGCCGATCTCCCTCTTCCGCGACGACGACGGGACGTACTACGCGCTCGACGACACCTGCTCGCACGAGGACGCGTCGCTCGCCGAGGGCTGGGTCGAGGCCGGCGAGGTGGAGTGCCCGCTGCACGCGACGCGTTTCTGCCTGGCTGACGGCCGGCCGATGTGCCTGCCGGCGACGAAACCGGTGCGCACCCACCGGGTCGAGCTGCGGGGCGACGACGTCTTCCTCCACCCGGGCGTCCCGGCCACCGGCTGAGCCACCGCGGTCACCGCGCACCTCCCTGCTCGGCTGCGCATGGCGGATTTCGGGCATATTGACCCGTGGGACTGCTGGTGCCGTTGTGTCCGATGGTGCACAATGAGCGGGTGCTCGCCGTCGAGCACGCGCGACCGGCACACCGAGCAGACCACCGGAACTCCGAACAGCAGGCGTTGGGGAAGACGTCCCTGCAACTTCAGGAGGTTCGGATGTCTGTGGCGATGCCGCGCATCACGACACGTGGGGTCCTGTTCGTACACGGGGCCCCAGCGGCGCTGTGCCCACACATCACGTGGGCCGTCGAGGCCGTCCTCGACCAGCGCGTGGCTCTCGACTGGATCCCGCAGCCGGCCGCGCCCCGGTTGGTGCGCACCGAGCTCTCCTGGTCCGGCGCACCCGGGACGGGGGCGGCGCTGGCCAGCGCCCTGCGCGGCTGGGACGGCCTGCGCTACGAGGTCACCGAGGACCCGTCCCCGGGCTGTGACGGGTCACGGTGGTCCTACACGCCGAGTCTCGGCATCCACCACGCCATGACCTCCGCGTCGGGCGACGCCGTGGTGCAGGAGGACCGTCTGCGCGAGGCGATCCTGCGCACGCGGGGTGACGCCGAAGCGCTGCAGGACGAGCTGGACCTGCTTCTCGGTGTGCCCTGGGACGAGGAGCTCGAGGTGTTCCGTTACGCCAGCGACGGTGCCGCCGTGCGCTGGCTGCACAAGGTCGGCTGAGTCCGCGACGTCTCGTCCGTCGGTCTGCCGTGCGCCGACCGCGGCGTGCGACGAGGGCCCGGGAGGTTCGTGCTCCCGGGCCCTCGTCGTGCCCGTTGGGCGACGCGCCGGTGTGAGGCGCTTGCTTCAGATGCTGCGGACGGCCAGCGCGACGTTGTGGCCGCCGAAGCCGAACGAGTTGTTCAGGGCCGCGATGTCGCCGGCGGGCAGCTGCTGCGCCTGACCCGTGACGACGTTGAGCGGGATCTCCGGGTCCTGGTCGTCCAGGTTGATCGTCGCCGGCACGAGCCGGTTGTGGATCGACTGGATCGTGATGACCGCCTCGAGCGCGCCGGCCGCGCCGAGCAGGTGCCCGGTCATGGACTTCGTCGCAGTGACCGACATGTTCTCGGTGTGGTCGCCGAAGGCACGCTTGATCGCGTTGTACTCGGCCACGTCGCCGACCGGGGTCGAGGTGGCGTGCGCGTTGATGTGCACGATGTCGGACGGGGTCAGGTCGGCGCCCTCGACGGCATGCAGCATCGCGCGGGAGGCGCCTGAGCCGTTGGGCTCGGGAGCGGTGATGTGGTGGGCGTCGGCGGACATGCCGACGCTCGCGAGCTCGGCGTAGATGCGCGCGCCACGGGCACGAGCGTGCTCCTCGGACTCGAGGACGATGACGGCGGCACCCTCGCCGAGGACGAAGCCGTCACGGCCGGTGTCGTAGGGGCGCGAGGCCTTCTCCGGCTCGTCGTTGCGCGTCGAGAGCGCCTGCATGGCGGCGAAGCCGGCGATGGGCAGCGCGTGCACGGCGGCCTCGGTGCCGCCGGCGACGACGACGTCGGCTCGCCCGGTGCGGATCATGTCGATCGCGTAGCCCATGCTCTCGGCGCCCGACGCACAGGCGCTGACCGTCGTGTGCGCCCCGGCGCGCGCGCCGAGGTCGAGGGAGACGGCGGCCGCGGGACCGTTGGGCATGAGCATGGGCACGGCCAGCGGGTAGACCCGGCGGGGGCCCTTCTCGCGGAGGTTGTCCCACTGGTCGAGCAGGGTCCAGACGCCGCCGATGCCGGAGCCGATGGCCGCGCCGAGGCGCTCGGGGTCGACCTCGGGCTTGCCGGCGTCGGCCCACGCCTCACGGGCGGCGATGAGGGCGTACTGGCTCGAGGGGTCGAGGCGGCGGGTCTCGACCTTGGTCAGGACCTCGTCGGGCCTGGTGGCGATGGTCGCGGCGAACGTGACCGGGAGCTCGTACTTGGCGACCCAGTCGAAGTCCATGGGGCGGGCGCCGGACCGGCCGGCGAGCAGCGCCTCCCACGTCTCCGTGGCGGTGCCGCCGAGGGGCGTGGTGGCACCGAGGCCGGTGACCACGACGCGTCGGTTGCGATTGGACGTCATGGTGACGTGCTCCTCTGGGTCGATGGTGGTGGTGCGAGGGGTATCGAGCGGGTGCCGCGGTGCCGGCAACGATGCCCTCGGTCGGCGCCCGGGATCCGGGCGCCGACCGGAGGATCAGGACTGGGCGCCGGCGATGTAGGTGACGGCGTCGCGGACGGTCTTGAGGTTCTTGACCTCGCTGTCCGGGATGCGCACGCCGAACTTCTCCTCGGCGTTGACGACGATCGTCATCATCGAGAGGGAGTCGATGTCGAGGTCCTCGGTGAAGGACTTGTCCATCTCGACGGACGCGGTGTCGAGACCGGTCTCCTCGTTGACGATCTCGGCAAGACCCTCGAGGATCTCCTGCTCGGACTGAGCCATCTGTCTACTCCTTGTGGTTGGTGTGGCGATGTCGTTCCGTGGCCCGAATGACCCGTCGGGACCGGCGGGAGTGCGAGAACTGCCCGGCTGGGGTGCTCAGGGCAGCACGACGACCTGGGCGGCATAGACGAGGCCGGCCCCGAAGCCGATCTGGAGCGCGAGCCCGCCACTGGGGATCTCCTTCTCGGCGAGCATGCGGGTCGTGGCGATCGGGATCGAGGCCGCGGATGTGTTGGCTGTCGTCACGATGTCGCGCGCCACCGGGATGTCGGCGGGCAGCTTGAGCTGCTTGACCATCGCGTCGATGATGCGGATGTTGGCCTGGTGCGGGATGAAGGCGTCGAGGTCGTCGGCCTTGATGCCGGCCTTGTCGATGGCCTGCTGCGCGACGGGAGCCATGCCCCAGACGGCCCAGCGGAAGACGGTCTGGCCGGCCATCCCGATCGCGGGCCACACGTTCTTGTCGGCCTGCGCTGACTGCCACGACTCCCGCACGTCGGTCCACGCCTGCTTCTGCGTGATGGCGTCGCGCTGGGTGCCGTCGGAGCCCCAGACGGTCGGCCCGATGCCGGGGGTGTCGCTGGGGCCGATGACGCAGGCACCGGCTCCGTCGCCGAAGATGAAGGCGCTGCCGCGGTCGTAGGGGTCGGTGAAGTCGCTGAGCTTCTCGACGCCGACGACGAGGACGTAGTCGGCCGAGCCGCCCTTGACCATGTCGCTGGCAAGGGCAACGCCATAGCAGTAGCCGGCGCACGCGGCGGAGATGTCGATCGCCGGTGCCGTGGAGCCGAGGCGCGAGGCGAGCTCGGGGGCAGCGGCGGGCGTCTGGTACGGGTGCGTCACGGTGGCCACGAGGACGAAGCCGATCTGCTCCGGCGCCACGCCCGCGTGCTCGAGTGCCTGCCGGGACGCGGCCTCGGCCATGTCGATGACGCTCTCGTCCTCGGCGGCGAAGTGGCGGCTGATGATGCCGGAGCGTTCGCGGATCCACTCGTCGCTCGAGTCGATCTTGTCGACGATCTCGGAGTTCATGACGACGCGCGCGGGGCGGTAGGCGCCCACGCCCATGATCCGGGAGTGGCGTGCGGCGCCGTTGTCGACGAGGGTGCCGGTGCCCTTGGGCGTCGGCGCGGTGCTGGGGGATGTCACGTGAGGCCTTCTCGAGGGTGAGGGTTCAGGTGGGGGAGTGGCGCTCGGCGAGTGCTACGACGGGGTCACCGTCGTGCTGCACCTTCCTCGAGCGTGCCCCTGCCGGGGCCGCTGCGCCAGTCAGGGGTCGTGCCATCAGGCCGTGTGGGTCTGTACGAGGGTGCGGGCGGCGTCGAGGTCGTCGGGGGTCTTGACGGCGAGGGTCTCGACGCCCTTCATGGCCCGCTTGGCGAGGCCGACGAGCGTGCCGGCCGGGGCGAGCTCGAGCAGGCCGGTGACGCCGAGGGCGAGCATCGTCTCCATGCAGAGGTCCCAGCGCACCGGGTTGCTCACCTGGCGCACGAGGCGCTGCACCGCATCGGGCCCGTCGGAGACCGTCGCGCCGTCGGCGTTGGAGAGCAGGCGCAGGCGCGGCGCCGACGGGGTGACGTCCGCGGCGGCAGCCGCGAGGGCGTCCACGGCCGGGGACATGTGGGAGGTGTGGAAGGCGCCGGCGACCTGGAGCGGGATGACGCGCGCCTTGGCCGGCGGCGCCCCGCGCAGGGCCTCGAGCTGCTCGAGCGTGCCGGCGGCGACCACCTGACCGGCGCCGTTGACGTTGGCGGGGGTGAGGCCGTGGGCCTCGAGGCTCGCGAGCACCTCGTCGGGGTCGCCGCCCAGGACGGCCGCCATGCCGGTGGGGGCCACGGCGCTCGCCTTGGCCATCGCGCGCCCACGCGTGGCCACGAGGGAGATGGCCTGCTGGTCGGTGAGCACGCCGGCCAAGGCGCTGGCGGTCAGCTCGCCGACCGAGTGGCCGGCCAGGACTGCGCCCGTGGCGTCGAGCCCGTCCCGCCCGGGGAAGAGCGCCGACGCGGTCACGAGACCCGCCGCGACGATGAGGGGCTGGGCGACCGCCGTGTCCTTGATCGCCTCGGCGTCGGACTCGGTGCCGTGCGCGACGAGGTCGTGGCCGGCGGCTCGACCGAGCGCGGTCAGCTGCTCCCGGACGCCGTCGAGCTCGAGCCACGGGGCGAGGAAGCCGGGGGTCTGGGAGCCCTGTCCAGGGCAGACGATCGCTAGCACGTCCCCAACCCTTCCTGCTCGCAGCGGTCGACCTCGCCGTCGAATGTCACGAAGTCGCGGGAGATAGTTTGGAGGTTTCCTCCAACAGCACGTCTGCCGAGGGCTTGACCTGTCCCCGAGGGGCCCGGGACCTGTCGGCCGAGTCGGCCGAGTCGGCCGAGTCGGCGGAGTCGCTCATGCCTGCGATGCCGCCCGTGCGTGTCGACCCGCGCGACACTCCGGCGGCAGGCGGCGAGCTGCGGGCCGCGGCCAGCCGCCCCATGGCGAGCGCGATGCGCACGGTCCAGGCCTCGCGGGGGACCGTGAGGTCGTAGCCCGTCGCGTCGCAGATGCGGCCGAGCCGGTAGCGCACGGTGTTGGGGTGCACGAACAGGGTGCGTGCGGTGGCCTCGAGCGCCCCGCCGCTCTCGAGGTATGCCGTGGCGGTCGTCAGGAGCGCCGCGTGGCTCGCCGCCGCGAGCGGCCGGTGGACCCGGTCGACCAGCGCGCGGCTCGCCGGCTGGTCTCCGGCGAGGGCGCGCTCGGCGAGCAGGGCGTCGGACTCGACGACGCGGGGCGCCTCGGGCCAGGCGGCCGCCGCGGCGAGCCCGCTGAGTGCGGCGCGGGCGGAGCGGCCGGCCGCGAAGAGGTGTGGCACCGTGGGGCCGAGCACGACCGGGCCCGGGCCGAAGCAGTCCGACACCGCCTCCACGACCCGCAGCGCGTCGCGCGTGCCTCCGAGGATGGCGATGAGCCGGGAGCGCTGCACGATGGCCAGTGCCTCCACACCGTGCTGGCGGACCGAGCGGCGCAGGTCGTCCACCGCCGGCACCGCACCGCCGGCGAGTGAGGGCGTGGTGCCCACGACGAACGTGACGTCGGCGACCTCGCCCCACCCGAGGGCGCTCGCCCGCGACTGCATGGACTCGTCGGCCTCGCCGCGCAGCACGCCGTCGACGACGAGTGCCTCGAGCCGTGCGTCCCAGGCGCCGCGGGCCTCGGCCGCGCCGGCATACACCTCGGCTGCGGCGAAGGCGATCTCGCGCGAGAAGCGCAGCACGGACTCACGCAGCAGCTGCTCGTCCCCGGGCCCGGCGAGGCTCTCGACCCGCGACTCGACGACATCGACGACGGTGCGCACCAGGTCGAGGGTCTGGCGCAGGCTCACCGACCGGGTCAGCTCCTGCGGCGCGTTGGCGAAGATGGAGATGGCCGACGGCGGGTGGCTCTCCTCCTGGTGGAACCACGCAATGAACTGCGAGATGCCGGCCTGTGCGACGAGCCCCACCTGCGACCGCTCCTCGGCGGAGAGCTCGCGGTACCACCGCAGGTGCTCGTCCATGCGCTGGGAGGCGAGGGTCGCGAGCTCACCGGCGCTGCGCTCGACGGCCCGCGAGGTCGCCTCGCTGGGGTGCCGCCGGTGCCTGCTCATGCAGTCAGCCTAGGCCCGGCGGGTGACAGGCTTTGTATGCCGTTGACAAACGGCACGTCGGGCCCGGTCGCCGTCGCGCTGAACCAGCGTGTCAGTGCGCCGACAGGATCGCGGTGTGACCGGCATACGTCCTCGGGCCGTCGAAGCGCGGCAGCGCCTGCGCCAGGTCCGGGGCGAAGGTCGCGAGGTAGGCGCAGGCCGCGGCGTGGTCGGGGAAGGTCGCCCGTGTCCCCACGTCCCGTTGCACGACGTGCTCGAAGTGGCGGCCGAGGACCTCGGCGGCGTTCTCGGAGTTGAACTGGGTGACCAGTGCATCGCCGCCGGCATCGCGCAGCAGGCCCGCCAGGTGCTCGCGGCCGTTGGTCGTGACGTGCAGGGTGCCACCGTCCCGGAGCACCCGGCGCAGCCCGGCGAGCGTGCCGTCGAGGTCGGGCACGTGGTAGAGCATCCAGGCGGCGACGGCGCCGTCGAACGAGCCGTCGGCGAAGGGCAGCCGGTCCGCCGGTGCCACCTGGGCGGGAACGCCCAGCGCTCGGGTGGCCTCCACCATCGCGGGTGACAGGTCGGTCGCGAGGTAGTCGGTCCCGGGCGCCTCGTCCAACACCGAACGGGCGAACTGACCCGTGCCGCAGCCGACCTCGAGGACTCGACATGCGCCCGAGGCCGCGACGAGCGTGCGCAGCACGTCGACGGGCGGCACCCCCTCCGGGCCCGGGCCCCACACACTCCGGCGCGTCCGGAGCCGCTCGACGCTCGCGTACTGGGTCCGCACGGTCCCGGGGTCGGTCATCTCGCGCATCGGTGGACCCTATCGGGACGCGGGTCCCGAGCGACCCTTGCGTCGCCGGAACAGCTCACCGACGTGCACGCGGTGGCCGGTGATGGCCAGCGCCCGGCGGTAGACCGTCGAGGCGAGCCAGATGCAGCCGAGGCCGGCCAGGGCCGTGAGCACCAGGGCGAGGAGCAGCTGGTAGACGGGCACGTCGCCGGACCCCCACCGGATGGGCATCGCCAGCGGGGCGGTGAGGGGGAAGAGCGACGCCGCCACGCTCAAGGGGGAGCCCGGGCTGCCCAGCACGACGATCACACCGAGCAGGTAGCCCGCGATGATGACGGCCGTCACCGGCAGCACCGCGGTCCCGGCCTCAGTCACCTTGTCGACCAGCGCCCCTCCCGCCGCGTAGAGGAAGGCGAAGAGGCCGAAGCCGAGGACGAACCACGTGATGGCGAGGGCGATGTCGGGTGCCGCCGCGGCCGGCAGCCAGGACGAGCCCGTGACGGAGGTGGCGACGAGGACGGGGACCGCGAGGACGAGCAGCTGCAGCATCGCGACCGTAGCCACCGACAGGACCGTCCCGACGAGGATCTGGCTGGGGCGCAGGACCGCCAGGAGGACCTCTGAGATGCGGCTCGCCTTCTCCGTGGCGACCGTCATGGCGATGATCTGGCCGCTGAAGAGCAGGGCGAGGTACAGCACGAGCCCGACCGCGAAACCGACGTTGGCGCGGCCCTGGTTCTGGGTCGGGGCGATGATCACCTGCTGGGGTGGGCGGATCGAGCCGAGTCTGGCCAGCTGCTCGCTCGTGAGACCGAAGCCGGTCAGCATCCGGGCCGTCTCCAGCCGCACGAGTGACTGCGCGACGATGCCGGGGAAGGCGCCCGCGTCGCGCTTCGCGACGTACATCCGGTTGCCGACGATGCCCACCGTCGCGTCACCGTGCTGCACCGCGTCCCTCACCGCCGCCTCGTCGGGCCGGATCACGTATGCCGTGCGGAACCCTCCGTCTCTCGCCGCCGCGTCGACCGTCGTGGTCACCGAGACGGGGGCGCGCCCCACGGTCGCCAGCGTGTAGGTCGTCGGACCGCCGGCGACGAGCTTGGGGACCACGACCGCCCCGGTCGAGAGCAGCAGGAGCACGACCGTCACGATCTTGAAGGTCCGCGACCGCAGCTGCTCCCGCAGGCCCCGGCCGTAGACCAGGCCCATGCCCTGCCACCAGCTCATGGCGTCCTCCCGTCGGCAGCCGCCACCGGGTCCACCGCGGCCACCGGACCCACCGGACCCACCGGACCCACCGACTCGAGGAACAGCTGCGAGAGGGAGGGCAGGTCGAGGCCGAAGTCGTCCACATGGCCCGCGGCCCGGGCGCCGTCGAGGACGGTGAGCGGGTCGGTGCCCGGCGGGATGGCGATGCGGACCTCGTCGGCCTCCTCGCTCACGACGGTGGTGCCCGGGAAGCGGTCGAGCCACTGCCGGTCCGGGGCGTGCACGTTGACCCGCAGCTGCACCCCGGTCGACGCGGCCCGCAGGCTGACCAGTGGCCCGCGCAGGACGACCCGGCCCTCGTTGACCATGAGGATGTCCTCGCAGAGGTTCTGGACGAGGTCGAGCTGGTGTCTGGAGAAGAGGACCGTGCAGCCGGCGCGGGCGCGGTCACGCAGGCTGTCGGACAGCTCGGCCACGGCCACGGGATCCAGCCCGGCGAAGGGCTCGTCCAGCACGATGACCTCCGGCTCGTGCACCAGGGCGGTAGCGAGCTGGAGCCGCTGCTGCAGGCCGCCCGACAGCTTGTCGGTGCGCTGCTCCCAGCGCTCGGACAGGCCCAGCTCGGCCAACAGGGCCCGGGCGCGGGTGGTCGCCTCGGCGCGGGGGAGGCCGTGCAGCCGCCCGAAGTAGACGACCTGCTCGCCGACGAGCATCCCCGGGTAGAGGCCGCGCTCCTGGGGCATGTAGCCCCACCTCTGCCGGGCCGCGCGGTCGACCGGGGCGCTGTGCAGGCGCACCTCGCCGCGGTCGGGGGTGAGCACGCCGAGCATGATCCGCATCAGCGTGGTCTTGCCCGCGCCGTTCGGTCCGAGCAGACCGGTCAGCACACCGGGCGTGATCTCGAAGCTGACCCCGTCCAGGGCCACCCGCTCGCCGTAGGAGTACGCCACGTCCCGGACCTCGAGGGCCATGCCCCAACGCTAGCTCCGGGCCCGGCGCCGGTAGGCCGGATCGGCAGTACGCCGGTGCGTGGGCCGTCAGTCGGTGCCGAACTCCATGGCGGCGCGATCGAGCGCGTCGTCCTGCTCGTCGACGTCGAGCGCGGCGGGGTTGGCCGAGATGGCTGCGGCACCACCCGGGGTGAGCTCCCCGACGAGGTCGTGGGCGTCGGCGCCCAGCAGGCCCTGGGCGGCATACAGCTCGAGCTTGGCGCGCGAGTCGGCGATGTCGAGGTTGCGCATCGTCAGCTGGCCGATGCGGTCGACAGGACCGAACGCGGCGTCCTCGGTGCGCTCCATCGACAGCTTCTCGGGGTGGTAGCTGAAGGCCGGCCCCGACGTGCCCACGATCGACCAGTCGTCGCCGCGCCGCAGGCGGATGGTGACCTCCCCGGTGACGGCGGAGGCGACCCAGCGCTGGAGCGACTCGCGGACCATGAGCGACTGCGGGTCGAGCCAGCGACCCTCGTAGAGAAGGCGGCCCAGCTTGCGGCCCTCGGCGTGGTAGTTGGCGATCGTGTCCTCGTTGTGGATCGCGTTGAGGAGGCGCTCGTAGGTGATGTGCAGCAGCGCCATGGCCGGGGCCTCGTAGATGCCGCGCGACTTGGCCTCGATGATGCGGTTCTCGATCTGGTCGCTCATGCCCAGGCCGTGGCGGCCACCGATGCGGTTGGCGGCGTCGACGAGAGCGACGGCGTCGGCATACTCCGTGCCGTTGATCGCGACGGGACGGCCACGCTCCCAGCGCACCGTGACGTCCTCGGTCTCGATGGCGACGGACGGGTCCCAGAACCTGACCCCCATGATCGGCTCGACGACCTCGATCGACTCGTCGAGGAACTCGAGGGTCTTCGCCTCGTGCGTCGCGCCCCAGATGTTCGCGTCGGTGGAGTACGCCTTCTCGGCGCTCGCGCGGTAGGGCAGCTCGCGGGCGGTCAGCCACTCGGACATCTCGTGGCGCCCGCCGAGCTCGGTGACGAAGTCGGCGTCGAGCCACGGCTTGTAGATGCGCAGGTTCGGGTTGGCCATCAGGCCGTAGCGGTAGAACCGCTCGATGTCGTTGCCCTTGAAGGTCGAGCCGTCGCCCCAGATGGAGACACCGTCCTCCTGCATGGCACGCACGAGCAGCGTGCCCGTGACGACGCGGCCGAGGGGAGTGGTGTTGAAGTACGTCTTGCCGCCGCTGCGGATGTGGAAGGCGCCGCAGGCGATGGCCGACAGGCCCTCCTCGACGAGCGCCGCCTTGCAGTCGACGAGGCGGCTGATCTCGGCACCGTACTGGCCGGCGCGGCCGGGGACCGAGTCGATGTCGGGCTCGTCGTACTGCCCGAGGTCGGCCGTGTAGGTGCAGGGCACGGCGCCCTTCTCGCGCATCCACGCGACAGCAACCGAGGTGTCGAGACCGCCGGAGAAGGCGATGCCGACACGTTCACCGACGGGGAGCGAGGTCAGGACCTTGGACATGAATGTAAGTATATGCATAGTCACGCATACCTATCCAATCGCTCCGGTCCTCCGGTCCCCACCGCTGCGTCACTGTTGCGCGGGGCGCAACAGTGACGCGGTTTGGTCGGGGGGCACGGGGCCCCACGGCTACCACCGGGACGGGTGTCACCGGACGGCGGTGACGGGTACGCGTGTGGCCCGGCCCCTGGCCGGGACCGGGCCACCCGGCATACGTCAGCGGAGCGTCAGCTCTCGCCGCCCGCGTTGCCGGAGGTGCCGGCGGTGACGTCGTCGAGGCGGTACTTCTCCGCGGCTCGACGCGGCACGTCGGCGTCGACCTTGCCCTCCTTGGCGAGCAGCTGCAGCGTCCGCACGGCGACCGACGGGCCGTCGATGTGGAAGAAGCGGCGTGCCGCCGGGCGGGTGTCGGAGAAGCCGAAGCCGTCGGCGCCGAGCGTCGCGTAGGTGCCGGGGACCCACTCGCGGATCTGGTCCTGGACGGCCCGCATGTAGTCGGACACGGCCACGACCGGGCCCTCGGTGCCCTCGAGGCACTGCGTCACCCAGGGGACCCGCTTCTCGGCGTCGGGGGAGAGGAAGTCCTGCTCGTCGGCGGCGAGGCCGTCGCGGCGCAGCTCGTTCCACGAGGTCACCGACCACACGTCGGCGGCCACGCCCCAGTCGTCGGCGAGCAGCTGCTGGGCCTCGAGCGCCCACGGCACGCCGACGCCCGATCCCAGGATCTGCGCACGGGGGGCCTCGTGCGTCCAGCCCTCGGTGTTCGCCGGGGCGATCCGGTGCATGCCGCGCAGGATGCCCTCGACGTCGACGTCGTCGGGCTCCTTCGGCTGCTGCAGCGGCTCGTTGTAGACGGTGAGGTAGTAGATGACGTTCGACTCCTCGGGCGTCTTGCCCTCGCCGTACATCCGCTCGAGGCCGTCCTGCATGATGTGCGCGATCTCGTAGGCGTAGGCCGGGTCGTAGTGCACGACGGCCGGGTTGGTCGACGCGAGCAGGGGGCTGTGGCCGTCGGCGTGCTGCAGGCCCTCGCCGGTCAGGGTGGTGCGACCGGCGGTGGCGCCGATGAGGAAGCCACGCGTCATCTGGTCGGCGGCCGCCCAGATCGAGTCGCCCGTGCGCTGGAAGCCGAACATCGAGTAGAAGACGTAGATCGGGATCATCGGCTGGCCGTGCGTCGCGTACGACGTGCCCGCAGCCGTGAAGGCGGCGACCGAGCCGGCCTCGTTGATGCCGAGGTGCAGGATCTGGCCCTGCTCGTTCTCGCGGTAGGCCAGCATGAGCTCGGCGTCGACCGGCGTGTAGTTCTGCCCGTTGGGGTTGTAGATCTTGATCGTCGGGAAGAACGCGTCCATGCCGAACGTGCGCGCCTCGTCGGGGATGATCGGCACGATCCGCTTGCCGAACTCCTTGTCGCGCAGGAGGTCCTTGAGCAGGCGGACGAACGCCATCGTCGTGGCGACCTCCTGCTTGCCCGAGCCCTTCTTCACCTGGGCGTAGGCCTCGTCGCCCGGCAGCTTGACGGGTTCGTAGGCGACGCGCCGGCTCGGCAGGGTGCCGCCGAGCTTGGTGCGTCGGTCGACGGAGTACTTGATGACCTCGCTGTCGGCACCGGGGTGGTAGTACGGCGGCTGGTAGGGGTCGGCCTCGAGCTGCTCGTCGGTGATCGGGATGCGCAGGCTGTCGCGGAAGGCCTTGAGGTCGTCCAGCGTCATCTTCTTCATCTGGTGCGTCGCGTTGCGTCCGGCGAAGTGCGAGCCGAGGCTGTAGCCCTTGATCGTCTTGGCGAGGATCACGGTCGGCTGGCCGGTGTGCTCACGCGCCGCCTTGTACGCCGCGTAGACCTTGCGGTAGTCGTGGCCGCCGCGCTTGAGATCCCACCAGACCTGGTCGTCGGTCCAGTCCTCGACCATCTTGGCCGTGCGCGGGTCGCGTCCGAAGAAGTGGTCGCGGACGTACTTGCCGTCGTTGGCGCGGAAGGTCTGGTAGTCGCCGTCGCTGGTGGTGTTCATGACGTGCACGAGGGCACCGTCGCGGTCTGCGGCCAGGAGCGGGTCCCAGCCGCGGCCCCACACGACCTTGATGACGTTCCAGCCGGCGCCGCGGAAGAACGCCTCGAGCTCCTGGATGATCTTGCCGTTGCCGCGCACCGGGCCGTCGAGCCGCTGCAGGTTGCAGTTGATGACGAAGTTGAGGTTGTCGAGCTCCTCGTTGGCCGCGAGCTGCAGCAAGCCGCGCGACTCGGGCTCGTCCATCTCGCCGTCGCCGAGGAAGGCCCACACGTCCTGCTGGCTGGTGTCCTTGATGCCGCGGTTGTGGAGGTACTTGTTGAACTGAGCCTGGTAGATCGCGTTCATCGGGCCGATACCCATCGACACGGTGGGGAACTCCCAGTAGTTCGGGAGAAGCCGCGGGTGCGGGTAGGACGGCAGCCCCTGGATCTTGCCGTCGACGATGTGGCTCTTCTCCTGGCGGAAGCCGTCGAGCTGCGACTCGGTCAGGTGGCCCTCGAGGAAGCTGCGGGCGTACATGCCGGGGGAGGCGTGGCCCTGGAAGTAGACCTGGTCGCCGCCGCCCGGGTGGTCCTTGCCGCGGAAGAAGTGGTTCATGCCCACCTCGTAGAGCGTCGCGGCGCTCGCGTACGTGGAGATGTGGCCACCGACGCCGATGCCCGGCCGCTGCGCGCGGTGCACCATGACCGCGGCGTTCCAGCGGATGTAGCGGCGCATCTCGCGCTCGATCTCCTCGTCACCGGGGAACCACGGCTCGCGCTCGGGCGGGATGGTGTTGATGTAGTCGGTAGCCGTCAGGGACGGCACGCCGACCTGCTGCTGGCGGGCGCGCTCGATGAGCTTGAGCATGATGTAGCGCGCTCGGGTCCGGCCCTTCTCGTCGAGGACGGCGTCGAGGGAGTCGATCCACTCCTGCGTCTCGTCCGGGTCGATGTCCGGGAGCTGACTGGGGATCCCGTTGAGGATCGGTCCGGCCTCGGATGCCACGTCGTGGGTCCTTTCTCGTCGCGAAGCGGCGCCCGCGGCCGGTCGGCCGCAGCGCTGCACGCATCCATCCTCTACCCAACGGTGGCGGCGGTCACAATTGGGTCCCTTTCGCGGACGGGCCTGCTAGAGGGTCCGCCTCCCGCGGGGTGGTATGCCGTCCGCCTCCTCGCGCGGCCGCCGCCCGGTTGGGCGCGGCGTGGGCGTTGTGCCGGACGGAGCCCGCCTTGCGCGATAGCGTCGGAGCCAGTGCACTGATGTCGTGGCACCTACAGCGGCGACACGACATGACAGCGACACCGACGGCGACATCAACCAGGGACGATGGAGAGGACCGGTGACAGTGAGCGAGACCGCGGGAGCGGCGTCCTTCAGCAAGCTCGGATTTGCCAAGGGGCAGGTCATTCAGGAGTTCGGCTATGACGACGACGTCGACGACGACCTGCGGTTCGCGCTCGAGGACGTCATCGGGTCCGAGCTCGAGGACGAGGACTTCAACGACGGTGCCGACGGGGTGATGATCTGGTACCGCGACGGCGACGACGACCTCGTCGACCTCATGGTGGACGGGCTGACCAAGCTCTTCGACCAGGGCTTCGTCGTGCTGCTGACGCCCAAGGCGGGCCGGTCGGGGCACGTCGACGCGAGCGTGGTCGAGGAGGCCGCGTCCACCGCCGGTCTCATCACGGGTGGTCAGGTCAACATCGCCGCCGACTGGGCGGCGACGCGGCTCATGCCGCCGAAGGGCCCGCGCCGCTGATCGCAGCCCTGGTCGGGCGATCGTCCCGGGTGGCGCGCGCTGTCCGGTGGTGGTGCCACACTTGCCGCCATGACCAACGCGCACCCGACCGACACCCATGTCCGGCCGGTCGGGGCGTCCGCGCCGCTCCGCGTCGGCGAGCTCGCCCCCGACTTCACCCTCGTGGACCAGTACGGCGTCGACGTCAGCCTGTCGGCGGTCCGGGGCCTCAAGAACGCGGTCGTCGTCTTCTACCCGGCCGCGTTCTCGGGCATCTGTCGCGGAGAGCTCCGCGACATCCGCGACGGGCTCGAGGACTTCCAGGACGGCGACATCCAGGTCTTCGCCATCTCCTGCGACTCGATGTACACCCTGCGCGCGTGGGCCGACGCCGAGGGCCACTTCTTCCCGCTGCTCTCGGACTTCTGGCCGCACGGCGAGGTGGCCCGGCGCTACGGCGTCCTGAACGACGAGGACGGCTTCGCGCTGCGGGGCACCTTCCTCGTCGACCGGTCCGGCCGCATCGTGTGGACCGAGGTGCGCGACATCGGGCACGGACGTGACTTCACGGCATACCGCCAGGCGCTGGCGAGCCTCCGCGCGAGCTCGCCCGATGCCGTAGGCTGACCGCCGCCTGCCGGTGACTCCCGGGTCACCCGGTGGGCGCGTGAGGGGCCTGTAGCTCAGTTGGTAGAGCACCGCGTTTACACCGCGGGTGTCGTCGGTTCGAGCCCGGCCGGGCCCACGTGGACGATCCCGCCCGCGACCCAGAGCGCCGCGAACCCGACCAGCGCGACCTCCGGCTCCGTGACGTCGTCGCGGCGCTGGAGTCCCTCTACCCCCTCGAGAGCGCCGCCGACTGGGACCGCGTCGGCCTGGTCACGGGAGAGCCCGACCAGCCTGTACGCCGCATCCTCTTCGCGCTCGACCCGACCCTCGCCGTCATCGACGAGGCCCGCGAGTGGGGCGCCGACCTGCTCGTCACGCACCACCCGCTGCTGCTGCGCGGGGTGCACTCCGTGGCGACGACGAGCGCCAAGGGCGCCTCGGTGACCGCACTCGTGCGGGCCGGTGTCGCCCTGTGGGTGGGGCACACGAACGCCGACGTCGCCGACCCGGGCGTCTCGACGGTGCTGGCCGATGCCCTCGGGCTCACCGACCAGCGTCCCCTCTCGCGGGACGGGGGTAACGCCGGCCGGGTCGGCGAGCTGGCCGAGCCCGTGAGCCTGGCGGACTTCGCCGACGTCGTGTCAGCGGCGCTCCCCGCGACCGCAGGGGGCATCCGGGTCAGTGGCGACCCTGACGCAACCGTCCGCACGGTCGCGGTGATGGGCGGCTCGGGCGACGACCGCTTCGACGACGTCCGCGCGCACGGCGCCGACGTCTACGTCACGGCGGACCTGCGCCACCACCCGGTGCTCGAGGCGCGCGAGGAGGCCCGCGGCGGTCCGCCCTACCTCGTGGACGCCGGGCACTGGGCCACCGAGTCGTTGTGGCTCGAGAGCGGCCGCCAGCGACTGCTGGGTGCGCTGGGGCACCGTGCCGCAGCGGCTAGGGTCGAGACCAGAGTCTCTGCCATCCGCACCGAGCCGTGGACGTTCGTCGTCGGTGCCAATGCCGCGCGGCCAGCGCCCGCGGTCCCCCCAACCGGAGGTGTGTCCTGAAAGCCGACCCGTCCCGCCAGTGGCGCCTGCTCGACCTGCAGGCCATCGACACGCGTCTCGACCAGATCGCGCACGCCAAGGCGAAGCTGCCCCAGACCCCAGCGGTCGAGGCCGCCCGTCGTGAGCTCGCAGCGCTCGAGACCCAGATCGTCAACGCCCGAACCGCTGCCGGCGACGTGCAGCGTGAGGTGGCCAAGTCCGACCAGGACGTCCAGCTCGTGCGCGACCGCGCGGCACGCAACCAAGCACGCCTGGACGCCGGTCAGGGCAGCGCCAAGGACCTCCAGGCTCTCCAGCACGAGCTGACCTCGCTGGCGCGGCGCCAGGCCGAGCTCGAGGAGCTCGAGCTCGAGGTCATGGAGCGCGCCGAGACGCTGACGGCAAAGGTCGCCGAGCTCGAGGCGCGCCGGGTCGAGCTCGTCGACCGCGCCCAGGGGCTCGAGACCGAGCGCGACGCCGCGCTCGCGAAGCTCGACGCCGAGGCGGCCACCGTGGCCGCCGGCCGTGCCGACATCGTGGCCGGGGTCGGCGACGACCTCGCCGCGCTCTACGAGAAGATCCGCGCGAGCAGTGGTGGTATGGCCGCCGCCGAGCTGCGCCACCGTCGCTGTGGCGGCTGTCGCCTCGAGCTGGGCAACGTCGATCTCGACCGCATCCGCAAGGCGCCGGAGGACGAGGTCGTGCGCTGCGAGGAGTGCCGGCGGATCATGATCCGCACGGGCGAGTCCGGCCTGTGAGCGCTCGGTGAGCGCCGCCTCCCGAGGCTCCGCCCGCCGACTCGTGGTCGAGGCTGACGGCGGCTCGCGGGGCAACCCGGGTGTCGCCGGCTACGGGGCACTCGTCCGCGACCCCTCCACCGGCCGGGTCCTCGTCGAGCTGGCCGAACCGCTCGGCACCGCGAGCAACAACGTCGCCGAGTACTCCGGCCTGCTCGCCGGGCTCCGCGCCGTCCTCGACATCGACGCCGGCGCCAGCGTGCGCGTCAAGATGGACTCCAAGCTCGTCGTCGAGCAGATGTCCGGGCGGTGGAAGATCAAGCACGAGGACATGCGCCGCCTCGCGCTCGAGGCGCGTGAGCTGTGCGCCGAGATCTCCCGGGCCGGCGGCAGCGTCGACTTCGAGTGGATCCCGAGGGAGAAGAACAAGGACGCCGACGCACTGAGCAACGAGGCGATGGACGGCAGGAGCGTCCACCGCGTCCGGGGCGAGGAAGGCGCCGAGTCGGCCACGGGTGGCCCGGAGGCTGCACCGCCGACAACCTCCGGCGCCCCCACCGCTACCGTCGCCGCTGCGTCGAGCGGCGCCGGCGCGCTGAGGCTCCTGCTCGTCCAGGCCCCGATCGAGTCCGCCGCGACGCCGCGCATCGTCACCGCAGTCCGGCGGCTGGTGGGCCCGGGCGCGACCGTCGTCGCCTCCGACGAGCTGCTCGCCGCCCGCGTCGCCGCCGACCTCGCCTCGGCCCTCGAGTCCGGCGCGTCCACGTCGCCGCGGTGGTCGGGGGAGGCGCCCGGTGAGGGCGCTGACGAGAGGGTGCTGACGGCATACCGCTCGCTCGTGGCCGAGGGCGGCACCGTGGTGGCCGTAACCAGCCGGCGCGGCGTGCTCTCCGTGCTCGGCGACGTCCTCGCCACGCCGGCCGACCGGTTCTGGGCGGTGGCGACGGCGCCCGGCAGCCTGAGCGCGGTCGAGGTGTGGGAGGACGGTTCCGCGTCGGTCGCTTTCACCAATCGGACCGACCATCTCGCCTGACGGACGCTGTGCGATATTCGGTCCATGAGCTATGCCGGTGACGTGACCCCCGAGCAGGCCTGGGCGGCACTGCAGGACGAGCCCGACGCGGTCCTCGTCGACGTGCGCACCCGGGCCGAGTGGTCCTATGTGGGCCTGCCCGACCTCGACGGGATCGGCAAGCAGCCGGTCCTCATCGAGTGGCAGACATACCCGGCCGGCGCAGTCAACGAGCGCTTCACCGAGCAGCTCGAGGCGGCCGGGGTCGCCAAGGACGCCCCGGTCTACTTCCTCTGCCGCTCGGGCGTTCGCTCCGTCTCGGCGGCCACGATCGCCACGCAGCACGGCTGGTCGCGGTCGCACAACATCCTGCACGGCTTCGAGGGGCCGCACGACGACTCGCGTCACCGCACCGTGGCCGGCTGGAAGGTCGCGGGCCTGCCGTGGGTGCAGGGATGAGCACGGCCGACGTGAACGAGCCGGGCGTGAACGATCCGGGGCGCACGTGGCGGCCCGACACCGTCGCGGTGCGAGGAGGCTTGTCTCGCAGCGGGTTCGAGGAGACGTCCGAGGCGATCTTCCTCACCTCCGGCTACGTCTACCAGACCGCCGAGGATGCCGAGGCGGCGTTCAAGGGCGACGTCGACCACTTCGTCTACTCCCGCTACGGCAACCCGACGGTCACCATGTTCGAGGAGCGGCTTCGCCAGATCGAGGGCGCCGAGGCATGCTTCGCGACCGCGTCGGGCATGTCGGCGGTCTTCGTCGCGCTGGCCGCGCTGCTCGGCAAGGGCGACCGGGTCGTGTCGTCCCGCGCCCTGTTCGGCTCGTGCTTCGTCATCCTCGACGAGATCCTCCCGCGCTGGGGCGTCGAGACGGTCTTCGTCGACGGCGCCGACCTCGACCAGTGGCGCACGGCGCTCTCCGAGCCCACCACGGCGGTCTTCTTCGAGACGCCGAGCAACCCGATGCAGGAGCTCGTCGACATAGCCGTCGTGACCGAGCTGGCGCACGCCGCCGGCGCGAAGGTCGTCGTCGACAACGTCTTCGGCACCCCCGTCTTCTCCAAGCCGCTGGAGTTCGGCGCCGACATCGTCGTCTACTCCGCCACCAAGCACATCGACGGCCAGGGTCGCACCCTCGGCGGCGCGGTGCTCGGGTCGAAGGAGTTCATCGACGGCCCGGTGCAGAACCTCATGCGCCACACCGGCCCGTCGATGTCGCCCTTCAACGCGTGGGTCCTGGTCAAGGGCCTCGAGACGATGTCGCTGCGCGTGGAGCGGATGGCCGGCAGCGCGCTCGAGGTGGCCCGCTTCCTCGAGTCGCACCCGAAGGTGACGCGCGTGGTCCACCCCTTCCTCGAGTCGCATCCGCAGCACGAGCTGGCCAAGCGGCAGATGGTCGCCGGTGGCACCGTCGTGACCTTCGAGCTCTACGGCGGCAAGGACGAGGCCTTCGCCGTGATGAACGCGCTCGAGGTCATCGACATCTCCAACAACCTCGGCGACTCGAAGTCGCTCATCACGCACCCGGCGACGACGACCCACCGGCGGCTGACCCCCGAGGCCCGGCAGGCCGTCGGCATCACCGACGGGGTGCTGCGCGTCTCTGTCGGTCTCGAGGACGTCCGCGACCTCGTGGAGGACCTGCGCCGAGCCCTCGGCTGACTCCCCGCGCAGGCTCAGATGGGCGCCACGGCGAGGGCCAGGGTCGCGACCGTCACGGCCGCCACCGCGCACAGCAGGCCGGTGCGAGCGATCCGGCCGGGTTCGACCGGTAGCTCTGCGGTGCGACAGCGGGCGGCCCAGAGCAGGGTGGCGACCGAGCCCCACATGGTGACGATAGGGCCGGCGTTGACGCCGACGAGCAGGGCCGCGAGGCGGGTGGGGGAGTCCGTCACCGTGGGCTCGAGCGCGAGGTAGGCTGGCAGGTTGTTGATCCCGTTCGACGTCACGGCACCCACGCCGCTGACGCGCAGCAGGTCGAGGACGCCGGTCCCGTGCCCGACGACGGTCCGCAGCCACGCCTCGAGTCCCGCGCGCAGGGCGGCGTCCACGACGACGAAGAGCACGCAGATGCCGATGACGGTGAGCCACGGGACGCTGATGCGCCGGAGCAGTTCGGGAGCGCGCCAGTAGGTCGCCGCGAGCAGGACGAGGGCGGCTGGAAGGGCTGCGAGGGCGGGCTGGATGCCGGCGACGAAGGCGGGAGCGAGCAGGAGGCAGACGCCGCCGCTGATCTGCATCAGCACCCGGTCGTGCGGCGACGCCGGTGGCGGGGTGGCATAGGTGTGGCGCAGGTCCCGACGGTGCAGCAGCCACAGCACGGCCACCGTGGCGAGGATCGCCCCGACCGCCGGCAGCGCCATCAGCCGGACGTAGCCGAGGGTTCCGACTTCGAGGGCGCGGAACGGGTGCAGGGCCAGCAGGTTGGTGAGGTTCGAGACCGGCAGCAGCAGCGAGGCGGTGTTGGCCAGCCACAGCGTGGTCATCGCGAAGGGCAGGGCCGGGGCCCGCACCTGGCGCGCCACCGTGATGGCGACCGGGGTCAGCAGCACCGCCGTCGTGTCGAGGCTGAGCACGACGGTGGACGCCACCGCGAGCCCGACGATGAGCAGCCACAAGACGACGACCCGCCCGCGCGCGACGCGCGCGGCCCGGTGGGCCAGGGTGTCGAAGAGGCCCGCGAGGTCGCAGATCTCGGCCACCACGGTGATGGCCACCAGGAAGACGAGGATGGGCGTGACGCGCTCCACGAGCGGTCCGAGGTCGAACGGCACGTCAGGCCCTCGGCGTGGTGGCCAGCTGCCACGGCCGGCCCGACCTCATTGGCGCGGTGAGCTCGACGTCGAACGCCGCGGACAGGGCCTCGGCGAGCCCCTGCGGCGTGCGCGGCGCCTCGGCCTGCACCAGCCGGCGCACCACCAGCCCCCGTGTGTGCTTGGCCATGTGCGACGCGCCGGGGACCGTCACGTGCACCCAGCGCTCGGCGCGCTCGCCCGTGGGACGCCACACTCCGGCATACGTGCTCGACCGGCAGTCGACGACGAGCTCGCGCGGCTTGACCGACGGCTCGAGCGCTGCCGTGACCTCACGGCGCCACTCCGAGGAGAGGTGTCCCACTCCGGGCAGGGTGCTGCAGATGTTGACCCGGTAGGCGGGGATGCGGTCCGAGAGCCGCAGCGCCCCGAAGAGCGCCGACACGACGACGACCCAGCGGTTCGCGCGTCGCTTCGAGGCGGCGTCGAGGGAGTCGAGGTCGAGGGCCTGGTAGAGCACCCCGCTGTAGACGTGCGAGGCCGTCGCGGTGGGCGCGCTGAGCAGGCGCGTGTTGCGGACGAGGTCGTCCACGAGGTTCGGGTTGACGTCGAGGAGGCCGGCCGCGCCCGGCTCGGCACTCAGTCGGGCCACTGTCTCGACCACCGACTCGCGCAGCGGCGTCAGCTGCGGGAAGGAGAGGGAGGACAGGTCGAGGGAGCGTCCGCGCCGGGGTGGGACCTTGCCCTCGGACGGCGGGAGCAGGATGAGCACGGGTGCCAGCCTAGGCAACCCGCAGACCGATGTCCGATTGCTCCCGCGTGTCGGGGGCGACGGTGGCCGGGGCGCGCCACGGGCCGTGCTGCCGACGGCGTGCATAGGGTGGGCGCCATGGCCATGCGACACATCGTCTTCCGCCCGGCACCGCAGCCCGGTGGGGTGGCACAGCAGCTCACCGAGCGCTTCGCCGCGGCGCGCCGGGAGTTCGAGGTCCCTGTCGAGTTCCCGCAGGACGTCGTCGCCGAGGCGGCCGCAGCTGCCCGTGCGGCCACGCTTCCCGAACGGGACGAGACGGCCGTCCCGTTCGTCACCATCGACCCACCCGGCTCGATGGACCTGGACCAGGCGATGTCGATCGAGCGCCATGGCGAGGGCTACCGGGTGCGCTACGCCATCGCCGACGTGCCGGCGTTCGTCCGCGCCGGGGGCGCCGTCGACACCGAGGCGCGCCGCCGCGGCCAGACGGTCTACTGCCCCGACCAGCGCATCCAGCTCCACCCGTCCGAGCTGAGCGAGGGGGCGGCGAGCCTGCTTCCGGACGAGGTGCGACCGGCGTTCGTCTGGGACATCACGCTGGCCGCCGACGGCGAGGGGACGGCCGTCGAGGTCTACCGCGCGATGGTGCGCAGCGTCCGGCGCTACGACTACGACCAGGTGCAGAAGGAGGTCGACGCCGGCACCGCCGAGGAGTGCCTCGTCCTGCTCAAGGAGGTCGGCGAGAAGCGGGTCCTGCTCGAGCGGGCGCGTGGCGGGGCGAGCCTGCCGATGCCGGAGCAGGAGGTCGACGAGGACGAGGACGGCACCTTCCACATCTCCTTCCGCCCAGTTCTCGCGGCGGAGGACTGGAACGCCCAGATCTCGCTGCTCACCGGCATGGGGGCGGCCGACCTGATGCTCCGGGGCAAGGTGGGCATCCTGCGCACGATGCCCCCGCCCGAGCCGCGTGACCTGGCGCGCTTCCGCCGCCAGGTAGTGGCGGCGCGCGTCCCGTGGCCCGAAGGCCTCGCGTACGGCGAGTTCCTGCACACGCTGGACCGCACCGACCCGCGGCACCTGGCCCTCATCCACGAGGCGACCGCGCTCTTCCGGGGCGCCGGCTACACCCCCTTCGAGGGGGCGGTGCCCGAGCAGCCGCTGCATGCGGCGGTCGCGAACCCGTACGCCCACGTGACGGCGCCGCTGCGGCGCCTGGTCGACCGCTTCGGCCTCGTCGTGTGCGAGGCGCTCTCCTCCGGGAAGCCCGTGCCGCAGTGGGTCCGCGAGGCGCTGCCCACGCTGCCCGAGATCATGGCGGCCTCCGAGCGTCGCACCAACGGTGTGGAGCGTGCGTGCACCGATGCCGTCGAGGCGGCCGAGCTGCGGCCCCATCTCGGCCGCACGCTGCAGGCGGTCGTGGTCGACGAGAACAGCAAGGGTGTCGTCGTGCAGCTCATCGACCTCGCCGTCGTCGCGAAGGCGGGTGGCAGTGCGAAGGCGGGCGCCACCGTGTCCGTACGCGTGGACGGGGCCGACGTGACGACCGGATCCATCACGTTGACGGTCGTCTGAGAGGAGAGCGGCGGACGCCGGCTGCTGGGGTATGCCGGCACGCCCGGTCGGCGTGCCCGCTCAGGGGCGTCCCCGCAGGCGGGCACGCCGGAGTGCCTGCTCAGGGAGCGGTCGGGGCGACCTCGGGTGCCGTCGCCGCCTGCGACGGCGGTGTGGAGGCCGGTGCCGCGCCCGGCGACGTGACCGAGGGTGCGGGCGTGTCCGGACCCGTCGTGCCGAGAGGGGTGTCCGGGGTCGTCGCCGGCTGGGACGTGGTCGTGGGCCCGGTCGCCGGCTCGGACGTCGGTGGCGTGGTGACGGGAGTCTGGCCGGAGTGCGTGGGCACTCGGCCGCCGTGGGGGCTGCCGGGCGACGGCACGTTGCTGACCGAGGTGCGGGTGCCGATGTCGGTTCCGGTCACCTGCGCGCCGGTGGTCAGCTGCAGCACCGTGATGACGACGGCCGCGATGGCGAAGACCGCGCCGGCCATGAGCAGCAGCCGCCGCACGGTCGCCTTGTCCAGCCGCTGCCGCCAGCTGCCCTCGCGGGCGTCATCGCGCGGCGTCGCGACCTTCTCGGTCGCAACCTGCACGACCCGGCCGTCGGCGAGCCGGCGGGAACGCACGACCACGACGGCGTCGCGGGCGCGGGCCATGGAGTTGGTGTAGACGTTCGCCGCGATGGCCGAGACGATGCTGAGCACGGCGGCGCCGGTGATGGTGCCTGCGACACCGAGGCGCGAGCCGAGCGCCGCGGCCGTCGCCGCCGCCATGGACCCGGCCAGCAGCTGGTTCAGCGAGAGGTCGAGCAGCTTCTTCCTGGGGCCTTCGTCCGCCCGCGCATCGCTCTGCGGGTCGCGCGGTGTGTCGTGCTGGGCGTCGTGTGCGTCTGGCGCGGAGCCGGGTCTGGGGGCGGTCAGGTCGTCAGCTGGCTGGTGCGTCATGGTCCCGAAGTCGTTGCGATGTGTTCGTCCCGATTGGAACGAACAGGAGCGGGGGATCGTTTGCGATGCGCCCACTTTGTGACCCGTGTCACCTACCCCAGCCGTCGACGGGTATGCCGATGCGGGGGTTCGTGCGATCCGGTGACACACTCGGTGGCGATCACTGGAGGACCATGGACACCACCGCCCTGCACGAGCCCGAGCTGACCGACCACCGAGAGGCCGGCGAGGCACCCGAGCACCGCGAGTCCCGCAGGCACGGGGGAGAAGCGGGCGAGGTCGCCGCCGAGGCAGCCCGCCGCCGCACCTTCGCCGTCATCTCGCACCCGGACGCCGGCAAGTCGACCCTGACCGAGGCGCTGGCGCTGCACGCGCACGCCATCGGCGAGGCCGGGGCCGTGCACGGCAAGGGCAACCGTCGCGGCGTCGTCTCCGACTGGATGGAGATGGAGAAGGACCGGGGCATCTCCATCACCTCGGCCGTGCTGCAGTTCGCCTACGACGGCACGGTCGTCAACCTCCTGGACACGCCCGGCCACGCGGACTTCTCGGAGGACACCTACCGCGTCCTGGCCGCCGTCGACGCCGCCGTCATGCTCGTCGACGCCGCCAAGGGGATCGAGCCGCAGACCTTCAAGCTGTTCGAGGTCTGCCGCGCCCGCGGCGTGCCCGTCATCACGGTCGTCAACAAGTGGGACCGCCCCGGGCTCGACGCCCTAGCGATCATGGACGAGCTGACGTCCCGCATCGACCTGCACCCCATGCCGCTCACCTGGCCGGTCGGGGTCGCCGGCGACTTCCAGGGCGTGCTCGACTGCGCCACTGGCGAGTTCGTTCAGTTCACGCGTACCCCGGGTGGTGCCACCGAGGCCGTCACCACGCGCATGAGCCCCTCGGAGGCGGAGCGGTCGCTGGGCGCAGTGTGGACCGACGCCGTGGAGGAGTACGACCTCCTGCGCTCGTCGGGCCACGACTACGACCACGAGCTGTTCCTCTCTGGCGCCGCGTCGCCCGTGCTCTTCGGCTCGGCTGTCCTCAACTTCGGGGTACGCCAGCTGCTCGACGCGCTCGTGGCGCTGGCTCCCGCCCCCGGCGCGCGTCCCGACCGGTCGGGGGCACCGCACCCGGTCGGCGCGCCGTTCTCCGGGTTCGTCTTCAAGATCCAGGCGGGCATGGACCGCGCGCACCGCGACCGGCTCGCCTTCGTGCGGGTCTGCTCGGGCCGCTTCACCCGCGGCATGGTCGTCACCCACGCCGAGACGGGGCGCCCCTTCGCGACCAAGTACGCGCAGAGCGTCTTCGGGCGCGACAGGTCGACTCTCGACGAGGCGTTCCCGGGCGACGTGATCGGCCTCGTCAACGCCAACGCGCTGCGGGTCGGGGACACGTTGTTCGCTGAGCAGAAGGTCGCCTTTCCGCGCATCCCCCTCTTCGCCCCCGAGCACTTCGCCGTCGCGCGCGCCGCCGTCACCGGCAAGCAGAAGCAGTTCCGCCGCGGCATCGAGCAGCTCGGCGAGGAGGGCGTGGTGCAGGTGCTGCAGTCCGACCGTCGCGGCGCCCAGGCGCCGGTTCTGGCTGCCGTGGGTCCGATGCAGTTCGACGTCGCCAAGCACCGGATGGAGCACGAGTTCGGCGCGCCCATCCGGCTCGAGCCGCTCGCCTACTCGGTGGCCCGCGCCGTCACCCCCGCGGCCATCCCGGTGGTCGACAGCCGCACCGGCGCGGAGGTGCTGACGAGGGCGGACGGGCTGCACCTGGCCGTGTTCGCCGACAAATGGCGCCTGGCCTCCGTCGAGCGGGACCTCCCGGCAGGGAGCCTCACGCCGATCTTCGGTTGAGCCGGCGGGCTCGCGGGCTCATCGGTCTTCCCGACTTTCGGTCGCTTCTCACCACGAGGCGCGCCGAGCGCCTAACGTAGGGAGGGTCGTCATTCAGGGGGAAGGACTCGACGTGATCGCCCAGGTCTCACGGTCCGACGGCGTGGCCACTGTCCGCCTGTCGGGCGAGATCGACACCTACACCGTGCCCGAGGTCCGCCGGGCCTTCGACAAGGTCGCTGCCACCGCGGACGTGAAGGTGGTCGTCGATCTCCAGGAGGTCACCTTCCTGGACTCCTCGGGGCTCGGTGCCATCATCGCGCTCCACCGTCGCGTCGTCGCCGCGGGTGGCCGGCTGGAGCTGGTGTGCACGGGCATGCCGTTGCAGCTGCTGAGGCTGATGGCGCTCGACCAGGTCATCGACGTGGTTCCGGTCGCCTGCTGAGCCCGTCCACGGCCGTCGAGGTTCTCGAGGTCCCAGGGGTTGCCCGGGGGTTGCCCGGGATCGGTCAGGAGACGAGGGACAGGTGCACCCGGACGCTGGTGTAGCTGGGGCGGGTGTCGATGACGAGCTGGTCGCTCAGGCTCTGGGCGATCCAGAGGCCGCGGCCGCCGGTCGCCTGGTGGTCGGTCGTCGAGACCAGCTGCGGGAGGGTGCCCGTGCCGTCCTCGTCCTCGACCGTGAAGACGAGGGCGTCGTCGGTCTCGGCGATGCGCAGGACCCCGTGACCGCCGCCGTGGACGATGCTGTTGACGGCCACCTCGTGCACCGCCAGTACTGCGTTGTCGGCACGGTCGGGGATGCGCTCACGCGCGATGGACCGCACGACCTCTCGCACATGGCGCAGGTCGTCCGGGCCGAACTCGACCCGCCCGAGCTCCCTGCCGGGAGCGGAGCCTGATCCTGTCACACGTGCATGCTCCCACTTCTGCGCGAGCCATGGGTGTTTGGGGCCCTTGGCTGTAAAGATGTGCGCATGAACGTTCCGTGGCAGACCCCGGAGGCGCAGCGGACCGCCGTGTCGCCCCGTCTTGCTGCCCTTGCCCGGATCGCGGCACAGGTGGCCTCGGCCACGACGATGTCCGACCTCACCGAGACCATCACGGAACGGGCGTCGGTCGTGATGGGAGCCTCGCGCTCCGTGCTGGCCGTGCGTGAAGGGCAGACCCTGCGCACCATCGCCACCCACGGCATCAGTCCCGCCGATGCGCGGGACTGGAACGACCTGATCCTCTCCGAGCGGTCGCCGCTGGCCGAGGCGGTGCGCACCAACCGGGTCGTCAGCATCCACAGTCGGGCAGACCTGCTGACCCGCTATCCCGAGCTCGACGACGGGACGGAGCGGTCCTCGGTGACCCTCCCGCTCATCTCCCGAACCAGCGGGGAGTCGGTGGGCGCGCTCGGTTTCCGCTTCGACGGGCGGCTCGGACCCGTCGACCCGGACCTGCTGTGGGTGCTCGGGGTGCTCAGTGACGTGTGTGCCCAGACGATGCTGCGGCTGCGGGCCGAGGAGCACAGCGCGGACCAAGCCGCGCAGCTGCAGTTCCTGGCCGACGCCTCACAGGCCCTGGCCGCTTCACTCGACTACCGCCAGACGCTGCGCCAGGTCGCCTCACTGGCCGTGCCGACCCATGCGGACTGGTGCTCGGTCCAGCTGGTCGACGACGGTGTGCTGCGAACGCTCGCCCTCGCCCACGTCGACCCGGCCAAGGTGGCGCTCGCACGAGAGCTGGAGACCCGTTGGCCGCCCGACCCGGACCGCCCGAATGGCTCGGGGGAGGTGGTCCGGACCGGCAAGAGCATCCTCATCGAGTCCATCACCGACGACATGCTCGTGGCAGCGGCCCAAGACGAGGAGCACCTGCGGGTGGCTCGTGAGCTGGGGCTGTGCAGCGCCATGTCGGTCCCGCTCATGGCCAAGGACCGGGCGCTCGGGGTGCTGAGCTTCGTTGCCGCAGAGTCGGGTAGGCACTACACCGCCCAGGACGTCACCTTCGCCGAGGACCTCGGTCGACGCGCCGGCCTGGCCATCGACAACGCCGACCTCTACTCCCAGACCCGACGCGTCGCCGCAGTGCTCCAGGCCACCCTGCTGCCGCAGGATCTGCCGGAGCTGGAAGGCTGGCAGATCGGGACCGTCTACCGCCAGTCGGGTCGCACCGAGGTGGGCGGCGACTACTACGACGTGACGGCCCTGCCGGACGGTCGGGTCGTCGTCGTGCTGGGCGACGTGATGGGGCGCGGCGTCGACGCTGCGGTTGCCGGCTCACACATGCGCTCTGCCGCGAAGGTCCTCGCCACGCAGGACCCGCGGCCGGACGCGCTCGCCACGGCCCTGGACCGGTTCATGTCGACCGACCCGCCCACCCAGATGGCCTCGAGCGTCTACCTCCTCTTCGATCCGGGTCACGACGACCTGTCCCTGGTCCGAGCCGGCCACCCGCCGCCCCTGCTCGTGCACGACGGCAGCACGCGCTTCCTCACGGAGGGTGGCTCGCCGGTCCACGGCCTCGGCGAGGTCCCACGCCCTGCCCTGCGTGAGGCCTTCTGCGTCGGTGACGTGCTGCTGCTCTACACCGACGGGCTCATCGAGCGGCGCGGCGAGAGCATCGAGGTCGGACTGGCGCGGCTGCAGGCGGCGGGGGAGGAGCTGCTGACCGGGCTCGGCGACGACGCGGACCTCGACGAGGTGCTCGAGAAGCTGGCCGAAGCGGTATCGGACCCCGATCGACACGACGACGTGGCCGTGCTGGCCTTCCGCCGTCTGGTGTGACCGACGGTCGGGCGCCACGTCAGACGCCGCCTTCGACGGGCCTAGCACGTCCTGGGCGGCGACCGCGACGCAGCGGACGGCATACTCCCCCTATGCTTGGTGACGGATGAGTCGGCCAGACGGTCGCGTCAGGACCTCGGTCCTGCCGAGGAACGTCCGGGCTCCACAGGGCAGGGTGGTGGCCAACAGCCACCCGGGGTGACCCGCGGGACAGTGCCACAGAGAACAGACCGCCGGCAGCCCTCGGCAGCCGGTAAGGGTGAAACGGTGGTGTAAGAGACCACCAGCGCTCCAGGTGACTGGAGCGGCTCGGTAAACCCCACCCGGAGCAAGTCCAGACAGTGCACGTTCGAGACCGGCCCGGTCGAGTGCACGGGTAGGACGCTCGAGCCGACCAGCAATGGCCGGCCTAGATGGATGGCCGTCGCCGCGTCACGGGCAACCATGGCGCGGAACAGAACCCGGCGTATCGGCCGACTCATCCACTTTCAGGTCTCTGACCTGCGGTTTTGTGTTTCGGCACCCCCGTTGGCCCGCAAATAGTCCGCAAATTTCGGAGGACTCCGTCGACGGCGGCCCGCGTGCGCTCGTCGTTGTCGGGCCACAGGTGGCTGTAGGTGTCTAGGGTCTCGCTGGCGCTGGCGCTGGCGTGCCCCACACCTACCGATCGCCGAAGACAGAAGTCAATCGCGGCAGAAGCGGACGCGCTCATCACCGCTCGACTCCCCCCGGTGGCATCGGGATGCACCCGCACAACGCGATGCAGGCGAGAACTGTCAGGCGCAGTTGGTCGCAGACGACGGAGGCTTGTCGAGCTTTGTGAACGACTCCTGGTGGCCAGCGTCATCGGTGAACGTCGCCACATCGTGAGCGACAGTCACTCGGCCGGGCTGACTCGGGTTGCTCCAGCCGGGTGGCGGGTTGCCATCGTTGACCAATGGGCCGCCCACCCGCTCGAACCAGTCGAGCCCGACCGGCGGCTCCGTTGCCGCGCAAGAGGGTCTGACAGCTGACGCCCCTTCAGAAGGCCTCATGGATCAATGTCGCTCGTGCCGCTCGCGGCACAGTCGGATGTTGTCCGACGACCGGCATGTGAGGACGTTGCCAACGGCTCTCAAAGTGGTCGAGGAAGCCACGGCGGGGCGGGGTTGACCCGGTCGCCCCGCCAGCTCAAGTCGTCGAGGTAGTCGACCTCAAAGGTCTCGAGTCGGTGGTCGTCCAGTAGTCCCTCGACGACTGCATCGTCGGCGGCGACGAGGGTGCTGTCCCAGTCGATGTCGGTGGCCAGGCACCACGCGCGGTCCCGTGGCCACACCAAGCTGGCCGACTGCGGAAACAAGTCATCCATCCCGGGCCACGTGGTCACGACACCTTTTGGTCCGGTGAACAAGGCGTAGTCCCGGCCGCCCCACCCGGGCATGACAACCTCAGGCGCCTCCAGGTCAGTCCAACTACCCCAGCCAACCCAGACGGCGAAGACCCAGTCGTCTCCAGGGAGGTGATCGATAACGGCGGCTTGCACGTCCGGCGGCATCGATCCTTCCTCAGGGTCGTCGTCGCCGACGCGGCTTGTGCCGTCGAAGTCCGGGCAGATACCGCACCACTGCGCGAGCGGATGCATCGTCCGGTCGTTCGCGGCCGCAACCTGTGCCCACGTCTTCCCGCCCGCCGGGTGGAACACTCGTACGACCCTCGGGAACCCGGTCGGCACGACGGAACCGACCGGAACCCCGGGAAAGTGGTCGCCGAGGAGTCTCTCGTTGACCCAGTCACCAGCGTGTGGATCTGTGAGTCGGCTGAGCCCCGCCATGGGGCGATCATGCCTGACATCGGCAGCAACCGAGCGGTCTAGCGCGCCTCAGGCCCGCGGATGCCGTCGTCGTACAACACCGTCCCGAAGGCGGCATGACCCGGCGAGCGTAGCCGCCCTCAACGCGGCATTTGCGGACGTTCACGTCGCGTGGTGGCGCTGCGGCAGGTGAAGCGGGTCGGAACATCCGACTCGGCGTGGAGGGCTACGTGAGGAACGCCCGCATCGCCGCGAGAACCTCGTCACGGCTGTCGATGAACAGGTAGTGGCTGGCGTGGAGCTCGAGGACGTGAGGATCCACCGATTCCCGTGCGAAGCGGTCGCGGCAGGTGACCCGCCACGTCGCCTCGGGCCCCTGCCACTGGTCCCCGAGCGCGTAGATGGCCAGCGCGGGTGCGGTGATGTCGGAGTAGGGGTGCCGGAAGGCCCTCAGGGCCTGAACGAACGGAGCAGCGGCCGCGGCGGAGAACTTGTCCACCACCGACCCGTCCGCGTGGGTGTCCACGGAGGTGCGCATCATCGCGTCGAGGGCAGGGCCCCTGATGTCGTCGGGGAGCAGGGAGTGGACGCAGTCGACGTAGTCCTGGTACGAGGCGAATCGGTCCGGGCCTGCGGCCTCTTCGGGCCACTCAACTGTAGGGCTGTCGGCCCAGTCGTAGGCCCCGTCAAGGTAGACGATTCTGGCGACGCGTCCGGGGTGGTGAGCGGCAAGGGCTGAGACCTCACCCCCTCCCATCGAGTGCCCCGCGACGTCGGCACGCTCGATGCTCAGGGCGTCGAGCAAGCGGCGCGCGTCCTCGGCGCCATCGGCGAGCGCGTGGCCGCTGTGGACGTGGTCGGTCAGCCCGTGCCCGCGCCGGGTCAGGGCGAGCACTCGGAACCGGTCGCTCAAGTGCGGCGCGAGCTCGGCAAAGACGTGGGCGGTGCAGCCCAGGCCGGCGAGCAGCAGCAGCGGGTCTCCGTCGCCGCCCCAGTCAAGGTAGTGGAAGCGGACGCCGTCAAGGATGACGAACTGGTCGGAGGGCATGTCGATGGGACCCGGCACCCGGTGACCGTACCGCGACGGGGACAGGACGCAGACCCGCTCCTGAACCAGGCACCCAGCCTGATAGGGGCAGTACCTCGCTCATTGCGGCAGATGAGTGCGTTGCCGTCTCAGGGCTTCGAGGCGCGAAAGAGCTGAGCTAGGAGTTCGACGAAGGACTCCAGCGCGGCATCCAGCGGCATCGCACCGAGCCCGTCAACGGACTGCGCAGCCTCGTCCAGACGAAGCGGGTGGACCCAGAGGCGGAGTCCGCCTGGGCGGCAGTGCGGTGGGCCGTCGACCGGGTCCTGTGGAGGCACCGACGAAGGCGCCGTAGTCGTCCAGGTAAAGCGGGCAGTACGACCTACCTGTGCCGATTCGATCGGCTCCACCCGCAACCAGCGAAGCGGGACCGCTGCGCTCCAAAGCGTTGCGGGCACGGCGCTGCGGTTGGCGGCGTACCGTGATGCTCGCCGCTCACATTTGTCAGCGGAAGGGGCAGCGCGGAAGCTGAAGGGGCCGCGCGCACGTATGGGGGGATCATCGTGAATAGTGCAATACCTCTGCGCCGCCCACTTGTGGCGGCGCTGGCCGTCGGGGCGGCCAGCCTGCTGACGAGTCTCACCCTGTCGGCCACGAGCGCCTCGGCGCAGGCGCCGACGTTGGCTGCGGTTGGCGCGGTAGTTGCGCCGACCGCCACGACGGTGGCCACGGTCACTCGGACCACCACAATCGCGTACGGCCAGAACGGGGACATCCCCGTCGCAGCGGACTTCACCGGTGACGGACGAGCAGAGATCGCGGTGTTCCGGCCCTCCACCGGGACCTGGTACATCCGGGGCGTGTCAGTCGTGCGCTACGGCCAGAACGGGGACATTCCCGTGCCAGCGGACTTCACCGGTGACGGACGAGCAGAGATCGCGGTGTTCCGGCCCTCCACCGGGACCTGGTACATCCGCGGCGTGTCAGTCGTGCGCTACGGCAACCCGGGCGACATTCCGGTCCCGCGCGACTACGTCGGCGGCTCCGGCGCCCAGATCGCGGTGTTCCGGCCCTCCACCGGGACCTGGTACATCCGGGGCGTGTCAGTCGTGCGCTACGGCAACCCGGGCGACATCCCGGTCCCCCGCAACTACGTCAGCAGCACCGCGGCCGAGATCGCGGTGTTCCGGCCCTCCACCGGGACCTGGTACATCCGGGGCGGGTCGACCTTTCCTTACGGGCAGAACGGTGATGTGCCTGTGCCGGCGAGGTACACCAGCACGAGCGTCAAAACCGCCGCCGTCTGGCGGCCGTCGAACGGGACCTGGTACATACGCGGTGGCAGCACCATCTCCTGGGGTATCCGCGGTGACATCCCGCTCGCCGGCAACTTCCTCGGCACCTCCGTTGCGGACCAGGTCGTGTTCCGGCCTTCCAACGGCACCTGGTACCTGCGCTGGCAGGAGTGAGACGACCACGCCAACTCCCCCGGGCATGATTCATGGACGCCCCTACCCCCGGGGGCGTGGTCATTTCTCTCCCTTCGCGGCCATGCTCGAGGACCTCAGCAGGGCAGCCGGGACGGGCCCGGGAGGGCAACTGAGTGACGACTCTGGCTCCAGCGCGGCCGGCTCACAACTCACCACCGACTCTTCGGACAAGCCACTTCCCGAACCCGTCACCAATCAGCCTAGAACCGCGCTCCCGTCGGCGTCTTGACACAGAGAGGAGCCATGTGAGTGAAACTTCGTCCGTCGGAGGGGAGGCTCGGAGAGGCGCGCGGATCAGAGTGGGTGGCCCCGGTCGCTCTTGTTTTCAGAGGCGCGTACGGCCCCTCGCAGTAGGACCGGGCAGGGGAGTGGCAGACATCCGCTGGAGGCGGCAGGAGTCCGCGAAATTTCTCCACCCGCCGCGGTGCCGGGCACCCGGGGCGGCAGGCAACGCACGCGCGAACGACCCGGGGGAAACGCATCGACCTCCGCCGGTTCCGTGGCGTGCGGCCACGCCTCGTTCAACAACCTCCCCGGGCGAAGCGCGTCACAGGCGAGCGTGCCCGATGTGTGCGGCGTCGGCGGGTAGGCGACGGTCAGTGCCACCGCCCGGATCCCCCAGCTCAGTCCCTTCCTGTCGGGCGGTGGCGCCCCAGCGTCCCGACGGCGCGCTCGTCCATGGTCACGACAGGGCAGACGTGTGAATCGTTGGCCATGACGCGCGCACCACGTATCTCGGCGCCGCCTCGAGAGTGGTCGCTTGGTTTGGGTCGCGAAGAGAGCCCCGACACCGGTCGACGCGGGTATGCGTCGAACAGCTGCTCGCCGGCGCCGACCCCGGTGGCCGCGCTGGTACAGGCGTTCTCGCATCCGGCCAGCGCCTACAGCGAGGGCGCGAGCCACCCTCACCGTCGTCGAACGAGCGGTCAGCCACATTCACGGGGCCGGTGGAGACGCAGCCATGGCCGCCTTCCTTGACGACCTCCAACACCAGAACGACGAGCCGGCGGCGTAGAACAGGTAACTGAGAGACCCTCGATGGCCGTCGTGGCCTCGTCGGTCGCGCGTCCGGTGGTGCGCCGCGGGGAGGTCGGTGCTAGCCGAGGCGCCCCGTGTGGGTGAGTTCCTCGGCGACCTCGTACAGCTTGCGATTGTTGTCCTGGCTCACCTTGACGAGGACCCGGAACGCCTGCTCCGCGGTGAGTTGGAACCGCTCCATCAGGATGCCCTTGGCCTGACCGATGACATCACGGGTGGCCACGGCGATCCTCAGGTTGTGGACCTGGCCGGCATCGGCGAAGGCGACCGCGGCATGACTGGCGAACAGCAGGCCGATCTCCTCGGACTCCGGCGTGAACCCGCCGGGGGTGCGGCCGTACAGGTTCAGCGCCCCGAGGTTGTCGCCCTCGACGTACAGCTGGAACGAGAGCATGCTTACTGCCCCCAGCTCCAGGGCTCGCGGGGCAAAGCGCGGCCATCGCCGCTCACCGGCCATGTCATGAACGCGGACGGTCTCGTGCTCGTAGGCCGCGTCGAGGCACGGGCCCTGTCCCGTCTCGGTCTGGGCGGCGTCGACCAGGGCAGGCAACGACCCCGAGGGGTGCTGCGAGGTCACCGTTCGTCTCCCCGTCACAACGCTGATCGATCCCTCCTCGGCGCCCGGGATCAGCTCCACTGCCGCGGCCACGATGTGCTCCAGCACCGCGTCAGGATCATCGTCGGCCTGGACCATGCGGGCGAAGTTGCTCAACTCACGCGCGAGCACGCCACTGGTCGCAGCGGAGCCCGTTCGTCCCGTCGCGGCCTCGTTTCCACCTGCATGATCCGCCGACGACATCATCCGAGCATAGGAGCAGTCCTGCCTGGCGCACGGCACGTGATGGTGCATCGCCGATGACGTCGATACCGACGGCGTCGAACAGGCGGTCTGCCTCGTGCTCGATCTGCGCCAGCCGCTCGAGCTCATGTAGCCAGGCCGCACGAATTCTCATCCGTCGACGCCCCACGCCCCACGCGTCACTGAGTGCCTCAACGATGCGGGGGCCCCAACCGCCCTCGGCGCCCGGTTCGGGTGCCACCTCGGGGGAACGGCAGAGCCGTCGGTAATGCTGACCGTTACGGATCTCTCATGCATCGTGAGCGCAAGTTGCAGACCGCCACCGCCATGTCGAATCGCGTTGGTGACGAGTTCGCTCACTGAGTTCAGCATCATGCAGCCAGTCGTCATCGGTGCAGTTCCAAGACTCAAGGACCGGACGGATCGCCTTCCGGGCGGCCGATGCTGCGCCGGCGTCGAAGGGGGGGCAGATCGATTTGGGCCGTAAGTTCGGCCACTGGGGCCTCGATTCAGAGGAATCGGCGGTCGACCGTCTGGCGCGTTGCCCCGCGGGCGACCGCGGAAACGGCCCTTGAAGGGGACCAGCGCGGCCGAAACGGTCAGGAGGCCGCACCGTGGACCGTGCTGTCAGCGCCGAGCCGAGCCGAGCCGAGTTCAGCTCTCCCCTCGCCGGTGTGGCTCAGCGGAGCGTCGAGCCCCGGCGGGTGGTCGGCGGGGCTACCCGCCACCGGGGGCGAGGAGGTGTCCGGGACCGTTGGCTCACGCGGCCTCAGTACGTCTCGGGGTTCGGGTGTGCTCTCCCCGTCGGGAGCGGCGTACTCCAGGAGGAGCAGTGCCAGGTCGTCGGCGAGGCGGGCCCCGGGGGTGTGTCGTCCGACGGCTTCGAGCACGGCGTCCATGGCCTTGAGGACCTCTGGTCCACTCAGCGCCGGGCCCAACGCGAGCGGTGAGAGGAACTGCCCATCACGGTCACGTGCCTCGGACAGGCCGTCGGTGTACAGCAGCAGCCGGTCTCCCGGGGCCCACGGCACGGTCAGGTCCCGGTAGGGCTGCCTGTCAGGCAGGCCCATGCCCAGCGGTAATCCGGGCGGGGCCTCCAGCAGTGCCAGTGAGCCGTCGCTGCGGCGCAGCAGCGCCGGTGGGTGTCCGCAACTGACCAGGACGATGCCGGAGGGGTCCGAGACGTCCACCAGGAGCGCGGTGACGAACTCCTCGGCTTCGAAGAACCCGGCCAGGTAGCTGTCCATGGCTTCGGCCACCAGTGGCAGCGTCGGTTCCAGGGCCGCGGACTGGCGGAACGCGCGGATGACCCGGGCGGCCTGCTCGACGCCGGCGATGCCTTTGCCACGGACGTCACCCACGATGAACCGCACTCGTTCCGGATCCTTCGACGCGGAGCTGGTGTAGCGGTAGCAGTCGTAGAGGTCGCCGCCGACCACGGCGTCGCGCGCGGCCGAGACGTACCGAGCGGCAACCCGGACAGGCCCTGCCTGGGCGGGCACGATCGGCAGGATCGCTCGCTGGGCCGTGTCTGCGATCGCGACCAGCCGGGCGACCTGTCGTTCGCGCCGAACCCGGACCGTTGCGACAGCAACCGCGGCGACACCGACGAGCAGCACATCAACGATGCGGACCGCCTGCTGCGCCGTTCCCCAGGTTTGGTTCCAAATCCCCGAGGCCGCGGCCAGGACGGTGGCCGTGGCCGCCAAGAGCGCAGTCCACGCCGGGGAGAGGACTGCGCACGCGATCAGTGGGGCGATCCCGTACAGGACGCTGAGCGTGAACGTCGGACGAGGATGCAGGACGTCGATCAGCAACACCAGTGCCAGCCAAGCCACTGACGCGCCAAGACCCCTTGACGCCGCTCGCTTCTCAGCATCCATCCGTGGGCCTTGGGTCACACCCACCGGCCCTCCTTCGCCACGCATCTGTGCGTCACTCCCGCGGAACCAGCTCCACCCTTCATCGAGTCGGGGCGCTCGGCGGCGGCGCGTGACCGGAGGCCCGGCCCCTCACCGCGGTGACGTCGAAGTCAACGAAGAGTGATGGAGCCATCCTATGGACGAGGAGCCGGCGATGCTCACTACCGGCCTCGCGTACGGCTGGCTCACGACCATGTGGCTCCTGCCCTGATGACCCCTTCATGGAAGTCTCCCACCGGACACCCACACATCGGCAGCTGCTTCACTGTCTGCGGCATGGTCGGACGTCGTTCGAGGAGCGGCATGACGTTGCGTTGGCAACCAGGTCAGATCAAGGTCTCCGCAAGCCCGTCGTGCTCAACGATGAGCGCCTCCTCGGAACTGCCCGGCCGGAGCACATGGCGCCGCTATCTGCACTTGAGGGTCTCATCCAGGCGGAAATGCAGCTGGTGGCGCCGGATGGAAGTCTGTGCCGGCATCCACATAATGTGGGCATGGTGAGCCAGGAGTCCGTCGAGAACCTTGAGGCACGAGTAGAGAACGTTGAGGCGCGAGTCGAGAATCTGAGCGCAAGCGTCGCTGTCAACCGGGATGACATCGACGCGCTGCTTGCGGGCGGCGCCCGGGCCGACCGGCGAGCCGACGCCGGTGAGGCGCTGGCCGCCGACGACCGACGCCGGATCCACGAGCTCGAGGTCCGCGCTGACGTGGACCGCGAAGTGCTCGCCGAACTTCAGATGGAGGGCCTGATCGCCAAGGAGGAGGCGGCCCACCTGAAGGAAGCCCTCCGCTCCTCCCGGATGATCGGCGCCGCCCTGGGTATCGTTATGGCCGACCGCCGGGTGAACCAAGAGGTCGCGTTCGAGGTCCTGCGCAAGGCCAGCAGCCTGAGCAACCGCAAGTTACGCGCGGTCGCCGAGGACCTCGTGTTGACTGGTGACGCAAGCGGCCTGCCCCCGGTGTAACGCTGCCCGGATCCTTGGGATGCGCTCGCGGCGCTGAGTTCCGGGTCAGATCCCATCTGAAGCCCGAGGGCGTCAGTCCTCGACCGGGTCGATCGACAGCGCGACCGGGTCGATGCCGGCGATCCCCCACAGGTGGGTTGCGAGGCGGCCCAGGTCATCCGCGACCTGGAATGCATTCCTCCCGTGGTCGGCACGGCGACCGCGGTCCCTCCGTTGAGCGGATGGGAAAACGACCACGCCGGCCAGGGGGGTGAGCAGACGCTCGTCGACCTGCGGGGAAAGCACCTCGTCGAAGGCGGCGTGGACGGCAGAGTCAGGCATGGCGCTGGCGGCATTGGCAACCCGCGCCTGTCGGGCTCGGCGGCGTACCTTTCCATGGCGTCGAGCAGTACGCCGTGAGCGGGCCGACAAGAGTGCCGGGTCGACCTACCCCGCCCGCAGGACTTGCACGTTCCCCCTAGCGGCGCGGACCAGGGTTCTGAGTTCCGCCGACTGCGCCCCCGGTGGCGTGGGAACGGGCGGCTCGGCTGGCATCGGTGACTCCGATCTCTCGCCGCAGGATGCGCCGCCCCCCGAACCCTACGCCCGCCCGTTCACCATCCCGCGGGGCGTGGATGGTGGCCGTCCTCGCGTGCGCCCTCGAGGGGGCGCGCGAACCACCCGCCTGAGCTACGAACCCGACCCGTGTCTGAGGCCAGCACCTTTTGCTGCAAGCTTCGGCGCCCGGGCGTGCGGCATCGTGTCCAGCGGAGCGCACGCCCGCCACGGTGACGGTCTTCCTTCGGTGCACAGGTGACCGAGGAGGGGGCACCACCGTACTAAGAAGCGCGGCGAGGAAGGACCCCAGAGCACGCAAGGGGTTCCATCGCCGAGTCCTCGTTTCAGGCGTGATAGAGCCGGTCCTTAGCGATCGCGCACCGTCACCGCGTCGCTACGACGTCGGCCCGCTGAGCCCTACAGGAAGCGCGAAGCCTCCGCCCACAGAGAGGGGGCGGTCATCGAAGCGGGACATTTCAGGACATTTGGGTACGACGTTTACAGCGCCACCGCCCTGACTTCAGCAGGGAGGCCCAGGCGGTGGCGCGCTCATCTTCTCGCCGCGCAACCGACTCAAGGGGCGCGCCATTGCAGGCGGATGCGCACGGGCCGGACGGGTGACAGGTTTTCAGCCGGGGCATTGATTCCTCGGTCCGGCGAGGGTTGAAGCGTGACGCCTCGCCATCGCCTTTCGGGATGTCAGGCGCCCGGCGCGACGTCCGGCGCGCCCTGTCGGGCCCCGACGAGGACGTCCGTCTACCCCATGTGTGGCCCCGGTGGGCGCGCAGGAGTGACCGCTCCCTGTGTCTGCGGCTGTGACTGTGCCTGAGGGCGGCTCACGCGTCGACGATGACCGGGATGATGAGGGGGCTTCGGCGGGCCTGTCGGTGCACCCACGTGGACATCGCTTGCCGGACGAGGTCCTCGACCTGCTCGAGGTCCTCGATGCCTTCCTTGGTGGCGGTGGTGAGGGCCTTCTGGATGGCCGGGGTGGCCTTGGCGAAGTCGCCGGGTGCGTGTTCGAACCCGTGGGCGAGGTAGTCGGGCTCCTCGGTGAGCTTGCCGGTGGCGGGGTCGACGATGCACACGATGGTGATGACCCCTTCCTCGGCGAGGGTGCGGCGCACGTGCAGGGAGGCCTCGGTGGCGCCGCCGACGGTCATGGCATCGACGTAGACGAGCCCCGCGGGGACGGTGCCGGTAAGGCTCGCCGTGCCGTCGACGAGGTCGATGACGGCGCCGTCATGGGCGATGAGGGCGCGCTTCGCGTCGACACCGGTGCGGATCGCGAGGTCCGCGTTGGCCCGCAGGTGACGCCACTCCCCGTGAACCGGCAGCACGTTCGAGGGCTGGACGATGTTGTAGCAGTAGGCCAGCTCGCCGGCACTGGCGTGGCCCGAGACATGCACCTTGGCGTTTCCCTTGTGCACCACTTTGGCACCCCAACGGGTGAGCTCGTTGATCACCCGGTAGATCGCGTTCTCGTTGCCCGGGATCAAGGAGCTGGCCAGCAGCACCGTGTCGCCCTCGGTGACACGGATGGGGTGGTCCCGATTGGCCATCCTCGACAGGGCAGCGAGCGGCTCACCCTGCGACCCCGTGCAGATCAAAGCGATCTGTTCGGCGGGTAGGCGCTCGAGCTGCTTCAGGTCGACGACCAGACCCTTGGGGATGTTCAGGTAGCCGAGCTCGGCCGCGATACCCATGTTGCGCACCATCGAGCGGCCGACGAAGGCCACCTTCCGTCCGTGGTCGCGGGCCGCGTCGAGGACCTGCTGGATGCGGTGAACGTGACTGGCGAAGCTCGACACGATGACCCGGCCGGGCGTCGTCCGGAACACGGCTTCGATCGCCGGGGTCAGCTCGCCCTCGGACACGGTGAAGCCGGGGACCTCCGCGTTGGTCGAGTCGACCAGGAAGAGGTCGACGCCTTCCTCGCCGAGGCGGGCGAAGGCGCGCAGGTCGGTGACCCGGCCATCGAGTGGGAACTGGTCCATCTTGAAGTCGCCGGTGTGCAGCACGAGGCCGGCGGCAGTGCGGATGGCGACGGCGAGCCCGTCGGGGATCGAGTGGTTGACGGCGACGAACTCGCAGTCGAAGGGCCCGAAGGTGCGTCGGTCGTCCTCGCTCACCTGCACGGTGACGGGGGTGATGCGGTGCTCCTGCAGCTTCGCCTCGAGAAAGGCGAGCGTCAGGCGAGAACCGACGACCGGGATGTCCGGCCGCTCACGCAGCAGGTAGGGCACGCCCCCGATGTGGTCCTCGTGGCCGTGTGTGAGCACGATGGCGTCGACCTTGTCGAGGCGGTCTCGGATCCACGAGAAGTCAGGCAGGATCACATCGACGCCCGGCTGGTGCTCCTCAGGGAACAGGACGCCGCAGTCGACGACGAGCAACCGTCCGGCGTGCTCGAAGACCGTCATGTTCCGGCCGATCTCACCCAGGCCACCCAGGGGAACGATCCGCAGGCCGTCGCGTGGCAGGGCGGGAAGTTCCTGAGACCGTCGGGAGCCGCGTCCCCGGCCACCACGAGCCCGCTGCCGGCGACCGCCATCCGCGCTCACAGGCGACCTCCGGGACCCGACATGACGGCCTCGCGGACCAATCGGCCCGGGGCCCGCTCGGGCACTGACCGGCTGGGTGGGGTGTGCAACTGCGATCTCATGGTCATCCTCCTCGTGCTTTGGCAGCGGCCGGGCGGCGACGAAGCGAGGTGTCGCTTCGCTTACCCTGTAAGGCGCACTTTCGTCAGGGCAGGTATGTCGCAGAGAGAGTAGTTCCATGAGCCTCCCTGCTGCCTGTCGGCCTACACGAACCCTTGGTCGTTTAGTCGCCACCTTCGATATCGCGGTGCGAGAAGGCAGTGCCGGATCTACTGCGGATCGCCAGTCTGAACACCAACCACAAACTCCGCGACATCGCCCTCGACGTCATCGACTCCGGCACCGTCGACGTCACCGCGCACGGGCGCGCCTAGCGCTCGCCTCAGTCACGAGGGTAGGCCGGAGGCAGCGAGCCGTCGCCCGGCTTGCTCGGCGCCTGCGCCGCCACACACGTCGGCGGGAGCTGAGTCCCCGGTAGTGGGTGAAAGCGGTCGCCGAGTTCGTCCCCGGCAGGGGAGTGGCAGGCGTCGCGGCAGGGGGTGGGTCACTCGGCCAGATGGGCCAGGGTGCAGTCGTCGAGCCAGCGGCCGTCCCTGCCCAGCACCGCGCAGCGTTCGGTGCCCTCGAGGCGGAACGCGTTCTTGGTCAGGACTCGGATGGACGCGGCGTTCTCGGCGAAGGTCTTCGCCACGATCCGCCGGATCCCGGCATCATGCAGGGCCGTGATCAGCAGCGCGGTTGCTGCGCTGGCGAGCCCCTGGTGCCAGTGGTCGGGGTTGATCGTGTAGCCGAGGTAGAAGTCGTGGACGGCAGGCTCGGGCCCGAGGGACTCCGGCCGGTATGTGCGGCCGCCGATGTCGCCGACGACCTGCCCGTCGAGGACGACCGCACACAGCAGCGAGTCGGGCTGCGAGAGCCGGTCGGCGATCAGGGCTCTCGTCTCGTCGAGGGTGTCGACGGTGCGGGCGACGTAGGCCTGGCACTGCGGGCGACGTTTGTATGCCAGGAGCGCGGCGGCGTCGGCGTCGTCGGCTGGCCGCACGCTCACACGGCCGTCGGTCAAAGGCCAAGGAAGGTCCATACCGACCGGACCGTAGCCCATCAGTGCAGTCGACGCCTCGCGTTGACGGTCGCCCTGCAGGGGCATGCCGCTCGGAGCCGGCGGAGTCGGTGTCCGAAAGCGAGGTTGTCGGGATTGGAGTTGAGCCGGTACCGCGGAGTCGGCATGCTCCGGGCATGACGGTTGGGGGCCACGCGGTAGGGGAGCGCATCGGGTATGCGTACGCGTCGCCACGCGTGCATCGCTGAGTGGGGCAACGACTCGGCGCGCGTGCTCGCCGCGCTGCCGACCCACCCGTGCCTGCCTAGGCTGCTCGACGTCTACGACGACGGGGACTTGGTGGCCCTGCTGGTGGAGGACCTGCCCGGGGCGCCGCCGCCCGCGCTGGCGCCGCGAGGATCTTCGGCGGGTCGGTGAGGCCCTTCGAGAGCTGCGGCCGGTGCTGGACGCGACCGACCTGCACGGTTTGCCGGCGGCCAGGGAGTCCTCGCCGATCTTCCTGACCCGCTGGCGAGAACTTGAGGCCCCGCTGCACCTGCTGGACCCGTGGTGGGCGGCGCACCACGACGAACTGACCGGGCACGCCGAGCGGGCGGCCCTCATCGACGGGCAGGCCCTGCTGCACTGGGACATCCGCGCCGACAACGTCATGCTCACCGGCGACCGGGTCGTCGTCATCGACTGGGCCCGGACCCGACGCGGCGCGCCGTGGATGGACCACGCCCTGCTCGCCCTTGACTGCTCGATGAGCGGCAGCGAGCTCGCCACCGCGCAACTGGCGGATACCGATCCGGTGTTGCGAACCCGTGACCCGGGCGATCTGCTCGCCCTCGCTGCGGCGGCAGCCATGTCGTTCGCCGCTCGCACCACCGAGCCAGCACCGCAAGGCTTGCCGACCTGCCAGCCACGAGCGCGCGCTGGGCCGACGCCCTACGGCCCTACCTGGCAAGCGCGCTCACGCCCGGCCCACCCAGCCGGTGAGTCTGGTGACTCTCACGGGCCGGATCGAGGTCGCTGGAACCGTGCGACCACCGCACGGTGGTCCGGGCCGGTGTCTACGGCGACCGTGACGTCCTGGCCTGCCGCTGCGGCGAACTGGCGCGGGCGAGGTCGTGGGGGAGCGCGGCACACTTGACAGATGGTCGTGCTTTCCCGGCCCAGCCGGCAGACGAACCTCGCCCTGCTCCTGCTGCTGGCGGGAGCCTTTGTCACCGGTTGGTTGGCGTTCGGGGTCGAGGGCTCGCCGCAGTCCAGGGTCGTGAGCGTGGTGCACGGCACCTTGGGCCTGGGCATTCTGGTGCTCGTCCCGTGGAAGACCGTCATCGTGCGACGTGGACTCCGGCGGCGGCGTCGGCACACGGTCGCGCTCGCCTTGGCGGTGGTCGTCACTGTCAGCCTGCTTGCCGGGGTGCTGCATGCCATGCTCGGTCCCCTCGAGGTCGGGGGCATCCGTGTGCTGGCCGTGCACGTCGCCTCCGCCGTCGCGGTCGCGCCACTCGTGCTGCTCCACGTGGCGCGCCGCGCGCAGCGACCGCGTCCGAGCGACCTTTCCCGGCGAACCGCGTTGAGAGCCCTCGCGGTCGGTGGCGCCGCGGCACTGGCGTACGGCGCGGCGGAGTCCGTCACGTCGGTGGCGGGTCTCCCAGGTGAACGCCGTCGGGCGACCGGGTCCTACGAGGTGGGCTCAGGCGTCCCCTCCACGATGCCGGTCACGCAGTGGTTCACCGACGACGTGGCCCGCATCGACCTCGACACGTACGCACTCCGGGTCAGCCGGCCCGGTGAGCCGACGACTGCACTGTCCCACCGAGAGCTTCTGGCGATGAGTGGAGCGACGCAGGTGGCGGTCCTGGACTGCACGGGCGGGTGGTGGGCCGAGCAGACGTGGCGCGGCGTCAGGCTGGACACCCTGCTCGGGACCCCGGACCACGGATCTGTCGCCGTCCGTTCGGTGACCGGGTACACGAGACGCTTCCCACCCGAGGACACCTCCGTGCTGCTGCTGGCCACCCACGTCGGCGGCACCCTGCTGACGGCCGGCCACGGCGCGCCGGTCCGGTTGATCGCGCCCGGACGCCGGGGTTTCTGGTGGGTCAAGTGGGTCGACCACGTCAGCGTCGAATCGCAACCCTGGTGGTCACAGCCGCCGTTTCCCCTGCAGTAGGGGCCGGCCTGACGGGCGGTGGGCGGTCTACTCGCCGTGCAGGTCGGCGATCGCGGACTCCCACTCGTCCAGGGCCCGCTCGACCGGACCACGCGGGTAGGACGGCAGCCAGTGCACGACCCGCTGGAAGCCGGCCTGCTCGTACTGCTCGAGCACGCGTGGGTCGGCCGGCACGCCCATCACCATGAGGTCGATGTGGCGGTCGGCACGTGCGCGCAGCTCGCGGGCCCGCTCGAGGACGGTCGGGGCGTGGTTGGGGAACCACGCGTCGCCGAAGGCGAGCACCCGCTCGTGCACCGTCGGTCCGAGACCTCCGACGAGCACGGGTGGGTGCGGGCGCTGGGCGGGCTTGGGCCAGGACCAGATCCGGTCGAAGCTGACGTGCTCGCCGTGGTAGCTCGCCTCGTCCTGGGTCCAGATCTGCTTCATCGCCTCGACGCGCTCGCGCAACACGGCCATCCGGCTGCGCGGGTGGGTGCCGTGGTTCTTCATCTCCTCGCGGTTCCAGCCGGCTCCGACGCCGAACTCCATCCGCCCGCCGGAGAGCACGTCGACGCTGGCGACCTGTTTGGCGGTGATGATCGGGTCGCGCTGGGCGACGAGGCAGACGCCGCTGCCGACCCGCAGGCGGGAGGTCGCGACGGCCGCGGCGGTGAGGGTGACGAACAGGTCGTGGGTGTGCCAGTACTTGCGGGGCAGCTCGCCCCCGTTCTCGTACGGCGTGGTTCGGGCCGCTGGGATGTGGGTGTGCTCGGCGAAGAAGAGGGACTCCTGCCCCGCCTCCTCCACCAGGGCAGCGAGGGCGCCCGGCTCCATGGCGTCGTGGGTGGCGAAATATCCGACTCCGAACTCCATGCCCTTCACGGTACGCGGCAAGGCACCGGTCCGCGCCCGGGCGACCCGAGCGGCCGCACCTCGGCACGACCGATCAGCGACAGATCCGCAAGCCTGCGACCGTCAGCGCGTGGTCTCTTCGACCAGGAGGATGCGATTACCGTCGGGGTCACGGAGGTATGCCATTGGTGGCACCGGCCCCTCGCCGGTCCTCACGTCCTCGAAGTCGACGCCGCGCGAGTGGAACTCCGCCATCGCTGCTGCGAGGTTGGGCGTGTCGAAGCCAAACGGGGCTTGGCCGCCTGGCTGCGGGTCCCCTTCGCGCATCGGCAGGACGAGGGCGACCACCGTGTAGGCACCGACGGGAGCTACCTCAATCCATCGGAAGCCCTCGCCGAAGTCCGTGTCCGTGCGCACCTCGAAGCCGAGCTTGTCGCGGTAGAAGGCCAGCGCGCGGTCCTGGTCGCTCACCGCGAGGTACACGGTACCCACGCCCGGGATGTGCTGGGCGGCTCCGGTGTCTGGCATGCGGACGCTCCCTTTTGACTCGACGTGATCACCCTAACCACTGGCCCGGGGTCGAGCTCGCCCCAACGCCGACGCATCAACGTGTCTGACTCGATCACAGCGCGCAGCCAGCGTCACGAGCGGAAACCGCCGCGCAGCGACTGTCGCTCTCGGACGATGCCCATGGGCTTCTGGCGCTCGGACTGGGCTGGCGAGATCGGGCGCTCGGATACGGCGACCGCGTCGCTGGGCCGGCCGGGCTGTAGACCTCGACGAGGTCGGTCTTCGGCCCCGAGGTGGTTCCGGATCTGCCAAGCGTCGAAGGCCTAGCCGCCCTCCAGGCCATTGCAGGCGGCCTCGGTCATCGCGCGGCCACCGTGCTTGCTCAGCCTCGATATGTACGCGGGTCTACTGGTTGATGATCAAATGTTGAGTAGCGATGGGGGAGCAAATGCGCAGCGAGCTATGGGCCGACCTGCTGATTCGTGCAGCCATCTTGGCGGTATGTCTTGCAGCGACGTCCTGGCCTACAGCAACGCGCACGACGCATTTGGTGCAGTGGGCGTAGGCGCAGCGGGAGGGCTTGTCGGCGGCTCGATCGTCCAGGCACTGCGAAGAGTGAGGGCGCTCAGGAGGAGGGAGAACTCGCCGCAGCTCGCCCTGTGACTCGCGGCTGGGCTCGCAGCCGAGCCGCGCGCACATGTGGAGCGGACAGAGCCGCTCGCGCCCGTCGTCCTGGGCGCCTTGCTCAACCCCCGCATCAACCGAGGAGCGCGGTCGGTGCCTGCGTGGTCACTCGAACTGGGAGCATTGGGGCCTTGACCGCCGTCAGGAGTGCTGCGGGGACGTAGCAACCATCCCGCTCTGCCTGGACCGCCGCCATGGTCCTCGTCGGCACCTCCAGCTTGTGCAGGATGTGCTCCACGTGAGCGGCCACGGTCCGGGGGGCGACGGTGAGTTGGGTCGCGATCTGCTGGTTCGAGTGGCCGTCGACGATCAGCCCCAGCACCTGCATCTCGCGGGGCGTGAGGCCACGGCACTCGGCATCTGGTGTCAGCAGAAGGGTGCCGAGCACGAAAGCCGGTGCGTCGGCTGCCGCGAGGACGGTGATGCGCGCGTGATGGGCGGGGCCGTGGCTGTGCTGCGACGGCCACATGAAGGACCGGTACACCTCACCGGCCAGCAGCGTCTGCCGGGCGATGTCGAGGACCACCGAGTCGACGAGCGACGGGTGGTGTTCGAGTCCTGGCAGCGGGTAGGTGCTGCCGTCTCGGAGCAGCACGGCGCCGGCCGTCGCACCCCGCACGAGGCGCGCGGTCGCGAGCAGTGAACGCAGCGGGGACACTGCCCGCGCGATCAACGGAGCGAGCTGCCCGATGCTGTCACGCACCACACCGGACGGTGGCTGGGTACTGGAGTACAGCAGGCTGAGCATCCCGAGGTAGGGGCCACCGGGCTCGACGAGTGGCACTGCCAGACCGTCGCGAAAGCCGGCCGGGATCAGGCACTCCGCCCACGTGGGGTGGTTCTCGATGGGGACCGGCAGCTCCGTCACGGCGACGGGCGCGCGGTCGTGGTTGAGCTCGGCCAGCTGGATCTCCCGCGCCACCGTCGGACGATCGAGGTAGTCGAGGACGGGTCGCTCCAGCCCGGTGATTCCGACGGTCGCGTAGACGTGCGACCCGGGGTCGGACAGGGTCAACCAGATGGCTTCGACGGGCAGCCACCGGTCCAGGCTCTCCACCAGGCCTCGTGCCCGTTCCAGCAACGGAACCGGGGACGCCGCGATGTCGATCATCTCGGTTATCGGCACATCGTTCGGCACGGCGTTTCCTTCCGCGACTCGCAGCCGGAAGCGGACGCGAGCTCCGGGCGGTGCCAGGCCCGCATGCTCGTGAGCGGCGGCGGAGAGTTTCAGATCGAAGGGCACCTCCCTCGTACCCAGGGCGGCGACGCCGAACCGCCTGTCGCCAGCCGGTATCGGCACTTCTGCCGATACCGGCCCCGGACGTCCTCCGCCTGTAATGGAGACGGCCGCCCGAGCGGCGGGCGGCTGCTCAACTGGCGACGAGGAGGCAGCATGAAGGCAGTGGTGTACGACGGGCCCCGGAAGGTCAGTGTCAAGGATGTGCCGGACGCCCGGATCGAGCGGCCGACCGACGTATTGGTGCGGATCACGTCGGCGAACATCTGTGGCTCGGACCTGCACATGTATGAGGGTCGGACCGACTTCGAACCCGGTCGCTGGTTCGGGCATGAGAACATGGGCCAGGTCGTCGAGGTTGGCGATGGCGTCGACAAGGTCAAGGTCGGTGAGTACGTCGTCCTGCCGTTCAACGTCGCGTGCGGGCACTGCAAGAACTGTGAGCGGGGACTGACCAACTACTGCCTCACCGCGCAGCCGGTGCCCAACTGGGCAGGTGCGGCCTACGGCTTCGCCGACATGGGCCCGTGGCCGGGAGGGCAGGCCGAACTTCTCCGCGTGCCATGGGGGGACTTCAACTGTCTGCGCCTGGGGGAGGACGCCGCAGAGAAGCAGACCGACTACGTGATGCTCGCCGACATCTTCCCGACCGGTTACCACGCCACCGAGATGGCCAACGTGAAGCCCGGCGACCAGACGGTCATCTACGGCGCCGGCCCGGTGGGGTTGATGGCGGCCCTCTCGGCGACGATCAAGGGCGCCAGCAAGGTGATGGTGGTCGACCGGCACCCCGACCGGCTGCGGCTCGCCGAGGAGATCGGCGCCATCGCGATCGACGACTCCAAGGTCGACCCGGTCGAAGCCGTTCTCGAGATGACGATGGGGCTCGGCGCCGACAACGGCTGCGAGTGCGTGGGCTACCAGGCGCACGACACCCAGGGCCACGAGCACCCGAACATGACGCTCAACCGGCTGGTCAAGTCGGTGCGGTTCACCGGGGAGATCGGCGTGGTCGGCGTCTTCGTCCCGCAGGATCCGGGTTCGCCGGACCCGCTGTACAAGGAGGGGTTCGTCGCCTTCGACTACGGCGAGCACTGGTTCCGCGGCCAGAAGATGGGCACCGGGCAGTGTCCGGTCAAGCGGTACAACCGCGCGCTGCGCGACCTCATCGCCGCAGGCAAGGCGAAGCCCTCCTGGATCGTCAGCCACGAACTCACGCTGGACGAGGCGCCCGAGGGCTACAAGCACTTCGACGCCCGGGACGAGGGCTGGACCAAGATCGTGCTGCACCCCGACATGGCAGGGGCGGGTGTCTGACATGGCCGGAGAGCTGAGCGGACGACGAGTCGCGATCCTGGCCACCGACGGAGTGGAGCGGGTGGAGCTCGAGCAGCCCCGCCAGGCGCTGGACGAAGCCGGCGCACGGACCACGTTGCTGTCGATCAAGACCGGTGAGATCGCTGCGCGCAAGTTCGACCTGGAGGACGCCGGCACCTTCACCGTGGACCGGCTGGTCAAGGATGCGTCGCCCGACGAGTACGACGCGCTGCTGCTCCCGGGCGGCACCGTGAACCCGGACAAGCTCCGGATGGACCCCACGGCGGTCAGCTTCGTGCGGGACTTCATCGACTCCGGCAAGCCGGTGGCGGCGATCTGCCACGGGCCGTGGCACTTCGTGGAGACCGACCGGGCGCGCGGTCGAACGCTGACCTCCTGGCCGAGCGTGCGTACCGACCTGCGCAACGCCGGAGCGACCGTGGTCGACGAGCAGGTGGTCACCGACGGCTCCATCACCACCAGTCGGATGCCGGACGACATCCCGGCTTTCAATGAGCGGATCATCCAGGAGTTCGCCAAGGCTCCCCACGCTGCCGCCGTAGGGGGTTCATGACTCGACGACCGGGAGGTGGCGAGGGGTCCGCGCCGGCGGATCCCTCGTTCGCCGGCGCGGTGCGAATGGGTCGGAAGGAAGGACTCGATGATGGATGCGACCGATGAGTTCTTCGAGGAGTTGGCGCGGAACGGACGCGAACCGACACTGAAGAGGCTCAGAGCCACGCTGCGCTGGGACATCGTCGACGGCGACCACACCGACCACCGGCTGGTCCGGATCATCCACGGCGACATCAGGGTGACGGCGAGCGACGAGCCCGCTGACTGCGTGATCATCGCGGAGCGCGGCGTCTGCAACGACGTCATCACGGGTCGAACGAGCGCCCTCGCGGCACTCCTGCGCGGCGCGGTGGCGGTCGAGGGGGACCGGGAGCTGATGGTGCTGGCGCAGCGGCTGTTCCGCCGTCAACGTGCTGCCGCCGCCGGCCGCAGTTACCCACCCCAAGGAGGCGCAGTCGATGGCTGAGCACCTCGTCCAGATCCTCCATGGCAACACCTTCGTGGTGAGTGACGCGCAGGGTGACATCCAAGCCTCCGCCACCGACCCGTCCGGGCTGTTCGCGCTCGACACGAGGTTCCTCTCGCGCTGGGTGCTCACGGTGGACGGGGAGCGGCTGACCGCGCTGTCCACCGATGACCTGCACTACTTCGAGACCCGGTTCTTCCTGGTGCCCGGCTCCGGCACCGTGTACGTCGACGCGAAGACCACGGTCATCCGCCAGCGGGCGGTCACCGACGGTTTTCGGGAGCAGCTCGCGGTTCTCAACCACGACGTGGACCCAGTCGCGCTGACGATTCGGATGGACGCAGCGGCCGACTTCGCGGACCTGTTCGAGATCAAGGACGCTCTGGAGAAGAAGGGCACCAGCTCCGTCGACGCGGCAGGCGGCCAGCTGGTCATGTCCTACGAGCGCGGGAGCTTCCGCCGCACCACCACCGTGTCCTCGACCGAACCAGCCGAGCTCGATGACGGCGGCCTGCAGTTCCGCATCCAGATCGAGCCGCACAGTTCGTGGAGCACCGAGCTCGACGTCCGTGTCGCCAGCCTCGGTCCCGGCGGGCGTCCGCTCAGGCCTCGGGAGTCCGCCGACGAGAGGCGAGAGGTGCTGGCGGACCTCGAGCACTGGATCGCCGACGCGCCGGGCCTGACCTGTGACTGGGACGCCCTCGTCACGACCTACCGGCGCAGCCTGGTGGACCTTGCGGCACTGCGGTTCTCGCCACTGATCGCGAACGCGCAGAACGTGCCCGCGGCGGGCCTGCCCTGGTTCATGACGATGTTCGGCCGCGACAGCATCTTCACCAGCCTGCAGGCCTTGCCGTTCACTCCGGAGCTGGCGTCGACGACCTTGCGGGTGCTGGGCGACTGGCAGGGGAACCGGGTGGACGACTTCCGCGACGAGGACCCGGGCCGCATCCTGCACGAGGTGCGATACGGCGAGATGACGGCGTTCCAGGAGCGACCGCATTCCCCGTACTACGGCAGCGTCGACGCCACACCTCTGTACGTGGTCCTCATGGACGAGTACGAGCGATGGACGGGAGACGCTCAGCTGGTGCGCGACTTCGAGATGGAGGCGCGAGCCGCCCTCAGCTGGATCGACGACTACGCCGACCTGCAGGACAACGGCTACATCGCCTACCAACGACGCAACGAGGACACCGGTCTGGAGAACCAGTGCTGGAAGGACTCCTGGGACTCGATCTGCTACAGCGACGGCCGGCTGCCGGGCTTCCCGCGGGCCACCTGTGAGCTGCAGGGCTACGCGTACGACGCGAAGATGCGAGGCGCTCGCCTCGCTCGGCAGTTCTGGAACGACCCCGCCTACGCCGACTCGCTCGAGCGACAGGCCGCTGACCTCAAGACCCGGTTCAACCGTGACTTCTGGGTCGAGGACGGGGAGTACTACGCGCTGGCTTTGGACGCCGACGGAGCCAAGGTGGATGCCCTCACCTCCAACATCGGCCACCTTTTGTGGAGCGGCATCGTCGACACCGACAGGGCGGCGGCGATCGCCGGACACCTGCTCGGGCCACGGCTGTTCTCCGGCTGGGGAGTGCGTACGCTGGCCGAGGGCGAGGTCAGGTACAACCCGATCGGCTACCACGTCGGGACGGTCTGGCCCTTCGACAACTCCTTCATCGCCTGGGGGCTGCGTCGCTACGGTTTCACCGCCGACGCCGCCCGTGTCGCGGCAGGCATCCTGGATGCGGCCGATTTCTACGACGGTCGCCTGCCGGAGGCCTTCGGCGGCTACGAACGCGGACTGACCAGGTACCCGGTCCAGTACCCGACGGCGTGCAGCCCACAGGCATGGTCCACAGGAACGCCACTGCTCCTCCTGCGTACGATGCTGGGGCTCGAACCCGTAGGAGACCATCTGGTCGTCGACCCGGCGCTGCCGGTCGGCATCGGCCGCATCGAACTGCTGGACATCCCTGGTCGCTGGGGCCGGATCGACGCCTTCGGGCGCGGCCGGGTCCATGTCGACCCCGGGCCGAAGCTCCGTCCCCAGCTCGCCGACCAAGCCCCCACGCACCACCTCGGACAGGGGTCGTGACGGGGTCTCGGCCGGTCACCTCCGCGGCTGGTCAGGCCGCGGACACCCCTCTGCTGCTTCGTGGGCGGTAGCGGGGCACCGGACCGGACAGGAGCTCCTCGTAGAGCCGGACGTGCTCGGCGACCATGCGGTCGCTGCTGAACCGGCGGGCGGCGACCGCACGACAGGTCGCACGGTCGAGTCGTGGGACCTCCAGGAGCGCGGCGGCCAACGCCGGGACGCCCGTGGCGAGGTAACCCGTGACGCCCTCCTCCACGAGCTCGGGGGCGGAGCCGACCGGCGTAGCGACGACAGGGGTCCCCGCGGCGAGTGCCTCGATCATGACGAGGCCGAAGGGCTCGGCCCACTGCATGGGGTTCAGCAGGGCGAACGAAGCTCCGACGAGCTCCAGCTTCTCGTCGAAGCCCAGCTCGCCCAGGAACTCGACGTCGGAGCACAGGAGCGGCTTCACCTCAGCCTCGAAGTACTCCCGCTCGGCCGGTTCCCGGACCTTGGCGGCCATGCGCAGCGGTACGCCCGCGGCACGCGCCACCAGTGCCGCTTCGCGGCATCCCTTCTCCGGCGACATCCGTCCGAGAAAGCTGGCGTACCCCGCGTCTCCTGGGCCCTCCGGCACGGAGTCCACGTCCAGGCCGTGGTGTATCACGCCGGCCACGGGCGCTCCGTCCGCGGTGGTCGCCTGGTGGTGTGAGATGGCCACCAGGGCAACTCCTCGCATGGCCCGGTACAGCGGCCCCAGCATCTCGTCGAAGGGCCCGTGTGCAGTCGCCACCACGGGCGTGCCGACCGGCGCACGACCGCACAAGGGGCCGGCCAGGGTGTGGTCGTGCACCACATCGACGTCCGTCATGGCGGCGTAGCTCGTGAGGACGTGGCGCAGGTCGGTGTTCGTGTCGACCAACACTGGTGCCGACTGCGGGGCGTCGACCGTGCCGCTGACCCGCCGCACCGGGGAAGTGCTGTTGCGTGCCGCAGCCAGCAGGACCTCATGGCCGGCGCGGACCAGTCCACGCGCCAGCCGGTCAATGACGGACTCCGTGCCGCCGTAGGCGGGAGGGGGCACTGGTACGCCGGGAGGGGCGATGAGGCCTATGCGCATGTCGACGTTCTCCTCAGGATGATGCGGACCGCGGCCGCAGCCGAGCGGATCTCGGTCCTAATGGCAGCAGCCCGGCAGCCAGGCCCGCTATCGGCAGATCGACCCAGTTCGCCTGCTCGCTCCCGACGGATATCGGCAGGTCTGCCGATACCCACCGCCAGTCGTGCCGTGTGTAATCGAGGTACGAACCCGCCGGAGACCGGACACCGGCGACCGAAACGGCGGCCGGGCCGATGAACCCCTTCACGGGATGCCCCGTGCCGTGCACAGCGGAGCGTGGCTGGGTCCGACATCGAGCGAACGGAGTGCGCCATGGGCAGGGCTGTAGGTATCGATCTGGGAACGACCAACTCGGTGATCGCGGCGATGGAAGGCGGCCAGCCCCAGGTCGTCCCCAACGCCGAAGGGAACCGGACCACCCCGTCCGTCGTCGCGTTCCTCGAGAGCGGTGAACGACTCGTGGGCCAGATGGCACGGCGGCAGGCGATCCTGAATCCGAAGGGCACCATCTACTCGGCCAAGCGCTTCATCGGCCGGAAGTACGACGAGGTGCAGAGCGAGATCAACACCGTCTCGTACGACGTCGTCGCCGGGCCCGACGGGGCCGTCCGCTTCTCGGTCCGCGGCAAGCTGTACGCGCCGGAGGAGATCTCGGCACAGATCCTCCGCAAGCTGGCGGACGATGCCGGCAAGGCGCTCGGCGAGCGGGTCACCGAAGCGGTCATCACCGTGCCCGCGCACTTCAACGACGCACAACGGCAGGCCACCAAGGATGCGGGCAAGATCGCCGGGCTCGAGGTGCTCCGGATCATCAACGAGCCCACGGCTGCAGCCCTGGCGTACGGCATGGACAAGCTCGAGAACGAGACGATCCTCGTCTTCGACCTCGGCGGCGGGACCTTCGATGTCAGCATCCTGACCATCGGTGAGGGCGTGGTGGAGGTCCGCTCCACGGCAGGCGACACCCACCTCGGTGGGGACGACTTCGACCGCCGCATCGTGGACCACCTCGCGGATGAGTTCAAGAAGGAGAACGGCATCGACCTGCGGCAGGACCCGCAAGCCCTCCAGCGCCTGTTCGAGGCGGCCGAGAAGGCCAAGGTCGAGCTGTCGTCCGTCACGCAGACAGCCGTGAACCTGCCGTTCGTGACGGCCGACGCCTCCGGTCCCAAGCACCTGAACGTCAACCTGATGCGCTCCACGTTCGAGCAGCTCACCGCGGACCTCGTGGAACGCTGCATGGGGCCGGTCAAGCAGGCCATGGATGATGCGAAGGTCACTGCGGACGACATCGACGAAGTCATCCTCGTTGGGGGTTCGACGCGAATCCCCGCGGTGCAGAACCTGGTCCGCCGGTTGACCGGTGGCAAGGAACCCAACATGACCGTCAACCCGGACGAGGTCGTGGCAGTCGGCGCGGCCGTGCAGGCCGCGGTGATCAAGGGCGACGTCAAGGACGTCCTGCTCCTCGACGTCACACCGCTCTCGCTGGGGTTGGAGACGCAGGGCGGGGTGATGACGAAGGTCATCGAGCGCAACACCACGATCCCGGCGCGTCGCACCGAGGTCTTCAGTACCGCCGCGGACAACCAGGAGGCGGTGGACGTGGTGGTCCTCCAAGGCGAGCGGGAGCGGGCCAGCGACAACCGGGTGCTCGCACGGTTCCGGCTGGAGAACATCCGTCCGGCGCCCCGAGGGGAGCCGCAGATCGAGGTCACCTTCGACATCGACGCCAACGGCATCCTGCACGTCTCGGCCAAGGACAAGGACACCGGCGCCGAGCAGGAGGTCACCATCAGCGAGACCTCGACCCTGAGCCAGGAGGAGGTCGGCCGTATGGTCGCCGACGCCGAGGCACACCGTAGCGAGGACGCCCAGCTCCGTGAGCTCGTCGACGCCCGCAACGAGCTCGACTCCGTGACCTACCAAGTCCAGCACCGGCTCGAGCAGGCCGGTGACGCCGTCCCCGAGCACGACCGCGCCCGCGCGGAGATGCTGGTCAACGACGCGCGCACGGCTCTCGACGAGCAGGCACCGATCGACCGCCTGCGGTCGCTCACGGGCGAGCTGCACCAGATGCTCCAGGCCCTGAGCACATCTGCCCAGAGCGGCGCCGGCGGCGCCGGCCCCACCGGTGGGTCGACCGGCTCCGGGCAGGCTGGACCGGGCGACGACTCCGACGATGTGATCGACGCCGAGTTCACGACGCACTGAGCGTCATCGACATGTCCGAGCAAGCAACCCCGGAAGAGGAACCGGCCGACGAGAGCGTCGTCGACAGCGCCGCCAAGACCGAGAAGCAGATCGCCGAGCTCGAGGACTCGTGGCGCCGCACCGCTGCGGAGCTGGAGAACTTCCGCAAGCGGTGTGCCAAGGACGTCGTCCGCGCCCGGGAGCAGGAGCGGACGTCAGTGGCAGCCCGCTGGTTGCCGATCCTCGACAGCCTCGAGCGTGCACTCGAGCACGCCTCCTCCGACCCGGGCCAGATCGTCGAAGGCGTGCGCGCCGTGCGCCAGCAGGCGCTCGCGGTCCTGACGGACCTGGGCTTCCCCCCGAGGGACAACGAGACCGGCAAACCATTCGACCCCGCCCACCACGAAGCCGTCAGCACCATCGCCGACGAGAACCTCGTTCCCGGCACGGTCGCGCACGTCGTCCGGGCCGGCTACGGGACCGACGACAGGATTCTGCGGCCGGCCTCGGTCGTCGTGGCGACCAGGGGCGAGTGATGGCCCGGGACTTCTACGAGGTCCTAGGGCTGTCCCGCGACGCCGACCAGTCGGAGATCCAGAGGGCGTATCGCAAGCGTGCCCGCACGCTCCACCCCGACGTCAACAAAGAGCCTCAGGCGGAGGAAGAATTCAAGGAGCTCTCCGAGGCGTACGACGTGCTCTCCGACCCCGACCAGCGCCGCCGGTACGACGCGTTCGGTGAGGACTTCCGGCGCGTCGCTCCCGACGTCGACCCGGACGCCTACCGTCGGGCGCGCGCCTATGCCGGGGCCGGGGCCGGCGCCGGCGGTGGGCGACCGAGGGGCTGGGGCGGCGGTGGCGGTCCCTCCGACGGCTTCCGGTACTCGGGCGCCGGGGACGTGGACATAGAGGACCTGCTCGGCGGCATCTTCGGTGGGCGCGGCCCCGGCCGCGGCGGATGGGGACCGGTCTCCGGCTCCGACCACGAGACCGAGATGGAGGTGACCGTCGAGGAGGCGTACAACGGGACCCAGCGCACCCTGTCGATCAACGGCCCCGACGGTCCCCGGACCATCGACGTGAACATTCCAGCCGGCGTCGTGGACGGCCAGCGGATCCGGCTGCGCGGCCAGGGCGGTCAGGGATCCGGCGGAGGCGAGACCGGCGACCTCTACCTCATCGTCCGCATCGCGCCCCATCCTCGCTACCGGCTCGAGGGCCGAGACCTGCACATGCTGGTGTCCCTCGCGCCGTGGGAGGCCGCGCTCGGTTCGTCGGTGGACATCGACACCCCCGGCGGAACCGCCACCGTCAACGTCCCGGCCGGCACCTCGAGCCACCGTCGGCTGCGGCTGAAGGGACGCGGGCTGCCGAACAAGCGGGGCAAGCCAGGTGACCTGTATGCCGAGGTGCAGATCCGGGTGCCCCCGTCACCGTCGAAGAAGGAACGCGAGCTGTTCGAGCAGCTCGCCAAGGCCTCGACCTTCGACCCAAGGAGTTCGCGATGACCGAGACGAGCAATGGGCGACCAACCGGTACGCCGAACGGGACTAGATGGGCTCTCGCCCGCCCCTACCGCCTCAGCCTGGACAGCTATGCCCGGATCACCGGGGTGCACCCCGAGCTGGTCCGCCGGCTGGTGGCGCTCGGGCTGCTCGACATCACCCGGGACGCCGAGGGCAACCTCTGGTTCGACCCGGCCCAGGTCCGGGAGATGGCCACGGTCCAGCGACTGCACCTGCGGCTGAACCTCACGTACTCCTCGCTCGGCCTGGTGATGGATCTTCTCGACCGGATCTCAGACCTCGAGAGAGCACGACCGCACTCACACTCAGATCGGGGAGTTCCATGGACCTGAACCAGCTCACGCAGAAGTCGCAGGAGGCACTCCACGACGCCCAGACCAAGGCGCTCCGGTTCGGTCACCAGGAGGTGGACGGTGAACACCTCCTGCTGGCGCTGCTGGAGCAGAGCGAGGGGTTGGTTCCGCCGCTGCTGGCCCGGGCAGGTGCGGACGTGGACCGGCTGCGGGAGGACGTGGTGGCCGAGCTCGAGAAGCGCCCCCGCGTGACGGGGTCCGGCGCCGAGCCCGGCAAGGTGTACGTCACCCCGAGACTGAACCGCGTCCTCGAGGCCGCGGCGAAGGAAGCCAGCAGGCTCAAGGACGAGTACGTGTCCGTCGAGCACCTGGTGATCGCGCTCTTGGACGAGGGATCCGGCTCGGCAGCCAGCCGGATCCTCGCGCAGCACGGCGTCACGCGCGACTCGTTCCTGCAGACCCTGACAGCGGTGAGGGGCTCCCAGCGGGTCACGTCTGCCACCCCGGAGGGGACCTACGAGGCCCTCGCCAAGTACGGTCGCGACCTCGTCGCGGATGCGGCCAACGACCGGTTGGAGCCGGTCATCGGCCGGGACACGGAGATCCGTCGCACCATCCAGATCCTGTCCCGCAAGAGCAAGAACAACCCGGTGCTGATCGGCGAGCCCGGGGTGGGCAAGACCGCAATCGTCGAGGGCCTGGCCCAGCGGATCCACAACGGAGACGTGCCCGAGGGACTGCGGGACAAGACCGTCTTCGCCCTGGACATGGGTTCTCTCGTCGCCGGTGCGAAGTACCGCGGTGAGTTCGAGGAACGGCTCAAGGCCGTCCTCAACGAGGTGCTGGCCGCCGAGGGCAAGATCCTGCTGTTCGTGGACGAGCTGCACACCGTGGTCGGGGCCGGCGCGTCCGAAGGCGGGATGGACGCGGGCCAGATGCTCAAGCCCATGCTGGCCCGCGGCGAGCTGCACATGATCGGGGCCACGACCCTCGACGAGTACCGCTCCCACATCGAGAAGGACGCTGCCCTCGAGCGCCGGTTCCAGCCGGTCATGGTCGACGAGCCGAGCGTCGAGGACGCCCTGTCGATCCTCCGGGGGCTGCGCGAGCGCTTCGAGGTCTTCCACGGCGTCAAGATCCACGACGGCGCCCTGGTCGCCGCGGTCACCCTGAGCCACCGCTACATCTCCGACCGCTTCCTGCCCGACAAGGCCATCGACCTGGTCGACGAGGCCTGCGCGATGCTGCGCACCGACATCGACTCGATGCCCGCGGAGCTCGACGAGCTCACCCGCCGGGTCACCCGGCTGGAGATCGAGGAGGCCGCGGTGGCCCAGGAGACGGATCCGGCCAGCCGGCGCCGCCTCGAGGAGCTGCGCAAGGAGCTGGCCGACCTCAAGGCCGAGGCCGACGCCATGCGGGCCCAGTGGGAAGCGGAGCGCCAGGCGCTGCGCGAGGTCCAGGCGCTGCGGCAGGAGATCGAGCAGGTTCGCCTGGAGAGCGAGCGTGCTGAGCGGGAGTACGACCTGAACCGGGCCGCGAGCCTGCGCCACGGCAAGCTGCCCGAGCTCGAGCGACGGCTACAGGCGGCCGAGGAACGCCTCGCGGCCAAGCAGGCCGGAAGGCGCCTGCTCCGTGAGGTCGTCACCGCGGACGAGATCGCCGCCATCGTGGCGCGGTGGACGGGCATCCCGGTGAGCCGGCTCCAGGAGGGCGAGCGGGAGAAGATCCTGCGCCTCGACGAGGTGCTGCACGAGCGGGTGATCGGCCAGGACGAGGCTGTGCAGCTGGTGACCGACGCGGTCGTGCGGGCGCGGTCCGGCATCAAGAACCCGGCCCGACCGATCGGCTCCTTCGTCTTCCTCGGCCCAACCGGCGTGGGCAAGACCGAGCTCGCCAAGGCGCTCGCGCAGGCCCTCTTCGACAGCGAGGAGAACATCATCCGCATCGACATGAGCGAGTACCAGGAGCGGCACACCGTGAGCCGGCTCGTGGGGGCCCCGCCGGGATACGTCGGATTCGAGGAGGGCGGCCAGCTGACCGAGGCGGTTCGGCGCAAGCACTACTCGGTGGTCCTGCTCGACGAGATCGAGAAGGCCCACGTCGACGTCTTCAACATCCTGCTCCAGGTGCTCGACGACGGGCGGCTCACGGACTCCCACGGTCGCACGGTCGACTTCCGCAACACCGTCATCATCATGACGTCGAACATCGGGTCCGAATACCTGCTCGAGGGGGTCACTCCCGACGGCGAGGTGAAGTCGGAGGCCCGCACCCTGGTGATGAGCGCACTGCGCTCCCACTTCCGGCCGGAGTTCCTGAACCGGATCGACGAGATCGTGCTGTTCAAGCCGCTGACGTTCACCGAGATCGAGCGCATCGTCGACCTGCAGCTGGGCGAGCTGAGGGAACGGCTGGCGGAGCAGCGGATCACGCTCGAAGCCACGGAGCAGGCCCGGCGGTTCATGGCCGAGCAGGGCTTCGACCCGGCATACGGAGCTCGCCCCCTGCGGCGGTTCATCTCCCGTGAGGTGGAGACCCGCGTGGCCCGCGCGCTCCTGCGGGGCGACCTGCCCGAGGACTCGACCATCGTGATCGACGTCGCCGACGGCGAGCTCACCGTCGTTCCAAGGCAACCCGACAACCAGAAGAAGGCAGTGGCATGAGTACGACGGTGAATACCCCGACCAAGGTCGTGGTGTGCCCCAACTGCAGCACGAAGAACCGAGTGCCCGCCGCGGCAGACGGGGCGCCCCGCTGCGGGAACTGCCACAAGCCACTCCCGTGGGTGGTCGACACCTCCGATGCCGACTTCACCGCTGTGGCGGATGAGTCGACCATCCCGGTGCTCGTCGACGTGTGGGCGCCGTGGTGCGGTCCGTGCCGCATGGTCAGCCCGGCTCTGGAGCAGCTCGCCACGGAGCTCGCAGGCTCGTTGAAGCTGGTCAAGGTCAACGCGGACGAGGCGCCGGAGGTGAGCCGCCGCTTCGAGGTCCAGGCGATCCCGACGCTGGTCCTCATGCACCACGGCAAGGTGGTCGACAAGCAGGTCGGCGCCGCTCCCGCGCAGGCTCTGCGGTCATGGCTCAACGAGCACCTGCCCAAGGAAGAGGCAGAGCCCACCCACGACAAGGACCCGTCGAGCAAGGACGACCCACGATGACGGCGATTCCGGGTCGGCTGATCCCGGACCCGCACCTGCCGCTCGTCCGCAAGGTCGGGCCGCCCAGGACTCGGGGATGCGAGGAGTGCCTGCGTCTGGGCACCCCCTGGGTGCACCTGCGGCAGTGCCTGACGTGCGGTGAGGTGGCCTGCTGCGACTCGTCCCCAATGCGCCACGCGCACGCCCACGCCGCCACGACGGGCCACGTCATCGTGAGATCGATCGAACCGGGGGAGTACTGGAGGTGGTGCTATGCCGACGAGCAGTTCGTCTGAGCTCGACCTGTCGGACCTGTCGGACCTGCCTGAGACACCCGACACCAGCGGGGCCTATCCGCGGCTCACCGACGAGCAGATCACGCTGCTCTCGCGCTACGGCGAGCGGAAGCGACTTCCCAAGGGCTCCACGCTGTTCTGCGAAGGGGACCGCGACTGCGGCCTGTTCGTCGTGCTGGACGGCAAGGTCCGGGTCGTCCAGGAGGACACCCCGGAGGCAGAGCCGCGGGTGATCGCCGTCCACGCGCGGGGTCGCTTCGTGGGTGACCTGTCGATGCTGACCGGGCAGGCGGTCTACGTCACCGCCGTCGCCCAGACCGACGTCGAGGTGCTGGAGCTGCCCTACGACCAGCTCAAGGAGGCGGTCACCCACGATCGGGTGCTGGGCGACCTGATCCTGAGGGCCCTCATCCTCCGACGCAACATCCACGCCGACCTCGGCGCAGGCCTGCGGATCATCGGCTCCCGCTACTCGGTCGAGACCCGTTTGCTGAGGGACTTCGCCAGCCGCAATCGCATCCCGTACCGCTGGGAGGACCTGGAGGAGGACCCCGAGGCGGAGGCCACACTGCGGGCGTTCGGCATCCCGCCCGATGAGACCCCTGTCGTGATCTGGAAGGGACGCACGGTCCTGCGCAACCCCAGCCTCGGGCAACTGGCCGAGCTCCTGGGTCTGCGGGAGGACACGCCGTCCCGCGATGCGCACGACATGCTGGTGGTCGGCGCCGGCCCGGCCGGTCTGGCGACTGCGGTGAACGCGGCCGCCGAGGGACTCTCCACGGTGGTGCTCGACGCCATCGCGACAGGAGGGCAGGCGGGGACGTCGTCCCAGATCGAGAACTACCCCGGCTTCCCGGCGGGCATCTCGGGCGCTGAGCTCGCCGACCGCGCCGTGGTCCAGGCCCGCAAGTTCGGCGCCACCTTCACGATCCCCGGCGAGGCCCAGTCGCTCGAACGCATCGACGGCCACTTCGTCGTGCGGCTGGCCGACGGAGCCAGCGTCGAGGCACACACCGTCGTGCTCGCGACGGGGGTGCGCTACCGGCGCCTCGAGGTCCCCGGCATGGACCGGCTCGAGGGGCCCAGCGTCTACTACGCCGCCACGGAGTTCGAGGCCCGGCTCTGCCGCGGCGACCGCGTCGCGGTGGTCGGTGGCGGGAACTCTGCAGGGCAGGCGGCGCTCTTCCTGTCGAGGAACGCCTCGCACGTCGACCTCCTGATCCTCCACGAGGACCTGAACCGCGACATGTCCCGGTATCTGACTGACAGGATCGAGCGCAACCCGAAGATCACCGTCCGGCGCTCGACCGAGGTCGTCGAGCTGGTCGGGGACAGGGCGCTCGAGGCGGTGGTGGTCCGGGACCTGCACACCGATGACCGAGACCGCCTCCCGGTCACCGCGTTGTTCGTGATGATCGGCGCGGAGCCGCACACCACCTGGCTGCAGGGACGGCTCCCGCTGGACGAGAAGGGGTACATCCTCACCGGCGACGGCGAGAACGGGTGCACGACGAGCTTCGCCACCGCGGAGCCGGGCGTCCTGGCGGTCGGCGACGTGCGCAGCGGCTCGACCAAGCGGGTGGCGTCCGCGGTGGGAGAGGGCGCGATCGCGGTCCGCCAGGCGTACGAGCACCTCCGCAGGGTCGGCCGCCGCTGAAGGGCTGTTCCCTCGAGGCGGTACCAGCAGGAGAACGGACTGAGCACCCTTGTTGGCGTGAGCTCCTTTGCGGCCATCGCGGGACGAGCCGACCTCGACCCTCCGGAGCGGCCAAAAGCCTGCAGAGGTCATTCGTCGGCGTCGTCGAACGTCTGGACGACAAGGGCCGAGAAGCGCTCGGGCAGGCACTGCCCAACGCGCCGACGTACCAGGGGGTCGGGTGCCGGGGACGTCATGGGCAGGTTTGCCGATACCCCTGCGGGCGTCGGCCTCCTGTAATGGAGAAACGCGACGTCGCTTCCGGATGGACCGAGTTGGCCGCAAAACGGGTGGTCATGCACGAGCGGGGTCGCTGAGGGGAGACGCGCATGCGTGCGATGGTCTATCGCGGGCCCTACCGGGTCCGTGTCGAGGAGAAGGACATCCCGGCGATCGAGCATCCCAACGATGCGATCGTGCGAGTCACCCGGGCGGCGATCTGCGGGTCTGACCTGCACCTCTACCACGGGATGATGCCGGACACCCGCGTCGGGATGACGTTCGGGCATGAGTTCATCGGCGAGGTGCACCAGGTGGGGTCGTCGGTGGAAAACGTGCGCCCCGGCGACCGGGTCATGGTGCCGTTCAACATCTTCTGTGGGACGTGCTTCTTCTGCGCGAGGGGGCTCTACTCCAACTGCCACAACGTGAACCCCAACGCCACGGCGGTCGGTGGCATCTACGGCTACTCGCACACCTGCGGCGGCTACGACGGGGGCCAGGCGGAATACGTCCGGGTGCCGTTCGCGGACGTCGGGCCGGGGCTGATCCCGGACTGGATGGATGACGACGACGCCGTCCTGCTCACGGACGCCCTCCCGACGGGGTACTTCGGGGCCCAGCTGGGGGACATCGCCGAGGGCGATGTCGTCGTCGTGTACGGGGCCGGTCCGGTGGGGCTGTTCGCGGCGAGGTCGGCGTGGTTCATGGGCGCCGGCCGGGTCATCGTCATCGACCACCTCGACTACCGGCTCCAGAAGGCCCGCGACTTCGCCCACGCCGAGGCGATCAGCTTCACGGAACATGCCGACATCGTGCGCCACATCAAATACCTGACGGACGGCCTGGGGGCAGACGTCGTCATAGACGCGGTCGGCGCGGAAGCCGACGGAGCCCTGCTCCAACACGTGACAGCCGCGAAGCTCAAGCTCCAGGGTGGGTCGCCGGTCGCGCTGAACTGGGCGATCGACACCGTTCGCAAGGGCGGCACGGTCTCGGTCGTGGGGGCCTACGGTCCGCTCTTCAGCGCGGTCAAGTTCGGCGACGCGATGAACAAGGGCCTGACCTTGCGCATGAACCAGTGCCCCGTCAAGCGACAGTGGCCGCGGCTGTTCGAGCACATTCGCAACGGCCATCTCAAGCCCAGCGACGTCATCACCCACCGCATCCCTCTGGATCACATCGCCGAGGGGTACCACGTGTTCTCGTCCAAGCTCGACAACTGCATCAAGCCGATCGTGGTTCCCAGCGCCGCGTAGCCCAGGGAGGAGTTCTTCATGACGTACACGTACACACCTCAGAAGCCCCCGATTGGCGAGGACAGCGACACCCTGCGGGCGCGGATCCCCGGCTGGGGCGCCGACCTCGACCCCGCCGACCGTCCGTCGGTGCCACGGGAGCGGTTCGACCCGTCGTTCTCCGGCGCGCACTGGGAGTACCCGGAGCGGCAGCCGGAGAAGTGGCCACGGGAACGGTCCGTGGAACACACCCAGCTCCCGCCGGTGTTCGGTACGACGTGCCCGCCAATAGGTCTTTCCGGTGTCATTCGCAAGTACTCCTACGCGAAGTACAGCGAGGGCCAGTCGGCGCACTGGCTACTGCTGTTGCTGGCCGATCGCGTCGACACCGTCGAAAGCGCGGGGCGCTCACTGCTGACCCTGCGCCCCGACAATCCGATCACCGAGACCGGAGTGCTTGCCGAGGCGAGGTACCACGGCCTTCGCTCCCGGCTGGGGCGCAACCGCGCTGACATCAAGCACCAGTGGATGGACCCCTTCATCGTCGGGGCCCCGTGGATCGGGGGTGCCGTGGTGACCTACCTCGGGGTGAAACGCACGTTGTCGCGTGCTCGATCCGGAAAGGCTCACCACAAGGCGTCCCGCCTTGCAGTCGGTGAAGGGCGATGAGCGCACGGGTCGACTGCTGTCACCTCGTCGGGCTGTCATCAGCCTGATCGCCGGTCGGGTCGCGGGCACGCGGGCGTCTGGCCCGTCGGCGTCCTCACCGGCGGCTGGGGAAGCAGCCGTACTCTTCTTGCCCATCATCTGCATATAGTGGCCGCACCGAGCAGGTCCCATGTCGAAGCCGTTGGTGCACGTATGAACAGTGATGGTGGCTGGCGCCCAGGCCCTTGGCGAACGCGGGCTGCTTGACGATGCGCACGCGACAGTCGTCTGGGACGGGTCGCGGGGATGACCCCGCCGCACCGGATCCCACGAAGGACGCCTTGGCGACACCAGCGCGGGCGGTGGAGGTCGTGACGGCCACTACAGGCGATGAGGCTGAGGCAGCTGTCGCCGACGTGTATCTGCCCAACCGCCTCGAACCGTTGGAACCAGGCGCACTGGCCATGCGCCTGGCCGCGGTGCGCCTGGGGACGACCACGGTGGGGCAGCTGGGATACGGACGTCGCATGCGACTGGTGACCGAAGAGGCCAGTCACATCCACGTCAACACGCCGGTGCTGGGGACGGTCGTCTCGCGTGTGGGCCGCTCCGAGCCGCTGATCACCGCGAGCAGGCAGGCGGCCGTGTTTCCCGTCGGCGAGCCCGCTCACATCGAGTGGAGTCATGATGCCGTTCAGCTGTGCATCATGATCCCCAGCTCAACCCTCGAGAGCGAGCTCGAGGAGCTCCTGGGACATACCGCCAAGAGACCCTTGGACCTGCCCTTCCACATGAGCCTCACCACGCCCGAGGGGCGAGTCTGGCGAAGCATGGTGAACCTCCTCGCTGGTGAGCTCGCCAGCCCGGGACGTCTGCTCTCGCATCCCGCTGCCGGGCGACAGCTGGAAAGGACCCTGCTCGACGCCCTCCTCCTGGGGCACGCGCACCACAACCTCGAAAGGCTCGACCGTCCTGACGTGCCGGCCGCTCCTCTTGCGGTCGCGCGTGCGATCGACGTGTTGCACGAACGTCCAGCAGAGGCGTGGTCGAGCACTGTCCTGGCTAGAGCAGCCCACGTGAGTGTGCGCTCACTGCAGGACGGGTTCCTCAAGCATGTCGGCAAGCCGCCCATGACCTACCTGCGCGACCTGCGGCTCGCAGGCATTCATGAGGAGCTGACGCGGGCGACTCCTGGCACGACGACCGTGGAGACCGTCGCGTACAGCTGGGGGATGGTGCACCTGGGCCGCTTCGCTGCGGCCTATCGGCAGGCATTCGGGGAGCTGCCCTCCCACACCTTGAGGCGGCAACCGACATAGGGACGTGGACAGTGGGGTCGCCACGGCCCGGAAGAGTCGCTCGTCCCCGGTCCAAGGCGCGAGTCGGTGCAGGCGACCACACGGCGCTGACGATGCGCGATTCGGCCATAGGCTCTGCGCGCCATGGCTAGTCGACCGCTCCGAGAGCCCGATTGGATGGTGACTTAGGTTCCGCCGGTCGTCGCGCACCGATGCGGACTTCAACATGAGGTCCCGGACGTGCCACGGTCGGCGGAATCAGAGGGTTTGGCAGAGCGAGGAGCGATCCGAGCACAGCCGCACATGGGTTGCCAGCTACCCCTCTAGCAACACGGCGAGCGGTCCCGGGCGACCCCCCACCCCCTCGGGACCGCTCGCCCCAGCTCTTGGTTTCATCTACCCCCAGACCTGTTGATCACGTGGTAGCCCTCCTCACCTCAGGGGAATGCCTGTGAGCACAGCGCGTCACATGACGATGCACGGCTCCAGGCCAGTGCCGATGGAGCGGCGACTCTTGAGTGTGGGCGAGGTAGCAGCAAAGCTCGAGCACAGGCTCTACGCGTCGGGGGAGACGTCTCAGGCGGTACGTGATGGTTGTGTGTTGCCGTCTACCACGGCTTGTCCAGCGTGATTGCACTACCTGGCTTCGTGGCCACCGTGGCTACGCACCTGGCCGGAACCTCGGTCGGGGTGGTCACGATCCCCGGCTGGCGCAGTGGCGGCGTCGTCGAGTCGCTCTCCACCCCCGCCTTGCTCGCGGAAGCCGGATCGCTGGCAGCTCAAGGCGCCACCGACCTTGGGATGCTGGCCAACGCCGACCGGCTGGTCGCCGATGACGGGCAGCGCTTCGCCCACGACGTGTCCGCGCTTGTCGAGGCCATGCAGTCACGCGACGTGCGCGTGCGGGTGATCCTGGACACCGACGGACACACGCCGTATGCCACCGCGGCGGCGTGCGAGTTGTTGGGCAGCACGGGTGCCTGGCTCTGCAAGACGGCTCATGGCGGGGCGCGCGGACGGGACTGTCCCGCATACAGCTCATGAGAGCGGCACTGCCGACGAGGTCAGACTGAAATGGACGTTCCCCGTCAGGTCACTCGACTCATGGCCCGAGCTGCCAGTCGGTCGCCCGTTCGCTCGGGCGTTTGCAGATGGGTACTACGGGTACTTCGTCGCCATGGAACAGGTTCGCATCGGCCTGGTCGCCGACCCGGCCAAGCCCACCGAGATCGCGCGCCGGATGCGCGACCGCGGCGGGCGGGACGGCGGGGATGGGCAGGCCTGGGACATCGAGGTGGTCAGTGAGCCGTTCACCCTGGCTTGCGAGGACGTGGACACCGCACTGTCACGACTGACGGGGCGCGCCGAAGAACACCAGTGGGACCTGGTCGTCGGACTCACCGAGCTTCCCCTTCGGGACGGCGACGGCCGATACCTGCTGATCGAGACCGACCCCCAGCGACAGACGGCGGTGCTGTCCCTGCCGGCGCTGGGCGGACTCCGCATGCACGCACGCAGCAGACACGCGCTGAGCGAGCTCTTCGAAGGCATGGTGGACTCCGACTCGCGAAGCAGACGCCGCGTGCCGCTGCCTCGCCGTAGTGGCCGCTGGCGCCTGCTGCTGGGGATGGTGCTCGCCAACCGCCCGTGGTTGCTCGTGCCCGGACTCAAGTCGGCGTTGGTTGCGGCACTCACGACGGGCGGCATTGCCACCATCAACTCCACGGTGTGGCAGGTGGCCGTGTCGCTGCCCTTGTGGCGCCTGGTCGTGGCGATGATCGCCTCAATCGCGCTCGTCGTCGGTTGGCTCGTCATCGACGGCAAGCTCTGGGACCGTCCGGACGAGGAGTCTCCAGAGGCGCGCGACAGGTCACGGCTCTACAACACCTCGACGCTGGTGACCCTGTTGGTCGGGGTGGTCATCTGCTACATCGCCCTGTATGTCCTCAACCTGGCGTGGGCACTGTTCGTCCTCGATCCCGGCGTGATGAGCCGCAACGCCCGCATGCCCGTGGGGTACGGCGACCTCTTCCGGCTGGCGTGGTTCGTGGCGTCGGTGGCGACCATCGGCGGCGCGCTGGGCAGCAGTTTCGAGTCCGACGAAGCCATCCGCGCGGCCGCGTACTCCAAGCGGGAGGAGGAGCGGCGCAACCGGCTCGCGCGCAACCACACATGAAGAACGTGAGCCGCTCAGGTGGGCATGTGCCCGCCTCGCTGGGGGCTTGGCTGACTCGAGCAGGCGGTCCGTTCCCGCAGGCTGTCGATCATCCGGCTCACCCCGCGTCAGACGGGCTGGTGCCCTCGGGCGGCCCGTCGCCCAGGATGGGGGTCTGCTCGAAGACGTAGTACGCGGTGAGCGCGGCATAGAGCAGCAGCATCGCCGGTGCGCTGACGAGCCCCAGGAGCGTCACCAGAGGATAGAGCAGGGTGCCGACACCGAAGCGCAGGACGGCCCGGTTGGCCTGCTGTGGTGTGACCGGCCTCGTCGTCAAACCAGCCCGAGTCATGTGCCACAGCATGAGCGTGAACGACACCGCCATGCCCTCGGTGCTGACGCCGTAGAGCAGCACGGCGAGGCTCGTGCTCGAGCCGTGCGAGGGGTAGAGGTACTCGGCGAGGGTGGAGGTGGTGAACGGGATGGTCGTGACGAAGAAGAGCAGCAGCAGGTTGTAGAACAGCAGCCGGCGGTCGACGCGTGCGACGAGGTTCACCACCGCGTGGTGGTTGATCCACACGACCCCGATGACGAAGAAGCTGACGGCATACGCCGCGAACGATGGCCAACCCTGCTGGAGCTGGGTGGACAAGGGCTCCGGCTCGGCGGCGGAGGCGTGCAGGTCGAGGACCAGGAGGGTGATCGCAACGGCGAGCACCCCGTCGCTGAACGCCTCCATGCGTGCGCGCTCCACGTCCTCATGATGGCAGTGGCCGGGCTCGACGCGACTCGCTCCTCGGTGATGGGCCTCAGGCCTCGAGCGGGTCGATCGACAGCGCGATGGGGTCGGTCGACAGCGCGACCGGGTCGATCGACAGCGCGACCGGGTCGACGCCGGCGATCCCCCAGAGGTGGGTTGCGACGCGCTGGAGGTCCTCCGTGACCTGAAGCACATTTCTCGCCGTGGTGCGCACAACGACCTCAGTCCCTCCCTTGAGCGGGTGGGAGACGACCGTTCCGGGGACCAGGGCGAGCAGTCGCGCGTCGACCTCTTCGGACAGCACCTCGTCGAAGGCGGCGCGGACGGCGTAGTCGGGCATGGTGCTCATGGTGTCACTCCCACCGCGTGGGCGTAGGGCCTTTGGTGCCAACTGACCCCGTCTGTGGGCCAACTCGTCCCGAGCACAGCGCGACCCGGTCTGGGCCGCTGTCCTCGCCGAGCGACAGCGGAGGACGGTCTGCCCGGCCGGTCTGGCCAGTAGGGCTAGCCGGGCGCCACCCACGGGGGCGGATGCGCTGGCGGCTGCACTGCGCGCCGCTGATCACTGGAGCGCAGGACCCCTTGGCGGCCGAGGGCAGCACCGGTGGGGCGGCCGAGTCCGTTCTGCCGGTTGAGGATGCCGCGCTGCAGGCGCAGCTCGTCACGTAGCCCCGGCGGCATGGGCAGCCCACGCCTGCCGAGCTCAGCGGCGTACCTTTCCGTGGCATCGAGCAGTACGCCACGAGCCGCCGACAATCGTGCCGGATCAACCTTTCCCGCCCGCAGGACCTGCACGTTTCCCCGGGCAGCCCGGACGAGCGACATCAACTCCGCCAACTGCGCCCCACGAGGCTTCGGAACGGGCGGATCGGCTGGCATGAGGGACTCCGTTCTTTCGCCGCAGGATGCCCCGACCCCCATATCGAACCCTACGCCCGCCCGGCCACAGCAGGCCCGTTCTCGACGTGGCCGCCTCGGCCGGTCAGCCGTGGCCGCCCCGGACTCGGGTGCTTTCCGCGGAGGCACAATGGACTCGCGCGACCTACTGCGCCTGGAGGTGGAAGATGCCGACCAATACCGGCTCGGAGTCGGGCGCCCGCGTTCCCCCGGACTGGGCTTTGGCCCAGGCGATGAACGGCCTGGACGACAACGACACCGCGGGCCTCGTACAGCGGGCGTGGGACCTCGTGCGCGACTACGAGGACGAGCGGCACGACGAGGACGACGACCCCGATCAGGGCGGCGAAGCCTGACCCCGACCAGCCAGCGCCCCCGTGGGGAGGCGCTGGGTGTCTGTCAGGCCGCCGCGCTCGGCGAAAGGTTCAGTACGCGACGCTCATGTGCGCGCGGTGTCGCGTCGGGCGTTCGATCTCGTCGACGATCGCCGCGGCGAAGTCCGCGCCGGAGATGTTGGAGCCGCCCTCTTCGTCGAAGAGGGCGATGTCGTCGCCAACCCTGAAGCCGCTGGTGCGCTCGCCGGCTACCCCTGCGCCGTAGCTGGCTGCGGGGCTGACGAAGACCCAGTCCAGGTCCTCGGGGGCCTCCTCGGCGAGGAGGGCCCGGGTTGCCTCCCCCTCCAACGCCTCGTCGCGGAACTCCTGGGGAATGTCCCCCTCGACGAACCGCGGCGCCCCCTGCGCGGGGCGCAGCGAGCTGAACCCGCCGACCTGGATGTAGCGCGCGCCCGCCGCGGCCGACTGACGGGCCAGTTCCCGGTAGACCTCTACGAGCCGGCCCGACATGTCACCGCGTGGCGAGATTGCCGCCACGACGGCGTCGGCCCCCGGGATGACACGCTCGGCCACCTGCTCGGCATCGCCGGTCTCGTACCGAACGCCCGGGATGGGGTCATCCGGCACGGACCGGCTCACCGACACGACCTGGTGGCCGCGCGCGGATGCCTCGCGGACGACGTTGCTGCCGGTGAAGCCCGTGCCCCCGAAAACGACGATGGTAGCCATCCCGATCTCCTTGCCCACAACAGCGTTGACCTCTCAAGTTACTGCCTCACAGTGCAGGGGCCAGGCAGTTCGCCGGACCCGACCGGAATGCCCGCCACGGGCTTGCGGCGCCGACTGCGAATCCCAGCCGAACGCATGCCCGCGGCGTAGCGTCGAAGGGGGTCCCGACCACGTCGGCTCATCCGACGAAAGGTCGCCACCAGCGAAGCGCGGTCCCTGTCAGAAGGAGCAGACATGTCCAGAACCTCGCGCCGATCCTTCCTGGCCGTTGCCGGGTCCGGCGCCGTCACCAGCGCAGTCGTGGCCGCAGCGCCCGGAAGCTGGGCAGCACCCTCATCGCCCGGGACGGGCGCCCAACCACTCGTCGCCCACGTGTGCGACGCCTCGGCGGGGACGATCGTGCTCTACGTCGGCCACGACGAGGTTGTCGTCCATGACCGCGACCTCGTCCGACGCCTCACCCGAGCAGCGGGGCGCTGACGATGTCGTCGCACCGGGAAGCGCCCGAGATCTCGAAGGACCCCGTGGCCGACAACACCGACGTCTACGCCTTCGTCAGTCCCGACAAGCCGCACACCGTCACTCTCATCGCGAACTTCATCCCGTTCCAGAGCCCGCAGGGCGGCCCGAACTTCTACGAGTTCGGTGACGACGTCCTCTACGAGATCCACGTGAGCAACCGGGGCGATGTCCGCGCCGACGTGACGTACCAGTTCCGGTTCACCACGAAGGTGCGCCACGCCGACACGTTTCTCTACAACACAGGCCCCCTCACCTCGATCGACGACCCGAACTGGAACCGCCCGCAGTTCTACTCCGTGACCCGCGTGGCCCGTGGGAAGGAGCCACGGCACCTGGCCACGGACCTGGCGTGCCCACCGGTCAACATCGGTACCCGCAGCACCCCGCACTACGGAGCCACCTTCACTCATGCGGCGGTGCACCCGATCCAGGGCGGCCGGACCGTCTTCGCCGGTCAGCGCGGCGACGCCTTCTACGTCGACCTGGGCAGCGTCTTCGATCTCGGTGCCCTGCGCCCCTTCCAGAACCTGCACCTGATCCCGCTGCCCAGCGCCGCCGGGGTGAACGGGCTGCAGGGACTCAACGTGCACACGATTGCGATCCAGGTGCCGATCTCCGACCTGAGCCGTAACGGCGACCTCCCCACCGACCCGATGAAGGCCTCGTCCGTCATCGGCGTGTGGGCCACCGCGAGCCGTCAGAAGGCTCGCATGTGGGACCCGGGACAGGGCCGGCCGGTAGGCCACGGGCCCTATGGCCAGGTCTCCCGGCTCGGCAACCCGCTCTTCAACGAGGTCATCGTTCCCATGGCCCACAAGGACCGCTGGAACGCCCTGCCCCCGAACGAGGACAGGCAGTTCGCGAAGTACGTCGCGCGACCGGAGCTCGCGCGCCTGCTGCCCGCGCTCTACCCCGGGGTCTTCCCTCACCTGGCCGCCTACACGAAGAGCCGTGCGGACCTGCTCGCCATCCTGCTGACCGGCATCCCCGCGGGGGTCGTCCCGGGCTTCCAGAACTACACCGGCGCCACGCAGGCAGACCTGCTTCGGCTCAACCTCGCGGTTCGGCCGAGCGCCCACCCGAAACCGATCGGCCTGATCGCCGGTGACCCGGCCGGTTTCCCCAACGGACGTCGGCTCCTCGACAACGTCGTCGCCATCGAGCTGCGGGCGGTTGCCGGGGCAACGATCCCGCTCGTCGACCCGTCCTTCAGACCCGACAAGGCCGCGGCCCTGCTCGAGGACGGCACGACCAACACCAACCTGGCACTGTTGCGGACCTTCCCCTACATGCCAGACCCCGCGGGCGGTTTCCAGAGCAAGCCCGGCACACCGGCCGCCTGACTCGACGACGGGAAGGGAGAACCGCTGTGGCCAGCACGGAGAACCCGTATGCCGGGCAGGGGCCGGTGCTCCTCGACATCGGCGGCGACGTCGGCGCCCTCGTGGTCTCGATGCCCGCCTCGACCGAGGGGCTCGAGGTCGAGATCCGCCCCGCAGGCGCGGTGGCCCAGCCGACCCACGGCCAGTTGGGCCACGACCCTGACGGCACGGCAAACCACCACGACCACGGGGAGCGCCCGCACGTGGGCGTGGTGGGCCGCCCCACCCGCACCGGTGTGTCGTACGCACTGGTCTACCCAGCGGTGGTCGAGGGCGAGCACGAGCTGCTGCCCTTGCCCGACGGTCCGGTCGTCATGACGGTGACCGTCTCCGGGGGAGAGGTGACCCGAGCCAGGTGGCCCGACGGTTGGGCATGACGACCTGACGTCATCACGCATACGGGCTCGGCGATACCCGCGTGGGCCACGGCTCGCCGAGACCGTTCGACAAGCGGCCGGATCGGCCACCGGGTCGAGGTTACTTGACCGCGAGCACGTCGATCGGCCTGATGTCGGCGGCTTCAGCCAGTAGGTCCGAGGCGACGTCCTGGAGGGCCGCCGGGATCCGGCCGTTCACGTGGGCCTGACGGGCCTCCTCGCTCTCGAAGGTGTCGAAGATCCCGTATGTCGTGTCGTCGAGTCGGAATGCGTACCAGTTGACGGTGCCCTCTTCCTGCGCGGCCAGCTCTCGGCCCTGCTTCAGGAACGCCGCGAGCTCGTCACCCTTGCCGGGCTTGGCCTTCAAGATCGCCAGCAGTCCTCGGTCGATGGTCATGGATGGGTCCTCTCGTAGGGATGCAACCCGACACTACGGATCGGAACTGCGGGGCGGCATCGGCAGATCTGCCGATAGCGAGCGTCGGCAGGTCGGGCGCAACGCTGACCCTCGTCATCGAGGTCATGCGCGGGCCCGCTGCCATCCTTGCGCCGGCGATCCCCGACCACTCGGGGTGTGCTTGCGCACATCGGGTGCTATGCCCGCCAGGCGGGCGTCCGCTACCGTCGTCCGTGGTGCGCGACCGCGGAACCTGATCACAGGGACGTCCTGGACCGATGGGCGACAAGGGCGGTGGCCCGCGAGGAGTGTCCCGATGGCAGTGACCCTGTTGCCTCCACGGCCTCCGTCGGCGTTGGTCGCCGGCGGTGTCGTCCTCGGGGCATGGGTGGCGGTGGACGTGCTGGCCGACTTCCAGGTCAGCGGGCTGTTCTGCCTGGCCGCGCTCGTCGTTGCCGTGAGCGCGTCGCCCCGGCAGACACTGATGATCTCGGTGGCCGCGGTGACGGCGGCCGTGGCTTCGGGGTTGTGGAACGACAACCTCGGGTCCGCGGCATGGTTGGTGAGGCTCGCCGGTTGCGTGATCGGCTGCGCGTCGGCGATCGTGGCCGCCCAGCTCATGGAGCACCACCGTCAGGTGCTGCAGCACACCAGTTCGCTGGCCCAGGGACTGCTGGATGCCCTCGCGGTCGAGCTCACCGGTGCCCGCACGGTGAAGGAGGTCGCGAGCGGCTTCGTGGGGCGCGCCGCGGCCCGGTTGGGTGCGAGCTCCGGGATGGTCTTCGTCCTGGACGCCGACCAGATGATGCGGTCGATCGTGTGGATGGGGCGCGGCGGTCCGGAGGCGGACCGGTACACCGAGTTCCCGGTCGACGCCGACCTTCCCGGCGCAATTGCCGCTCGGGAAGGCACGCCGAGGCACTACCGGAACCGAGCCGCGATCGAGGCGCAGTTCCCCCAGCTGCGCGGCTACTACCGCGACGACCGGAGCCTGCACGTGCTGCCGCTGACCCGCGGTGACAGGACGGTGGGGTTGCTCGCCCTGACCTTCCCGGTCGGGGTCATCGTCACCGCCGAGGAGGGTCTGCTTGTTGCGTTCAGCGGAGCGCTCGCGGCGGCACTGACCCGGGCCCAGGAGCTGGAGGCCGCCGATGCGGCCGCCCAACGTACGCAGCTGCTGGCTGAGGCGTCGCTGTCCCTGTTCCGCACGCACGACGTCGACGGCACGCTGGCCGAGGCGTGCCGCCTGCTGGTGCCGCGCCTGGCCGACTGGTGCGTGATCCACCAGCTCAAGGACGGCCAGCTGGTCACGGCGGCGCTGCGGCACCGCGACCCGCAGGTGACGGCGTGGGCCCAGTCGATGCGTGACGTCTTCCCCGCCGACATGGACGCCGCAACCGGGGCCCCGGCCGTGATCCGGACCGGCCGCTCGGAGCTCTACCCGTACATCCCCCGGGAACTGCTCGATGCCGCGGCGACCAGCGACGAGCACGCCGAGGTCCTGCACCGGCTGGGCATGGTCAGTGCGGTCATCGCCCCGATGCCCGGACACGACGGTGTCATCGGCGCCATCAGCCTCGCCCACGCCGAGTCGGGGCGCCGCTTCACCTCCGAGGACGTGCGCTTCCTCGAGGACCTCGCCCGGCGCATCGGGCTCGCCATGGACACGGCCACGACCCTGAGCGAGCAGCGCGATCGCCTCACCGATGTCACCGCGATCGCCGAGGCGGCGCAGCTGGCCATCCTGGCCCCTGTCCCGGCCCGGGTTGGGTCGCTTCGGCTGAGCGCCCGGTACGTCAGCGCCGCCGAGGAGGCCCAGATCGGCGGGGACCTGTACGAGGTGGTTCCCGTGGAGGACCGCGTCCGGCTCCTGGTCGGCGACGTTCGCGGCAAGGGCCTTCCCGCGGTGCGCACGGCCACGGTCGTGCTCGGCGAGTTCCGCGCCGCCGCGACCCAGGAGCCGGCCCTGCCGGCGCTGGCCAAGCGGTTGGACCAACAGCTGCGTCCCTGGTTGGACAGCGAGGAGGACTTCGTGACCGCGTGCCTGATCGACATCGGACCCGACGGCTTCTTCGAGGCCGTCTCGTGCGGGCATCCGCCGCCCTTCCACATCTCCGGCGACGGCTGGCAGCCCATCGCTCTCGACCCCGCACCCCCGCTGGGGCTGGGGGTCGAGCCGACACCGGGTCGCGGGCGGCTTCACCGCCGCGACCGCCTGCTCCTGCACACCGACGGCCTGCTGGAGGCGCGCACCGCCGTTGGGCACTTCTTCGACCCGGACACGCTGCAGGTGCTCGCCGCGCACGAACCCTTCGAGCAGGTCCTCGACGGGATGCTGCAGCAGCTGCGCGCGAACACGTCCCAGCGCCTGCAGGACGACCTGGCCCTGCTCCTGGTCGGGTACGACCCGTCGGATGCCGCGCCGCCCGGTCCGGCTCTCGGTCGCGGGCTGAGCACCGACGGCTGAGGAAGAACGGCCGTGGCCACCAGTCATGAGCGTGGCCGTCTGCTTTGCACCCTCGACAGGGTGTCCTTCTTCGGTTCAGGTCCCTACTGTGGGCTCCATGGTTGTTCGAGCTCGACCTGTCACCTCGAACGACCGGACGGGGCCGATGGGTGACCCCGCGTCGGTGTGCGACGCCTTCGAGGCGATCAACCTGATCATGGCCTCGTGCGAGGGGCCGGACCTGCGGGTGACGGCGGCCAACGCCGCGTTCCGCGCGTTCACCGGCCGCACCGACGTGATCGGGCGGCCGATCCGCGACTTGATGCCCGAGTGGGAAGCCCAGCGGATCGTCGCCATGGCCGAGCGCGTGTACTCCAGCGGTCAGAGGGAAGTCGGTCGGGAGTGGCGCATCCAGGTCGAGCCCGAGGGCGCCGGCGAGGTGCGCGAGTTCTTCATCGACTTCACCGTCGACCCCCACACCGACGCCGACGGCAAGGTCCACGGGGTCGTCGGCCACGCCTTGGACGTCACGGACCGGGTGGTTGAGCGCCACGCTGCGCAGCGGCAGGCCGCGGACGCGGCCCATCGCTACGAAGCCGTACGCGACGTGGTGGCCGAACTGCAGCAGGTACTCCTACCGGCGGATCTGCCGGTGATGCCGAGGGCCGCCCTCGCCGCCCGGTACCTGGTGGCCGCCCAGGACCAGACTGCCGGTGGGGACTGGTTCGATGCCGTACCGCTGCCCGGCGGCGCGCTCGCCCTCGTGGTCGGTGACGTGGTGGGACACGGCGTGGCCGCGTCCGCGGCGATGGGGCGGCTGCGGACCCTGCTGCACGAGATGCTCCGGGAGACCGGCGACGTGCCGGGCTCGCTGGCCAAGCTCGACCGGATCGCAGCCCGGGCGGTGTCGACGCGTGCGGCCACCGTGTGCGTAGCCGTTCTCGACCAAGACACGGGCGCCTTGACGTACACCACCTGCGGGCACCCGCAGCCGTTGGTCGTCGCCGCGGACGGCTCGACCCGCTATCTGCCCCGCACGGGCGCCGGGCCCCTGGGCACTGGCTCACGGCCGACCATGGGCACCGACGCGCTGGCGGCTGGCGAGGTCCTGATCGTGTACAGCGACGGGCTCATCGAGCGCCCGGGCCGGCCGCTGGAGGCCGGCATGGCCACGCTCGCGGGCGTCGCCGGGGACGCCGTGGCCAACCGCGTCATGGCCGAAGGTGCCCCACGGTCGGTGGTCGATCGGATCTGCCAGCAGAGCGTGGAGCTGCTGACCCGGGAGGGCTACGACGACGACGTAACGGTGATGGCGGTTCAGCGTCGCTCACGCAGCGTTGAGCCGTTGCACCTGGACGTGCCGGCCGGGCGCGCGGGCTACCTGTTGCTGCGGAAGTCACTGGCAGGCTGGCTCGACGAGCTCGACGCGACACCCGAAGACCGGTCCGCGGTCGAGCTGGCCGTCAGCGAGCTCGCGGCCAACATCGTGGCCCACGCCTACGCGCCCGACGACGCCGGCCCCATCCGCCTTGACGCTCGGCTCGGCGACGACGGGGTGCTCGAGATCGTGGTGGCGGACGAGGGCCTGTGGCAAGAGCCGGCCCCGACCCCGGACGACACCAGCGGTCGGGGACTGTGGATGGTCGGCAGGCTGCTCGATGACCTGCTCGTGACGCACCGCGACGGCGCGGCGGGGACCGTCGTGACGGTGCGGCACCGGATGCACCATCCCGCCGTGCTGGACCCCGAGCCGTTCCGGCCGGCGACGCCGCACGACGGTGGCGAGTTCGCCGCCGAGATCGACGCGGGTCACCCCCTCAGCCTTCGGGTGTCGGGTTCGCTGAGCTTCGCCACGGCATCTGAGTTCGCCGAGATCCTCGGCGAGTCCAGCCGTGGGGGAGTCCACCCGCTCGTCCTCGACCTGACCCGGGTCGACGTGCTGGCCAGTGCCGGCGTCAACGCCATCTTCAGCGCACTCTCCGAGCATGCGACCCACAGGCACCAGCTCCACATCGTCGCAGCAGCCGGCACGGTGCCAGCACAGGTCCTCGACCTGGTCGGGCTGCCATACACCGCCGTGAACGGGTCCGCCCCAACGCGCTGAGCCAACCCACCCGTCGCCCGCGGACAAGCACGTTGCTGCCAAGCCCCCGCACCTCACGCGCGCCGCGCCACGAGGCTAGGCGCGGGAGTTCGGGTCGACCATCCGCTCCGGGGCGAGGCCCCTCTGGAGCAGGTCCGGCTCGAGCGTGAAGCGCACCTGCTGCCCGGGCCTGACCTGGGCGACGAGCGGCAGGTCGTGCGGGTGCACGACGGCGATGACGGGATAGCCGCCGGTCACGGGGTGATCCGCCAGGAAGATGACGGGCTGACCGTCGGGGGGCACCTGCACGGCCCCTTCGACGAGTCCCTCGGACGGCAGCTCCTCGGTGCGGTTGCGTTGGAGCTTGGGGCCAGAGAGCCTCACGCCCACCCGGTCCGCGTGTCCCGTGACCTCGAATCGGCCGGTGCGCAGTGTGTCGAGGGCCTCGACCGTGAACCAGTCGGCGCGGGGTCCGGGCGAGACCCGGAGCACCGGCGCCACGGGCAACTCGGGCACCGGGGCGACGTCGACGCCCGGGACCTGGCCGACCGCCGGACCGACGGCCAGACGGTCGCCCTCGCGCAACCGTTGCGGGCCGAGGTGGGCGAGCAGGTCGGTGGCGCGGGCCCCGAGGACCGGTGTGACGGCGAGGCCGCCACGGACGGCCAGGTAGGTACGCACGCCGCGTGACGGCATACCGACCTCGAGGGTCTGCCCGGCGCCGACGGTGACGGGCGCGTGCATGGCGCGGCGGAGGCCGTCCACCACCACCGCGCAGGGGGCCCCGGTCAGGGCCACGGTCGTGGCTCGCTCGAAGCGCAGGGCGAGCCCGCCGAAGGTGATCTCGAGCGCAGCGTCGTCCTCGGAGTTGCCCACGAGCCGGTTGGCCAGTCGCATGCTCGGTCGGTCCGCGGCGCCGGAGCGGCCCACGCCGAGGTGTGCGAGTCCGGGCCGGCCGAGGTCCTGCACCGTCGTGAGCGGGCCACTGCGCAGCACCTGGATCATCGCCGCGCCTCGGTGAAACGCACACGCGTGCCGGGTGAGAGCAAGGCCGGCGGCTCCCGGTCGAGGTCCCACAGCGGCGCCACCGTGCGCCCGATGAGCTGCCATCCGCCGGGTCCCTCGCGCGGGTAGAGGCCGGTGAATCCGCCTGCCAGAGCGACGGATCCGGCTGGGACGCGCGTGCGCGGCGTGGCGCGGCGGGGGACGGCGAGCAGGGGGTCGCCCCCGGCGATGTAGGCGAAGCCGGGGGAGAAGCCGGTGAAGGCGACCGTGTGCGCGGCGGCTTGGTGGCGCCAGACCACCTCGGACGCGGGTATGCCGGTCAGCTCGGCGACCTCGGCGAGGTCCTCACCGTCGTAGGTGACCTCGATGGTGACCTCAGGGGTCCGCGCCACGTCGGCGACGGTGTCCAGGGCGGTGCCTTCCACCGTGGCGGCCAACCGGGCGTGCGTGGTGGAGCCGTCGAAGGTCAGCAGCACCGTTCGGGCCGCCGGCACGAGGTCCACGACGCCTGTGGGGCGGTCCTGGACGAGCGCCCGGTGCAGCTGCATCACCTGTGCCAGGTCGTCGCACTCGACCAGCAGCCCGTGGTGCCCGGCGGGGAGAAACCGCATCAGCCGGGTCCTCCGGTGAAGGGCCGCAGCTCGACCCCCGCGCCCTCGAGGGCGCGCCGGACCGCCTGGGCGATGCCGACCGCCCCGTCGGTGTCGCCGTGCACGCAGATCGAGCGCGCGTCGACCGTGATGGTCGTGCCGTCGACGGCCTCGACCGTCGACTCTGTCGCGATCTGGACGCACCGCGCAGCGATGATCTCAGGATCGTGGAGGACCGCTCCGGGCTCGCGCCGTGACACCAGCAGCCCGTCGGCGGTGTACGCGCGGTCGGCGAAGGCCTCCGGCACGGCTGTCAACCCCGCGGAGTGGGCCTCGCGGACCAGGTGGGATCCGGCCAGGCCGAGGACCGCCAGGCTCGGATCGTAGGTGCGCACGGCCCGGGCGATCGCCTCGGCGATCTCGGGGTCACCGGCCGCGGCGTTGTAGAGGGCGCCGTGCGGCTTGACGTAGGTGACGCGGCTGCCGGCGATCCGAGCGAAGCCGTCGAGGGCGGCGATCTGGTAGATCACCTCGTCGATGAGCTCCTCGGGGTCCATGGCGATGAAGCGGCGGCCGAAGCCGGCGAGGTCCCGGTAGCTGACCTGCGCCCCGATGCCCACGCCGCGCTCGGCGGCACGAGTGCAGACCCGACGCAGCGTGCTGGGGTCGCCGGCGTGGAAGCCGCAGGCGACGTTGGCGCTCGTGACGAGCTGGAGGATGGCCTCGTCGTCGCCGAGGCTCCACCGGCCGAACCCCTCGCCGAGGTCGCTGTTGAGGTCGACGGTTCTCCGCGGTCCGGTGCCGGCGACCGCCTGGTCCACACGAGGCCTGTCCGCGCCCGGTACGTCCACTGCGGTCACGCCTCCTGTCGGGCCGCCGCCGTGCGGGCAGCGCCGCTCGGCTCCGGCGCGGCCTGCAGGTCGGCACGGCACGTCTCGGGCGCCGCCAGGACGCAGGCGACCGTGACGGCGAGCATGGCGACGACGTAGACGGACACGGCGACCGAGGAGTGGAAGTGGTCGAGCAGGGCGGTGGCGATGATGGGTGCGAGTCCACCGCCGACGATTCCCGCCAGCTGGTAGCCCATCGACGCGCCCGTGTAGCGCACGCGGGTCGGGAACATCTCGCTGATGAACGACGCCTGCGGCCCGTACATCGCGGCGTGCAGGAAGAGGGCGACGATCGCGGCAACCATGATCAGCAGCGCGTTGCCGGTGTCCAGCAGCGCGAAGAAGGCGACCACCCAGATCGCCGCGCCGACCGCACCGAGCAGGTACACGGGGCGTCGGCCGAAGCGGTCGGACAGGTGCCCGAACCAGGGGATGAAGACGATCTGCAGGGCCGCCGCGACGAAGACGGCGTTGAGCGCGTAGCTCTTCGGCAGCCCCAGGTAGGTGGCGACGTACGTCGTGATGAACAGCACGAAGATGTAGAACGCCACGTCGACGCCCACTCGGGCACCGATCGCGAGCAGGACCTGCCGCGGGTAGCGCCGGAGCACCTCGACGATCGGCGGGTGGGCGTCGGTCGGGGCGTCGGACGACTCCTGGAAGAGCGGGCTCTCGGCCAGTGACCGGCGGATCCACAGTCCCACGATCACGAGGATTCCGCTGAGCAGGAAGGGGATCCGCCAGCCCCAGGTGAGGAAGGCCGTGTTGGAGGAGATGCCTCCCATGAGCGACAGGACGCCGTTGGCGAGAAGCAGCCCGATGGGCACGCCCACCTGGGGCCAGCTCGCGTTGAGCCCGCGACGCCGGGGGTGGCCGCTCTCGAGGGTCATCAGGACGGCGCCGCCCCACTCGCCGCCGAGGCCCAGGCCCTGGAGGAAACGCAACACGACGAGGATGGCGGGAGCCCAGGCGCCGATGCTGCCGTAGGTGGGCAGCAGCCCAATCGCGAACGTGGCCAGCCCCATCAGCAGCAGCGTGACGACGAGGACGTTCTTGCGGCCGAGCCGGTCGCCGAAGTGCCCGAAGACGACGCCACCGAGCGGCCGCGCCACGAAGCCCACAGCGAACGTGGCGAACGCGAGGAGGGTCCCGACCAGCGGGTCGAAGTGGGGGAAGAAGAGCTTGTTGAACACGAGCGCCGCAGCCGTGCCGTAGACGAAGAAGTCGTACCACTCGAGGGAGGTGCCGACGAGGCTGGCGACGATGACGCGGCGCGCCGACGAGGCCTTGGGCCGTGGGGGGTGGGACATGAACGCCTCCTGGCTCCGCCGGCGACGGCGGTGTCGACCGGGTGCACCCGACGGTAGAGGATTGTTGAGCAATACGACAAGAGAATCTCTGAACGTCGAGCAGATCGCAGGGGTAGGCTCCGAGCGAGCGGCGCCCCCTGATGTCCCTGCCTGACCAACGAACCGAGGTCCCATGACGCTCCGTCCGGCCGAGCCGATGCTGGACCTGCCGCCGCTGCCGCGCCGGGCGAGCACCGCCCAGACCGTGGCGAGCGTGCTGCGATCGCAGATCGCGGGCGGGCGCATCCTGCCCGGCGTCCAGCTGCGCGAGGAGCGCATCGCCGCCTCCCTCGAGGTGTCCCGCAACACCGTGCGGGAGGCCTTCCGGCTGCTGTCGCAGGAGCGGCTGGTCGAGCACGCGCTGCACCGCGGCGTCTTCGTGCGGGTCGTGGGCCCGGAGGAGATCCGCGACATCTACCGCACGCGAGGGCTCGTGGAGCCGCTCGGCCTGCGTGCCACCGCCGCGGACCCGGCGATCCTGGCCGGCATTCGCAACCTGCTCGAGCAGGCGAGGGCGGCTGCGGCAGAGGGGGATTGGGACGCGGTGGGCACGGCGGACATCGCCTTCCACCGTCAGCTCGTCGCCGCCTGCAACAGCGTGCACCTCTCCACCATGTTCGAGGGCCTGCTCGCCGAGCTGCGGCTCGCGTTCCTGCGTCTTGCCGACCCTCGCGGCCTCCACGAGCCCTTCCTCGAGCGCAACGACGCGATCCTCGACCTCCTCGAGCGCTCCGACGTCGAGGGTGCAACGGCCCAGATGCGCGACTACCTGGCAGCCGCCGAGTCCCGGCTCCTCGAAGCCATCGACACGCCGACACACCCGGCGCACCCGTCCAGGAGGACGTCGTGACCCTCAGTGCCCGCCCCACCACCTCCTGGCTCCTGCCGGAGGACTGCAGGCTCGCCGACCTGCGAGAGGTCCTGGCCGAGCGCACCCGGCTCGAGGACGCCCCGCACGCGTCACGGCTCGAGGGTGAGGTCCCCGTCTACACCGCCGACCGCCTGGTCGCAGCAGGGGCCACCCACGAGGAGGGCCGGCGCGCGGTGCTCGCCGAGGTGGCCGGCATCCTCGCTCACGGGCCCGGGATCGTCGTCGTGGAGAGGGCGTTCGAGCCCGCCGTGGTCGACCGGGTCACGGCGGCTTTTCAGGGAATGATCGACGAGCAGCGCTCTGCCGGAACGGCTTCCGGCGACCACTTCGCCAAGCCGGGTGCCAACGACCGCGTCTGGAACGCCCTCGAGAAGCTGGCGGTCGCGGACCCCGAGGCGTTTGTGGACTACTACGCCAACGACGTGCTGGCCCTCGCAGCGACGGCTTGGCTCGGTCCCGGCTACCAGGTGACCTCGCAGGTCAACGTCGTCAACCCCGGCGGGGCCGGCCAGACGGCGCACCGCGACTACCACCTCGGCTTCGCGAGCGACGAGACCTGCGCTCGCTACCCGGCACACGTCCATGCGCTCTCGCAGGTGCTGACGCTGCAGGGCGCGGTGGCCCACTGCGACATGCCCGTCGAGTCCGGGCCGACGCTCTACCTCCCGCACAGCCAGAAGTATGCGCACGGCTACGTCGCGTACCGGCGGCCCGAGTTCCAGGAGTACTTCGACGCACACCACGTCCAGCTGCCGCTGGCCAAGGGTGACGCCGTCTTCTTCAACCCCGCGCTCTTCCACGCGGCCGGGACGAACCGCTCCACCGGCATACGGCGCATGGCAAACCTCTTGCAGGTGTCGTCGGCGTTCGGCCGGGCGATGGAGGTGGTGGACCGGCAGCGGGTCGTCGAGGCCGTCTACCCGACGCTGCTGGCGCGGCGTGTCGCGGGGGCGGGGGAGCGGGCGGTTGTCAACGCCGTCGGCGCGAGCGCGGAGGGGTATGCGTTCCCGACCAACCTCGACCGCGACCAGCCGATCGGCGGCATGGCACCACCGACCCAGGCGGACGTCGTCATGAACGCACTCGCCGAGGGTCTCGGGCCGCACGAGCTGCACCGCCGCCTGGACGCCCACGCGCAGGCCCGTCTCAGCCACTGACGCTCCTCCTGCTCGGCTCGGGGCGGGTCTCAGGGGGTGAAGGCGTCGCGGAAGCGCTCGAGGGCCAGCTCCGAGTCGCCCGACGCGAAGGCCTCGAGGCCGATGGTGCCGCGGTAGCCGAGGTCGGCGAGAGCCCGTGCGATGGCCGGGTAGGCGATCTCGCCGGTGCCGGGCTCACGGCGTCCGGGCACGTCGGCGACCTGGATCTCGCCGATCCACGGCAGCGCACGGCGGCACAGCTCGATCAGGTTCCCCTCGCCGATCTGGGCGTGGTAGAGGTCGAGCATGAGCCGCAGGTGCGGGCTGTCGACCGACTCGACGAGCGCCAGGCAGTCGGCCGCGCGCCCGAAGGGGACCCCGGGGTGGTCGAGCTCGGTGTTGAGGTTCTCGAGGACGAACTGCACCCCTTCGCGCTCGCCCAGGTCTGCAACGCGGCCCAGGGTCTCGCGGGCCCGGAGCCACATCGCGCCGGTGACCTCGTGGGCCGGCCGGGCCGGGAGTCCCTTGTCGTCGAGGCCCGTGCCGTGGAGGTTGAGTCGCGGGACGCCGAGCCGCTTCGCGACGGGCACCGACTCGGCGGCGGTCTCGAGCAGCTCGTCGGCACCCTCGCGGTCGGCCAGGCGCCCACGGACGTAGCCAGTCATGGAGGAGTAGAGCACGCCCTCCTCGCGAAGGGCCTCCAGTGCATCGACGTCGAGGCGCGTCCAGTCCCAGATCTCCACGGCGAAGCCCAGCTCGTGGATCCTGCGGACGCGGTCGACCACGGGCAGGTCCAGGAAGACCATCTCCGAGCAGACGGCGAGCGTGAACGGGCCGACGTTCGCGGCGGCGGACAACGAGGTCATGCGACGACGTCGCGGTCGTCGTCACGGATCGTGACCGTGCCGCCGGTCTCGACCGCCTCGATGCACGCGAGGGCGATGCGGAGGGCGGCGCGTGCGTCGTGGCCGCCGACGGTGGTTCGGGTCCCGGCGCGGACCGCCGTGCAGAAGGCGGCGAGCTCGGCCGCATACGCGTCGGCGAAGAGGTCGGTGTCCCTGCGCACGGTCGGCGCCGAGACGCCGTCGACGGTCCAGAGGCTCGTCGCCAGGGGCGCGGGGCTGCCTGCCTGCACGATGCCGGCCGACCCGAAGACCTCGCCGCGGACGTCGTAGCCGTAGGCCGCCGAGAAGCTCGCCTCGGCGACCCCGATGGCTCCGTTGTCGTAGCGGATCGTGACGACCGCGGTGTCGAGCAGGCCGGTCGCCTTGAAGTCCGGGGCGACGAGGGCGTCTGCCATGACGGACACCTCGACGGCGCGAGCCCCTGCGTTGAACCAGTTGAGCGTGTCGAAGTCGTGGACGAGCGTCTGGGTGAAGATCGTCCACGGCGGCACCGCGCCGGGGTCGGGCAGGCCGGGATCGCGGGTCAGCGACCGCAGCAGCTGCGGGGTCCCGATGCGCCCCTCGGCGACGGCGTCGTGCGCCCACGCGAAGTCGCGGGCGAACCGGCGGTTGAAGCCCACCTGCAGGGGTATGCCGGCCGCCTCCGCCGCGGCGATGGCGCGGTCCGCGTCGGCGAGGGTCATCGCCATCGGCTTCTCGACGAAGACGGCCTTGCCGGCGCGAGCGGCGGCGACGACGAGCTCGGCGTGGGCGGTGCTGGCGCAGGTGATGGCGACGGCCTCGATGCCGGAGTCGTCGATGACGGACTGCGGGTCGGGGCGCCAGTCGACGCCGAGGTCCTCGCCGAGGCGCCGTGCCGAGGCCTCGACCGGGTCGGCGACCGCGACGAGCTGGGCCTGGTGCAGGTTGCGGCCGAGGGTGGTGGCGTGGTGGGTGCCGATGCGGCCGGCGCCGATGAGGCCGATGCGCACGGGGTCTGTTGCGGTCATGGCGCGTCAGGCGTAGAAGGCGGGCTTCTCGATCATCTCGACCTCGACGACGCCGTCGTCGGTGAGCGCCTTGACACCGGCGTCGCAGACGCACGCGGCGGCATACCCGTCCCACGACGTCGACCCGGTGTGCTCGCCTCGGGCCACCGCGTCGATCCACTCCTGGACCTCGGTCACGAACGCGCCCCAGAAGCGGTCGTTGTGGTCCCTGGCGATGGAGTGGCGGTGGCCGGCGGTGTCGCGCACCTCGACGGCGTTCTGGTCGGCCAGCGACACCGTGCCCCTCTCGGCGACGGCCTCGCAGCGGATGTCGTAGCCGAACTGGCAGTTGACGAAGATCTCGTCGTCGACGCGCACGCCGGACTCCGTCTCGAGGACGAGGACCAGTGGGTCCTGCAGGTGCTCGAAGCGCAGCGACGTCTTCTTCGGCTTGTCGACGCGCGCCGATACGAACTCCTCGCCGAGCAGCCAGCGCATCGTGTCGACTTCGTGGATGGCGGTGTCGTTGATAGCCATGTCCCACGTGTAGTGCTGCGGCACAGTGGGATTGCGGTGGGCACAGTGCACCATGAGGGTCTCGCCCAGCTCGCCGGAGTCGAGCAGTGCCTTCATCTGCCGGTAGCTGCGGTCGAAGCGCCGCATGAAACCGACGGTCACGAGCCGACGCCCACCGGCCTGCTCCGCCTCCATGATCCGCAGCGCCGCCTCGGCGGTCGGCGTCAGCGGCTTCTCGCAGAAGACCGGCTTGCCGGCAGCGATCGCTGCCAGCACGTCGACCTCGTGCGCGGGGCCGTAGCTGCAGATCATCACGGCGTCGACCTCCTCGGCGGCGATGAGCTCGGCCGACGACGGGTATGCCGTCCCGTCGATCCGCTGGGCCACCTCCTTGGCGCGTACCTCGTCCACGTCGGTGACGGCGACGACGTGACCGCCGGCGATGACGGTGTGGATGCGGTCGATGTGGGCCTGGCCCATGCCACCGGGACCGATCATGCCGATGCGAACAGTCATGTCGTGTGACTCCTTCGTCACTTGAGGCCGAGGCCGATGGAGGCGAGGTACTCGCGGGTCTGGATCGCGTTGGGCAGCGGGTAGGACGGGTCGCAGGGGTACATGTCCTGCTCACACACGACGTAGAGCTCCTTGTCGAGGTCGCCGAGCGCCGCGACGAGCGACGGCATGTCGGGGGCCCCGGCAGGTGGCGCGACCGAGCAGCCCTTGGCGACGGCGAGACCGAAGGGCCAGTCCTCGTCGTGAGCCTGCTTGACCAGGCCCTCGTCCATCGCCTTGATGTGGACGTAGGAGATGCGCTCGGGGTACCTGCGGCACAGCTCCATCGGGTCGCCGCCGCCGTAGACGATGTGCCCGGTGTCGAGGCAGAAACCCACGTACTCGGGGTCGGTCGCCTGGAAGATCCGGTCGATGTCGGCCGGCGTCTCGATGTGGCTGTCGCCGTGCGGGTGCAGCACCATCTGGAGGCCGTAGTCCTCCTTCATGATCCGCCCGAGCCGGTCGGCGTTGGCGATGTAGGTGTTCCACGCCTCGGTCGACAGCACCCGGTCGTCCGTGTACTCCCACGTCTTCTCGTCGCGGAACATCGGCGGCAGGTGCACGATGTACTCCGCGCCGACGGCGGCGTGCGTCTCGGCGATCTCGCGGAACGTCTTCTCCGTGTCGGCCCACGCCTCCGGCTTGTGCAGGACGCCCCAGCCGGTGCCGGCCACGACCTGGAAGCCGCGCTTGTCCATCTCCTCCTGCAGCCGCTTCGGGTCCTTGGGGAAGTAGCCGAACGGCCCGGTCTCCATGACCGAGAAGCCGGCCTCGGCCATCTCGTCGAGTGCTGTCTCCCAATGGATCTGCTTGTCGTCCTCGGGGAACCAGACGCCCCACTGGTCGGGGCACACGCCGATCGTCAGCTTGCTGTGGCGCTCGTCGGTGTTGCGGGCCCTGGACTCGGCCATGGTGCTTCCTCTCGCTTCCTCGGGCTGCGGCTGCGTCGCCGCGGGTCACCCGGTGGTCTGGGGGTGGGCGACGACTCGCCCGGCGGCAACGGCCCGCGCCGCCGCGGCTGCCTCGTGGTGGAGCCCGGCGTGGCCGATGCGCGGCTCGTCGTAGCGCAGCTCGCGACCGTCGTGGGCGCGCAGGGTGAACCCGCCCGGCTGGTGGAAGGGCCCGTCGACGTGCAGCGTCGCGGCGGATCCCACGACGGTCGCGGTCGAGGGGGTGTCGCCGAGGATCGTGGCGAACAGCGACGCCACGCCGCCGTTGGCGGTCAGCGCGGACACCGCGATCTGGCCGTCCACCCGGTCGGGACTGAGCTCCGTCGGGGCCGGGGCCACGGACTCGTGGACCTCGTCGAGGTTCCCGAGGACCCACCGTGCGAACCACAGCGGGTAGGTGAGCAGGTCGTGCCGCGGGCCGCCGAAGAGGTCGGCGCGCATGATCCGGTGCTCCCGGCCGAAGTGCTCGCCGATGTCGGCCTGCACCGAGTGCACGGTGCCGAGGGCACCGGCGTCGAGCAGCTGCCGGATGACGTCGAACTTCGGCAGGTACGCCGACCACAGTGCCTCCATGAGGAACAGCCCGCGGGTCCACGCGAGGGCCTCGAGAGCGGCCACCTCGGCGCGCGAGGTGCCCATCGGCTTCTCGATGACCGTGGCCTTGCCGGCCTCGAGCGCCAGGGTCCCGTTGGGCAGGTGCAGGTGGTGCGGCGTCGCGACGTAGACGACGTCGACGTCAGGGTCTGCGACCAGCGCTGCGTATGACCCGTATGCCGCCGGGCGCTCGACCAGCTGCCCCGTGCCGGCGCCCGTGTTGCGCGCGACGAAGGCGTCCGCGAACGCGTCCGCCCCCGACCGGGTCCGCGACCCGACGGCGAGCAGGCTCTGGCGCGTGTGCCGCACCATCGCGTCGCAGAAGCGCTGCGCGATCCAGCCCGTCCCGAGGACGCCCCACCGCAGGGGCGGGGCGTCCATGGGATCCGGGCTGCGCGGCGCAGGCAGCGCCTTGGGGAACGACATCCGTCCGGGAACCCTTGCAGCTCAGTCGTTCTGCGGGAAGCCGAGGTTGAGGCCACCGTGGCTGGGGTCGAGCCAGCGCGACGTCACGACCTTGCCGCGGGTGAAGAAGTGGACGCCCTCGATGCCGTGGGCGTGCGTGTCGCCGAAGAGGGAGCTCTTCCAGCCGCCGAACGAGTAGTACGACACGGGCACGGGGATCGGCACGTTGACGCCGACCATGCCCACCTGGACGTTGCGCTGGAACTTGCGTGCCGCGCCGCCGTCGTTGGTGAAGATCGCGGTGCCGTTGCCGTAGGGGTTGGCGTTGATGAGCTCGAGCCCCTCGTCGTAGGAATGGACCCGCACCACCGACAGGACGGGCCCGAAGATCTCGTCGTCGTACACCGACATCCCGGGCTTGACGTTGTCGAAGAGCGTCGGCGCGAGGAAGTACCCCTCACCGTCGGAGTCGAAGTCGCTCTCACGACCGTCCACCACGAGCGTCGCGCCGTCGGCCACGCCGGAGTCGAGGTAGGAGGCGACCTTGTCGCGGTGCTGCTTGGTCACGAGCGGGCCCATGTCGCAGCCGCGCGTGCCGTCCCCGGTGACGAGCTTGCCCATCCGGTCCTTGATCTTGCCGATCAGCTCGTCGGCGATCGGCTCGACGGCGACGAGCGCCGAGATGGCCATGCACCGCTCGCCCGCCGAGCCGAAGCCGGCGTTGACGGCGGCGTCGGCGGCGAGGTCGAGGTCGGCGTCCGGCAGCACCAGCATGTGGTTCTTCGCGCCGCCAAGGGCCTGGACCCGCTTGCCGTTGGCGGTGCCGGTCTCGTAGACGTACCTCGCGATCGGCGTGGACCCGACGAACGACACCGACTCGACATCGGGGTGCGTCAGCAGTGCGTCGACGGCCTCCTTGTCGCCCTGGACGACCTGCATGACACCGTCGGGCAGGCCGGCCTCCTTCCAGAGACGCGCGATGGCGACCGCGGCGGAGGGGTCCTTCTCCGAGGGCTTGAGCACCACGGCGTTGCCGCAGGCGATGGCGATCGGGATGAACCACAGCGGCACCATGGCGGGGAAGTTGAACGGCGAGATCACGGCGACGACGCCGATGGCCTGGCGGATCGAGTAGACGTCGACGTTCGTCGAGACGTTCTCGCTGAAGCCGCCCTTGAGCAGGTGCGGGATGCCGCAGGCGAACTCGGCGACCTCGAGGCCGCGCGTCACCTCGCCGACGGCGTCGGACAGGACCTTGCCGTGCTCGGCGGTGATGAGGGCTCCGATCTCCTCCTTGCGGGCGTTGAGCAGCTCGCGGAAGGCGAAGAGCACCTGGGCGCGCTTGGCGAGCGACGCGTCGGCCCACTCCTCCCAAGCCGACCTGGCGCTCTTGACGACGTCGTCGACGAGGGCCGCCGTGGCCAGGTCGAGGACGCCGGTCTGCTCGCCCGTGGCGGGGTTGAAGACCGGCGAGGTGCGCTCGGCGGTGCCGGTCCACGGCCTGCCGTCGATGAGGTGGGTGATGCGGGTGGTGCTCATGCTGGGTCCTTCGGGTGAGACAGAGGAACGTGTGTCGGGTGGCCAGGTCAGGGGGAGGCGAACGTGGGCGGGGTCGCCCACTTGTCGAGGTAGGAGCGGATCGTGTCTCGCATGTAGGTGCTGGACTCGCGGGCGCGGTCCTCCCAGGCGAAGACGCAGGACGTGACGATGCCGTCGAAGCCGATGCGCTCGAGGCCGGCGAAGAACTGGGCGAAGTCGACCTCGCCCTGGCCGATGTCGAGGTGCTGGTGCACGGTGACCTGGGCGCCGGGTGGGTTGACGATGTAGCGCAGACCCGACGACGCGGTGTGGTCGTAGGAGTCGGCGACGTGGACCATCGTCAGCAGGTCGCCGGCCCCGTCCATGATCCCGTCGCAGTCGTTGCCCTGGTGGAAGGTGTGCGGCGCGCAGTACAGGAAGCTCACGGCGGGCGAGTTGGTCCCGCGGATCACGTCGACGGCGCGCTTGCCGTCCTCCTCCCAGTCGTCGGGGTGCGGCTCGAGGACGAGCCTGATCCCCTCCTTCTCGAACACCGGCAGGAGCTCCTCCATCGACCTCCAGAACTGCCGCTCGCACGCCGCGGCCTCGCGCGGGTTGCCGTTGAGCTCGGAGTTCATCGTGTCGACGCCGAGGAGCGAGGCGATCTGGATCGCACGCTTCCAGTAGCGGACGGCCGCCTGCCGGTCCTCCTCGTCGGGCCCGCTCCACCGGAACAGCGGGAGCACCGATGAGACCCCGACGCCGGCGTCGGCGAGGGCCTTGCGGAAGGACGCCACCCCGGCGTCGTCGACACGCGGGTGGTTGAAGAAGGGGATGAAGTCGTCGCGCGGCGACAGCTCGATCCACTCGTAGCCGAGCTCGGCCACGAGGGCCGGCAGCTCGACCAGCGGCGTCTCACGGAACATGTACGGGTCGAGGGCGAGCTTCATGGTGCGGACTCCGGGGGTGAGGGGACACCGGTGGGCATAGTGAGCGGACGCTGGGCCGCCTTGTGGTCGAGGTACTCGCCGTATGCCGTCCGCGTCGTCTCGAGGTCGCTGACCTGCGAGACGGGCACGTCCCACCACGAGGCGCTGTCCGGGGAGTAGACCCGCGGGTCGGTCTCGACGTGGATGACGACCGGTCCGCCGTCCGCCGGCCAGGCCTTGGCCTCCTTGATCGCCTGGTGCAGCTCGTCGACCGAGTGCACCTCGATGACGTGCGCGCCCAGCGAGCGGGCGTTGGCAGCGAGGTCGACCGGCAGCACGTCGCCGTCGAGACGGCCGGAGCCCTCGCCGCGGAACCGGTACCTCGTGCCGAAGCGCTGCGAGCCGAGCGACTCCGACAGCGACCCGATCGAGTGGAAGCCGTGGTTCTGGACGAGCACGACGATGACCTTGACCCGCTCCTGGACAGCGGTCACCAGCTCGGTCGGCATCATCAGGTAGCCGCCGTCGCCGACCATGGCGAAGACGTCCCGCGACTCGTCGGCGAGGCGGACGCCGATCGATGCCGGCACCTCGTAGCCCATGCAGGAGTAGCCGTACTCGACGTGGTAGGCCTTGCGGTCGCGGACCCGCCACAGCTTGTGGATGTCGCCCGGCATCGACCCGGCCGCGCACAGCACGACGTCACGCGGGTCGCTCAGCTCGTTGACGGCCCCGAGCACCTGGCCCTGCGTCAGCAGGCCGTCGGCCAGCCTGTCGGTGACGTCGGTCGGCGGGTGGAACGCGCTCTCGACCGCCGCGTCCCACCGGGCCCAGAGCGTCGCCTGGCGCTCCCGGTAGGCGTCGTCGACGGCATACCCCTCGAGGGCGCCGGTCAGGGCGGTGAGCGCCTCACGGGCGTCGGCCACGACCGGCAGGCCGGAGTGCTTGCCGGCGTCGAAGCGTGCGACGTTGATGTTGACGAAGCGGACAGTGCTGTGCTGGAAGGCCGTCCGCGACGCGGTCGTGAAGTCGCTCCACCGCGTGCCGATGCCGATGACGACGTCGGCCTCGGCGGCGAGGGCGTTCGCGGCGGTCGTTCCGGTCGAGCCGATCGCCCCCATCTCCTGCGGGTGGCCGTGGGGGAGCGAACCCTTGCCGGCCTGCGACTCCCCGACGGGGATGCCGGTGGCATCGCAGAACGCCCGGAGCGCGTCCTCGGCGCCGGAGTAGTGCACGCCTCCGCCCGCGACGACGAGCGGCCGCTTCGCCGACCGGATGAGCTCAGCGGCGTCGGCGATGTCGACGGCCTCGGGCAACGGTCGGGCCACCCGCCACGTGCGCGGCGCAAACAGCTCGACCGGCCAGTCGAAGGCCTCGGCCTGGACGTCCTGCGGCAGCGCGATGGTGACGGCGCCGGTCTCCGCCGGGTCGGTGAGGACCCGCATCGCGCCGAGCAGCGCCGACGGCAGCTGCTCGGGACGGCTCACCCGGTCGAAGAACTTCGACAGGGGCCGGAACGCGTCGTTGACGGTCACGTCGGCGGCATACGGCTGCTCGAGCTCCTGGAGCACCGGCGCGCTGACGCGGGTGGCGAAGGTGCCCGAGGGCAGGAGCAGAACCGGGATCCGGTTGATGGTCGCGAGGGCCGCCCCGGTCAGCATGTTGGTCGAGCCAGGCCCGACGGACGCCGTGCACGCCCAGGTCTGGAGGCGGTCCTTCTGCCGGGCGTACCCGACGGAGGTGTGCACCATGGCCTGCTCGTTGCGAGCGAGGACATAGGGAAGATGCTGGTCGCCGTCGGCCAGCTCGTTCTGCAGCAGCGCCTGGCCGAGGCCGGCGACGTTGCCGTGGCCGAAGATCCCGAAGCAGCCGGCGAAGAGCTTCTGCCGATGCCCGTCGCGCTCGCTCCACTGGTTCGCGAGGAACCGCACGACGGCCTGGGCGACGGTGAGCCGCACCGTCGAGGAGGTCCGCTGCTCGTCACGCGTCATCGGGTGCCTCCGAGCGGGAGTCGGGGGTCGACCTGCTGGTCGGACCAGGTCTTGCGGACCCAGCCGTGCGCCGGGTCGTCGCAGATGAGCCAGGCGCGCTCGTCACCGGGGCCCGCCATGACGTTGAGGTAGTAGAGGTCATAGCCGGGTGCGGCCATCGCCGGGCCGTGCCAGCCGTGCGGGACGAGGACGACGTCGCCGGAGCGGACCTCGGCGAGGACATCGATGGGCCGGTGCTCGGTGCCGTAGACCCGCTGGTAGCCGATGGGGTCGGTCGCCGCCGCGGGCGGGGTGCCGGCCTCCGGGGCCACCTCGAAGTAGTAGATCTCCTCGAGCTGCGTCTCCTCGCCCGGCCGCTCCTCGTCGTGCTTGTGCGGAGGCCACGAGCTCCAGTTGCCGGCGGGGGTCACGACCTCGCAGGCGATGATGGAGTCGGCCTCGAGGACGTCCGGGACGCCGAAGTTGCGCACCTCCCGGGACGCGATGCCGGCGCCCCGGAGCTCGACCGGCACCTCGTCGGCGGTCACGTGCCGGAACGCGAACCGCGCATCCGCGGAGGGCGTGACGGCGAAGACGACGGCCACCCGCACGTCCCCCACGGCCGTCACCGTGAGCCTCGACCCCGCCGGCACGAAGGTGACGTCGGTCGCCCCGGCGAAGACCGACGTGCGGCCTTCCAGCTTGGCCTCGTCTCGGCCGCTCGGGCCCTCGGCCACCACGACGACCGACCCGGACAGCGGCACGACGACGTGCTCGCGGTGACCCGCCTCGAAGGTGCGGGACTCACCGTCGGTGAGCCGGCCGGCATACAGCCCGGTGTGCTCCCAGCCCGACGCGTCGGGCTCGACGACGACGTCCCAGCCGTCGCGCGAGGTGCTCCCGTGGGGGCGGTGCCAGCTCATGCCGCACCTCCGCCGGCGCCGTGCACGAGGCCGGCCGCGATGTCGACCGCGGCAGCCACGTCCCCGTCGGGTGGGAAGAGCAGGGCGCGGCCCACGACGAGGCCCCGGACAGCGGGCAGCTCCAGCGCGTGGCCCCACGACGCGTAGGTGTCCTCAGGGTCGCCCTGGGGGTCACCGCCGAGCAGGAGGGTCGGCAGCGTGGTCGCGTCCATGACCCGGTCGAGCTCGTCCACGGCCGGGAGCTTGAGCCACGTGTAGGCACTCGAGGCGCCCAGGCCCGCGGCGATGTGGACCGACCTGATCGTCGAGTCCGGGTCGAGCTGGTTGACGACCCGACCCCGCTGACGGACGGAGAGGAACGGCTCGATCATGGCCATGACCCGGTGCTCGGCGAGCTCCGTGACGGCCCGTGCACTCGCCTCGAGGGTCGCGACCGTGCCCGGGTCGTCGAGACAGATGCGGGTCAGCATCTTGCCGCCGTCCAGACCGCGCGCGGCGATCTCGGCCGCGCTGTAGGCCGTGAAGCGGTCGTCCAGCTCGAAGCTGGCACCCTGCAGGCCACCGCGGTTCATCGAGCCGATCGCGACCTTGCCCTCGAGTGCGCCGAGCAGGAGCAGGTCGTCGAGGACGTCGGGGGTGCCGAGCACGCCGTCGACACCGGGCCGCCCGAGCGCGGTGACCAGACGCTCGAGGAGGTCGCTGCGGCTCGCCATGGCAGCGCCCGCCCCTCGCACCCCGAGGGCGCCACGGGCCGGGTGGTCCGCCGCGAGCAGGAGCAGGCGGCCGTCCTCGCGCACGAGTGGGCGTCGCTCGCGAGTGGCCCAGGCGGCCGCGATGCGCCCGGGCTCCCGCACCCGGATCTCGGTGAGGTCGGCGACCCGGAGACCCGGGCTGACGGGGGTGGTGGTCATCGTGCCTCCTCGGCGACGCCGGCGAACGGTGGGGCGAGCGGCTCCCGGCCGGCCAGGCGCTCCTCGACCTCGGCGGAGGTCGGCATGGCGGTGGAGCACTCGAGCCGGCCCGCCACGATCGCGCCGGCGACGTTGGCGAACTCGAGGACGCGCTGCAGGTCCCAGCCCTCGAGCAGGCCGTGGCACAGCGCCCCGCCGAAGGCGTCACCCGCGCCGAGGCCGTTGACGACGTCGACGGGGAAGGGTGGCACCTCCACGCGCTCGTCGCGGGTCGCGGCCAGCACCCCCTTGGGGCCCTGCTTGACGACGGCGAGCTCCACGCCGCGCTCGAGCAGGGCGTCCGCCGCCCGCTGCGGGTCGGTCTCGCCGACGGCGACCTCGCACTCCTCGCGGTTGCCGACCGCCACGGTCACGTGCTCGAGGGCGCGGCCGACCTGCTCGCTCGCCTCGGCGGCGCTCGACCAGAACATCGGGCGGTAGTCGAGGTCGAGAACCGTGTGGGTGCGGCGCCCTCGCGCCTGCCAGCCGCGGAAGTGCGCCGAGCGGCTCGGCTCCTGCGAGAGGCCGGTGACGGTCGACCAGTAGACACCGGCGTCACGGATCGCCTCGAGCGGCATCTCGTCGGGCTCGATCATGAGGTCGGGAGCGGTCGGGTAGCGGTAGAACCAGAGCGGGAAGTCGTCCGGGGGGAACACCTCGCAGAAGGTGACCGGGGTGGGCGGCCCGCTCACCGCGGAGACGAACGAGTCGTCGACGCCGAAGCCGTGCAGCGCCTCGTGGACGTAGCGGCCGAACGCGTCCTGGCCGGTGCGGGTGATGAGGGCCACGCGGTGGCCGTGTCGGGCCGCCGCGACGCTGACGTTGGTGGCGCTGCCGCCGAGGAACTTCTGGAAGGTCTCCACCTTCTCGAGGCCGACGCCGTGCTGCAGCGGGTAGATGTCGACGCCCGTGCGCCCGATCGCGACGACGTCGTACGCGGTGTCGTATGCCGTGTCGCCGGGAGCCGCGGGCGACGCGCCGGAGGGTGTCGTGATGGGTGGCGTGGTGGGCGGGGTGCTGGGAGTGCTCATCGTGGTCACCTCGGTCAGAGGCCCGGGATCTCGTCGAGCGAGACCGGGCGGTTCTCGTGGCGGGAGAGCTCGCAGGCCTCGGCGACCCGGAAGGCCTGGAGGGCGTCCTCCACCGTGCAGGGCGAGGAGAGGGTCCCGCGGGCGACGGCAGCGAAGGCCGTCAGCTCGGCGCGGTAGGCGGGCAGGAAGCGCTCCATGAAGGACCAGTGGCGCGGGCCGGAGGGGTAGGTCGCGCCCGGCTCGGCCGAGGTGAGGGCCAAGGAGTCGTCGTAGCCGACGCCGACCGTGCCCTCGCTGCCGAGCACCTCCATCCGCACGTCGTGGCCGGCCCCGTTGTAGCGGGTGGCCGAGAGCGAGACGAGCGTGTCGTCGTCGAGCGTCAGCACGGCGGCGGCCGTGTCGACGTCGCCGGCCGCGGAGAAGAACTCGGCGCCCTTGTTGGCGCCGGTCGCGTAGACCGAGGCCACCTCCCGCCCGGTGACGAACCGGATGATGTCGAAGTCGTGGATCGAGCAGTCGCGGAAGAGCCCGCCGCTGGTGGGGATGTAGGCAACGTGTGGTGGCGCCTGGTCGTGAGTCTGTGCCCGGATGCTGTGCACGAAGCCGAGCCGTCCGGTGGCCACGGCCTCCCGGGCCCCCCGGTAGCCCCGGTCGAAGCGGCGCTGGAAGCCCACGTGCACCGGCGTGGCGCTCGTGGAGACGAGCCGGGCGAGCCCCAGGGTCTCCTCGAGGGTGGCGGCGACGGGCTTTTCGCAGAACGTCGGGACGCCGGCCTCGAGCCCCATCCGAAGCAGGGGAGCGTGGCCGGGTGTCGCGGTGGCGATGACGAAGCCGTCGAGACCCGACGCGAGCAGCTCGGCGGGAGAGGCGGCACAGCCCACCTCCAGCTTCTCGGCGACTGCGCGAGCCGCGTCGGCGTCCAGGTCCGCGACGACGACCTCGTCGACGTCCGGCAGGTCGCGCAGGGTCTCGGCGTGGAAGGCCCCGATGCGGCCGACTCCGGCCAGTCCGATGCGCATGTCTCACTCCCTCGAAGGTCTCGGTGGTGGGTCGATCGTCCAGCCCAGCCACACGCCGTGTCAAGCAAATGTCAGAACATTCTGATGTTTGCTCAATGGCTTGACATGGCCTCGAAACCAGAGGCATCCTCCAATCGATGGCACTGACGCCGGACCGAGAGCATCGACCGCGATGTTTGCCACGGCGCACTCACCAGTGTGAACAGCGGTGACCCAACCCGTCTCCGGTTCGCCAAGATCCGCGCACTCCTCGGGCGACGACCTCGCCCCACACCGTCCGCTCGGACGCGACGCAGCCCGACCCGCACCTGCAGATGCACCGGACCGGTTCGGCTGGCCCTTCACCCCTCCGGCTCAGCGCCGACCACGTGCCAGCGGCACGCGGCATACGGGCCCCTCATGGACGGAACTCCCGTGACAGCACGTCGCGCTACTCGGCGACCGGCCACCGCGACGCAAGGAAAGGAATCAACGATGACTCCGACTCGGACTCGTAAGGGCCTCGCGGCGTCAGCCGGCGTCGCCCTGGCCGCCGCCTTCGCCCTGAGCGCCTGCAGCGGTGGCGGTGCACCCGCCGCCTCGTCGACGGGCGGCGGCGGCGGAGGTGGTGGCGGCAACAGCGGCTACACCTTCGCCATGATCACCCACGAGACACCGGGCGACACGTTCTGGGACCGGATCAAGGCGGGCGCGCAGCAGGCCGCCAAGGACACCGGTGCCAACCTTAAGTACTCGTCCGACCCGGACGCCAGCAAGCAGGCGGTCCTGATCCAGAACGCCATCGACTCGAAGGTCGACGGGATCGCCACGACCCTGGTCACCCCTGACGCGCTGATCCCCACCATCAAGAAGGCCGAGGCCGCCGGCATCCCGGTGGACACCTTCAACTCGGGGATCGACTTCTTCCAGAAGGCCGGATCGCTCACCCACTTCGCCTCCAACGAGAAGCTCGGCGGCGAGGAGGCCGGCAAGCGCGCGGCTGCCGCGGGTGCCACGAAGATCCTCTGCACGATCCAGCAGACCGGTTCGGTGGCCCTCGAGGACCGCTGCGCCGGCGTCAAGGCGTCCTTCCCGAACACCGAGAACCTGCAGGTCAACGGCGCCGACGACGCCGCTGTCACGACCGCCATCCAGGCCAAGCTGACCCAGGACAAGGCGGTCAACTGGGTCGTCACCCTTGGTGCGCCCCAGGCCCTCGACACCATCAAGGCCGCCCAGGGCGCCGGGCGCCCAGACGTCAAGATCGGCACCTTCGACACCAACCCGGATGCGGCCCAGGCGGTCCAGGACGGCAAGATCCAGTGGTTCATCGACCAGCAGCCGTACCTCCAGGGCTACATGGCGATCTCGCAGCTCTACCTCTTCAAGAAGAACGGCAACGTCCTCGGCGGCGGCCAGGCCGTGCTGACCGGCCCCTCGTTCGTCGACAAGACGAACATCGCCCAGGTCCTCCCGTTCATCAAGCAGAACACTCGATAAACCGCCTCCGGGGGGCCGGGTCCGTGAGGGCACGGCCCCCGCCGAACAGCACTGGAGCTGTCATGAGTAGCACCCCCGTCAAGACGGACCCGTCGCCCTCGGCCCCTGCCGATGCCTCCAACCGGGTCACCCTGGGCTGGTCCAACCGGCTGCTGGCACGACCGGAGATCGGCGCCCTCGTCGCCGCGATCGTCATCTTCATCTTCTTCCTCATCGTCGCGCCGGCCTTCCGCACCCCGGCAGCGTTCTTCACCGTCCTCTACCAGTCCTCGACCATCGGCATCGTGGCCGTCGCCGTCGGCATGCTGATGATCGGCGGCGAGTTCGACCTCTCCGCCGGCGTCCTGGTCACCACCGCGGGGCTCTTCAACGCGATGTTCTGCTACCAGCTGGGGATCAACCTCTGGGTCGGCGCCATCCTGTCGCTCGTGCTCTGCCTGGCGATCGGCTTCCTCAACGGCTACCTCGTCATGAGGACCGGGATCCCGAGCTTCCTCATCACCCTCGGCACGTTCTTCGTCCTGCAGGGGGCAAACCTCGGCGTGACCAAGCTCGTCACCGGATCGGTGTCGAGCCCCAACATCAACCAGATGGCCGGCTACGACTCGCTCAACTGGATCTTCGCCCACGAGTGGCAGATCGGCTCGGTGACGCTGTCGATCACGGTCATCTGGTGGTTCCTCTTCGTGGCGCTGTCCGCGTACGTGCTCCAGCGCACCAGGATCGGCAACTGGATCTTCGCCGTCGGCGGCAACGCCGCCTCGGCCCGTGCGGTGGGTGTTCCGGTGACCCGGGTCAAGATCGGCCTCTTCATGACCGTGAGCTTCCTCGGCTGGTTCGCCGGAATGCACTACCTGTACAACTACAACACCCTTCAGGCGGGCAACGGCGTCGGCAACGAGTTCCTCTACATCATCGCCGCGGTCGTGGGCGGCACGATGCTCACCGGCGGCTACGGCAACGCCATCGGCGTGGCCATCGGCGCCTTCATCTTCGGCATGACGAGCCTCTGCATCGTGTACGCCGGGTGGGATCCGAACTGGTTCAAGGCCTTCCTCGGCGTCATGCTCCTGCTCGCCGTCATGGTCAACCTCTACGTCAAGCGACTCTCGACCGCCCGGAAGGCGAGCTGACATGACTGACACCCTGCACGAGCACGCCGACCCGGAGCTGCACAAGGGGGAGCCGCTCGTCGAGATGACCGACATCGGCAAGACCTACGGCGCGATCCGCGCGCTCAAGGGCATCAACCTGACCGTCAACGCCGGGGAGGTGACCTGCGTCCTCGGCGACAACGGCGCGGGCAAGTCGACCCTGATCAAGATCATCTCCGGGTTGCACCCCCACAACGAGGGGACGATGAAGGTCGACGGCAAGGAGGTCAGCTTCACCAGCCCGCGCGACTCGCTCGGACACGGCATCGCCACCGTCTACCAGGACCTCGCGGTGGTGAGCCTGATGGAGGTCTGGCGCAACTTCTTCCTCGGCTCCGAGATGGTCGCCGGCGGGGCACCCTTCGCCCCGCTGAAGATCAACGACATGAAGCGCATCGCCGACGAGGAGCTGCGCAAGATGGGGATCGTCGTCAAGGACATCAACCAGCCCATCGGCAACCTCTCCGGCGGCCAGCGCCAGTGTGTCGCCATCGCCCGGGCGGTCTACTTCGGCGCCCGCGTGCTCATCCTCGACGAGCCGACGGCGGCCCTCGGCGTCAAGCAGTCCGGTGTCGTGCTGAAGTACACGGCGGCAGCCCGGGACGCCGGTCTCGGCGTCGTCTTCATCACGCACAACCCGCACCACGCCTACCTCGTCGGCAACCACTTCGTCATCCTCAAGCTCGGACAGGCCGTGCTCGACAAGAAGCGTTCTGAGGTGGCACTCGACGAGCTGACCCGGCAGATGGCCGGCGGCGACGAGCTCACCGAGCTCTCCCACGAGCTGCAGAAGTGAGCGGGGTGGCGTCATGAGCGTCGCCGTCGCCCACCACACCCGCAGCTCGAGTGACCTGGCGCTCGAGGAAGGAGCCCGCGAGGCGGCATACCGTGGGACGCAGCTCGTCGTCGTCCACGTGGTGGAGTCGCTCGACAAGGACATCGCCGAAGCCAACCGGGCGGGCATCTCCGATGCGGTGGAGAAGGTCCTGCGCAACGCGTCGCTGCCCGACGTTCGCTGGGACGTCCATGTGGTGGCCGGCGGACGGGACACCGGCGACGTGTCCGCAGCCCTCCTCCGGGCTGTCGATGAGCTGCGACCCGAGCTGCTCGTCATCGGGGCACGGCGGCGTTCCCCCGTGGGCAAGGCGTTCCTCGGGAGCATCACGCAGAACCTGATCCTCGACGCCGACGTGCCCGTGCTCGTCGTCAAGAGCCCGAGGTGAGGACGAGCCGGTGTACTGACATGAGAACATTCGCGCATGGGGCTGGCACGTCGATACCCTGCGGCCATGTCCAAGCCCGTTGACGTCCGCATCGACCGCGAGACGCCGATCCCGCTCTACCACCAGCTGGCCGAGCAGCTCAGCGCGGCGATCGCCAAGGGCGACCTCCAGCCGGGAGACGCGTTCGAGAACGAGGTGGCCATGGCCGACCGCCTCGGCCTCTCGCGACCGACCGTGCGGCGCGCGATCCAGGAGCTGGTCGGGCAGGGCCTGCTCCTGCGGCGTCGAGGCCTCGGCACCACCGTCGCCGGACGCCAGATCCACCGCCGTGCCGAGCTGACGAGCCTTTACGACGACCTGCGGCGCGAGGGCGCCGGGAACCCGCGCACCGTGGTGCTGACCTACGAGGTCGCCCCGGACGGGGTCGCGGCGGGGGCGATGGGCCTGCCCGCCGACACCCCGCTGCTGCACCTGGTCCGGCTGCGTCTCGACGGCGAGCGGCCGCTCGCCATCCTGCGCAACTGGCTGCCCCCGGCATACTCCGACCTCAGCCGTGAAGACCTCGAGCGCGACGGGCTGTACGCCCTGCTGCGCGGGCGCGGGGGCAAGCCAGTGGTGGCCCACCAGCGCATCGGCGCCCGGACGCCGTCGGCCGAGGAGCGCAGGCACCTGGACCTGCGCCCGTCACAGCCGGTCCTGACCATGTCTCGCACCGCCTTCGACGCGGTCGGCGGCCCGGTGGAGTACGGCGACCACTGCTACCGCGCCCAGGACTACTCCATCGAGGTGATGCTCGACGAACGCTGATCGCTCTCGAGCGGGGAGGTGGGTCGTGGCCCGGCAGCAACGGAACCCGGTGGTGGTCGTCGGCGCAGGCATGGCGGGCCTGCTTGCGGCGCGGGCGCTCGCCGAGCAGGCCGTCCCCGTGACGGTGGTCGACCGGGACGACCTGCCCATGACCGCGACGCCGCGGGCGCGCGTGCCGCAGGGTCGCCAGCTGCACATCCTGCTGTCGGCCGGCCTCGGGCAGCTGCGGGCCTGGTTCCCCGGCATCGAGGAGGAGCTGCAACGCCTGGGCGCGGCGCAGGTCGACGGCTTCGGCGCGTGGATCCACCAGGGCGGCGCCTACCGCGCGCGTGGCGAGCTCGGTCGCCCTGGGCTCAGTCTCACCCGTCCGCTGCTCGAGCAGGTGGTTCGGCAGCGGGTCGCGGCGCTTCCCGGTGTCAGCATCGAGGCAGGGGCCACCGTCGAGCGGGTCGCGCTGACCGGTCTCCGGGTGACGGGTGTCGTCGTGGGCGGGCACGTCCGCGCCACCGAGCTGGAGGTCGACGCCTCGGGGCGCAGCTCCGGGATCGCCCACGAGCTCGCCCGCGACGGCGTGCTGGACCCGCCCGTCACGCACGTGGGCATCGACATCGGCTACGTCTCCTTCTTCCTGCGCCGGTCACCCGGGGACTTCGAGGGAGACGTGGCCATCGTCATCGGCAACCCGGGCACCTTCCGCAGCGGTGCTGCGCTACCGGTGGAGGGCGACCGGTGGAACGTGATGCTCTCGGGCGTCCACGGCGACGCCCCGCCGTCGACCGAGGAGGGCGTGGCCGCGTTCGCCCGCAGCCTGTCCAGCCCGACCATCGCCCAGCTGATCGAGCACTGCGCGCGGGTGTCGGACATCGAGAGCTACCGCTTCCCGTCGAGCCGGCGGCGGCACTACGAGCGCGTTGCCGACCTGCCCGCTGGGCTCGTCACAGTCGGGGACGCCGCCTGCAGCTTCGACCCGGTCTACGGGCAGGGCATGACCTCGGCTGCGCTGCAGGCTGCCGCTCTGGGCCGCGCCGTCGCCCGGACGGGGCCCGGCGCACCCGGCCTGCCGAGGCACTTCCATCGCCACGCTGCGCGCATCATCGACGCCCCGTGGCGAATCGCGGTCGGCGGCGACTTCGGCCACCCGGAGACGGTGGGGCCGAGACCGCTGGGGACGAGGCAGCTCAACGGCTACACGGCTCGCGTGATCCAGGCTGCGCATGCGTCGCTGCCCGTGGCCCGGGTGTTCAACCGGGTGCTCCAGCTCGAGGACCCGCCGCTGATGCTCTTCCGCCCCGACGTGGTGGCGCGCGTGCTGACTGCCTCGCGACGCTCACCCGTGGTGACCGGTGCGGCGGTGCGGCATCCCCGGGTCGGGCCACCGCCCGAGTCGCCTGATTCTTCGGACTGAGGCGCCGTGGGTGGCAGACGGCGGTCGTGTGGACCGAGCACGATGAGTGCTGCGGGCCACACGACAGCGCGTCAGGCGTCACCCGGATCGACGGGCCTACGGCGTCACGCTGTAGATCCGGGTCGCCCAGTTGATGAGCGGAGCGCGGGTCCCGCCGCAGGTCATGTCCGTGCGGAACCGGGAGAACGTGCACCGGGACTGGATGTACTCCGTGGCCATGAAGACGTTCGAGCCGTTCGTGACGGCGGCGCTGTAGTCACCCCAGCGCGGGCGCAGCGTCTGTCCCGGGTCGAGGAAGGCCGTGTACTCGCTGAAGCCGTCCTGCGGTGCCCGCCCGAGTGCGCCGATCTGCACGTCGCCGGGCCCGTCGCTCCCGAACAGCGTGTAGGCGGCCGTGGGGTAGTAGTCGTGACCCACGAGCGTGAACGCCATCGCCCCCGTTCCGTCCGGTAGCACCGCGATGGCCGGGTAGTTCACATTGTTGTCGGCGACGCCGAGGTAGCCCTGCCGGGCGACGGTGGAGGACCCTGCCGTCGAGCCCGGCTTGACGGCGAACCAGGCGATGCCTGCCTGGAGCGACCCGCCGACGCGCATGACGGTGTCGAGCGCGCCGTACAACCGGCCACCTGAGTAGTAGACCTGCTGCATGCGGCTGTCGTTGCTGTCCAGCTGCCCCTCGGACTCGCTCTGCGGGGGCGTGACGCCGACTCCCAGGACGTCGTTGCAGTTGACGAGCACGCAGTCCCGCAGGGGGACCGGGCCGGACTTCTGGTCTGACAGCGGCGGGACGCCGTACACCTCGGAGTGGACCAGCCCGCGCTGCAGGCTTAGGTCGGGTCCGCGATCTTTGATGGTCTCGGTGTTGGTCACCGACCACACGCCGATCCGGTTGGCCATGCCGGTGAACCCGCGCGGCTGCGCCTCCTCGCCGGCGATCGAGCTCAGGAAGTACTCCGTGCCGCCCTGCTCCGTGGCGTAGTGCGCGTCGGGGACCTGCGCCGGCCACACGGTGAAGCCGGGCACCTTCGAGCCACCCGACGGCAGGAACGTGTTCTGGAAGTGGACGACGTTGATGCGTGACGTCCCCGACACCAGCGCCGCCTTGTCCAGGGCGTAGATCTGGGCACCGTTGAAGTTGTTGCCGTAGAGGCCCGGGGCGGCGCTGGCGAACGGGTACTCGTTGCTCGTCAGGAAGACGGCGTTGGCGTCGGACCCGATGTGCGGGTAGTCACCGATGCACGGGCAGTCCGTGTGCTTCGGCGTGCCCTGGGTGCCGTCGTCCTGGACAGGAAGGCGGTAGATGTCCCACCGGCCCGTGGGGTCGCCGGTGCGGCTGACCGCGAGGTCGAGGTGGTTGGGCCCCAGGAGCGCGCCCGTCTGCGGGTCGACCTCGAGAGTCAGCACGACGAGGAAGAACCGGCCACTGCCGTGGTCGTAGATGCACGTCGGGTCGGTCACGAAGGGACCGGTGAGGCCCGTCGTGCGGTCGATCTGTGCCGGGTAGCCGTAGAAGCTGTTCAGGTCGCTGACCGCCGTCGCAGCAGACCCGTTGGTGCGGTACACCCGCACGACGTCGTTGACTGCTTCGACGACGTAGCTGTTGCCCACGCACAGCCCCTGGTCGGGGGGCTCGACCGAGAACTGGTTGCCGTCGTTGGCATAGCGCTGGTCGAAGCCGTCGAGCCCCAGCCAGCTGCGGCCCAGCCCTTCGGAGCCGGCGACGGGTGTCGGAGGCACGACCGGTGGGCGGAGCACGTCCGTCGACCGGCTCTTGCCGCGCGGGCCCTTGGAGTGGCTGCGCACCGGGCTCGAGTCGCCCTCGGCGCCCTCGCCCGGTGGCAGCTCGTGAGCCTGGACCCCGCTCGGTTGACCGGTGGCCTGTGACGCCGGGAAGGAGACGCTGGCGTTCTTGGTGATGGTGCGGAGCAGACCCTGCGGCGCCGCCTGCGACGCGTCGGCCGTCGTCGCCGCCGTAGCGGCTCCGGCGGTGTCCGCGGCCATGCTGGCGGCCGACTGGCCCCCGAGGACCAGCGCCGCGACGGCGACACCGAGTGCCACCAACCGGCCCCGTGCCCGGGGCCGAGCTTTTCCGTGCATGATTCCCCCTCTGCAAGAAAAACTGTTCGTCACCGGCCGCTCCGGACCGGACGACGCCGCCCTGCGCGGCTTTCTCAGTGTGCTCCTTGAATTGCCTCAGGAAGTCGAAAGCTGTTGTGCCAATTGCGAATCCGCAAGAATGTGGACGAATGCCCGGGTGTCCGGGCATCCGGTCCGAGCGGCATTTCGGGGTCTTGCAGCGATATGTGAGGATCCAGTCCGTCGAATTCCGCCAGCTTGTCGCACGGGAGAAATGGGGAAAGTCGGATCCGATCTCCGCCGCTTCTGTTTCACTTCGTGGATGCTCGTGATGCTCGGTTGTGCAGCACTGCTGCTCATCGCGGCCGGTGCTGGGTGGCGCTGGCGCGGCTACTCGTTGGCGGTCCCGGCATGGCAACGGTACGAGCTGGCAGGCACCGCGGGTCGCGCCCAGGCTCTGGTGTGGTTCGTGGCCGTCGCGCTGCTCTCCGGCCTGGCAGTCGGTGTGTTCGTGGTCGGCCCCGCCGGTCGACTCGCCATGCGCCTGCTGGCAGTCACGTCACCCGATGCGCAGGGCCGGATCACCGAGGCGGAGCAGGTGGTCGGTCAGATCTCGCTGAGCGGAACCGTCGGGTTCGTGCTCTTCGTGGGAGTGCCGTTCGGCCTGGCGGCGGGCCTCGGGTACGCGCTTGCCTCGTTCGTCGTGCCCCGCGGGCTGGGCGGGGGAGCGGTCTTCGGCGCCTCGGCCCTCGTGCTCGTCGGCGCCACCGTGGATCCCCTGCGGGGCGACAACCCCGACTTCGCGATCGTCGGGCCCGGCTGGCTGAGCGTCGCCACCTTCTTCCTGATGGCCGTCCTGACGGGGGCGCTCACCGCTCCGGTGGCTGGGCGGATCGCGGCAGCGCTCGGCAGGCCGACGCGATGGTGGTGGCTGTGGCTGCCACCGCTCAGCCTCTTCGCGACCGCAGCGCTGACGGTGGTCTCGGCCGTTGCCGGGGGCGTTGTCGTCGGCTGTCTCGTGCTCCTCGCGACTCTGCTGCTGCCGCGTTGGTCCCTGGTCGTCCGGCACCGGGCCACTCGCGCGGTGCAGGCGATCGTCTCGGTCGCGGTGCTCGTGAGCATCCCGGGGTTCGTCTCCGCCCTGGCAGCCATCGTCGACTGAGTCGGCCCCACGCCGCGCGCGGCGAGCTCGCCGGAGCGTGAGTCCCGGGAGCGTCCCGGGCGACTCGCCGGTGCCGACCTCAGCCCGGCCCGAAGCCCTGCGCCGGGTGAGTGCCGCGAGTAGCGTCGATCGGCAGGGACGTTGTCGATCGGCAGGGACGTTGCGGGCCAAGGAGGGTCTGATGGCCAGTCGAGAGGACGGCATGCTGCTCGTTCAGGTGGCCCAGTGGGGTTCCACGATGGGACTGGAGGAGGCTCAGCTGGCGGTGTGGGCCGATGACTTCAACCCTGAGGAGGCGTCGCCCGACGACGTCTTCGTCACCCGGATCCTCAACTGGGGCGAGACGATCGGGACCCTGACCAAGAACGGCCTGCTGGACACCGACCTCGTGCTGGACTGGCTCTGGGTCGCCGGGCTGTGGTCTCGCGTCGGGCCGGCCGCGAGGAAGCTGCGTGAGAAGCACGGCGAGGCCGCCCTCTACGAGAACTTCGAGGCGTTGGCCGGCCGCCAGGGCTGACCAGACGCCCAGGTGAAAGGGGGCGTCTCGAGAGCCATCTGCTCGGTTCGGCTGCGGCGTCGTCGGAGGAGGTGTAGAGCGGATGAAGGGCCGTCGACGACCGCGGCCCCGGCCGGCGGGCCGATCGGTCCGCATGTCGCGTGGTGTCGAGCAGCGGCACCGCCGACCACGCGCAAGGCAACGCATACTCAGCTCGTCAGGAGGACCCCGATGCTCACCAGTGCATCCGTCACCGCCAACATCCCCGCCGCCGACATCGCGCGGGCGCGCTCGTTCTACGCCGACATCCTCGGCCTGAAACCGGCCGCGGAGGTCGCCGAGGCCGGCATGCTCATCTACCGCACTGACAGCGGGACCGCGTTCTCGGTCTACCAGACGGAGTTCGCCGGCCAGGCCGGTCACACCGTCGCCCAGATCCACGTGGACGACGTCGAGGCCGAGGCGCGCGCCCTGCAGGCGAAGGGCGTGACCCTCGAGACCTACGACATGCCGGGTGTCAAGTGGGATGACGGCATCGCCACCCTGCCAGCGATGGGCAAGGCGGCGTGGTTCAAGGACAGCGAGGGCAACACCCTGTGCATCGACTCGGGGTTCCCGGCGGGCTGACCTGACACGTCGGCCCCGATCGCGACCCGCGGGCGGCCTGGGGGGTGGCGCGGGCTCAGTCGTCCATGGCTTCGATGCCGAGCTCGGCGAGCTCGGCCATGCGCTCGCGCATGTGCCGGATCATCTCCGGGTCGGGCCGCTGCCAGCCGGTGATCTCCTCCACCACCCGCAGCGGCTCGGTCGTCCGGTACGACCGGGTCGGGTTGCCGGGGTAGCGCTTGTCCGTCACGTTCGGGTCGTCCTCGATCGTGCCGAGCGGCTCGACGCGGTAGACCCGCCCCGGTCCGTCGCCGAGCGCGAGCTCGGCCGCCAGCGTAGCCCCCTCGCGCGTGGCGGTCAGGTAGATGTGCCGGGCCTGGCGGCGGGAGCCGTAGTTGGAGCGACACCCGGGTGTCAGCAGGTCGCCGGGGCGCACGTCGGCCTTGGTGCCGTGGAAGAACGGCCCGGGGTCGTCGACGACGCGCGGTAGGGGAGGGGGATCCCGGAGCAGGCTGTCCAGCCGCTGCATGAGGACGGAGACCCGGGTGTGCCCCTCGGGCGCGCGCGGGTAGCGGCGCAGGACGTCGAGGACGAGCGGGGTGGCGCGCTTGGCGGCGGCGGTCACGACGTACTCCGCGACCACCGGGTCGTCGCCGCGGGCGAGCTCCGCCGCCCGGGCTGCATGGGCGGCCGCCCCCAGGATGTGCCGCACCTGCGTCGCGTTCGCCAGGGGATGCAGGTATGCCGCGGCAGCCGCGTCTCCAGCCGCAGTCGCCGCGTGCCGGGCGGGCTCGGTCGTCGCCTCCTTGGCCGCACGGTGGGCGTCCGCCGCAGCGGCGCGCTGGAGGCGTGAGCGGGACGCGCCAGCCGCGAAGTCGCGTGCCGCTTGCAGCGCGGCCGCAGGACGCGGGTCGTCGGGAGGCTCCTTGTCGAAGAGGACGAGTGCAGGCTCGGCGCAGGCCACGGCATACGCCGTGATCGCCCGCAGCTCGTCGATCGTCAGCTCGAAGTCCCCGTCACTCGTCTGCATTCTTCGGAGTTTGCCCGATCTGCGGGTGGGGCACCCGCAGATAATCGGATCCATGGCCTACGACGAGGACCTTGCCGACCGCATCCGTGAGCTGGTCGCCGGTGAGGACGACGTCGACGAACGGCGGATGTTCGGCGGACTGGCGTTCCTCGTCAACGGCAACATGGCCGTCGCCGCGAGCGGCGCTGGAGGTCTGCTGGTGCGGGCAGACCCCGCCGGTGCCGAGGCGTGGATCGACGGCGAGGCGGTGACGCCGATGGTGATGAGAGGCAGAGAGATGCGCGGGTGGCTGCGCGTCGTCGGCGAGCTCGAGGGGACCGACCTCGAGCTGTGGGTGTCCCGAGGGCTCGCGTATGCGCGCTCGCTGCCGCCCAAGGGCACGTGACGTTCGTGGGTTCCGGCGACCAGGACACCGCGTGGGAGGCCTTGTCGCGCACGAGGACTCAGCCGTAGCGGGTTGAACCCGGCCACCCGTGGGCGCCGATGTACCAGATGGCCGAGGTCACCACGACGGCCACGATGAGGGAGAAGAGCAGGCCGCCGGCCACGGGAAGGAACCATCCGGGCGCGCGACGCGATCGCACGGCCACCACCTTGACCACCACCGCACCGATGACCAGGCACCCGAGCAGTCCGTGCGCGACCGTCCGCGTCGGCACGGGCTCTCCGGAGGCGAACGCCCCGACCTCGAGGCCCAGCCCCCAGAGGCAGTTGTAGGCGACGACGAGGATGAGCACGACCGTCACCACGCCCGAGATCCGGTGGGCGGTGCCGACCCACGACGGTGCCCCGACGCCGAGCCTGCCGTAGATCCAGAGGGCTCCGACGAGCTGCAGCACGGCGAGCACCCCGACCACCACGGAGAGCACGACCTTCAGGTCGATGACGGTGCGGAAGCCGAACGTCGTCGTGCCGGCGAGCGTGGGGTCGTGCACCCTGCCGAACACGCCGACGAGGAGGGCGACGACCGCTCCGGCGGCGAACCCGGCCAGGGGGATCGTCATGCTCCTCGGCGACGTGCTGTCTGCCACCCAGTCAGGATGCTCCTGCCGCGGGCCGCCCCACGCGGGAACGCCTCAACTTGCCCCCGCTCCGTCGTTGGGATCCCCGCGGTCGGCAAGCGGGTACGGCACAGTCCTTACCGTTCAACGCACCGGTACGCCGGCGCCACAGCACCAGGGACTCCGCATGACGGCATACAGCACCATCGTCCGCGCCACGCACCTGCTCACGAACGCGGCCTGGTTCGGCGGCTCCCTGGCGGGCGCCGCGGCGCTCAACCCGGCGTCGCGGCAGGGTGACGACGCGCGGGACCGCGCCCGGATCGCCGACGAGGGATGGCGTCGGTGGGGTCCGGTGCAGGGGGCGTCGATCGGCCTGCACCTGCTCAGCGGCCTCGCCATCCTCGCCGACAACCGACGTCGCGTCGTCGAGCACCGCCCGACCGCGGCCGCCGTCATCCTCAAGACGGCGCTCACCGGGGCCGCGGTCCTGGTGAGCGCCGAGGCGTACCGCTCGGGAGCCGAGCTCGGCGAAGCGCTCGAGGGGGCGGAGACCGACCCGGCGTCCCAGAGGAAGGCGCGCACGCTGACCCAGCGGATGAGCCGGCTGCAGTGGGCCACCCCTGCGGCCACTGCCGCGCTGCTGGTGCTCGACGCCTACCTGGGGGAGCAGCAGCGCGGCGTCGCAGGACTGCTCGACCCGCCGTCAAGGATGCTGGCCCGGCGGAGGCGCCGGTCGTGACGCAGGAGTTCGAGCTCGCCTTCGAGCCCCGCTACCGGCTGCCTGCTCTCGCGTTCGGCGTCACGCCGGCCACCGCACGGGTCCTCGTCACGGACGACGAGCTCCGCGTGCGCTTCGGCCCCTGGCGGCTGCGCACGCCGCTCGCCAACGTCGCGAGCAGCCAGGTGACGTCGGGGTATGCGTTCCACCGCACCGCGGGTCCAGCCCACCTGTCGCTCGCCGACCGCGGCGTCACGTTCGCGACGAACTCGCGGCAGGGGCTGTGCATCTCGTTCGTCGAGCCGGTCCACGCGATCGAGCCGACGGGCGTGCTCCGTCACCCGGCGGCGACCGTGACGGTCGCCGACCCCGAGGCGCTCGCCGCGGCCCTGCGTCGATGACCTCGGGCAGTGCTCGAGGCTTCCGCCGGTCACGAGACCAGCGGAAACCGTCGTCAGGTCACGTCACGTCACGGCGTCGCGTGCAGCAGGCCGAGAAGGCCGTGCGCCTCATGCTGCGGACCGGCCGTGAAGAGCACGTCATGGGTGGAGCCCTCGGTGCCGTAGCCCGGCAGCAGGGCCCAGAGCCCGTCGATCGCCAGGGCCTTGCCGCCCGGGGTCCGCAAGGTGCCCGCGACGTCGAGCGTGCGCGGGTTGAACGCGTTGATCCGACCGTCACCGAAGTTGCCCACGAGCAGGTCGCCGGAGAACTTGCCGAATCCCGAAGGGGCAATGGTGAGACCCCACGGCGCATTGAGGACACCGTGGCTCGACAGGCGACGGAGGAGGACGCCGTCCGGGGTGAAGACGTCCACCCGGCCGCGTCCGGCACCGGCGACCTCGTCGTGGCGCGTGCTGTCCTGCTTCGCGTACGAGACGTAGACCCGCGCGCCGGCGACCATGACGTTGAAGGGCGCATAGCCTTGCGGCAGCGAGGAGTCCATGAAGTTGCCCTTGAGGATCACGCGCTGGAGGCGACCGTTGTAGACGTCCACCACGCCGGCGGAGAAGTCCGCGACGTACAGCCGCGGGCCCGTCGAGGTCTGCCCCATGGCGATCCCCTTGTCGACCGCGCCGGGCGTGACCACGGCGTCGACGGCGTGCGTCGACGGAGCTGCCCCGGTGCCGCCCACGGCCGGGTTCCAGCCGCTCAGGTGGCCGGTCTCTCCGACGAACAGGAAGCGGGCAGCTGCAGCGTGCCCTGTGGTGTCACGCACCACGAAGGAGGTGGTGGGGTTGGAGACCTGGCCGGTGGGCGCACCACCCGGGATCCTGACGACGAGCGGCACGATCGTCTGCGGTCTGCCCTGGCCGCCTCCCGAGTACAACGTGGTGACGTCCGTGCCGTTGTCCGAGACCCACAGGGGGCTGGCCCCGAGATGCGACGCGCCCCAGGCGTTGACCAGGTGCTTGTCGGTGACCTGCGCCCTTCCGGGCACGTCCGAGACCAGGTTGACCTGCTTGTATGCGGACACGACGCTTTCGCGTACAGCGGGGGCCGTGGCGCCGGCTGGGGAGCCGAGGGCCAGCGGCCCGACGGCAGCGCCGAGGCCGGCGCCGAGCGCCAGCAGCCATGACGAATGTCGGATGGTGTGTGTCATGGGTACCTCCCGTTCAGGAGTGCCAGACCGAGACGGACCGGCACCCACACGAAGACGACGTGGGAGGTGACGCGGTTCAGCAGGGCGCTGGTGTTGGCGCCCGGTGTCGGAGACCTGTCAACGCGGAACCTGACGGCGTCGACGGGTGAAGCGCATCGGGTCGAAGGCCGGGACCGCAGCGGCTCGGCCGCCTGCGACGAGCTCGGTCACCAGTGACGCAGTGGGTGCAGCGAGACTGAGCCCGAGCATGTTGTGCCCGGTTGCCACGACGATGCGTTCGGCTCCGGGCACGCAGCCGATGAGCGGTTTGCCGTCGGGCGTCATGGGGCGAGGTCCGACGTGCTCGTCCGTGCTGGCGTGCCAGTCGATTCCCGACAGGTAGGGCGCCGCCTTGGCCTTCATCACGTCGATGCGTCCGGAGTGAAGGCCCTCGGCCGTGCCGTCCAGCTCCACCATGCCGACCACCCTCATCCGCTCGCCCATGGGCGTCACCCCGACATGGGTGTCGCCCAGCCGCAGCACGTGCGTCGGTGGGTGCTCGGGATGGATCGTGAAGCTGTAGCCCTTGCCGGGGGTCACGTAACCCCGGATCCCAAGTGGTCGGAGCAGCTTCTCGGACCAGGCGCCTGCGGCGATGACGGCATGGCCGGCTTCCACCACGCCAGAGGCTGTCGCGAGCTCGACCCGTGCCCCCCGTTGCCGGACCGCCCGAACCTGGGTGTCCGTCACGAACCGTACTCCTCGTGAGCGCAGCGAGTCGCCAAGGCGATCCACCAACCGCGACGGGTCCAGCCATCGGTCGCCCCGATGGACGAACCCGAACTGCGATGCGTCGCCGAGCCCCGGTTCGAGCTCGAGGAGCGCCGGACGTTCCAGGATCGCCTCGGGCGCCGGGCAGAGCCCGCGCCGGGAGACGGCGAGCAGGGACGCCCGGGACGCCTCCGCCTCGTCGCGGGTCGAGTGCAGCATGAGGAACCCCTCGTCCTGCAAGCCGTCGATGATCCCGGTCTCGACCAGCTCGTCCACGAGCTCGGCTGTCCGACCGTTCAGCAGGTCGAGCTCGTCCCAGGAGCGCGAGAACCTGCCGTCGCCCGAGCTCGCGAGGAAGCGCCAGAGGTAGCCCGCCACGCGCGGAAGCGCACGCGCGTGCAGGAAGAAGCCGCCGCTGTCCGGCGAGGTGAGCGAGCGCATCCCGTCGCGGACGACGCCCCGCGACGGCAGCGGGTCGCTGCGTGCGGGGCAGACCCAGCCGCCGTTGACGCGAGAGGCGCCCCCGCCCAGCCCGCCCGCTTCGAGGACGGTGACGGCATACCCACGCTCGAGCAGGTAGTGCGCGCTGAACAGGCCGATGAGGCCGGCACCGACGACGGCGACCTCTCCCGCCGGACCTGGCATCAGAACCGCTGCTCCTTGATGTCGTCGGGCACGCGCGGCTCTGTCCGCGCCGTGAGCTCTGCCTCCTTGATCCGGGAGTGCCGCTCGGCGTCGGGGTCCTCGTCGACCTCGGGGTCGACGTGCGTGGGGTCGAGGACCCGTTTGAGGAACGTCCGGGTCCGGCGGTGCTGCGGGTCGCCGATGACGCGGTCGGGGTGTCCCTCCTCGACGATGACGCCGCCGTCCATGAAGATGACGCGGTCGGCCACCTCGCGCGCGAACGCCATCTCGTGCGTCACCACGATCATCGTCATGCCCTCGGACGCGAGCCGTCGCATGACGGCCAGGACCTCGCCGACGAGCTCGGGGTCGAGCGCAGACGTCGGCTCGTCGAAGAGCATGAGCTCCGGGTCCATCGAGAGCGCCCGGGCGATCGCGACGCGCTGCTGCTGCCCGCCGGACAGCTGCGCGGGGAAGGCGTCGGCTCGGTCGGCAAGTCCCACCTTGTCGAGGTTGGCCTTGGCGATCCTCGCGGCCTCGGCCTTGCCCCGCTTGTGGACGACCTGCTGCGCGACCGTGCAGTTGTCGAGCACGGTCAGGTGCGAGAAGAGGTTGAACTGCTGGAAGACCATCCCCATCTTGCTGCGCACCCGGTCGATGTCGCAGTCGGGGTCGGTGACATCGACTCCGTCGACGAGCACCGTGCCGCCGCTCGGCTGCTCGAGCAGGTTGATGCACCGCAGCAGCGTCGACTTGCCCGAGCCGGAGGGCCCGATGACGCAGACGACCTCACCCTGCTTGATCGACGTGGTGATGTTGGTCAGCACCTCGACCGACCCGAACGACTTGCGCAGGTCGGTGATCTGCACGACGACCGCCTCACCGTCCGAGCCCGTATGCGGCCGGGTGGCGTTCGTTGTCATCGTGCCCTCGCAGTCTTTGCTTCCATGCGCCGGACCGTGAAGGTGAGCGGCAGGGTGATGACCAGGTAACAGAGCCCTGCGATGACCAGGGGGGTGAGGTTCGCGTTCGTGTTCGCGAGGTCCCGGCCGTACTTCGTCAGGTCGAACGACGTCGCTGAGAGCCCGATGATGTAGGCGAGCGAGCTGTCCTTCACGACGAGGATGAGCTCGTTCGTCAGGGGCGGTGTGACGATCCGAAACGCTTGCGGGAGAACGATCTTCCGGGTCGCTGCCCCGGCCGGCATGCCGAGCGACCTGGCTGCCTCGACCTGGCCCTTCGGCACCGCCTGGATGCCCGCGCGGATCGTCTCGGCCATGTAGGCCGCCGCGACGATGCCCAGAGCGGTCCAGACCGTGCCGTAGATCCCGAAGGGGATCTCCATGCCGGGGAAGGCGAGGGGGAGCAGCCCGAACGCCATGAGAACGACGATGGCCGGCAGCCCCCGGAAGAACTCGATGTAGACGGTCGCGATCCACCGGTAGGGACCCACGGACGAGAGCCTCATGAGGGCGAGGACCGTCCCGATGACGAGGCCGAGGACGAAGGCGCCGAGTGCGTAGACGACGGTGTTGAGGAGCGCGCGGCCGAGCCCCTGGGTCAGCGTGTCGACGATCAGGTCGCCCCGGAAGAAGACCTGCTGGATCTGGCGGAGGTCTGCGACCGCTATGAGCACGGCGACGGCGGCGACCAGGACGGCGTACTGCACCCACCGGATGCGCTGCGCCCGCTTGCGGGGCGAGAGCCTGCGCGCTCGCCCCGCTGCTGTCGGTGACGTCATCGCACTGACCTCACGACAGGCTCGGCATCACGGTCGGTTCGGAGCCGAACCACTTCTTGTAGCTGTCCTTGTAGGAGCCGTCCTGGACAGACTTCTTGAGGGCCGCGTTGAACGCTTCCTTGATCTTGGCGGCGTTGGCATCGTCCTTCTGGAAGAGGAACCCGTACTGCTCGCCGGTGTCGAACTCCTTGGCGACGGTGAAGTCCGGGTTGGACTTGGTGAAGTCGAGCAGGGGCCCGTTGTCGTTGATCGCCCCGTCGACCCGACCGGACTGGACGCCCGCGATCTCGGTGGGCAGGTCGTCGAAGACGACGGTCTCGTAGCCGTTGGCGTCCTTGTTCTTCTCCGCGTAGGCCTGTCCGGTCGTGTCGGTCTGGACGCCGAGCTTCTTGCCCTTGAGACCCGACAGGTCGGTGATGCCTGCGGACTTCTTGACGAGCAGGGCCTGCGTCGCGCTGAAGTACGGCGAGGAGAATGCCACCGACTGCTTGCGCTTGTCGTTGATGGTGATCGCGCCCATGGCCATGTCGCACTTCTTCGCGGCGAACACTGCACCGGAGGTCTGCGAGGCGAAGTCGATGTCGACGATGGTGACCTTGGGCTGCCCCAGCTGCTTGGCTGCGGCCTGCGCGAGGTCCATGTCGAAGCCGACGACGTTGCCCGAGCTGTCCTTGAACTCGAATGGCTTGTAGGACAGGTGAGTGCACACGGTGAGGCTCCCCGGGCTGACAAGCTGCGGCGCGCCCGAGGGGTTGCTTCCACTAGACGTGCCACCCGAGTTCGAGCCACAGGCGGCAAGGGCAAGGGACGAGAGGGAGACGACGGCGACGTAGCCGACAACGCGGGACCTGATCTGCGACATCTGTTTTCCTCCAAGCTGGATAGTTGGGGGCGAGACTACAGAGCGGCGCCATATTCGGAAGCGGCCACGAGGGAAGCTCTCCGATATCCGGCTGGACGCGCATCACCGTCTTGAACCGTGGACCGAAGTGGCCTGCTCGACCCGCCCCAGCCTGGGCCGGGTTCAGGATGGTCTTCACGAGACCCGGGGGCGGAGTGAGGAGCGGTCGGCCGAACGCAGGGGATCTCCGCGCGAATCTCGCGCGTAGCGGGCGCTCGACGAACCTGAAGCTCGCCTCGGCCAGAACGACGAACATGGCGACCCAGACGATGTCACCGGCTACCGAGTGTCCGAGCAGATTGAGGGTTGCGATTCTCGCCAGGACATTCCAGAGATAGATCGAGTACGACCGCTCGCCGAGCCACCGCATCGGAGCGCTCGCCAGCAGCAAGGCAACCGCCGAGCCCGGGCGCGTCACGACACCGGTCAGCAGCACCAGCGTCAGCCCGGTCCCGGCGACGATCACCAACGAGGCGTGATAAGTGTCGTTGCGATATGCCAGGACAGGCAGGAGAGCAACCGCCAATACCGCGAAGGGCGCAAGGCGGCACACCGCTTCTGACAGCCAGCCGTTTCGAACGACGATCGCGAGCAATGAGCCGGCCAAGATCGGCAGCGCATTCGTGTCGGTCCCGAAATACTCGTGAGGGTCGAAATGGATCGCTCGAGTCAGGCCGAGGAAGAGGTCGAGCGCGAGGGTGATCCCGATGAGCGCAACGGTGAGCCCGGCGAACAACCGAGGACTGCGACGATAGCCCCAGAGCAGCGCGAACGGCCACAGCACGTAGAACTGCTCCTCGACCGAGAGCGTCCAGGTGTAGTTGAAGTAGTCCTGAGTGGCGAAAGGGTGGCCGGCCCAGTCAAAGAGGCTTGTCGTATAGATTGCAGCCGCGCCGGCGGGTGCGAGAACCTGCCCGACACTCAGATCGTGCCGACCTACGAGCAGCACCACGATGGTCGCCGCCGCGACGGTCACCAATGCCGGGTAGAGGCGTGCCGCGCGTCGGCGATAGAACGCCCGGACGTCGATGGTGCCTGTCTGGAGTTCGCGGAGCAACAGGCTGGTGATGAGGTAGCCCGATAGACAGAAGAACACGGTCACGCCGACGAAACCGTCGGCCAACGGCCTGGTGGGGGCGTGCTGACCGAGGACCAGGAGAATTGCCACACCGCGGACCCCGTCCAGTGCAGGCTGGCTACGCTCGCCGTGCACGAGACCCAGTCTCGGGGTCGAGCCCCTCAGGTGCAGCCGATCTGTCCCCGTCCGCAACCGAGCTTCCTCCCGTCGGGCATCACGCAAGCCCCTGACGCGTCACAGCGCCTTCCACGTCGATGGAACGAGTACGACGTCAGTCCGGCGTTGGTTCAGGTCGACGGGCCCGCTGTTGTGGTGGGGCGCTGTCCGCCCGGAGGAGTCGTCGGCACGATGAGCGGGTCGGGCAGACAAGCCGTCCCGGCGGCTGGTGGGTGAACGCGGTTCTCGAGCCCTCGGCACGCGGCATGATCGCCGCATGAGTGATGTCAGGGTGCGACTCGCCGAGATCAGCGACGCCGACACAGTTGGCCGGCTGCTGCGTGATTTCAACGAGGAGTTCCACGTGGCGGGCCCAACGACACCAGAGTTCGCCGGACGGTTCAAAGCGCTTCTGGGGCGCGGCGACGTTGCCGTGGTGCTGGCTGATGACAGTGGCCGCGACGCCGGCTTTGCCTTGCTCACGCTGCGGCCGACCCCGTACTACGACGGGGCGCTCGCGCAGCTCGAGGAGCTGTATGTGGTGCCGTCGCTCCGTGACCGCGGCGTCGGAACACTGATCCTCAGGATGGCAATCGAGACCGTTCGCTCCAGAGGCGCACGGGAGATGCACATCAACGTGGATGAGATCGACGAGGATGCCCGCCGCTTCTACGAGCGCCACGGCTTCAGCAACATCGAGGGGGGCAAGGACTACCGAATGCTGTCCTACGTCCAGGAGCTCTAGCTCCGAGCCCATCAGGAGCGAGACTCCGCTGCCTTGTTCCGGCCATCCAGAGCGCGGAGCCTCCTTCTGATCGGGAAACGGCGCGCCCCGCTTGTGGGAAGGACGAGGATGGACTGAGCGACGGGGTGTTGTGCCTCGTAAGGGAGGGTCCCCGATGAGACTCGAGCCTCTCTACCGGCTCCGGTTCACCTATCCCGAGAGTTGGGGCATTGAGCTGGAGGGTGGTTGGGAGCAGTTCTTGTTCATCGCTGAGGGCCGCTGCGAAGGCGGCATCCGTGGTCGCTTCCGGGGCGTCAACTATCCACGGCGACGAACCGCGGAAGGCCCGTTCTGCCCTGACATCCGTGCGGTCATCGAGACCGAGGATGGCGCGACGATCATGATGGAGTGCCGCGGCTACGGTCGCTCTTACCCGACGGGGCGCCGGCAGATCGTCGGTTCGGTCATGCACCTCAGTGACAGTGACCGGTACCGCCGCCTGAATGACGTGGTGTGCGTGTGCGTGGGTGAGGTCCGTGCGCCTGTCGCCCCGGGAGGCGAAGCTGAAATCGTCATGGACGTGGGGGAACTGCTCTGGGAACCCATTGCTGACTGACCGTTGCAATTGCCGGGTGACAGGGGCGAGAAGTCCGGGGACGGCCAAACGAACGCTGGCCAGCCGGTGTACGGGCTGGGTTGACTGGGTACGCGGGCGGTGCCCCTTCCTGACGTGGGGGACAGCGCGCCCATGACCGGGTGACGCGGCACGGCCGGTTCGGTCGGAGCACTCGAGGAGGGGCGTTATGACAGATCCAGTTAGCCAGTCCGGAGCCGATTCCGCGGGCAAAGACCCGAGCGCGGGGCGGGTCACGCAGGTGGATGCCTCCCGCACCCTTGGCAGCAATCCACCCACCACCGACTCGCGTCCGGTCGGCGAGGGCGACCACGCCGTCATCGCGGTCTTCCCCGACCTCGCCGCCGCCGAGGAGGCGGTCGCCGAGCTCGCCAAGAGGGACTTCCCGGTCGACCGAGTCTCGATCGTCGGAAAGGACATGGAGAGCGAGCTCCGGATCAGCGGGTTCGTCACCACCGGTGATGTGGCGGGTCCCAGCGCGGCGACGGGAGCCTGGGTGGGAGGGCTGTTCGGCGTCTTGACCGGGGCCGCCATGCTCTTCATCCCGGGTGTTGGCCCCCTCGTCGTCCTGGGCCCGCTGGCGGCGGCCGCGGTCGGGGCCGCGGAGGGCGCCCTTCTGGGGGGCGCGGTCGGCGCCCTCCTCGGACACTTCGTGGCCAAGCAGCACCTCCCGAAGTACGAGGAGCTCGTCCGCACGGGCAGCTACCTGCTGGTCGTCCACGGCACCGAGGAGGAGGTGGCCCGGGCACAGCAGCTGCTGACCGAGCTGGGCAGCACCGACGTCCAGCGGCACGACGAGTACCGCGGATCCATCGACCGGATCGGGCCGATCGAGAAGGTCTACGAGGGCATGAAGGTCGTGGACGTCAACGGCGAGGAGGTCGGCAAGGTGGAGTTCGTCAAGCTGGGTGACCCACAGGCGATCAGCGTCCAGGGCGAGGACCCGGACGTGATGCCGGACGTGCCGCGCCCGTTCGCTGCGCGCCTGCTGCGCACCGGGTACCTCAAGGTCGACCGCAAGGGTCTGTTCGCCCGCGACGCGTACGTCTCCGCCACCGAGATCGACCGGGTGGAGGACAACACCGTCCGCCTCAACGTGTCGAAGGACATGCTGCTGACCAAGCGGACCTGAACCGCCCCGGCATGCTCGCAGTCTCCGGACATGTCGGCGTCTCCGGACATGTCGGCGCGGTCCGAGAAGGGTGGACCGGTGCCGGTTGTGCTGAAAGGACTTACTGGTGCTGTGTTGCCGTCTGCCCGGACGTGAGTCCGAGCTGAGCCATCATTGATCCGCTGTCGAAGTACGACTTCTGACTCTGGACCTTGCCATCCTTGAACTCCATGACATCGCACAGTTGCAAGGTCAGGGACCGCCCGGTTGCGGGGATCTGACCCATGCTGGTCACCAGGGTTCCCGTGTGGGTGCCCCGGCCGGTGAACTCCACGACCACGTAGTCGCCCGACCCGATCACCCGGTCGACGGTGAGCCTGCCGTCCGGGAACCCCTCTGCCCACATCGCGTTGTACGCGCGAGAGCCTTCGGGGCCTACAAAGGTGTCACCCGACCCGACGATCGTGATCGTTCCATCGGGCGCTGTCGCCTCGGCGATCTCGTCGAAACTTCTCTCGTTCCATGCCTCGTGAATCCTGCGCGCGAGGGTTGCGTTGTCTGCCATCTGAGCCTCCGCTCTGGCACCTGCCCACCCCGTCGAACGCTAGTACCGGTCCCGCCGGGCGGCAACGGGCCGAGACTGGTGCAACTCGGCTCGAAATGTGGGTAGGTGCGCATAGAGACGAGGTGGTGTGCGATGTTCGGCTCCCGGTTCATGCCCTGTCAGGAGTGCGGCGCTTCCGTGGATCGGACCGGCACTGGGCGGCACGAGTGCGCCCCCGAGCGCCGGGCCGACTACCAGATGTTCGGGCTGCGCCAGGAGGTCGCGCAGTTGGAGGCGGGGATCCATCGCTACCTGTCGACAGCAACAGGGCGCTTCGAGTCGTGGCTCGCCGCCAGAAAGGTCCGCGGCCAGAGCTGAGGACCCCCGCCGGTTCCAGGACCTGGTAACCGCTGGGCACCTCCCGGCCGATCGGTGACACCCTCCGGGAAGACGGACCAGGGACCCGGTCCCTGGTCCGTCGGCGTCGTGACCCGGTCAGCCCACGCCGACTCCGCCGCCGCCGATGGGCAGGTCGCGCTGCTTGCCGCAGTCGAGGCATTCCTGGTAGCGCGCACCGTATCCGGTGCTGTCCGGGTAGCGGTGCGTGCGCCAGCGGTGCCAGACATGCAGGCGGCACCACCACCGGCCCCGGCGGCGCTGCTCCTGACCCGGCTCTCTACTCGTGGTCGCGTCCACGCCTCCATGGTCCTCCGGACGGCCCAGCCACACTCCCGCTTCGAGCGGCCTACCCCGATCCCGGCCGTCACCGGTGAGCGGAACGTGCGAGCGTCACGAGGTCGCGCACGCCGGCCTCCGGCAGGTAGGCCCGGCTCAGGGCCAGGCCGATGCGCGGCAGCGCCGCCTCGTCCGGGAAGACCAGGAAGAGCGGCTCGTGCTGCGGCTGGAACTTGGACTTGAAGGCATGCAGCGACCGGAAGCCGTAGTACGGCTCGAGCGAGGCACCGAGGCGGTCGAGGAACGCGTCGAGGGTGCCCCGGTCGAGGGAGGCGACATCGTCCGCCTCGTTGCTCCGGGCCAGCGGCGCTCCCGACAGCGAGACGACGGAGCAGCCCTCGTCCCGGAACGCGAGGCACGCCGAGGCGATGAGGAACTCCATCGAGTAGCGGAAGCCGTCGGGGAGCCGTCGCATGACGTCGAGCGTCCAGCCCGCCGGCTCGCCGCCGCCGCTGGCGTGGAACGGCATCCACGAGGTGACGCCGTGGACCGTCATGTCGGCATCCACGGCGAGGCCGACGCGGACCCGCGGATCCAGCGCCTCGTCCACGCCGCCGAGGGTGAAGCCCATCTCGGGCAGGCCCTTGTCCTCCACCCAGTCCGACGAGATCGCCTTCACCTGCAGCTGCAGCCCGCGCGGCATGTCAGCCAGGGCACCGAGCCGCAGGTGCACCCCGCGGCGAGCCGCCTGGTTCAGCGCCGTCCGGACGTCCTGCCACGCCTTGCCGACGAAGTCGAGGCCCGCCAGACCGATGCACGCCTCCTCGGCCACCTGCAACGAGTGCCAGCCCAGGGCTCGTGCGTGCCGCGAGGCCTCCTGCGTCACGGTGAACAGGCACGGGACGAGGCCCTGGCCGTGGACCGCGTCGGCATACGCGGCGAGCAGGGAGGAACGCTCGACCTCGGTTGCGGCCACCGGGTCGCACAGGCCGATCGCCACGCCGGCGTGCACGCGGTAGGCGACGTAGCCGCGCTCCGCCGCCGGGACGAACCACCGGTTCTCGGGCCAGGTCGTCATCCAGGCGAGACGGTTGACCGTGCCGTGCCTCTCGAGCAGGGCGGTGGCGCGGGTCCGCTGGGTGTCGTCGGCGGGGGCGACGAGGCTCCCACTGGTCCGGCGGGCGCGCCGCGGCGACGGGTTGCGGAACGCGTGACGCCCGACGAGCAGCACGGCCAGGCCCAGGCAGTTGCCGAAGATGTCCCACCCGGCCGCCAGGAGCCCCGGCTCGCCCACGACGACCATCCACACGTAGTTGGCGACCTGGAGCGCGAGCACGACGACGAGCAGGGCGACGGCCCACCGCCAGGCCCGGCGACGTCCCTTGTAGAGCGAGCGTGCGAGCCACGTCCAGAGCACGACCTGGACCAGGCCCAGGACGAAACCCGCATCGGACAGGTCCTGCGCGCGAGCCTGCGCCGACATCGTCACGGCGAAAGGCCCCTCGGCGTGCGTGAACGGATGCAGGACCACCTCGAATGCGGCGATGACGAAGAAGGCGCAGGCGAGGAGCCGGAAGTCGCGCCGAGTGAGCTGCCGGGCGCTGAACGAGGGGGACCGGCCGACGAGGTACGGCCCGAGCCACAAGCCGAACGCGACGCCCACCACGTGCTCCAGGTCGGCGAGCGCGCCCATGTGGATGAGGAAGAGGACGACGTATGCGACCAGGAGGGTCCGCAGGCGACCGCGCCACGGCGGTGTGAGGGTCACCGACGCGGCGGCCGCGGCGCCGAGGAATGCCGCGGACGGACCGGCGTCGCGGACGCGCGCCAGGGTGGTGGTCCACACGTAGCCGTGCTGGCGCGTCAGCCAGAGCAGGGCCGCCGTCCCGAGCACTGCGACGACGTGGCAGGACAGGAGCGCGATCGCGGTGCGCCGGGTTCCGAGCCGCCACTCCGCGAATCCGCCGAAGGCCACGAGCCCCAGCAGGATCGGGACGTACTGGTAGGGCTTGACGGCGAAGAAGGCGCCCACGAACACGGTCCACCACGTGCCGTCCTCGAGGGCCGGCAGCCCGTAGGTGACGGAGGCATGGAGAGGGCGGCCGACGAGCGGGTCCCACAGGGCCCTGCTGACGACCGAGAGCGTGAGGACGAGGACGACGAGGGCGCTCGTCAGCGGCAGGCGCCGCGTCACCGTCCACGGACGGGCCATGCTCCAAGGGTCTCGCCGCCGACCGCGCCCGGCGCCGGAATCTCAGAGGTCGCTCCCGCGCAGCACTGACGCCGGCTGGTTCAGGGGCTGGAGGGTGGGGCAGGTGGCGGAACGATCGCCGCGCCGATCCCATCTTCGCCTGCGCCCCGTGCTCCTCGCCTGCGCGGCCGCACTGGGTTGGGCTGTCGTGCGCGGCGGTGAGCAAGCTCCGCGACTGACTCGCGGCAACATCGAGCAGCCCTTCGGCGCCGGGTCCCCGGCGCCGGGGGCTGCTCGACCGCGCCCGGCCACCGACCGCCCTTGCTGCCGGGCAGCTGGCCGACCGGGTCCGCCACGGGTTCGAGTCGCCTTCCCGCTTGCGGCACCGGCCGCCGGTCCTCATGCTCTGGGCATGGCCATCGACCAGCAGTGCGTTCGCCACCGGGGAAGAGGTCACCATGGGTCGTGAGCAGGACGTCCGCCTCGCGCGGGTCTACGAGGCGCCGTCACCGGACGACGGCCGTCGAGTGCTGGTGGACCGTCTCTGGCCGCGCGGCGTGCGCAAGGACGACCCCCGCGTCGACGAGTGGCTGCGTGATGTCGCGCCCTCGAACGAGCTGCGCAGGTGGTACGGCCACGAGCCGTCCCTCTTCGAGGAGTTCGCCCGGCGCTACCGGGGCGAGCTGGCCGAGCCCATCGGGGCGAAGGCCCTGGAGCGCGTGCGTGGGCTCGTCGAGGCAGGCCGGGTCACCCTGGTGACGGCGACCCGCGAGCCTGCGATCAGCCACCTCACCGTCCTGGCCCGCCTCCTCACCGAGACCGACGGCCGACCCCCGAGAACCGCCCCGGGCGCCGGCCCGACGTCCGCAGCGTGAGCCTGTCGGTGAGGCGTGGGTCACACGCGAGGCGTCGCTCGGCGGCCGTGCGAGGAAGTATGTGCCACAGTGCCTCCCATGGCCTCATCGTCGACGCCTCCGATCACGCCCGCCTTCTTCCTGGCGGGCGGCACCGGCATCTCCGCGGAGACGCTCGGCAACATGATGCTGCAGCAGTTCCCGTCGGTGCACTTCAGCCGACGCAAGATCCCCTTCATCACCACCGTCGAGCAGGCCCGCGAGGTCGTCACGCAGCTCGACGCGGCGATGACCGACGACGTCACCCCCCTCGTCTTCTCGACCGTCTCCGACGAGGATGTGCGGGCTGAGCTCCAGACCACGAAGTGCGCCTTCATCGACCTCTTCGGCTCCCACCTGTCCACGGTCGAGCGTGTGCTGCACGTCAACGCCGTGCACCGCGTCGAGGCGCTGCACGGCGTCGGCGACGTGGGCCGCTACGAGGCCCGCATGCGCGCGGTCGAGTACGCGATGGAGCACGACGACGGCCAGAGCATGCGCAACCTCGAGCAGGCCCAGCTGATCCTCATCGCGCCCTCGCGCTGCGGCAAGACGCCCACCTCCATCTACCTCGCCCTCACGCACGGTGTCCGCGTCGCGAACTACCCGCTCGTCGACGAGGACTTCCAGTCCAGCGAGCTCCCGCGCCCCGTCCGGCCGTATGCCGCCAAGTGCTTCGGCCTGCTCTCCACCGCCGCGCGCCTGGCGCAGGTGCGCGGGGAGCGCCGGCCAGGCTCGCGTTACGCCACCCTCGCGCAGTGCAGCTATGAGCTGCGGCGTGCGGAGGCGATGTACCGAGCCCACGGCATACCCGTCGTCAACTCGTCCGCGATGTCCGTCGAGGAGATCGCGGCTGTCATCATGCACACCCGACGCCTCAATGACGTCGGCTGACGTCGGCCGCCGCCGCACACCGACCCCACCGCCACACCACCGATGGAAGGACCTGCCGTGACCGAGAACGTGATGAGGTTCGCCGACCTCGGCCTCGCCGACGTCGAGATCGTCGGCGGCAAGAACGCCTCGCTCGGCGAGATGGTGCAGCACCTGGCTGCTGCCGGGGTCTCGGTGCCCGACGGGTTCGCGACCACGGCCGACGCCTACCGTCGCTTCCTCGCCGAGAACGGGCTCGCCGACCGCATCAACGCGCTGCTGTCCGACCTCGACGTCGACGACACGCGCAAGCTCGCGCAGGTCGGTGCCGACATCCGCCGGCAGGTCGAGGAGCAGACGTTCCCGGCCGACCTCGAGCGCGACATCCGGGACGCGTATGACCGGCTGGTCGGCGAGCACGAGGGCAGTCACGGCGCCGAGGTCAGCTTCGCGGTGCGCTCGAGCGCGACGGCCGAGGACCTGCCCGACGCGTCCTTCGCCGGCCAGCAGGAGACCTTCCTCAACGTCCGAGGCATCGACAACGTGCTGCACGCCGTCAAGCTCGTCTTCGCCTCGCTCTACAACGACCGGGCCATCGCCTACCGCGTGCACAGCGACTTCGACCACTCCGTGGTCGCGCTGTCGGCCGGGGTGCAGCGGATGGTCCGCTCGGACGTCGGCGCCTCCGGCGTCATGTTCACGATGGACACCGAGTCCGGCTTCCGCGACGCCGTCTTCATCACGAGCAGCTACGGCCTCGGCGAGGCGGTCGTGCAGGGCGCCGTCAACCCCGACGAGTTCTACGTCTACAAGCCGGCCCTGCGTGCCGGCCGCCCGGCGATCCTCAAGCGCGGCGTCGGCGCCAAGGCCACGAAGATGGTCTACACCGGCGATGCGAGCGTCGGGCGCACCATCGAGTTCGTCCCGGTGCCCGAGGCCGACCGGCCGAAGCTGTCGATCACCGACGAGGACGTCACCGAGCTGGCCCGGCACGCGCTGCGCATCGAGGAGCACTACGGCCGCCCGATGGACATCGAGTGGGGCAAGGACGGCGTCGACGGCGGGCTCTACATCCTGCAGGCGCGTCCCGAAACGGTGCAGTCGCGCCAGGCCGCCGGCGTCATGCGCCGCTACCGCATGGACGAGCGGGGTCCGGTCGTCGTCGAGGGCCGCGCCATCGGCCAGAAGATCGGGGCAGGCGGCGTACGCGTGCTCTCCTCGATCGACTCGATGCACGACTTCGAGCCGGGCGAGGTGCTCGTCGCCGACATGACCGACCCGGACTGGGAGCCGATCATGAAGCGCGCCAGCGCCATCGTCACCAACCGGGGCGGGCGCACCTGCCACGCCGCCATCATCGCCCGCGAGCTGGGCATCCCCGCGGTCGTCGGCACGGGCTCCGCCACCTCGACGCTCACCGACGGGCAGGAGGTCACCGTCTCGTGCGCCGAGGGCGACACCGGCTTCGTCTACGAGGGCAAGCGCGACTTCACCATCACCGAGACGACCCTGGACGACATGCCGGACGTGCCGGTCAAGATCATGATGAACGTCGGCACGCCGGAGCAGGCGTTCGAGTTCTCCCGCCTGCCCAACAAGGGCGTCGGCCTGGCCCGGCTCGAGTTCATCATCAACCGCCAGATCGGCATCCACCCGAAGGCCCTGCTCGAGCTCGACAGCCAGGAGCCCGCGGTCAAGGCCGAGATCGAGTCGCTCATCACCGCCTACCCCAGCCCGCGCGACTTCTTCGTCCAGCGCGTCGCCGAGGGCGTCGCGACCATCGCGGCCGCCTTCGCGCCCGAGCCGGTCATCGTGCGCATGTCGGACTTCAAGTCGAACGAGTATGCCGGCCTGCTGGGTGGCGAGCGCTACGAGCCGCACGAGGAGAACCCGATGCTCGGCTACCGCGGCGCCGCACGCTACCTCTCCGCCGACTTCGCCGAGTGCTTCGCGATGGAGTGCGAGGCGCTCAAGCACGTACGCGACGACATGGGCCTGACGAACGTCAAGATCATGATCCCGTTCGTGCGCACCGTCGCCGAGGGCAAGGGCGTCATCGACCTGCTCGCATCGCACGGTCTCGTCCGCGGCGAGAACGACCTGCAGGTCGTCATGATGTGCGAGATCCCGAGCAACGCCGTCAACGCCGACGAGTTCCTCGACCACTTCGACGGCTTCTCCATCGGCTCCAACGACATGACCCAGCTGACCCTGGGTGTCGACCGCGACTCCTCGCTCGTTGCCGGCTCGTTCGACGAGCGCGACCCGGCTGTCAAGAAGATGCTCGCGATGGCGATCACCGCCTGCCGCGAGCGCGGCAAGTACGTCGGCATCTGCGGCCAGGGCCCCTCGGACCACCCCGACCTCGCGGAGTGGCTGCTCGACCAGGGCATCGAGTCGATGTCGCTCAACCCCGACACGGTCGTCGAGACGTGGACGGCCCTGGCCAAGCACCGCGCAGACGTGGGCGCAGGAGCCGGTGCCGAGTCCGGTGCGGGGACCGACACAGGATCCGGCACGGCGCCGGCCTGACGCCCGCGGACTCCCCGTGGCCGCGCCGGCGGCAGGGGCCGCGCCGCGCACGGGTGCGGCGGATGAGACGGTGTCGTCCGTGACCGGGTCCCGAGCGATGTGGGTCTGGGACACCAGCACGCCGCAGAGGACGGTCGACCTGGCGGTGGGCACCGGCATCGGGCAGCTCTTCGTCGCGGTCCCGCCGAACCTGGGCACCTCGAGCCGGCTCGCGGACATCACCGCCCTGAGCCAGCGCGCCCGAGCGGCCGCCATCCGCGTGGACGCTCTCGGCGGCGACCCCACCTGGGTCGACAACGGCTCCTGGGTTGTCACCCACTGGCTGACGCCCGTGAAGAGCTCGGGGCTGTTCACCGGCATCCACATCGACGTCGAGCCGTACTCGCTACCGGCCTGGGCGACCACGCAGTCCACTGTCGTCGCGAGCTACCTCACGCTGCTCGACCAGCTCAAGGCAGGCGCCGGCGCCTGCCCGGTCGAGGCCGACATCCCGTTCTGGTTCGGCACCGTCGCGGCCGGCTCGAGCACCGGTGCCGCCTCCACGCTCGACCGCGAGATCATGAAGCGCACCGCCGGTGTCACCGTCATGGCCTACCGCAACACGGCCACGGGTGCGGACGGCACGCTCGACATCGCGTCCACGGCGCTCGCCGCCGGCGATTCCGTCGGCAAGCCCGTACGCCTCGGCCAGGAGACCACCTACCTCGGCGACACCGCGGGCGACCGGAAGCAGACGTTCTTCGGCTGGACCCGGGCGGACATGGAGACCCAGCTGGCGCTCGTGGACTCGGGCGCTGCGGCATACGCGACCTATGCGGGCCTCGCCATCCACGACGCCAGCGGCTACGCGGCGATGGCGCCCTGACAGGACGCGGGATGGCACCGACCCGCGAGGGGTCGACGCGATCCGTGCCGGGGAGGGCGAGCCCAGGGGCACGTGCAGTGGGCTCCGTTCGGGCCATCCGTGACCAGACGCGGACGCTACTGGGCGAGCTCGAGGTCGAGCCGGACGAGGAGGTGCTCGAGCGCCGCCTCGAACTCCTCCTCGGTGTGGTCCTCGGTGAGCTCGCCCCGGAGCCGGGCCAGGGTCGGGAAGTCGGTGAGGTCGACGTCCTCGTCGCGGTTGGGCAAGTGGGCGTCGCCCTCGTCGAGCGGCTCCTCGGCAGGTGACAGGTCGGCGCCCCGCGTGGCGGACTCGAGGAGCAGGTGCCCGAGCAGAAAGCTGGTGAACGTGCGGTAGGCCGCCACGGCCTGCTCGTCGCGGAAGCCGCGGGCCCGCAGACCCTCGAGGAAGGCCTCCACGACCCGGAGGCTGCGTAGTGGCGGCCGCAGCCAGGGTGCAGCGGGGTGGCGCGTGGCGATGAGCGGGAAGGCGGCCGGGTGCTCCAGGGCGAGCCGGCGGACGTCGTGCGCGAGCCACTGCAGGAAGGCCTGCCAGCCGTCGACGGGTTCGAGCTGGCCCGGGGCCGGAATCTCGATGCTGTCCACGAGCGCGTCGACGACGGCCTCCAGCAGGTCCTCGCGGCCGTTGACGTAGCGGTAGAGCGACATGGCCTCGACGTCGAGGGCGGCGCCCAGCCGCCGCATCGTGAGGGCCGGGACGCCTTCGGTGTCGATGAGGCGAATGGCCGCGGCGACGATGCGCTCGCGACTCAGGGCGGGGCGCCCGGCGGCTGGCCGGGGCGTCGCCTGCGCACCCGCCGCCTCGGTAGTGGGAGAGGAGGCCGTGGCGGCGGCGTCGGTGGAAGCGGTGGAGGCGTCAGAGTTCGGGTCCGGGGGGCTCGTCGGAGTCATGCGTTCTCCTTTCGCTCGCTTCCTGTCTATCGCATGGCGCGCGCGAGGGGTCGGACGCCCCGCGGTGCGCGGTACGTGCTGACCGATCAGCACAACGTCGGAGGAGGTGCGCCAGGAGCGCATCGGGCCGAAGGGGCAGCCGTCAGCGACGTGCGCGTCTGACGGCATACGACAAGCGCCCCCGGGCGGTCCCACGACCATCCGGGGGCGCCTTGCCGTCAGGCTCGGGAGGCTCAGGTGAGCGGCTGGCCGCCGGTCACGCCGATGACCTCTCCCGTGATGTAGCTCGACTCCTGCGAGGCGAGGAACACGTAGGCGGGGGCGAGCTCCGCCGGCTGCCCGGCACGTCCCAGCGGCGTCTGCTCGCCGAAGCCCTCGACCTTGCCCTCCGGCATCGTCGCGGGGATCAGGGGCGTCCAGACGGGGCCTGGTGCCACGGCGTTGACGCGGATGCCCCGCTCCGCCACCGACTGCGCGAGGCCCTGCGTGAAGGCGACGATGCCAGCCTTTGTCGTCGCGTAGTCGAGCAGCTCGGGGGAGGGCTGGCGCGACTGGATCGAGGAGGTGTTGATGATCGTGGCGCCCTTCCCGAGGTGCGGCAGGGCGCGCCGGGTGAGCCAGAACATGGCGTAGAGGTTCGTCTTCATGACCCGGTCGAGCTGCTCGGTCGTGATGTCCTCGAGGCCGCCCGGCTGGGCCATCTGGTATGCCGCGTTGTTGACGAGGATGTCGAGTCCGCCGAGCTGCTCGACGGCCTCGTCGACCACCCGGTTGCACTCCTCCTCCTGCGTGAGGTCGGTGAGGCAGACGACGCCGCGCCGGCCTGCGTCCTCGACCAGGCGCCGTGTCTCCTCGGCGTCCTCCTTCTCGTCGGGAAGGCACGCGATGAGCACGTCGGCGCCCTCGCGCGCGAAGGCGATGGCGACCGCGCGGCCGATGCCGGAGTCGCCTCCGGTGATGACCGCCCTCTTGCCCGAGAGACGACCGAAGCCTTGGTACGACTGCTCGCCGTGGTCGGGCTGCTCGTCCATGTCCTTGGTGAGGCCGGGGTGCTCGATGCTCTCGTCGCCCTCCGGCTGGTCGTACTGTTCGCTGGGGTCCTGCGGCGTGGTCTGGTCTGACACGGTGAGTTCTTCCTGTCTTTCGTTGGGGTGACTGGCAGAGAGAGGGCGCTGCCGGGCGCCGGGTTGGTGGACGCCGGGCCCGGTGGGACGCTCGGCATGCTGGGCCGGGGTCAGCTCCGCGGGTGCGGGGCGACGTCCACGATCCCGGTGTCGATCACGTCGAGGGCCACGTCGTGCAGCTTCCGGATGACACCGGGGGCCTCGAGGTTCATCCGGAAGGACAGCATGCTGTGGATGCCCAGCTCGGCCACGACGCGCCGCCCGAACTCCGGCCACCTGTCGTCCGCAGCCAGGTCCTTCGGCTGGTAGACGGTCTGGTCGACGATGGCGTCCAGGCACGGGCCCGAGCCGAGCTCGTACTGGATGGCGTCTGCCCGCCGTCCCAGGTCGTCGCTGCAGCCCGCGGTGACGAAGTGCTCCTGCCGAAGGGTCGTCACGCTGGCAGCTCGCGCGCTTGCCACGCGCTGCACGGCGAGGCGGGTGACGGCCTCGAAGGGATTGGCGTCGCGCGACGCGCTCAGCTGCTCCCCGAGGCGCTCGAAGTCCTCTGCGGCGTGTCGCAAGTGGTCGGCGGGTCGGTCTGAGCGGGGACTGCCGGGGTCCATCTCTGGTGGCTCCCTTGCTGTCTGTGGTCCCGGGGGTGGGACAGGGTGGGGCTGAGGCGAGCCGTCGGTGGCGTGGTCGCCTGGTCGCGCAGCCGACCGCCAGGTCCATACCCACGGGCGCCACGCGTCCCCCTTCGCCTCGTCAGGCGAGCCGTTTGAGCCGCGACGAGCAGGGAACGGGGGTAGGAGCATCGCCGGCCCGGACTGCCTGCGCGAGAGCCCGTGAGAAAGGGATGGCAGATGACCGCCGAACGAGACCCGAGCGCCGCGACGAGCCCTGTGCAGGTCGGCGGCGACGTCGGGGGCGCCGCCGGGTCGCTCGGCACGACCGCCGCCCTGACCTTCATCGGGACCGCGACGACGGTCCTCGAGCTGGGATCGTTCACGATCCTCACCGACCCCAACTTCCTGCACCGGGGCGAGCGGGCCTACCTCGGCAAGGGACTGTGGTCGCGGCGCCTGACCGACCCGGCCCTCGAGATCGAGGACCTGCCGAGGCTCGACGCCGTGGTCCTCTCGCACCTGCACGGAGACCACTTCGACCGCGTCGCGCGCCGGGGCCTGGACCGCCGCGCGCCCGTGCTGACGACACCGGCCGCCGCGAGGCGCCTCGACTCGTGGGGCTTCGACACACAACCACTGACGGACTGGCAGCAGCACGTGTTCGGCGACGGTGAGCAGTCCCTGGTCGTGACGGCCGTCCCCGGCATCCACGCCCGCGGCGTGATGGGCGCGCTGCTCCCGCCCGTCATGGGCTCGGTCATCGAGCACCGGGTCGGTGACCAGGTCCGGCACCGTGTCTACGTCAGCGGCGACACCCTGACGGGCGACCACCTCGACGCCGTACGCCGCCGCTTCCCCGACATCGACACGGCCGTCGTGCACCTGGGCGGCACCCGCGTGTTGTTCCACACGGTGACCATGGACGCCGACCAGGGCGTGGACTTCCTCGGCCGCGTCCGACCCGCCCAGACGGTCCCGGTGCACCACTCGGACTACGGGGTGTTCCGTTCTCCTCTGGCCGAGTTCCTCGCGAAGGCGCGCCAGGCCGGTCGCTCCGGCATCCGTGTGCTCAAGCCGGGAGAGCGGGCCGAGCTGCGGCCGGCGGCCGGCACCTGAGCGAGCACCTCTCGTGGTCGTGGGGTCGCATCCCGGCCGTGCCTCGCTCGGGCCTCGTCATCGCGGTCGACGCGCAGCCGTCGGCCGGCTGGCCTGCCGGTCGAGCGGCCGACGGGACTGCTGGTCCAGCTGCCCGCGGAGCCGGCGGTTCTCGTCCTGCAGCTCGAGCAGCATACGGATGCCCGTGAGGTTGACCCCCTCGGCGATCAGGTCGGCGATGCGGCGCAGCCGCGTGAGGTCGTCGGCGCTGTAGCGTCGCGTCCCGCCGGACGTGCGGTCCGGCTTGAGCAGACCGCGCGACTCGTAGAGCCGCAGGCTCTGCACCTCCATGCCGACGAGCCCGGCGGCGACCGTGATGCCGTAGACCCCCTCGTCGGAGTGCGGCGCGGGCCTGCTGCTCATCGGTGGGTCCTCCCGTGGTGGCTGCCCGGAGCTTCTCGGGCCGTTCCTCTTGCATCAGCATGTCATCGGTGCTACAAGAAATCTATAGCGCATGCCACAGATCGCGGTTTGCGGTCGTGGCCACCAGGAGCATCCGTGAGATGACATGGAGGTGACGACGATGCTGATGCGCACCGACCCTTTCCGTGACCCCTTCCGGGAGCTGGACCGGATGGCCCAGCTGGCGCTGGGCGCGACCGGCACCCTGGCCAGGCCCTCGGCCATGCCGCTGGACGCCTGGCGTGACGGGGACGTCTTCCACGTCGAGCTGGACCTGCCCGGGGTCGACCCGGCGTCCATCGACCTCGACGTCGAGCGCAACGTCGTCACGGTGAAGGCCGAACGGCCGGCCCGCGCCAGCGACGCGGAGCTCATCGCGGCCGAGCGGCCGCGCGGCGTCTTCAGCCGGCAGCTCGTGCTCGGCGACAGTCTCGACACCGAGCAGATCCAGGCCACCTACGACTCCGGCGTGCTCTCGTTGTCGATCCCCGTCGCCGAGCGTGCCAAGTCCCGCAGGATCGAGATCGAGCACAAGCAGGACCGGCAGGCCATCGGCTCCTGACGGGGGAGCAGCCGTGATCAGGGCAGGTCACGACCCGGAGGGCCTCGTCGTCGCGGATGTCGACAGCGAGTTCCTCGCGCTGGTCTGCGCCGACGAGGAGCTGCTCAATGCCGAGTTCGAGGCGATCGTCGCGGCCCTGGGACCACCACCGGTCAGGCCGCCGGCTGCCCGGGAGCGGCACGGTGACCGCGGCGCTCCCACGGCGCTCCCGAGGCGGTCGGATCGCAGAGACCCACCGACGCCGGGGGTCAGGTCCGAGGCGACCGGTCGGGAGCGGTCGCCGCCGCGACGGCGCGCGCCGCATCGGCGCCCCGCCGCCCGCCACGCCGCCCGCTGAGCGAAGAGGAGGTGCCCGGACAGCTCTCGTCATCGAACAGTTCTCGTCTCGGCTCCTCGGGTGGGTTCGTGCCACCCGAGGAGCCCTTCCGTATGCGCGTGCCCACGATCGCGGCCACCGGCAAGCCGGCGACGCTGCTCGTCATGGGTGTTCGTCTTGCGCTTCGCGCGGACGGCTGTCGGCCAGCTGACCGGCTCTCGGCCGAGCGCCCGCCCCCGGAGGAGGGCGGGCGCTCGAGCGTTCCGGCGTCAGGCGCTGGCAGGAGCGAAGCGGTCCCAGACCCGGTGCAGCGTGAGCAGCTCGGTCACCTCACCGAGCAGGTCCGCCGGCGCGCCCGCGTCGGGGCCGGTGACCACTCCGGCCCCGGACTCCGGCACCCCAGCCGACGTGAGGGCGCCACAGCCGGTGTCGCCGAAGGCTCCGAGCGCCTTGCAGTGCCGCCACGTCTCGGCCACCATCACCGCGATGCGGGGGTCGACGGGCGTCGCGCCCTGCGTCGGGTGGCCCGCTCGGGCGTCGAGCCCCGGCAGCGCGTCGGCGCCGGGCGCGGCCCCCAGCACCACGAGCGCGTCGAACTCGAAGGACCGGGCCGTCGCGTACGTGCGGGCCACGACGAGCTCGCCCACCGTGCCCCCGCAGGGGGCGATCACGAACGGCATGAGGTCGTATGCCGTGACGGCTGCCACGACGGCCGCCGCCGCCTCCGGGTCGGTGGAGGCGTCGACCACGATGCCGACCTTGCGACCGGTCGCGGCGTAGGGCGTGCCCACCTGCGACAGCGCGGGGCTCGGCTCGACGTCCGGGACCTCGATCGTCGGAGAGGGGGCCGGCATCCCCAGTGCAGCGGCCACCGACGCGCACAGGCCCTCGTCGATGTTGGCCAGGCACTGCAGCTGCCGCTCGCGGATGACCTGCTCGTAGCACTTGGCCAGCTCGAACGCGTACGCGCTCTTGATGTGGTCCTGCTCGACCGGGCTCATGGAGCGGTAGAAGAGCCGCGCCTGCGAGAAGTGGTCGTCGAAGGAGCGGGCCTGGGCGCGCACCTTCGCGCTCTCCTGCACCACCGCCGGGACCTCGACGAAGGGCCGCCCGCTCGCCCCTGTGTGGAAGGGGCAGCCACCGTCGAGCGAGTTCGGCCTGTAGGGGGCGACACCGCTGGGCACGGCGTGCTGGTGGAAGCCGTCGCGGAGCATGTCGTTCACGGGTGCATGCGGCCGGTTGATCGGGATCTGGTTGAAGTTCGGCCCGCCCAGGCGGGTCAGCTGCGTGTCCACGTAGGAGAAGAGCCTCGCCTGCAGCAGCGAGTCGTTGGTGACGTCGATGCCCGGCACGAGGTTGCCCACGTGGAAGGCGACCTGCTCGGTCTCCGCGAAGAAGTTCGTCGGGTTGGCCGTCAGCGTCAGCAGGCCCACCGGCTGCACCGGCGCCAGCTCCTCGGGGACGAGCTTGGTCGGGTCGAGCAGGTCGATGCCCTCGAACATCTGCTCGGGGGTGTCGGGGAAGGTCTGGATGCCGAGCTCCCACTGCGGGAAGTTGCCGGCCTCGATCGAGTCGGCGAGGTCGCGCCGGTGGAAGTCGGGATCGCCGCCGGCCGCCAGCTGCGCCTCCTCCCAGACCAGCGAGTGCACGCCGGCCTTGGGTTTCCAGTGGAACTTCACCAGCGTCGAGCCGCCCTCGGCGTCGACGAGCCGGAAGGTGTGGACGCCGAAGCCCTCCATCATCCGCAGCGAGGCCTGGATGCCGCGGTCGGACATGTTCCACATCGTGTGGTGCTGGGCCTCGGTGTGCAGCGAGACGAAGTCCCAGAAGGTGTCGTGCGCCGACTGTGCCTGAGGGATCTCGCGGTCCGGGTGCGGCTTGGCCGCGTGCACGACGTCGGGGAACTTGATGCCGTCCTGGATGAAGAAGACCGGCATGTTGTTGCCGACGAGGTCGAACGTGCCCTCGTCGGTGTAGAACTTCACCGCGAAGCCGCGGGTGTCTCGCACGGTGTCGGCCGAGCCGCGGGACCCGAGCACCGTCGAGAACCGCACGAAGACCGGCGTCTCCACGCCCTCGGCGAGGAACCCCGCGACCGAGACGGACGAGGCCGTGCCGTAACCGCGGAACACGCCGTGCGCCCCGGTGCCTCGGGCGTGGACCACGCGCTCGGGGATGCGCTCGTGGTCGAAGTGCGTGATCTTCTCGCGCAGGTGGTGGTCCTGCAGCAGGGTCGGCCCGCGCTCACCGGCCTTGAGCGAGTGGTCGGTGTCGCGCAGACGCACGCCGAGGCTCGTCGTGAGGTAGGCACCCGACTGGGCCCGGGCGGTGGTCGGGGCGCCGGTCGGCTTCCCGGTCGCGGTGACCGTCTCCGGCGCACCCTGGTCCGGCTGCGGAGGGTAGGGGTCGTGCGCTTCGGTCGGCTCGGTCAGGGACGGTGGCGTCCGCGGCTCTTCCACAGCGATCTCCTTCGGTGGGGTGCCGGGCCTGTACCCGCCCGGACGAGCCGCGAGACGACACGCCGCGAAGGGCGGCGAACTGCCGAGAGGTCAGAGGGCATCGACGACCTGCGGGATGCCGGCCTCCTCGGCGGGGGCCGCTGTGCCGATCTTCTCGCCGATGGCCAGGTGACCGCCGAGGTAGGCCGACAGGCCCGACACCGCGAGGCCGGCCATCCCGAAGGCAACCCCCGCTCGGTGCCGCTGGGGGCGCAGGGCCCACGAGACGGCATACAGCCCGAGGGAGGCGCTGTTGAGGACGGCGTGCGTGGCAGCCACCCGCTTGGGACGCTTTTCCAGCGGGGCGTACTCGGCCAGCCCGGTCAGCGCGGCCCCCGGCGCCGAGAGCAGGCCGGCTCCCACGAGGCGGCGAGCGGCGTCCCGGGCGCCGGGCCCGCCGGCGAGGTCGAGAAGCGCGGCCGAGCTGAAGAAGCCGATGGGCAGGTCGGTCATCAAGGGGTGCGCCGCGTGTCCCAGGATCTCGCCGGTGACGATGCGGCGCCACAGCCCTCGTCCGCGGGCCATCTCGGCCGCCGGCTGCAGGGTCGCCCCCAGGGCGTCGAGGCTCTCGCGCCCCTCGACGAGGCGCTCGAGGAGACGAGAGGCGGCGCTGGGCGGCGCGACGGAGGTGGTGAGGCTCGGTTCCATGCCTCACAGGTACCCGGTCGCGCCGCCTTGGCGCCGCCCTGTCACACGGGGATCACTTGACGACGGCGTCGACGGCCTTCTTCATCGCGCTGGGCTGCTCGGGCCGGCGCGGGGCGCGCTTCTTCGCCTCGAGCAGCTCCTCTCCCAGCTCCTGGAGCTGCTTGCGGCCCAGGCCCTCACGGACCTTGGGGAACCACTCCTGCTCCTCCTCCTCCATGTGGTGCTCGACGTTCTCCATGAGCACCGTCACCTTGGCGTCGAACCGCTCGTCCGTGGCGTCCATGACGGCCAGCTCCATGCAGAGGACGTCGGCGACGTGGTGCTCCTCGTAGGACTCGAGCACGTCGTCCTCGAGGTCGGGCAGCAGGTCGCGGACCCGGGGGTACATGACCTCGTTCTCGATGTAGGTGTGGACGGTGAGCAGCTCCAGGATCGTGTCGACGATGCCCTGCTTCTGCACCGGCGTCTGGTCCTGCTTGCGGAAGGCACGAAACTGCTTGCGCACCTCCTGGTGGTCCTCCTTGAGCAGGACGATGGCGTCGTTCGACATGACACTCCTTCTCTCGATGTCTCAGAGCACGGCGTTGGCGACCGACCCCCGGCCGCCGGTCTGGTCGTACCCAGCGGCCCGGGCCCGGTCACCGGCACCTCCAGCCGGATCGGGGTCCAGCCGGCAGCGCCGACGGGGATGGTCAGGCCGTCTCGACCGCGTAGGTGAGGCCCCCGTCGGAGATGGACAGCACGCGGCTGCAGCGTGCCACGGTGACGTTCGGCTGGGTCGAGCTGAAACGCATGCCAGATCGAGGCGATGGAGCACGGTGGCGCAGGGGAGTGTGGCGCGTCGCCGGTTCACCCAAGAGCATGGGTACTGGGCTCGATCGCCTTGCGCGAGCGAGTGTTTCGCGCGCGGTCTGCCCAGGAATGGGGGCGGCGTGACGTGAGGAGAGTTGGGCCACCGGGCGGGCGGGGGAGTGTCTCACACGGGCGACGACTGCGCGTTGCCGCCCACTCGGCCCGCGCGCTGAGGCAGCGGCCGGCCGAGGGCTGAACGGTGGCCTGTCCGGCCGTGCACCGGGCGCCAGGGTGGCGAAACGCAGCCTCATACCCGTTCCAGAGCACTTTCTCCCAATGCCACGAAACTGCTAGCGCTCGCGTCCCGGTGGGTACCCGACATGCAGCAACACGAGCTCGACCGGGCCGCTCGAGCAGGGGGCCCCGCCCGGAGGAGCGAGCATGGAAGGAACCAAGACCCATGACCGAACGACCGTACGAGACGACCGTGCCGGACGACCTGGCCGTCGGCACGACCTCGCCCACAGCCGTCTCCGGCGACTACGACGCGGGTTCGACGCCCCTGTCCCAGGGGACGGCCGGCGGCAAGGTCTCCGGCGTGGCCGACCAGGCCACGTCCGAGGCGAAGTCGGTGGCCTCCGACGCGAAGGACAGCGGGCAGCAGGTGGCGCAGACGGCCGCCACCGGGGCCAAGGACATCGCTGACGAAGCGACGAACCAGGTGCGCAACCTCTACACCCAGCTGCGCGGCGAGTTCGACGACCAGGCCTCGACGCAGGCCCAGCGTGCCGCCCAGGGCGTGCGCTCGCTCGCCGACGAGCTGCACCAGATGGCGTCGAGCTCCGAGCAGCAGGGCATCGCCGGACAGGCTGCGGGCCAGGTGGCCGACCGGGCGCACTCGGTGGCCGACTGGATGGAGAACCGGCAGCCGGGTGAGATGCTCGAGGAGCTGCGTTCCCTCGCGAGGCGCCGCCCGGGCGCATTCCTGATCGGTGCCGCCGTGCTCGGCGTCGTCGGCGGGCGCCTGACCCGTGGACTGACCAGCGACGGCGGCTCCAGCAGCAACGGCAGCGGCCAGACCGGCGCGACCTACACGGGCGCCGCGGGCTACTCCAGCACCGGCGGGGCGGGTGGCACCCACGGCACCATGGCGACCCAGACCTCCGCTGCGGGAGCGATCCCGCCGTCGGAGTCGCCGGTCCGCAGCGAGCCGTACACGGTGGGAGTCCGCGACGGCGACACGCACGCCGTCACCGCGATGACCGGCGGCGTGACGGCTGACCCACTCGATGACCCGATCGACCCGATCGACGAGGCCTTCCCCGAAGGCCGGGGCGGGGTGCGCTGATGAGCACCTGGCCACAAGGCGGAACCGGACCGGAACCCGTTGGCGGCCTGGGAAACCCGGCCACGTCGGGTGTCGCTCCCGCCACCGACCCGTATGCCGACGCCTACGCGGCGGGGGACCCCGCGGTCTCCTCGCAGCAGGCCGGCTTCCCGCAAGCCGGCTACGCGCAGCCCGAGGCGGGTGCGCACGTGGCGGGTGAGGCGGCATACGGCGCCTCCACGACCGCTTCCCCGACCGGCTACGAGAGCTCGCACGAGAAGTCCCAGAACGCCTCCATCGGCGAGCTGGTCAGTGACATCAGTCGCGACTTCAGCACGCTGATCCGCCAGGAGGTGGAGCTGGCCAAGGCCGAGGCGAAGCAGTCCGCGACCCGCGCCGGCAAGGCCGGCGGGATGTTCGGCGGAGCGGCACTGGCCGGCTGGATGACGCTGCTCTTCCTGTCGATCGCGGTCTGGGAGTTCCTCTCCAGCGCGCTCGACAGCAGGGGATGGGCTGCCGTCATCGTGATGGTCGTCTGGGCCATCGTCGCGGCGGTCCTCGCGGCACGAGGCCGAAGCCTCATCAAGGAGATTCAGGGACTGCCGCGCACCACGGAGACCGTCAAGAAGGTCCCTGATGCGCTGAAGGGAAACGAGGAGATTCGATGACCACGAACTACCCGACGACGACCAGCACGAACGACCCGGACGTGATCCGCGCCGACATCGAGCGCACCCGCGAGGAGCTCAGCCGCGACGTCAACGCCCTCGGCGAGTCGGTCAGCCCGAGCCAGGTGGCCCACCGGCAGGCGGAGAAGGTCAAGGGCCGATTCTCCGCGGCACGTGACCGCGTCATGGGCTCGGCGTCCGACGCCGGTGGCAAGACCTCCGACCTCGCGCATGGAGCCGCCGGTACGACCAGCGACGTGGCCCACACCGTGGGGGACGCTGCCTCGCAGGCCGGCCAGACCGTGCAGGCCAAGGCCAAGGGCAACCCCTTGGCCGCAGGCGTGATCGCGTTGGGCGCGGGCTGGATCATCGGCTCGCTGCTGCCGGCCTCCGAGAAGGAGCGCCAGCTCGCGCAGACCGCCAAGGAGAAGGCCCAGCCGGTGGTCGAGCAGGCCCAGGGCGTCGTCAAGGACGTCGCCGGCGAGACGGCCGACCACCTCAAGCAGCCAGCTCAGGAGGCCGTCCAGAGCGTCAAGGAGACGGCCCAGTCCGCCGCCCAGGACGTCAGGCAGCAGGGCCAGCAGGCGGCCAGCGACGTGCGCGACAGCGCCGCCGACTCGGCACAGACCGTCAAGGAGCAGGCACAGGGCTGACCCGCCACCTCGGCGAGCCAGTACCAGCGAAGGGCCGGGCACGACGGTGCCCGGCCCTTCGCCACGCCGGCAGAGCCGGTGCGCCCACAGGCAGGCACTCACATGGAGGGTTCGACCTCGACAGGGCACGGCGGAGCCGCGACTGCGGCGCAGCGGCCTACTCGCGCGTGGCTGCCGGTGGCATAACAAACGTGCACCATCAGGGGCATATGAGAACGTCGGCTGGCGGCCGCCACGAGTGCCGTGGCTGGACCGGCGTGAGCCCAGCCACGATCAGTGCTGCGACCGGTGCTGCCATCGTTGCTGCGACGCTTGACCGGTTGTGGGTGCCGGCGCAGCATGGTGTGAGCGCTTGTCAGCCGTATGAGGATTCGCCATGACTGCCTCCACCGTGCGCCCCGACCTTGAGGACCTCCGCGGCCGCGTGGCTGGCGTGGTGACCGGGCAGGACGAGCCCGGCTACGACGCGGCTCGTGCCGTGTGGAACGGCATGATCGACCGCCGCCCCTGGGCCGTAGTCCGGGCAGCCGGGGTCGGCGACGTCACCGAGACCATCCGGTTCGCTCGCGAGGCCGGTCTGGACCTGGCGGTGCGCGGCGGCGGCCACAACGTGGCCGGACACGGCACTGTCGACGACGGTGTCGTGCTCGACCTGGGCGAGCTGCACGACGTGGCAGTCAACCCCTCAGCGCGGACCGTGCGCGTCGAGGCCGGGGCCACGCTGGCCGACGTGGACGCCGCGACCGAGCCGCACGGCCTCGTCGTCCCGATCGGAGTGGTGTCAGGCACCGGCATCGCCGGGCTGACACTCGGCGGAGGCCTCGGCTGGCTGACCCGCCCCTACGGGCTGAGCGCCGACAACCTCGTCATGGTCGAGCTCGGCACCGCTGACGGCGACACGCTGACGGCCAGCGAGACCGAGCATCCGGACCTGTGCTGGGCGCTGCACGGCGGCGGGGGCAACTTCGGCGTGGCCACCTCCTTCACCTTCCGCGCCCACGCCCACGGCCCGAGGCTGTTCACCGGCAGCCTCCTCTACCGGCCCGACCGGTGGCGGGCGGCGTGGGCGGCGCTGCAGGAGTGGACCCGTGACCTGCCGGATCCCATGACAACGATCACCACGACACTCACCCCGCCGCCCGTCGCGGAGCTGGGTGACCAGCCACTGCTGGTCGTCGGCTTCGCCTGGGCCTCACCCGATCGTGCGACCGGGGAGGCCCTGGTGAGTCGGCTGCGTCGGCTCGCTCCACCCGACGAGGAGCAGGTCGGCGAGACTCGGTGGACCGAATGGCAGTCGGCATTCGACCCGCTGCTGCCCAAGGGGGTGCGCGCCTACTGGCGCAACACCTCGTTCGACCGCCTCGACGACGAGGTGATCGACATCCTGTGCCGCCGTGGGACCGAGCAGGTCTGGCCAGGGACCGCCTTCGACGTCCACCACCTCGGCGGCGCCTTCGCCCGCGTGCCCGAATCCGCGACCCCGTTCCCCAACCGCGCCGCCAGGTTCTGGTTGAACATCTACGGATTCTGGGACGAGCCGTCCGACGACACCGCCCGGATCGCCTTCGTCCGCGGGTTCTCCGATGACATGGCGCCCTTCGCGACGGGCGGCCAGTACATCAACTTCCAGGGACAGGAGCCGTCGGGGCACCGCGGCTTCGACCCGCAAGCGGTCTTCGGGCCCACCAAGTACCGTCGCTTGCTGGACGTCAAGCGTCGCTACGACCCGGACAACCTCTTCCACGTCAACCACAACATCGCGTAGACCGGCCGCTTCTCGTTGATGCCGACGCTGCGGGCAAGGCGCGATCGGCGTTTCACGATCCTGACCGTTGCGGACGCGAGTGGGGGTCCCAGCAGCCCGAGCTGCCCCGCGCATCCGCGTCGATGGAGGTCAAGGTCGGCCTGTCCGGCCCGCGGCGTTTCATCATGCCGTGCCGGTTGCACGGAGGCTCACTCATCTGTGCTGCGGACGGCATGGTCGGACGTCGTCCGACGAGCGGCATAGTCGGACGACGGCGACATGAGGCAACCGCTTGAATGGCGAGGTGACGTCGACACGACCAACGCTGTTCCTGACTGTGGGGCTGCCGGGCACCGGAAAGACCACCGCGGCGCGGCGCATCGAGATTGAGGAGAGGGCCCTTCGGCTCACGAAGGATGAGTGGGTGAAGGCCCTGTACGGACTCGCGAACCCTCCCTCGGCCTCGGACGTGATCGAAGGACGGCTCATCGAGATCGGGCTGCGCGCTCTACAGCTCGGGATCAATGTGGTGATCGACTACGGCCTGTGGGGAAGAGATGAGCGCTCGGCTCTTCGCGCGGCAGCGGCCGATCTCGGTGCGGATGTGCAGATGCGCTACTTCGAGCTCATGCCAGCCGAGCAGCGGCGACGACTCGACCGGCGTCAAGCTGAGGAGCCTCACACGACCTGGCACATGTCGGACGAGGAACTGGCCACCTGGGCGGAGATCATCAGCATTCCGACGGCGGGGGAGCTGGACGGTAGTGAGCGTGTCGATGACCCGCCAGCAGGCTTCGCGACCTGGGAGGAGTGGCGCAGGCATCGCTGGCCACCGTCGATCGCCTAACACGCAGGTATGTGGCAGTCCCGGCATCAGCTGAGGACCCATCGCGTGTAGGCGGCGCGGACTGGCTTAGAACTGAAGACCGCCCATGTCTTTGGTGACCACGTCGACGTCACCGCACCGTTTGCATGTCAGGATGGTTCGACCACGCAACTTCATCCGGTGGTAGCGGTGCCCCAGAACGAGGCACCAAAGGTTCCGACGTGCCATGCGGCCAGTGTGCTCCGGGGGAAGCGTCCGGAAGACCACTTCGTCGAAGTTGGGCGCCAAACACTGCGTGTCCTTGCGGCGGCGAGGACGATGCTGATGGCGCCGGCCAGGGCGACCCGCCAAGGTCTCGTCACTGGATCTCCCATAAGCCAGCCTTGGTAGTGGACTTGGTGTTCGTCAGGTTAGCTTGCTCTACCGATCGAGTGAGCTGCAGCGAACTGACGGGCCGGAGGCCGACAGGTGATCAGCGTCCGCTATTCGGCAACGCTCGGAGAGCTGCATGATCGGACGTCGTCCGACGAGCGGTATGGTCGAACAGCCGCCCGCATTTCCTGCGCAACGCCGATGACCGGCGTCAGCACCAGTGATCGGGGCGGTGGAGGCTTCAGGACTCAGTCTGGCGCGCACCTCGCACGAAGCGGATGGACACGGGATAGCGCCACCAGACGCGACGGCTCGCTTGGACGGCACCTCGGATGGCCATTCCGAGTAGGCCCGCGCCGGCGACGAAAGCCAAGGGAAAAGCGAGCAAGAGGAAGGCTGGCGAATTCGGGTCATCAGGGCTACTCGTCGCCGTTGCGATGATCATGCTTCCGATGAGGACGTTCCATACGATCGTGAAGAGAATCTGCGCGTTCAATGCTTCGGTCGCATGGTGCCGAACGAAGGGATCCTGCTTGCCGGCGGTGAGTCGGACAACGAGCGGCGCGAAGATCGGCATGACCAAGAAGCTGACGTGGGAAAGCACCGCCCAAGTGGTGTCCGGCTGGGCCTGCGGCATGGTGCTGTCGGTCCAAGCAATGCCATTCCACCAGCGCACGTGTCCGGAGCCGTCCGGGTACCACCCGGCTGGGGGCGCCGAAGAAGGCAATGGCTGAGCAGGTCCGTCCGGACGGGGTGCGTCGTAGGTCACCAGGTGAGTGTGCCGTAGGTGGGGACTGGGTTGCGGATTGGCGTCAGCCCACGTCGCGCATCTGCACGCCCGGTCGTCCAAGGAGCGGCATGGTCGGACGTTCGTCCGACGAGCGGAATGTGCGCGTAACCAGCATCGGGTCGGGAGGACTCGTGGCACGATGCACGCGTGAAGGGATTCTTCCGCGGCAGCGGTCATAGTGGCCCGGGCGCGCATCTCTTGGATGTTTGGATGCTGGCCAATCGGCGATGGTCGAGGCTTGCCCCGAACGAATAATCACCCTTCACTTCAGGAGTCAGCATGGCAGTTCTCGACAAGTTCGCTCTCAACGGCAAGGTGGCCGTCGTCACCGGCGGCAACCGTGGCTTGGGAAGGGCCTTCGCGCATGCGCTCGGTGAGGCGGGTGCCACCGTTGCGATTCTCGCTCGAGACGCCGACAAGAGCGCAGAGGTCGTCGCCGAACTCGAGGAAAGGGGAGTGAAGAGCCGGGCGTTTCAGGGCGACGTCTCGATTCGGGGCAGCGTGAGCGAGGCGGCCGACGACATCCGCTCAGCCTTCGGTCGAGTGGACGTGCTGGTGAACAACGCCGGCATCTGCACGCACCGGCCGGCGCTTGAGGTGACAGAGCAGGAGTGGAGCGACGTCATCAACGTCAACCTCACCGGAGTGTGGAACGGGTGCCAGGTGTTTGGGGAGCAGATGGTCGCCGCCGGGGAAGGGGTCATCGTGAACATCGGTTCCATGTCGGGCGACATCGTCAACCGGCCCCAGTGGCAGCCTGCGTACAACGCCTCCAAAGCTGCCGTCCATCATCTGACGAAGTCACTGGCAGCGGAGTGGGCGCCGATGGGGGTGCGCGTCAACGCTGTCGCTCCCGGATACGTCCGCACCGAGATGACGCCGATCGACCGGCCGGAGTTCAAGAGCCGCTGGATCGACGACACCCCTCAACTGCGCGCCGCCACCCCCGAGGAGATTGCTCCTTCCGTTGTCTTCCTGGCCAGTGAGGCGTCCTCGTACATGACGGGTTCGGTGCTGACGATCGACGGCGGCTACACGGTCTTCTGATTCGGAGCCGTTCGAGGACGCTGCGGCTGGTTGCGAGGGCCTTCCATGCCTCCGCTTGGAGGGATGGTTGAACCGTCCGGGGATGTCCGGATTACTGGTTTGAGGGCTCCACCTCCTGCTGCCCACACAAGGGCCCTTCCCACCGAAGCTGTGAGGCGCACCTCAGGGGTACCGATTTGCCCGGTGCCCGTGCTGGAAGCCGAACGGGCCCCCGAGAAGAGGGCTCAGCCCTGTCTCGCCGTGGTGGCGAGCCCTTCGAGGAAGTAGCGCTGGCAGAAGGCGAAGACCACGATCATCGGCAAGGTCGCCACCAGAGTGGCCGCCATCGCGATCTCCCAGTGGTATTCGCCCGAGAGCGCGAAGCCGTCGACGATCTGCTTGAGGCCGCGCGGCATCGTGAAGTACTCCTCCGTCTGGAGGTAGATGAGGGGCTTCAGCAGGTCGGACCAGCTCGCCTGCAACTCGAAGATGAAGACGATGATCAGGGCGGGACGGCACAGCGGCAGGGCGATCCGGCGGAAGAGGCCCAGGTGGCTGCAGCCGTCGATGCGCGCCGCCTCGAAGAGCTCGCGCGGGATCCCGAGGAAGAACTGGCGCATGAGGAAGATGTAGAAGGCCGAGCCGAAGAGGTTGCCCGCCCACAGCGGCACCTGGGTGTCGATCATCCCGAGCTGGTGCCAGATCAGGTAGACGGGGATCATCGTGACGGCGCCCGGCAGCATCATGGTCGCGAGCACGAGGCCGAAGAGGGGGCCCTTCAGCCGGAACCGGAAGTAGGCGAAGCCGAAGGCGACGAAGGCGCTCGAAAGGGTCACCGTGACGGCCGCCATGAGCGACACCACGCCGGAGTTGAGCAACCAGCGCAGCACCGGGCCGGCGTCCCAGACCGCGATGAAGTTGGACCACTGGAACGTCTCGGGCACCAGCCGGTTGTCGAAGACCTGGGACTTCGGCTTCAGCGAGGCGCTGACCAGCCAGATGAGCGGGTAGGTGAAGGCGAGGGTTGCCACGAGGAGCAGCAACCAGCGCACCACCGCCCCCGGTCCGAGGCGTCGCCGGTCCTTCACGGGGCCCGTCGACGAGAGCGATCGCGACGATGCCTGGGGCTCGTCCGGCGGTTCGGTGAAGGGCGGCAGCGGCCTGGTGTCGACACTCATCGGGGCGTGTCTCCCTCGTAGTAGACGAAACGGTTGCCGATGCGGACCTGGACCACCGTGATGGCCAGGATGATCACGAACAGCACCCACGCCATCGCCGAGGCGAAGCCCATCTTGAAGAACTCGAAGGCGTTCTGGAACAGGTAGACCATGTAGACGAGGGACTCGTCGGAGGCCGTCGCCTTCTGCTGCGGTCCGTAGAACATGGTGTACGCCTGGTCGAACATCTGCATGGCCGCGATCGTGTGCGTGATGATCGTGAAGAACAGCGCGCCGGAGATCATCGGCAGCGTGATGCTCCAGAAGCGCCGGACCGGGCCGGCGCCGTCGAGCAGCGCGGCCTCGTAGAGCTGACGCGGGACGTTGTTGAGGGCGGCGAGGTAGATGATGATGCTGCCGCCCACCGTCCAGAGGCTGACGATCGCCAGCGAGGGCTTGAGCCACGCCGGGTCGGTCGTCCAGTCGGGCCCGGTGATCCCGAACCAGCCCAGCACCTGGTTGAGCAGGCCGCGCTGGCCGTTCAGCAGGAGCAGGAACATGGCCCCGGCCGCGACGGCCGGCGTCATGACGGGCAGGTAGAAGACCGTGCGGAAGAAGCCGGCCGCACGGCCGACGCGGTGGAGCAGCATCGCCAGCCCCAGCGCGACGACATTGCCGAGCGGCACGAACATGGCGGCATAGGTGAACGTGTTGGCGAGGGACTTGCCCACGCGCGGGTCGTCCAGCAGCTGCTGGTAGTTGGCCATGCCCACGGCATGACCGGGCTCGACGAGCGAGTAGTCCGTGAAGGACAGCCACAGGCTCACGACCATCGGGGCCGCTGTGAAGACGAGGAACCCGATGATCCACGGGGCGATGAAGACGTAGGCCGCCCGGGCCTCTCGTCGCTGGAGCCGGCCCGGGCGAACCCGGTCAGCCATTGCCGTTTGCCTTCGTGAAGGCTGCCTCTGCCTCCTTCTGCGCCTGGTCGAGAGCCTGCTGTGCGGGCTGGCCGCCGAGTGCGCGGGTCACGGCGCTGTGCCAGGCGGCGTCGATCTCGGCGCCGGCCGGCGACGGGTTGAGGGCCGTGGCGGTGTCGAGCGTCGCGTAGAGGTTGTCGATGGCGCGCTTGAAGCCGGCGTCCGGCACGTTCGTGAGGTACTTCGCCTTGATCGCCTCGTCCGCCGGCTTGTTGGCGGTGAAGAGGCCGGTGAAGAAGCTGTTGTCCTTCTTCACCTTGGCGATGCGGGCGTCCGCCGCCTTCATCCAGGTGGCCTTGTCGGTCAGCGTCTTGGCCCAGGCGCAGGCGGCGTTGGGGTTCTTCGACCCCTTCGGAATGGCCCATGCGCTGCCGCCGACCATGCTCACGGGCTTGCCGTCGTGGTCGGTGAACGGCGTGCTGTCGAGCTGCAGGCCCTTGGGGATGAAGTCGCGCAGGACGTTGACGTACCAGTTCTCCATCGGGAAGGCGACGACCGAGCCCGCCGAGAGCGGGTTCTTCTCACCGAAGATGTCGAAGGAGTCGCGGAAGGACTTGAAGGCGGTCCAGCCGCCCTGGTCGTTGATCAGGCTGATCGCGAAGTCGAGCGCCTCGACCGCCTTGGGGTCGTTGAGGTTCGGGGCGCCGTCCTCCTTGATGATCGTCGCGCCGTTGGCCGTGGCCCAGAGCGGGAAGTACTCCGGCAGCTTCGGGTCGAAGCCGATGCGCTCGAGCTTGTTGCCGTTCTTCTTGAAGAGCTTGTCGGACGTCGCCTTGAGCGCCTGCCAGTCCTTGGTCTGGATGTCGCTGGGGGACAGTCCGGCGGCCTTCAGCGACTTCGCGTCGACGAGGTTGGTCGTGACGACGTAGAACTCGGGGATGCCGTAGACCTTGTTGCCGAGGGTCACCGAGCGCATGGCGGCCTCGCGGTACTGCGAGGTGTCGATCTTCTGCTGCGAGATGCAGTCCTCGAGGGGGACGACGGCCCCCTTCTTGGCGTAGGTGCCGATGAGGTTGCGGTCCATGTAGACGAGGTCCGGCGGGTTGCCGCTCGCCAGCGCGGTGAGGAACTGCTGGGCGTCGAAGTCGCCCTTGGCGTTACTGACCTTCACGCCCGGGTACGCCTGCTTGAAGGCGTTGACCCGAGCCTGCGCGACCTCGTCCTCGCCGCCGAAGCCCATGATCTTCAGGGTTCCGCTGGGAGCGCTCCCTGCTGTCCCGGCGTTGCCCCCACCTGAGTCGCTGCTCGCGCCGCCGACTCCCGCACATCCGGCCAGGAGCGTTGCCGAAGCCGCAATGACCATGAACGCAGATCGCATGCGTCGCCTCTCTTCCGCTCTTCGGTGCACCACATGCACCGTTTCAGGTCAGAGGTACCCGAGAGCCGCGGCGGAGGAACGCTTCTCGGGAGAAACGCTTCTCCGCCGGTGGTCAGCCTGGGCGGCGGGCGAGGGTTCGTCACGCTCCCGCGTGATCCTTGGCTCCGTGGTCCCGAGCGGCGGCGAAGGTGTCGTTTCCCGGGTCGAGGGGCCGGGTACAGATCCGGTGTCCGCCCGGCGGCACTGAAGCACCCATGACGGGCGGATACCGAGAGCAGACCAGACCGGACCCCACGAGGAGACGCATGGCCATCGGAGGCAGCAGCGCGCCCTGGGCTGCGAGCATGGAGGAGCTGGTTCTCGTCCGACACGGCGAGAGCGTCGGCAACGTCGCCGACGCCCAGGCGCGAGACCGTGGCGACGGGCGGCTGCAGCTGGACACCCGCGACCCGGACACCCCGCTGTCCGAGCGTGGCGAGCAACAGGCCCACGTGCTGGCCCGCCACGTCGCGAGCACGGCCGGCCGTCCCGACGTCGTGCTGAGCTCGCCCTACGCCAGGGCGGAGATGACGGCACGCATCGTGGGCGGCGCCCTCGACCTCGACCCGCTCCTCGACGAGCGCCTGCGGGAGCGGGACCTGGGCATCTTCGACGGGCTCACGGGCGTCGGCATCCGCAAGCACTACCCGGAGGAGGCCGAACGTCGTGCACGACTCGGCAAGTTCTACTACCGGCCGCCCGGTGGCGAGAGCTGGACCGACGTCGCCCTGCGCGTACGCGACGTGCTGCGCGACCTGGGCCAGCTGTATCCCGATCGGCGGGTCTGGGTCTTCACGCACCAGGTGGTGATCATGAGCTTCCGGCTGGCCCTGGAGAGCCTCGACGAGGCGACCCTGCTCGACGTGGACCGGCATCAGCCCCTCGCCAACTGCTCGCTGACGCGCTACCGCAGGGCGAGCGGCGCCCTGCAGCTCGAGGCCTTCGCCGACACCGCATACCTCGAGGCCTCGCCGGTCGATTCGACGCACGAGGACACGCACCAGGCGGAGGCCCCGGACCCACCAGCTGCCGGGCACGACCAGCAGCACGACCAGCACGAGCAGCACGAGCAGCCCGAGCTGCAGGACGAGAGGACCACCTGACATGGCAGACGACCCCACCCTGATCGACGCCGACCTGCTGGGCTCCTGGGGTTTGCCGGAACAGGGCGGCGACAAGTCGGACCGGGGGAGGGTGCTCATCGTCGGGGGAGCGCGCCAGACTCCCGGCGCGGTGCTCCTGGCCGCCGAGACGGCTCTTCGGGTCGGTGCCGGCAAGGTGCAGGTCGCCACGGCGAGCGACACGGCCGCCGCCCTCGGCGTCGCCCTGCCCGAGGGTTTCGTGCAGGGACTGCCCGTCCTGCACGGGGGAGAGCTGGCGGTGGCCGGTGCAGACCGGGTGGTGGAGCTGGCCGAGGCGGCCGACGTCGTCCTGCTGGGCTCCGGGATGGGCGACCCGGAGTGCGCCGACCTCTTCCTGACCCAGGTCGTGCCGCGGCTCGACACGCTGGTCGTCCTCGACGCCCTCGGGACGGCCTTCCTGACCGGGAACCTCGACGGCATGCGCCACCTCGCCGGCCGTGTCCTGCTGACGCCCAACCTCACCGAGACCGCCGCCATGCTCGAGCGGTCCGAGGACGAGGTGCAGGACGACCAGCTGGGGGCTGCCCGCGCCATCGCGGAGGCCACCGGGGCCGCCGTCCTGAGCGGCGGTGAGGTCTCCTACGTCGTCTCCCCGCACGGCGAGTCGTGGTCGTGCAACGCCGGCGTGCCCGGGCTGGCGACGGCCGGGTCGGGCGACGTGAAGGCCGGCGTGGTCACCGGTCTGCTGGCGCGGGGAGCGTCGCCGGAGCAGGCGGCCGCCTGGGGCGCCTGGGCCCACGCCCGGGCCGGTGAGCGGCTTGCGCAGGAGGCGCCGGGGTTCCTGGCCCGCGACGTCTCCCGTGCGATCCCACGCGAGCTCAATCGCACCGAATCGGCGTGTGCCTGATCCGTCCGCCGAGCGTCTTCCCGTGTACCTTGGACCGAGATACGGGCACGTGATCCGAAGGGCCGAAGCTCCCGGCTCGAGGTTCGGTTCAGCAGGGCACCTTCAAGGGAAGAGGGACCGCCACGCCCGCGGAGGACTTGCTGTGACTCTCACGTCAGGACATCAGTCGACCCGTGAAGACCCCACCGCGGCGCTCGGCGCTGCCCCCGTGGCCGAGGGTCGCCTCTCACGCCCGGAACCGCTGCCGTCGCACGCCAGCGTCACGCCGCCCTGCTCCACCGCCGGTGTGACCACGAACGTTGCGAGCACGAACGTTTCAGGCAATGCCGTTGCGAGCACTTCCATCGCGGCCAGGCCCGACGTCACCCCGATCCGGCGCGCACCCGCACCCTCACCCTCACCCGCGACCCCATCCGCTGGGGAGGCGGCACCGACCGGCGCGGTGGAGGCCCTGCTGCGCGCGAGCACCCACGCCGTGCCCGGAGTGGGGCACGTCTCGATCAGCCTTCTCGAGCGGGGAGGGGCAGTGCGCACCCTGGCCGCGACCGGCGAGGTGGCCCGCCAGCTCGACGAGCTGCAGTTCGCCCTGCACCAGGGGCCGAGCGTCGACGCCCTGCACAGCCACGACCCCCTCGTCGGCCTGCACGCGGGCTGCCCCGAGGACCTGGCGCGCTGGCCGGAGGTGATGGCGCGCGCCGTCTCGTCCGGCCTCTTCGGCGTGCTGTCGGTGCGCATGGTGTGGGAGGCCAAGACGGTGGGAGTACTGACCTTGGGCTCCGAGCAGCAAGGCTGCTTCCCGCGGGAGACAGTGCTGCTCGCCTCGTCGTTCGCCGCGCACGCCGCGGCCACCGTCGGCCTGGCGCGCAAGGCTGAGCGGCTGGAGCTCGCCATGGTGGCTCGGCAGGAGATCGGGCAGGCCGTCGGCATCCTCATGGAGCGCTACGGGATGACCGCCGATGCAGCGTTCGCCTACCTGCGGCGCCTGTCCCAGACCACCAACGTCAAGCTCCGGGTGGTCGCCGACCAGCTGCGCCTGACCGGGCGGCTCCCCGGTGAGGGCCTCCCAGCCGCCGGCGCCGCGGCGCACTCCGCCGGCGGGCCGGGGGCCCACCCCACCTAGCCGAGCTCGGCGTTGGGGCGACCAGCAGGCGCCGGCGCTCACGAGCCGGCGAGGCGGCGCAGCCGTCGGACCGCCAGTCCCAGAGGGCTCCGAGGCCGGCGCCGTGCCCGCCGTCGAGGCGCTTCCGTGCGGCAAGCTGGCCTCGACGTTCCCCTGCGCCGTGCGGCATCGCCGGGCCCCCGGCATACGCCCCCTGACGGTAGATGGGGTTGTCGACGCCGGGAGTCATCTACGACGCGTGCATCCCCGGCATGTCGCGGTTCTCCAGCGAGGCCTGGCGCTCGCCGCCCGTCGCACACGTCGGTTGGCCGCTCAACGCAGCGGGTACAGACCGAGCGGCAGGACCAGCGGCGAGCGGCGAGGGGACATCGTGACGACGACGGACGCTGTGGTCATCGGCAGCGGGCCCAACGGGCTGGTCGCTGCCAACCTGCTGGTCGACGCCGGCTGGTCGGTCGTGGTGCTCGAGGAGCAGGAGACCGCCGGCGGTGCCGTGCGCAGCGACTCCTCGGTGGCCCCCGGCTACGTGCACGACACGTTCAGCTCGTTCTACCCCCTCGCCGCCGGGTCGCCCACGATCCGCGGGCTGCACCTCGAGGAGCACGGGCTCGAGTGGGTCCAGGCACCCTCCGTCGTGGGCCACTCCTTCCCGGACGGACGCTGGGGCGTGCTGCACCGCGACCGTGGCGAGACCGCCGCGGGCCTCGAGGCCCAGGCCGCGGGCGACGGTGACGCCTGGCTGGCGCTCTGCGACACCTGGGACCGGGTGGGCGACGACGTCATCCGCTGCCTGCTGAGCCCCTTCCCGCCCGTGCGCGGGGGAGCGGGTCTCGCCGGTCGGGTGCTGCGGCCGGGGGGCCTGGAGCTGCTGCGAGAGATGATCATGCCGGCCCGCGCCCTGACCGAGCGCCTCTTCAACGGCGAGGCGGCGCGGATGCTCGTCGCGGGCAATGCTGCGCATGCCGACATCAGCCTCGAGTCGCCCGGGTCCGCCGCCATGGGCCTGCTGCTCGTCCTGCTGGGCCAGACGGTCGGCTTTCCCGTGCCGCGCGGCGGGGCGGGCGAGCTCTCGGGCGCCATGGTGCGACGGCTCGAGTCCAAGGGCGGACAGGTCCTGCTGGGTGAGAAGGCCGAGGGCGTACGCGTCGACGGCGGTCGCGCGGTCGCCGTCCGCACCGTTTCACGGGAGATCCCCGTGGGCCGGGCGGTGCTCGCCGACGTGTCGGCGCCGGCGCTCTACGGCGGGCTCGTGCCGTGGGACGACCTTCCGACGAGGCTGCGCCACCGGATGAGCCGTTTCGAGTGGGACCCCTCGACCGTCAAGGTCGACTGGGCGCTGAACGGACCCGTCCCCTGGGAGGGTGCCCCCGAGAAGGAGCCGGGCACGGTGCACATCGGCGACTCGCTGGACGACATGACTCTGACCGGTAGCCAGGTTGCCGCCGGCCTCGTGCCCGAGCGGCCCTTCATGCTCGTCGGGCAGATGGGGGTCGCCGACGCCAGTCGAGTGCCCGAGCGCGGCGAGGCCCTCTGGGCGTACACCCATGTGCCGCAGCAGGTCCGCGGCGATGCTGCCGCGGGCCACGAGGGCGTCCGCCCGGTGCACGGCACCTGGGACGAGGGTGACCTCGACGCCATGGCCCAGCGCCTGGAGGAGCGCATCGAGAGCCGCGCTCCGGGCTTCCGCGACCGCATCACCGCACGGCGGGTCCTCGGTCCGCACCAGCTCGAGTCGATGGACCGCAACCTGGTGGGCGGGGCGATCAACGGCGGGACCGCGAACCTGCAGCAGCAGCTCATCTTCCGGCCCGTCGCCGGTTCCGGCCGTCCGGAGACGCCGGTCAAGGGCCTCTACCTGGCATCGGCGTCCGCCCACCCGGGCGGAGGCGTGCACGGCGCCTGCGGGGCCAACGCCGCCCGCGCCGCACTGTGGCACCACAAGACCCGAACACTCTGGAGGCGCTCGTGAGCACGACAACCCGGATCATCCACGGCACACCCGAGCAGGTCTTCGACGTTCTGGGCAACGCGTGGAGCTACAGCCAGTGGGTCGTCGGGGCGTCGCGGGTGCGCGACGTCTCTCCCGACTGGCCGGCGCCCGGCGCGACCATGCACCACTCGGTGGGCGCCTGGCCGGTGCTCATCGACGACACGACCTCCGTCGTGCGATCGGAGCCGCCCACCCTGCTCGAGCTGAGCGTGCGGGCCTGGCCCTCGGGCGAGGGCATGGTGCGCATCACGTGTCGGGCCGTCGGCGACGGCACGGAGGTGACGATGGAGGAGGACGCGACGAAGGGTCCGGCGCTCCTCATCCCACGGGCCCTGCGCGACCCGGTCCTGCACCGCCGCAACCAGGAATCGCTCCGGCGCCTGGCGATCCTCGTCGAGCGTGCCGCTCCCGCCTGAGCGTCGTGCCGATCGAGGTCTTGCACCTTTCTTTGGACTTTCTTGTCGAAACCCGGGCATTCGGCGGCATTTCGCCCACCAGGACTGGTACACCTACCCCTGGGACACCGGCTGGAGCGAACGCCGGTCGACGCGACCAGGGAGAACCGCGATGAGCACAGTGACCTCGACCGAGGACGATGCCGTTGTGACCGTGATGACCGGCAGCGAGCGGGCTGCCATGCTCGAGCGCCTGGCCCGGGTGTGCACCACCAGCGCCGTCGCGCCCGTGGGCGCCTCCCGCAACCGTCCGGCCCACTCGGCGCACGCCGTGGTCATGTGGCGCTGCCAGTGACGTGACGCGTCGGACACGTTCGACGCCTCAGAGCTGGCGGCTGCTCTGCACCGAGGACGTGTCGATCTTGAGCACGCCGTCCTGGCGCACGAGCGTGTACGCCGTGCGCTCCTCGAACCGCCGCCCGTCCTTGAAGTTGTAGCGCACGGTCGCCACCACAGAGCTGGGGCCGGACGCCTTGGCCTGGCTGACGTTCACCGAGTCGACTGAGGCCCAGAACCTGTCGTAGGTGGCTCGGTCGCGAGCAGTCGTTGCGCGGTACCGATCCGTCAGTCGGGCCCACCCGGCGTCGGTGTCGCCGGGGAGCAGGCGGTAGTAGTCCCGGACGGCGCGGGCCGGGTCGCCCGCAACGGGACCGCCGCCGGCGGTCGTGCTCGGCCGTGACGGCGCCGGGGACGACGTGCTCGCCTTCGGCGTCGGAGTGTTCGCCGGCGTCGTCGAGGGCGCCGGCCCCTCGGCGGTGGACGACGAGGGAGCCGAGGTGCTCGCCCGGGGTGTCTCGCTCGGCTTGCTCGAGCCTGCGACGACCGGAGGCCTGGCGGTTCCATCCGGTTGTGCACCGCGCAGCAGGGACGACGCGAGCAGGCCACCGCCGACGAGCAGCAACACCACGAGCAGCGCCAGGATCGCTCGCCTCCGACCGCGTGGCGCGGCCTCGGACGCAGCGCTCCCGGGCGTCGCGACGTCGCTCCGGCTGCGGTCGGACGCGTGTCCGGCACCCGGGGTCGCCGGGGGGACGCCGTGCACATCCGCCACGGCCGCTGGGGCCGCATACGCAGGCAGTCTCGCAGTCCGGGTGTCGGGCGCGTCAGGGCCGTCCCCGGTCGCCGTGGCGGCGGGCGGCGGGACCGGAAGGGGACGCGTACGGTTCGGCCGCTCCGCGCCGTCGGATCGGCCGGCAGCGACGTCGCCGAGGGCCCGCGACACCTCCTGCATCGTCGGCCGCCCCTCGGGGGAAGGGGCCAGCATCTGCAGCAGCACCGGCGCAAGGGGACTCTCGCGCGGCGGTGTGATGTCCCCCGAGGCCACCCGGTGCAGCAGTGCCATGGCGTTGTCACCGCTGCCGAACGGGGGAACGCCCTCGAGGGCGGCGTAGAGCGTCGCGCCGAGCGAGAAGACGTCGGAGGCGGGAGTGGAGGGCCCGCCCCGGGCGACCTCGGGTGCGAGGTAGGCGGGGGTGCCGGTCACCATGCCGGTGGAGGTCAGCGAGGCGTCCCCGAGGGCGTGGCTGATGCCGAAGTCCGTGATGCGTGCGGTGCCGTCCTCGGCCAGCAGCACGTTGCCCGGCTTGACGTCACGGTGCACCAGGTCGGCCCGGTGCGCCGCCGCCAGGGCCGCCGCGAGCTCGGTGCCGAGCCTGGCCACCTCACGCACCGGCAGGGGCCCCCGGTCCCGGAGCACGGCCTGCAGGCTCTGCGAGGGGAGGTACTGCATGACGAGGCAGGGACGGCCCTCGTGGTCGACGACGTCGAAGACCGGGACCGCGTTGGGGTGGTGCAGGCGCGCGGTGTTGCGCGCCTCGCGCATCGCCCGCTCCTGTGCGACCGCGGCATCCGCCTCCCCGAGGCCCACCGGGGAGTGCAGCTGCTTGACCGCCACGGCGCGGTTGAGCCGCTCGTCCCAGGCCAGCCACACGTGCCCCATTCCGCCGGAGCCGATCCGGTCCATGAGTCGGTAGCGCCCGGCGATCAGCTCAGAGCTGTCGGTCACCATCCTTCGAATCTCCCTCCGGTCGCCCGACACCCAGCGGACTGACGGTCCTGCTGTCGTACCCAGACGAGCAAACCATCCTTCACCACCGGGCCCGCACGGAGGGCCGCCCCCTGGGTGACCGGCAGCGCTCCATTCCTTCCGCGGGCCGACCCGCCGTGGGTCCTCCCCGGGTCACTGGGTACGACCCCGGCATGGCAACGGAAAGAGACACCAGCCGTCACGACGCGCCGGACAGCCCGACGGAGCTGCCCAAGTCGTCGCTCCTGGCGGTGGTCAAGCGGGCCAGGGGCGAGTTCAAGCGCGACAACCTCACCGACCTCGCCGCGGCGCTGACCTACTACGGCCTGCTGTCGATCGCCCCGGCCTTGGTCGTGCTCGTCGCCGTGCTCGGTCTCCTCGGCCCGGACGCGACCACGCAGGTGGTGGGCCAGGTCAAGCAGCTCACGCCGGGCTCCAGCGCCCAGTTCGTGCAGACGCTGATCACCCAGGCCCAGTCGAACCGCAAGGGAGCCGGCTTCGGCGCCGTCCTCGGCATCCTCGTCGCATTGTGGTCGGCGTCCGGCTACGTCGCGGCCTTCATGCGCGCCTCCAACGTCATCTACGACATCCCCGAAGGGCGTCCGATCTGGAAGACGGTGCCGATCAGGATCGGCGTCACCGTCCTCGCCGTGGTCGTCATGAGCGTCAGCGCCGTCATCGTCGTCGTGAGCGGACCGGTCGCCCAGCAGCTCGGCGACTTCGTCGGCGCGGGGGACACCGCCGTGACCCTGTGGAGCATCCTGAAGTGGCCGGTGCTCCTGGTCCTCGTCTCGATGCTCTTCGCGGTGCTCTTCTGGGCCAGCCCCAACGCCAAGCAGGGCGGCGTGAAGTGGGTCAGCCCCGGCGGCCTCGTCGCCGTGGTCATCTGGCTCGTCGTCTCCGGCCTCTTCGCCCTCTACGTCGCCTACTTCTCCTCCTACAACAAGACGTACGGGTCGCTGGCCGGCGTCGTCGTCTTCCTCGTCTGGCTCTGGCTGACGAACATCGCGATCCTGCTCGGGGCCGAGGTCAACGCCGAGCTCGACCGCAGCCGCGCCATCGCGGCGGGCCAGCCCGAGGACCTCGAGCCGTTCGCCGAGCCGCGCGACACGCGTGCCATGGACGACGTGGACAAGCGGGCGCTCGAGGAGGCAGCCGAGCGGCGGTCCCACTGAGGTCTGGAGCCCCACCCGGCTCGGGTGACCGGTCGGGTGGGCACTGCCGTCGAGAACGACTGTTTCGGCCCCCTAGGGTGGCGGGGTGAACGATGCAGCACCGGCACCCTCTCGCCCGGCCTATCGGCTGCGACGGTCATAGCGCATGAGCCAGTGGCGCGACGACACGACCGAGCGGTGGCGAGCCTTCCGGCGGGCGCTGCACCGCCCGGGCCCTGAACGCGACGCCCTGCTGCTCCTGCTCAAGGCCGCAGTCGCTACGGTGGTCGCCTGGCAGTTCGCGGTTCGGGTCCTGCACAGCCCGGTCCCTTTCTACGCCCCGATGGCGGCCCTGCTCGTCGTGGACCACACCATGGTGCGGTCGCTGTTCGCGAGCGCCCAGCGCATCGCCGCGGTCGTGCTCGGGCTCGGGGTCGCCTGGGTCGTCGCCAACGTCCTCGGCGTCCACTGGTGGACGATGTTCGGCGTCATCCTCGTCGCCCTCGTCATCGGGCGCTGGTCGCGCCTCGGTGACCACGGCATCCAGGTCCCGGCCATGGTGCTGCTCTCGCTCATCACCGCCAAGGGCACGGACGAGCAGTTCACCTACCTGACCATCGTCGAGACGATCGCCGGTGGTGTCATCGGGGTCGCGACCAACGCCATCGTGTTCGCGCCACTGCACCTGACCAAGCCGCGAGAGCGGGTCGCGGCCCTGGCCCGGCAGGTGCGCGACCTGCTCGCCCAGATGGCCGAGGGCCTGCGCGGGGACTGGAACGCGGACACGGCACGCGGGTGGTACCGCGACGGCACGGACATGGTGGAGAAGGCGCCGCTCGTCCTCGACGACATCCGTACGGGTCGGGAGAGCACGCGGTTCAACCTGCGCCAGAACCTGCGCCCCGCCGACGTCGACTGGCAGGGCTACGAGCGCACCGTCACCACGTTGCGAAGGGCGCTGTGGCAGGTGACCGGCATCGGGCGCACGCTCGTGGACGCCGCCGACGGTGCCGAGCACCACCCTGCGCCTTCGGCGACCTTCCTCGCTCGTTTCGCCGACGCGCTGGCCGCCATGTCCGCGGCCGTCTCGCAGCTCGGCCGGCACGAGGAGGCGGCGACCAAGAGGTTCGACGACTCCGTCGCCACCGCGCTCACCGTGCTGACGGAACTGCGCGAGGAGGTCCATCGCACGCCTCTCGACGACCCCGAGCAGTGGCCGGTCTACGGCTCCCTGATCAGCGACTCCCTGCGCGCGCTCAGTGAGCTGGAGTCCGCCCGGGAGTCGGCGGTCGTCCCGACCGGCGACGCGCCGGTCCGGCTGCCTGCCCGCCAGTCCACCGCGTGGGCGCGCCTGCGCCGCCTGCGCGCCCGCCGGGCCGTGACGCACCGCCCGGCGGACGTGGCGGACGTGGAGGACCGCGAGGAGTCGACCCGGCGTGGCTAGGGTGGGCTCATGCGTGTGACTCACCTCGGACATGCCTGCCTCCTAGTGGAGGCCGCCGACCGTCGCATCCTCATCGACCCGGGCAGCTTCTCCTCGGGCTTCGAAGAGCTCACCGGGCTCGACGCGGTCATCGTGACGCACAACCACTTCGACCACTTCGACCCCGAGCGGGTCTCGCCGCTCCTGCGGGCCAACCCGGGAGCGAGCGTCCACACCGACCCCCTCACGGCCGAGAAGCTCCGCGACGAAGGCCTGACCGCGGTGCCCTCACGCCAGGGTGAGGACTTCGCCGTCGGCGACGTGACGATCTCGCCGGTGGGCGAGCTGCACGCATACAACCACGCGGCGATGCCGCGGATCCCCAACGTCGGTGTCGTGCTGAGGGCGCAGGGCGAGCCCTCCCTCTTCCACCCGGGCGACGCGTACGACGGCGAGCCGGGGCAGGTCGACGTGCTTGCCCACCCGCTGAACGCCCCGTGGGCGGCGAGCCGCGACTCCATCGCGTTCGTCGGCCGCGTCGCGCCGAAGGTCTTCATCCCCATCCACGACGCGCTGCTGAGCGAGGTCGGCCACCGCATGTACTCCGGCCACATCGAGCAGTTCTCCGGAGTCGAGGGCCTGACCTACACCCCGCTGCGCGACGCCGAGTCCACGAACTTCTGACGCGCGGCGACAGGGGACGACATGAGTGACGTGGCGGATCTGACTGAGCCGCAAGGAGAACCGACCGGGGGACCAGCCATCGCCGTGCGCGGGCTCGGCAAGCGCTTCGGTGACCTCATCGCCGTCAAGGGCATCGACCTCGACGTGCCGCGCGGCTCGTTCTTCGGCCTGGTCGGCCCCAACGGCGCCGGCAAGACGACGACCCTCTCGATGGTGACCGGGCTCCTGCGACCCGACGCCGGGCAGGCGTTCGTCCTCGGGCGAGACGTGTGGGCCGACCCCGTCGCGGCCAAGCGCGTCGTGGGCGTGCTGCCGGACGGGCTCAAGCTCTTCGACCGGCTCACCGGACTGCAGCTCATCACGTATGCCGGCCTGCTGCGAGGGCTTCCACGCGAGCTCGCGTCGGAGCGGGCTGCCGAGCTCGTGGCCGCCCTGGGGCTGACGGACGCGCAGGGCAAGCTCGTCGTCGACTACTCGGCCGGCATGACCAAGAAGGTCGCGCTGGCCTCGGCCCTCGTCCATGCCCCGCGCGTCCTGGTGCTCGACGAGCCGTTCGAGGCGGTCGACCCGGTCTCGGCGGCGACGATCCGTCGCATCCTCTCCGGGTTCGTCGAGTCCGGCGGAACCGTCGTGCTCTCGAGCCACGTCATGGACCTCGTCGAGCGCACCTGCAGCCATGTCGCGGTCATCTCCGACGGGCTCGTCCTCGCCGCAGGGGAGCTCGACGACGTGCGGGCGGGCCGCCCACTCGAGGAGCGGTTCGTCGACCTGGTCGGAGGGTCCACCGAGGTGGTGGGGCTGTCGTGGTTGCGCACCTCGTCCGACTGAAGCTCGCGCTGCTGCGAAACGTCTTCCGCCGCAGCAGGGCCCAGACCATCGGTGCAGTCATCGGCGTCCTCTACTTCGCGATCCTCGTGCTCGGCCTCACGGTGATCCTCGCGTCGTTCCGCGGATCCCTCGACGAGGCCCGGATCGTCATCCCGCTGGCCGGTGCTGCGGGGATCGTCCTCTGGACCGTGGTGCCGCTCTTCTCCTTCGGCTCGGACCCCACGCTCGACCCGAAGCGGTTCGCCACCTTCGCGGTCCCGCACCGCGACCTCGCCGTGGGGCTCCTGGCGGCAGCCCTGGTCGGGCTGCCCGCCATCGCCTCGATGGTGCTGTGCGCGGGGGTGCTGGTCGCCTGGTCGCAGACGGCGGCCTCGACGTCGGCCGCGGTGCTGGGAACGGCCACCGGGCTGCTGACCGCCGTCACGACGAGCCGCTGGGTCTCCGCGGTGCTGAACCAGGCCATCTCGAGCCGTCGGGGTCGGGACGCCATCGCGGTACTGGGGCTGCTGCTGCTCGTCGTCATCGGGCCGGCGGTCTCCGTCGTGGCGAACCTGGGCGAGGACCTTGCCGATGGCGCTGCCACGGCAGCCGCCGTGGTGGCGTGGTCACCGCTGGGCTGGGCCTGGGCGGCTCCCGGGGATGTCGCGGCCGGTGACCTCCTCCGCGGCGTGGTGCGGCTGCTCCTCGCCGTCGGGCTGCTGGCGGTCCTCTTCCGGCTGTGGTCGCGGGCCCTGCGCAACGAGGTCGACAACCCACGCGCCGTGTCCCGCACGGACTCCGGCTCCTCCTCCGCTGACGACCTGGGGCTGCTCGGGCGGCTGCCTCCCAGCCCGGCAGGCGCAGTGGGGGCTCGGGTGCTGACCTACTGGCGCCGCGACCCCCGCTACCAGATCAGCATGGCGATGACGCCGATCGTGCCCTTCGCGCTCCTGATCCCGTACTACACCGGCGACCTGCCGTGGACGCCGCTGCTCATGGGTCCGCTCGTCGCCTTTCTGGACGGCTGGAGCGGGCACAACGGTGTCGCCTACGAGTCGGACGCGCTGTGGCTGCACATCGTCTCGGGGCTGTCCGGTCGCGACGACCGACGCGGGCGGCTCCTTCCCGACCTGTGCCTGGCAGCGGTGCTGGTGCCCCTGCACTCCCTCGTCGGGGTCGGTGTGACGGGACGCTGGGACCTGCTGCCGGCGGTGCTCGGTGTCGCCGTCGCCCTGCTCGGCGCGGGGTATGCCGTCTCCAGCGTCATGAGCGTCGTGCTGCCCTACCCGGTCCCCGAGTCGGGCGAGAGCCCGTTCAACGCACCCCCGGGCGCGGCGGGCATCACCCTCGCCGCACAGTCCCTCGCCAGCCTCGGGACGCTCGCGCTGGCCTCGCCCGTGCTGGTCCTCGGCTGGCTGGCGTGGCGGGGTTCCACGCCGGCGTGCTGGACCGCCGCGGCCGTCGGTGCGGCCCTCGGCTGCGTCGTGGCGCTCGTGGGCGCGGAGCTCGGTGCGCGGCTCTACGACCGTCGCGCGCCCGAGCTGCTGTCGGCCCTCCGTCGCGGCTGACCCGGCAGCGCGCTCACCAGCGCCGGGTTCCGTCCACGGGTGCGGCTGCGGCTCAGCGGCGCGGCAGCCCCCCGGCGCCACTGAGCACCACTCGCATCAGGGAGCCGCGGCCAGGTCGACGGCCAGGTGCGCGGCGCCGATGATGCCGGCCTGGTTGAGCAGCTGGGCCGGGACGATCGGGCAGCGCAGCTTGAGCTTCGGCAGGAACTCGTCGCTGTCCTTGGAGATGCCGCCGCCGACGATGATGAGGTCGGGGGAGAAGAGCTTCTCGATGGTCTCGTAGTAGGTCTGCAGCCGCTCGGCGTACTCGTCCCACGACAGCCCCTCGGCATCCTTGGCCGACGACGCCGCCCGGTCCTCGGCGTCGTAGCCGTCGATCTCGAGGTGACCCAGCTCCGAGTTCGGCACGAGGCAACCGTTCTGGATGATGGCGCTGCCGATGCCGGTGCCGAGCGTCGTCAGGATGACCAGGCCCTGCACGCCCTTGGCCGCGCCGTAGTACAGCTCGGCGAGGCCGGCGGCGTCGGCGTCGTTGAGGACGGTGACCGCACGACCGGTGTGCTCCTGGATCAGGGCCTCGGCGTCCGTGTCGATCCAGGAGGGGTCGATGTTGGCGGCCGAGAGCACGGTGCCGCGGATCACGACAGCCGGGATGGTGACGCCGATGGGTGAGTCGCCCGTCACGTCGGCGAAGTGGTCGACGACCTGGTCCACGACCTCGGCGACCGCGTCAGGAGTGGCGGGCTTCGGCGTGAGGATCTTGAGCCGCTTGCCGGCGAGCTCGCCCTTCTTGAGGTCGACGGGAGCGCCCTTGATGCCGCTGCCGCCGATGTCGATACCGAGGGGCTTGCCGTTCCTGGCCATGGTCCCTGCTTCCTTGTCGAGGACGTGGTCGATCGTGCTGTGGTGCTGGTGGTGCGAGTGCAGGCGTGCCTGCGCCGCGGGAAGCCTAGGCGACCGGCGAGGCCTCGGGCAGTGTGAGGATCTCGTTGCCGTCGTCGGTGATGAGGATCGTGTGCTCGAACTGGGCCGAGCGACCGGCGTCGCGGGTGACGACGGTCCATCCGTCGTCCCACATGTTCCACTCGTGGGTGCCGAGGTTGAGCATCGGCTCGATGGTGAAGGTCATGCCGGGCTCGATGACCGTGTCGTAGTGGGGGGCCGCGTCGTAGTGGGGGACGATGAGGCCCGAGTGGAACTCGAGGCCGATGCCGTGGCCGGTGAAGTCGCGCACCACGCCGTAGCCGAACCGCTTGGCGTAGCTCTCGATGACCCGCCCGATGACGTTGATCTCGCGCCCGGGCCGTGCTGCGCGGATGCCGCGCATCATCGCCTCGTGCGTGCGCTCGACGAGCAGCCGAGACTCCTCGTCGACGTCGCCGACGAGATAGGTGGCGTCGGTGTCGCCGTGGACCCCGTGGATGTAGGCCGTCACGTCGATGTTGACGATGTCGCCGTCCTCGAGAGGGCGGGCATCGGGGATGCCGTGGCAGATGACCTCGTTCACGCTGGTGCACACGGACTTGGGGAAGCCCTTGTAGCCGAGCGGCGACGGGTAGGCGCCATGGTCGAGCATGTACTCGTGGGCGATCGCGTCGAGGCGGTCGGTGGTGACCCCGGGGGCGATGGCCTTGGCGGCCTCCACCATCGCCGTCGCGGCGATGCGCGAGGCGATGCGCATCTTCTCGATGGTCTCGGCGTCCTTGATGCGCACGTCGCCGTCCTCGCGGAAGCTCGCCACGTCGACGTAGTGAGGCCGCCCGATCGTGGCCGGGACGGGGCGTCGCGGACTCAGAGCGTGGGGGGACACCCGCGGTTGGAGCAACGGCATACGGTGGAGTCTAGGTCGTGGACGGATGGCGTCCACGAGCGGCGCCCAATGGCCGGACCGCTCCACGGGGCCGTCACAGAGAAGGAGTGCGCAGGTGAGCTTCTGGTACAACGTCGACACCGGTCAGGTCGAGACCGACGAGAACCGCAGCCGGGGCGAGCAGGTGCTCGGCCCGTACCCCACCGAGGCCGCGGCGCGGGCCGCGCTCGACACGGCCCACAAGAAGACGGAGCAGTGGGACGCCGAGGACCGGGAGTGGAACGAGCGGGGCTCGGGCTCTGCCGACCACGACGCCTGACGGCGGCTGAATGACAGCTGCGCCCACCGACCGGGAGCCGGTGGGCGCAGCCGTCACGTAGGGGCCGGTGAAGGAGTCAGGACTCGAACGAGTGCGCGGCGTCGGGGAAGGCGCCGGACTCGACGTCGGCGGCGTACGCCCGTGCCGCGTCGAGCAGGGTGCCCCTCAGGTCGGCGTACTTCTTGACGAAGCGGGGCGAGCGACCGCTGCGCAGGCCGGCGAAGTCGCTCCACACGAGCACCTGGGCGTCGGTCCCGGCTCCTGCGCCGATCCCGACCGTCGGGATGTCCAGCGACTGGGTGACCCGGGCTGCCACGGGCGCCGGCACCATCTCGAGGACCACGGCGAAGGCGCCGGCGTCCTGCAGGGCCCGGGCGTCCTCGACGAGCGCGTCGGCTGCGTCACCGCGCCCCTGCACCCGGTAGCCGCCGAGCTGGTGCTCGCTCTGCGGGGTGAAGCCGACGTGCGCCATGACGGGGATGCCTGCGCCGGTGAGGGCTCTGACGAGCGGAGCCATCGCCGCGCCGCCCTCGAGCTTGACGGCGTGGGCGCGACCCTCCTTCATGAGGCGCACCGCGCTGGCGAAGCCCTGCTCTATGGAGGCGCCGTAGGAGCCGAAGGGCAGGTCGGCCACCACGAGCGCGCGGCGGGCGGCCGAGGCGACGGCGCGCACGAGGGGGACCATCTCGTCGAGGGTGACGGGCACCGTCGTCTCGTAGCCGTAGACGTTGTTGCCGGCGGAGTCCCCGACGAGCAGCACGGGGATGCCGGCCTCGTCGAAGATCTCTGCCGCATACATGTCGTATGCCGTGAGCATCGCCCAGCGCCGTCCCTCGGCCTTCATGGCCTGCAGGTGGGGGATGCGGACCTTGCGCGGGGGTGCCGCGGCGTCGGCCGGGCGGTCGCCGCCGGCCCCGGAACCGTAGGGACTCTGCTCCTCGGGGCCTGCGCTCATGGGCCCGAGCATAGCCACGCCATTCCTTGACGTTGAGCGGACCTCCTATATGTCCAAAGGCCCTCGGCGCCTAGATCAGCGGTGCAGTTCTTTACGAAGAATTTAAGGTTTCAGGCCACGAACCCCGTTGCGGCACAAGTTTTTCCAATTCTTCTGAATGCTGGCGCCACATTGTCTGTGATGTGTGTTTGCATACCTGAGGCGCCGACTGCGGCGCTAGTGACCAGGAGGACAATTCACGTGAACAAGCGCCACTGGAGTGCTGTCTCGGGCTTGGCCGTGGGGGCGCTCGTCGTCACCGGGCTCACCGCGCCGATGCAGGCTCAGGCAACGCCGATTGCCAAGGCCCCGGTGAGCGGAGACCCCGCGGCCGCCGCGGCCTCTCGCCCGGACAACCTGCCCAACCCGCTCGCCGACGCCCAGACGGCTGAGCGGAAGGACGCCGTCGCCAAGCTCCTCAAGGGCGAGGCGACCACCAAGACCATCAACGGCAACCGCGTCATCGAGGTCAAGGACAAGGGCAAGGACAAGAACGGCAAGCCGAAGAAGTCCAAGTACGTCAACTACCCGGTCAACCGTGAGGAGGACATCTTCACGATCCTCACCGACTTCGGTGACAAGACGATGCCCGCCACGGGTGGCGCGGCCGGTCCGGGGCACAACACCATCGCCCAGCCCGACCGCAAGTGGGACGGCAATGCCACCGACGACAACTCGACGTACTGGACCAAGGACTTCAACCGCCAGCACTACATGGACATGATGTTCGGGACCGGCGAGTCGTTCCGGGACTTCTACCAGAAGCTGTCCAACGGCCGTTTCCTCGCCAAGGGCGACGTCTCGGACTGGGTCACCGTGCCCTACAACGAGTCCCGGTACGGCCACAACCCCGTCACGGACGCCGACGGCAACGTCACCGACGGCACGAGCGCGGCCGATGGCTACTGGAGCTACATCAACGACACGGCGCAGGCCTGGTTCAACGCCCAGAAGGCTGCGGGCAAGACCACCGCGGAGATCCGCACCTACCTGCAGCAGTTCGACAAGGTCGACCGCTACGACTCCCAGGGTGACGGCGTCTACAACCGGCCCGACGGCTACATCGACCACTTCCAGGCGATCCACGCCGGTGAGGGCGAGGAGGCCGGTGGCGGCGCGCAGGGCGCCGACGCCATCTGGTCGCACCGCTGGTACGCCTACTCCAACAACGCGGGCAAGACCGGTCCGGAGGGCAACAAGCTCGGCGGCGTCCAGATCGGTGACACCGGCATCTGGATCGGCGACTACACCACCGAGCCCGAGAACGGCGGGCTCGGCGTGTTCGCGCACGAGTTCGGCCACGACCTCGGCCTGCCCGACCTCTACGACACCCAGGGCGGCGACAACAGCACCGCCTTCTGGACCCTCATGAGCGGTGGCTCGTGGCTCAACCACGGCACCGACTCCATCGGCACCACGCCCGGCTACATGGGCCCGTGGGAGAAGCTCCAGCTCGGCTGGCTCGACCACAAGGTCGTGCCGTACGGCACGGACACCACGGTCAAGCTGAGCCAGGCCGACCTCGCCACCAAGAGCGACTCGGTGCAGGCCCTCGTCGTCCCGCTGCCCGGGCGCACCGTCACCACCAAGCGCAACACCCCGCACTCGGGCAAGGCCGAGTGGTGGAGTGGTTTCGGAGACAACCTCAACTCGACGCTGTCGCGACCGGTCGACCTCACGAAGGCCACCTCGTCCGCCTCGATCAGCGCCTACGTGCAGGGCAACCTCGAGCCGGATTACGACTACCTGTACGGCGAGGTGTCCACCGACAAGGGCGTCACCTGGACCCAGGTCGGTGAGCCCGTCAACGGTAGATTCGGCTGGGCGCAGAAGACGTGGGACCTCTCGTCCTACAAGGGCCAGGGCATCCAGTTCCGCTTCCGCGTCGCGACCGACGGTGGCGTCTCGAGCGAGGCGTTCGTCGACGACATCGCGGTCACGACCGACGGGGTCACCGGCCCGGTCGACGACGTGGAGTCCGGCGTCGGTGAGTGGGTCGCCAAGGGTGGCTTCGCCATCAGCAACGGCACCACCTCGAAGCAGGTCCAGGACTTCTACTTCGCCGAGAACCGCACCTACAGCGGCTACGACAAGACGCTGAAGACCGGCCCGTACAACTTCGGGTGGAGCAACAGCAAGCCCGACTGGGTGGAGCGCTTCCCGTACCAGAACGGCATGCTCGTCTGGTTTGCCAACGGTGAGTACACCGACAACAACACGTCGGCCCACCCCGGTGGCGGCGAGATCCTCCCGGTCGACGCCCGCCCCGCGCCGATCATGCTGAACAACGCCAACGGCACCCGCACGATGCTCGGCAACCGTCGCCAGCCGTTCGACGCGACGTTCGGCCAGGAGAAGACCGACGCGGTGACCTTCCACCGCAACGGCGTCGCCACGAAGGTCCCGTCGCAGCCGGCGATCCCGACCTTCGACGACCGCGACCCGAACCGCTACTGGACGGCCGACAACCCGTGGGCGTCCACCAAGGTGGCCGGCTCCGGCACGACGATGACCGTTGCCAAGACCCGTCAGGGCGGCAACGAGCTCGAGGTCAAGGTCGACTTCAAGTGACCTTCGGTTGACGAGGTGAAGGGCCCCCGGGACTCGTCCCGGGGGCCCTTCGCATGCCCGCCACACGGCATACGCCCTGCCGGTGGTCCCGGAAGACCGTGTCTCGCAACATCCCCGAAACAGCCATGCGGCAGGATCGACACATGAACCGTCAGGAAGAGTTCGTGCTCCGCACGATCGAAGAGCGCGACATCCGCTTCGTCCGTCTGTGGTTCACGGACGTGCTCGGCACGCTGAAGTCGGTGGCGATCGCCCCGGCCGAGCTCGAGGGGGCCTTCGCCGAGGGCATCGGCTTCGACGGCTCCGCCATCGAGGGGTTCGCCCGCGTCTACGAGGCCGACATGCTGGCCAAGCCGGACCCCTCGACCTTCCAGATCCTGCCCTGGCGCGGTGACCCGCCCGGCACCGCCCGCATGTTCTGCGACCTGCTGCTGCCCGACGGCTCGCCGAGCTTCGCCGACCCGCGGCACGTGCTGCAGCGCGCGCTCGGCAGGGCCGCAGACCTCGGCTTCACCTTCTACACCCACCCCGAGATCGAGTTCTTCCTGCTCGAGCAGGGTCGCGACCCGCAGGGCCGGCCGATCCCGGTCGACGACGCCGGCTACTTCGACCACGTGCCGCACGGCACCGGCCACGACTTCCGGCGTGCCGCCATCACGATGCTCGAGAACATGGGCATCTCCGTCGAGTTCAGCCACCACGAGGGCGCGCCGGGGCAGAACGAGATCGACCTGCGCTACGCCGATGCCCTGAGCACGGCCGACAACATCCAGACCTTCCGCACCGTGGTCAAGGAGGTGGCCCTGACGCAGGGCATCTACGCGACCTTCATGCCGAAGCCCTTCTCGGAGCACCCGGGTTCCGGCATGCACACCCACCTCTCCCTCTTCGAGGGCGACTCCAACGCCTTCTACGAGGCCGGGGCGCCCTACCAGCTGAGCAAGGTGGGCCGGCAGTTCATCGCCGGGCTGATGCGTCACGGTGCCGAGATCGCCGCGGTCACCAACCAGTGGGTCAACTCCTACAAGCGGCTGTGGGGCGGGGGAGAGGCCCCGGCCCACCTGACCTGGGGCCACAACAACCGCTCCGCGATGGTCCGCGTGCCGATGCACAAGCCCAACAAGGGCCAGTCGACCCGGGTCGAGGTGCGTTCGCTCGACGCGGCCTGCAACCCCTACCTCGCCTTCGCGGTGCTCCTGGCGGCGGGCCTCAAGGGCATCGAGGAGGGCTACGACCTGCCGCCGGAGACCGAGGACGACGTCTGGAGCCTCACCGACGCCGAGCGGCGGGCGATGGGCATCAAGCCGCTCCCGGCCTCCCTCGGACGGGCGCTCGAGGTGATGGAGGACAGCGAGCTCGTCGCAGAGGTGCTCGGCGAGCACGTCTTCGAGTTCTTCCTGCGCAACAAGCGCCAGGAGTGGCTGGACTACCGTCACGAGGTCACCCGCTTCGAGCTCGAGCGCTACCTGCCGCGGCTCTGACGCATGGCCTCCCGCACGACACGCACGACCACCACCGAGGGCTCGCTGGCGCGTCTCGGCTTCGCGGACGCCCACAGGGCCGCCGGACTGATCCGGGACGACGCCCTGCTGCCGCTGCGGGCCGCGGTCACGGGCGGTCAGCTTGACGAGCTGGCTGCCGTCATGGGCGACACGGCAGACCCCGACCAGTGCCTGCTGGGTCTGGTGCGGGTCGCCGAGTCGCTGGCCCGGGAGGAGGACGCTCCGGAGTGGGGGATCTCGGCCTTCGCGGCCGAGCTCGCGTCTCCCGGCGTCGGTCGCGAGCGCGTCCTCGGCGTGCTGGGGGCGTCGTCCGCCCTGGTGGACGAGCTGGTGCGCCACCCGGAGCACTGGCTCGACGCGGCGCGGGCCGAGCGTCGCGCGGGTGACCAGACCCGTGCGGACCTCGTCCGTGCGGTCGGCGAAGAACGGGGCGAGCGCGCCCCTCTGGACGCGCTGCGGATCGCATACCGCCGTGGACTCCTGCGGGTCGCTGCCCTCGACGTGACCTGCCCCGACCCGCTCGCTGAGATGCCGGCGGTCGGCGAGGCCCTGGCCGAGCTGGCCGAGGCCGCGCTCGAGGCGGCCCTCGTCATCGCGCGCGAGGAGTATGGCCCGGGTCACGAGGCCTGCCGTCTCGCCGTGATCGGCATGGGCAAGACCGGCGGTGGCGAGCTCAACTACGTCAGTGACGTGGACGTCATCTTCGTGGCGGAGCCGGCCGAGGGCGCCGACGAGGACACCGCCCTCCGCGTGGGGACCGCCCTCGCCACGGCCCTCATGCGGGCCTGCTCCACGCCGACCCCGGAGGGCAGCCTGTGGCCCGTCGACGCCGCCCTGCGGCCCGAGGGCAAGCAGGGCCCGCTCGTGCGGACCATCGCCAGCCACAAGGCGTACTACGAGCGCTGGGCCAAGACGTGGGAGTTCCAGGCGCTGCTCAAGGCCTGGGTCTCGGCCGGTGACAAGGAGGTCGGGCTGCGCTACAAGGCCGAGATCTCCCCGATGGTCTGGGAGGCGGCCGGCCGCCCCAACTTCGTCGAGGACGTCCAGGCGATGCGGCGCCGCGTCGAGCAGCACGTTCCGGCCAACGAGGCCGACCGCCAGCTCAAGCTCGGCCCCGGAGGCCTGCGCGACGTCGAGTTCAGCGTGCAGCTGCTCCAGCTCGTCCACGGCCGCACCGACCCCAGCCTGCGGTCCGCGACGACGCTCGAAGCCCTGGCGGCGCTGGCGCGCGGCGGCTACGTCGGGCGTGAGGACGCCGCGACGCTCGACCGCGCCTACCGCCACCTGCGCTGCCTCGAGCACCGCATCCAGCTGCACCGGCTGCGCCGCACGCACCTGATGCCGGTGGCCGAGCCCGACCTGCGCCGGCTGGGTCGGGCCATGGGCCATCGCACCCATCCCGAACGCGCCGTGGTCGCCGACCGCCAGGCGTCGGCGCGCGAGGTCCGGCGGCTGCACGAGCGCCTCTTCTACCGACCGCTGCTCGCCGCCGCCGCCAAGCTCAGCCCCACCGAGGCTCGGCTCAGTCCCGAGGCGGCACGGCAGCGGCTCCTGGCGCTGGGTTTTCGCGACCCGGCGGGCGCGCTGCGCCACATCGAGGCGCTCACCACCGGCGTCAGCCGCCGGGCCGCCATCCAGCGCACCCTCCTGCCCGTCATGCTCGGCTGGTTCGCCGACGAGGCCGACCCCGACGCGGGGCTGCTGTCCTTCCGTCGGGTGTCCGACGAGCTGGGCACCACCCACTGGTACCTCGCCATGCTGCGCGACGAGGGACGGGCCGCCGAGCGGCTCGCCCACACGCTCGCCCGCAGCCGGTATGCCGCAGACCTGCTGGTGCGCTCCCCCAAGAGCGTCTCGATCCTCGGCGACGACAACGGCCTCGTCCCGCGCAGCCGGGAGGCGTTGACCGCCACGATGCGGTCTGCAGCCGGGCGACGTGACTCCGCAGCGGAGGCGGTGGGCGCCGTCCGCGCCATCCGTCGACACGAGCTGCTGCGCATCGTCATGAGCGACCTCCTCGGGCTCCTCGACCTCGAGGGCGTCGGTGTCGCGCTCACCGACCTCACGGCGGCCACGATCCAGGTGGCCCTCGACGCCGCGATCCTCGAGGTGGAACGCCGCGAGGGCGTGCCGCTCGGGGGAGACGTCCTCGTCGTCGGGATGGGCAGCCTCGGTGGGGGCGAGCTCGGCTACGCCTCCGACGCCGACGTCATGTTCGTGCACCAGCCGCACGACGGGTCGTCCGAGCAGGATGTGCAGGCTCGGGCCACGCTCGTCGTCCAGGAGCTGCGCAAGCTGCTCTCCGCGCCCGGTGCCGACCCGGCTCTCGGGCTCGACGCCGACCTGCGCCCGGAGGGCAAGGGCGGCCCACTCGTGCGCAGCCTCGACTCGTTCCGCACCTACTACGAGCGGTGGGCCCAGACGTGGGAGTTCCAGGCGCTGCTGCGTGCCACGCCGATCGCCGGCCCGCAGCAGCTGGCCGACGAGTTCCGACGGCTTATCGACCCGTTGCGCTGGCCCGAGGGCGGGATCACCGAACAGCAGGTGCGCGAGATCCGCACCATGAAGGCCCGAGTCGAGAGCGAACGGCTCCCGCGCGGCGCCGACCCGCGGACCCACCTCAAGCTGGGCCGCGGTGGACTGACCGACGTCGAGTGGGTGGTGCAGCTGCACCAGCTGCAGCACGCACACGACCGTCCGGCGCTGCGAGTCACCGGGACGATGGCGGGCCTGACCGCCCTCGGTGACGAGGGCCTCGTCGCTGCCGAGGACGTGGTGGCACTTCGCGAGGCGTGGCAGCTCGGCGCGCGCATGCGCAACGCCGGCGTCCTGTGGCGCGGCAAGGCGATCGACAGCGTGCCGTCCGACCTGCGCGACCTCGACGGCATCGGCCGCATCATGGGCCGCCCGGCCGGCGAGGGCGCGGCCCTGGCGGAGCTGTGGCGCCGTATCGCCCGACGTGCCAGACATGCCACTGATTTCAACTTTTACGACTCCACCCCTCGGGGTAGCGTCGCCACGTGAGTCCAACCCAGGGGAACGAGCCCGGCGCGCCCACCTACGCCGCCGTCCTCCGAGTCCCTCGGTACCTCCCGATCTTCCTGGCCAACGCGCTGTCGATGTGGGGCGACTTCATTGCCCGCATCACCATCGCCGCGGTGGTCTACCAGCGCACGACCTCGCCGCTGGCCACGGCGACGACACTCGCCGTCAGCATGGTGCCGACCTTCCTGGGTCGCAGCCTCCTCGGTCCGCTCGTGGACCGGTTCCCCTACAAGTGGGTGCTCATCTGGTCGCACCTGCTGCGTGCCACCTGCGTGCTGGGGCTGATGCTGCTCGTGCTCAACGGGTCCGGCTACGGGCTCCTGTTCCTCGTGCTCTTCCTGCTCGAGCTGATCGGTGGTGCCTCGACCGCCTCCTTCATGGTGCTGCTGACCGACCTGGTGCAGAACCGTCACCTCTATGCCAAGGCCGTGGCCCTCGGGTCGATGTCCGAGCAGGTCAACCAGGCGATCGGGCTCGCTGTCGGTGGCGGGCTGATCGCCCTCGTCGGACCCGAGACCGGTCTGCTCCTGGACCTCGTCACGTTCGTCGTGACCGCGGTCGTCATCGCCTTCGTGGTGGAGCTCAAGCCGATCACCGGCGAACGTGGCCGAGGGCTGCGCGGTTTCGCGCGTGACCTGGCCGGCGCCGCCGGCGACCTCGCGCACCACCCGGTGCTCGCGCGCCTCATGACGCTGAGCGCGATCGCCTGTCTCGGGATCGTGGCACCGGAGGCGCTGGCCCTGCCCATCGCCGGTCCCGGCGGGTGGGGCGGCGTGCTCATGGCATCGCCGATCCTCGGTGCCATCGTCGGGATCCTGCTCGTCGGGCGCCGGGACGTGGTGGCCCAGAACCGGTCCATCCTGCCGATGGCCCTGGCGATGCCGATCCCGCTCCTGCTGACCGTCCTGCACCCGCCGATCTGGGTGGTCACGGCGCTGTTCTTCCTGTCCGGCGTGATGCAGGCGTTCATGGTGCCGCTGCAGGCCACCTTCGCCCTGGTGACCGAGCCGGCCCTACGCGGACGCATCTTCAGCCTCGCCGGCTCGGTCTCGGTCGCCGCGGCAGGCGTGACCTACGTGGCGGCGGGCTGGGTCGGCCAGTACTCGAGCGCCCACGCCGGCGTGGCCATCTGCGCTGCCGTGTGCCTGGGGCTCACCGCGCTGCTCGCGGTCAGCTGGCCGTACCGCGGAGTGCGCGCGGCCGTCGACCGTGCCTACGGGGCCGCCTGAGCTGGGCGACGACCGCGCCGTCAGCCCTGTCGAGCGCCGACGGCGCGGCGTCGACCGTGTCGACGCCGCACCGTCGGCGCGGGGCGGGGGAAGCTCAGCGGCGCATGCCGTTGGAGGTCAGCATCGCCTGCCATGTCGATCCGTACGCCACACCGCTGGCGGGCAGCCCGTGCCGGCTCTGCCACGTCTTGAGGCGGGCGGTCGTGATCGTGCCGAAGTAGCCGGTGGTGGGAGTGACGCCGACCACCTTCTGCAGCGTCGTCACGGCCGGTCCCGTCATGCCGGCACGCAGCACCATGCCCGAGCGGGGGACGAGCTCCTTGAGCAGGGCGCTGGCCCCGGCCGGAGCCTTGACCGAGGGGTAGGTGGCGCAACGGCGGGGGTTGTAGGCCGCCACCCCGCGCGACCAGTTGAGGTCGGCCGGCCGGCACGGGCCCCAGTCCACCGGCGCAACGGCCTTGGCCCAGAAGGAGGTCCGGCCCTGGGCACCCTCCCAGGACA